>NZ_BDAZ01000015.1 GCF_001612725.1 Nocardia anaemiae NBRC 100462 | reverse complement strand
GCAACTCGCTGGAGTGGGCCACCACCTGCCCGCCGCCACGGCACAACTTCTACGAACTGCCCCGCATCCGTTCCGAGCGTCCCGCGTTCGAACTGCACTATCCGCATATGGCCGACCGCATGCGCGCCGAACTGCACGTCGGCTGGGGTTCGGGAGCCAAACACGCCGCGGCGGTCGCCGAACGGCAGCAGGCCGAGGCCCCCGCGTCGGAGTCCTGACGCCGATTACCGCGCGGTGGCGGGTATCGCGTCACGTGCCGAACGGCGCAGCTGAACGGCGGCCGCGCCGAACAAGGCCAGCGTCAGCCAGATGTATCCGTTGTGGAGGAATGTCGCGAGGTGGCTTCCCGAGGGATAGTCGTAGATGCTGCTCATCGTCGGGTCGAAGAAGGCGATCACACCACCCGATGCGACCAGCACCGCGATGAGTAGGCCGATCGACGCGACCACACCGCGACGGCGCAAGGCGAGATCGGCCAGATAGACCAGCAGGGGCGCTAGCCAGACCCAGTGATGAACCCAGCTGTACGGCGACACCGCGGTGGTAGTGAGTCCGACAAGTACCACCGCGGGCAGTTCGTATCCGGTCAGTGACAGCCGACGTGCCAGGTACAGGCAGGTCGCGGCGATGGCGAAAGCGCCTGCCAGCCAGAGCAATTGGTGCACACCCTCGACACCGATGGTGCGTGCGAGCAGACCGCGCAGCGATTCGTTGCGTGGATTCTCCGGCACGCCGACCCGCTTGGGGTCGGCGAACGCGCCGCTCCAGAAGGTCAGCGAATCCTTGGGCGTGGCGGCGAGACCGACGAGTACGGTCGCCGCGAACGCGCCGATGGCCGTCACCGCGGCGCGGTATCTGCGGGTGACCAGCAGATAGACCACGAAGAAGGCGGGGGTGAGTTTGATGCCCGCCGCGATCCCGGTCAGCACGCCCTTCCACCGCGATGTATCGGGCAGCGCCATATCGGCGACCACGAGCAACAGCAGGAAGATATTGATCTGGCCGAAGGCCATGGTCTCGCGCACCGGCTCGCACCACATCAGCAGTCCGGCGATCGGCACGCCCACCAGCACGAGCCGCAGATCGCGCCGGTAGCCGAGCATCGACAGGGCCGCCCACACCGACGCGGTCAGCATGGCGAAGTTGCCGAACGCACCGACAAAGGTGAACACGTCACCGTGCAGATTCACCAGCGGCACGAACAGCAGCGCCGCGAACGGCGTGTAGACGAATTCCCAGACACCGCGGGTGTGGCCGAGCAGGGGCGTGTCGTAGACGGAGACACCGTCGACCACCCGGTGTCCGGCGATCTGATAGACGCCCAGATCCATCAGATGCATCATCACCTGCATCGTTTCGCGCACCTGGTGGATGTAGTACACACCGGCGACGGTCCCGAGGACCGAGATCACCCAGAACGCGGCGGTGGGAATGGTGCCGCGTTCGGACTCGGTCGGTGCGGTGGTCGGCGCCGCCGCATTCTCGATCGTCGATACAGGCACGCTCATCTCCCAGCGATCGGGGTCCGGACTCGCCGACCCACGGTAGTGGCACCGCGCGCGCAGCGCACACCACCCGAGTCAGCACCGCGGCCGGATATTCTCGCGGACCGCGGCGATATCCGGATAGCCGTTCACCGCCATGAGCAGATCCGCCTCCGCCAGAATCATCCGCAGCACATGCACCAGACCCGAAACCCCGCCCAGTGCGAGGCCGTACACATACGGACGGCCGATGCCGACCATCGTCGCACCGAGCCCGAGCGCCTTGATGACATCGCTGCCCGATCGCACACCGGAATCGAACAGCACCGGCACCCGGTCGGCCACCGCTTCGACCACGCCGGGCAGCGTCTCCAGCGCGCTCAGGCCGCCATTGGCTTGGCGCCCACCATGATTCGAGCAGTAAATCCCGTCCATACCCGCATCGATCGCATGGCGCGCATCATCGGGATGGGAGATGCCCTTGAGGACGATCGGCAGCTCGGTCAGCGAGCGAAGCCATTCGAGATCGTCCCAGATGAGCGAATTCCCGAAGGTCTGCACCCAGTGCAGCACGATGGCCTGCGGATCCTCCGAGCCGACCATCTGCTGGAATACCGGATCGGAGGTGTAGTTCTTCAGCACGTGCCCGCGCAGCTGTGGGAAATTCCCGGTCGACAGATCGCGCGGCCGCCAGCCCGGAACCCAGGTGTCCAAGGTGACCGTGATGCCGCGATATCCGGCCGCCTCGGCCCGGCTCACCAGGCTCGCGGCGAGGTCGCGATTCTTGGGTGTGTACAGCTGGAAGAAGCTCGGCGTCGCACCCGCGTGACCGATGACCTCCTCCAGTGGGTCCTCCATGAGCGTCGAGAACATAGCGGGTACACCGGATTTCGCCGCGGCCGCAGCGACCGCGATGTCTCCGTGCTTATCGCCGACCAGGCCGATCACACCGACCGGGGACATGAAGATGGGGCTGGGAAAGTTCAGTCCCCAGGCCTGGACCGACAGGTCACGCTCGGTCGCGCCGACGAGCATGCGCGGAACCACGCCCCAGTCCTCGAATGCCTCGACATTGCGCCGTTGGGTCAGCTCGTCACCGGCTCCGCCCGCGATATAGGAGTGCAGCGCGGGCGGCAGCGCGGCCGCGGCCTTCGCCTCCAGCGTCGCGAAGTCCATCGGAAACTCCGGCATATGTCCGCCGAGTCCAGCGAAGTAGATCTCGTTCTGATAGTCCGCGAACGCCACTGTTCTGCCCTTCGGTGGGAAGTCGATCGGAGGGGTAGTCTCCGCTTGCCGGATAATCAGACGCTGATGCCCATGATCAACGCCGGACGAACCGCGAAACATTCGACCACGGCACAGCGCGGGACTCGGTGCGATGTGCGTCACTTTTCGGCGTCTTCGCACCGGATGACCTGCGCATCGAGGTCCGACGGCCGTACCCGCTTCAGCACGGGTAACCGCCGGAGCCACGGGTATTCCGGATCAGCTGACAGATTGTGAGAACTGCCGTGAAACTCGACTACCTCGACCTACCCGATGACCACGACCTGCTGCTGGCCGGTCAGATCAAGAGCCGTCCGCTACGGCGCCTGGTGCATCTGGCGCTCGGCCTTTCCACCGAGTCCATGGACCTGCTCACGGCACTCACCGACCGATTACGCACCGCGGAGGGCGCGCTGGCCGACCCGGCGACCAGCGGTGAGTTCTAGACCGGTACCGCCTCGATAATCGAATGCGGCCCGGCCGTCGCGACCACCCGGCGCAGCGCGAAGCCGCCGCGGGCGAGCAGGTCGCCGTATTCGGCCGCGGTGCGTTCCCGGCCGCCGATGGACAGCATGACCTCGAGGTCGAGCCACAGGCTGAAGTGCACGCGGTTGCGCGGCGGCACGACGCATTCGATCAGCAGCAGCCTGCCGTTCGGGACGATCGCGGCGCGCACCGAGTGCAGGATGCGCAGCGCGGGTTCGTCGGGCCAGTCGTGGACGATGTGTTTGAGCACATAGGCATCCGCACCCGAGGGCGCGGAATCGAAGAACGAGCCGTTCGCTATCGTGCCGCGCTCGCCCACTCCGGCGCGCTCGAAGATCTGCGCGGTGCTCGCGGTGGCCGAATCCAGGTCGTAGACAATGCCATTGGCGCGTGGTGCGGCGCGCAGGATGGCGGCGAGCAGATAGCCACTGCCACCGCCGACATCGACGATCCGATCGAAACGGTCGAAATCGTAGGCGGCCAGAATTGCCCCGACCGAGAGCTGGGTGGTCGCTTTCATCGCCTCGTGGAAGCCGATGGCGAATTCCGGATTTTTCGACAGATACTCGAATCCGGTTGTCCCATGCGCCAATTCATGACCCGATCGGCCGGTCTCGACGGCATGGACGAGTTGGCCGCGTGACGCCCAGACCGCGGGGTGGCCGAGCATCATCAGCACCGGACGCACGGTTGTCGGCGAATCCACGCGCATTGCTTCTGCCATCGGGGTGAGCGTGAAGCGGCGATCGGAGAGTTCGGCGAAGACGCTTCGGCTGGCCAGCGCTCGCAGCAATCGATAGGTGGCGTCCGAATCCGCGCCGACCACGGCCGCGATCCGATCGGCGGGCAGCGGGCCGTCGGCGAGTACATCCGCGATGCCGAGTGCGGCGGCGGTATAGAGCGCCTGCGTCATCATCCAGCCCTCGGCCAACTCCAGCACGCCGATCGGCGCGGGTGCGAGACGCTGGGCGAGCCGTCGAAGCCGGACCCGGATGCCTTCGACGACATGTGCGATACGCGGCGGCGGCAGAGCTGTTGGCGAGTACATCATCGACCTCCTCGAACATTGTCTCCCCGCCTCCCGTTCGGTTCCGCGACCATGGCACCCCAGCTACTCCGGCAGGCCAACCCCTACCGGCGACCCCTATCTGTCCGAAAGTGCACCGAGCGAAGGGTTTTCGCGGTTACTGCGCGATTACCGCAGATCGATACCGTGATGGCGGGTTCGTCGACAACACCCGTGGCCGCCCGCACCCGAAATCCAGGAGCACATGATGTCGCAGTCCACAATGGAATCGAGCACGATCGGACTTCCGACGGTCATCGGCGAACATGCGCGGCATCGGCCGGACGCGGTAGCGCTGATCTGCGGCGCGCGGGAGACGACTTATGCTGCCCTGCATCACAACTCGTGCCGAGTGGCCAATGCGCTGCTGGCCGAGGGGCTGGTCGCGGGCGACCGGATCGGCTATCTCGGACACGACAGCGCACGGTTCTACGAGCTGCTGGTCGCGGCGGCGCATACCGGAATCGTGCTGGTGCCGATCAATTGGCGACTCACCGTCGCCGAAATCGCCCATGTACTCCTGGATTCCGGTTGCAAGCTGCTCTTCGTCGACGCCGGTCGCGAGGCCGCCGCCGCGAGTGCGCTGCCGGAGGTCTCCACCGAACTGGTGCTGCGTCGGATGGATCTTGCCGGAACCGCGGGCGCCGGATTCACCGCATGGTATGCCGATCAGCCGGATACGCCGCCGCAGAGCGCGGTTTCGCGCTTCGACCCGCTGCTGCAGATGTACACCAGCGGCACGACCGGGAAGTCCAAGGGTGTGGTCATCGCGCAGCAGAGCCTGTTCGCGGTGCGCGATGTGCGCCACGAATCGGAACTGGAGTGGCTGGAGGTGCCCGAAGACGATGTCGCGCTGGTCGTGATCCCCGGATTCCATATCGCGGGACTGGCTTGGGTGGTGCAGGGGCTGATCGACGGCATCGTCACGGTGGTGCTGCCCGAATACACGCCCGGCCTGTCGCTGGAGGCCATTCGGACGCGTGGGGTCACGGCGGTATACGCGGTGCCGATCATGTTGGCGCTCATCCTCGTCGAGCCCGGCGTCAGCCCGGCCGACTTCGGCAAGCTGCGGTTGGTCGCCTACGGCGGGTCGCCGATTCCGGAGGACATGCTCGCGCAATGCATGGCGCAATTCGGCTGCGAATTCCTGCAGTTCTACGGGATGACCGAAACCGCGACACCCATCACCTTTCTCCCGCCCGATGACCATTGGGTCGGCAATCCCCGTCTGCGCTCGGCCGGGTTCCCGTATCGAGGGGCGCGGATCCAGGTGCTGGATCGGAACGGGAAGCCGTTGCCGCCCGGCGAAGTCGGTGAGGTGGTGGTGCACGGCCCCGCGCCGATGGTGGAGTACTGGAAGCGGCCGGAGGCGACCGCGGCCACACTTGTCGACGGCTGGATTCACACCGGCGATGCCGGATATCTGGATGCGGATGGTTATCTGTATATCAGCGACCGGATCAAGGACATGATCATCGTCGCCGGTGAGAATGTCTATCCGGCCGAGGTGGAGAATGTCATCGTCTCGCATCCGGCGGTACGCGAAGCCGCGGTCGTCGGCGCGCCCGATGAACGATGGGGTGAGACAGTGCATGCGTTTATCGCGCTCGTCCCCGGGCAGAGCGTGACGCCGCATGAGCTGTCGCTGTTCCTACGCGACAAGCTGGCCAGTTTCAAACGGCCGCAACACTTCCTCTTCATCGACTTCCTGCCCCGCAATGCCAGCGGCAAGATCCTGCGCCGGGAGCTGCGCGATCAGTTCTGGCAGGGGCGCAAGCGCGCGGTCAATTAGTAAGGGTGCGCAAGTCCCCGTCGAACGTAGTCGAATGGTGATCGTCCACAACGAATTCGGCCGCCGTATCACTGCGCTCGGCGAGCTGCCGCGCAGCATGCAATCCGGACGCGGCACCAGTAAGGGGCCGCGGGTAGGGGTACCTCGTCGACCAGTGCCCCTGATACACCTGGTTGATACCGCTACAGTGGCTCGATCGGGAGGCGGCGCAATGGAATTCCGTATCCTCGGTGCGCTGGATATCAGCGCCGACGGCAGCGAGATCGATCTCGGCGGGGTAACCCGCCGGGCGGTGCTCGGCTACCTGCTCCTGCACGATAATCAGGTCGTGCCGACCAGCCGCATCCGAGATGCGCTCTGGCACGGCGATCCACCGCCCACCGCACGCAAGATCGTGCAGAACGCGGTCTCCGCGATCCGCAAGGTGCTCGCCGGTCATTCCGCGACCCTGCTGACCCAGCTCCCCGGCTACCGACTCGAAGTCGATCCGGAAGTGGTTGACCTGCACCGCTTCCGCAAGCTGACCCGACTGGGCCGCGCCGAACTCGATGCGGGCGCACCGGCAAGGGGCAGGCTGCACCTACGCGAGGCGATCGGCATGTGGTCCGGAAACGCCCTCGCCGACCTGGTCGAAACCGGCATCGCCTGGAGCGAACTGACCGCCATCGAAGACGAACGCCTCAACGCCTACGAAGACTGTTTCGACGCCGAACTGGCGTGTGGACGGCACCGCGAGATCACGCCGGAACTCGAATTGCTCACCACCACAGCACCATTGCGCGAAAGCTTCCACCGGCAATACATGCTCGCGCTCTACCGCTCGGGACGCCAGGCCGACGCCCTCAACGTCTATCACCGCTCGCGCAGCACACTTGTCGATACGTTGGGCATCGAGCCCGGACACGAATTGCAGCGGCTGCATCACCTGATCCTGACGCAGGATTCCTCGTTGCAACCGAGGGTGTATCGAGCTCCGGCATGAGCCCGCCGCCTACGACGACGCTTCGTCGCCTCGTACCAACGCCAGCGCGCCCGTGCAGACAGGCCGAATCTGATTTGCCGACAAGCAATTCTGTGCTTCTTCTGGAGCCGGATCATCCTTTCCGTAAATGGTTGCGTCGACGGCGGCCAGATGGGATCGGAGCAGTCTCGGCTTATCGAGCGCCCGAGCCTCGAGCCACTGCTCGAGCCGGTCGAGGCTGCCGCTGCGTACGGTCATACCTTGCTCGTTCAACAGATTCCAGCCATAAGGTGGATTGGGTTCACCACGCACGCGCCAACCTGGACCGGCGGCGGCCTCTAGTGCGGCAACCCAGTCCCGGATCGCGTCGAGCGCTGGAGAACCTGGTCGGGGTGTCTGTGGTGTGGGCTCGGCGATCACGGCGATGTCTCGTATGAGCGTGAATGTGGCTGTGGTGGGGTGAGTTCGGCCCAGAAGTCTCGTCGGATCGCGTCCCACAGTGTTGTGAGTTCCGGCCATCGTTCGCGCGCCTGCACCCGGTCGAGCCAGTGACTGGAAGGCAACACCGAGCGGCCAGCAGTATCGTGCACGGCGAAGATCTGGATGCGATGGTGATCCAGTTGCCAGGTCGCCTGCATGCCGTTGATTTCGGTGGTGTGGATGCGGTCTACGCCGGTCACCGTCGGGGGCTCGATTCGTGGCTGCCCGGAAACAGGCGAGCTGTGCGGGCGTGGTAGTCGACAGTGAGGTTGGTCAGCCCATCCATGACATCGAGCAGGGTTTGCAGCTCCGGACCGACCCGCACCGGCAGGTGCTGCTCGGCGACTGGGAACCGCAGGCCGCGGGTGGCGGCGCGTTCACGGGGGCTCACCGTTGCGGGCACGAGCTTGCCTTCTCGGACCAAGCAACGCAGCGCGGTTGCCTTGCGCGGGCAACCTACCGCGCGGCAAGCCTTGTGTTGCTGCATGATTCGCTGCGCTTCGGCAATCGTGAGCGAATGAATGGGACGCGCATGTGCGGAGTCGCCGCTGCGCGGCACAGCGGCACATGTGGTAGGTGTGTTCATTTCATCCCCTTCACCGTGGTTGGTAGGCCCGCCCAAAGCTGGGGCGTTTCACCAGCTCCAGGCGGCCGCTTTCAACGCTATGACCACGGCACGGACCCCTGAACTGCGCAGAGGACGTTTGGATGGACACTTTCAAACCATCGAAACGTCCGAGGTGTGTCCCTTATGGTTCCGGTATGAGCCAACGTCTCGAATCGGCAATGCTGCGAGCCGAACTCGACTCGACCACGCTTGCCGCACGGGTCGGCGTGGACGTGAAGACAGTCAACCGGTGGCTGGCCGGGCGAGTACCGCACCGGCGAACCCGCCTCGCGGTGGCTGAAGCGCTGAACGAATCCGAGACCACGCTGTGGCCACAGACACGCCCCGATCTGACTGCCGGGGCACCCGCGACGGCCGAGGTGCTCAGCGCATACGCCCACCGAGCCGATATCCCAAACGACTTGTGGATATCACTGCTACTCGAGGCAACCGAACAAATCGACATCATCGGCTACGCCTATCCGTTCGTCTTCGAACTGCTGCCCGACGCGGCCGACATCATCCGCGACAAATGCCGAAGCGGCGCTCGGGTCCGACTGGCGTTCGCAGACCCCGATTGCGATCACGTCGCCGAGCGAGACAACCTGGAACAGATGCGCGGAACGCTGCCTGGTCGAATCCGTAACGCACTGAGCATGCTCGGCCAACTAACAAACACCCACGGTTGCCAGATCGGATTGCACACTACGCATCTTTATAACTCTGTATTCCGATTCGATGATCGGATGATTGTTACCCCGTATCTGGTACGGGCCCGAGGATATCAACACCCGGCGCTGTACCTGAGGCAACTTTCGCCGCACGGAATCTTCTCGTCATTCGCCGACCAGGCCGAACAGATCTGGGAAACTGTCGCACCCTACTCTCAAGGAGCTCCATATGAGCAGACGGCGTGATTATTACCGAGACCCCAACGCGCCCAAGGCGAACAGTTTGGTTCCGGGAGGGTCGGCGCTGGTGGTCGATGAGCGTGGTGCGATCCTCATGCAGCGCCGCAGCGACTCCGGTAATTGGTCGTTGCCGGGCGGTGTGATGGAGATCGGCGAGACGCTGGAGCGGTGCGTGGTTCGGGAGACCAAAGAAGAGTCGGGGTTGGACATCGAGATCACGGGATTGCTCGGAATTTATACCGACCCTGAGCACATCATCGCGTATGCCGATGGTGAGGTGCGGCAAGAGTTCAATATCACGTTCTACGGCCGTGTTGTCGGCGGCCGAATCATGGTCAGCGACGAATCCACCGAGGTTCGATTCCTCGCTCCGGACGAGCTTGCGGATGTGCCGGTGCACGATACCGTCCGGCTTCGGCTGCGACATCACGCCGAACACCGTGCCCAGCCTTATCTCGGATAGGGACCCGTGAGCTCACGCACACCTTTGATACCGACACTCCGCAGGACACGTCGGGCCGAAGATCAGAAGCTGTGCGTGAGCGCTTTGGCGCGGGGAATGTCAGGCGGGGACAGCGGATTTCAGCTGGTTAAGCAGTTTGTCGGCGGCTTCGAGGCCGGAGCGGCAGGACGCCTCGAGTGGCGCACCGCGCAGGTAGTCTCCGGCCAGTTCGAGGCCGGGGGTCGCGGCGACCTCGGAGTGCACCTGGGACAGGAACTTTCCGTGGAAGGGCACGTAGGCGCAGTACGCCGCATCCCAGATGCGTTTGACCGTGTGTACGCGATTCACGTGTTCCACGCCGAGTAAGCGGGTGAGGCGGTGTTCGGCGTCGTCGATCCACTGGTCTAGGACGGTGTCGGTGGGGGTGGGGCGGGCCTGGCGGCCACTGAAGGTGTAGCGGACGATGTGTAGGTCGTTGATGCCGTAGACACCGGCGTTGCTGCAGGGGCCATCGTCGAGCACGATGGCGCGGACCTCGGAGCCGAAGACGGGGCGGTCGTATTCGACCAAGACCACCGCGGCCGGGAAGTATTTGACCTCGGCGAGTAGATCGCTGAGTGCGGGCAGCTCCGACTTCACGATTTCGGCGCTCGCGTAGGCGGGCGAGGCGAGTACGACGCCGTCGTAGTAGTGGTCGGTCAGCGGGCCGCCGTGTTCGGAGATGCCGAGGCCGACCACGCGTCCGTCGCGGATGAGCAACTGTTCGACCTTGGTGCTCGTGCGCACGCGCACCACTTTGGACAGTTCGTCGATGATCGGCGAAATGCCGTGGGTCAGTTGGTCATAGGTGTCCATGATCATGTTGAGGTTGGTGCCGAAGGTGCCGAGGTAGACCTCGTCCGGTTCGGCGCCGTTCATGCGGACGTTCATGGGCCGGAACATATTTCGGACGATCCGCGGGCTGAAGTGCGCGCTGAGCGGCCGGTCGTCTTTGCGGTCGGCGATTCTGGTGAAGGCCGCCGAGCCCAGGAAGCGGTTCTCTTCCTTGCGGCGCACCAGGAACCCGAGATAGGCCAGTTTCAGCAGGTCTCGAACCGGGCCGAGGCGGCGCAGGCGACTGATCTTGTCCCAGGCGCTCTGTTTGCTGTCGAGGGTGAGAATTTCGCCGTCCAGCACACGGGAGGTGTTGATGCCGAACTCCTCGTATTCTGGCTCGCCGAATTCGGCCAGGAATTCGCGCAGCGCACGGTATTTGCGGCCCAGATTCTTGCCGCCGGTCATGACCGGGCGCTCGCCGAGCCGATCGACACCGAAGCGTCCGCCGAGCACCTCCATCTGCTCGATCAGTTCGACTTCGTATCCGGCCTTCTGCAGGTGCAGTGCCGCCGTCATGCCTGCGATTCCGGCGCCGACGACCGCGAGCCGCCGATCGGCCGTTTTCGGGTTCTCCATCGCGGGTCTCCTCAGTTCTGCGCGTCGGATGGGTAAGGAGTGAGTTCGATGCGGCAGTCGGCGATCCGGACGCCGGACTGGGACAGCGCCAATTCGACATCGGCGCCGAAGTCCGGATCGGCGTCGACCTGATAGGTGAAGATGAGCGGGCCGTCCAACTCCGCGAAGCCGGTGAAGGTGGCCTCGATCGAGCCGAGTGCGAATGGCTCGCCCGCGGCCACCAGGGCGGCCTGTCGGAAGCCCTCCAATATCAGCGGACCGGGGACGTGGTCGTAGGGGTGGTCGAAGAAGGATGGATGTCGGCGATCCACGAGTAGTTCCAGATCGCCGCCGACGACGACATTGCGCATATCGCGCCGTCCCACCCGGTCCGGTGCCACGGGTGCGGGAATTTCGGTTGGCATCGCTTGTTCGGCACGATTGCGGCGTTGGTGGTCGCGGAATTCGGCGTAGGTTTCGGGTGGGAATGCGATGCCACCACCGCGCACCGTGAGCGCTGGCACGGCTGCTACGGCCAATGTGGCGTCGAAGGAGTGATCGGCGAGATAGCCTGGGCCGCTGCCGGATCCGAGGTCGGTGCGGATGCGCACGGTGCCTTCCAGTGGCGTAGTTCCGGTGTCGCGCAGTGCGCCGTGATCCTCGATTTCGGCGGTCATCCGCTGCAGGCTGAGCGCGGTGCCGAGGGGAAGTCCGAGATATCGGTGTCCGAGTACGGTCATGGCCTGACGGATTGCCTCGACCGCGGCGAGCGGGTCGTGGAAGTCCGTTCGGCGATCCGACCACAGGGAGTGTGCGCGCGGAATCTGGATCGCGGCCAAGTACTCCCCCGGCCCGACGGCCGCGGTGTCGGCGACGAAAACCTCACCGAGACAGCGTCGATGAGCCAGGGAGCACGGCACGGTTTGTTCGAAACTCAGTGTGCTGGTGAGCAGTTCCTCTGGCATTGCGGTCTCCTCAGATTCCGACGCGCACGGCGTCGTCGGCGAGTTCGGCCATGACCAGTCCGGCGAGTGCGCGTGGGGTCGGGTTGTCCAAAAAGCCCTCGACCGGAATACCCGATCCGGCAAGCGCATTCATGCGGTTGCGTAGTTCGAGTACCGATAGGGAGGTCAGTCCGGTCGCGAGAATGCCGGTGTCCGGGTCGATTTCGCTGTCGTCGGTGCGGTCGACGAGTATGGCGGCGATCTGTGCGCAGATGGTTGTGAGGACGAAATCGGATCGTTCCGGCTCGTTGAGTGCGAGCACCCGGGCTCGGAATTCGGTGCTCGTATCCGTTGTTTCAGTCGGTTCTTCGTCGTACAGCGGCTGTGCGATGCGCTCGGTGGCACACCAATAGTGTTGGGTGCCACGCCAATACTTGCGGTGTTGGAAGGCGTAGGTGGGCAGGTCGACGGTGCGGGCACCCGAGTCGGCGTAGACCGCCGCCCAGTCCACCCCGACACCGCGCACCCAGGCACCGGCGACGGCACGCATGAGGCCGTGTGGTTCGGGTTCGCCGGTGCGCAGGGTCGGCAAGCAGACGCAGGGGCGATCGCCCGCACATTCGTAGGTCATGCCGGACAGCACGTCACCCGGGCCGATCTCCACGAAGGTATCGACCCCGGCATCCAGCAGGTACTGCATGCAGTCGTGGAAGAGCACGGTGCCGCGGGCTTGGCGGACCCAGTACTCCGGTGCGCACACTTCGGCGGCGGTGACCGGCTTACCGGTGACATTGGACAGCAATGTGATCGAGGACGGCTTCAATTCGGCGGCGGCCACGATCGTGGCGAATTCATCGAGCAGGCCATCCAGCTGTGCGGAGTGGAAGGCGCGTTCGACCCGCAGGCGGCGAATGCGTCTGCCACGGGCGCGCCACTGCTTGGCCAGTATGCCGATCGCGGCTTCGTCACCGGAGATGACCGTGGCATGGGGACCGTTGCTTGCGGCGATGGATACCTGATCGTCGTATCCCGCAAGCGATTCGATCACTTCGTCGAGCGTTGCGCGGATTGCGAGCATGGCACCCGGACCGAGCCGCTGCATGAGCTTGCCCCTGGCCGACACCACTGCCGCGGCGTCGGCCAGGGAAAACACGCCGCCGATATGTGCGGCGGCGAGTTCGCCGATCGAATGGCCGAGTAGGAAATGGGCTGACAGTCCCCAGGATTCGAGCAGGCGGTAGGTCGCGACCTCGACGGTGAACAGTGCGGGCTGGGTGAATTCGGTGCGGTCCAGCGCATCCGGATCGAAGATCACCGTGCGCAGCGGTCGGTCGAGATGTGCGTCGAAGGCGGCGCACAGGTCGTTTAAGGCCGCGCGGTAAGCCGGGAATGCCTCGTAAAGTTGCTGCCCCATACCGGCGCGCTGACTACCCTGCCCCGGCAACAGTAGACCCAGCTTCCGGCCAGCAGCCGAACCGGTGACCACAGTTCGATCGACCGCACCAAGCGCCGCCGTTGACGCCGCGTTGCGCAGTTCGTCCGTATCACCCGCAAGCAGCACGGCGCGGTGATCGAAGACGGTCCGGGTGGTCGCCAGTGAGAAGCCCACATCCGCGACATCCGCCGCAATGGAATCCAGACGCGCGGCCTGATCCCGCAGCGCCTGCGGTGTCCGGCCCGAGACCACACAGGGATACACCGGATACCGCTGGACCGCTGGCGGCTCCGAATCGGCAGAGCTTTCGGACGGGTCGTATTCGACGATGACATGTGCATTCGTGCCGCTGAATCCGAATGCCGAGACCCCGGCCCGCCGTGGGCGTCCGGTCTCCGGCCACGGTCGCGCATCGCTGGCCAACCGGACCCCGCCCACCGACCAATCGATGTGCTCCGAGGGTCGATCCACATGCAATGTCGCGGGCACGACCCCGTGCCGCATGGCCAGCACCATCTTCATCAATGCCGCTGTGCCCGCGGCGGATTGAGTGTGTCCGATATTCGATTTGATGGACCCCAACCACACCGGCTGTTGCGGATCGCGATGACGGCCATATGCGGCGAGTAGGGCCTGCGCCTCGATCGGATCGCCGAGCGGAGTACCGGTGCCATGGCCCTCGACCACATCGACATCGGCGGCCGACAGCTCGGAATTCGCGAGCGCCTGCCGGATAACCCGTTGCTGCGCTCGACCATTGGGCGCGGTCAACCCATTGGACGCCCCATCGGAATTGATCGCGCCGCCACGGATCACGGCGAGCACCGGATGTCCGTTGCGCCGCGCGTCGGACAGTCGCTCCACCACGAACATGCCAACGCCCTCGGCCCACGCCGTGCCATCGGCGGCCTGTGCGTACGGTTTGCAGCGGCCATCGGGTGCCAGTGCGCGCTGCCGGGAGAACGCGATGAACGGCGACGGCAGCGACATCACCGTAATGCCGCCGGTCAGCGCCAGCGAACACGCACCGCCACGCAGGGACTCGACCGCCTGATGCAGCGCGACCAGCGCACCCGAACAGGCCGTGTCGACGGAGACCGCCGGACCTTCCAAACCGAGCAGATAGTTGATCCGTCCGGTGGCGAGGCTGGCCTGGGTGCCGAGCACGTAGTAGGTCTCGAAGCCGTCCCAGTCCGGCGACCAGTCCGAATAGATCTGATCGCTGACCGCGGCGAAGACCCCGGTGTCGGTGCCACGCAGGGTGGCCGGGTCGATCCGCGCCCGCTCGATGGCCTCCCACGCGACCTCGAGCAGCAGCCGCTGCTGCGGATCCATCGCCCCGGCCTCGCGTTCGGATACCCCGAAGAATCCGGCATCGAAATCCGCTATGCCGTCCAGGAATCCGCCGAGGCCAATGGTTTTCATACCGGGCTCGTCATGCGCGGCCGCGGGTCGCCAACCGCGGTCGGTCGGGAACTCCGAGACCACCGATCGCTGGTCGATGACCAAATCCCACAGGTCCTCCGGCGATCGGACGCCGCCCGGGAACCGGCAGGCCATACCGATAATCGCGATGGGCTCGGACTGTTTCGCCTGTACGTCGCGCAGCTTCTGCCTGGTCTCGTGCAGTTCTCGCACGGCGCGACGCAGATATTCGCGCAACTGTTCGTCATCGGCCACGGTAATGCACCTCCCTCCGGCATTCGATCAGTCCAATTGGTCGATGAATTCGAATAATTCGCTGTCGTCGGCCGCGGCGAGATCGGCGATGCTCTCGCTTTCCGCGCCGCCGTCGAGTTCGCGCAGCACGGCCCGCAGCCGGGTGGCGATATCACGTCGGTCGTCGGGATCCAGTGACGTCGCGGCGCAACTCTTGGCCAATGCCGCCACCTCGGATTTGATCCGGGCGGGCGCGTCGTCGACGGGTGTGATTTCCTGGCGGATATATCCGGCCAGAGCGGCGGGGGTCGGATGGTCGAATACCACCGTCGTGCCCAGATTGATACCGACCGTGGACTTCACTCGGTTGCGGAACTCCATCACACCGAGCGAGTCGAACCCCAGTTCCTGGAATGGTTGCTCGACGTCGATCGCATCCGGGGACTGATGACCGAGTACGACCGCGGCTTGGGCGCGGATCGCGTCCACGATGACCCGTTCCTGTTCGGCCGGATCGAGTCCGAGCAAACCCGACGCGAATTTGGCCGATTCACTGGACCTGGCCGCCGCGGCCCGCCGCGAGGACCGGGCCAGACCACGCAGCATCGCGGGCATATCGCCCGGATCCATGGCCGAGAGCACCGACATGTCCAGGCGTGCGGCGACGGTGGCCGCCTGTCCGCTCGCGAGCGCGGCGTCGAACAGCGCCATACCGTGCTCATCGTCGATGGGCAGCATGCCTTCGCGACGCATCCGCGCCCAATCCTGATCGCCCAGTCGAGCTGTCATTCCGCTGGCACTGCGCCAAGCGCCCCAGGCCAGGGCGGTGCCGGGCAGCCCGGCGAGGTGACGGCGGCGGGCCAGCGCGTCCAGATAGGCATTCGCCGCCGCGTAATTGGCCTGCCCCGGTCCGCCGAGTACACCCGCGATGGACGAGTACACCACGAACGCGGCCAGGTCGAGGTCCTTGGTCGCCTCGTGCAGGTGGTGTGCGGCATCGACTTTGGGGCCGAAGACCGTCGCGACTTGCTCGGCGGTCATGGAGTCGAACATGCCGTCATCGATCACACCGGCGGTGTGCACCACCGCCGTCAGCGGATGTCGCACTGGAATCGCCGCCAGCAGTGCGGATATCGCGGCCGGATCGGCCACATCGGCGGCGACGATATCGACATCGGCACCGTGCGCGGTCAGTTCGGCGGCCAGTTCCGTGGCCCCCTCGGCGGCGGGACCGCGTCGGCTGGCCAATAACAGTCTGCGCACACCGCGTTCGCCGACCAGATGTCGGGCGACCACGGCGCCGAGCCCGCCGGTGCCGCCGGTCACCAGGACCGTCCCCTTCGGATTCCACCGCGGCGGCACCGTCAGGACGTTCTTGCCGATATGCCGGGCCTGGCTCATGAACCGGAATACCTCCGGTGCTTCACGCACATCCCATGCTGTCACCCGAATCGGTTGCAGCACACCGCAACCGAAGAGGCGCAGCAGTTCGGTCATGATCTCTTGGAGCCGGTCGGGGCCCGCCTCCATGAGGTGGAAGGCGCGGTAGTAGACGCCGGGATGTTCAGCCGCGACCTTGTCCGGTTCGCGTCGATCGGTCATGCCCATTTCGATGAAGCGGCCACCGCGCGGCAGCAGGCGCAGCGAGGCGTCGACGAATTCATTGGCCAGCGAGTCCAGCACGACATCGACGCCGCGGCCCGCGGTGGCGTCGAGGAATCGCCGTTCGAAGTCGAGGGTGCGGGTGTCGCCGATGTGATCGTCATCGAAGCCCATGCCGCGCAACACATCCCACTTCGGCTTACTTGCGGTGACGTAGAGTTCCGCGCCGAGATGTCTGGCCAACTGCACCGCGGCCATGCCGACGCCGCCCGTCGCGGCGTGCAGCAGCAGGGTCTCGCCGGGCTGGAGTCCGGCCAGATCGACCAGGCCGAAATACGCGGTCGCGAAGACCACAGGTGCGGCGGCGGCCTGTGCGAAGGACCAGCCGCACGGCATCGGGACCACCAGTCGCCGATCGACGACGGCGGTGGAACCGACCACCGGCAGGAACCCGAAGACGCGATCGCCGGGCACGAAATCGGTGACGTCCGAGGCGACTTCGAGGACAATCCCGGCGCCCTCGCCGCCGATGGGCGCATCCGGGTCCGGATACATGCCAAGCACGATCAGCACGTCACGGAAGTTCACACCCGCCGCCCGCACGGCGACGCGGACCTGGCCCGGCGCCAGCGGTGCCGTCGCGTCGGGGTCCGGTGTGAGCGTGAGGTTGTCACCGGTGAGCGTGCCCTTGCCCAGTGGCAGCAGACGCCAGTCACCGGCGTCCAAGGGTGTTCTCGGCTCGACGATATCCGCGGCGGAGCGGGTCACCCGAACCGCGTGCAGTGCGCCGCGCCGCAGGGCGAGTTGTGGTTCGGTCGCCACCGTTACGGCCTGTTCCACGGCTGCTCGATAATTCCCCCAGTCGTCGACATCGACCAGCAGGATCCGGCCGGGATTCTCGTTCTGAGCGCTGCGCAATAGGCCCCACGCCGCCGCGCCCGTCAGATCCGCGTCCTCCGCGCCGTGCACGGCCACCGCATTGCGGGTGACCACCACGAGGATCCGTTCGGCTGCCTCCTCGGCGGTGATCAGTTGCTGCACGGTCATCATCAGATCGGTAACCCATGCGCGCACGGATTCCGGTGTGGTACCGGTCGATTCGGTGGTCAGGGCGGACAAGACCACGACCCGTTGCCCGGCTACCGTCACGGTCTCCTGACTCGCCCCCAGTCGCGGCGACGGCTGCTCGATCGCCACGGACTCCCAACTGTCCCCCAGCCGCACCGATGATTGTTCGACCGCCACGATTCCCTGGCCGTCGCTCAGCCCCACCGACAGCTGCTCGACCGCCACGGTGTCCTTGCTCTCCCGCAGCCGCGCCCACGGCTGGTCGACCGGCGCGGTCTCCGGCTGCGGCACGGTAATCCATGTCGTGCCGAGCAGGTCCGCACTAGTGGACGACTTGACAATCAGGGCCTCGCGCGGCAGGGCACGCAATGCCAGTGCCGCCACCTCGGCGACGGGACCACCACCCGCATCGGCCACAGTGAGCGAGATCCGGTCCGGTGCGGGTGCGGTCAGTCGCACCCGCAGCGAGGACGCGCCCACCGCGTGCAGCGATACACCCTCCCAGGAGAACGGTACGGAAACCTCGCCGTCGTCGGTCGTGGCGCCGCCGAGGGCAAGAGCGTGCAGCGCCGCATCCAGCAGCGCGGGGTGGATACCGAATCGTTCGGCCGAGGACCGTGCCTGCTCGGGCAGATCCACCTCGCCGAACAATTCCTCGCCGCGCCGCCACAGCGCGGTCAGCCCACGGAACAGCGGGCCGTAGCGGTACCCGGCGTCGGCCAGATCACGGTAGCCGCCATCGAGTTCGATGGGCTCCGCACCGGGCGGTGGCCAGGCCGCGAAATCTGGGCTCGCCGTTGGGGATTCGTCGGCCGGTTCAATAACGCCGACGGCATGGCAGGTCCACTCCGGCTGCCCGTCGTCCTGTGGACGGGAGTACATGGTCAGTGCCCGGCCACCGTTGTCCTGTGGTGCGCCCGCGACGACACGCAGCTCGATTCCACCGGTCGCGGGCAAGGGCAGGGGTGCCTGTAGCACCAATTCGGCAAGTCGCGTGCAGTCCACCAAAGCGCCCACGTGCAGCGCCATTTCGACAAAGGCCGTACCCGGCAACAACACAGTGCCCGCGATGTCGTGGTCGGCCAGCCAGGGATGGCTGCGCAGGGAAAGCCGTCCAGTGCAGACGATTTCATCGGATTCCGGCAGCCGCACCACCGCGCCGAGCAGTGGGTGTCCGGCATCCTCGAGTCCGGACTGTCGCACATCCGCGACACCCGCGGATTGCAACCAGAACTGCTGCCATTGGAACGGATAGGTCGGCAGGTCTACAGCCGTAGCACCGCTTCCAGCGAACAACTCCGACCAATTCACCTGTGCGCCAGCGCAATATCCGGCGGCCAGCGCCGCGACGAGTCCGGAGACTTCACCATCCGCACCGGGCGAGCGCAGCACCGCTTTAGTGGTCGGCACCGGCTGCTCAGCGGTGGCGGCCGTTTGCACGACGAGCGTGGTCAGCGCCGCGCCAGGTCCGGCCTCCCATGCGACGCCGACTCGTTCGCCGATCAATCGCTGGGCCGCCGCCATGAAGCGCACCGGTCGACGGACTTGACCGACCCAGTAGGCCGGGGAACGCAATTCCTCATCGGTCGCCGGTTCGCCGGTCACCGTGGAGATGATCGGGATGGTCGCCTTGTGATAAGTCAGTCCGGCACAGATCTTTTCGAAATCGGCGAGCATGGGTTCCATGCGCGGCGAATGGAAGGCGTGGCTCACCACCAGGGGCTTGGTCTTGCGGCCACGCTCGGAGAGCAGTGCCGCGATCTCGTCGACGGCGTCCTCGTCACCGGAAAGCACCAGTGAACGCGGCCCATTCACCGCCGCGATGCCCACCCGATCCGCTCGATCGCCGACGAGCTCGGCCACCTCGTGCTCGTCGGCGGTGACCGAAACCATGGTGCCGCCCTCGGGCAGCGCCTGCATCAGCCGTCCACGGGCGGCGACGAGCGCGCACGCATCCGACAGCGACCACACCCCGGCAACAAAAGCGGCCGATATCTCGCCGATGGAGTGGCCGACCAGATAGTCGGGGTTCACGCCCCAGGACTGCAGCAGCCGGAACAGCGCCACCTCGATCGCGAACAGTGCGGGCTGGGTGTATTCGGTGCGGTCCAGCAAAGCCGCCTCCGGGGTGCCGGGCTCGGCGAAGATCACGCTGCGCAACCCGACGGTCCACGCCGGGTTCGCGGCGTCGACCTGTGCGCACACCTCGTCGAAGATTTCGGCGAACAGCGGATAGGCCTGATATAGCCGGGTGCCCATACCCGCGCGCTGCGCACCCTGCCCGGGGAACATTACCGCGGTCCGAACATCGCGCCCGGCGACACCGCGCACCACATTCGGCGAATCCTGCTGTGCGGTCAGAGTTTCCAGTGCGACGGCCAGCTCGTCCCTATCGGCGCCGAGAAGTACCGCACGATGTTCGAATTCGGATCGGGTCGCGGTCAGCGAGTAGCCGATATCGGTCGGATCACTGTCCGGAAACTCCTTCAGGAATTCGGACAACCGCTGCGCCATCGCGGGCACCGCCGCATCGGTGCGTCCGGACAGGACCCACGGCGTCACCGGTGGCGCGATCCGTGCTCGGCTCTTCGGCTCATCGACAGGCGGTTCCTCGATGATCAGATGAGCATTGGTGCCGCTGATGCCGAATGAGGAAATCCCGGCCCGCCGTGGGGTCGCCCGACGCGGCCACGGTTGCGGTTCGGCGAGCAGCCGCACATTGCCCTCGGTCCAATCCACATGTTCGGTCGGCTGCTCGGAATTCAGTGTGCGCGGCAGCATTTCGTGCCGCATGGACAGCACGGTCTTGACGATGCCTGCCACACCGGCGGCGGCCTGGGTGTGCCCCATATTAGATTTGATCGAACCGAGCCACAGTGGCCGCTCCGGATCGGGCCGGGTCCGGCCGTAGGTGGACAGCAGCGCCTGCACCTCGATGGGATCGCCCAATACCGTTCCGGTGCCGTGGCCTTCGACCATGTCCACCTCCGCGGCGGTGATCCCGGCATCGGCCAGCGCGTCCCGGATCACGCGCTGCTGGGCCGGACCATTCGGCGCGGCCAATCCATTCGACGCGCCGTCCTGATTCACCGCCGAACCACGCACCAATGCCAGAATCCGACGGCCCTGCGCGCGGGCCCGCGACAGCCGCTCCAGCACCAGCACCCCGACGCCCTCCGACCATACGGTGCCATCGGCGCCCTCACCATAGGATTTGCACCGACCGTCCGGCGCGAGCCCGCGCTGCATGCTGAAGGAGATGAACGGCGCGGCCTTCGCCATCACCGTGACGCCACCGGCCAGCGCGGTATCGCACTCACCCCGACGCAGTGCCTGCGCGGCCAGGTGCACCGTCACCAGCGACGACGAGCATGCCGTATCGACGGTCAGCGCGGGCCCCTCCAGACCGAGCGCATATGAAATACGCCCGGACGCAACGCTTCCCGTCATGCCGGTCATCAGATAACCGGCAAGCTCGGCGGGCGCGGTGTCATCGGCGTAATCGTTGTAGAACATGCCCGCGTACACGCCGGTGCGACTGCCGTGCATGGAACTCGGGTCGATACGCGCGTGCTCTAGGGCTTCCCACGAAACCTCGAGCAGCAGGCGCTGCTGCGGATCGGTGGCCAGGGCCTCGCGCGGTGAGATGCCGAAGAAGCCCGCGTCGAATGCCGCCGCGCCGTCGAGGAATCCACCGGAGCGGACGTAGGTCTTGCCCTCGGCACCCGGCTCCGGATCGTAGAAATCGTCCCAGCCGCGTTCCGGCGGGAATTCCGAGGTCACCTCGCGAGCCGCCATCAGCATCCGCCACATGTCCGTCGGCGAGGCGATGCCGCCCGGGTAGCGACAGGCCATGCCGACAATGGCGATCGGCTCCTCGGGGTCGGTCGCCGGTGTGCCGTAGCCATTGCCCGCGGGCGCGCCCTGCGCGCCGATCAGTCTGGTGCGCAGCAGTTCGGCGAGCCGGTCGATGGTCGGATAGTCGAAGGCGACCGCCGCCGTCAGCTCCACACCGCTGGCCCTGCGCAACCGGTCGCGCAACTCGACCGCGGAGCGGGAGTCGAATCCCAGATCCCGGAACGAGGCCGACACGTCGATGACCTCGGGCGCGATCCCACCGAGCACATCCGTCACCTGCTGCACCACCAGCTCACGCAGCAGCCGCCGCTGCTCCTCGGGTGAGCGACGGCCGAGCTCATCGCGTTCGAGCACCGCGTTGCTGTCGCCATTCGACTGTGACATTCCGACTCCTCGAATGTGGTTGCGCTCCACCGGAAACCTTCGACTTTCGCCGACTTTCCGAGCCTAAATAGCCACCGGTCTGCGCCCGTCCACCGTGCGGTAATCGGTGGGCCATCGCCGAGCCCGATTCCTCGATTTCCGCTGTAGTTTGCATATTCGAGGACACCTATGTGGCAGGAGTACGACAATGCCGGTTCCGGAATCCAGTGTTTTCCAGCGTGTGAGTCGACTCGCCTCGGTCGCCGACCACGTCGGCTGCCCGACCACCACGATCGACGAGGTTTTCACCGGACATCCACTCGGGCGGGTGCCGCTGGCCGATGCGGCCGACGTCCACCTCGCATTTACCAAAGCCGCAGTAGCACAGTGCCATTGGGCGGCTCTACCGGTTCACGATCGAGTCGCGGTCATCAAACGCTATCGCGCGCTGGTACTCGAAAACCGCGACCTACTGCTGGATATCATCCAGGCCGAAACCGGAAAAGCGCGCTGGACCGCACAGGAGGAAGTCCTCGGCATCCTCGCCGGAACCCGGTATTACGCGCGGCTGGCACCGGAGTTATTGAAACCGCGGCGAGTTCCCGGACCACTGCCCGGCCTGACCAGGGTGCGCGTGCACGCGCAGCCGAAAGGCGTTGTCGGCGTCATCGCACCATGGAATTATCCGATGTTCCTGGCCATCGGTGATTCGATTCCGGCACTGTTGGCAGGTAATGCGGTGGTGTTGAAACCCGCGTCCCGAACTCCATTTTCGGCCTTGGCCAACGCCGAATTGCTATACGAGGCCGGACTTCCCCGCGACCTGCTCGCCGTGGTCCCCGGTTCGGGCTCGACCGTCGGCGGCGCCATTGTCGAGAACTGCGACTTCCTCATGTTCACCGGTTCCTCCGCCACCGGACGGGTGCTGGCCCGGCAATGCGCCGACCGGCTGATCGGCTGCTCCGCCGAGCTGGGCGGTAAGAATCCGATGATCGTCACCGCCGGTGTCGATGTCGACAAGGTCGCCAGAGCCGCACTGCGCGCATGCTTCTCGAATGCGGGCCAGCTCTGCCTTTCCATCGAACGCGTCTACGTCGAGCAATCGATCGCCGACGAGTTCACTGCGAAGTTCGTCGCGGCGATCGAGGCGATGCCGCTCGGTCCCGGATACGACTTCGCCGCCGCCATGGGCAGTCTCAGCTCCGCCGAGCAACTCGCCACCGTCGCGAAACATCTCGCCGACGCGAAATCCAAGGGCGCGAAGGTTATTACCGGCGGCAAACCACGCCCGGACCTCGGCCCCCTGTTCTTCGAGCCGACAGTTCTGACCGGTGTAACTCGCGAAATGGATTGCGCCCGCGAGGAAACCTTCGGACCATTGGTGGCCATCTATCCGGTCGCCGATACGGACCAGGCGATCAGACTCGCCAATGACACCGAATACGGCCTGAGCGCGAGCGTGTGGGCCGCGACCCCGGCCGAGGGTGAGGCCATCGCGGTCCGGCTGCGCTCGGGTGCGGTGAATGTCGACGAGTGCTACGCGGTCGCCGCGGCAAGTCCCGGTGCGCCGATGGGCGGTATGGGCAGCTCCGGACTCGGCCGCCGACACGGTCCCGAGGGACTGCTCAAATACACCGAACCCCAGACGGTCGCCACCGCACTGGTGGTCGATCTGGACGCACCGCCGCACATGTCCGCCGAGCGATGGCAACGATTGCAGGTGCCCATGGCGGAATTCGTTGGCAAATTTCCCGGCCGATGAGCACTAGCATCGTGAGCTGTGATCACCGTGGCCAGTTGGAATGTCCTGCATCGGGTGCACGCGGAGAATTGGCGCTCCGATATCGCGATCCGCTGGCCCGATGAGGCGGCGCGCATTGCCGCGGTGACCGCCTGGATCGCCGGACGACCCGAACAGGTCATCGCACTACAGGAGGTCAGCGGCGACCAACTGGCGAGTCTGCGATCGGCACTGTCCGACAAGGATATTCATGCCCTGCGCTATCCGCGTGTGCCGCGACCGCGCAACGGCACCACCCCGCTGCGAGATCCCACCGAACATCTCGTCCTCGTCCTCGACGAACCGGGCCGAGAAATCGCGGCCGAATCCTTCGAAAACGATCCAGGCAATGGCGCTCTCGCCGTCGAGACGGCAGGCATTGTCGTCGTGGCAACTCACGTGACCGGTGATCCGCGCCGCACCCACCAGCTGACCCGACTTGCCGAACTCGCACCACCGGACCGCGCGACGGTGCTACTCGGTGACTTCAATATCGACCGCGCCACCGTGGCATCCGCATTCGGCCCCGACTTCACCGTCGCCGAGCTGCCATCCGCCTCCGCCCCGACCCGTCCGCGCACATCGGGCACCAAATCGCAGTTCATCGACCATGTGATCGTGCGCGGTTCGACCGTGCGGGATGTGGCGGTCGTGGTGGTCGACGGCCTGTCCGACCACAATTTCATCCGCGCCACCATCACCGGATGACTAGACCCCGGCACGCCACAGCCAACGCCAACGGGGCAGCTCCGCCAGCACCGTGAGCACCGCCAGCACACTGACGAGAACGGCGAGCCACACCGGCCAGGCCACCCAGGAGCCGATGACCGCCGCGACAAGTTGCAGCACTATCAGCGCGATGGTGCCCCACCCCGGCACGGCGACCAGTACCTGTTTCTTGTCGCCGGGCGTGGCGAACACGGTGGGCAGTCCGATCAGTACCACCACCGACACCACGGCCAGCACAACCGAATGCCCGGCCAGCGCCCATGGCGTCACCACCCAGGCGATGAGCTCGGTCGAAAAACGCATTACCGAGGCGACTCGGCCCTGGCCGGTCAGATTCGGCGATTCAGACACGGATGCCACAGTGCCACGTGATAAGTCCCGATGCTCGGCGAAGCCCCGGGCCGAAGGGGATGGTCCGGGGCTTCACTGGAGATTATCGCGCGAACCGGTGCCCGAGTTGACCACGCGCAATGGCGTGTTCAGGCGAGTCGAGCAAGGAGATCATCGGCTGCCGCGGTGCCAGCGCGGAAGCACGCTTCCAGCGACGTGCCGAGTAGATAGTCCCCCGCTACCGCGAGACCGGTGCGGCTGGCGATCTCGTGCCGGAGTTTGGCGGTGAAATCACCGTGGTCGGGCAGGTAAGCACAATAGGCGGCATCCCATGTGCGGGTTACCCGATCTCGTCGGATGGCGCCGCTGGCAGCGCAGTGCTCGATGACGGTGCGTTCGGCTCGGGCCAGCCAGGATTCGAAGGTTTTGGCCGATGGCAGCGGCCGCGCATCACGTCCGGTGAAGATATAGCGGACGGTATCGCGGCGACTGGGGCTCTCCGGGCCCACCGCGCGGCAAGGACCGTCGTCGAAGGTGATACCCCAGACATCGGGTGCGAAGATATCGCGGTCGTATGCCACCACCGCGACCGCGGCGGGGAGATATCTGATCTGCGCGAGCAGCTTTCCGACCGTCGGGAATTCGTCGATGACGAGATCCGCGGCCGCGGGTGCGGGGGTTGCCAGCAATACCGCGTCGAAGAGTTCTTCCCTTGGCCCGGAACCATTTTCGGCGATGGCGAGTCCGCGGACCCGGCCGCTGCGGACCAGCAGACGATCCGCAGTGGCGCGAGTACGCACGACGAACTGTCGGGACAACGCCTCGAATACCGGTTGGATACCGTCGGTGAGCCGATCGAAGTCGTCGAGCACATTCGCCAGGGTAGCGCCGAACGCACCGAGATAGACCTCTTCCGGTTCCGCGCCGTGTGTCCATACCGTCATGGGCCGCAAGAGAATTGCGGTCAGTGCCGGGCCGAAGTGCTCGCTGAGCGGTTTGTGGTCGCTGTGTGCGGCGAGTTTGGTGTAGTAGCCCGGCTCCAGCAGACCGTCGGCGGTGAGTGCGCGACTGGCGAGGTAGGAGAATTTCGCGACATCGGGGGCGGGAGTGCCCGCATCGATCAGGTGACGCAGGCCGGTGGGACGGTCCTGGTGATCGATGGTGAACAGCTCACCGGCCACGATCCGGGACATGCGCAATGGATACGGCTCCAAGGCGAAGGGGCCCACTTCGTCGAGGAATTCGCGCAGCGCGGTGTACTTACGGCCGATCAGCCGACCACCCGCCATGATGGGGCGATCACCCAGCAGCCCGACGCCGCACCGGCCGCCGGGCTGGGACTCACGTTCGATCAGTTCGACCCGGTGGCCCGCCTGCCGCAGGCGATGGGCCGCGGCCAGGCCCGAAATGCCCGCCCCGACCACCGCGATATGTCCACCATCCCCCACGCCTCACCTACCCAGCCAGTAGGTTCGGTGCTGAAAGGCATAGGTGGGCAGGTCGATTCGCCGCGCTCGCGTTGTTGTGTACAACGCGGACCAGTCCACCGTGGTGCCTGCGGCATGTGCCCGAGCCAGTGCCGTCACGAATGCCATCGCCTCATCCGATGGACCGTATCCCGCGGCGTCGAGCGCCGCTGTGACCACCACATCGCTAACCTCCGCAACGGTCTCGCGCACCCACTGCGTCCATGTGCCCGAACCCAATTCGATGACAATCGATCCGCCGCGCGCGGCCGTCCACCGAATGGCGTCCGACGGCTGTGCGGAGTCTTGCGTCCAATATTCGGCCGCGCGCAGCTCGTCCCGATCAACTGGTTCCCCGGTGCGACCGGAGACGATCGCCACCTTCGGATCGCCGAAGCTCGCGCATAGCCGTGCGACCGCGGCCGGTTCGCCTGCGGCCCTGATCAATTCCGCGGCCGAGGCCAGCGAGTACACTCCGGCCGCGTATCCGGCCGCGACCTCGCCGATGCCCTGCCCGACCAGATAATCCGGCCGCACCCCGAACGACGCCATCAACCCATATAACCCGACCTCGATGCCGAATAGTGCGGCTCGCGCGAATTCTGGGAGATCGTATAACCGCGCGGCCGTATCGGCCTCACTCGCAACAAGTTCATGCAGCGGATGCTCCGGGAAAGCGGCGCCGACTTCGTCGAAAACGGCACGGAAGACCGGGAAGTCGGTATACAGACCACGCCCGGCACCGAGAAGCCCGCTGTCCGGAAACAGCATTACCGTCTTGGCCACCGGCGATGCCATCGCTCGCACCACCGTCGTCGAATCCTGCCCGGCCGCAAGGGATTCCAGACCGGACAGCAAATCGTCCTGTTTACGCCCGATCAGCACCGCCCGGTGCGACAGCCGGGCACGCGCAACCACCAGGGAGTGGCCGACATCCACCGGATCCAGCCCCGGATGCTCGCGGAGGTATCCGGCGAGCCGTTCCGCCTGACTCGTCAGTGCCCGCGCCGACCGCGCGGAAACCACCCAGGCCAATGCCGGTGGCGCGATTGTCGACTCGGGCTCGGGAACCACCGCCGGAGCGTGTTCCAGCACCACATGGGAATTGGTGCCGGTAATGCCGAACGACGAGACGCACGCCCGCCGAGGTCGCCCGGTCTCCGGCCACGGACGCGCCTGCGTGACCAGCTCCAATTGTCCGGTCCCCCATTCGACATGCGGGGTCGGCTCGTCTACATGCAAAGTCGGCGGCACCACACCGTGTCGCATCGCCATCACCATCTTGATCACCCCGGCCACCCCGGCGGCGGCCAGACAGTGGCCCATATTGGATTTGATCGATCCGAGCAGCGCGGGCCGATCCCGATCCTGCCCGTAGGTGGCCAGCAGTGCTTGCACCTCGATGGGATCGCCGAGCACCGTCGCCGTACCGTGCCCCTCGATCACATCCACCTCAGCGGCGGACAACTGAGCATCGGCCAGCGCATCGCGGATCACCCGCCGCTGCGCCGAACCGTTCGGCGCGGTGAAGCCATTGGACGCACCGTCCTGATTCACCGCCGAACCGCGCAACACCGCGAGCACCGGATGCCCGTTGCGCTGTGCGTCCGAAAGACGTTCCAGCAGCAGCATTCCCACGCCCTCGGACCACACTGTCCCATCGGCGGCAGCGGCATAGGAGCGACAGCGTCCATCGGAGGCCGTACCACGCTCACTCGACGAGGCGAACATATCGGGCGTCGCCATCACGGTGACCCCGCCGACCAGCGCGAGCGTCGACTCCCCCGACCGCACCGACGATATCGCCTGATGCAAAGCCACCAACGACGACGAGCACGCGGTGTCCACCGTCATGGCCGGACCCTCCAGCCCGAACACATACGAGATCCGCCCGGAACCCGCACCCGCCGCCTTACCGGTCAACAAGAACCCGGACAGACCGCTGACCTGCTCGGTCGTCAACGCTCGATACGCACCGTCGACCGTGCCGTAGGACTGCCCGATCAGACCGACGAATACGCCCGTTCGACTGCCGCGCAGGCCGGTCGGGTCCATGCCCGCCCGCTCGAATGTCTCCCACGCCACCTCCAGCAGTTGCCGCTGCTGCGGATCGATCGCCAATGCCTCCCGTGGACTGATGCCGAAGAAACGCGCATCGAAATCGCCTGCGCCATCGATGAATCCGCCGTGCTGGGCCATCCGTGTCCGGGTGGGATCGGGATCGGTGACCCCATCGAAATCCCACCCGCGATCGGTGGGCCACCCGGAGACCACATCCCGACCGGCGGCGACCATCTCCCAGAGCGCGTCCGGCGAGCCGACTCCACCCGGATAGCGGCAACCCATCGATACGATTGCCACCGGCTCATTGGCGCGAGCCTCCAACTGCCGCAATCGGTCTCGGACGCGCTGCAATTCGCGGGCCGCGGTCCGCAGGTATTCGCGCAGCTGCTGTTCCTCAGCCATGGCGCGACCTCAGACCCCGCCCGCTGCCACCGCCGTGAGATGCATGAACGAGATGATGAAGCGGCCGGATTCGGGCACCATGCACACCAGGGTGTCGCCCTCCTCGATCAGGCCCTCGGACAACATCTCGTCGAGAATGATGTAGATGCTGGCGCTGCCGATATTGCCGACCCTGGTCAGATTGCTGTACCAGTTCACCATCTCGCCCCGAGTGATATCGCGGCGCTTGAATTCACCGATCATCAGCTCTTTCATCCGCTCACTCGAGTAGTGCACGGGATACCAGGTGACCTTCTCGGGATCGAATTTGCCCGCGTCGACGAGCCGCTGGTACTCCTGGATGCCGACCTCGACCAGATGCGGCAGCAACGATAATTTCTGTCGAATCGCCAGCGCACCGTCGTGTGCGGCTTCGGTGGTCGTCGGATAGTCGCCCCACGTCTTGGTGCAGGCATTGTCATTGCTGCCCAGGAACATGCACGCCTGTTCGGTATTGGCGTAGGAGGTCAGCGAGATCCAGTCGATGCGCAGACTGATCTTGCCCGGCTCCGGCTCGGACCGCAGCACCGCCGCCCCCGCACCATCGGAGAGCATGTACCGCAGAAATGCGGTCTCCATGGGGAGCGTGCCCTCCTCGATGACCGATTTCATCTCGGCGTATCGCGAACTCTTGAATCCGCGCGAGGCGAATTCGCTGGCTACCGCGACGGCATTGCTCTTCTCGCCGATGGCGACCTGCAGATAGGCATCCTTGAGGGCCATCATTCCGGAACTGCAGATCCCGTGTGCGGTCATGACTTCCATCGGCGCGTAGCCGAGTTCGCCGTGAATCATGCTGGCGTGGCCCGGACCGAGCAGATCCGGCATGGTGGTCGCGGCGGCGAGCATTTCGACCTCATCGGGGCCCAGACCCGCACGTTCCACCGCGACGCGCACGGCCGCGGCGGCCATCGCCGCATTCGACATGACCGTCCGCTGATTCTTATCGATCGCGTAATGGCGGGTCTTGATACCGCTATTGCCCAGGATCATCTCGCGCAGATCCGCGGAGGCCAGACCGGCCTTGCCGATGTAGTCCTCGATTTCGTCATTGGGCACCGGGTCGCCGGGCAGAAAACGGCCCGTCGCGGTGATATAGGCAGTCATCGGCTCGCACTCTCCCGCCCGGCCACCTTGCGCTCCAGCAGGTCGGTGAAGTCCTGGAAGGTTCGCACCGAGGCGATCCGCTCGTCGTCCAGGACGATGTCGTACTTCTTCCGGACAATATCGGCAATGGCGAGCAGACCGAGCGAATCTACACCGAGTTCGTTCAACGCCGAATGACTCTTGATTTCGTCCCGCTCGATACCGTAATGCGAATCCAGATAGTCGAATATGTCCCGCTGGATTTCGTCTACTATCGACATGCGCTACCCCAATCTACTGCGCTGGGCGTGCCCCGAAGCCGGGTGAACAACCTCGACCAAGTCTTACATCGGCCCCTGCGACCGTCAAGATGATCGCTTCGAAATATGTTGTCCGACAGTACAATTCGATTGCGTCAACCCCTATTCGGCAACCCCTAGCGGCGGATTCGACGTCTTGACCGACGCCCGCGCGCACCGATACAGTTTCCGGCATCGCTATCTTTTCGAATTTCGCCCGACGAAAGTGGGCAACACCATGGGCACACAATCTTCGAAGCGAGCCGTCATATTCTCGTATTCGCAGACCGGCCAATTGACCGACACCGTACGGGCATTCACCGAACCATTGGTTGCGGCGGGCTGGCATATCCGGCATGTTCCGGTGACACCGGCGCGGCCGTATCCGTTTCCCTGGCCGATCGGCAAGTTCTTCGGCGTCTTCCCCGACAGCGTCGACGAACAGGCCGCGATCGAGCTCGACACCTCGGCGCCGTGGCCGAGCTCGGAGCCGGATGAGCTGGTCATCCTGGCCTATCAGGTGTGGTTCCTCGCACCATCGCTGCCGATGCGCACCTTGCTCAATGCCCATCCCGAGGTGTTCGCCGATCGCGAGGTGCTGTCGGTGATCGCCTGCCGGAATATGTGGTATTCGGCCGCGGTGGAGGTGGATCGGCGGCTGCGTGCGCTGGGAGCCACGCATCTGGGCGCTGTCGTCGCGACCGATACGCGACCTCAGTTCGTCACACTGGTGACCACCTTGCGGTGGCTACTGGGCGGAAAACGTGAAGCCCATGGCGTTTTCGGCAGAGCGGGCGTCGATCAGCGCGAGCTGGACCGGATCCGCAACTGTGGAACCGCTTGGGCCGCAGGTGATCCCGACGTTTCCGGTACCGAGGTCGCCTACCCGATCGCGGGCGCCGACCTCTTGGCCGGTCGAATCTTCCGGCGCTGGGGCAGGCTGATCCGCGCGGCCTCTCGTCGGGGCGCGGTCGTGCGGGCGGCGACTTCGACGGCATTCGTGCTCTGGCTCGGCGTCTCGCTCGCCTTGATGCCGCTCGGCGCGCTGCTCGCGCTGCCCATGCACCGACGCATCGATCGGGCCATCGATAAGGCGCTGGCGGGCAGTACCTTGCGACAGCCCGAATCATCTTCGGCGGCAAGCGAACAGGAGACAGCCCGGATATTCCAACTGTCCGGTGCGGAGTACGTGCTGCTCTTCGACGCGCAGAACGAATCGACCTGGCGCGACGCCGTCGGCTACGTGCGCATGATGGATACCACACCGCTCTCGGCCGTGGCCGTGTCCCGCGATCGCGAGCACGCCGACAGCATCCTCGCGGACCCGTCCGGCAAGGTGCTCGCGGCCTACGGAATCGACGGAGCCACCGCGGTGCTGCTGCGGCCCGATGCCTTCGTCGCCGCCGTGCTACCCGGCACCGATCCGCATCAGGAACTCATCCGCGCGATCCGAGACGCCACCAGCGACGACGCTCAGACCACCAGTTCCCGCTGAACGGCCGCGACGACATCCGCGAGCCGATCCCACAGATAGAAGTGCCCACCGGGGAATTCCCGCAGTTCGAAGGCGCCTGAGGCATGCGACTGCCAGGCCTCGGCCTCGGCCCGGCTGACCCGCGGATCGCGGTCGCCGACCAGCACCGTCACCGGGCACCGCACCCGCGCGTCCGGCTCGGGCCGATAGGTCTCCACGGCCCGATAGTCGCTGCGAATCGCGGGCAGGAATGCCGCGGCGATCTCGGGATCATCGAGCATTTCGACTCCCGGCCCACCGAGCAGCCGCAGTTCGGTGATGATTCCGGCATCCGATCGCCGGTGCACCGATTCGTAGCGCATCGCCGACGGCGCGCGCCGCCCCGATACGAAAAGATGCCGCGGCACGACACCTTCGGCCTCCATGAGCCGCGCGACCTCGAAGGCGACCACGGCACCGAGACTGTGTCCGAACAGCGCGATCGGCAGCTCGCGGTGCTCCAGCACGGCAGGCAGCGCGCCCGCCGCCAACTCGGCCACCGTCTCCAGACACGGTTCCGTGCGCCGGTCCTGCCGCCCGGGACTCTGCACCGCGAACACTTCGAGTGGTCCGTCGACGGCTCGGGCCAGCGTGGCGAACGAACTCGCCGAACCACCGGCGTGCGCGAAACAGATCATGCGCGCCACCGGGCGCGGGTGCGGCCGTAGGCGCTGCAGCCAGCGCTCGTGCACGGTGGATTCGGTCATCCGCGATAATCTCCCGATCAGTTCAGCACTTGGTGCTCAGCATAAAGCGCAGTTCGGTGCGCCTGCGCACCTTCAACTTCCGGTACACCCGCGTCAGATGCTGTTCGACGGTGCTGGTAGTGATCTCCAATTCCTCGGCGATCTCCCTGTTCCGCAGCCCTTTCGCCGCCATCTCCGCGACCCGGTGCTCCGCCGAGCTCAATGATCCGATATCCAGCGCGGCGGTTGCGCGCACCGGCTGGACGGCCTCGGTCTGGTCACCGGACAGCCGCCGCACCAGCGGCTCCGCGCCACAGTGCACCGCCAGGCGCAGCGCCGAACGCCGCAGTGATCTGGAACGGTCCACCTCGCCGAGCATTTCGTGGGTGCGGCCGAGATCCGCGAGCACCGTCGCCAATTCGAGCCGGTCATCGCTGCGTCGCGCGATCGTCTCGGCTTGGCGCAGCAGTGCGATGCGGTCGGACGGGTCGACCGTGGCGGCGATCAACCGCAGCGACACCGCGCCGGTGCCGTGCCTGCGCGCATCGCCGAGCCGAACCAGATGACGTTCGGCGAAACCCCGCGCCCGATGGTGATCACCGGCCATCAGATAGCCGAGCGCGAGATCGTTGCGCCACGGCACCAGGGCAGGCAGATCCATTTTCCAGCGCCGCATCAGGGAACCGCAGAGCTGGAAGTCGACCAGTGCGTCCGCGACGCGCGCGGTTGCCAAAGCGAGGTGGCCCCGCGCGTGCAGATAGGGCAGTGCGAGCCGAGAGTCGAACAGGCTCAACGGAACCTCGCGATCCAGCTGCGCCTGCGCCTCGGTATACCGCCCAGCCGCGGTAAGCGCGCGGACATAACACCACAGCGGCCGACCGACAACCGTGCCCAGATTGCCCGCCGGCACCTGATTCAGCGCCTGCACGGCATATCCGGCGGCATCGTCCAGCCTGCCTTGACGCAGCGCGATCTCGGCCCGTAGACCGGCGAAAATCGCCTGCCAGGTCGGCGAGGAGCGGGCCACCGACTCGGCGAGCAGGGCATCGCACCACGCGGTCGCCACTTCCAATTTGTCGGCATAGATGAGGCCCTCCAATGCGGTGGTGAGCGCCTCGACGGTGCCGGAGTCCAGCCGGTGCCGGGACAGGATCTGATGTGCCACCGGCACCGTTGCCGCACGACCCGCATCGGCGGCGATGGCAGACAGCAGATTCGCGGCTACCAGGTGCAGCGAGGGCGTTCCTTCGTTGGCGGTTCGCGGCCGCTTCGCGACCGGGACCTGTTGGTGTAGTGGGACTTCGGGATAGGTGTAGGCGATCCAGGAGCGCAGGAAGGTGAGTTCGTCGTGATCAGGTGCCGCCGCATCCGGCAGTGCCGGTCGCGCATCTCGTTCCAGTAGCCGCCATGCCGCGCGCGCATCGTCCATCCGCCCGTGCCACAGCAGATATCGCACCGCGGCGTGCAGTGCGGGCGCGGACAGGGTGCCCGCCCGCACGGCGGCATGCAGCCTGGCGAAATTCCTGGTGGCCGTGGAGGGGTTGATCCGCCATTCGATCGAGGCGAGTACGGCCGCGATCTCGGCCCGCTCGGCCGCGCCGATGGCGGTGCGGTAGGCCAACTCCAAACACTCCACCGCGCGGTCGATCTCATCCAGTGCCAGTGCCTCGTCCGCGGCGGTGCGCAGGATCGCGGCCGCCCACGGGTAGCGGGTCTCGCCCGACCGCACCAGATGTTCGGCCACGATCGCGGCGGGCGCATCCCGGTCGTGCAGGGCGGCGGCGGCCCGATGGTGCAGCAGTCTGCGGGCATCGACTCGCATGCCACGCAGGATGCACCGGCCTACCTCCCGATGCCGGAACCGCCCCGCCTCCACGATCGCGCTCGCGGTCAGCTGCACGAGGATCCGGTCCACGGCATTCGGATCCTGCTGCAGCACAACGGCGATCGTTTCGGTGGTACTCGCCGCGCCGAGTACGGCAATGGCCTCGCCGACCCGCGCCTGCTCCACCCCACCTCGGCGCAGCCGGTGCACGACCGCTTCGCCGATATCGCTGACCGCATGCCGACTGACGTCCGCGCGCAACACCTCTCGCGCGTCCACCCGATCGGTGGCCTCGAGACCTTCTTCGGTGTATCTATCGTCCGCCAATGCCGCTGACAGGCCGGTCGCGCCCAGCACAACCGGAATCGGTTTGGTGGCAACGGGGTTCTTCCAGGTGGGTGCCGAGGGGTGGTTGCGCGCAGGCGGATCGAGTTTTCCCATACTTTGTCCCAGAATCGCAGGCGAATTGCATGGCAACGTCGCGGCAGCTCTGTCGCAACTGAACACGCATCTGAGTAGCAGATCATCTACTGTCGCTGCACCATTCAGATACCCAAGGAAACCGCACCGCGAGATTGCTGTCAAGGCATCGGGAATAGGCGAGGAGTTCGTAATAGGGGAAGCTTTAGGGGTTTCTGCGCCACCCGTCTTTCGCCAAACTCACAGCATGAGACATAAACATACACCGGCGGGTGTTCCATGCCGGTCCGAGCGTGCGGCACCGCCGTGCTGACCGATTTCGCGGCCGACGTGCTGGTGCGCAGGCACTTTCACGCACCGGCCGCACGTCCGCCCGGTTGGCACGATATCTCCGCGGCGACGCTGAGCTCCTATCACCGCAGCGTCCTGCTCACCGACGGCACGGTGACCCGCACGCTGGAGGCGCATGTGCTCGAGCCCGTCGAGGCGCGCTGCACCGCGCAGCGCAAGAGCACAGCCGCCGCCGACCACGACGGCTGGCTCGATGTGCCGCCAGCGGAAAAAGTGCTGGTACGAAAGGTCGATCTGGTCGGTGCGCGCACCGGAACCCGGTATGCCAGAGCCGAATCCCTGATCGCGCTCGGGCGCTTGCCCGCGGCGTTCTCGGCCGCCTTGGCGACCGAAGCGGCCGGTATCGGCGGCGCGCTGCAGACCACCTCGTCGGAGTCGTATCGGCAGCTGTTGTTCTACGGCCGCACCGACGATGCGGTCTGCGCTCGGTGCTATCGCATCTACATCAACCGCAGACCCGCGCTCGTCATCCGAGAGTGGTTCCTGCGCTGACCTGACAGGATCCTGCTATTGGCGATACCGCACCCACTCGTATCCAAAAGGTAAGCGATATAGAGCAATTAATCGGTGGTGTAATACCAAAGCAATACCGCGATGAGGTGAAAATGTTTCGGAATCGACTACTTCGCCCGGTCCCGATGTTGCTGACCCAACGTGCACTGCAATCCGGTGCCGCGATCGCATTCGAGGACCGATTACGGGCCGTGGACTATCGCACACTGGAGGCCCGCACCGCGCGAATAGCCGGTCATTTCGTCGCGGCGGGTCTGCGCACCGGCGATTGTGTTGTGATCTGTCTCGGCAATCGGGTCGAGTCGGTCGAGACAACCATTGCGGTGAACCGTGCGGGCTGCCTCGGCATTCCGGTGAGCCCGAATCATGGCGACGACGAATTGCATCGGCTCATCGAGCAGCACCAGCCGTCCGCCCTCTTCGTAACCTCCCTATCCGAAGGACTTCTGCGAGCGCAGAGGGCACCCGTGACGGTAGTCCTCCCCGAGGACGGCAGCACGACGTCAATTCCGGGGTGGTGCACGCGCTTCGAGGATCTGGCGAGCACCGAACCCACCGCGCTCCCCCGCGACGACTACGGCATCGACGATCCGGCATGGATCCTGTACGCAGCACACACCGGGGCCCGACTCACGAGCCTCGTTGCGACCCAACGGAGTTCGGTCTGGTCTGTGCTGTCCTGCTATCAGCGCATGTTCGCCGGTGACGGACTGCATCTGCTCCCGGTGCCGCTGTCCTACAGCTACGCACACATCCTGTGCGTCCTCGGCGTCCTCGCGCTCGGCGGCAGCGCCCGGCTGGCCGGATTCGTCCCGGACGAAATCCTCGACCGAGCGGGCGGCGCAGACTACACCTTGCTCGCCGGAGTCCACCCACCCGCACGCGTATGCCTCACCACAGGCCTCACGGGCGGCCCCGCCGAACTCCTCCGCCGAACCCCCCTACTCAACCTCCTCGTGCCCTAACGGCCCCCAACTACTTGTCGCTAGCCCATGAGCATCTCGCAGAGGCTATAGCTTGTGCGAGGCAGTGATTGGTTGTGCGACAGCCCCCACTAGTGGTGCGGGGGGACGAGGCCGTGCTTGTGTGCGTAGACGACGGCGTGGATGCGGTCGCGCACACCCAGTTTCGCGAGCACTCGGGATACGTGTGTTTTGACGGTCTCTTCGCCGACGCCCAGTGCCGCGGCGATCTCGGCGTTGCTGCGTGCATCGGCCAAGAGCAGCAGCACTTCTCGTTCTCGGGCGGTGAGTTGCGCTACCTCGGGTGGGGTGTCCGGTGGAGCAAGTGTGCCCGCGAAGCGGGATATCAACCGTCGGGTCATCGACGGGTCGATCAGGGCGTCGCCACGGGCCGCGATTCGGATGGCGGCCACCAGTTCCTCTGGCGGCAGGCTTTTCAGTAGAAACCCACTGGCCCCCGCCTGCAGGGCCCGATAGAGATTGGCATCGCTGTCGTAGGTGGTGAGTACCAGGACACGGGTGCCGCCCGCCGCGACAACCGCCGCGGTCGCCGCGAGTCCGTCCAGCTTCGGCATGCGGACATCCAGAATCGCGACATCCGGGCGCAGCCGGGCGGTTTCGGTGATGGCGCTGCGGCCGTCGCCGACCTCGGCGACGCATTCGAGATCGGTCTGACTGTCGACCACCGCGCGCAGTCCGGAGCGGAACATGCTGTGGTCGTCGGCGATCAGTACCCGGATCGGTGTGCTCACGAACCTCCGATCGGCAGGGAAACCCTGGTATGCCAATGGGTTTGCGCATCGTCGGGACCGAATCCCAGTTCCCCGCCGAACAATTCGGCACGTTGACGAATGCCGCTGAGGCCTCGGTGCTCAGCCGGATCGCCGACGTCGGCGGTGTCGGCTAGCGGATTGATCGACTCCAGCACCACCCGGTTCGGCTGATAGTCCACGACCAGCCGCGCGTGCGTGCCGTCGCCATGACGCAGCGCATTGGTCAGCATCTCCTGCGCGATGCGATACAGCGTCAGGTTCAGCGAATCCGGCAGCTCCACCGCCGCACCGCGCACGGTGAACTCGACGGCCAGACCGGCCGCGCGCACTCGCTCCAGTAGATCCTCGATATCGGCGAGTCCGGGCTGCCGCTGGCCGTCCTCCTCGCGCCCGTGCAGCAGATCGAGTTGGCGGCGCAGGTCGACCATCGCCGCCCGGCTGCTCGATTCCACCGCGGTCAGCGATCGGGTGGCGGCGGCATTCCCGGTGTCGGCCATGGCGATTCTGGCCGCACCGGCATGGATGCCGATGGCGCTGACATGATGGGAGATCACATCGTGCAGATCCCTGGCAATGGCGGCGCGCTCCTCGGCGACGGCGCGCGCGAGCGCGGTCCGCTGCTCCTGTTCGCGCAATTTGGCCTGCTGTTGCAGATCCGCGATATACGCGCCCCGCGCGGCCGTATATCGGCCGACCAGCCACGGCACCACACCGGCCGATACCGTCGAAGCCAGCAGCAGCCGCCAATCGTGCGAGGTATTGCTGCTGATCAGCAGATGCGCACTCGCGAAGCCCGCGCTCATCGTGACGACGGTCAGCACCGACCGCGGACCGACCATCCAGGCGCCCGCCCGATATCCCGCCACCAGGAATCCGACATCGGCGAAGCGGGCGGCAAAGCCGTGCCGGTGCAGCATCAGCGCCTCGGCCAGACGCAGCACCACCTGGATCAGCGCCACCGCACCCGCGGTGCGCGGCGGCGCGGCCAGGGCGAGATCGGCCGCGACGATGGCGATCAGCACCGCGGTGGTCTGCCATGGGGCCACCGCGAAGACCCCGTTCAACGTCAACATCGCGGCATCGACCGCCGCGGCCGCCACCGCGACCACCAGCGATTGGCGGGCCAGCGATCTGCTCACATCCAACAGTTCGCACCACCTTCGCGCCGTCCGGGTCGAGCCGTCCGCGGGCGATCCTACCCAGCGACACCCCGTATTCCTCGGACTCTGCCCGGGCGCCAGCCGCGCCGCATCCCCCGTCCGGGGGAACGCGAATCCCTCGTCAGCGCGATGTTTGCCCAGGCCAGCGCCCGTAACGTAGCGGTGAAGCAGCAGAGCGGAGGAGCCATCGTGATCGGTGCGCAGTTATTCATCTACGCCATACCGGCGTTCGCCGTACTCATGTTCGTGGAGTGGATCGACTATCGCCGCGATCCGGACCGCCCGGCCAACGGTCATTCCGGACGGGATATGGCCGCCAATATCACCACCTATCTGCTCGGCCGATTCCTGAAGCCGGTGCTGCAGTATCTGATTCCGTTCTCGGCGGTGGTGGTCGCGGCCGCGATCACCCCGCTGCACCTGTCACCGACCGCATGGTGGGTGTGGGTGCTCGGGCTGGTGGTCACCGACTTCTGCTACTACTGGGCGCACCGCGCCGACCATCGGGTCCGGCTGCTGTGGACCGCGCACAGCGTCCACCACTCCAGTCAGTACTTCAATCTGTCCACCGCACTCCGCCTGCCTTGGGTGCATCCTGCGGCCACCATCGTGCGCGGATTCGCCTGGGTGCCAGCGGCTTTGATCGGCCTGCCCGCGTGGATGATCTTCCTGCTGCAGGCCATCGGGCTGCTCTACCAGTTCCCGATCCACACCCAGCGCATCCGGACCCTGCCGCGCCCGATCGAGTTCCTGTTCAACACCCCGGCTCACCACCGCATCCACCACGGTTCGAATCAGCCCTATATCGATAAGAACTACGGCGGCGTCTTCATCATCTGGGACCGGCTCTTCGGCAGCTTCGCCGCGGAGAGCGAACCCATCCGCTACGGCCTCACCAAGAACATCGGCACGGATAACCCGCTGAAGGTCAACTACCACGAACTCGCGGCGCTGATCAGCGATGTGCGCCATGCGAATACCTGGCGCGGGCGCCTCGGCTACATCTTCGGCCCGCCCGGTTGGACCGAGGCCGCACCGCAGATCGTCCCCGCCGCGGCGCATGAGGGATCGGTCGCCGCTTAGTTTCGTGTTCCGCGGCTTGTCGAAGTCGCGGACCACCGCTAGATCGAGTGAATGAATATGCGGATGGCGGTGATCCGTCGACCATCAGGGGCGAAGTCGACGAAGGCGACACCCTGGGCCGCTTCGAGGCGGACGCTGGCGCTCACCGTTCGACCTGCGGCGATCAGCTTGTCCCACTGCATATTTCGAGCCCGATTGGTGAATTCCTCCAGCGAGATCCTGGTTCCGGCCGGGAGTTCGATAATCGCGCGCTCACCGAGCAGGCGCCGAACGCGCGAGATATCGGTGGCGGCCGCGGCCGAGAATACTTGGGCCGCAACGCGTTTGCCTGATCGGCCGATGCCGCGCAATGCCTGCATCATGCCGAGCATCCCGTCGAAGCCCTGATTGGCGATCAGCTGCGGACCCAATTTCAATGCCGCGCCGAGTCCGGGCAGCCCGGTGCGCAGTAACCGCACGACCATCGCGGTCAATTCCCAATGAGCGGCCAGCCGGGTGATCTTCCAGACGCCGTCCTCCTCGACGAGGTCGTAGCGCAGGTGCATGGGTACCGCGACGGTGGCGCCGGTCGACATGGTGGTGCGGATCAGCAGGTCGCGGACCACGGTCGACGGGCCGACGAAGTCGTGGTCGATGTGGAAGGCGATGGTGTTCGGGCCGATGAAGGTGTCGTAGAACCGTTCGATCGCCGCGCGGCCGACGTGCGGGCGCGAACCGACCGGATCATTGACGGTGGCTCCGGTGGCGAACAGGTCGACCCAGGCCGCCTTGTCGTGTTCCGCCACCGCACGCGGTGACGCCTGGACGGCCGCGATCAGATCCTTGGCTGTGGCATCCAGCGGCATGACTGTTCCTCCTAGCTCGCACGTCACATGGTAGAACATGTTCTAGTCCGCCTACTGCTGGAAACTCGCCTTCGGGGCGCTAGAGCGCTTGGGCGCCCCAAACGGCGCGGGAGCCGGAGTCGCCGACACGATATACCTGCGTGGTCGCCGCGGTGCCTGCGGCGATGGCCAGTACGGCCGCCAGCACGGTGACCGCGCGTCCCAGCGGGCGTCCGCGCTCAGCGCGCAAGTGGACGACGATGAGTAATGCCGTGACGAACAAGAGCGGCACTACGAAGTAGATCATCGTGTTGCCGAGGTCGGCGTGCTTATCGATGGCGGGGGATCCGCCGAGCTTGTGCTGGAGCCACTGCCCCGCCTCGGTTGTCACCGGTGTCAGGGCCGTAGTGATGGCGGCCAAACCAGTGACCGGCCAGATGAGCCGCCGACGGGCCGCGGGCCACACCGCGGACAAGATGAGCAGCGCCGCAGTGAGCGGTACGAAGACCACGATGAGGTGCACCAGAAGTATGTGCGCGGGCAACCCGTTGATCGTCGACATGATGCACTCCCGGTGTTCGTGGCCGCGGCGGCTGCGGCCCACCCTCAGCTCACGGTCCAGTGCGGTACACGGTTCATCTCGGCACGTGTGTCGGCCGCCACCGATCACTCCACCTCGACAACCTCCGCCGACTCACCCACCGGATAGAACCGATGCACCGTGAGCGCCGCCGCCAGCAGCCGCGATCCATTGGGCTCACTCGGATCGATACCGGTGAGTTCGGCGATCCGCTTGAGTCGATAGCTGAAGGTATTGGGGTGCACGTGCACCTCGGCCGCAGCCGCCTTGCGGTCGGACCCGTGCCGCAGATGCGCCTCCAATGCCTCGAACAGGTGCGGACGCAACAGCAGTGGAGCGATGCGATCGGCAAGCCGGTCCCGAGCCGGACCGGGCCGGGTCAGCTGATACTCGAGCAGCAGATCATCCAGGTCGTACAGTCCGCTGGGCCGATTGAGCAACCGGGCCAATTCGGCCAGATCGGTCGCCTCCTGCACCGCGTGCGGCAGCAGATCCCGCTGCACCGCGCGACGTTCGGCGAGGAAGACATCGACGCCGAACTGTTCGGTCAATTCGGCGGCCAGCCGCTGGTACTCCGTGGAATCGGATCCGCTCGGCAGCAGCGCGATGCCGGTCGTGCCGTCGAATGTGCTCAACGCCTTGGTTCCGGCGATGCCGTCCAATGCCCGCTGCAGCACCCGGATGCGGCGCCGGGTGAGCAGATCGGCGACCACGATGGGGTGATCGTCCGGGCGGATATGAATGGCGAGCACCGTATAGCGTTCGGCGAGAACAACATCCGCGCGTGCCGCCAGTTCCTCCGCGGCCTGGCCACGCAACAGCGCCGAGCACAGCGCCCGGCGCGCCTCGCGTTCGGCGTGGTAGATCGACTGCTCCACATCGGTATACGCCTCAACCACGGCGACATTGATATCGCGCAGCAGATCGAGCAGCCGGGCGCCGAAGGCGATCAGATCGGGCATATCCTCCGGCGTGGCCACCGCCGCCGCCTCCTGCACGATCACCTGACCGGAACCGTGTACCGCATGCATCAACAGCCCCAACGGGATTCGGTCCTCGGCATGCCGCTCGGCCACCGGCCCGACGAATTCGATCACCTCGCTCCCGGTGAACACCCGCTGTTCCTGGATCGCGCGCAGAAATGCCTGCCCGCATCCCGCGATCGCGGGCAGCACCTCGGCGGTGAAATGCCCATCCGGCAGATCCGCGGCCGGGGGCGTCGAGCCAAGGCCCGCCTCGAGCATGCGTTCGGCGATTTCGGGTAACCGACGAACCAGTCGGGCGATAATCGGTGCGTCTCCGGACAGCGGGGGCAGGACAACGGGCATGGCGTGCACGTTACCCAACGAAGCCATTTTCCGATAAATCTCGCAACCGCTCGGTTTTTGTCTCCGAAGACAAAATTTCCGTGGATTCTTCTCGTCCGCGTGCAGTGACAACCCGGCTCAGCATGACCCTGCTCACCTGCGTATTCCATGGGGCTACCGGGTGACGGCGGTCACCGTCAACACCGCGGATCGGAGAAAAACACCCGACTCAATTGTGTTTCGGGACAATTTTTTTCGCACCCCGACATTGCTACGTTGAGTATCGGTATTCCGGCGTCATTTCAAATAAAACACCGTGCCGGTGCGCCTTCGAAAGGATGTACAGGAATGAGCGTGCAGGCCGACGCCGGAAGGGAATCGGCGCACCCGGTTGCCGAAATATATCGCTCGGATCGGCCACTACAGCCGGAGCTGGATCGGTTCTATCGGCCGCCCGCCGGTTTCGCACGCTTCGCCCCCGGCACCATCCTGCGCACACGCGAGGTCGAGCTCGCGCTGTTCGGCCGTGTGCCGCTGAAGTTTTCGGCCTGGCAGCTGCTGTACCGCACCCGCAACCTGCACGGCACCGCGGAGGCGGCGGTGACCACCGTACTGCTGCCATGGGGCGCCGACCCGCGCGAGCCGCGGCCGCTGGTCTCGTTCCAGTGCGCCATCGACGGCGTGAGCTCTAAATGTCTGCCCTCCTACGCGTTACGGCGCGGCGCGCGGGCCCTCGGCTCGATTCCGCAGATCGAACTGCCCGTCATCACCTACGCGCTGGCCCGGGGCTGGGCGATCTCGGTGCCCGACCACGGCGGGCTCGACGGACATTTCGGCGTGCCGCGCGAACCCGGCTACCGATCCCTCGACGCCATCCGCGCCAGCCTGCGCTTCGTACCACTCGGCCTGAGCGAGGCGACTCCCATTGCGCTGTGGGGCTATTCGGGCGGCGGCCTCGCCACGGCATGGACCGCGGAACTGGCTGCCGGATACGCGCCGGAACTCGATATCGTCGGCGCGGTCGCGGGCTCGCCGGTCGGCGATCCCGGTTCGGCCTTCGCACGATTGAACGGCACCTTCTTCGCGGGTTTCGCGACGGTGTGCGTGGCCGGACTGCGCCGGGCATACGCGGATCTCGATCGCATCCTGCGCGCCCATGTGAAGACCGAATTCCTCGATCTGCTCACCGATGCCGAATCGCGGACCACACTGCATCTGCTGTTCCGGTTGATGGGCAAGAACGTCGACGACTACAGCCACCGCACCTTCGCCGAACTGCTCGCCGAACCCGACCTGCAGCAGATCATGGCCGATATCCGTCCGGGTGTGCAGGCGCCGGCCATGCCGATGCTCGTCATCCAGGGCGTCAACGATGAGCTCATCGCCGTCGACGATATCGACCAGCACATTGCCCGCTATACGGTCCGCGGCGCGCATGTGCGCTATCTGCGCGACCGCCTCAGCCTGCATATGCCGCTGCTGTTCATCGGCGCACCGGCCACCATGAACTGGGTGGCGGATCGGTTCGATAATCGCCCATTGCCCGCGGCTGGCACGAAAACGGTGTGGTCGGTGGCCTTCACGAGGCGGGCGGCACTGGGCCACTTGCGTTTCGCCGCGCTCTTCGTGCGCATGCTGGCAGGCAGGCCGATTCGACAATTCCGTCGGGCATGACAGTTGTCATGCCGGACCCGTGATGGTTGGCAGATCTGTCGCCCGGCACCGATCCGTAACGTCATTTCGTGTCGTGCACAGCCGATTTCACCAGCCAGGAGCACCCGCAATGACGACCACCGCACCGACCCCGACCGCCGCGCCGCGCTTCAACCCGATCCGCGTACTGGCCCCGATCGCCCGCGATATCGCGGTGCCCATCGGCGCGTACTTCCTGCTGACCGGGCTGGGCTACAGCGATTTCACCGGCCTGCTCGCGGGCACCATGTTCTCGGGTGCGGTGCTGCTCATCGAAACCATCCGTTCGCGGCGCCTCGAACCGTTCGCCGCGATCATGCTCGGGGTCTTCGCCTTCGGTCTCGTCGGTTCACTGATCAGCGGTGATCCCCGGATGATGATCGTCAAGGATTCCGCGGGCACCGCGATCGTCGGTATCGCCTTCCTGATCAGCACCGTGGTCGGCAAACCGCTGACCTACCTGTCCGCGCGCAAGGCGCTCACGGCGGCCGGACCGACCAAACTCGCCGAATTCGAGGCGTCGTACCGGGCGAATCCCGCAAAGCGGCGCGGCTTCAACACCCTGGCCATAGCCTGGGGCGTCGGCCTCGTCGCCGAAGCCACGGTCCGCGTCGTGCTGGCCTACCAACTCCCCGTCCACACCATGGCCTGGCTCTCGCCGGTCCTGTCGATCATCTTCTTCGCCCCGCTGATCGCCCTCAGCGTCCGCTTCGTCAAACGCGCCCGCCGCAGCTGACTACTTCCGCCGCCGGTCCCGATATTCGGGGTCGGCGGCGAGGTCTTCCCAGAACTCGACATAGGCCTGTTCGTGCAGGATGCCGAGCCGCAGGATGCGCGCACGGGACACCGCGCGCACCTTGTCGCTCGGATCGATATCGGCGTACAGCGAGCGATACAGCTCTAGTAGGCGACGATGCTCCGCCGCCTCAGTGTTCGCCAGGGCGACCACATCACCCGGAGCGCCCAGATCCGCGAAGAAGAGCTTGAGCTGTGCCGGATCACGGGTCTCGGCGGGCGGGCTCTGCGGATCGGCGAGCCAGCGCTTCAGTTCGGCCCGGCCCGCATCGGTCAGATGGAAGAGTCGGCGCCGCCGCCCACCCTGCTCGGCCTCCTCATCGAGCAACCCCTGCTCGGCCAGGCGCACGGGAATTCGATAGAGCTGCGCATGCGGCACCGGCCAGAAGTAGTCGACGCTCTCCACGAGTCGAGCCTTCAGCTCATAGGGCGTGAGCGGTCCGTGCCGGGCGATGAGCCCGAGCACGATGTGGTCCTGCGGCCCGAGATCCGCCATGCCTCCTCCATCTCATTGACACCGTCTCACTGAGACTATAAATTCATGCCATCGAGACCGTATCAATGAGACTATTGAGGAGTGACGATGCGCGACTTCGGCATCACCCTGTTCGACGAATGGACCGCGATGTGGAACGGCGACCTGGCGCTGACGGACAAGATCATGGCCCCCGAATTCACCCTTCGCTATGCCCAGCCGGGCGCGAGCCAGTACGACGATGTCCACGACCCGCAGACCTTCGCCGCCAGGATCACCGAATTCCACGAACAGCGACCCGGGGTCCGATTCGTGCCCCAGGGTGAGCGCATCGTCGAAATGGATGACACGCGAACGGGATTCGTGGCAAGTCCGTACGGCGCGACGTTCACCGGACCGGATGGCGAGCAGATCGCGGTGAGCGGCACCGATATCCTGCGCATCGCTGATGGGCTGATCACCGAGGTCTGGTCGGTCTCCGGCGGCCGCGCCGGTCGCAGCTTCTACTGACTCAGGGCCATCGGCGGGAGATACTCACCGAGGAGGGTGCGATGCCACAGTATGTGCTCGTGCCGCAGTTCGGCGCGAGTTGCGAATCGGTACAGGTAGATTCGCGCCCGCACATATCTCGGTGGCGCGTCCGGGAAGGGACAGCGGCGCAATAGTCGCAGCGTCGCGGGATCGTTGCGCAGCAGTCGTTCGACGAAGCCGAGCAGCCAGCCGCGGGCGTAGGACGGGGAGATCGCGGCGAACCACATCAGCCAGTCCAACCTGAGGTGGTACGGGGCCCATTGCCGCGGCCACCGGCGCGGATCCCCCGGCTTGCCCTTGAACTCGTATTCCCGCCACACTGTCCGGTCGGTGATCTCCGCCTCGTCGGTGCCCTCGAACACCACCTCCTCGCGGGTACGGCCGATACTGCCGAACGCACCGTAGGTATTGACCAGGTGCAAGGGGTTGAAGGACGCGTTCATCCGCTGCTGGCGCGAGACCAGATTGCGGGCGGGCCAGTAGCTAAGCAACACCACCAGGACGGTGCACGCGAGCACCAGACCGGCGAACCACGGCGGCGCCGCGGGCATCGACGGCGGATCCGGCACGGGCAGTACCGCTTTCGCCGAGGACACATCGATCACGGTGGTGGCCAATACAATCGTCACCCAGTTCAACCAGGCGAAATTGCCGGACAACACCAGCCACAGCTGGGTGACGATAATGATCGCGGCGGCCACGCTCGCCACCGGCTGCGGTGCGAAAAGCCCCCAGGGCACGACGAGTTGGGCGAAATGATTGGCCGCCACCTCGACTCGATGCAGCGGTTTGGGCAGGCGATGGAAGAACCAGCTCAGCGGGCCGGGCATCGGCTGGGTCTCGTGGTGGTAGTACAGACAGGTCAGATCGCGCCAACAGGAATCGCCGCGCATCTTGATCAGACCGGCACCGAACTCGACCCGGAACAGCAGCCACCGGGCCAACCACAACACCAGCACCGGCGGCGCGACCCGATCATTGCCGAGGAAAATCGCCAGAAATCCGGCCTCGAGCAGCAGCGACTCCCACCCGAACGCGTACCAGGCCTGCCCGACATTCACGATGGACAGGTACAGCGCCCACAGCGCCGCCCACAGCAGCATCGCCGCCCACAGCGGCACCAGCTGCAACACACCGGCCAGCACCGCGGCCGACAGCGCCGCCCCGGACCAGGCGACCGCAGCGAAAAACCGATCGGAATAGTGGAAATGAAAGATGCTGGGAGCCCGGCGGAATTCGACGCGCGCGACGAATCGGGGCACCGGCAACATCCCCTTCGCACCGATGAGCGCTCGGAATTGCCGCGCCGCCGCCACGAAGGCGATCAGATAGATGACGGCCAGGCCGTGCTGGAAAACCAGTCTGCCCAACCAGTACTCGGATTCGGTGAACGATGGCATGCCCGCTCCTTCGTACCGCTACCCGCGCCGGGATGGCGCCCGCCCCTCGGGTAGCGATGGCTCGGGTCGATCGGATTGCCGCGGGATCGGCAGCGTCACGGCGACATCGCCGAGCGTTGTGACGCGGCCGTGATGGCGCAGGACGAACGAATCTCCGGACAGCAGTCGATAAGTCGCCGAATCGGCGTTGATCTCGACGGCTATGCCATTGCCGCGCCAGATGATTCGGAAGGCCAAGCGTTCGATATTCGCGGGAAGTCGTGGTGCGAAACTCAATTCACCACCGTGGTCGCGCATGCCGCCGAAACCGAAAACGCAGCAGAGCCACGCTCCGGCGAGTGAGGCCATATGTAGGCCGTTGGCGACATTGTGGTGCAGATCGTGCAGGTCGGTCAGTGCGGCTTCGGCGAAATAGTCGAAGGCGAGCGAGAGGTGGCCGACCTCGGCGGCCATAACGGACTGGGCAGCGGCCGACAGCGAGGAGTCGCGAACGGTCAAAGCCTCGTAATAATCGAAGTTGCGCGCCTTCTGCTCCGGGGTGAAAGCCTTGGGGCACAAGTACATTGCCAAGGTGAGGTCGGCCTGTTTGACGACCTGCCTGCGATACAGATCGAAGTACGGGTAATGCAGCATCAGCGGATACTTTTCGCGCGGAGTCGCGGCGAAGTCCCAGCGGGCATGGTCGGTGAAGCCCTCGGACTGCTCGTGGACCCCGAGTTCCTCGTTATAGGGCAGGAACATGCATTTGGCGCGGTCGCGCCAGCCGCGGATCTCCTCGGCATCGACCGCCAACTGCTCGGCGATATCCGGCTGGCGCACACAGGCTTCGGCGGCTTCGTCCAGGTTCCGCTGCGCCATCAGGTTCGTATAGAGGTTGTTATCGGCGAGTGCGGAGTATTCATCGGGACCCGTCACGCCGTCTATCCGGAAGTTCCCCGCTGTGTCGTAGTGCCCCTGGCTCACCCACGACCGCGCGGTCTCCACCAAAAGCTCTACACCGCACCCTCTTTCGAAGTGCTCATCGCCGGTCGCGGCGAGATATCGGACCACCGCATCGGCGATATCGGCATTGACGTGCACCGCAGCTGTGCCGGTCGGCCAATAGCCGGATCCCTCGTCACCATTGATGGAGCGCCACGGGAACATCGCTCCGGTGTGGCCGAGTTCGCGTGCGCGCCGACGAGCCCCATCGAGGGTGGCGTGCCGCCAACGCAGCGCATCGCCCGCGGCCACCGGCACCGTGTATGTCAACACCGGCAATACGAAAGTCTCTGTGTCCCAGAATGAATGCCCGTCATAGCCCGGCCCGGTCAGCCCCTTGGACGGTATCGCGCGGGTCTCACCGCGTGCACCCGCCTGCAGGACATGGAACAGCGCGAATCGGACGGCTTGCTGCAGTTCCGGATCCCCGTCGATCTCGATATCGGCGGTGGACCAGAAGTTGTCCAGATAGGAGCGCTGGCGGGCCAGCAACGTATCCCAACCGGTCTCCAGACCGGCAGCCAATGCCGCATCCACCTGGGCCCGTAGCGCGGGTACCGAGCGCCGACTCGACCATCCGTAGCCGAGATACTTCGTCAATCGCACGCACTCGCCCTTCGCGACATCGACCGCGATCGTCAAGCGCGCCAGATCTTCCTCGGTGTGCATACTGCACCGCGGGGTCGCGTCGACCTCGAGTTCGTGGTCCATGGCCGCGGCCATGCGCAACCCGGATCGCCTGGTGTGGTGGGCGAGCACAGCGGCGAAATCATGGGCAGCGCAGAAGTCCGCGACCAGAGGGCGGTCCAATGCGGCGGCGAGCCGCGGATCGCCGTGCGAGGTCGGAGCCGGTTCATTGGCGAGCAGGTCCGATTGGATGACCAGCTCTAGATCGTCATCGAGCGGTTCGACCTCGTAGCGGATCGCGGCCAGGGCGCGTTCGGTGAAGGACACCAGTCGCTCCGAGCGGATGCGCACGCACCGTCCCGTCGGCGAAGTCCAGACCGTGCTGCGCCGCAGTGTGCCAGACCGGAAGTCCAGCACGCGTTCGTGTTCGACGGCCTTGCCGTAACGCATATCCATCGGCTCGTCCTCGACGAGCAGCCGAATGATCTTCCCGTCGGTCACATTGACGACGGTCTGGCCCTCCTCCGGATAGCCGTATCCCGCTTCGGCATAAGGCAATTGGCGCTTCTCGTAGAATCCGTTGAGGTAAGTGCCCGGCTTGCCGACCGGCTCCCCCTCCTCCAAAGTACCGCGCAGCCCGAGATGTCCGTTGGCGAGCGCGAAGATCGACTCGGTGCGGTGCAATGCCTCGAGATCCAATCCGCACCAACGCAAGTGCCATGGCGCGATCTCGAAGCCACGGCAGTCGGTGGTCATCGTGGTGGCCCGAGCTCGGACAGATCGGTGACGACCACATCCGCCCCGGCCCGGCGCAATGCCTCGGCCTGTGTGCCGTCGCGCACTCGATCGACGCCGACCACATACCCGAACTCACCGGCCCGACCGGCCCGCACCCCCGCGATGGCGTCCTCGAAGGCCGCGGCCTGTTCCGGCTTGACGTCCAGTGCCTGCGCAGCCGCTAGAAATGCGTCCGGCGCCGGTTTGCCGCGCAGGCCGCGACTGGCGATTTCGACTCCGTCGATGCACACATCGACGAACCGGGTCAGATCCGCGACCGCCAACACCTCGTGGGCATTCGCCGACGCGGTCACCACACCCGTTCGCAACCCAGCCGCGCGCGTCGCGTGCAGATAAGCCAGCGATCCTGGATAGACGTGCACACCGTCGCGTTCGAGGAACGACAGGAGCAGCCGGTTCTTCCGGTTGCCGAGGCCATGCACGGTCGGCTCCCCCTCCGCCGCATCGGGTTCCCCCTCCGGCAGCGTGATCCCGCGCGACTTCAAGAACTCGCGAATACCATCGGCCCGCGAGCGGCCGTCCACGTAGCCCAGATAGTCCGATTCGGTGAACGGGTGGAACGGGCCGGGGCTGCGTCCAGCCAGAAACTCGTCGAAGACCGCCTTCCACGCCCGCCGATGCACCGCCGCGGTATCGGTCAACACACCGTCGAGGTCGAACAGCGCCACCGAGATCGGCTCGGGCAATCCGAGCTCCCGGAGATCATGACTGGGCGTCATATCCAAGCGGTACCCGAGGATGGCACCGGCAAACGGCGCGACTAGTCGAGCAATTGATCGTCGAGAATGTCGGTATCGGTGCCCACTGATTCCACGCGCAGCGCGACGGCGGTGACCAGGGCGTGGACCAGTCCGGTGAAGGCGGTGAGTGAGCGCAGCACGGTGAGGGAACCGGTTCCGACGTAGAAGGTGACATCCGCGATGCGAGCCAGCGGCGAGGACGCGTCATCGGTGAGGGCGATGGTGGTCGCGCCACGGCGGCGCGCCGCCTCGACCGCGCGCACGGTGTCACTGCTGTAACGCCGGATCGACACCGCGACGAGTGCGTCGCCGGGTTCGATATCGCGCAGTTCGTCGGTCAGCACCCGGGCGGTCGCCCCGAGCTGGCGGACCCGATGGCGCACCATCTGCAGCTGGTAGGTGGCGGCATAAGCGATCGCGAGGCAGCGCCGCAGCCCGATGACGTGCACGGTCGAGGCATGCGCCAGGGTCTCGACCGCCCGGTCCCAGTCGCCGCGATCGATCCGGGCGAAGGTCCGGGACATATTGTTCGTGTCGTATTCGGTTATCGCGGTGAAGAATTCGTCGTTGGAGCTCGGCGGCGGCGCATCGGCGGGTCTACGCACCAGATACGCCTCGGCGGCGAGTTGTCTGCGGCAAAGCTCGACCAGGCCGGGATAGCCGGGTAGGCCGAGCATGGTGGCGAAACGCACCAGCGAGGAACGGTGCACACCCGCGAGTTCGGCGCTCTGGCCGATGCTGCGGAATGCGGTTCCCTCCGGATCGTCCAATACCAGCCTGGCTATGCGCTGTTGGCCCTCGGCCAGTTCGGGTAGGCGCTGCTGTAGCACGGCGCGCAGTTCCTGATAGGTAGTGGGAGCGCTGTCCCGCACGGTGAGCCTCGCGATCATTCGGGTACTCGAACGATAGGCCGTCACCATAACTGACGGCCCGTCTGGTTCTAGTGCCCACGGGCAATCACGTTCAACCCACAGGTTTCTACCAGTTTTCGGGAGCTATGCGAATGGGTCCCCTTGCCATGAGATCAGGTTCCGCATCCGGAGCCCGGACCACACCCGCGCGCCTACGAAGACCACGGGTTGGGTCCGCTATCCGGATCGAGGCTGTTGAAGTTGGCCAGACGCCGGTTCGACCGTTGCAACTCTTGAAGAAGACCCGCGTCGTTCTGATTGTGGTAGTAGTTCGTGGCCGCATTCTGGTGCTGGAGCGCCAGTTGCCGTCCGATGTGTTGGCGAGTATCGCGCCCGACGTTGCGCCATTCGTCCGGGGTGATGGCTCTGAGCTGATGTTCGTTGCTGTTCATGACCCGCTGCGCGAACTGGTGATCTACCACGTTCGGGTTCATCGGTGCGGTGGAGTGCCGCACGAAGTTGTCCGCGGCGACCACGGCCTGCCCCGCGAATGCCGGGAGCGCAGCGGCGTCTTGGTGGTTTTCCACCGCGTACCCCGCGGCGAGCGCCTTCTGTAGGGGCGCGAAGCCGTTCGGGTTGTAGTCTTTCATGCTGGCCTTCTGGACGGCCAACGCGCGCTGGGCATCGATGACCTGCTGATCGGTCGCACCCATCGCCAGCATAACCGGAGCGATCATCGAGTCCGGGACCTTGCTGTCGCCCAGACCATCCAGAACATTTTGGACACCGAGAGCGGACCTGATTCCGCCATCGATTCCGTCCAACCGCCCGGCGGCCTTGACCCGCCAGTTCCCGCGGGCAGCGTGGTTGTACTCCTGCAATTGCCGCGCCATCGGCGAGGCGGCGATGTTGTTGAGATCCATCCGCTTCTTCCTGCGCGACAGCGGGTTCAACGGGCCCACCGTGGCCCCGAGGAGCCACGCGGTCGCGGGCGAGGAATTGATCGTGTTCAGCATGCCCATCCCGGACATCAGCCCGCCGTGCAGCGAACCACCGGCCCGAGCATCACCCATGCCGAGTGCCGATCCCCCGCCACCTGCACCGCCGGGGCGCGCACCAGACCCCTGCACGGCGAGCGCGAACCGGTTGGCGATCCAGTCATTGCCCCGGCTGAGGCTGCGGCTCAGGCGTTTGAGCTGGGAGATGGCGACGATCTCGACGGTGCCCGCGATGACGATCACCGCCATGGTCTGCCCCTTCGCCTGCGCGAATAGATTGCCCATGAACAGCACGTAGATGCCGAGGAAGATGGTGTAGGCGGTCATCCGGCCAGCGGCGACAATGCCGTCGACGAGATTGCGGACCAGAAAGGTCTGCGTCGGTCCGTAGATGAATCCGCCTGCGGCGAAACCGAATATCGACATGAAACCGTGGTAGATCGTGTCCAGCGCGGCCTTGATGACCCTGATGCCGAGCACCACCGCGAAGACCAACAGGATGCCGCCGCAGATCAACAGCATCAGCCCGGTACCGACCTGCCCCATGGACGGATTCTGGGCCTTGGCGTAGGCAGCGGAATCACCGCAGCCCTGCATGCCCTTGCGGACCCGTTCGTCGTCACCCGCGGTCATCCCCGCGGACCAGACCGACCGACACGCCGGTTGCTCGTCGACCACATGCCCGAAATTCCATACCTGCACCGGACGGCGGGCGAAGTTGTCCGCCAGGTCGCGCTGCATGGTCGTCACCAGTTGGTTCGGATTCGGGTTGTTGTTGCCGTTCAGTCCGGCGGCCACCGAGAGTCCCAAATCCCTTCCCTTGGCGAGCAATCCGTCCGAGGACAGCACATCGCCGAGCGGCTCGGCCAGGAATACCGGCCCGAGCACCGCGACCCCGAGCATCGTGGCGATCTGCAGCACCGCCTTGGCGTGATAGCCACGCAACCAGAACCAGGCGACGCAGAACGCGCCGATCGTCGCGGCGGTGATCAGCAGCATCGGCGTCGCGATCTGACCGGTCAGCCGGTCCGCGACGCCGGTCAATGCCGAGCCGAACATGTTGAGCCACTGGAAGCTCAGCGCATTGCCGATCAACCAGATCGCGGTCGTCACGATGGCGATATAGCCGATGAATTCGAAGCCGAGGATCGCCCACAGGATGGTCGAGCCCGGGTCGAGCACCCCGCCGTGGTCGGTCGCGAAGGCGTAGTTCGCCAGCGGCACCCCGTACGAGTCTCGGATATGCATCCAGCTCAGGCCGTCGATTTCGGAGACACCGCTGCCGGTCGCCGCGGCCAGATATTGCGCATTGGCCACCGCGCCGACGAGCCCGGGAAAGACAAATAGGACGAAGGTGACGGCCAGCACCCAGCCGACGCGCCGCCGCCAACGAATTGCATGGGACATGACAGGGCGCGGACAGCAGCCCTTCGGATCCTCGGATCCCCACCTCGGCCGGACCGGCCGCCTCTTCGACCGTCTGGCCATACCCCTCAGCATGACGCAACTATTGTTGCGTGGCAACACTTTTAAGAAACCGATTGTTCATCTACCGTCCACTTGGCCAGGGAACGGGTGACATCATCCGAGATCGTCTCGACGCCGGTTCCACAGGCGCCCAAGGATTTCCGCTCTTGGAGCACGCGCGCCACTAATGCGGGATCCGCTGGGATTCCGCGCGTCGCTGCCATCGACCGACGATGGCGTGGTATGGCTCGGCACTCAGGGCGTAGCGGGCAAACCCTTCGACGTCGTCGGTGCCAGGAACTCGACGCGGGCCGATGCGACGTAGTTGTTGCGCTGCTCCAGGAAATTCCGAAGATGTGGCTGCCGCTGGTGTTCCTCGAATGCGTCACGGTCGCGATACACCTCGTAGATGACACGCGACAGCGGTTCGCCCTCGACGGTATGTGCCACGTACAGCACTGTGTGCGGCTCGTGTTCGGCAATGGCCGCCACGGTGTCGGCGACAAGGCGATCGAAAGCGGCTGCATCAGCTGCGGTGTGGAGATACAACTTCACTACCAGCGCATACATATCGTTACGGTACCGGAACGGGCGCCGGATCCGATGTGGCTCTTCGAACGCCGTTTCCCCTTCAGCGCCAACACATCCGGCCGCGCAGGCATGGTCTGATGAAGGTCAGGGCTGGCGGGAGAGAACGGCGACGTCGTTGCCCAGACCGAGCAGAATTTCGGCATCCGGGCCCACAGCGACGAGCGGCTGCGGACTCGGGCAGTTGATGACCGTCGTGGCGGACATGGTTGTGAGGTCCCATATCCGCACTGTGCTGTCGTGGCTCGCAGTGACGGCCACCGGGCGACCGTCGAGGCTGGTGCAGGCCACCGCACTCACCGACTGGGTGTGCCCGGTCAAGACCGCGCGCTCGACACCGGCGCCCAGATCCCACACCCGGACCGTCCGGTCATGACCGGTAGTGACAGCGCACGGTTGACCGTCAATGCTGGTGCAGGCCACCGCATTTACCGACTGCGTGTGTCCGGTCAGCACGACCCGTTCTCCAGTGCCCAGATCCCACAGCCCAACCGTCCTGTCGTGACTTGTGGTGACGGCCACCGGGTGACCGTGGACGCTGGTGCACGCCACCGCACTCACCGAATGGGTATGGCCGATCAGGACCGCGCGCTCGACACCGGTACGCAAATCCCACACCCGCGCTGTCCTATCGCGGCTGGTTGTGACGGCCACCGGGCGACCGTCGAGACTGGTGCACGCCACCGCACTCACCCAGTGGGTGTGACCGATCAGTACCGCGCGCTCGACACCCGTACGCAAATCCCATACGCGCACCGTGTCGTCACGGCTCGTAGTAACGGCCACCGGGCAACCATCGACGCTGCTGCACGCGACGGCACTCACCCAGTGGGCGTGACCGGTGAGAACTGCGCGCTCGACCCCGGTGCCCAAATCCCATACCCGTACCGTCCTGTCGCGGCTGGTCGTGACAGCGACTGTCGATCCTGAAAGGGATTCGATGGCCGCGCCGACCACCCAGTTGGTGTGGCCGGTTATCTGCCGCTCATATCGCGAGGCGTCGAGCTCCCAGACCCGCACCGTTTTGTCCCAGCTGGTGGTGACAGCCACCGGGCGACCGCCAATGCTGGTGCACGCCACCGAACTCACCCAATTCGTGTGACCGGTCAGTGCCGTGCGCTCGGTACCGGTACCCAGATCCCACACCCGCACCGAGTAGTCGTAGCTGGTGGTGACGGCCACCGGGCGACCGTCGACACTGGTACAGACAACGGCACTCGCCCAGTTGGTGTGTCCGGTGAGAACGGCGTATTCGGCGCCGGTACGCAAATCCCACACCCGCACGGTGTTGTCATTGGCGGTGGTGATAGCCACCGGGCGACCGTCGATACTGGTGCAAGCCACCGCACTCACCCAGTCGGTGTGACCGGTCAGGACCGCGCGCTCGGCACCCGTGTCCAAATCCCACACCCGCACCGTCCTGTCCCGGCCTGCGGTGACGGCGACGGCGTGGTCGTCGATATTCGCGCAGGCCACGGCAGTCACCGAATTGGTATGGCCGCTGAGGACAAAGCGCTCGGCACCGGTATTCAAATCCCACACCCGCACCGTGTTGTCGTGACTGGTGGTGACTGCGACGGGTTGGTCTTCGATATTCGCGCAGGCCACGGCGGTCACCGAATTGGTATGGCCGCTGAGCACGGCTCCTTCGGCACCTGTGCTCAAATCCCAGACGCGCGCTGTGTTGTCGTGACTGGTGGCGACAACGACGGGGCACCCGTCAATGCTGGTGCAGGCCACCGCATTCACCCAGTCGGTGTGTCCGGTCAGGACCGTGCGCTCGATACCGGTGCCCAAATCCCACACCCGCACCGCGTTATCGCGGCCCCCGGTGACGGCGACGGCGTGGCCATCGATACTCGTGCAGGCCACCGCGGTCACCACGTCCGTATGGCCGGTGATAGTCGCGCGGAGGGCGGAGTGGGTGAGGTTGCCGGTGGCCCATCGGCACGGCCAGGTCAGCGTGCGGTTGAGTTGGCGCTGTTGGGCAGTGGCATGGAAGCGGGCGGCGTCGATGGCCAGGATCTGGCGGCGCCGAGCCGGGGACAGCGTGCGGTGGTGGGCGGCGGAGCAACGGTAAATGGCGCGGGTGAGGCGTGCGGTGTCGGTGGTTACGGTGTGCAGGGCGGCCAACAAGGTGGCCGGTTCAGCGTGCACGAGGTAATCCATGTCGGTGATCAGCACATCGACCAGTCCCGCCTGTGCGGCATGAGTGGCCAGGTGACGCAGGGTATAGGGATGCGCCCGTGACCAGTCCCGGTGGCCATCGGCGGTGATCGGGACACGGTGGCACAGGACATCGACGAAGCGGGCGTGAACGGTGTCAGGATCGAGGTTGTCGGTGAGGTGCTCAGCGAGGGCTTGGTGGTACAGGCGGTAGGCGGAACGACCGGCTTCGATGGCTTCGACGACGTAGGAGCTGGCATGGCGGCGCAACCACATCAGATCATGATCGCTGTAGCTCGTCCCGGCGATGCGGGAAGCCAGTGGCGCCCACAGGTCTTCCCACGGTAAACCCTGCCCTTGCGCGAAGGCCAAGGGACGCAATAGATCTCGTGCACGATCCGCCTCCTCACGCAGGCGGGATCGCAGATCGTGGTGCATGGCATCGCCCGCAACGGCGGGCAGGCTGCTCCGCCAGGCATGATCGGCCGGATCGGGAATCTCGGGATCCGCGGACAGAGTGGCCGCCACAATGCGGGCGACCAGGAACGAGGTATCGGCTTGTTCGGCGACCGCGTCGGCGACCGCATGGATCACCTCCGGTTCCTGGCTTGGGTAGACAGTGTCGGGGTCGGCTTCCAGCAGGCCACGCACCGTATATGTGGTCAATGCCGGGCGGTCGGCGTAACGGGGGGCGTCCAGATCGATCGCGCGGTCTCGGCCGGTACCGAGGTTGCCGAGCAGATACGGCCGGGTGCCGATCAGCAAGCGCAAATGAGCACCGGCGTGGTCGATCAACGGCCGCAACAGCTTTCGCGTCAACCGGTCGGAGTCGGCGGCCTCGTCGACCGCATCGATGAGCACCGTCAATACCCGCGCCCGCCCCGCCAATGCCTCGATGAGTTCACCGACGGTGGCGCAGGAGAGATGCGCGGCCGCGGCGATTCCGTCGCGCACTTCATCCACGGTGAGGTTCTGGGCGTAGATCGCCACGTCCACCGCGCCTGTCGGTGGGATCGCGTGCGCTGGAAGGCCGAGTGCGTGGATTGGTACGGTGCGCCAGTAGTCGGGGTGGGTCAGTGTGGTGATCAACCCCAGCACCGCCGTCTTTCCCGAGCCAGGGTCCCCGGTGACCGCCAGCAACGGGAGAGCCGGGTCGGGGTTGTCGAGCCAGCGGGTGATGTCGGTGAGGGCGGCGTGGCGTCCGCAGAACCACCAGCCTTTGTTGTCATAGTTGCCCATCGCGCGTACCAGCAGTCGGGTGCGGAATTCGATATCGCGGCGCTTGGCATGGGTTTCCCATGCGCTGGCCTGCTGCAAGGCCAGGTCGACCGCGGTCAACTGCGGGTCACGACGTGGGTTCGGGAGAAAAGGTGGGATCTGCCCGCCAACGCGCACCTGGGTCCATTCGATATCTTGACCGGGTGTGCGATTGGGGTCCTCGCCGATCGCGGTGATCAGCGCGTCGAGTGGGAGTGTTTCGTGCCCGTAGCCCGCGACCGCCAGTGACTTGACCGCGGTCTGGAACAGCTGTGGAAAGACACCGGCTTGTGCCAACTGCGAGGGTTGGGCGGAACTGAACACCACAACTCCGGTTCCGCTGTCCTCACGCCAGTGGTTCGTGAACCGCGTCAGCACCGCCGCAGCGAAGTCCGCACCGCCCTGACCGGAGAAACAGGTGTCGAGCATCAGCAGCAGGCGCCGTACCGCGGTGCCGAACAGCATCTGCCGCGCCAGGTCCGCGGTAGGCACCGCTGCCTCGATGTCGTCGGGGTCGGTATCCGAGGTCACGAGCACATGCTCGCCGGTGGCGTCCAGGCGTTCACCGTGGCCGGTGAAATACAGTGCGACCACGTCATCACCGCGCCGATCCGGTGACTTGCAGAAATTCCGCAAAGCCTTCAGCAACTGGGTAGAGGTGGGGTTCATCCCGAGCGTATCGACCAGGGTGTAGCCGAATTGTTCGGTGAACAAGGCGATCATCTGCGCCCGCGCGTCTTCCAACCCGGGCCGATCCCAGCCCGGTCCCTGGGTATGCGCGGCGACCGCGGTCGCGATCAGAAACCGCCGCGGTCCCCCGTCCCTGCGGTGGTCAGTGCGCACGTAGACCGTCCGCGATCGCCCGGCCGGTCAGCGCGTCGGTCAGATATGGAACGGCACTATGAGCATGAACGCCATTGTGCACCAAGCTATCCCACACGCGTTGTGCGAACCCGTCACCGAACCGACCATCGAGCCGCTTCACCAACGCGACGATATCGCCGCCGTCGGAGATATTGGTCCACACCAGCCCAGGGCCTCCTGGCCACGAGGCGATACCGTCGACCGGGCACGGTTCGAGACGATCGAAGATCAGGTTCGGGATACCCAACGGAGAACCGATCGTCACCAGCGCACGCACCGAATGATCCGGCGATGAGCACAGCGTTTCGTAGGCCACCACGGAACCCAGCGAATGCGCCACCACCACCGCGGTATCCTCGGTGATCACCGCCCGCACTCGGCCCCGGATCTGTTCGCGCAGTGGGGGTTCGAACAGGTACCGGCGCACCTGCTTCAGATCCCGGATCAGCACCCGCACCGCCAGTCCGGCGAAGAATTTCGACCGCGACAACTGGTGCAGGATGGCCTGCACCGGCACCGGAGTCCGCGCCAAACTGGTGTCCCCGGGCATTCGTACCGCCGCATCGACCTCCGCCGCCGCCTGCCACCAATGAACCAGCAGTTCCTGCTCCCACTCCGGGTCGACATCCCCGGGCCCGAACCACGGCTCGCCCACCGACAAGAACTGCCCCGGCGGCCGGAACAGATCACCGTAGAACCCCGCCGCCACCTCAGCCCGCGTCAACGGTGCCGTACCGGCCAGCGACAACCCGCTGTTCAATGCGGGCAACCACTCCGTCAGCATCAGCTCCGCACCCGAAACCTGTGCCCCGATCCCGTGCACACACACCACCGGCGCCACCCGAGCCCCCCTTCTCCGAACCAACTTACGGTCGAGAACCCATTGTCAGAATATCGCGCTTCAGGATGTGTCGGACCCTGCGTGTCACAAGAGAATTCACGAACAGAGCGGTCCGCGTACCCGATCCGAATACGCGAACAACCACCCATGTAACGGCCCGCCAAGTGGTCGAATACGGCGAGCTGGCGTTCGGCGATTCAGGTGCGCGTCGGCGCTGCTCCCACTGGCGGGAGCAGCGCCGATTCACCTCGCCGGAAACGATCAGCAGCGCTGATCGACCGGCGTTTTCATGGGTGCGCCGAACCAGGCGGACAGTGCTTCGCGCAGCGCGGGCACGGCTGTGTCGATGGGTTCGTCGATGGTTGCGGCCCAGGCGAGGTGAGCGTCGGGGCGAATCAGCAGGGCGTCGGCTGGACGGTAATCGGTTTCGGCAGTGTGGATTTCGATGCGATGCTGCCAGTCTCGAGCGATCTCGCGCAGCTCCGGTCGGTCGGCGAGGACGAGCAGGATGGGTCGTGCGGTGTGCATGAGTTCCGCGACACTGGCTGTGCCCCGCTCGGTGCGCAGCGCGAGGTCGGGCGCGAAGGTGCCGGTCAAGGCGTGTTCGTTGGGGTTGGGGAGCGGGTAGCGGATGTCGGTGCCCGCGATGAGGGCGCCGACGCGCCGCAATGGCTGCTCGTCGAGGAGCAGTTCCTGGAAGACCGTCCGAAGTGCTTCGGCGGCCGGGTCTTGCCCCCGACGCAATGCCACCTGCGCCCGAGTGTGCAGCAGTGTCCGCGCGCCAGCGAAGTGACGTTCGTCGTGGTAGGTGTCGAGCAGACCCTGCGGTGCCCAGCCCTCGATGTCGGCGGCCAGTTTCCAGGCCAGGTTGACCGTGTCGAGCATGCCCGCGTTGATCGCCACACCCGTGGCGGGGAACAGGTGGGCCGCATCACCGGCCAGCAGAATCCGCCCGGCGCGGTACCGTTCGGCCAACCGATCCTTGAAGGTGAAGCGCGACAACCGAATCGGTTCTCCCAGTGGTAGATCCGCGCCGAGCACGCGGCGGACGCTGTCCTGGAACTCGGACAGGGTCATCGGTTCGTCGTCGTCGTATTCGGTGGACTCCTCCTCGGCGGTGAAAAGACCGAGCAGTCCGGGAGTGGTCGACCCGTTCGCGAACATACCGCGCTCTGTTCGCGTGAATCCCGCACGGATCCTGCCGAATCCCGGCACCTCGAGGTCGCCGTTGTCGAGCACGGTCACCGAATCGTGCACGGCGACCTGAACCAGCCGGTTGACCTCCGGATATGTGGTACCGGGAAATGCGATGCCCGCCATATCGCGGATCCTGCTGCGTCCGCCGTCGCAGCCCACCAGGTACCGGGCGCTCACCTGGTACGACCCGTCCGGCCCGCGCACCTGCGCGGTCACCGTGGCGTCGTCCTGGCTCACCCCGACCACCTCATGTCCGCGACGGATGTCCGCCCCGAGTTCGCGGACCCGTTCGTCGAGCACACGCTCGAGTCGATGCTGTGCCAGTGGCAGCGCGTGCAGCGGCGGATCCGGCAGCTGCGTCAAGTCCACGTGCACACCGCCGAACGGAAAGCGGGGAGCCGGAATCGGATCGGTGGTGGCCGCTTCGCAGCGTTCCAGCAGGCCGCGATAGCGCAGAATTTCCAGGATCTGCCCGCCGATACCACCGGCTTTCGGGATATTTCGGGGCTGCGGCTTGCGCTCCAATACCAGCGGCCACATCCCGGCCAGTCGCAACTCGGCGGCCAGCATCAGCCCGGTCGGGCCCGCACCCACGATGATCACATCGGTGTCGGTCACATGCATTCGGTTACTTCCCATCTCCGCAGGTCTGGCCTCGGCCAGCGATTCTGCGGCACGACCCGGGTCTTGTCGCAAGTCCCCTGGTGCGTTATACGTTGAGAAGGGAAAGCTGCGGTGCGACAAGTTCGCCGCAGCGCGCGGTACTCGGCGAGCCTGGTTGCCCGCCGCCAAAAGGACGGGCTGACCTCGTTCTTCCGGTACGAGGCCGAACGCGCCGGAGCTGCTCGCCCGAGAGCTGACCCTCGTATTCGACGGGGCCAGCGCGCGGTTGGTCGTGCAAGCGCGAGATCTCCACGGGTTGGCTGTCGCGACCGCCCGCACGCTCCTCGACGCCGCCGGGGTCGGCGCTTGCGCCAGTTAGCGGCACCAGATCGGGAGGCACCGAAGTACCGGATGCGCGCTTCGAGCATCAATGAAAAACGGCCCGGAACATTTGTGTTCCGGGCCGTTTCCCTAGTAGCGGGGACAGGATTTGAACCTGCGACCTCTGGGTTATGAGCCCAGCGAGCTACCGAGCTGCTCCACCCCGCGTCGGTAAACACAACATTACACACGTCTACGCACGGAAGGCAAATCGCTTATCTTCCAGGTGGTTTGCACTGGTCAGCGCGCCGGACGCCGGGAGACGCCAGGTGGGGTGAGTTGGCACACAGACGCCTTCGGAGACGGTGGCGGGCATGCACCGAAGCCACTCGACCGCACCCGAGCGAATCCAGTGACGAAAGCCGTTCAGAACGCAACAGGCCGGTCATTCAATGGCTTCAAACGTGACCTGAGCCACTATTTCATAGTGATCCCGAACACATAACGATGCTATAACCGACCGTCCGGAATCCATTCTCGGGGCATTGGCGACCTGCGCAAATACCGATATACAGGTTATTCGCATCACGCAATGGCGAAGTTATCAAGATGTGATCTGCCGAGATTTCTTCGTTACCGTCGAGCCACGGCCCGGATCAAACGTGATGGGCTCGAACTCGAACCGCCGAACACCGGCGACCCTGTCCCGCGGTTCGAGGATCCCCGACACACCTGGGGGCAGGGACTCGGCATTTTGCATTACCGGGGGCGGTGGGCGCAGGGAGGGAATACAACATGTCGAAGCACCGAAAGCTCAGCACCCGCGCCCTCGGCTATGCCGCTGTCACCGGCGCAATCGTTGCCGTCCCGTTCGGTCTTTCCACCGGCACCGCGGCCGCCGCCCCGGCCCACAATTGGGACGGCGTCGCGCAGTGCGAAAGCGGTGGCAACTGGGGTATCAACACCGGCAATGGCTACTACGGCGGTCTGCAGTTCTCGCAGAGCACCTGGGCGGCCAACGGTGGCCACGGTTCCGCCAATAGCGCCAGCAAGGAAGAGCAGATCCGGGTGGCCGAGAATGTGCTCGCCACCCAGGGTGCGGGCGCCTGGCCGGTCTGCGGTCAGTACCTGCGCGCCGGTGAGTCCGAGCCGAGCCCTGCCCCGGCCGTTGTCGAGCCGGAGCCCGCCGCCCCCGAGGCTGCCCCCGCCCCGGTCTCCAGTGTCAAGTCCGCCATCGAGCAGGCCAAGTCCGCGGGCTACCAGCTGGCCAAGCAGAACGGCCTGGAGGGCCAGTACCAGCAGCTGCTGGACCAGAACGGTGCACTGATCGACTCGTTCGGTCGCTGACGTAGGAATCCGACGTCCCTCGGCAACGGCGCCGAGGTCGATGTCGGTTCGACGTCGACGAGAACGGCCCCGCCACCCGAAACCGGGTGACGGGGCCGTTCTCGTCGGATCAGCGACCGGCGTCCTGATACGCCTTCACCGCGGCGTCCAGTTCCTCCAGCGCCTTGCCGAAGTCCTGGAAGTTGCCGGACTTCATGGCATTTCGCACATTCTCGATCTTCTTGCTCAGCTCGGCGGCCGCGGCATCCTTGGCGCCGGACCCGGTCGCGGGCGGCGGTGTGGTGCCCTGTGTCGGCGGTGTCGTGCCCTGCGTCGGCGGCGTGGCGCCGTGATCGGTCGGTGGCGTGGTACCCGGTTTCGGCCTGCTCGCCGGATCACCGCCGAACGGCGTGGCCAGCGAGCCCGTTCCGGGCAGCACCTGATTCAGCGCATCGGCAAGGGTGGAGGCGAAGCCGACCTTCACACTGCCCGCCACATCGCGATAGCTCACCAGCACCCGCAGCAGCTGCGGGAAGGTGGAGCTGCCCGCCCCGGTATTTCGCTCGTTGTAAAACGGCTCCACATAAAGGATTCCGCCGTCGGCGATCGGCAAGGTCAGCAGATTGCCATATCTGATCTTGTTCGAGTTCGACAGCAATGTTTTCTGACTGGAGACTTCCGGTGCCGTCGTCATACTGTTCTGCGTTTGCTGCGGACCCTGGGTCTGCGTATCGGTCGGCAATTGCAAGATCGTGAATTTGCCGTAGCCGTCCGGATCCGAGCGCACCGAAATATAGGCGGACAGGAACTGCCGGTTATAGCCGACCATCGCACTGGTCAGATTGAATACCGGCTTATTGTTCGCCGACGCATCGCCCAGCAGCACGTAGTACGGCGGCTGATTGAAGGTGCCGCCCTCGGTGGTCGGATCGCTCGGCACCGACCAGAAAGCGTTGTTGGTGAAGAACTCTCGCGGATTGTCCACGTGGTACTTGGTCAGCATTTCGCGCTGCACCTTGAACAGATCCTCGGGATAGCGGAAGTGCGCGCGCAGTTCCGGTGAGATCTCGCTCTGCGGCTTGACCGCGCCCGGGAACACACCGCGCCAGGCCTTCAGCACCGGGTCGGTCGGGTCCACCTCATAGAGGGTCACCGTGCCGTCGTAGGCGTCGACGGTGGCCTTCACCGAGTTGCGGATGTAGCTGACCTCCTTGCGCGGCAACAGCCTTCCGGTCTTCTTATCGATGCTGTCCTCGACGGCGCCCTCCAACGAGGTGGTCTGCGCGTACGGGTAGTCGTCCAGCGTGGTGTACGCGTCGACGATCCACTGGATCCGGCCGTTGACGACCGCCGGATAGGCGTTGCCATCGGTGGTCAGCCAGGGTGCCACCTTCTGCACCCGCTCGCGCGGGCTGCGGTTGAAGATGATCTTGGAGTTGTCCCCGATGGCCGAGGAGAACAACAGATTGCGCTCGGTGTACTTGGCCGCGAAGGCCAACCGGTTGAACCAGTTCCCGATCGACACGCCACCCTTGCCGCTATAGGTGAATTGCGCTGTGTCGGAATCGTATTCGCGCGGCTGCGAACCGTTCACGGCACCGACGATCGCGTAGTCCGGATTGGACTGCGAGATCAGCTCGCCGTAGTAGATGCGCGGCTGCTCTACCTTGATCTGCTGCTGGTCGGTCGAGTTGAACAGGTCGCTGACCAGGAAGATGGGGTAGCCGCTGTCGCTGCTGCCGCCGGTATTGGCGTTGGGGTCCTCGTACTGCGGCCGGTTGACCCGGTTGGCGGGCGCCGCGACGAAGCCGTTGCCGTGGGTGTAGACGGTGTGCTTGTTGATCCAGTCGGTCTGGTTACCGCTCAGTGCCGAGGGGTGCAGTTCGCGGGCGGCCACGATGTAGTCCTGGGTATCGCCGTTGAGCGTGTAGCGGTCGATATCCAGCGACTCCGGGAAGCCGTAGAAGTTCTTCAGCTGCTTGAGCTGAGTGAAGGTGGGCGACAAGATATTCGGGTCCAGCAGACGGGCATTGCCGATCGTCGCCGCATCGACCGGAACTTCCAGCGGGCTCTTCGAACTGTCGCCCTTGTAGTCCTTGTACTCGATCTTGTCCGAGGTGATGCCGAACGCCTGCCTGGTCGCGGCGATATTGCGTTCGATGTATTCGCTCTCTTTGTCGGCGGCGTTCGGGCGCACCGAGAACTGCTCGACCACCAGCGGCCATACCGCGCCGACCAGGACCGAGGAGAGCACGAGCAGTGCGGCCGCCATCGCGGGCACCCGCAGATCGCGCAGCACGATACCGGCGAAGAAGGCGATCGCGCAGATCACCGCGATGGACAGCAGGATCAGCTTCGCGGGCAGTACGGCGTTGATATCGGTGTAGGAACCACCGGTGAAGGTCGGCTCCTTACGACTGCTCGACAGCAGCTCGTAGCGGTCGAACCAGTAGGCAACCGCCTTGAGCAACACGAAGATTCCGGCGATCACCGCGAGCTGGATGCGCGCGGGCCTGGTCAGCGTGCCCTCCCTGCCGGTCAGGCGCAGGCCGCCGAAGACGTAGTGGGTCACCAGGCTGGCGAAGAATGCGATAACCACCGCGACGAACAGCCAGTTCAGCACCATCCGGTAGAACGGCAGGTCGAAGGCGTAGAACCCGACGTCGAGACCGAACTGCGGATCCTTCTGGCCGAACGAGTCGCCATTGAGGAACAGCTGCACGGTGACCCAATTCGACTGCGCCACCAGACCGGAGAGCACGCCGAGCACCAGCGGAATACCGATGCCGAACAGCTTGAGCCGACTCATCACGGTGGTGCGGTAGCGCGCGATCGGATCGTTCGGCCCCGCCACCGGCACGAATACCGGCCTGGTCCGGTAAGCCAGCAGCAATGCCAACCACACGACGAGACCGACGAACAGCGCGACAACGATGAACAACAGGATCCGCGTGCGCAATACGGTGAGATAGACGCTGCGGAAACCGACCTCGCCGAACCACAACCAGTTCGTATAGGTGTCGGTCAGCCGCGGTCCCAGCAGCAGCAGCGCCGCCAGGATGATGGCCGCCACCAGCAGCACTCGGCTGCGTCGGGACAACGAAGGTAAGCCGGTGGGGGGCCGCATGCCCACGATGCCACTCTCCAAGGTCCGGCGGCGCACGACCGATGTTCTCGGCCGTGACACCGCAGTCCGATGTTGCAGGTGGTCCAAAGCGGACCGTTTCGGCCCACTCTACGGAATCTGAGAGGGTACAGACCGGTGGGTTGCGATCGGTCTGCGATTGCGCACGCCGCGACCTGTCGATTCCGAGTGTTTGATTGGATATCGATGTGACCCCAGACCTGCACGCCGAACTCGTCCTCGCCCGTTCCGTCCGTGAAGTGGCGGAATTCGTCGATGCCGAGGGTTGGGGCAGACCGCCGCAGATGTTCGCGCTGGTGCCGACCGTCGATCTGGTCGCGGCCGAGCCCGGATTGCTCGATCAGCTCGATCAGGGCAGCGAGCTGACTCCCATTGCGCAGGAGTCTTTCCCGGAGGACATCACCGGCGGATCGATGGCGCTCGACGAATTCCTCGCGACCACCAGTTGGCCCGATGCGGTGAGCGGCTGCGTGCTCGTCCAGGAGATCGTCGTGCTGCCGCCGGATGCCGAGAGCACCCTCGACGATGCGCTCACCCCGCTGCTCGCCGATCACGAGGCCGCCGACGCCGCCGCACGCGCCGCGGCCGAGACGCATCCGGGACGGCGCACGGCTCGGCTGTTCGCCGCGGTACTGCGCACCGGCGCGGATCTGTGCCTGCTGCAGGTCAAGCCCGAGGACGATGTCGACGACTTCGGCGATCTCGACCTGCGCACCTATCCGAATCTGGCGCCGAACCTCATCGAGGCACTGCACCACACGATGGAGTGATCAGCCGCAGGAGACGGTCTCCCGACCGGCGTTGATGTCGTTGAGGGATTGCACTGCGCCGCTGAGGTTTTCGACCTTCACCAGGCGCAGGCCCTCCGGGGTGCGCTGTTTGGCCTCATTGCAATTCGCGGCCGGGACCAGGAAGGTCTCCGCACCGGCGTCGCGTGCGGCCATCATCTTGTACTGGATGCCGCCGATCGGGCCGACCTTGCCGTCCTGATCGATGGTTCCGGTACCCGCGACGAATTTGCCACCGTCCAGTTCACCCGGCGTGAGCTTGTCGATCAGCGCGAGACTGAACATGAGACCGGCCGACGGCCCACCGATATCGGCGAGATTGAACGAGACCTCCATGGGCGGGCGCGCACCCTCGGTCGGGGTCAGGCCGAGATACCCCTTGTTCGCATCGTCGGGGCGGGCGGCCAGGGTGATGGTCGCGGTGTTCTCGGTGTTCTCGCGCCGGTAGGTCACGGTGATCTGAGCGCCGGGCGCCTGCGAAGACACCGCGGCGACGACATCCTTGGGGGCGGTCATCGGTGCGCCGTTGATGCTGACCAGTTCGTCGCCCGCCTTCAGCGTCTCCTTGGCCGGGCCGTCGTCGGAGATCTTGCGCACCAGCACCACCGTCGGCAGGTTCAGCAGGTGCAGCGCCGCCACCTCGGCATTGCCCTCGGAATCCTTGAAGTCCTGCTGATTGGACTTATCGATCTCCTCGCGCGGGACGCCGGGTGGGTATACCTCGGCACGTGGGACAAGTCCGTGCTCACCGCTGACCCAGAACCCGAACGCCTCGAAGATATTGAGTCCGTCGCGGACCGAGACGGTCGTCATATTCAGATGCCCGGTCACCGGGTCCAGTTCGGCGCCGCGAACGTCGACGACCTGCTTGCCATCCACCGAGCCGAGGGTATTGAACGTGGGTCCCGGCCCGAGTGCGACGAAGGGCACAGTGAGCAGACTGCCCACCACACCGAGGACGAGCACCGGGATCAGGGCGGCCACCAGGGTCAGGATCCGACGATTCACCTGGACCACAGTAATGATCGCCGCCGCGCCGGGTCGTGCGAGGCGCATATTTTCCGGCGTACGCGCGCGGCGGATTTCGCGCCGCGCGAACATCGACCCCCTACACCGCGCGCGTAAGGTTTGGAGTATGAGTGACCTCCCCTTCGGATTCTCGAACCGCGATGACGACGACCGCAAGCGCGGCGACGAGCCGAGCGGTGCCGGGGCGAACGATCCGTTCGGCTTCGGCGGGGCAGGCGCGGGCGGTTTCGATCCGGCCCAGCTCGGTCAGATGCTCACCTCGCTCGGCCAGATGCTCAGTGGGATGGGTCAGCCCGGTACGGCGCAATCCGGTCCGGTCAACTACGACGTGGCCAAGCGATTGGCCCGCCAGCAGCTCGGCGCGAGTGTGACGCCGGTCTCCGATAGCACGGTCAAGGCCATTGCCGATGCCGCGCATCTGGCCGAACTGTGGCTGGACGGCGCGACCACGCTGCCCGCGGGCGCCACCAGAACCGCGGCCTGGACCGCCAACGATTGGATCGAGGAGACACTTCCGACCTGGAAGCGGCTGTGTGATCCGGTGGCCGAACAGATCTCCGGCATGTGGACCGCACAGTTGCCGGAGGAGGCGCGCGAGTTCGCCGGTCCCATGGTCGGCATGCTCGGGCAAATGGGCGGACTCGCCTTCGGCTCACAGCTCGGGCAGGCGCTCGGCCAACTCGCCAAGGAGGTGCTGACCTCCACCGATATCGGCCTGCCGCTCGGCCCGACCGGCACCGCCGCGCTGTTGCCCGCGGCCATCTCGGAGTTCAGCGCCGGACTCGAGCAGTCGGAGAGTGAGATCCTGGTCTTCCTCGCGGCCCGCGAGGCCGCCCACCAGCGCCTGTTCGGACATGTGCCGTGGCTGCGTCAGCAGGTGCTCGGCGCGGTCGAGGACTATGCGCGCGGCATCAAGATGGACTTCTCCGCACTCGAGTCGGCGGCCCAGAATATCGACCCGATGTCGCTGACCGATCCCTCGAAACTCGAGGAGATCCTGTCCCAGGGCGCATTCGAACCGCAGACCACCCCGGAACAGAAGCAGGCCCTGGAGCGGCTGGAGACGCTGCTGGCACTGATCGAGGGCTGGGTGCAGGTCGTGGTCACCGAGGCGATCGGTGATCGACTGCCTGGTGCCGGTGCGCTCGCCGAAACGCTGATCCGCCGCCGTGCTACCGGCGGTCCGGCGGAGCAGACCTTCGCCACGCTGGTCGGACTCGAGCTGCGGCCCCGCAAGCTGCGCGAGGCGGCGGCGCTGTGGCGGCGGCTCACCGCCGATGCGGGCATCGACGCCCGCGACGCTATCTGGGCGCATCCGGACCTGCTGCCGCACTCGAATGATCTGGACTCCCCTGCGGGCTTCATCGATTCTGTGATCGGCGGCGGCGTGGATGCCTTCGACGATCCGCTGGCCCAATTGGCCGAAACCGAGGCACGCGAAAAGGCCGAACGTGAGGCCGCCAAGGGCGACGGCGAATCTGGTCCGGATCTCGGCAAGGACACCGACGCGTCCTGAGACGTGTCCTGTTGATAAGCGCGAATTCCTGTGGACTACCGCGGGTTTCGCACTGATTCGCCGATGACCCGATCCGCATACTGCTGCCATGACGACGAGGCGGATGTGCGGGCCGATGCTGGCGCCGCGGGTGACGGTATTGGTGCGGTCGTCCGGGGTCGTGCAGTTGGGGTGGGATCCGGAGCGGGCGCTGCTACTGGATCGGACCGCGTTGGATACCGATACCGTGCTGGCATTCCTGCGACTGCTGGACGGCATGCACAGTCGCCCGCAGGTCATCTGGCGGGCCGGGGAATGTGGCATCGATCCCGAGGACGCGGCCGAACTGCTGAATCGCGTCGACGAAGCGGGGCTGCTGCTGCACCCGGATCCACGCCTTGGGCGGGTGCGTTCGGTGCGGGTGCACGGACTCGGGCCGCTCTCGGATGCGGTCGCGGCCGGGTTGCGGCGGCTCGGGCTGCGGCCGATCCGGTCACGTGGCTACCGCGCCGACAGTTCAGTGCTGGATTGGCACGGTGAACTCGTGGTACTGGCCGATTCGCTCGTCATCGAACCGCGCCTGGCCAATGAACTGGTGCTGCACGGGATCCCACATCTGCAGGTCCGGATTCGCGATGGCAACAAGGGCATCGTCGGGCCGCTGGTCTTCCCCGGTCTGACAAGCTGTCTGCGCTGCCTCGATCTGACCCGCTGCGAGTACGACCCGGAGTGGCCGCAGCTGGCGAGCCAATTGCTCGGCCGGGTCGGGCACGCCTCACCGGCCGGGATCCTGGCCACGGCGGCTTTGCTGCTCGGCGAACTCGAAGCGATCATGCACTGTTCCGCCGAGCGTCAGCTCGACACCATGAACACCACGATCGAACTCGAACTCGATACGCACCGGATCTCGCGCCGCGAGTGGCCACCGCACGATGGGTGCGGATGCCGCCGTATTTTCGCTGGTACCGGTCAATGAGAGTGTCGATTCTTACAGTTCACCAAGCAAAGACATCAAGATTGTCGTGGCGATCGCACGGGTCTGTCCGCCATGATGGGTTACGTGTCTGAGATCGTGCGCCGTCGCTCGTCCCGCAATGCCAAGTTAGCCAAGATTCCGCTGGGTATCGCCGGACGAGCCGCCGTCGGGTTCGGTAAGAAGCTCGCCGGTGGCGATAAGGGGGAGATCAACGCCCAGTTGAATCAAAAGGCCGCCGAGCAGTTGTTCACTGTGCTCGGGGAGCTCAAGGGCGGTGCGATGAAGTTCGGTCAGGCGCTGAGCGTCATGGAGGCCGCGGTACCCGAGGAATTCGGCGAGCACTATCGCGAGGCACTCACCAAATTGCAGGCGGCCGCGCCGCCGATGCCCGCCGCGACCGTGCACCGGGTCCTGGACCAGCAGCTCGGCACCCAGTGGCGGCAGCGTTTCAAATCCTTCGAGGACACCCCCGCCGCGTCAGCGAGCATCGGCCAGGTGCACAGGGCGGTGTGGTCGGACGGCCGGGCCGTGGCGGTGAAGGTGCAGTATCCGGGCGCCGACGAAGCGCTGCGCGCCGACCTCAAGACACTGTCGCGGATGACCGGTCTGATCAGCTCGGTGATTCCGGGCGCGGATGTGAAGCCGCTGCTCGCCGAGATCACCGAGCGCACCGAGGAGGAACTCGACTACCGCAATGAGGCCGCCAATCAGCGCGCCTTCGCCAAGGCCTTCGACGGACATCCGGAGATCGTGGTGCCGAAGGTGGTGGCCAGCGCCCCGAAGGTGATCGTGACCGAATGGCTGGACGGCACCCCGGTCTCACAGATCATCAAGCAGGGGGCCGAGGATCCGGAGGGCACCCGTGCGCTGCGCAATCGGGTCGCCGGATTGATGGGCAAATTCCACTTCTCCTCACCGGAGACCGTCGGCCTGCTGCATGCCGATCCGCATCCCGGCAACTTCATGATGCTGCCCGACGGCAAACTTGCCGTCATCGATTTCGGCGCCTGCGCGCCCATGCCGGACGGCTTCCCGGAGGTCCTCGGCCGGATGCTGGCCCTCGAACTCGACGAACGCTTCGATGAACTGGTCGAGCTCATGTACGACAACGGCTGGGTGATTCCGGGCCGGACCATTACCGATAAGGAGATCGCCGACTACCTGCGGCCGTTCACCGACCCGATCCAGACCGATTCGTTCCACTTCACCCGCAAGTGGATGCAGCGGGTGGCCGGTAAGGCCTCCGATATCGGCAGTCCGGATATGAAGACCGCGCGGGCACTGCAACTGCCCGCGCAGTACGTGATGATCTTCCGCGTGCTCGGCGGTTCGGTCGGCATCCTGGCCCAGCTCGATGCGGAACTGCCGTTCATGCAATTGGTGCGGGCCTGGATGCCGGGCTTCCGCGAGGAGCGCTCCGCGAGCTGAAAAGCCGAAAGCGATTGGCCCAGAACGCAAACGAGCCGCCCACCGGATCTCACGGTGAGCGGCTTGTTTGCTTTCTCGTTCCTGGGCCCCGCACGGAACGGCTTCGGCCGTATCCGGATAGGCCTCAGCGACCGGAGGGAGGGGAATCACTGATCTCATGCCGAGATCGCGACCTTGCGTGGACGTCCACGCGGGCGCTTGCGGGCGATCACGACACCCTGGTCGAAGATCTCACCGCCCCAGACACCCCACGGCTCGCGCCGATCCATGGCCGCGGTCAAGCAGCCCTTTCGGATGGGGCAAGACGCGCACAGCGCCTTGGCCTGCTCCAACTGGACCGGGCTCTCGGCGAACCACAGATCGGGATCTCCGGCTCGACAAGGCAGGACCTTTGTGACCTCCCGGGGGCGGGTGGGCCGTGCCACGGTTCGGCATGTCACGTCAGTAGCGGCTTGTGGCCTCTCTGCGGTGAACACGTCGTTCTCCTTCAGCTCGTTTGCAGCGGTACGTTTCGTTCGTTCCGCGAAACCGAGGCCGGTGGTGGCTGAAGGGCCGGTAAAAAATACTGGCCACGGTTTCGCTTCGGGCGATCCGTGGCCAGGAGGTCGGGGAGTGTTCCCTACCTAGTTCGACATCTGCGTCGAATCCTGATCACGGTCGCTGGGTGTGCGGTGCGGCGGAGGCGTGCTGCCCGCAGATCTGCCGGTGCATATCCGGCCTCAACTGCGAAGACGCCGACTTCTGCCGTGTGGGCAAATGCCGGGTGCCAGCCCGCGCTGGGCTTGTCCTGAATGACGACGCAAATCGGGGAATGCATGCTCATGGCTTTGCCGTGATCCCCGGATACGCCGACACCGGACAGACCGATCCCCTGCAAAGCAGCGAGGATCCCCCGGGAGACGGACATGACGGGTGCAGCATTCACCGCAACGCCATTGGCGCTGAAGTTCGTATTGCCATTCATCGGTCTGCCTCCCTCCTGTACTCGTGTCGGTAACTCTGCGCGCCGAGATGACCTCCCGGTGCGTGAATCCCACCATATGTGTTGCCGCTCATTGCGACAACCTATTTTCTACCTGCGGTTTTGTGGGCTTGACCGCAGCCGTGATGCCACTATCGACAACACATCGGCACCGTATTGCTCGAGCTTCTTCGCCCCGATTCCCGGGATCGCGGCCAGGGCGTTGTCATCGGCGGGCAGTTGCTCGGCGATCGCGGTGAGTGTGGTGTCGGTGAAGATGACGAACTCGCGCACCCGCAGATCCTGCGCTTTCTCTTCGCGCCACGCCTGTAGCGCCGCAAGTAGCTCGGCGTCGAGTTCGGCCGGACAGCGGCGGCAGCGACCGAGCATGGTTGCGTAGGTGCCGATCAACGGTTTGGCACATACCCGGCAGGTCGGGCGCACACCATTCGACGCGCTATCGGTGACCGGTGCGGCGATTCGCGAGGCGGGCGAGTCGTCGGGCACCAGGCCGTTGAGGAATCGCGAGCGCCGCCGGGTACGTCGACTGCGCTCGCCGCGCGAAAGCGCCCAGGACAGCTGCAGATATTCGCGCGCCCTGGTCACCCCGACATAGAGCAGTCGCCGTTCCTCTTCGAGCGCGGCCTGATCGGCGACCGAACCGTCGTCGCCGAGGACATGCGCGATCGGCAGGGTGCCGTCGGCGACACCGACGAGAAATACCGCGTCCCACTCCAGCCCCTTGGCCGCGTGCAACGAGGCGAGGGTTACGCCCTGGACGGTCGGTGGGTGCCTGGCTTCGGCACGCGCGGCCAACTCGCGCAGCAGGCCGATCAGGTCGAGAGCGTCGTCGTGGTCGACCAACTCTTCGGTCAGGCGCACCAGCGCCATCAACGATTCCCAGCGCTCGCGCGCCTGCACGCCCGCGGGTTCGGTTGCGGTGAGACCAACCGGCGCGAGTGCGGCGCGCACCAAGGTAACCAAGGCCTTACCACTGCGGGACTGGTCGGGCAGATCCTCGCGGGCGGCCACCTGACGGAGCGCAGATATGGCTTGCCTTACCTCGTTTCGCGCGAAAAAGCCCTCGCCACCCCGGACCTGGTAGGGAATGCCGAGTTCGGTCAGCGCCTGTTCATACGCCTCGGACTGCGCATTGATCCGATAGAGCACCGCGATCTCGGCCGCCGGTGTGCCCGCGGCGATCAGTTTCTTGATCGACCGCGCGACCGCATGCGCCTCGGCCGGGCCGTCGTCGAATTCGGCGAACGTCGGTTCCGGACCGTCGGCACGCTGGCCGACCAGTTGCAGGCGGGTGCCCGCGATGCGACCGCGCGCGGCGCCGATCACCCGGTTGGCCAGCGAGACCACCTGCGGTGTGGAGCGATAGTCGCGTTCCAGCCGGACCACCGTCGCCTCCGGAAAGCGCCGGGAGAAGTCGAGCAGGTAGCTCGGGGTGGCGCCGGTGAACGAGTAGATCGTCTGGTTCGCGTCGCCTACCACGGTCAGATCGTCGCGGTCGCCGAGCCAGGCATCGAGCACCCGCTGCTGCAATGGCGTGACGTCCTGATATTCGTCGACCACGAAACTGCGGTAGCGGCCGCGGAATTCGTCGGCCACCGATGGATAGTCCTCCAGCGCGGCGGCGGTGTGCAGCAGCAGATCGTCGAAGTCCAGCAGCAGACCGTCCGGTGTGGCCTTCAGCTTCTCGTAGCCGCTGTAGGCCGCCGCGACCCGCATCGGGTCGTACGGCGGCTCGCGGCGATGTTTGGCCACGGCCGCCGGATAGTCCTCCGGTGCGATGAGAGTGGCCTTCGCCCATTCGATTTCGGTGAGCAGATCGCGCACGGCTTCGGTGTGCGAGGACAATCCGGCCTGATGCGCGGCCTGTGCCACGACCGGGAATTTGCGATCGAGCAACTGCCACGGCACATCGCCGACGATCTGCGGCCAGAAGTACTTGAGCTGACGCAGCGCGGCCGCGTGGAAGGTGCGGGCCTGCACCTGGTTCGCCTCGCCGCCGAGGCCGAGCGCGCGCAAGCGGTTGCGCATCTCCCCCGCCGCACGCGCGGTAAAGGTCACCGCGAGCACTTGGTCGGCCTTGACGTGTCCGGCGGAAACCAGGTGGGCGATGCGATGGGTGATGGTTCTGGTTTTGCCGGTACCGGCACCCGCGAGCACGCAGACCGGACCCCGCGGCGCGCGGACGGCGGCGGCCTGCTCAGGGTCCAACGAGTCCAACTCCGGGCGGGTTGGCTCGCTCGTTCTGGTTGCCGACACGAGACACATCATGGCAGTGATCGCCGACAAGTCGTGCCGCAAGGGATCCCGTCCGGTCATTTCGCAGGCTCAGTCGCGACTAGCGATCGCGTAAGCGCCGCAGCGCACCCGCGAATGCGCCCGTATCGCCGTCGAGCGGGGCGAAGAAGTCGCGGTCGCAGTTCTCGACTTCGACGATCGCCCGATTCGCCAGTGCCACACCGGCTTCGGTGGGGACGAGGGCCTTGGCCCTGCGGTCGTTCGGATGGTCGCGGCGCTCGAGTAATCCCTTCTGCTCGAGTGCGCGCAACACCTGGGAGGTCATCATCGGATCGGTGGCCGCGTGGGCGGCCAGATCGCGTTGCATCACCGGTTGTTCGCGACCAGCCGCGAGGTAGGTCAGCGCGGCCAGCAGGACGAACTGCACATGGGTGAGGTCGAACGGAGCCAGGGCCGCACGCTGAGCGGCCTGCCAGCGGTTGGTCACCTGCCAGAGCAAGAGGCCGGGGCTTTCATCGGCCTCGGCGAATCGGCTGCGCAGACCGCGATCCGCACTCATATGCCTCCTTTATCACCCATCATCGCCTGTTCGATCACACCGAAATCGTGCGCGGTCAGTTCGACCAGCCCGCGACGCAGCACCATGCCCCAATTCGGCGTACTGGTGAGATCCAGGGCGCCGCGCAGTTCGTCGATCGCGATCTCGCGCGCATCGGTCCGATAGTGCACGGCGCGCCGCCACGGCTGAAAGCAGCCGCCGTCCTGCGGATCCGCCTGCCATACCGGCCGGTCGTCGATGGTGCCGATGGCGGTGAAGGCTCGGATCGGCGCACCACTGCGCATGCCCTCGCGCGGCGAATAATAGAGGAACCCGTCACCGGGACACATGCGCTAGAGCGGCGTCCGCTTGCCGTGGTTGACCTGGGCGATCCCGAGTTCGACACCGCGGCGCACATGTTCCCGGGAAACCACACCCAGCCAGTACTTGGTGGTCGTTGCAGTAGCAGCCATGGATTTAGTATGCGCGCTTACTAAATCCATGGCAAGTCCGAATTCGGAGGTGGAACAGGATCGGGCCGTCAAATGTTGAACGGTCCGTGACTGACGTGACTCCCGCTCTGACGATGTACTCGACGACCTGGTGCGGCTACTGCCGACGGCTGAAGAAGCAGCTGGACGAGTCCGGCATCAGCTATGTCGAGATCGATATCGAACAGGATCCCGCATCGGCCGAGTTCGTCGGCAGTGTGAACGGCGGCAACCACGTGGTGCCGACGGTGAAGTTCGCGGATGGGTCCACGGCGACGAACCCGTCGCTGGCCGCGGTCAAGCAGACCTTGGCCGCGCTGGCCTGATCGGGCCGCAATCAATCCGTGCGGACCGAGCGGCCCGCACGGATCTTTCGCGTGTTTTCGATCAGAGCGCGGCCCAGGACTCCACGATGGTGCGCGCGATGGAGATCGAACCGGGCAGCAGTAGCCGCGCGCCCTGATTCTGGGCGGACCAGTCACCCACGGCCAGTGCTTCACGCACCTCGGCACGAGAGAACCAGTACGCCTCCGCGATCTCGCCATCGGAAAAGGTCAGTGGCTGATCGGGATCGGCGATGGCGGCGAAGCCGAGCATGAGCGAGCGCGGGAACGGCCACGGCTGGCTGCCCAGATAGGTGATGTCGCGCACGTCGAGGCCGACCTCCTCGCGCATCTCCCGCTCGACGCACCGCTCCAGCGACTCCCCCGCCTCCACGAATCCGGCGAGCAGGGAAAACAACGTCTTCGGCCAGGTGTGCTGGCGAGCCAGCAGGACCCGGTCGCCGCCGTCGTGGATCAGGCAGATGACCGCCGGATCGATCCGCGGGAACTCCTCGTGACCGTTTTCGGTGACCCGCGACCAGCCGCCCTTGGTCGCGACGGACGCGGTGCCGTCGGCGGCATTGAATCCGGCCTTGTCATGCCAGTTCAGCAGGGCCATGGCGGAGGTGAGCAGGTCGGCGGTGAGATCGTCGAGCCCGCCTGCCATGGCGCGCAGATCGGTCAGCGTGCCCTGCAGTTCGGCATCGCGCACGGCCCACACATGCTTACCGCCGTGGATGCCGAGGAAGACCGCGGCCGGACTCGGTTCGGCCGAAAGCTCGATCGCCGGTTCCAGCACCAGCGCACCGTCGAAGCGGAACTGCCCGCGCTTGTTGATCCGGAGCAACTCGGCCTCGGCCCAGCCCTCCTTCAGCGCCTGTTCGTCGGCCCGGATCTCCTCGGCCCGGTCGAGCACTGAACGCGAAAGCAGTGGAACACCATTGAGTTGAAATCCAGAGGCCACGGTTCGAGACTATCGCGCCGGTATTACCGGCCTGCGTGCCGGATGTAGAGCAGCTTGTCGGTCGCTTCCAGTGCGTCTACTTCGGCCTCGCCCACCCGGATCAGCTCGCCGCCGCGCACCACGCCGAGCACGATATCGCCGAGATGACGCGGGGAACCGCCGACCTCGGACGGCTCGACATCGCGTTCGGCGACCGCGAAGCCCTGTTCGGGGGTCAGCAGATCCTCGATCATCTCCACCACGGTCGGGGTGGTGGTTGCGATGCCGAGCAACCGGCCCGCGGTCTCGGAGGAGACGACCACCGAATCCGCGCCGGACTGGCGCAGCAGGTGGGTGTTCTCGGCCTCCCGGATGGCGACCACGATCTTCGCGCTCTTATTGAGTTCGCGCGCCGTGAGACTCACCAGGACAGCGGTGTCATCCCGGTTGGCGGCGACCACGACCGAGGCGGCCCGCTGCGCACCGGCCAACCGCAGGACATCGGACTGGGTGGCCGAACCGTGCACCGTCACCAGGCCGACATTCGCCGCCGCCTCCAGTGCGACCGCATCGGTATCGACCACGACGATGTCGGCGGGCTGTACGCCGTCGCCGAGCATGGCATCGATCGCGGTGCGGCCCTTCGTCCCGTATCCGACGACCACGGTGTGATTACGCACGCTGCGCCTCCAACGCTGAATCTTGAATGCCTGCCGGGAGCGCTCGGTGAGCACGCCGATGGTGGTACCGACGAGCACGATCAGGAAGAGCACGCGCAGCGGGGTGATGATGACGATATTGACCAGCCTGGCCTCGGCGGTCACCGGCGCGATATCGCCGTAGCCGGTGGTCGACAGCGATACCGTCGCGTAGTAGAGGGCGTCGAGGAACGACAGCTCGTCTCCGGAATTGTCGTGGTACCCGTCGCGACCGAAGTACACCACCAGCGCGGCGGCGAACAGCAGACCGATCGCGAACAGCACCCTGCGCACCAGCGAAGCCCATGGGCTGGACTGGATTTCGGGAATGCGCAGCACCCCGACCAGCGCGAAATCCGGACGACTGGACAGTCCGACACTGCGTGCGCGATCACCGAACACCGGACGCACCCGCCCCTTCGCTCGCCACGACCTCGACCGTCTCCGGCGTTGCTTGTCCCTCCGGCACGCACGGCAGCCTACCGGGTCCCGGCGGCCACGCCTGGCCCCGACGCGAACGGTTGGTGAATCTCTGGATCATTCCGGGGGCGTCGGCGCCGCATTCCGGATCAGCTCGGCCAGTTCCTCCGGGCCGGGCAGTTCGACGGGTGCGATGGTGCGGCCGGTGCGCACGTAATGGAATGCGGCGCCGATGCGTTCGAGCGCTTCCGCCTCGGTGCCGTGATCGCGCGCCGCCATCAACCTGGCCCAGGCCAGCCGGTAGACGGCGAGCTGCATGGCGACCGCGGGCTCGTCGGCGGGTGCGGGTTCGGCGCCGGTTTTCCAATCGACGACGATCCATCCACCGCCGGGTTCGGCGAAGACCGCGTCCATCCGGCCGCGGATAACCGTGCCAGCGATGGACGTTTCGAATGGGATCTCCACTTCGAGCGGGCTGCGATGGGCCCATGGCGAGTTGAGGAAGGACTCCTGCATGGTGACCAGCTCGGTATCCAGACCCGCGTCGGCGGCGGAGCTGTCGGCCGCGCCGGGAAGTTCGTCGAAGCCGAGCAGGCGGTCGGTGGCGAACCAGCGCTGCACCCAGGCATGGAAGGCGGTGCCGCGGCGGGCAAGTGGATTCGGCGGGAAGGGCAGTGGGCGGCGCAGGCGTGCGGCGAGTCTTGCTGGGTCGGCGCGCATTTCGACGAGGGCGGTCGCGGCGATCTGGCCGGGGAGTTCGACTTCCTGGGCGATGGCTTGGTCGGCTTCGAATTCGGCGAGGAGGGCGTCGACGTCGGCGGCCCAGCCGTCGGGGTCGGGGGAATGGTCCTGGGGTGGTGCGGGTTCAGAGGTCGATGGGGCGAATTCGTCCGGGGGCGGCTCGAAGTCGTCGAAAGGGGGCACTGATTCGTCGAGGGGAGGCGCGAACTCGTCGGGATATGGTTCGAAGTCGCTGAGGTAATGCTCGAACTCTGGCTCGAGTTCATGTGGGGGCAGGTGGGATTCGTCCGCACGGTGTGGATCCGGCGTGCCGAGGGCGTTCGCGGACGGTTCGTAGAAGTCCTCGAAGGGTGTGGGCGCATCGGGAAAGTCGGACGGGGGAACGTCGGCGTACGGATCGCCCGCGAGTGCGGCAGCGACAGGATCATCGGCGCGAGCGGCCGTTGTGATGGGGGTGGCGAAGTTGTCGGTGGCAGGGTCTACAGTCGATGCCATGTCGATGTCACGGGGCGCGCGGTCCGCGAAATCGACTGAGGCAGTTGCTTTGTCACCGGTAGTATCTCGGGCCGTACGGTTGGCGACGCCTGGCGGTTGCGCCGCGAGTTCGGCAAGGGCGGCGCGGACGAGGGAAGCACCCTGTTCGATGGGATCGCGGCGGTTGCCGAGGGGGTCGCGGGGCCATTCGGCGGTTGCGGGGTTATTGGTGAAGGGGTTGACGGCATCGACGTCGGGGGCGTCGTCCCAGCGGTCGATGGTGACCGCGCCGTTGGCCGGGCTGTCGGGTGCCTCGCTGGCGTGTTTGAGTTCCAGGAGGAAATCCGATGGGCCCTTTGGCGCTGTGCCGGTTTCGGCCCAGTGGTGGGCGCAGACGAACAGGACGCGTTCGGTTCTGGTGAGGGCGACGTAGAACAGGCGGCGGTCTTCGTCGATGCGGCGGCGGTCCAGGGATTCCTTGTGGGACTTGATCGCTCGTTCCAGGTCGGCGCGGTCGTAGAGGTCGGCGAGGTCGAGTACGGGAACGCCCTCGGCGGCATCGTCCTGTCTGCGGTCGCCGCGCAGGGAGGTGGGGAGTTCGGCGAGTGCGCCGAGCCAGGTGCCCGAGGCCGCGCCGGAGGGGAAGACGCCGCGGGTCACATGCGGTACCGCGACGATCTCCCATTCCAGGCCCTTGGCCGCGTGCACGGTCAGCACCTGGACGCGATCGCGTGCGACCTCGACTTCGCCCGGTTCCAGGCCGTTTTCCACGGATTCGGCGGCGGCGAGGAAGGCGAGCAGGCCGCCGAGCGAGGCACCGGAATCGCTGGCGTAACCGGCGACCACCTCGGCAAAGGCGTCCAGATGTTCGCGTCCGGCCCCCGCGCCGAGCATGGCGCGGCGGGCCTGGGTTTCCACGCCGACGCCGATGGTGCGCTCCACATCCGAGACCAGTTCGGCGAGCGGCTGACCGCTGCGCTCGCGCAATGCGGCGAGTTCCCGGCTCAGGGCGATGATGCGTTTGAATCCGGATTCCGAATACTGTTCCGGCGGACCGGGATCGGCGATCGCATCGGCCAGGCCAGCCTGTTCGGCCGGTTCGGGCGCGACCTCGCGCAGCGCGTCGGCCAACGCGGTGGAATCAGTGATCTCGTCGACCTCATTGCCGTGCGGACGGCTGATCGACAGATCCCTGGCGCGGCGGGCGAGTGCGGCGAGGTCCGCGACGCCGATGCGCCAGCGCGCACCGGTCAATATCCGCATGGCGGCGCTGCCCGCACCGGGTTCGGCGATGAGCCGCAGCGTCGCGACGATATCGGCGACCTCCGGGGTGGCGAGCAGGCCGCCGAGTCCGACGATTTCCACCGGAAGTCCTTGTTCACGTAGGGCTTCCGCGAGCGGGGCGGCGTCGGCGTTGCGGCGGACCAGTACGGCCGAGGTCGGCGGCGGCTCCCCCGCTTCGCGTTTGGCCGCCCATTCCGCCGCGATTCGGACCGCCACCCAATTCCGTTCGTCGGCAATGGTTTCTGTGAGAGCCAATGCGACCACGCCCGGTTCGGCATGGGGTTTCGCGCGCAATGCGTCGACGGTTACGCCGCCACTGTCGATGGCATTGCGGCGCAACGGTTCGGCGACCAGGTTCGCCAGGGCCAGTGCCTCCGGCGGATTCCGCCAACTGGTCAGCAGCGGGAGGATCGGCGCGGGAACGCCTGGGGCGCTGGGGAAATCGGTGGCGAACCTGGGCAGGTTGGCGGCGGACGCGCCGCGCCAGCCATAGATCGATTGCATCGGATCGCCGACCGCGGTCACCGCCAGCCGCTCTTCGCGACGGCTGGTTGCGCCGTGTTCTGCATCCGACTGATGCCCCCGCGCCGCATCTCCATGGGGAGCACGTGAATCCGCAGTATCCTCGCTCGACTTCGGATTATCCGCGGGATTTCGTGCGCGCTTCGCGGGCCGTTGCGGGGACACGCCGCCGAACAGCGATGCCAGCAAGATGCGTTGGGCGTGGCCGGTGTCCTGGTATTCGTCGAGCAGGACCAGGTGGAAGCGGGCGCGTTCGGCGGCGGCGACCTCGGGATGTTCGGCGGCGAGGCGCGCGGCCAGGGACATCTGCGCGCCGAAATCCAATGCGCCGCGGCGACGTAAGGCCTCGGCGAGTTGCTTGACCAGGGGCAGCAGGGCTACACGTTCGCGCTGCACCTGGACGATATTCCGCAGGGCCTGGCTGGGTCCGCCGCGTTGACGCGGGCCCGCGGGCAGAGTGTGCACCAGTTTTTCGAGCTCGGTGTGCGCCTCGGCCAGCTGTTCGGGTTCCACCAGATGTTCGGCGAGTTGTCCGGATAGCGCGAGCACCGCCTCGGTCACCGAGACCGGGGTGCGGTCGGTGTCGAGGTCGCCGTCCCAGTTGCGGACCACCTGGTGGGCGAGCTGCCAGAGTTGGGTTTCGGTCAGCAGCGTCGCGGCCGGTTCCACAGGCAGCAGCAGGCCGTGCTGGGTGAGCAGGCGGCCCGCGTACGAGTGGTAGGTGCTGATTTCGGGTTCGGCGCCGGAGAGTTGGGCGCGCAGCTCACCGCCGGTGTCGAGATCGCGCAGCAACGGTGAACCGGCCAGCCGGGCCAGCCGGGTGCGGATGCGGGAGGTCAACTGCTGAGCGGCTTTTCGGGTGAAGGTCAGGCCGAGTACCTCATCGGGCAGCACCAGGCGATTCGCGACCATCCACACCACGCGGGCGGCCATGGTCTCGGTTTTGCCCGCGCCCGCCCCGGCGACGACCAGGGTCGGTCCGGGTGGGGCAGCGATCACCGCGGCCTGCTCCTCGGTGGGTGGCGGCAGGCCGAGCGCTTCCGCGAGCCGGTTCGGCGATACGGCGCCGCTCATTCGTCGGTCACCTGCCTTCCGGTGTCCTGGACGGGGCAACTGCCCGCGACCGCACAGTGCCTGCAGCCATCGTTGCGCATGGCGAGGTAGCTCGGGCCCTTGGTGGCCGCCGCGGCATCATGAATCGTGCCACGCCATTTGTCGAGCGCCTCGGCGTCGAGCGCGGGCTGCATGCGCTGGGTGGCGCCTTCCTTACTGCTCGGCTTGGCGACGTAGACCAGTCGCGCACCACCAGGTTCGGCGGGTCCGGATTCCCCCGCGGCATCGTCCACGGTGATGTCGAGCGCACCCGCCGCGGCCGCCACCTGATAGGTCGCGAGCTGGGCGTGGTCAGCGGCGGCCTGTTTGGTGACCGGTGACTTCCCGGTCTTCACATCGACGATGACGAACCGGCCGAAGGCGTCGCGCTCCAACCGGTCGACTCGGCCGCGGATCCGCACGGCGGGTTCGTCTTCCGTGCGCGGGGGCAGTACGCAGTCGACCGGGACTTCCACTCCGGCCTGGGTCAGCTCACCTCGGGTGTTGCGCACCCAGGCCATGAAGGTCTCCAGCATGGCCTCGGTGCGGCGCAATTCCTGGCGGGAATGCCAGCCGGTACCGGGATCGATGGCCTGCCATGCCTTGTCGAGTGCGGCGCGAACCTGTGGTTCGGGCACCTTGCCGGCCAACGCCTGGACGAGCGTGTGCACCAGATTGCCCTTGACGGCATGCGGGTTGTCGCCGTCGGTGCCGCCGTGACGTTCCAGTGCCCAGCGCAGCGGGCAGGTGCGCAGTAGCTCGACGGTGGACGGAGACAGGGCAACGGCGGTGTCGTCGTCATCCCAGAGTGCGCGCGTCGAGCTGAGATCGGCTGTGCCATACCACTCGTCGGGATGGGTGCCAGGCACTCCGGCGTGAGCCAGTCGGGCGAGTTGGTGGGCGGCGCGGCGTCTGCGGTCCGGTTCGGCCTCGGAATCGCAGACCACCCCGCGCAATTCGGCCACCAGCGCATGCATGACCAGGGCGCGGCCCGGGTCGGCGACCGGGAGCGCACCGGGTTCGCTGTCATCGTCGTGGCCGAGAAGTTCGGCGAGGAAGCGGGACGGCACCAGATCGCGTTCGCCCGAGACCGATTCCACGGCGGTGGCCAGCAGCGAGCGCCGTGCCCGACTGCACGCGACCAGCAGCAGTCTGCGCTCCTCGGCCATGATCGGGGCGGCGCGGCTCACCACCGCACCCGCGTCGACGATGCCCCCGGTGAGGTCGACCAGATCCTCGGTCTGCAGCAGAGTGCCGCGCGGGCGCGGATTCGGCCAAATACCTTCCTGCACAGCGGCAACCGCGACCACATCCCATTCTCGGCCCGCGGACGCATGCGCGCTGAGCAGTGCGACCGCGTCCTCCGCCGCGGTCAGCGATCTGGTGTCATGCGGAATCTCCTGCTGCACAAGGAATTCGACAAAGCCTTCAATGCTCGCGCGGGGCAGTCGATCCACGTAAGCGGCTGCCGCATCGAATAGTCCGACGGCGGCATCGAGATCGCGATCGGCCTGCATGCCCGCCGCGCCACCGCGTTCGGACTGCGCGACCCACCGTCGCTCCAGCCGCGACCCGGTCCACAGCGCCCACAGCACATCCTCGAGCCCGGCACCGCGCCGCCGAGTCTTGATGGCCCGGTCCAGCGCGTCGAACACCCGCTTCAGCGGCGCCGCCTCGACATCGGTGAGCCGCGCCATGATTCGGCGATCCGCGCGGCCGACCAGCAGGTCACGCAGCACCTCGGCGGAGGATTTGTCGACATACGCGCGCCATTTAGCATCGCTGTCCCCCGGTTCGGGTGCCGACGAGCCCTGTTCCGGAGCGCCGCTGCGCGGTTCGGATCCAGCAACCCCACCACTCGGTTCGGTTCGCTTCGCGGGCTGCTCGGCATCACCCACACTCCCCTCGGCATCGTCTGCGCCCGGCTCCGAGGCGCCCGCACCCAACGCGACCTCGTCTGCGTCCCGTTCAGCGGCGCCAGCACCTCGCTCGGCACCATCCGCGGCCAGTGCGGTCTCGTCAACGGGGAGCACGGACTCAGCCGCGCCTCGCTGTAGTGCCGCTGCGCCTTCGGATTCCGCACCATAATGTTCGTGGCCATCGGCGTCCTGATCGGAATCGACGTCCGGTGCGGCCTGAGCACTCTGCCATTCCAAATCTCGGCTACTGAATTCCGTATCGATGCCGTACCAGTCGGCATCGTCGGTGATCCGCTCGACTCGGCTGGCATTCCGTTCGGACGTCGTGGCATTCCGTTCGGACGTCGTGACATTCCGTTCGGAGCTGTCGTCCCCGGGTCCGAAGCCTTCCTCATCCGGTGCGAACGCCTCCGCATCCGGTGGGAACGCCTCCTCGTCCGGCGGGAAATCCTCAGCGGCCCCATCGGGTTCAGCTCCTGACTCCGAACTCGCACGCGCCCGTGCGGCCTTGAGTTCACTGCGGGCGGACTCCAGCACACTGCGGCGGATGCCACGACGCAACCGGCGCAGGGTGATCTGATCTGCGCCGCCGAGCGGTCCGGCCAATAGATCCAAGGCGTCTTCGGCCGAGAACATCGCATCGGCCGAACGTCGACGCCCACGCTGCTGCAAATCCTGCGCGAGCAGCGCGCGCAGTGCGAGCAGCATCCAGGCCGCGCCCCGGCGTCGGGCCAATGGCGTGTCGAGTGCGGGCTGCTGCACGGGCACTCCGGCCGCCAATAGGGCGCGCCGCAGCGGAGCCAATGACAACGGCACCGAGCGGACGATCACCGCCATGCGGGACCACGGCACGCCATCGGTGAGGTGGGCGCGGCGCAAATGGTCGGCGATCAGGGCCGCCTCCTTCGCCGGGGTGGCGAGTACCCGCACGCGCACTTCGGTGTCGTCGTCCTGTGCTGCCGACGTGTGATCGGGTGCCGAAAAGCGTTGTGGCGCACTGCCGGGCAACTTGGCCGCGATCCGCGCGACGGCCAGCGCCACCGCGCCACCGGATCGGTGGTTGTCCCGCAGGATGATGCGCTGCCCATCCGGCGCGGCCAGCTCCGCGACGAAGCGCGAATCCGCGCCGCGGAAGGCGAATACGCCCTGATCCGGATCGCCCGCCACGACCGCTGTGTGCGCGGCCGTACCCAGCACCCGCACCAGTAATGCGGCCTGCGGATCCAGGTGCTGGGCGTCGTCGACCAGCAGGTATCGGATCCGATTGCGTTCCGCGGCAAGCAGTTCGGCATCACCGGCCAGCGCGTCCAGCGCCGCTCCGACGAGTTCGGCGGCATCCAGCGCGGGCGCGGTCGCCTCGGGCGCCTCCACCCCGACCGACCAGCGCAGCAGCATCGACTGCTCGTAGCGGACCGCGAATTTGCCCGCCGCCACCCATTCCGGCCGACTGTGCTCGCGGCCGAGCCGCACCAGATCCTCGGGGCCGAGTCCGCGTTCGGTGGCCCGCAGCATGAGATCGCGCAACTGCTCGGCGAAACCGCCGAGACCGAGCGCGGGCTGCAACCGTTCCGGCCACAGGCCGCTCGCCCCGGCCGCGATATCGGCCAGGTCGCCGCGCAGCATTTCGCGCAGTACGGCATCCTGCTCGGCACCGGTCAGCAACCGCGGCGGCGGATTGCCGTGTGCGCTGGCATGTCTGCGCAGTACCGAGAACGCATAGGAGTGCAGTGTGCGCACCAGCGGTTCCCTGGTTGCGCCGGGTACCCCGCCCTCGGCGGAGTTCGGATCCGTCAACCGGGCGGTTATGGCGTCGCGCACCGTGCTCGCCGCCTGCTTCGAATGGGTCAGTACCAGTACCGATTCCGGATCCGCTCCCGCCGCGATGCGGGCGGCGGCCAGATCGATCAACAGTGCGGTCTTGCCGGTTCCCGGTCCGCCGAGCACCTGCCACGGCCGCCAGTCCGGCCGGATCGGGCCGACCGTCGCCGCCGCATCGAACAGTGCGCGGACATCGGCGCCCCAGGTCCGAGCCGGGGGTGCCGCCACATTCCGGCGAACAAGTCGCACCGCGCTATCCGATCGCACCACGCGGGCTATTGCAACAGACACCTCCGACACGCCACGCGGGCGATTCGCCGATCGGTGAGGTCCGACACACGCCTGGATCTGCGACGGATCTCCCGATGCGCCAATATGAGACCCGTGTCGCCTCTCAATGTGTACCGGTTCGGACCTGACGACGGGCCGAAAGTCCTGGCCCTGCACGGTGTCACCGGCCACGGCAAACGCTGGGAGGATCTTGCCACCCGACATCTGCCCGATGTCCGGTTCATCGCCCCCGACCTGCGCGGACACGGTCGCTCGACCGCATTGCCGCCGTGGAACTTCGAGACCATCGTCGAGGACCTGGTCGAACTGCTCGCCGCGGAGACCGATGAACCGGTGGTCATCGTCGCGCACTCCTTCGGCGGGGCGTGTGCGCTGCACTTGGCGCATCGCCATCCGCACCTGGTGCGCAAGCTGATCCTGCTCGATTCGGCGATCGCGCTGGAGGCGGAGCGCCTGATGGATATCGCGCTGTCCAGTCTGGCCTCACCGGACTACGACACCGTCGAGCACGCCCGCCAGGACAAGATCGCGACCGGCTGGGGCGAGGTGGAGCCGCGCCTGCTCGACGCCGAACTCACCGAACATCTGATGCCGACCGCCGACGGCCGGGTCGGCTGGCGGATCAGCCTGCCCGCCGTCAACTCCTACTGGGGTCAGCTGGCCAGGCACTATGTGCTGCCGCCCGCCGACCTGCCGACCATCCTGGTGCAGGCGATGAAGGTGGTGCCGCCCTTCGTCACCCCGGAGTTCCGGGCCGCACTCACCGCGCATATGGGCGCGAATCTGACCGTGCTCGAATGGGAGTGCGACCATATGGTCGCGCAGGCCCGCCCGGCCGAGACCGCGGCGCTGATCCGATCGGTCCTGTAATGGCCACCACCGATGCCGAGGTGGAACGGGTACGCGCACTGGTCGCGACCGTGCCGCCGGGCCGGGTCGTCACCTACGGCGATATCGCCGCCGCGGCTGGATTGTCCACCCCGCGCACCGTCGGCTGGATCATGCGCACCGACTCCGCCGATCTGCCATGGCATCGGGTGATCGGTGCGGGCGGCAAGCCCGCCGCGCATCTGGCCGATCGGCAGTTGCGCCTGCTGGCCGCCGAGGGCGTGCCGATCCGCGAGGGCCGAGTGGACCTGCGCGCCGCGCGCTTTCCGCTCCCGTAAACCGCCCCGCCGCCCCCGATCGGCGGTTAACGTTGAATCATGTCCACCCGCCTGGCGTGTGTCGTCTTCGATGCCGACCGGCCCCGGTTCGTCGCGGATTTCTGGGCCGAACTGCTCGGCTGGGCAGTGACGATCGACCGCCCCGACGAGGTCGATGTGGCGGCACCCGACCCGGACGGCCACGAGCTGGCCCTCACCTTCCTGCCAACCGCGCGCGCCAAGGACGGCAAGAACCGGATGCATCTGGATCTGGCCAGTCGCTCGCTCGATCATCAGCGGGTGCAGGTGGACCGCGCACTGGCGCTTGGCGCGCGTCACGTCGATATCGGCCAGGGCGCGGTGCCGTGGGTCGTGCTCGCCGATCCGGAGGGCAACGAGTTCTGCGTGCTGGAGCCGCGCGAGGAGTATGTGGACACCGGTGCCGTCGCCGCCATCGTGATCGATACGCACGATCCGAAGCGGCTGGCCGAGTTCTGGTGCACCGCTTCCGGCTGGCCGATCGTGTACGGCGGCGCGCGGGTAGCCGGGCTGCGCTCGGCGACGGGGCTCGGTTCCTGGCTGGAGTTCGTCCATACGCCGGATGCGCGGACCGGCCGCAATCGACTGCGCTTCGATCTGGCGTCCTTCGCCGCCGACGATCCGGCCGCCGAGGTGGCCCGGCTGTGCGCGGCGGGCGCGACCCAGGTGGACACGGACGGCGCGCCCGGGGTGGTGCTCGCCGATCCGGAGACGAACGAGTTCTGCCTGCGCCGACCGGCCCCCGACTATTCGACGGTCTAGACCTTGGATCGCTGGAACCGGACCGCCCTCCCCGGATCTGTACAGCCGACGAATTAGCATGTCGGCCATGCCCTCTCTCCTGCCAGGCGCTGACCGGTGACCACCGCCGACGCGATCGTGCTCGCGGGCGGACGTGCCAGCCGGATGGGGGGCGTCGATAAGCCGGCCATCGTCATCGGCGGCCGATCCATGCTCGATGCGGCCCTGGCCGCGGTGGCGCCGTGTGTGCGGACCGTGGTGGTGGGACCGCATCGGCCCGAATTGGACGCGCGGATCGTGCAGGTGCGGGAGGTGCCGCCGGGTTCGGGTCCGGTCGCCGCGGTGGGGGCGGGATTGCGCGCGCTCGGTCCGACCGCCGCCCCGCTGGTGGTGGTGCTCGCGGCGGATCTGCCGTTCCTGTCGCAGGCGACGGTGACCGAGCTGATTCGGCACGGTTCCGAATCCGGCGCGGACGCGGTATTCGCGGCCGATGAATCCGGTCGACCGCAATATCTGATCGGCGTGTGGCGACGGACGGCGCTGGCGGCCGCGTTGCAGCGGCTGGATTCGCTGATCAATCAGCCGATGAAGGCGCTGATCCCGGCCGATACGGTCACCGTCACCATGGCCGGTATCGCCGATTGCGATACCGAGGAGCAGGTGCGAAGGGCCAGGATGTCCTGGGAAGCCGGAGCCGTCGGCGCGGCTCGTCCCGCACCGGCGCCCGCGATTGCCGCAACGGCGCTGCCGCTGGATGAGGCACGGGATATCCTGCGCACCGGTCTGTCTCGACTCACCGAGTACCGGGCCGAATTGAGTTCCGTGCGCGGTGCCGCGCTCGCCGCGCCGCTGACGGCGGTCGGATCACTGCCGCGCTTCGATGTCTCCGCGATGGACGGATACGCGGTTGCCGGTGACGGACCGTGGCGTCTGCGGCGCGATATCGGCTTCGCGGGCGGTCGACGGCCGGTCGGGCTGCTGCCCGGTGAGGCCGTGCGAATCGCCACCGGCGCCCATGTGCCCGACGGCACCACGCGGGTGCTCCGCGACGAATTCGCGCGGATCGAGAATGGCGAAATGCTATACCAGCATGAGGATTCCCCGCTGCGCGCCGACATTCGCCGCCGCGGCGAGGACCGGGCCCCGGGCGATCTCGTCGCACCTGATGGCACACCGGTCACCGCCGGACTGATTTCCGCCGCCGCCAGTGTGGAGGTGACCGAAGCGATGGTGCGCGGCCCGGTTCGGGCTCGCATCATCATGACCGGCGACGAAATCCGCAGCACCGGCCCGCTGCAGACCGGTCAGACCCGCGACTCGATCGGGCCGATTCTGCCGGATGTGCTGTCCTGGTATGGAATTCGCGCGATCGATCGGGTGCACCTGCGCGATACTCCGCGTGGCTTCGACGAGGTGCTCGGCGCGGCCGACGACTGCGACCTGCTGGTGATCGTCGGCGCGACCGGCGGCGGCGCAGCGGACCAGCTGCGTGCGGCGATCACCCGTGCCGAGGCCCGAATCCTGGTGCACCGCTTGAAATTGCGTCCGGGCGGCTCCACGGTTGTCGCCGAATTATCCAGCGGCACAACAGTTCTCGGCCTACCTGGCAACCCCTTCGCGGCGGTTGCCGTGCTGATGGCGCTCTCACCCGCACTCGTCGACGGCCGAACCGGCAGCCATCCGCTGCGACCGCTCATCGGCCCGCTGCGCAACGCGAGCGCGATCTCCGGACCCGTCCCCCGCATCGTCCCGGCTCGGCTGGCCCCCTATGGCGGTTGGCTGGGCGATCCGCAGATCCGAACCACCCATCTGGGCGGCCTGGTCGACCGTGACGGCCTGGTCGTCGTCCCCGACGAGGCCGGTGACGACGACCTCGTCGAATTCCTCCCGCTCCGGGCGTAAAGAATCGATTTTTTCTTCCACTGATGATGTCCGCTCGCTATTGTGTGATGGTTAGGCGAATACAACATCACTTCGGAAAGGACCGAGTGGAGATGGCTGAAAAGTCGAAGAAAGCGCCTAAGAAAATGCCCAAGCAGATGGAACGGCAGCAGCAACAGCAGCGCCAGGACCAGGGCATGAACCGAGCAGGCTCGAGCAGCGATCGCGACCGCATGGAAAGCGATCAGCGTGGCCAGGGTTCAGAGCGGCGAAGCCCTGACCAGCGCCGTACCGGACAGCACTGATCTGAAACGGGCCGCCGGTTCCTCGATGTGAGCCGGTGGCCCGGCTGTGCGTGGGCCGATTCGTTTCGCCGGTCCGGTTCGCCAGCCGTTTCAAAACTATTCCCGACAATTCGTACCGGACAGCCGATGGCTTAATCCTTTCGAACGCGTCGCGCACGGTTCGAATTACATCGCCGATGGCCACGCCCCGGCGAGTTGTCATTTGCATGCAAAAATTATGCGTGCCCATCGAAGCGGGTCGAATGGGGATTCCCCGCACAAGCATTCATTTCGACTCGTCCGGTCGACGGCGGACGTCGAGCGCCGAGGCGCAGTAGCACTGGGATGTCGAGGACGCGACGGGTGGGATCAGGAATGGGGACCGCTTCCAGGAGGTGGCGTGTGTAGTCGACCCGAGGGGATGCGAATACCCCGGCGACGGGGCCGGTTTCGACGACGGCGCCCGCGCGTAGGACCACGACGCGGTCGGCGACCTGGTGGACCACCGCGAGGTCGTGGCTGATGAACAGGCAGGCACGGCCGAGTGTGCTCTTGCCGGAACCGGATTCGCCGACGAACGCGACGACCTCGCCGCGGCGGACCTGGAAGCCGACACCGTCGACGACGGTGCAGTCAGCGGTTAGGCGCACCGTGCGCAAAAGGCTGGTGACCGGGGTGGGTGGCGGCTTTGACTGGAATGATGCCTGTTCCATCCCATGCTCGCGGTTATGACGGTTTCACCGGCGCTATCGGCCGCACCACCGCCGACTCAACCCCCGAATGGGCCTATCCGCCCACCGCCCCCGATGGTGCGCCGAACATCATCGTGGTGCTCATCGATGACATGGGATACAGCGATATCGGCCCGTTCGGCTCCGAAATCGAGACCCCGACGCTGGACCGGCTGGCCGCCAACGGTCTTCGGCTCACCAATTACCACACCACCCCGCTGTGCTCGCCATCGCGCGCCTCGCTGCTGACCGGAATCAACGCCCACCGCGCGGGTTTCGGCTTCGTCGCGAATGCCGATCCCGGATACCCCGGTCTGCGACTGGAACTCGCCGACGATGTGCTGACCCTGCCGGAAATACTGCGCGCCAACGGCTATGCCACCTATGCGGTCGGCAAATGGCATCTGGTCCGCGATGCCACCATGAACCCCGCGGCACACCGGGATTCGTGGCCGACACAGCGCGGCTTCGACCGCTACTACGGTTCGCTGGAGGGCCTCAACTCCTTCTACTACCCGAACCAGTTGGTTTCCGACTCCTCGGTCGTCGACATCGAGGAATATCCCGAGGGTTACTACCTCACCGACGATCTGACGGATAAGGCGATCGGCTATATCAAGGAGCTGCGCGCGCACGACGCCACCAAACCGTTCTTCCTGTACTTCGCCCACGTCGCCATGCACGGACCGTTGCAGGCCAAGCCGGAGGATCTGGCCAAATACCGCGGCCGCTACGCCGAGGGCTGGGACAAGCTGCGGCAGACCCGTTTCGCCGATCAGCTTGCCGCGGGTCTGTTCCCGGCGGGGACACAGCAGAAGCCGCGCAATACCGAGCCGGGATACGAAGCCGCGGAATGGGATTCGCTCACGCCCGAGGAACAGCGACGCTTCGCGAGGTATATGGAGGTGTACGCGGGCATGGTCGACAGCATCGACCAGAGCCTGGGCCGCATCATCGACACCCTCGAGCAGCTGGGCGAACTCGACAACACCATCGTCCTGTTCACCTCGGACAACGGCGGCACCGCCGAGGGCGGACCGGAGGGCACCCGCACCTACTTCGCGGAATTCGCGCATATCACCGATCCGGACTGGATCGGTGACGTGCCGCATGACGAGGAGCTGATCGGCACCGCGAAACTGGGTGTGCACTATCCGCGCGGCTGGGGCCAGGCCTCCAATACGCCGTTCCGCTTCTACAAGGGCCAGACCTTCGCGGGCGGCGTGCGGGTGCCGTTCCTGCTGTCCTGGCCGAAGGGACTGCCGCGCACCGCGGATGACGACGGCATCCGGCACGAGTACACCTACGTCACCGATCTCGCGCCCACCCTGCTGGAACTGGCGGGGCTGCAGCGGCCGAGTTTGCGTAATGGATTGCCCGCCACGGATTTCGACGGCATCTCCGCCGTGGCGACGCTGCGCGATCCACGCGCGGGTTCCAAGCACACCGAGCAGTACTCGGAAATGGTCGGCAATCGCGGCTTCTACCGCGACGGCTGGAAACTGCTCTCGCTCTATGAACCCGGCACCGATATCGATGCGCCGCGGTGGCAGCTGTTCGATGTCCGCGCGGATCCGACCGAACTGCACGATCTTTCCGAGCAGTTCCCGGAGAAAGTCGCCGAACTCGCCGCCGCCTGGGACGAATCCGCCTGGGCCAATACGGTTTTCCCACTGGTCGCCCGCCAGGATCTGGCACGGCGGCGACCGGAAGAGGGACGCTTCTCCGCACCGGTGCGACTGCTGCCCGGCACACCGGCTCTGGAGCGCTACCGCTCGCAGCGATTGATCGCCTACCGCGACTTCACGATCGAAGCCGAACTCGGCGGCTACCGGCCCGGCGACGAGGGTGTGCTCGTCGCGCACGGTGATCCGCTCGGCGGCTATGTGCTCTACCTCGAGCACGGCCGAGTTGTTTTCGGGCTCAACAGCTATGGCATCTACAACGCCGTGACGAGCGAACCGCTCGCGGCGGGCGTCCGACGGATCACCGTGCGCGCCACCGTTCGTCCCCGGCTGCGCTCGGATTTCGTCATCGAGATCGACGGCGTACCGGGTCCGCGACTGCGCGATCAAGTGCAACTCGTCGGCATGTCACCGTGGACCGGCATTTCGGTCGGCGTCGATGCCCGCGGCCCGGTCTCCTGGGAGCTGCGCGAACGCCGCGGCACCTTCCGTTACACCGGCGACCTGCGCGCGATCACCTACATCCCGGGCCCGATCCAGGTGCCGCGGCAGACCATCGAGGCGGTGGAACGCGAGGCGGAGTTCGTCGCGGAATGAGCCGGGTGCAGATTTCCGGCGGCACCGCCCGTCCGATACCGTTGACCAGGGGCGACAGCCCACCGCGCACGAGGCGAAGGATGCACCTGATGGACGACAGTTCCCTGATCTGGGACGACGGTGCGCTGGTCACCATCGACCAGCGCGAACTGCCGCACGAGGTGCGTGAGCTGCGGCTCAGCACGGTCGACCAGGTGATCGACGCCATCAAGACGCTGGCCATCCGGGGTGCGCCCGCGATCGGCATCGCCGGTGCGTTCGGCGTGGTCATCGCCACCGGCGCGCACACCACCGACGGTGTCGTCGATGTGGCGCGGGCCGAGGCGGATGCCGCGCGGATCGCCGAGGCCCGGCCCACCGCGGTCAATCTGGCCTGGGCGGTGCGGCGGGTGCTGCCCGAGATACCGCTCGGCGCGGATGCGGTACTCGCCGAAGCCCAGGCCATGCTGGCCGAGGACGGGCGGGTCAACCGGGCCGCCGCGACCCATGCCGCCGATCTCGTGCAGCGGCTGTGCCCGGACCGGCCGTTGCGGGTGCTCACGCACTGCAATACCGGGCGGCTGGCGACCACCGCCTATGGCACCGCGATCGGGGCGATGCGGGTGCTGTCGGAGCGCGGTGCCATCGAGAACGTCCTGGTCGACGAGACTCGACCGCTGCTACAGGGTGCCAGGCTGACGGCCTGGGAGCTGGCCGAGGCGGGCATACCGCATCGGCTCACCATCGATTCGGCCGCCGCCTGGGCGATGGCGACCGGTCAGGTCGACTGTGTGCTGGTCGGCGCGGACCGCGTGAGCGCCAATGGCGATGTCGCGAACAAGATCGGCACCTATGGCTTGGCGATCGCGGCCAACCACCATGGCATTCCATTCATCGTGGTCGCGCCGGAGTCGACGCGTGATCCGAAGATGGCCACCGGTGCGGATATCGTCGTCGAACAGCGGGCCGCCGCCGAGGTGACCGGATTCGGCGGTGTCACAACGGCTCCCGTCGGTACCGAGGTTTTCAACCCGGCCTTCGATGTGACACCCGCGGAGTTGGTGACGGCGGTCGTCACCGAGCTGGGTGTCGTATACGGAGCGAATGCCGAAGGTGCGGCCATCGCCGATATCGCCCGCGAGCTATACGGGCGGGGCTGGATGCCGGGCACGGCGGGCAATATCTCGGTGCGCACCGGCGATACCGCGGTGATCACCGGCAGCGGTTTGTCCAAGGGCGAATTGACCGGTGCGGATATGGTGACCGTCCGCGTCGCCGATTCCGCGCCGACACCGAATCAGCGGCGAAAGCCCTCGGCCGAGACCACAATTCACACGGCGGTATACCGAACCACCGGTGCCGCGGCCGTTGTCCACATTCATCCGCCCTATGCGACGGCCGCCGTGACGCGCTCCGGCTCTCTCGACGCACCGACCATCCTGCGGATCACCGACTACGAACTCATCAAAGGTCTGCTCGCCAAGCAGCCGGACGGCACCTATCCGACCGTCCTTGACCTGCCCGTCTTCCCGAACTGGCCCGAGGTCGCGCGGATCGGCGCGGACATCGAGGCCTATCTGCTCGAAAATCCCACCGCGGCACCGGTATTGGCTATCGCCGGTCATGGGATCACGACATGGGCAGACAATCTTTCCCAGGCTCGCGACCGCGCCGAATGCCTCGAGGCCCTGTGTGAGCTGGTGGTCCGCACCGGCCGTCGGCAGGCATTCACCGCGCGCAATCCGAACGAGATCCTCGAGATTGGACTGACATCATGACGCTGTTGCAGGTTATGGCCGCCGACGGTGCCGACAAGATACTGCTGCGCACCACCGACGATGCGGTGATCGGGGCCGAATTGGCCGCGCGCGGTATCACTTTCGATCGGTGGCCGGTGCTGGGCAATGCCACCGAGACCGCCTCGGAGGAACTGCTCGCCGAATACGACGACCGGGTGGCCGAACTCAATGCCTCCGGCCGCTACCAGCATATCGATATCGCCCGCATCCATCCCGACGACGCGAATCCGGAGTGGCCGCAGATCGCCAAGGGCGCACGGGAGAAGTTCCTGAACGAGCATCGGCACGCCGAGGACGAGGTGCGGTTCTTCGCGGCCGGACGCGGCTGCTTCTATCTGCATCTGGGTTCGGAGGTCGTTGCGGTGGTATGCGAAGGCGGCGACCTGCTTTCGGTCCCGGCTGGCACACTGCACTGGTTCGATATGGGCACCCGGCCCGACTTCATCGCCATCCGCTTCTTCGAGGAGGCCGACGGCTGGGTCGGCGATTTCACCGGTGACCCGATCAGCTCTGGTTTCCCGACCCTCGATCAGCTGCTGACCGCCCCGTGATCGCCGCCGTCGTCCTCGATATCGAGGGCACCACCAGCCCGACCAGTTCGGTGCGCGAAGACCTCTACGGCTACACCCGCGCCCGCCTGCCCGAATGGCTTGCCGAAAACCGCACGGCCGCGGCCGCTCCCATTATCGCGGCCACCCGTGCACTCGCCGACCGCCCCGATGCCGACACCGAGGAGATCGCCGCGATCCTGCGCGACTGGCTCGGCTCCGATGTGAAGGCCGAACCGCTCAAGGCCGCGCAGGGCATCATCTGCGCCGAGGGCTTCCGCAGCGGCGCGCTGCACGGGGAGTTCTTCCCGGACGTCGCGCCCGCCCTCGCCGCCTGGCACGCCGCCGGTCTGCGGCTCTATATCTACTCCTCGGGATCGGTACGCAACCAACAGGATTGGTTCGCCTTCGCCCGCGGCGGCGATCTGACCGCACTGATCAGCGGCTACTTCGACCTGTCCAGCGCGGGCCCGAAACGCGAACCCGCCTCCTACGAAAAGATCGCGAGCGCCATCGGCACCCCCGCCGATCGCATCCTGTTCCTGTCCGACCATCCCGACGAACTCGATGCCGCCGTGAGCGCGGGCTGGGCGGTCACCGGTGTCCACCGGCCCGGCGAACCGAATCCCGCACGCCCGCCGCATCATTGGATCTCCTCGTTCGCGGAACTGACGCTGCCCTGAGCCATGCGCCTGCCGTGCGAGTCAGGCGCTGATCAGGAACGTCCCTGGGCGGCCGTGCAGGTCACTGATCGGCGCACCGGCTCGGGATGCCGAGGAAGAATTGGATCCTGCCCGGATGATTACCCGAATCCACCCGGAACAGTTGGACATCGAGTCGATAGCACTCCCCGGACGCGAGATCGCGCAGATGCATGGGCCGATCCCGGCCGTAGGTGGTACCGCCCGCGGCCCACATTCTGCGGAAGTCCGGGTACCCGCCGAGTTCGTCGAGGAATTCGGTGGACCAGGCGGTATCGCCGGACTGACCGATCAGTCCGCGCAGCCAGTCGACGGTCAGCGCGGCCTCGCGCTCCCATTCGACCATGACCTGTTTGGACAGCTCGTTGCCGAAGAACCAGCGCAGCACATTCACATCGTCGACCAGACCGGGAAATGCGGCCACATAGGAGTCATTACAGGCCAGGACATTCCATCGGGTATCGACATAGGCCGCCGCATTCGGCTCGTGCAGGCGCAGTCCGTCGCGCATATCGGTGCCGATCTCATTGCGCAGTTCGAGTACCGAGGGAAATCGGTCCACGCCCAATCCGGCCAGATCGAAAAACAGTCTGCGTTCGGCGTCGGTGAGCGGAGCGATCCGATCCAGATATCCGATCAGCGCATTCACCACTGTCCTGGTGGGATGTTCCCGGTCGCCGCTCTCCAGGTGGGTGATATAGCTGGTGCTCACGCCCGCGGCGAATGCCAGCTTTTCCCGAGAAATGCGTCGATCGTCACGCAGTCTGCGTAACTCACCACCGAAGGTGGGCGGGCGCACCCGAGCCCCGTCGCCGGACTCGGTCGACCTGCTTGGCACAGCAATACACTCCTATGAAGCTGTAGATGTAGTCGGTAGTTCTGCACAGAAGTGCGAGCCGATCCAATATTAAACGACGTGTTCCGACCGACACCCGCGTGTCGGCCGCCACATCGAGCGCGAATACCCCAGAGCACCAACAACATTCGCGCCGAAGCCGCGGAGCAAGCGCCGTCCGGATAGCTTCTGCCGTGCCCGGGCCGGGTTTCGTCGAACGTAGTCGAATGGTGGTCGCCCAGGGCGAATCCGACCGCCACATCACTACGCTCGGCGCGCTGTCGGAGGCGGATACCTAGGTGCCTCCGCAGGACTCGATGGCGGCCGCGGATCGTTCCATGTGCCGAAGGATCGTCGGTCGAGATCCCGATCGCCGAAACCATTGGCAAACCGATAGCGAATGGATCGGCAGGCCGCAGAATGGCTGTGCGCGGGGCTGTCCGACCACCGCGCGCGGGTGCGGAATCGGCCTCTCCAGCCTCCGCCGGACGTGTTAACAAATGTAAACCGCCTGAGAACCGGTGGTTTCCAAAGCATCACCGGCTAGTCCCCGAAACACCATCCGCAAGCCGCGTTTCGGCCGGTCAGAGCGGATCCGCCCTGGTCACATCGATGTCTTCGGCATTTCGCGGCAATCGCGCGGTGACCGTCACGTTGCGTCCACCTCACACCTCACGATCGCGGCCTGCGGGCTGTGAGAGATTCGTTTGGACGTGCGTCGTGCCCTCCTTACAGTCGGTGCATCAGCCCGATTTCACAACTCGAAGGGGGCGTCGTGGTTAATTCGCGCACTCAGGCTTCCGCGTCCTCCGATTCGGCCGATCGGCAATCCACCGACGCGAGTGACGCACTGCTGCGTCTCGGCAAATATTTCCACCGTGGCGAGGTCTCGACCGATCAGCGTAGCCTGCACCAGGTGGGCGGACGCAGCGCCGACGAGTTCTATCGGGACCGCTGGTCGCACGACAAGGTGGTGCGCTCCACGCACGGGGTCAACTGCACCGGATCCTGCTCCTGGAAGATCTATGTCAAAGACGGCGTGATCACCTGGGAATCGCAGCAGACCGACTATCCCTCGGTCGGCGCGGACAAGCCCGAATACGAACCGCGCGGCTGTCCGCGCGGCGCGTCCTTCTCCTGGTACACCTACTCCCCCGCGCGGGTGCGCTATCCCTATGTGCGCGGTGTGCTGCTCGAGTTGTATCGCGAAGCGAAGGAGCGGCTCAAGGATCCGGTACTGGCCTGGGAATCCATTGTCGAGGATCCGGAAAAGGCCAAGCGTTACAAGTCTTCTCGCGGTAAGGGCGGATTCGTGCGCGCGGAATGGTGGGAGGCCGCCGAAATCGCGGCCGCCGCGCATGTGCACACGATCAAGAAGTACGGGCCCGACCGGGTGGCCGGATTCTCCCCCATTCCGGCGATGTCGATGGTCAGCCATGCCGTCGGCGCACGGTTCATTTCGATGCTCGGCGGCTCGATGCTGTCGTTCTACGACTGGTATGCCGACCTGCCGGTGGCCTCTCCGCAGGTATTCGGCGATCAGACCGATGTGCCGGAATCGGCCGACTGGTTCGACGCGGGATACCTCATCATGTGGGGTTCGAATGTCCCGGTGACCCGGACCCCGGACGCGCACTACATGACCGAGGCCCGCTACCGCGGCCAGAAGGTCGTCGTGGTCTCACCCGACTATGCCGACAACACCAAATTCGCCGACGAATGGGTACCCGCGCGACCGGGAACCGATGCGGCCCTTGCCATGTCGATGGGGCACGTCATTCTGAAGGAATTCTTCGTCGAGCGCGATACGCCGCGGTTCCTCGACTACGTCAAGCGCTACACCGACCTGCCCTTCCTGGTGTGCCTCGACGATCCGGAGGGCTGGGACGCCAATGGCGACTACCACCACGACGGTGCGCTGCCGGGCAAATTCCTCACCGCCGCCGATCTCGGCCACACCGATGAGACCGCCGAGCACAAGATGGTGCTGCTCGATGCCGCGGGCAATCCGGTGGTGCCCAACGGTTCGCTCGGACACCGCTTCACCGCGGGTGACGCGGGCAAGTGGAATCTGGATCTCGAGGGCGTCGATCCGCTGCTGACCCTGCACGACCGCGCCGACCAGCGCCCGGTCGCGGTGCAGCTGGCCCGCTTCGATACCGATACCGCTGGCGTGCTGGTGCGCGGCGTGCCGACGATCACCGTCGCGGGCAAGCGGGTCACCACGGTATTCGACCTGCTGCTCGCGCAGTACGGGGTGGGACGCGACGGGCTGCCCGGCACCTGGCCGACCGGCTACGACGACGCTGCGGAGCCCTACACCCCGGCCTGGCAGGAGGCCATTACCGGCGTACCCGCCGCGCAGGCGCGGCGCATCGCCCGCGAGTTCGCCGATAACGCCGATAAATCCGGCGGTCGCTCGATGATCCTGATGGGTGCGGGTACCAATCACTGGTTCCACTCCGACCAGATCTACCGCTCCTTCTTCACGCTGACCCTGCTCACCGGCTGTCAGGGCGTGAACGGCGGTGGCTGGGCGCATTACGTAGGCCAGGAGAAGTGTCGTCCGGTAACCGGTTGGTCCACCCTGGCATTCGGGCTGGACTGGCAGCGACCGCCGCGTCAGATGCAGGGCACCGTGTTCTGGTACCTCAGCAATGACCAGTGGCGCTACGACCCGTTCACCGCGCAGTCCTTCGCCTCCCCGCTGGGCACCGGGAAGTTCGCGGGCCGTACCGCCGCGGACAATATCGCGCTGGCCAGTCGCCTCGGCTGGATGCCGAGTTATCCGACCTTCGATCGCAATCCGCTGGATCTGGTGGACGAGGCCGAGGCCGCGGGCAAATCCGCACCCGAACATGTGGTGGACGGACTGAAATCCGGTGACCTGCGCTTCGCCTGTGAGGATCCGGATGCGCCGGAGAACTTCCCGCGCTGCCTGACCGTGTGGCGGGCAAATCTGCTCGGCTCCTCCGGTAAGGGCAACGAGTACTTCCACAAGCACCTACTCGGCGCGGACTCCAATCTGCAGACCACCGATGCCGAGGGTGTGCGGCCGCAGGAGCTGGTCTGGCGCGAGGATGCTCCGAGCGGGAAGCTGGATCTGCTGCTCTCGCTGGACTTCCGGATGACCAGCACCACGCTGTTCTCCGATATCGTGCTGCCCGCCGCCACCTGGTACGAGAAGCACGATCTGTCCTCCACCGATATGCACCCGTTCGTGCACGCCTTCTCCCCCGCCATCTCCCCGCCGTGGGAGGCCAAGACCGACTTCGAGGCGTTCCACCGGATCGCGCGCGGGTTCTCCTGGATGGCCGAGAAGCATCTGGGCAAGCGCAAGGATATCGTCGCGGTACCGCTGCAGCACGATTCGCCGGATGCGCTGGCCCAGGCCGGTGGCCGGGTCCTGGACTGGAAAGCCGGTGAGTGCGAACCGATTCCGGGTAAGACCATGCCCAAGCTGGTCGTGGTCGAGCGGGACTACCCGAAGCTCGCGGAGAAGATGGCCGCGCTCGGACCGCTGATCGATACGCTCGGTGTCACCACCAAGGGCGTCACCACACATCCGGACGAAGAGGTGGCCTACCTCGCAGGGGTGAACGGCACCGTGGTTTCCGGTGTGGCCCAGGGACGTCCGTCGCTGGCCAAGGACACCCACGCGGCCGAGGCCATCCTCGCACTGTCCGGCACCACCAACGGCAGACTCGCGGTCGAAGGCTTCCAGGCGCTGGAACGGCGCACCGGCACCGAGCTGGCCGATCTCGCCGCCGAGCACGAGGGCAAGCGAATCACCTTCGCGGACACGCAATCTCGGCCAGTGCCGGTGATCACCTCGCCGGAGTGGTCGGGTAGTGAGACCGGCGGACGACGGTATTCGCCGTTCACCATCAATACCGAACGACTCAAGCCATGGCACACCCTGACCGGGCGCCAGCACTTCTACCTCGATCACGACTGGATGGCCGAACTCGGTGAGCAGCTGCCGGTATTCCGGCCGCCGCTCGATATGAGCGCGCTGTTCAGTGAGCCCGGGGTGGGGTCCGTCGGTGACAACGGCGTCACCGTTCGGTACCTGACCCCGCATTCGAAGTGGTCCATCCACTCGGCCTACCAGGACAACCTGCACATGCTGACGCTCTCGCGCGGTGGGCAGTCGATCTGGATGTCGGATCGGGACGCCGCGAAAATCGGTGTGTCGGACAATGACTGGATCGAGGCGGTCAACCGCAACGGCGTGGTCGTCGCGCGGGCCATCGTCAGCCACCGGATGCCCGAGGGCACGGTGTTCATGTACCACGCCCAGGACCGGGCGGTGGATGTGCCGCGCATCGAGGGTGCGCCGGGCGGATTCGATTGGAGCGCACCGGATAAGCAGCCGGGCAAGGGCAAGCGCGGCGGCATCCACAACGCGCTGACCCGCATCATGATCAAGCCATCGCATCTCATCGGCGGTTATGCGCAGCAGTCCTTCGCGCTGAACTACCACGGCCCCACCGGAAATCAGCGCGACGAGGTCACGACCATTCGCCGACGCAACCAAGAAGTGGAGTACTGACATGATCCGACGAGGTCACGACGCTCCGCTCGATGGCCGCAACCAAGAAGTGGAGTACTGACATGATCCGACGAGGTCACGACGCTCCGCTCGATGGCCGCAACCAAGAAGTGGAGTACTGACATGATCCGACGAGGTCACGACGCTCCGCTCGATGGTCGCTCGCAGGAAGTGGAGTACTGACATGCGTGTCATGGCACAGATGGCCATGGTGATGAACCTGGACAAGTGCATCGGGTGTCACACCTGCAGCGTCACCTGCAAGCAGGCGTGGACCAACCGCGGCGGCACCGAGTACATGTGGTTCAACAATGTGGAAACCCGTCCCGGACAGGGTTATCCGCGCCAGTACCAGGACCAGGAGAAGTGGAAGGGCGGCTGGACGCTCAACAAGCGCGGCAAGCTGACCCTGAAGTCGGGTTCGCGGCTGAAGCGGCTGCTCAATATCTTCGCCAATCCGGATCTGCCCACGGTGTCGGACTACTACGAGCCGTGGAGCTACGACTACGACAATCTGCTGTCCGCGCCCGCCATGGACACCAGTCCGGTGGCGCGGCCGAAATCGCTGATCACCGGCCAGGATACGAAGATCACCTGGGGCGCCAACTGGGACGACGATCTGGGCTCGGGACCGGAGCAGGTCGGCAAGGACCCGCTGCTGACCAAGCTGTCGGATCAGGTGAAGCTGGAGTTCGAACAGACCTTCATGTTCTACCTGCCGCGGATCTGCGAGCACTGCCTCAATCCGTCGTGTGTGGCCTCGTGCCCGTCGGGGGCGATCTACAAGCGGTCCGAGGACGGCATTGTGCTCGTCGACCAGGACAAATGCCGTGGCTGGCGACAGTGCGTCAGCGGCTGCCCGTACAAGAAGATCTACTTCAACCACAAGACGGGCAAGGCGGAGAAGTGCACGTTCTGCTACCCGCGCGTGGAGGTCGGCATTCCGACGGTCTGTTCGGAGACCTGTGTCGGGCGGCTGCGCTACATCGGCGTCATGCTCTACGACGCGGATGCCGTGCAGGCGGCGGCCTCGGTCACCGAAACCAAGGATCTGTATCCCTCGCAGCTCGGAGTGTTCCTCAATCCGCATGATCCGCGGGTGATCGCGGAGGCCGAGCGGGCCGGGATCTCACCGGAGTGGATCGAGGCCGCGCAGAATTCGCCGGTCTACAAATTGATCGTCGATTACCAGATCGCGCTGCCGCTGCATCCGGAATACCGCACCATGCCGATGGTTTGGTATGTGCCGCCGCTGTCGCCGGTGGTGGATGTGCTTTCCGAGACCGGTCATGATGCCGAGGATGCGTCGAATCTGTTCGGCGCCATCGACGCACTGCGCATTCCGGTCGAGTACCTGGCCGAATTGTTCACCGCCGGTGAGATCGGGCCGGTGCGAGCGTCGTTGCAGCGGCTGGCGGCCATGCGGTCGTTCATGCGCTCGGTGAATCTCGGTATGGAACCGGATCCGTCCATCGCACCGTCGGTGCGGTTGGAGCCGGAGGAGATCGAGGCGATGTACCGGCTGCTGGCCATCGCGAAATACGAACACCGGTATGTGATTCCGCATGGCGCGACTTCGCAGGCGCACGAACTGGATTCGCTGGCCACCGGATGCAGCCTTGATACCGACGGCGGGCCGGGTATGACGGCATTCGACACGATGGTGGAGAAGTTCCACCTGACCGACGCCAATGGCGCCGCGCCGGAGGAGAAGTCGAATCGGATCAATCTGTTGAATTGGGATGGGCGCAGCACCGACGGACTGCTGCCGACCGCGCGCAACGGCAATGGGGCCAATGGGCACGGGACCAATGGCTCGACGAAAAACGGTGCGGCCACGAATGGTTCGGCCACCAATGGTTCGGGACCGGGCACGAACGGCTCCAGCACACCGACACCGACCGGAGCGACCCTGACACCCGGGGGCGCATGATGGCATTGCTGAAAGTGCGCCGCAGGCCCGAGCCTGTCGCCCAGCTGTCCGAGCGAGATTGCCGCCTGGTGTGGCGGATCACCGCACTGCTGCTCGACTATCCGAGCGAGCAGATGTTGGCAACCGTCGACCAGATCGATGAGGCCGCAACGCAATTGCCGGACGTGGTAGGCGCGCCGCTGCTGGAATTCATCCACCATCTGCGCGCCACCCCGCCGATGACGCTGGCCCAGCAGTACGTCGAAACCTTCGATCTGCGCCGCCGTTCCAGCATGCACCTGACGTTCTACGCCTACGGCGACACCCGCAAACGCGGTATGGCGCTGCTGCGGTTCAAGCACGCCTACCGGCACGCCGGTGTCGAACTCGGCGACGAAGAGTTGCCCGACCACCTGCCGGTACTGCTGGAATTCGCCGCGACCGTCGACCCGATCGGCGGTGAACGTCTGCTGGGCGAACACGTCCCGGTGATCGAGCTACTGCGACTTTCCTTGGCGGACAACGGATCCCCGTACGCCGGAGTGCTGGCCGCCGTCGTCGCCACCCTGCCGCCGCTGACCACCGCGGACCGCCGTCGCATAGCCGAACTCGCCGCCCAGGGCCCGCCCGAAGAAGAGGTCGGACTCGACCCCTTCGCCATGGACCCATCGCTGTTCGACGGATCGGAAGCCCGCCGATGACCACCACCTTCTGGATGACGCTGCCCTACGTGGCCTTCACCTCGTTCGTGCTCGGCCACCTGTGGCGCTACCGCAACGACCAATTCGGTTGGACCACGCGGTCTTCCCAGATCTACGAGAGCCGCCTGCTGCGCCTGGGCAGCCCCCTGTTCCACTTCGGCATGCTCGGCGTGATCGGTGGTCATGTACTCGGTGTGCTGATTCCGGAATCCTGGACCAACGCTGTGGGGATCTCCGAGCACACCTACCATGTGGTCGCGGTCGCGGCGGGTTCGGTCGCCGGACTCGCGGTCATCCTCGGTGTCGGCATCCTGCTCTACCGCCGCATCACCGTCCCCGCCGTGCGCAAGGCAACCACCCGCAATGACCAACTGATGTATGTGCTGCTGGCCGCCGCCCTGATCACCGGTCTGCTCAATACCTGGGGCAGCAACCTGCTGTGGGGTACCTACAACTACCGCGAGACCGTATCCCCCTGGTTCCGTAGCCTTTTCACCCTCCATCCAGAGCCCGAGCTGATGGTCGGCACACCGTGGACCTTCCAACTGCACGGTCTGGTCGTGCTCACCCTCATCGCCATCTGGCCATACACCCGCCTGGTACACATGTTCAGCGCGCCCGTCGGCTACCTGACCCGGCCGTACATCGTCTACCGCGCCAGAGAATCCAACGCTCCGGACAAGCGTCGCTACGCGCGCGCCTGGGATGCTCCCGTCACGCCGGAAACCTGGCGCTGACCCCCCGAGTTCGGGTCCTCTCACCCGATGCCCCGCAGCCCGTCCGCCCGCATCGGGCGGACGGGCTGTGTTATTGGACAGCAAACACACCCGGCGAATACCGATGGCGCGCCAACTGACGTGATAGGAATTCGACCCATGTACCGGCCTGTGCCCATAGTTCGCTCGCTGCGCTCCCTCACGCGATGCCTGGTTTTCCTGTTGGCGCTTTGCGCCGCGACCATCCCCGTCACCGCAGGAGCCGATCCCGGCTCCCAGATTCTCGACGTCCGGCCATTGGGCGGGCGGCAGTTCGAGGTCGTAGTCCATTCGGCGGCGATGAATCGCCCCATCACACTGTGGATGTCGCATCCCGGTTCCGGAGCGCCCGCGCTCTATCTGCTCAATGCGGTCGACGGCGGCGAGGACGGTGGGCCGTGGACGACCCGCACGGATGTCGCGAACTTCTTCGCGGATAAGAACGTCAATGTGATCGTGCCGATGGGGGGACGCGCGAGCTACTACACCGACTGGCTCAACGACGACCCGGTACTCGGCCGCAACAAATGGGCGACGTTCCTGACCCAGGAACTGCCGCCACTGCTGGAGTCGCGTTTCGAAATGACCGGACGCAATGCCATTGCGGGCGTGTCGATGTCGGCGACCTCGGCACTGAATCTAGCCATCAACGCACCCGGCATGTATCAGGCGGTGGGCGCCTACAGCGGCTGCCCGCGCACCAGTGACCCGGCGGCCAATGCCTATGTGCACGCCGAACTCGCGGTCTTCGGCGCGAATGCGGACAACATGTGGGGTGCCCCGAACAATCCGGCCTGGGCCGACAACGATCCCTTACTGCACGTCGATCGGCTGCGCGGCTTGGCGCTCTACGTCTCCTCGGGCACCGGCTCACCCGGACCGCACGAAAACCTCGGCGATGGCGGCATCGCCGGTAATCCGATCCGCCTGGCCGACCGCATGCTGGTCGGCGGTGTCATGGAGACCTTCATCGATGGCTGCACCCGCCCCTTTGTGGATCGGCTGGCCGCGGCAGGCGTGCCCGCCACCGTGAATCTGCGGCCGGGTGGCACCCACGCTTGGGCCTACTGGCAGGACGACGTCCACCAGTCCTGGCCGCTGTTCGCCGCCGCGATCGGCGCATAGCCGACTTGTCGGTGCCATGGTCGACAATGCGGTATGGCATATGACAAGGTCCTCGCCGATCGGATACGGGAGCTGATCGACCCGACGCCGGAGGTGAGCGAGAAAAAGATGTTCGGCGGTCTCGCCTTCCTGATCAACGGCAATATGGCGGTCGCGGCGAGCTCGAAGGGTGGTCTGCTGGTCCGCGTCGACCCGGCCGAGACCACCACTCTGCTCGCCCGCGAATACGTCGGCACGATGGTGATGGGCGGTCGCGAAATGAACAACTGGCTGCGGGTCGACGGCGCGGCCGTCACCGATGACGAAGCGCTCGATGAATGGGTCGATCGCGGCGTCAGCTACGCTCGCTCGCTTCCGCCCAAGGAGAAATAGCGGTTCAGTGGACCAGGCGGCGGAAGGTGAGTTTGTCGAATTCCCGACCGTATTCGTCCACCGCGACCACATCCATTTCGCTGGCGAAGATGCCGGGGCGGACATCCACGCGCAGGAACGAGTAGTTGCGGAACCGCACCCGCGACCACGGAGCCGCCTCGTCCTGTTTGCCGCCGGATGCGGTCCACACGTAGCTGTTCGGGACCGTGGTGTCCGGCAATTCATTGCCGCGGAAGGTTTCCCGCGAACCGGGTTGGAAGTCGTAGCGCGGGCGGCCGCCACCGCCGACGGTGTAGTAGACCGTGCCGTCGGTGTCGGGGTAGACGATCGAATTGTCCGCGGCGATCCTGGTCGCGGCGCCACCGCGGATCGGATCCGTGCGTTCGTAGACGTGATTGTGGCCCTGCAGCACCAGATCCACCTGATACCGGTCGAACAAGTCGACCCACGCATCGCGCACACCGCCGTCGCTGGCATGTGAATCGGTGGTGGAGTACGCGCAGTGGTGGAAGAAGCAGACCAGGAAATCGATATCGGGGTCCGCGCGGTAGGCCGCGAGGGTGCGCTCCACCCAACTGGTCTGCGCCCCATCGGAATACCCGGTATTGGCCTTGATCTCATAGCTGACGTCATTGGCGTCGAGCGAGAGGACCGCGACATTGCCGTAGGTGAACGAATACGCCGACGGGCAGCCCGCCGGACCGTTGCCGGGGAAGTCCAGCCGCGCCAGATGTCCGCCGTAGCCGTGCTGGCCGTAGGTCGCTTCCATATCGTGGTTGCCGGTGGCGAACATCCACGGGGTCTCGGCGGCACTGCGTTCGATGGCCCCGAAGTAGACATCCCAGACGTATGGGTTGTACTTATCGAAACCGGAGCGGAGCTTCGCGCCGTTGGCGACGAATTCGTTCGGTTTCCCCCCGCCGGATGGGTCGGCGTAGGCGATATCACCGGCGAGAATGTGGAAATCCGGTTTGGCCGCGGCGATTTGGCGCAGCACATTGCTCGCGTGCGCAGCATTCGGATCGTTATCGGGCTTGTAGTACTTGTCGTCGTAATCGCCGGGCACGGTGCCCTGCGGCAGCGCAGGAGTCTCGTCGGTGCCCTGATCGCCCATCATGGTGAAGCGGAACGGCAGGATCGCACTGCGCGCACTCGCCATCGCGGGTGCGGCGGCGCGGATATCGCCGGTGAATCCGTCGGAGGTGCGCCAGCGATAGAAATGCGGTACGCGCCCGGGTAGGCCGTCGACCGGGGCGTGCACGTAGAACTGTTCGGCCGCGAGGACGCCGCCGTCCGCGGACGGGACCTGAGTCAGCAGGTTGCGCACCTCGGCCTCGACGGTGCCGCCGAGCGCGGGCGTCGGGCCGTGGTCCAGGAAGACCCTGGTACCGGCCGGTGGCCGGGAGAGCTGACCGGCGAACCGGAGCTGACTGGTGGCATCCGGCCCGTATCCGACACGTCGACCGCCGACCGCGAGCTGTGCGTCCTCGGCGTAGGCGCGCCTGCCGAACGGTGACGTTCCCACGGCGGCGACAGCGGCGGCCGCCGCGGCACCGCGCAACACATTGCGCCGGGAAACCGCGTGTCGCCGTAGATAATTCCGATGCCACTCGTGCTGCTCGGCCATGGTCATATGGGCGGCCTCGGCGGCGGGAATTCCGGTATCCGGCAGATCGCCAGCGGGGTTCATCGGATTCGACGGCACAAAGACCGATGCTCTACGGCTGCGGCGCGTCACGCAACTCGACACCGCTTCCCAGTCACGAACAATTCGTGAACTCTGGTCCGGAGTACGACAACCGCGTCCCGAGCGCCCCGGGCGTTAGCCGGGCACCCAACCCACGGTGCCTGGCTACGACGAGGAGTGCCCGGATGTGTCGGCGCAGCGCCGGTCGAGCACTGGCCTGCGCGACGATAGCCGCCCAATTCGCACAAAACGAACGAATGCACCAGCGGCAGTGGCGATCTCGCCCTTCTCCGACGACGGCTTCGGGGCTAGGCTGCGGCGATGACGCCAATTACGCGTGCCGCGGCCGTCGCGGTCGCCCTGGGCGGCTCCGTATTCGGTGCCGCGAGCGCACACGCGACGCCCGGTACCGATATCACCGCGGTCACCCTCGCCCAGACCCAGATCCCGGCCGGACTCCTGCCGTTCGTCGCGGGCACCGATCTCGTCGTCCGCGAAATCACCATCGCCCCAGGCGGTTCCACCGGTTGGCACTATCACGACGGACCGGTCTTCGGCTTCGTCCGCTCCGGCACCCTCACCCATCCCGGCCCCGACTGTGTGGCTCCGGTCTTCCACACCGGCGATTTCATCTACGAACCCGAGGGCGCATGGAACGTGCACATCGGCCGCAATCTCGGTCCCGACCCGCTCGTCCTCGACGTGGTCTACGCCCCGCCCACCGGCAAGCCGCTCTTCGAAGACGCCGACGCCCCCGACTGCGCGTAGGCAGCGCTGCGACCGCTGTCTGATGGCTCGCATCCCGAACCGCGAGGTAGACTCGAACATAAGTTCGAATCGAGGGGTTCCGGATGCGGGCGTTACGTCGAGCCGAGATTGCGGGGTTGCTGGCCAGCGATATCGTCGCGCACTTGGCCACCATCGACGCGGCCGGATATCCGCACGTCACGCCGATGTGGTTCCTGTGGGATCAACAGGCCTTCCGGCTGACCAGCTGGGCTGGGCGGCCGCATTTGCGGCGGATCCTGGCGAATCCGCGGGTCGGGTTGGTGATCGATCGGGAGGTTGTGGGTTCGCGCGACGGCGGGCAGCGGCCGAACAGGCAGGTGCGAGTGATCGGGGATGCCGAACTGACCATCGATGCGGATGGTGTGTGGACCCAGCGCATCTGGGAGAAGTACGGGAGTGGGCCGGTGCTGGGTGAGGTAGAGCGCGCGCGGGTGCTGATCACGATCACCCCGGATCGATTCGTCGCCGTCGCGAGCGTCTGACCCGCGCGAAAATATTTCCTCAGAAATTTCGCGGAGATATGTCGAAGGCTGCGGGGCGGCTCCGACCGAAGGGTGACAGCAGGTCATAACCAAGCCAAGGAGCCAACCATGTCGGTCAACACATTCCTCTGGTTCGACAACGACGCCGAGGAAGCCGCCGCCCGCTACACCGCGCTGATCCCCAATTCCCGCATCGTCGAGGTCAATCGGCACCCCGACGGTTCGGCGTTCATCGTCTCGATCGAACTCGATGGTCACCCGTACAGCCTCATTAACGGCGGTCCGGGGCATCCGTTCACCGATGCCGCGTCGATCCAGGTGATCGTGGATTCCCAGACCGAGGTCGATCGCTTGTGGGATGCCCTGATCGACGGCGGCGAGCCCGGACCGTGCGGCTGGCTCACCGACCGCTACGGCCTGTCCTGGCAGGTCGTCCCCGCCACCCTGCTCACCCTCATGGACGGCGCGAACCCCACCAAGACCGCCGCCGCCGCCACGGCGCTGCAGTCCATGTCCAAGCTCGATATCAAGGTCCTGCAGGACGCGTACGACAACGCCTGAGACCGAGCGCCCCGTCTGATAGCCGGGCACCCCGGGTGCCCGGCTACTGGCTGACCACTGGGCGGTGTCACAGCGTGGACGGGTGAGATCAGGGTGTCGAGACCGCCTCCGCGAAGACCTTGTCGAGGTTGGTCGCGGTGAGTCCGAAGGTCTCCCGGGTGGTGGTGTCGTCGACGGTGAACTCGCGGTGCGACATGTGGTAGGTCTCGAACAATTCGGGCCAGAACGGGTCGGTGTGGCCGAGCAGGGTCAGCTCGCGGTCGGTCATCAACTCGAGGCGCGGCTTCGGGGCATCCGCTGCCGCGGCGAAGCGCTCGGCGGCCGCACGCAGGGTGCTGGTGATGGTGGGTGCGAGCCAGGCGCGTCCCCAAGCGTTTTCGCTACGCGCGACCGCTACGAGTGCGGCGGCCGCGTCACCGATCGCGGTGTAGGAGTGCGGCAGGTCCAAGTCCTGCGGCACCAGAGCGAGTTGGCCCGCAAGCACTTTCGGCTGTACCAGCAGCGAGAACAGCGATACCGCACCGGTGCCGATGAATTGGCCCGCCCTGACCTCGGTGACCCGCACCCGGCCCGCATCGTGCGCCGCCTTGGCGTCGAGCCACATCCGCGCGCGTACCCGCCCTTTGGAGCCGGTGGCGGCCAGCGGGGTGTCGTCGGTGATCACACCGTCCACCGGACCGTAGCCGTACAGATTGCCGAGCATCACATAATTCGCACCGGCCTGCTCCGCGGCCGACATGATGGCGCCGAACAGCGGCGGTACCGCCTCCGGCCAGGTGTGATAGGCGGGCATCGCGGTATTGAATACGGTGTCCGCGCCCTTGACGAGGTCGGTGAGCGCGGCCGCGTCCACGGCATCGGTGGCGATCAACTCGATATCGGGATGTCGCGGGCCGGTTCCGCTGCGGCTGATCATCCGCACCTGGTCGCCGGATTCGACCAACCGCACCGCGGTTGCCGAGGCGGTGCCGCCCCGACCGATGATGACATGCGAAGGCATGTTAATTCCCTTCTGAGACAAGGTATTTCACGCTCACGAAGCAGTTCGTCGATCGCGCGCCATCAACCTTGCCCGGCGTGACCGCGCTAGACTAGTGGCCGGTCAGCCATCTATCCCAAGGATCCAGCCATGAAGACCGTGGCCGTTGTCGCCGTCGCACCGGTGAAGCCCTTCGAACTCGCCATGCCCGCAACCATGCTCGGCACGGTGACGGTGGACGGTGAGCCGTGTTACCGGATGGTGGTGTGCACCGCCGAACCCGGCATTGTTCCGGGTGCGCTGGGCGGTTTCGATGTGGTGGTGCCGCGTGGACTGGATGCACTCGACGAGGCGGATACCGTCATCGTGCCGAGCACCGGTAGTCGTGGCACCGCCGATGCGGCCACCATCGCGGCACTGCGCCGGGCCGTCGACCAAGGCAAGCGCGTCACCTCGATCTGCAGCGGCGCATTCGTATTGGCCCAGGCCGGGTTGTTGTCCGGCCGCACCGCCACCACGCACTGGGGTCTGGCCGACGAACTCGCCGCGATGTTCCCGGACGTGACCGTGCGTTCCGACGCACTGTTCATCGAGGACGGACCGGTGACCACCGCCGCGGGCGCGGCCGCCGGAATCGACCTGTGCCTGCACCTGATTCGCACCGACTACGGTGCGACGGTCGCCAATGCCGCGGCCCGCGCCGCGGTCGTAACCCCGGTGCGCCCCGGCGGCCAAGCCCAATTCGTCGACTCACCACTGCCGCCCGAAAACGGACGCACACTCTCGGCCACCCGCACCTGGGCCCTGGAACGCCTCGACACTCCCCTATCCCTGGACGATCTGGCCACCCACGCCCGCACCAGCGTGCGCACCCTCACCCGCCGCTTCCACGAGGAAACCGGCCTGAGCCCGCAGAAATGGCTACTGCACCAACGCATTCAGCGCGCCCGCGAACTCCTCGAATCCACCACCCTGCCCATGGACCAGGTGGCCCGCCACAGCGGCATCGGCTCCGCGGAATCCCTGCGCCAGCACATGATCCGCCACGTAGGCCTCCCCCCGAGCGCCTACCGCGCCTCCTTCACCCGCACGCCACGCCGATCCGCATGAGGGGTGTCGCCGACGACCCGGCGGTGACCTTCTCGTGCAATGCCCAGGTGGCGCTTTCGGGCGAAACCGTCACCACTCTCCCGCATGGGCTAGAGCACGTCGCATGGCGGATCACTACCTCGCACAAGGTATAGGTTGTGCGAGGTAGTGACTGGTTGTGCGGGAGGCGACCGCCTGCTGAGCCAGCGGCCTATGAGCGCGGGTTCGGTGACGAACGCGACCCGACGGGTTGATCCCGCAGCACGGCTTCGCGGGTCTGCTACGAACCGCTGACTTCGACGGGGGATGTCCTGGCCCGCGTCAGTTCTCGGGCCGCAGCACGGTAGCGGTCGGTGATCAGACGGACGACAGCCGGGTGCACGCCGATCGGTTCGGCAACACCATCAGCTCCCGCCTCGTGCAGGCGCTGCTGGAACAGACCGTGAGCAAGCAGATACGAGGCGATGAAGACGCGCTCCGCACCCGACTCACGAAGTTCGGCAACGACTTCCGGCACGCGCGGGGCTCCGGTGGCGACGTAGCCGATGCGAACCGGCACACCGAGATGTTCGGCCAGCATGCCCGCGGCGCGCCGAACATCTTGGCGCGCACGGGCATCCGATGATCCGGCCGCCGCGAAGACCACCGCGTCACCCGGCCGCCAGCCTGCGGTCCGCAGCCGCATGGCCATGATGCGGGCCAATGCCGGATCCGGTCCCATCGCGGATGTCACCGCGACCTCCGGATGGCCGCTCTCGGCCACCTCGCGCGGCACATCCTGATACACGTGGTATCCGGAGGCGAGGAACGCCGGAACAACCACGGCGGGAACCGATTCGCCCTCGGCATCGGTCAGATCGCGCAACACCTCGGACGGCGATGGGCCGAGCACATCCACGAAAGCCGTACGCACCCAGGGCTGCTCGGAGATCCCACGGACGACGGCGCGATGTTCACGCACCGAAGCGGAGGTATCGGCGTCGCGCCCCGAAATCGCGACGCCGAGCTCACCCGCCCCGCTCGCTGCCATCCCCCCGTGCTCTCCCATCCCACCGGCTGCCGTCCTGCCGAACTCATCGGCCACCGCCTCCGCGAGCGCGGCGATCATCTGCACACCCCTGGTGCTCCTGGTGCCGTGTGCGACCAGGACCAGGGCCGGAGCCGTCACCAGCTCCCCGCAGGCTGTGCGTACCTCGGCGCGCGGGCCGGGGTACCTATTCCGGCTACCGGCGCGCGACCGGGTGCGACGGTGCGCGGAAAGTCATCGGCGCAGTCCGCGGCGTCCAGCGCCAGTCGATAGCCCCGCTTGACCACGGTCTGAATGGCTTTCGGGGTGCCGAGACCGGCGCGCAGCCGCGCGATCGCGGTCTCCACGGCATGGGTGTCGTCACCGCCGCCGGGCAGCGCCGCGAGCAGATCCTCCCGGGACACCACCCGCCCCGGCTGCCGCGCCAGCGAGCGCATCAGGGCCATCGGCGCAGGCGCGAGCTGACGCACCGAACCGTCGACCACCACGCACGCCCCGCGCACACTGATGGTGTGTCCGGCGGCCTGAATTCGATTGGCGCGCCGCGGCAATTCCTCGGCGACGTGCCGGGCCAGCGCACCGAGGCGCGCCCGTCCGGGCATCGAGGTCGCCACACCCAGTTCCTCGAGCGGAGCCGCGGTGATCGGTCCGACGCAGGCGGGCAGCACCCGTCCGCGCAGCGCGTGCAGCACGCCCTCCAGCAGCCCGGTTTCCTTGGCGCGCATCAACATAGACGCCACCGCAGGCGCGCTGGTGAAGGTCACACAGTCCAGGCTGGAGGTGATGATGGCCTCGATCAGATTGTCCATCGGACCCTGATCATCCGGCGGCACCCAGCGATACACCGGCACCGGAACGACATCCGCACCGGCACAACGCAATACCTCGCAGAAGTCGGGGACCGGCTCCCATTCGGTTGTGGCGCCGTGCAATTGGACCGCGATCCGCACACCTTCCACGCCCTCGGCGAGCAGGTGGTCGAGCACCTCGGCGGAGGATTCCGACGCGGGCGACCATTCCTCGCGCAGTTCGGCGGCACGGATGGCGCCCTTGGCCTTCGGCCCACGCGCCAGCATCCTGGTGGACGACAGCGTCAGCCGCAGATCCTCGGCGATGCCCCAGCCTTCGGCCGCTTCCATCCAGCCGCGGAATCCGATGCCGGTGGTGGCCACCACGATCTGTGGCGGAGCGGCGACGAGTTCGCGGGTCACCCGCTCCAATTCGTTGTCGTCGGCCAGCGGAATGATCCGGATGGCGGGAGCGGCGACGATACCGGCGCCCCGTCGGGTGAGCAGCGTGGCGAACTCATCGGCCCGCCTGGCGGCCGTGACGCCGACCGTGAAACCGGCCAGACAGGCGCCCGTATCGATTGTCGTCATGCTTATCCACCGTCCGCGGCGACGAGCCCGGCATCGACCGGCTCATTGGAAACCGAAACGATGCCGTCCTCGACGCGCACCGCGTAAACCGGCAGCGTCGCCGAATCGTCGTCCAGGCAGTGCCCGTCCAGCAGCGAGAACGCCTGCTTCAGCAGCGGTGAGGCCACGACCGGAATACCGCCGCGGTCACCGACGATCCCGCGCGACATCACTGCCGCGCGGCCGATGGGATCGATATTGCCGACGGCGGCCAGGGTGCCGTCGGTCATCAGGAACAGAGCAGCCTGACGGCCGCCCTTCAGCAACACCGCGACGCCGCGGCCGGGAATCAGGTAGTCGAGTCGGCACGCCTGCGTCCAACCCGTGCTGGTAGCTGTGGCAATGCCGGGGGTATCGATCACGGTCATCGGTGTCATCCTCCAAACGCCTTACCCATTGGTACCGGCGTCCTGTTTCTTCGGGGTTAAGCGGCTATTGCCCGCGTGTGGCGACCGGGATTTCCGGTATGCCGAGCAACACAGGGACCTTCCGTTCCCCGGTCTGATCGAACGAAATGGTCGGATCGGCCGCTTCCGGGGCATTGACAAAGGACACGAAACGCGACAGTTTCTCCTCGTCCTCCAGCACCGCGGCCCATTCGTCGCGGTAACCAGCGACATGCTGGGCCATGGCCGCCTCCAGATCCTCGGCGATTCCGAGGCTGTCCTCGCACACGACCTGCTTGAGGTAATCGATGCCGCCCTCCAGCGCCTCCTGCCACGGCGCGGTGCGCTGCAGCCGGTCGGCGGTGCGGATGTAGAACATCAGGTACCGGTCGATGTACTTGATCAGCGTCTCGTCGTCGAGTTCACCGGCGAGCAGCACCGCGTGCTTCGGGGTCAGACCGCCATTGCCGCCGACGTACAGGTTCCAGCCCTGCTCGGTGGCGATCACACCGACGTCCTTACCGCGCGCCTCGGCGCATTCCCTTGCGCAACCGGAGACGGCCAGCTTCAGCTTGTGCGGCGAACGCAGGCCGCGGTAGCGCTTCTCCAGCAGCACGGCCATGCCGACCGAATCCTGCTGGCCGTAGCGGCACCAGGTGGAGCCGACACAGCTCTTCACGGTGCGCAGCGACTTGCCGTACGCGTGCCCGGATTCCATGCCGACATCGACGAGGCGCTGCCAGATCTGCGGCAGCTGTTCGACGCGGGCGCCGAACAGGTCGATGCGCTGACCGCCGGTGACCTTGACATAGAGATCGAATTCCTTGGCGATCTGACCGATGGTGATCAGTTGATCCGGGGTGACCTCACCGCCTGGCATCCGCGGCACCACCGAGTAGGTGCCGTTCTTCTGCAGATTCGCCAGGAAGTGGTCATTGGTGTCCTGCAGCGCGGCCTGTTCGCCGTCGAGGATGTGATCGCTCGAGGTGGAGGCCAGGATGGAGGCGACCGTCGGCTTGCAGATATCGCAGCCGGTGCCCGTGCCGTGCTTGGCGATCAGTGCGGAGAAGGTGCGAATGCCGGTGACCTGGACGATCTGGAACAGCTCGGCCCGCGACTGCGAGAAGTGCTCGCAGAGCGCCTTGGACATCTCGACGCCGGACTGCTCCAGCAGCTTCTTGAGCATGGGAACGCAACCGCCGCAAGAGGTTCCGGCGGACGTGCACTTCTTGATACCCGCGATATCGCAGGCGCCCTCTTCGATGGCCCCGCAGATCGCGCCCTTGGAAACGTTGTTGCAGGAGCAGATCTGGGCGTCGTCGGGTAGCGAGTCGGCGCCGAGTTCGGCACCGGCGGGCGAGATCAGCGCGGCTGGTTCGGCGGGCAGCGGACGCCCGACCAGCGGACGCAGCGCCGAGTACGCGGTCGCGTCACCGACCAGGATGCCGCCCAAGAGGATCTGCGCGTCATCGGAGACCACGAGTTTCGCGTAGGTGCCCTTGGCGGCATCGTGCAGCACGACCGACAGCGCGCCCTCGGTGCTGCCGTGCGCATCACCGAAGCTGGCCACATCGACACCGAGCAGCTTGAGCTTGGTCGACATATCCGCGCCGGGGAATTCCCCTGCGCCACCGAGCAATCGGTCCGCGACGATCTCGGCGGTGGTGTAGCCGGGGGCGACCAGGCCGTAGCAAACACCTTCCACCGCAGCGCATTCGCCGATCGCGTAGATGTTCGGATCGGAGGTCTGCAGACCGAGGTCGGTGATGATGCCACCGCGCGGGCCGACCTCGATGCCGCTGTCGCGGGCGATCTGGTCGCGCGGGCGGACACCGGCGGAGAAGACCACCAGTCCGGCGTCGATCACCGAATCGTCGGAGAGCGTAATCCTCAGGCGCTCAGCCGGTCCCGTGTCCGCGACGGTCTCGATCGATGAGGTGCCGACACCGGTGTGCACCTGCAGCCCGAGATCGGTGACGAGCTTCTCCAGGATGGCGCCACCACCCTCGTCGACCTGGGCGGGCATCAGCCGGGCGTTGAACTCCACCACATGCGGCGTCATGCCGAGCAGGCGCAGCGCGTTGGCCGCCTCCAGACCGAGCAGACCACCACCGACGACCACACCGGCCGCACCGGGTCCGGCCGCGGCGGCGGCAGCGCGGATGCCGTCGAGGTCATCGATGGTCCGGTAGACGAAGCACTCCGGCAGATCGTGACCCGGCACCGGCGGGACGAACGGGTACGAACCGGTCGCCAGCACCAGCGCGTCGTAGGCGATGGTGTCGCCCGCCGAGGTGGTGACCTTGCGCGCCTCACGGTCGATGGACTGCGCGGACTGGCCCAGTCGCAGCTCGACCAGCTCGTCACCGGCGTATTCGTTACCGGGCAGCGCCAGCGCGGCGGCATCCCAGTTGCCGACGTAGGACGAGAGTCCGACGCGGTCGTAGGCGGCCAACTGCTCCTCGCTGAGGATGACCACCTGCCACTGGCCTGCCTCGTCCCTGGATCGCAGCGCCTCGACGAAGCGGTGCCCGACCATGCCGTGGCCGACGACCACGACGGTCTTGCGCTGGGTGGGGTCGACTGTCGAGTTCATGACTGTCCTCCGATGGTGATAGGGCGTCAGGCTCGGGCCGACGTGCTGGTGGACTGGGACGGGTTGGCTGCCTCGGCTTCGAGCACGAGCGCCTCGGCCTCCACGACGACCTGGGAGTCGACGCCGCCGCGCGGGCGGCGCAGGAAGACCAGCCAGGTCACCGCGGCGCAGGCGACGTAGAAGGCCATGAAGACCCAGAAGGCGGTGGTGGCCGATGCGGTCGAGGCGTAGGAGGAGCGCAGGACCAGGTTGATCGCGACGCCGCCGAGCGCACCGATCGCGCCTACGAAGCCGATGAGCGCACCGGAGGAGTTCTGCGACCAGGCGGCCTGGGCTGCCGGGCTCGCGTCCAGGCTCTTGGACTTCGCGTCGAAGACCGAGGGGATGATCTTGGTGACGGCTCCGTTGCCGATACCCGAGACCACGAACAGCGCGATGAATCCGGCGACCAGCGCCACCATCGCCGCACCGCTGGGCACCCCGCCGCTGCGGTCGCCCGCGGTGCTCGCCACGGCGACTACTACAGCGGCCGCGGTCATCACGGCGAAGGTGTACAAGCTGACCCGGCTGCCGCCGATCCGGTCGGCCAATTTGCCGCCGTACGGGCGGGCCAGCGAACCGAGCAGCGGACCGATGAAGGCGATCTGCGCGGCATGCAGTGCGGCCTGCGCGGCGGTGTCGCCACCAGCCTTGAAGCTGATCTGCAGCACCTGCCCGAAGGCGAAGCTGTAGCCGATGAACGAACCGAAGGTGCCGATGTAGAGGAAGGCGATCGCCCAGGACTGCGGCACCTTGAGCGCGGTGATCATGTAGGACAGATCGGCCTTCTGGTTCGTCAGGTTGTCCATGAACAGCGCGGCGCCGACACCGGCCAGCGCGACGAGCACGAGGTAGATCGCGCAGATCAGCGAGGCGTAGCCGTTGCCGAGGGTGGCGATGACCAGCAGACCGACCAGCTGGATGACGGGCACGCCGATATTTCCGCCGCCCGCGTTCAGCCCGAGCGCCCAACCCTTCAGCCGCTGCGGGTAGAAGGCATTGATGTTGGTCATCGAGGAGGCGAAGTTGCCGCCGCCGAATCCGGCGAATGCGGCCACCACCAGGAAGGTCGTGTACGAGGTGCCCGGCTGATTGATGAAGTACAGCGTGAGCAGTGTCGGAACGAGCAGCAGCGTGGCACTGAAGATGGTCCAGTTGCGACCGCCGAAGCGCGCCGTGGCCACGGTGTATGGAATGCGCAGGAACGCGCCGACGAGCGTCGGCATGGCGACCAGGAAGAATTTGCCCGCCGCATCGATGCCGAACTTGTCGGTGGGCATGAACAGCACCATGACCGACCAGATGGACCACACCGAGAACCCGACATGCTCGGCGAAGACCGACCAGATCAGATTCCGCTTGGCGATGTCTTTGCCACCGGCCTCCCAGGCCGCGACATCCTCGGCATCCCAATGCTCGATGTTGTGGTTACGCGTCAGCGTGCTCAACAGGGGCCTCCCAAAATCGGTTAGCCCCACGGTAGGAAACGGGTATTGCCGAAATGCTGCCCCAAATGACCGTCAAATCAACGGTTGCTCACGATTCCCGGGAAAGTCAGGTGAGTTTCAACGAAATGTTTCGCGCATGTGACACACCGGTTTCCGCGCGTCACAAACAGCCGATCTCCGAATTACCGCCCCGTGAGGTGTGACGCGCGCTACCCATGCACAGCATGGCCGCACCCGCACAACCTCGCAACTCGAACTGTGAGGCCCGTTGCATCGAACGTCGTCGAATGGTGGTCGCCCACAGCGAATTCGACCGGCACACCACTACGCTCGCACTATTTCCAGGTGTCTTCGAGCATGCGGGGTTTGCAGGCATGCCATGCGGCGGTGAGTAGCACCAGTACCGCGATGACCAGCATCGCGAATGGAGCGGCCCAGCCATCGGTGGCGCTGTGCAGCATGCCGAACAGCACCGGGCCGACGCAGGCCACCGCATATCCGACGCCCTGGGTGAAGCCCGACAGCGCGGCCGAACCCTGCGGCGTCCTGGTGCGCATATTGATCAGCGTCAGCGCCATCGGAAAGGTGCTCGGGCCCAAGCCCAACAGCACCACCCACAGCAGCGGCACACTCATCGGCGCCAGCAGCAGTCCGGCGAACGCGGTGAAAAAGAAGACGGCACAACCCACTACGAACGGGAACGGATTGCGGAACCGCGCGACCACCGTCGGCGCGGTGAATGCCGACACCAGACCCACCAGCGCGAACACACCGACCATGGTCCCGCCGAATGCGGCACTCGCACCGGCCTCGGACAAGATCTTGGGCAGCCAGGTGAACATCGCGTAGGTGGTCAGCGAGGTCATGCCGAACATGCCCGCCATGCCCCAGGCCACCGGCGAACGCCACACCTTGCCCTTGGGCTCCTGGGTCCGCGACGGCAGCGCGGTGCCGTCGACCCGATCGTGGCCGCGGCGATCGCGCAGCACCCCGAGCCACGGCAGCGCGGCCGCGAAGCCGAGAATTGCCCACAGCCCCAAGGAGATTCGCCAGCCGTGTGCCTCGGCAACCGGCACCGCGATCAGCGCGGGCACCACGGTGCCGAGTTGGACCATGGTGATGTACAGCGAGCTGACCACCGCGAGCCGGTCCGGGAAATACCGCTTGACCAGCGGCGGGATCACCACATTGCCGATGCCCATACCGCCGAGGGCCAGCGCGGAGAAGACCAGCAGTTCGGCCGTGCCGCCGACCACGGCCCGGATCAGCATGCCGAATCCGGCCATCAGCATCGCGACGAGCGCGGTGCGCTCGAGTCCGATCCGGCGCACAAAGAGCGGGGTGAGCAGACCCGAAACCGCGAACATCAGGGTCGGTATCATGCCGAAGACACCGACGACGGCCGTCGAGTAACCGATATCGGCGCCGATGCGCTCGGCCAGCGGTGAGAATGCGGTGACGGCGACCCGGAGGGTGAGCGCGGACATCACGATGGCGGCGAGGACGAGCAGTCGGCCTTCCGTCAATGCACGTTTGCGCCGCTCGACCCGGAGAAATTCCGGGCGAGTTGTAGTTTCCGGGAGAGTTGCAGTCACCGCGAAATCATAGGATGACCCGATGATGGGAGGCAAGGATTTGTGATGGGCGGTACTCTGATGCCGTGCAACCCGTCCGGCGGACCAGCCTCATCGCCCAGGTAACCGAGCAGCTGCGTGCCGAAATTCGTTCCGGCCGTTGGCCTATCGGCTCCCGAATCCCTACCGAACCGGAGCTCACCGAGCTCACCGGAACCGGGCGCAATACGGTGCGCGAGGCGGTGCAGGCGCTCGTGCACGCCGGGATGCTGGAGCGTCGCCAAGGCTCGGGCACCTATGTCATCGCGGCCTCGGAGGTCGGCGGCACCCTCGCGAAGTACTTCGCCGATGCGGAGGAACGCGATGTGCTGGAGCTGCGCATGGCCCTGGACACCAATGCCGCGGCATTGGCCGCGCGACGGCGCGACGAGACCGATATCGCGAATCTGCGGCGGCTACTGGAGGAACGCAGCCAGCAGCACTGGGATGAACAGAACGTCGCGGCCATCGAAGCCGATGTGGAACTGCATCGCGCGATCGTCGTCGCCAGCCACAACGCGGTATATCTGGAGTTCTACGATTCGCTGCTGCCGATTATCGAACAGGTGATCCGGGCGCGGTCGGCGAAATCCGACGATACCTACGACGCGGAGCACAATGAATTGGTGCAGGCCGTCATCGATGGCGATCCGGAACGAGCGGCGCAGGCCGCGCAGTGCTTCCTCGCCTCGCTGATCGCCGAATATCCGGACCGCTGAATTCATTGGTCACCCGACCGAAAAATCTTGCACCGGACAGGTAACCAATAGGTCACCGAGCGGCTCGCCACCATGTGAGTCGGAATTGCCTGGAACGTCACTTCAGGCCATTCACCCGCAACAACCGGCTTCTACCTTTGTCTCGACCGCAGCTCGGCGAACCCACCGAGCCAGATCGAGAGGAAGCCGATGACTGCCGCAGTAGCTGCCACCGGCCAGCAGTCGGACACGCCAGTATTCACGCACCAGAAAACGGGGCGCTGGCTGGATCACTGGGAGCCGGACAACACCGAATTCTGGGAATCGGGCGGCAAACTCACCGCCCGCAAGAACCTGATCTTCTCCGTCTTCGCCGAGAATCTCGGCTTCAGCGTCTGGGTCATCTGGGGCACCGTGGTGACCAGCATGGGCTTGGCGGGCTTCGACTTCCTGGCCGGACTCGGCAAGGGCAACCCGACCGCGGTGAGCAATGCCCTGCTGCTGACCTCGACCCCGACGCTTGTCGGTGCCGCACTGCGGATTCCGTACACCTTCGCCATTCCGAAGTTCGGCGGACGCGCGTTCACCGCGTTCAGTGCGGCCATGCTGCTCATCCCGACGCTGGGCCTGGCCTACTTCGTCAACCACCCCGGCACCCCGATGTGGGTTTTCATGATCCTGGCCGCGCTGGCTGGTTTCGGTGGCGGTAATTTCTCGTCGTCGATGGCCAATATCTCCTTCTTCTTCCCGGAAGGGAAGAAGGGTGCGGCCCTCGGCATCAACGCGGCGGGCGGCAATCTCGGTGTGGCGCAGACCCAATTGGTGCTCCCGCTGCTGATCACTCTCGGCACGCACATCATGGCCAAGGACGCGGCGGGCTACCGCTTCGGCATCACGCTGTCGGTGCTGGTTTGGGTGCCGTTCATCCTGATCGCCATGTTCGGCGCGCTGCGGTACATGGACTCCATCAGCACCGCCAAGGCCGACGGCAAGTCCTACAAGCTGGCGCTCACCAATAAGCACACCTGGGTGATGTCGTTCCTCTACATCGGCACCTTCGGTTCCTTCATCGGTTTCTCCTTCGCCTTCCCGACGCTGATCAAGGCCAACTTCCCGGATCTGGCCAAGATCGGCTGGATCACCACCCTCGGTAACCTCGCCTTCCTCGGCGCACTGGTCGGCTCGTTCAGCCGTCCGTTCGGCGGCTGGATCTCCGATAAGGTCGGCGGCGCCAAGATGACCATCTTCGTCTTCGGCGGCATGGCGGTCGCCTGTGTGCTGATCATGGCCGGATTGCAGGCCAAGAGCTTCCCGCTCTACCTGATCGCCTTCCTGCTGCTGTTCGTGCTGACCGGTATCGGCAACGGCTCGACCTACCGGATGATCCCGTCCATCTTCAGTGCCGAGGCCAAGAAGTACGCCTCCGAACACGGGCTCGACCTCACCGACGCCACGGCCTCGGCCAAGCGTCAAGCCGGTGCCGCGATCGGTGTCATCGGCGCGATCGGCGCCTCCGGCGGCTACCTGCTCCAGCAGGCACTTCGCCTGTCCAACATCAACTTTCACAGCATGAACCCGGCCTTCTGGGCCTACGCGGGCGCCTTCCTGGTCATGGCCGCGGTCACCTGGTTCTTCTACCTGCGGTCCTCGTTCGCGGTCGCCCGCGTCCCCTCGCTGGCCTACGCCAACGTGTAACCGCATGCGCCGCCTGCCTTTCGGCCCGAACCCCCGATCGGCAGGCCCGGCGTAGTTGCTCCCGAACCCCCTCCGGGCCAGCGACCGCGCCATCGCTAGACCCGAATGCCGCGCTGGAAGAGGTCCCCAGCGCGGCATTCGGCCGTCCACACCGAATCACATTGGTATGGTGGATATCACGCCGAGTCAGTAGACAGAGCGAGGGGGGCTCCGGCGAGATGGCATACATCCGAATCGCGAACGCATCCGATCTCGACCAGCTGGATTCGCTGGATGCGCAATGCGAGCGGCCATTGGCGGTGAGCATTGGATAAATCCGAGGCGGCGGGGGAACCGGTGTTCCGGACCGCGCGATTGTCCGATCTCGACGATATCGCCGCGCTGGAGCGGGAACACTTCGGCGACCTCTGCTACCCGTATGTGACGCTGCGCCAACTGTTCGATTTGCACGGACCTGATTGGGTGGTTGCCGAAATCGGCGGCAAGGTGCGCGGTTACGCGCTCGTCGGCGTCGGCACTCGCCGCCGCGGCTGGGTAATGGGTCTGGCGGTCGCGCCGAACTACCGCAACCGCGGTCTCGGCCGTGCGCTATTGGATCGGGCCGTGACGAGTTGCCGTACTGCACAGGCGGATTCGGTGTACCTGACGGTCCGACCGACCGATCAGCGCACCGTCGAGTTGTACAAGAACGCCGGATTCCGTTGGGCCGGATACGAACAGCGATACTTCGGCGCGAACGAACCGCGAGATGTACTTGTGCACCGCATCGATCGCTGGCCCAGCACCTCGCAGTTCCCCGGACCGAATGACAAGCGCTGGCTCAAGGGCGGTCGCGCACCGGATTGATAGTCGAATGTCATTGGTATGGTGGAGGTCACGTCCAACGTGACGGCTGCACCCGGGGGAATACACATGACCGAATACGCGGGCCTATCCCAACTCTCACCTGCGGTCAATTCGATGACCACGCTGATCGATCGGCATGCCGACCGCTACGCGGACGAGATCGCCGAATACTTCGGACAGGCCGGGGCCGAGTCCGAACAGCGGCTGCTCGACTCCTTCAACACCCACGTCGAGACATTGGAGCTCGACTACGACCCGGGGAAGATCTCCCAGCCCGGCGACAGCCTGGTCTTCTCCCATATCTACGAGGTGGCACGGGAACCCGCCGTGGACGCCGACGGACCGCTGCCCGTCCTGACGGCGCTGCTCGCCGCCGAGGTCGAATTCCGCGGACCACGACGGCTCAGCCGCACCCAGAACACCCGGATCGCCGAAATCTATGAGCGTCTCGGTCGCGTGCTGGTCGCCGCCGACCTGCCCCAACATGCCGTACTGGCCTTCAAACGCGCGGTGGGACTGCACCGGGTCGAGGAGGACTTCGACGCACAGGACCGCTGCGGGCACGCGTTGGCGCAAGCTCGCTGCCGCGCCGTCGATCCGGTCTGGAAGAGGATCCCGCACTGGACCCTGGAATGGCTGTGCGGCTATGGTTTTCGGCCGTTCCGGCTGCTCGGCTGGATCGCCGCCGTCCTGCTCATCGGCACCTTCGTGCTGTGGACCACCGACGGCCAACCCATCCCGACCGCGCTGCACATGTGCCTGATCAACTATCTGAATCCGCTCGGGCTCGGCGATCTGGAGGAGATCAGGGGCGCCGGACGGACACTGCTGGTCATCGAGGCCTACGCCGGACTCGTACTCAATTCGCTGTTCTTCGCGCTGCTGGTCCGGCGATGGTTCCGGATCTGATGCCGCCGCATCGGCTAATCCGGGCTGTAGTCCTCGGTGCCGATCCTGGTGTGCCGCACCGCGTCCAGGGTCGCAACCAACACCCGATTGTGCAGCTGATCGATCAATGCCCGCCGTCCCGCGGTGAAATCCGGATCGGTGTTCAGCTGTGTCCACAGTCCGCGCAGCGCCGGTGGCGTATGCGCGCCGGGCACCCATAGATGTGCCAGGTGGTGCAGCACCGGCGCCAACACCGCCACCGACTCGGCACTGCCCGGCGCGAACAGATCGGACTGTTCCAGCGCCGCGGCGGTGACCGAAAGCAGCCAATCGTGCACCGCGAGATCCTCACAGAACCGCTGTACATCGGCCAGTTCCGCTTCGGTGCGCACGGTGATCAACGCGGTGCGGACCGTATCGTCGCGCAACCGGAACCACACCACCGGCTGCGCCGGGTCGCCGATCCGCGCCGCCCAGCGCAGCCTGGTCGTCCCCGATTGCACCGGCGTGTTCTGGTCGAGGCGGTGATCCATCCGGATGCGGCCGAGCAGCCGATTGGCGATCGAAGCGAGATCGAGGGCACCGACCGGCGACGGCCCCGCGGCCAGGAATCCCTCGGCCAACCGCGCGCCGGTTTCCGTGGTGACCTTGGTGATCACCTCGGATACCCCGACCTGGCTCAGGTAGTGCGACCACGTCCGGCGCTGATCGCCAGCGGCGCGCACGACCCTGGTCCGTGCCGAACTCTGCAGCACCCGGCCGCCGACGACGACCGCGTGCGTTGCCACCGTGCCGATCGCGCGCACGTCGGGATGCGACGGGGCGGCCAACCGGCAATCCACTCCCTCGGCCGTGGTCGGCGAAACCGCGAGCGACATCGGACGCTCCCGCCACAGCATCGGACGACCGGGCACCAGCTCGAGTAGCTCCTCGAGATCACCGCGCGACAGTGGTGTCGCCGCGGGCAGCAGGCAGGTGTCCACCTCACCGAAGACGACCAGGGGGCCGACGGGCGTCCTGGTCTGTGCCGCACCGGCGCGCACCAGCAGACGCACGGCTCGGCCGCGCCGCAGCTGCCGTAGGTGCGGCGTCGAGCGGGCCGTGCGCATCCGGCGCGCGGCCGAATCGTTCGGTTCGTTCACGTCAGGATCCGTCCAGCAGGAAATGGGTGAGGCGTTCGGTCACCTTGCGCGATACGTCGATACCCTCCTCGGTGCCCCTGGCGACGATCTGGTCGACCACTTCGTCGTCGAGTTGGATGTGATCGAGTATTACCCGGACCGCGTGCTCGATACCCAGATATCGCTGCGGCAGCAGTGAAAGTGACCGATATGCGGCAAATGGTTTGGCCCGCGGATTCAGCTGGACCACCGCGGGCATCTCCCACCAACTGCCGGGCCACTGCATGCCCGGCTCCCACGGCTGTGGCTCGACCACCGGCATACCGTCGAAACGCAGCATGCCCAGTCGCAGCAACTGCCAGATGGAGGCCAGATACGGGCAGGACCATTTGGTGAAGACTTCCTTGCGCCCGTTCACCTTTCGGGTCTGCTTACTCCACATTTCCACATCGAGGAAAATCGAATGCTCGCGCCGCCCGAATTCCTCGGCCGGTTCGTACGGCTCATCGTGCATGGCCTGCTCCGATGAATCGTCGGAGGCGCGTCGGCCATTGCACAGCCAGCCGGATTCCGCGGTGGGTGGCCTTCGACCGTTCGCGCCCTCGGGCGGTTCGGCCACGATGCGGGCGCGGACCAGTTCGGCCAGCTCGATACGCGGCGCGTTCACCGCACCGTATTCGGCGGCCGGAACCTCCCAGCAGCCCGCCTCGCGTGCCAAATAGTCGATGGTCAGACCACATTCGTCGGCATTGCGCAGCAATTTGTCGAGGATTTCGCCGGGATTGGTATCGGACCGGAAATAGTCGTCGACCAGGAAGCAGGTGCTGACCCGGGCCCGCGGGCCGAATTCGATTTTCGCGGCCTCGATGAATGCCGTGACCAGCGGCACGATCCGGCGGAACTGCGCGCGGATCTTCTCCTCGCCATTGGCCAGATCGTGCATATAGAAATGTCCGACCTCGATCGACACATGGGACAGCGGCACCTTGGCGACGCGCGGGTGCTCGGTGGCCTCGCTGTAGCCTGCGGCATACTCCATGTGCTCGAAATCCCTTCCAGGATGGTGTTGTCGAGTTCGGTCGATTCAGATTCGGCGCCAGGTGGCCGGATCGAGCACGCGATCGGCGAGCGTGTCGAAGGCCTCGACGGTTGCCTTGTTGGCAATTTCCTTCTGCACGTCGATGTCCAGAATCAGCTGTTCGCGCCATTGCAATACCGGCTCGACCGGGGTCTCGCCGAGCATCGCGCTCGCACCGACCTTGTTCGTCGATGCCAGCCGTTTCAACATGGAGTCCTGCTGATGCAACCAAGCCGCCTGCGGCCCAGGCGATTCGGTTGCCTCATTCAATTGCGGCACCGCGGTGCGTACGTACCTGATGTTGTCCAGCAGCAGTTCGGGATCGTGTCCCGCGCCCGCACCGCAATCGAGGATCCCGTACTTCCCGCGCACCAGACCATGTGCGGCGATGATGTGCTGACGGGTCCAGCGATGAAATACCAACCAGCGCACTGTTCGCGCGGCCAGCTGCGGCAAAGCCGTTGCCCTGAGCGCGATTTCCATCGCCACCGAGCGCCCCGCGCTGAGATCGACAATGCAGACGTCGAAGTCCTGATCGAGTTCGAGCAGCAATTTGGCGCAGTTGTCCAGGGTCGGACCATCGATCTTGGTGAACTCCGCGCCACCGGCATCGCCTGGCAAAAGGAACAGCTTGCCGGTTCGGGTGCGCATCTTGCGTAACTCGCGCCGATCGGTGTTGTCGCGCACATCGATTCGCGCGGCGACGCCCGCCTTACCGAGCAAATAGGAATGCAGTCCGTCGCCACCGGAGATGCCGCGCTCCACACCGCTGATCTCGAAAAGCGCACCCGCGGTGGGGGAACCGAAGTCGAAATCCAGATAGGCGACCCGCTTACCCCGCACACACATCCGATAGGCGAGATTGCAGCTGGTCACCGAGCGGCCGGTGCCGCCCTTGTCGGAGGTCGCGAACACGATCATGCGCTAGGGGTTCCTTGTCGCGTCGCGGCGGGCAGCGGCCAGTCGGTCGAGTTCACGCAGCGCGTCCAAGGCGTGCACGAAGGTGGTCGCGGAATCCTCGCGCACCAACCGCCTGGCCTGATCGATATGGTCCTCCACGCGATCGAGCGCGGCACGGTTGCCCGAGGTGTCATCGATGCTGACACCGAGCATCTCCTGATCGAACCGATGCTCGGCGGTATTCAGCATGACCCGAGCGACATCCTGCAGATCCGGCCAGTTGGGCGGCGGTTCGCGGTAGGTGCGGTCGGCGGCCACCAGACATTCGATGACGCGTTCGGTCATGTACCAGGACGGTCTGGTGACCTCTTCATCGCCGTTCTCCCCGAACGCACCCGCCGGATCGTCCCACAGTCCGGGCGTTCCGACCCGCAGCATGCGCCGATCCAGATGCTCCATCACCGATTTGGCCAAATCCATCAGTTTGTCGCGGGCCGCGACATTATTGGACAGCCTGGCCGCCTGCAGCATTCGCTTGAGCAGCACCGCCGAGAAGTCGGAGACCTCCCACTGCAGCGTCGGCCCGCCATCGACGCCCTCACTGCCCCGCAGGGTAAGACGCACACCGGGATTGTGCAGCGCGACCGCCGGGTCGTCGCGCATGGTCCGGCGAATGATCCGGCCGCGCCCCGCCAATTCGTCGAAGATGGCCACGGCCCTTGTCAAGTCGTCATCGGAGGCGGTGCGTGCGACCAGATCCTGGATCAGTACCGCGGATACGATCAGACTGAAGTAGTCCGACTGCTCGTCGTCGGAGGTGCGCCACGGAATATCCTCCAGCGGCCAACTGCCGGAGCCATAGCGCGCGACCGTCGACCAATAGCGCTGGGTCAGCTCCCAGCGCGTGCGTAGAGCCTGGGCCAGCCGGTGCTGTTTCTCGTCGAGCAGACCGAGCTCACCGGTACGCGGGGAGACCAGATCGTTGATGCCGTCCAACGCGACGACCGTGAAATACAGATACGGGCGTGGATCGGCGATGCCCTTCTCACTCGCGATCTGCGCCTCGACGAAGTCGACCTCGGTGGCGTCGCGCGCTACCCCCCAACTCCACCCGCATTCGAACAGCAGATTCTCGTCCTCGAGCTCCCTGACCGATTTCTCCTGCCCCAAGGTGACGTCACTACGCAACCGCGCCCGCACTCGTTCCAGACTGCGCCGCACACCGTCGACCATGGCCTGCTCGGGCTCGCCGGTCTGGTTCAGCATTCCCAGGATCGCCTGTCCCTCACGGGATTTCGGCTTCACGGTATTGACGACAAAGCTGCGGACCAGTCCGGTCATCGCCGCGGTGAGTCGCGCGCTGAGCTGCCCGGAGAGAATATCGATCCGCTTGGTCAGCTCCCCCGGTCGCGCCCAACCGCGGAAGGCGCGCAGGAAGCGCAGGCCCGCCATACAGACGGTCAGCGACATCGAATACGAGTCGACGACCTCGATGCCGCGCTGTGCCGCAGTGGGTTCGCGCTCATCAGCGGAACGCAGATAGCTGCCCGCGGAGAAGTTCGGCTGCCCGTCCTCACGTGTGTTCTGCTCGATATAGCGCTCGAGCAGCCACACGACGAAGCTGCCGATCTGCTTCGGACCGCCGAGCGGTTCGAGGACCGAACTGACGTCGTCCTCCATGCGATCCGGATTGTCCAGCGCGAAGATATCGATCTCGGTGGCCGGATACAGCAGGCAGAGCAACTGCTCGGAGTCGCTGATAGAGTTGGCGTCCATTCGACCGCCCCAGCGCCAGTCCCTGCCATCCCAGCACGCGGCGAGCATGGCGCGCCACACATCCAGAATCTGTTGCCTCGGTTGGATTCTCACCTGCCGCCGTCCTCACCCCATGTCGCAGGCGCGCCGGTCCACACCGCGTCCACGAACGTCAAATTAGCACGGGCACAACGCTTACGCTGGCTCCACGGGTTCCATTCCGGCATCATCTGAACCGGTCGCGGAGCCGTCCGAACACGGGCAACCACAGAGCATCCCAGTGGCCCGCCGAGCAGGTAGAACAAGCCGCCTGATGGCGGTCGTCCGAGCATAAACAACCAACGCGGCACACGACGCAGATCGGGTAACCGGGCGATCGCGCGGTTGAGGTGAAACTCAGAGCATCAGGCGAACCATATCCGCGGTCCGCGCCAATCCGGGAAACGCTTCGGGGGTCGAGCGGGGGTGCAGCGCATGCACAGCAAGCCGAAACATGACCGCGCGCAACAACATCTGCGGCCACTCGGGCAGATCCGACCAGCGGTCGAGTAGGCCGTCGTCGGCGCCGCCCCAGGCGAGTGCATCGACGACGATGACACCGGCGGCCCATGGTGCCGGGCGCCAGTACGGGGTGATGTCGGTGAGGCCGGGTGTGAAGACCCCGGCGAAAAGTACCGTGCCGAACAGGTCACCGTGCACCAGTTGCGCGGGGGTTTGGACAGGCTTGCGCAGCGTGGCCAGTTGGCCGATGAGTTCCATGCTGCGCTCGCCGTCGGGAGAGGTTGCCGGGGTGATGCCACCAGCGCGCAGACTTCGCAGCGGGACCGCTTCCCAGGCGGCGCGGTCGGCCGCGACGAAGACATCGACATCGACCCAGGGCGCGACCGGTGGCTGGACCAGGAACCGTGGGCGTTCCAGCTGTGCTGTGGCCTGATGTAGTCGCAGTGATACCGAGACGACCTCGTCATAGCGCGGCTCGGGCACACCCTCCAGATAGGTATCGGCCCGCCAACCCGAAACCACGTAGCGGCCGTCGGTGGCCCGGACCGGACGGGCCAGGCGTAGGCCGTCCACCTTCAGTGTTTCGCGGACCTTCGCCGACCATGCCGCCCTCGCATGATCGGCGATCGGACTCAGCACCACATCGCCGAGCCGCCAGCCGCCGTCCCAGTCTCCCAGCGAAACCGGGGTCACTTCGCGCAGACCGAACGTGGCGCGCACGTGCTCGGGAGGTTCCACAGAAGTCACGGCCGTACGGTACCTGTGTTGAATTTGGCGCTCTGCTATTGGCCGCGCCTTCGGCGCGGCGTGTTCGCGG
>NZ_BDAZ01000014.1 GCF_001612725.1 Nocardia anaemiae NBRC 100462 | reverse complement strand
GGACGCGAGACGGGCCGCCGAACGGGTCGCTCGTAAGACTCGCTCCGTGGTGGTTACGTCAGGAAGGAACCTCGCGGCGTGAGTACCCGGTCTAGTTAGTAGACGGGCAGTGACTTGTCGACCTGATTCGCCCAGGCGACGATGCCGCCCTGCACGTGCGAGGCGTCGGAGAAACCGGCGTTCTTCAGCACCGCGAGCACCTCCGCCGAGCGGATACCGGTCTTGCAGTGCAAGACGATCGGCCGGTTCTGCGGCAGATCCGACAGCGCCTCACCGGAGAGGAACCGGTCCTTCGGGATGAGCTTGGCGCCCTCGATGTGCACGATGTCCCATTCGACCGGCTCGCGCACGTCGATGAGCTCGATCTCCTTGCCCGCGTCGAGCAGTTCCTTGAGCTCGCGCGCGGTGATGGTCGAGCCAGCGGCCGCGGCCTGGCCCTCTTCGGACACCACACCGCAGAACGCCTCGTAGTCGATCAGTTCGGTGATCGGCTGACGTTCCGGATCGCGGCGCAGCTTGATGGTCCGGTAGTTCATGTCCAGTGCGTCGTAGACCATGAGACGCCCGAGCAGCGGCTCACCGATGCCGGTGATCAGCTTGATCGCCTCGGTCACCATGATCGAACCGATGGAGGCGCACAGCACGCCGAGCACACCGCCCTCGGCGCAGGAGGGCACCATGCCCGGCGGCGGCGCCTCGGGGTAGAGGTCGCGGTAGTTGATGCCGCGGCCGTCCGGTGCGTCGTCCCAGAAGACCGAGACCTGGCCCTCGAAGCGGTAGATCGAGCCCCAGACGTACGGCTTGCCCGCCAGCACCGCGGCGTCGTTGACCAGATAGCGGGTGGCGAAGTTATCGGTGCCGTCGACGATCAGATCGTATTCGGCGAACAACTCGACGGCGTTCTCCGGCTCCAGGCGGATCTTGTGCAGCCGCACGTCGATGCCGGAGTTGATCTCGAGGATGGAATCGCGCGCACTATCGGCCTTCGGACGGCCGATATCGGATTCACCGTGGATGATCTGGCGCTGCAGATTGGAGGCGTCGACCTCGTCGAATTCGACAATGCCGAGCGTGCCGACACCGGCGGCCGCCAGATAGAGCAGTGCGGGCGAGCCGAGTCCGCCTGCGCCGATCACCAGCACCTTGGCGTTCTTCAGCCGTTTCTGCCCGTCCACCCCGAGGTCCGGGATGATCAGATGACGGCTGTAGCGGGCGATCTCGTCCTTGGTCAGCTCCGCGGCCGGTTCGACCAGCGGCGGCAGGGACTTCGGTGATGACACGTCCAGGGCTCCTCGAATCAATTGGCCGATCGCACTGTGGTGGCTCAGCGCCTAACTACTCAACACCGACAATCGGGCCGTTCTTCCCGACCATTGTCCCCTGCCCCGACCCGCGGCGATAGACGGGGTCGCGCGCCCATCAACCGCGTGGGTAGGGCCAGGGGTTGAAGCGACAGCGCTTACCGTCCATCGGGACCACACCGTCCGGATCGAGGGCGGCGATGTCGTTGTTCTTGGTGCCGAAGGTCTGCTGCATCATCACCGGCGCGAGCCCGCCGTCGGTCTCGCACGGCTGATGCTGGTGATAGCCGATGGCATGGCCGACCTCGTGGTTGACCTGGTATTGCCGATAGGAACCGATATCGCCCTCGAAGGCCAGCGCGCCGCGCACCCAGCGCACCTCCGAAAGCACCACCCGGCGCAGATCGGCGTTGAAGCAGGAGGAGTCGATCGGAATATCGAAACCGCAGGCCTTGCGGGAGGATTCGCGGGAGGCGAGCGAAATGCGGAAGTCCGGCTGCCCCTGATCGATGCGCCGGAAGGCGAATTTGCTGTCGTGCGCCCAACTCTTGGGATTGGCGAGGGTGCTGTCGACCAGCTTGGCCACGGATTCGTCCCCGCCGAAACCGGAAGTGTCCACGCCGTCCTCGATTTCGACGGTGTACTTGAACTGGGATTCAGATCCGGTGCCGACCTGCCCGGTGGTCCCCGGCACCACATGCCATGTGCCCCTGCCGTTTTCGGTGAACGGTCCGCCGTCGGGCAGCGCGCCGGTCGGCAGATTCGTCGGGAAGTGGCCGTCGCCGGGCGGTGCGCCGATGATGCCCGCGGATGCCGCGTGTGGACTCAATCGTCCGAATCCCGGTGCCCCGCCTGCCATATTCGCCGGATCGGTGCCCCCGCGCACCGCGTCCACGATCACCAGCACGGTCACCACGAAAAGAACCGGAAGTGCGTAAGCACGCCAACCATAGGTGCGGATGAAACGACCGACTGCGCTCTGCTTTTTGGTATCGCGCTCGGGTCTCGGTGCGCGGGAACGACTCTCGTCGGGGGCGGTGGGATCCCAGCGGGCCCGCAGCGGTTGATAGGAACGATCGACCAGTGGTTCGTACAAGCCGAGCGGGTCATAGACCTCGACACCGTTCTCATCCGGCGGTGGCGAACCGGTGGGGGCTGGCCTTTCCACAGAGCCCGAGACTACGGAACCGGACGCGGCGGAGCCAGCCCGGCGGTGCGTGCTGCGCCCGCCGCCGGGGGGTCTTTCCGGTCGGTCGGTCACGTCAACCAGAGTCTCACAGGGCGCAATAGCCTCGCCTCCGGTGCCTGTCCGCACCCGATCAGCTGCGAGATATCTCACCGAGTGGACCGCATCGGTGGCCCCGATCGGCAGACGCGGTAGAACCGGGTATCGTTCATGGGATACCCGGTGTACACCCCAATTGCCGGGGCATCGACTGGGAGAGCCGAAAAATGACTGACCTCGTGGACCGGATGACGTCCCGCAGAATGTCGTCCGATGCCATGGCGCCGACCAAGCGCGGTACCCGGCTTCCGCGCGACGAGCGTCGTCAACAGCTACTAGCGGCCGCCAGTGAGGTGTTCGTCCAGCGCGGCTACCACGCCGCGGGCATGGACGAGATCTCGCAATGCGCCGGAGTGAGCAAGCCGGTGCTCTATCAGCACTTCGCCAGCAAGCTCGAACTGTATTTGGCGGTGCTGCAGAACTACGTCGACATGCTGGTCTCGAGTGTGCGCCAGGCGCTGCGCTCGACCACCGACAACCGGCAGCGCGTACGCGCCGCGGTGCAGGCCTACTTCGATTTCGTGGACAACGAAATGCAAGGCTTCCGACTGGTTTTCGAATCCGATCTGATCAGCGAGCCGCAGGTGCAGCGCCGGGTCGAGCAGGCCACCGAGGCCTGTGTGGACGCGGTCTTCGATCTGGTCGCCCACGATTCCGGTTTGGACCCCTACCGGGCCAGGATCCTCGCGGTCGGGCTGGTCGGCACCAGCCAGTTCACCGCACGGTACTGGCTCGAGGCGGATCGGCCGATTCCGAAGGAAGAGGCGGTCGACACCACCGTCGCGCTGGCGTGGGGCGGTCTGTCGCACGTGCCGCTGCATCCGATCAACTGACCCAGCAGACAACAGAGCCCCCGCACTCGCCCGAGCGCGGGGGCTCTCGTCTGTGGTGCCGCGGTTCGGCTCAGACCGCCGCGAAGCCGACCCGGCCGCCGGTGGCGGCGCCGATCTCGACGTAGGCGACCTTCGAGGCCTGGATCAGGAACTTGCGGCCCTTCTCGTCGGTGAGCGCGACGACGCCGCCCTCGCCGCTCAGCGCACCGGACACCAGCGCCTCGACCTCGTCCGGGGTCTGCCCGCTGTTGATCACGAGCTCGCGCGGGCTATCCGAAATACCGATCTTGACCTCCACGGCCAACCTCCGAACCTAGAGTCCTGTGTGCTGTCGAAATCAAGGCTAATGCTCCCCCGCCTCCCCGGATATTCAGGCGCCCACTAAGAGCCACAAAATCCACGTCGGCGACCGGCGGACGGACAACTTCCCAGTTCTGGGCGTACCCGACGAGTTACCCATGTACCTGGGAAATCAGTGATCGCGCCCGGAATCCGACAGCGCCGTCGACCGACGACGCGGCTGACGTTCGCCTGTCGCGAACGTCGTCGGCGATCGCGGATATACCTACTTGGGCTCGATGAGCTGGATTTCCAGTTCCACCTTGACGGCATCGCTGAGCATGCCGGGCAGTGGCCCGCCCACACCGAAATCGGTGCGCTTGATGGTGCCGGTCGCGGAGAAACCGGCATGCCGGTCGCCGGTCCCTGCGAACTCCTGGATACCGCCCCACTCGACATCGAGAGTCACCGGCTTGGTGATCCCGCCGAGCGTGGCCTCGCCCTCGACCTCGAACGAGTCCGCGATCAGCACCGGCTCGACGGCGCGGAAGCTCAGGGTGGGACGGTTGGCGACGTCGAGGAAGTCGGCGGTGCGGACGTGGTTGTCCCGATCGGCATTGCCGGTATCGAAGGAGTCGAGGTAGATGGTGGCACCGAGGGTGGCGAAGCCCTTGTCGTCGACCACGAATTCGGTCTCGAACTTTGTGAAGCGGCCGCGGACCTTGGAGATGCCCAGGTGGCGGATGGTGAATTCGACCTGGGAGTGCATCGGGTCCAGGGTCCAGGCCCCCGGGGTGAGCGCGGTGGTGGTGGATTCAGCGGAAGATGTCATGCCATAGACCATGACCGGACCGTGGTCCGCTAGCCAGACCGCCGTTATCCTGGACCCGTCAGGGCGCGGATAACCATCCAAGGACGGGGCACGATGAAACGTATGGCACCCAATCCGTTCGCGGAATACCTCATCGCGCGCCGCGCCCAGTTGCGCCCGGCGGATGTGGGACTTCCCGAGGGCGGTCGCCGTCGCACCCCGGGATTGCGCCGCGAAGAGGTCGCGGTGCGCGCCGGTGTGAGCGCCGACTATCTGGCCAGGCTGGAGCAGGGCCGCGATACCAATCCGTCGGGGGCGGTCATCGATGCGCTCGCGAAGGCATTGCTGATCGAGGGTAAGGATCGCCATCACTTCGGCTGGCTCGCGCTCACCTCGACCAACGAATCCCGCTGCCCGACCACCGAATCCGTGGCCGAGCAGCCGACGCCCGCGATCGAGACAATCCTGCGCGCACTGCATCCCACTCCGGCCTTCGTGATCGGGCGGCGGCTCAATGTGCTCGGCTGGAATCCGGCCTGGGAGAACATCGCGAAACCCCTTGGGCTGCTCGACAATCCGGAGGTCGTGAATCTGGCCTGGTTCACCTTCGCGGATTCACGCGCCAAGCAGGTGCTGCGGAACTGGGACGAGATGGCCGATATTTTCTCGGCCGCGCTGCGCCGTGCGACGATCCGCTGGCCCGGCGAGGATCGCCTACTCGAGCTGATCGACGCGCTGCTGGCCTATCCGGAGTTCGAAAGCCGTTGGCAGCCGCAGCATATCGACGACCTGGTCGCGGGCACGATGCGGTTCGACCACCCGGAGTACGGCCATATCGATATCCCGTTCGAGGCGCTCAACGCCGATAAGGATCAGTGCATCGTCGTCTGGCTCACCGACCAGGCGCAGGCGCAATCGCCGGGCCTGCGACTGGTCCGCGCGGTCAACGAGTAATCAGATTCCCAGGACGGCCATGCGCTCGGCGTGGCTGGCCTGCATGCGCTCGAACAGCGCCGCGATGCCGTTGAGGTCACCGGTCGCGGCGAGCACCAGTTCGGTGAGTTCGTCGCGCTGGGCCATGACGTACTGCGCCTGGGTGATCGCCTCACCGAGCAGTCGTCGACCCCACAGCGTCAGCCGGTCGCGCTCGGAGCGGCTGGTCGCGACCGCGCGGCGCACCTCCTCCACCACGAATTCGGAGTGGCTGGTCTCGGCGAGCACATCGCGGACCACGGCGGCGACCTCGGGAGACAGGGCACCGGCGATCTCGGTGTAGAAGTCGGCGGCGATACCGTCACCGACATAGAACTTCACCATCGACTCGAGCCAGGTCGAGGGATCGGTGGAGTCGTGGTAGGCGTCCAGGGCGCGCACGAACGGCGCCATCGCGTCGAAGATATCAACACCGCGTTCGGCCAGCGCGGACTCCAGGGTCTCGAAGTGCCGCATCTCGGCGGCGGCCATCTTCGCGACGGCCACCTTGCCACGCAGTGTCGGCGACAGCTTGGCCTCCTCGGCCAGCCGGTAGAACGCGGAGATCTCACCGTAGGCGAGCACCGCGAACAGGTCGATCACGCCCGTTTCGTCGACGGAAATGGACGAGCCGGACAACGAAACCCCTACCGCTGCAGGTGACTGTGCTCCCATGTCGACACAGCCTAGTCCGGGTCTGTTACGTGACACCGTCATCCCGGTACATATCGCCGTCATCCAGGCGAACACCGGGAGCGTCGTTGTTCGCCGACAGCTCGCACAGGAACTTGTCGAGATAGGTCCATGTGGTCTCACGCGCTGTTTCGCCGGTGAGGATGCCGAGATGACTGCCGGGTGCGGTTTCGTAGCGCACGGATTGCGCGCCGGTGAGGATGCGCTGTCCGGCCGCCACCGCGGCGGCGGGGGTGATGACATCGGCGGGTCCACCCACCAGCAGCACGGGCGCGGTCACCTCGGCCAATCGGATGCGACGCTCGCCGAGCTGCACCACACCGCGACCGATGTCGTTGTTCAGGATCAGGCGGCCCCACAACTGACCGTAGAAGCGTCCGGGATAGCCCGGCATCTCGGACATGAAGCGGTCGATGGACTCCATCTTGGCCAGGGTCTCGGTGCGCGCGATATTGCTCACGACGAACCAGGGCCGGGTGAGTTCGCGGTCCCATGCGGTGACCTTGTAGGCGATGCGGGTCAGCGTGGCCGGAATACCGCCCGCCGCGCGCACCGCCGTCGAGGTGGCGATGCCGCCGGTCAGCTTGGCGACCGCGCGAACCTGCGGAATGCCGGTCATCTTGTCGTAGTCCAGCGGCGAACCGACCGCCGTGATGGAGCGGATCGGCAGTTCGGGGTGCGCGGCCGCGGCCAGCAGTGCCAGGGTGCCGCCGATGGACCAGCCGACCAGATCGATCGGACGGCCGTCGCGATCGGCGCAGGTGCGCAGGATCGCCTCGGGCAGGATGTCATCGATCCAGGTCTCGAAGCCCATCCGTCGATCGGCGAAGGTGATCTCGCCGTAGTCGACGACGTAGGGCGCCCGGCCCGTCTCCAGCAGGAATCGAGCCAGGCTCTGATCAGGACGCAGATCGAAGCAGCTCGCGGGCGCGGCCAGCGGCGGCACCAGCAGCACCGCCGAATCCGTTGCGGCCGTGGCAGATCCGCTACCCTCGAAGCGGCGCAGCTGCAGATGCGGTTCGTCCCACAGCACTGTCGACGGTGCGGGATCCGGTGCCTCGACGCCATGGCCGAAGGTCAGCGCCCAGGCATTGCGTGCCGCGATGGTGACGGTGTCGGTGAAACTCACCGCTCAAATGTCTCATATCCCGTTACCGACGGTAACAGGCAACTCCCGATTTGTGAGCAACGTGCACCGCTCAGTCCCGAGTCATGCCGATCGGATTGAGCGGCGGCACCACGCTCTCCTGAACGCGCTTCGCCAACGGGTCGAGCACATAGGTCAACTCCGCGATGGCGTCCTGCGACAGCGCCGCCAACGCGCCGTTCCAGGCCGCCGCGTCGGTATCGTCCTCCGCGCGTTCTAGCAATTCGGCGCCGGAGCCGGTCAATTCCGGACTTATCGGCTCCCCCGCGATCAAACCCCTGGCCCGCAACTCGTCGGCGATATCGGCCCATTCCCCCTCCGACCAGCCACGCGCGGGTCGCATCACCGATTCGGGCGCTTTACCGGCCGCGACCTGCAGCACCAGCGCCTGCGATCCGGACAGGCCATGGGCGACAAGGGCCGCGACATGGCCGTCGCCGCGATGTTCCCGCAACGTGGTGGCGAGCTGCCACAGCGCGGCCACCGGATCGTCGGACAGCGGCAATTCCGCATTCGCCGCGTACAACGGACGCCCGGTCGGATCGGCGGTGCGCAACACCGGTTCGAGTAATTCGACGGCACGGGCGCAATCGGCGTCACCGGCTCCCGCCCCGCGCAGCAATCCGACCGAGAAGTCGAGCCGGGCCCGCAGACATGCCTGCGGCGTCGTTCGGGCCCAGGCATCCGGCACCGCCTTGGCCACCGTGTCCGGATGGAATCCAGCGAAGGTCGCCAGTACGGTGCCCGCGCCCACCGCCCCGAGCGGCGCGGCCCGGAACGCGAAGTAGGTCTGCCAGAAACCGCGCAGTCCGAGGGCGACTCCGGCCTGCTTGACATCGGCGCCGAAATACACGACATCGTGGATGGGTTCGAGAGTGTGCCAGATTCGACGCGCCGGATGAATTGCCATGTGGCGCAGCGTACGTCGACGGCCAACACATGGAAACCGCGCATTTCGTACGGAAATACCGTGGCCGACGGTTTCGAGCGACCCGCAAGCAGTTGCTACGCCAAATTCGAGCCATGCACATTATCACGCTACAATCTCTGCGGACAACGGAAATTTACGTCCGTCGAGTCGCCGGATCGTACGGTCGCCCGAGTGTCGCCGACGAGGTTTTCGAAGTCCGGGAATATGTGCGCGCACCAGATCCGCATCACCCTTGCGCCGCGCCGATATCTGCCGAGGTCAGCCGCCGAAAACGACGAGCTCCCGCAGGCATCAGGCCAGTGGCCGAGGTGAGTATCACAGGCGGATATGTGGTTGTCGCGGGCCAGCCGGTCCGCCCCACACCTCGTGCGCGCGTGACGCGATAACGAGGAAAGGCACGAACCTGAGCAAGATCACTGTCGAACAGGAACCCGGTCTGGCGGATACGCTACTGACCGCCGAACTGGACGAAACACACACCGCTCCGACATTCGCCGAATTGGGGGTTCGCGATGAAATCGTGCGAGCGCTCGGCGAGATCGGAATCGAACGCACTTTCGCAATTCAGGAACTGACCCTGCCGCTGGCGCTCGCCGGTGAAGATCTGATCGGTCAGGCCCGCACGGGCATGGGTAAGACCTTCGGGTTCGGTGTGCCACTGCTGCACCGGATCGCCACCGCCGACACCGGGACGACCCCGCTGGACGGCACCCCGCGGGCACTGATCATCGTGCCGACGCGTGAACTCTGCATCCAGGTCACAAAGGATCTGGAGAACGCGAGCAAGTACCTGAAGAACCACCAGGGCCAGCTGCGCGTGCTCTCGATCTACGGCGGCCGCCCGTACGAATCCCAGATCGCCGCGCTGCGCTCCGGCGTCGACGTCGTCGTCGGCACCCCCGGCCGACTCATGGATCTGGCCGATCAGGGCCATCTGATTCTCGGCAAGATCGGTGTACTCGTCCTGGACGAGGCCGACGAAATGCTGGATCTTGGCTTCCTACCCGATATCGAACGCATTCTCGGCATGGTTCCGACGCAGCGTCAGACCATGCTCTTCTCGGCCACCATGCCGGGCCCGATCATCACCCTGGCCCGCACCTTCCTGACCAGGCCGACGCATATCCGCGCCGAGGAGCCGCACGATTCGGCCGTGCACGATCGCACCGCGCAGTTCGTCTACCGTGCGCACGCACTGGACAAGAGCGAACTGGTCGCCAAGGTGCTGCAGGCCGAGAGCCGCGGCGCGACCATGATCTTCACCCGAACCAAGCGCACCGCGCAGAAGGTCGCCGACGATCTGGCCGACCGCGGCTTCGCCGTCGGCGCCGTGCACGGTGACCTCGGACAGATCGCCCGGGAGAAGGCGCTCGGCAAGTTCCGCAAGGGCGCCATCGATGTGCTGGTCGCGACCGATGTGGCGGCGCGCGGCATCGATATCGACGATGTCACCCACGTCATCAACTATCAGTGCCCGGAGGACGAGAAGACCTACGTGCACCGGATCGGGCGCACCGGCCGGGCCGGACGCACCGGTGTCGCGGTGACGCTGATCGACTGGGATGAACTGAACCGCTGGGCCGCCATCGACGCCGCTCTCGGCCTCGGCATCCCGGATCCGGTCGAAACGTATTCACGCTCCCCGCATCTGTTCTCCGATCTCGGCATTCCGGAGGGTGTCACCGGCACCATCCGCAAGCCGAAGCCGGTCCGCGATGAGGACGCCGAGGTGGTCGAGCGGCCCGCCCGCGCCCCGCGCAAGCGCAATCGTCGCCGCACCCGCGCGGGTCAGCCGATCGACGGTGAAACCAACGTCATCGAGACCGACGACGCCGAAACCGATGACGCCGCAACCTCACTCGACGACGCGACCGAGGACGAGACGGCGGATAAGCCCGCCCGTCGCCGCCGCCGTCGGCGCAGGTCCGGCGGTGCCGAAAACGGCACGGAGAACGGCGCCGAGTCGAATGACAACGCGAACGTCACCGCCGAGGCGGACAGCGATGCCGATGACGCCGAAACCACCGAACAGCCCGCGCGCCGTCGGCGCCGTCGGCGCAAGCCAGCTGGCGAAGCGGCCGCGGAAACCGCTCCCGAAACTGTGACCGCTTCGGCATAGTCGATACGCAGGCGTGTCTGTCAGGGACAGGCGCGCCTGTGTCGTCTTCCGGTGCCGGTGCATGTTCCACAGCCGGGCGTCAACGGGTCGTCGAACGCGGAAGTATCAGCAGGTAAGCACCATTGACCGCATCGTCTGCCGCCATCGGTCGATGGGCGTCCACGGTGAGACCGATCGCATCGGCCCGGCGGTACGTTGTAGTCTCGCAAACGTGCTCGCACCCGAGCGGCGAACGCGCGCCGACATCATCTCCGCAGTCGCGATCGCCGTGGCCGTGGTGATCGCGGCCGTGGTGGTGTGGGCACGCAGTGATGCCAGGGGCACCGAATCGGTGACGGCGGAACATCCGGTTTCCACCCCGGCGGCGGCCGATCAGGTTCCGACCAGTCTGCACGAGCTGTGGCATGCGCCCGATCCGGCGGCGAACCGGGCGCTGGTGGCCGCGGGCACGGTCGTCACGGGCGCGGACGGCACGGTCACCGGGCACGATCCGCGCACCGGTGCGCAAGTGTGGCACTACCGGCGCGACCTACCCCTGTGCGGCGTGGAGTCGCAGTTCGGCACGGTGATCGCGGTGTACAAGGATCAGCGCGGCTGCAGCCAGGCCACGCTGCTGGCCGGTGAGGACGGTTCGCGCCGAACCGCGCGCAGCAGCTATATGGATCCGGCCGTGCAGCTATCGGTCGACGGCACCTATGTGCTGGCCCAGGGCCCGCGGCGGCTGGAGATGTGGCGCTCGGATCTGGTGCGCACCCTCGAATACGGCTACGTCGACGCACCCGTGAACGTGAAAACCCAGCCGCGCAAGGGATGCAAGCTGATCTCGTCGAGTTCCAGCTCCACCCGGCTCGCCGTCCTCGAACGCTGCCCCGAAGATCCGACCAACCGGCTGACCGTGCTCAATCCCGCGCCGAAGGACAACACGGTGCCCGAGGAGTACGGCTCGCATGTGCTCAGCGGCTCCGGCGCGGACTCCCCCGACGGGCGGGTAATCGCGGTGTCCGACAACCGAATCGTGCTGTACCTGCCCGGTACGCCCGCCACCGCGACCGGCGAAGCGGTATCGCCGCGGCTGGAGGTCTTCGACGGCACCGGGAACGCCCTTATGGTGCACCAACTTTCCGCACCGCTGAGCGATAAGACGACGACCACTCGGATCAGTTCGCTGTTCCTGGTATTCACCGGCAACAGCCTGATCGCCTTGAACGCGGGTACTTTCGACCCGATCTGGGCCGCTCCCGGCGCACTCGGCAGCCCCGTCTTCATGGCTGGCCGACTACTCGTACCGGTCGACGGCGCCATCGCGGTCCTCGATCCCACCTCGGGCACCGAAGTGTCGCGCATTCCGGTGGCCCGCCCCGGCTATGACGGCTCCCCCATCTCGCTCGCCGTCCTCGGTACAACCGTGCTGGAAAAGCGCGGCGAAGAGATCTTCGCGCTCGGCTAGCGCCTGCCCGTCCCTGGCGATGTCGGACCCGTGCTCCATGATGGAACCCATGTCCGCACGTGACGATGCCCGACTGGTCCTGCTCCGACACGGCGAAACCACCTGGTCCAGCCAGCGGCGCCATACCGGCCGCACCGATCTGCCGCTCACCGAGCGCGGTGCGGAACAGGCCCGCGCCGCGGGCGGACTGCTCGGCGAGTTGAAGTTGCGTGACGCGCTGGTGCTCACCAGTCCGCGTCAACGCGCTGTCCGCACGGCGGCACTCGCGGGGCTCAGCGCCGCCACAGCCGTCATCGATGACGATCTGGCCGAATGGGATTACGGCGATTACGAGGGCAGGACCTCCGTCGAGATCCGCGAGCACGATCCCGGCTGGACCATCTGGACCGGAGTCGTACCGGGTGGCGAGACGGCCGCACAGGTCAGCGCCCGCGCCGATCGGGTGTTGGCATCGGTGGAGCCCGCACTGCCGGACCGGGATATCGTGCTGGTCGGCCACGGTCATTTCTCCCGGGCTCTGATCGCCCGCTGGGTCGAACTCGATATCCGGGAGGGGCGGCGCTTCGCGATGTCGACCGCCGCGATCACCGTGCTCGGTTACGAACATGACGACCGAACCATCCTGGCGCACAACCTAGTTCCCGCAAACCATGGAGCCGCACTATGACTCGACCTGGCCAGATCCGCCGCGCCACTTCCGCCGATGTACCCGCCATGGTCGGCCTGGTCCAGGATCTCGCCGAGTACGAGAAGTCCCGCGCCGAGTGCACGCTCACCACCGAGCAGCTCGACGCCGCACTGTTCGGGCCGTCGCCCGCGGTTTTCGCCCATGTCGTCGAGGAGGAGACCGGCGTGGTCGGCTGTGCGATCTGGTTCCTGAACTACTCCACCTGGACCGGCGTACACGGCATCTACCTGGAGGACCTGTACGTCAAACCGGAGACCCGCGGCAAGGGTTACGGCAAGGCGCTGCTCGCCGCCCTCGCCGAGGAGGCCGCCGCCAATGGCTACAGCCGGGTCGACTGGGCAGTGCTGACCTGGAACACGCCCGCCATCGAGTTCTACAAATCCCTCGACGCCAAGCCACAGGACCAATGGGTCGGCTACCGGCTCACCGGCGCGGCCATCGATAAGCTCGCCGCCGAAGCCTGGTGAACCAGTGAGGGTTACCGCACCCGACGATTGGCCAACCACCGCGGACGAGGCCATGGCCATCCAGGATGCGTTGCGGCCATTGGTGATCGCGGCCGATCCGCGCCCTCCGCACTTCCGCACCATCGCCGGACTCGACTCCGCCTACGATGACGAAACCGGGGTCGCCGCCGCGGCCGCCGTCGTATTGGACAGTGCCACACTGCATCCCGTCGATACCGCAGTCGCGCACGGCACGGTCACCTTCCCCTACGTGCCGGGCCTACTGTCCTTCCGCGAACTGCCGATCACCCTTGTCGCACTCGAAAAGCTCGATACCACACCGGATCTGCTGATCTGCGACGGACAGGGACTCGCGCATCCACGCCGCTTCGGCTTGGCCTGCCACGTCGGAATCCGCACGGGCACACCGACAATCGGCGTGGCCAAGGCGCCATGGGGTGACTACCGTGAGCCCGGCCCGGAACGCGGCGCAGTCAGCGATATCACGATGGACGGCGAAGTCGTCGGGCGCGCGTTGCGCACCCGTCGCGGCGTCAAACCGGTCTTCGTCTCGGTCGGTCATCTCATCGACCTGGACACCGCCTGCGGCCAGGTGCTCGCGCTCACCCCGCGCTACCGTCAGCCGGAAACCACCCGGCAGGCCGATCACCTGTGCCGTCAGGCACTACGGGCCGCCATCGCCTGATCCCGGCTACTTCGATTCCGGTTCGATCCCGTAGATCTCGGCCATCCAGCGATTCGACGCGGGCGCGAACAGCAGCACCAGTGCGCCGACTACGACAATGCCGAGCAGCGCGCCGAGCACCGGCTGATGCGAATCGGTCAGCAGCGACCAGGTCACCGGAAGCAGCAGCACCTGTGCGATCACGGCGATGGCCCGCCCCCACCGGTGCCCGAGAAAAAGTCCGATCCCGGCTGCCAGCACCGCGCCGCCGAGAATGCCGAACCACGCGGCCGTGCCGTATCCGCTGGCGGCACTCTGATCGTGTCCGAGCAGGCCGCGCACGATCAATACGATCGCCACGACCACGGCCACCGCACCCTCGAGCGCGACCAATCCGCCCGCACCGCGCACCGTCGCGGGCACACCCGCCGAAACCTCGTCTTCACCGCTGTCCGCCACGGGGCCAAGCCTAGAACGCACTCGGCGGCTTTTCGGACCGGGCCGTGCGCCGATTAGGCTGCGAAGGTGCGGACGTTGCTGATCGTGAACCCGAATGCCACCTCGACGACGCCAGCGACGCGAGACCTGCTGGCGCACGCGTTGGAGAGCCGGACTCAGCTGACCGTCGCGCATACCCAGCACCGCGGCCACGCGGCGGAATTGGCGCAGTGGGCAGCGACCAACGAGATGGACCTGATCGTGGTGCACGGCGGCGATGGGACGGTGAACGAAACCATCAACGGCTATCTGCCGCTGCCTCAGGTCGACGACGGACAGGCCTGGCTGCCACGCCTCGGAGTGATCCCGGGCGGATCGGCGAATGTATTCGCACGCGCCCTCGGCATCTCCCCGGATCCGGTGACCGCTACCAACCAGCTCATCGATCTGCTCACCCTCGACCACGACCGCAGAATCGGTCTCGGTCTCGCCGATGATCGCTGGTTCGGCTTCAGCGCGGGCGTCGGCCTGGACGCCGATGTGTGCGAGGCGATCGACAACAGCCGCGCCAACGGCCATGCCGCTACCCCCGGTCGCTACGTCCGCACGACTGTCCGACAGTTCTTCAAGTCGAAGCGCAAGGAGCCGAGCGTCCGGATCGAGATCCCGGGCTTCGAACCCGTCAGTGAGGTCCATTACGCCTTCGTAACGAACGCCAGCCCGTGGACCTATCTGAACGCCACCCCGGTGCACACCAACCCGGGAACGGCCTTCGAAACCGGTCTCGGTGTGTTTGCCGTGCGGTCGATGTCGGTGGTCTCCACCCTGCTGCTCGCCAGGCAGCTTCTCGCGGCCAATGGAAATCCCAAGTCCCGCAACCTGTTTCGCGAGGACGATGTGCCGTCCGTGCATATCGAGGCCAGCGAGCCCATCGGCCTGCAAATCGATGGCGACTTCATCGGAAAACGCAACATGGTGGATTTCACAGCCGTGCCGGACGTACTCGATGTCATCGCCCCCCGCCCGAAATGAGCACGAAACGCGCGAAAAAACTCGGTGTTGTGCTGCGAAAACCGGGTAGAGCGAGTACAAAGGACCGGGCAGGTTCCCCTAGGGGTTCCTTGAGAGCGTGAGCTTCCCCACGGTGCACCGGATACCTATTGACATCTACGGTGTTCGTGAAAGCATTCACAAGCAACCGTGCGGAAACATTCGAGTCGCACAAGTGAACGATCCACAAACCGTAGGCGCCCTTTGCGGCGCCCAGCAAAGGAGCAGAGGAATGGACTGGCGCCACAAGGCCATCTGTCGCGATGAGGACCCCGAGCTGTTCTTCCCGGTGGGTAACAGTGGTCCGGCGCTCGCGCAGATTGCCGATGCCAAGCTGGTCTGCGCTCGCTGCCCCGTTACCGCTGACTGCCTGTCCTGGGCCCTGAAGTCCGGGCAGGACGCCGGCGTGTGGGGTGGTATGAGCGAGGACGAGCGTCGGGCGCTCAAACGTCGCAACGCCCGCACGCGCACCCGCACCGTCGTCTAGTAGAACGACCGGCGTTACCGGACCTATCAGCCCGGCCCGGTAACGCAGCCAAGCCCGGCACTCAGGTGCCGGGCTATTTTGTGCCCGTATCTGATTGCGGCGCCTGCGGCGCCGCGTGTTCGCGGCCCCTGGATGTCTCGCGTCCGAGTGGCCGAGACTCGCGCCTGCGGCGCATGCGCTTCGACCACTCGGACGCGAGACGGGCCGCGAACGGGTCGCTCGTAAGACTCGCTCCGCTGTGGTCAGCTAGGCGTGGAAGCTGAGTCTTATTGCTTGCCAGGCGAATTCGACTAGCGCCCGGAGCGGCGGCCCAATGGGACGCGCAGCACCGCGTCGGTGCCGATATCGGCGCCGGGGTGCAGGCCGATGGAGCCGCCGAGTTCGGCGGTGACCAGGGTGCGCACGATCTGCAGGCCGAGCCGGTCGGAGGATTCCAGGCTGAAACCCGGCGGGAGGCCGCGGCCGTCGTCGCTGATGATCACGTCCAACCAGCGCGCGGAACGCTCGGAACGGATTGTCACCGTGCCGTTTTCGCCGGAATCGAAGGCATGCTCGATGGCGTTCTGCACCAGTTCGGTCAGCACCATCACCAGCGGAGTGGCGCGTTCGGCGGAGAACACGCCGAGCGAACCCGCCCGGCGCACTTTGATTCTCGCGGTGTGCACGGTCGCGACATCGGCCATGATCGGCAGCAGCCGGTCCACCACCTCGTCGAGATCGACCTCTTCGTCCACCGACATGGACAGCATTTCGTGCACCGAGGCGATGGAGGTGACCCGGCGCACCGATTCGGTCAGCGCGACCTGCGCCTCCTCGTTCTCGGTTCGGCGCGCCTGCAACCGCAGCAGCGCGGCGACAGTCTGCAGATTGTTCTTCACCCGGTGGTGGATCTCCCGGATGGTCGCATCCTTGCTGAGCAACGCGCGGTCGCGGCGCTTGACCTCGGTGACGTCGCGGACCAGCACCGCCGCCCCGGCCAGTTCACCGTGCGGGCGCAGCACCAGGGTGCGCAGCAGCACGGTGGCGCCGCGGGCCTCGACCTCCATGCGGCGCCCGGTTCGGCCGGCCAGGGCGGCCTGGATATCGCCGACGACCTCCTGGGCGTCGAACGGATCGGTGATCAGCGATCGGGTGGTGACGGCCAGATCCTGACCGGCCAGATCCGACTGCAACCCCATCCGGTGATACGCCGACAGCGCGTTCGGACTGGCGTAGACAACGATGCCCTCGGTATCGAGCCGGATGAAGCCGTCACCCGCGCGCGGACTGGAGTGCGTCGCGGCGCGGTCCTCGGTGGTCGGGAAGGTGCCGTCGGCGATCATCTGGCACAGATCGTCGGCGCAGGCGACATAGGCGATCTCCAGCGTGCTGCGCACCCGCGAGCGCTGCAGATCGGTATCGCGGCTGAGCACCGCGATGACATCGTCACCGCAGCGCACCGGAATGGCCTCGCGGATGGCGTGCACCGGATGCGGATGGTAGACGCCCTCGGCCTCGATATCGCTGTCCGCGCGCACGATCTTGCCGGTCATCAGCGCGTCGAAGACCTGCGGATGATCGGTCTGCGAGGCGGTTTTGCCGACCCGATCCTCCGGATGTACCGTGGGCGCGGTCGTCGGGCGACACTGCGCGACGCAGACGATATCCGCGCCGTCGACGATCGGTCCCGCACCGACCCACAGCAGCAGATCCGCGAAGGACAGATCGGCCAGCAGCTGCCAATCGCCGACCACCCGCTGCAGATGGTCCACGGCGACGCCGGGTAGGTCGGTGTGTTCGGCCAGCAGCTCACTCAGTGTCGCCATTTTCGATCTACCCGCTTCAGAAGTTAAGAGATGACGGCGATCAGGTGCCCGGCCTTGATCGCATCGCCCTCTTTGACGCCGATCGAGGTCACCGTGCCACCGCTCTCGGCGAGCACCGGGATCTCCATTTTCATCGACTCGAGGATCACCAGGGTGTCACCCTCGCGCACCTCGTCGCCCTCGGCAACGACAACCTGCTGCACGACCGACACCAGCTCCGAGAGCACTTCCTCCGCCATGACACCCCATCCACTCGTTCGCCCGTATCCGCTGAAGCTACAGCCAACCACACATGAAACAATGACCTTCGATCAGAAGGGAGACTACCTATGGGTAAGCGTGGTCGTAAGAAGCGCAGCCGCAAGGGAAGCGCGGCCAACCACGGCAAGCGTCCTAACGCCTGAGCCGTAAACAGACGAAAACACCGAGGGCCAAGATGTTTCGTACGGCACTCGGTGTTTTTTCTGTCTCCGGAACTACTCGGTGGTCTCGACTCGCGTCACCGTGACGGATCGGCGCAGCTCCAGGGTCAGCCGATCGCGCAGCGAATCCGGTGCCCGATCGCCCCCGCACTTGCGACTCAACAGGCTCTTGATCTTCTCCTCGATGCCATAGGCCTCGATGCACGGCGAGCAGTGGTCCATATGGTGCTGCAGCCGGGCCCGAGTGGCATCGTCACATTCACCGTCGAGCATGAGCCAGACGTCGGCGAGCACAGCCGTGCAGTCCAACTCCATATCGGGGTCACGCTCCGTACTCACTGCTTGACCTCCTGGCGTTCCGCGCCGTTGCGGTTGAATCCACGTTCGCGCGCCACATCGGCGAGCAATCCTTTGAGCTGCTTGCGGCCACGATGCAGCCGGGACATCACCGTACCGATGGGGGTGCCCATGATGTCGGCGATTTCCTTATATGGAAAACCCTCGACGTCCGCGTAGTACACCGCCATCCGGAATTCCTCCGGCAGCTCCTGAAGTGCGGCCTTGATGTCGTCGTCCGGCAGCGCGTCCAACGCCTCGACCTCGGCCGAACGCAGGCCGGTCGAGGTGTGCTCGGCGGTGGCGGCGAGCTGCCAGTCGGTGATCTCGTCGGTCGGATACTGCGCGGGCTGACGCTGCTTCTTGCGGTAGGAGTTGATGTAGGTGTTGGTCAGGATCCGGTAGAGCCAGGCACGCAGATTGGTGCCCTCCTTGAAGGATTTGAAGCCCTGGAACGCCTTGACGTAGGTTTCCTGCACCAAATCCTCGGCATCGGCCGGATTTCGGGTCATGCGCAGCGCCGCACCGTAGAGCTGGTCGAGCAACGGGAGCGCGTCGCGCTCGAACCGCTGCACCAGCTCGGCATCGTCGACCGCGGCGCCGACCGCACCGTCGGTCACCACGTCATCGTCGCTCGTCACACCAATCCCTTCGATCGCCGTACCTGCCAAATCTACAGGCGCGACCAGATCGAGTGGGAATCGCACATCAGACGGCGATGTCACCGGGCGTTCGTCGAGCAGAACGGGCACCGACCTCTCCTTCACGTCCTACAGCCGCCGTGCGGCTTTCGTATCGCATGCAACATGTCCGCGCCCGACTGTGTTCCCATTGCGAACTCCCCGCACCGAAAACCCCTTGCCGACCGGCATTAGGGTGACCGGCATGGCAGGAGCCTCGACCCCGGCGATCCGCACGCTGGCCAAGGCCGGTGTGTCCCATCGCGTGCACGTGTACAAGCACGATCCGCGCGCCGAGTCCTACGGCACCGAGGCGGTCGACGCGCTCGCCGCCGAGGTGGGGGTGAGCGCGGCGCAGATTTTCAAGACGCTGGTGATCGAGTTGTCGACCGGCGCGCTGGCGGTCGCGGTACTGCCGGTTCCGAATACCTTGTCGCTCAAGGCCGCCGCCGCGGCACTCGGCGCGCCCAAGGCGGCCATGGCGGATAAGGCGAGGGCCGAGCGAATCACCGGTTACGTACTCGGCGGCATCTCCCCACTCGGCCAGCGCAAGCTGCTGCCCACCGTGGTCGATGCCTCGGCATTGGCCTTGGACCGCATGCTTTGCAGTGCGGGGCGGCGGGGTCTCGAGATCGAACTCGCGCCCGCGGACCTGATCCGACTCACCGATGCGGTAACCGCACCAGTCACATCCGTATAAATCCGTACCAAGCCAGCAACATTTGTGCGTTACTGAACGGGCCCAGATCGTCCGACTCGAGGATGTGATGCGAAATGTCCACGCGCCAGCGATTGTGCAGCACCGTGATCGTCACACTGTTCGCAGTTCTCCCGCTCACCAACGGCCCGGTGGCGCTGCTAGCGCCTACGGCCACCGCCGCACCCAGCAGCCCCCTGGTGATCGACGTCAACGACTTCCCGTTCGATGAGCATGTCCACGATGACGGGCCGAAGAAGAACAACACCCCGACGAAAGATGAGAAGGCCGACAAGGCCGAGAAGTTGGGCGGCGGCGTCGCCGGCAAGGTCATCGACTTGGGCGGCGGCGTCGCTCGCAAGGTCATCGACCTGGGCGGCGGTATCGCCAAGTGCGCGCTGAATATCGTGACCGACAGCGTGAAGTGCCAACTCTGAGTTATCCCTCGACGGGCCGGGCGATCACAGCAAGCTGATCTGCCCGGCCTTTTCCGTACCGGCCCGAGTGTCCAACGGTTCCAACAGTTCCGGACCGTTATTGCGCACGCTGTTGACCAGTGTCGATACCGGACGCGCCACAATGCCCGCCACCGATTCGGCGCTCGGCGTCTCGAGCAGCGTGGCCGGTGCCGGATGATCCGGATCCAGCCATGCCGCCCAGTGCTGCTGCGGCATGGGCAGCGGCATCCGGTCGTGAATGCGGGTCAGCTCGCCGACGGCGTCGGTGGTCAGGATTGTGCACGACAGCAGGGGCTCGCTCTCCTGCTGCGAACGGTCCCGCCATACCGACCACAACCCGGCCATATACAGCCGCGAGCCATCGGCATTCGACATGAAGTACGGATGTTTGGCGACCTTGCCCTTGGCCCCGGCATCCGGTTCCACCAACCACTCGTACCAGCCGTCCATCGGGACCAGACAGCGGCGATACTTCACCGCATCGCGAAACGACGGCGTGGTCGCGGCCTTATCCGCGCGGGCATTGAACAGCGGTTTGCCCTTGACCGGTACGCCCGGTTCCGCGGCCTTGGTCCAGACCGGGATCAGCCCCCAGCGCATTCGCCGGATGCGTAGCTTGGGGTCGTCGTCCGGTTGGTCGTGTTCATGCCGCTCGACCACGGTCAGCACCTGGGTGGTCGGTGCGACGTTGTAGTTGGGGGAACCGCCGTTGTTATCGGGCGGCGTCTCGTCGATGGCGTCCAGTTCGGCGGCGAGCCGACCCGGATCGGTAGTTGTCGCATATCTGCCGCACATATCTCGATACTTGCACGCGGCGCCGACAGACTCGGGAAGAATTGACGGCAGGGGTGACCTGCTGAGAGTTGTGACATAGCATCATCTCAGAGAATGGCCGTTAACTTATCTCGGCAAGAGGAGAGAGACCCACCGTGACAACCATCGAGACCACCCCAACGGCACCGGAAACGGCGTTGAAATCGGTCGATCCGGCCACTGGAGAGGTCATTGCCACCCATACCATCGCCGATGCGGACGCGGTGCGCGCCGCGGTCGCCAAGGCCCGTACCGCCGCCGCCGCCTGGGGTGCCCTGACCTTCGACGAGCGGCGCAAATATCTGCTGCGCTGGTCGAGCCAGCTGGTCGCGGACTCCGAGGAGTTCACCGCGCTCATCCACAAGGAGAACGGCAAACCACTCGACGACGCATTCCTGGAGCTGATGCTCGCGCTCGAGCACATCGCCTGGGCGGCCAAGAATGCCAAGAAGGTGCTGTCGCCGAAGAAGGTCGCACCCGGCGCGTTCATGGCGAACTTCTCCGCGCGATTGGAGCAGCGTCCGCTCGGTGTCGTCGGCGTGATCGGCCCGTGGAACTACCCGGTCTACACCCCGAACGGCTCCATCGCCTACGCCCTGGCCGCGGGCAATACCGTGGTCTTCAAGCCGAGCGAATTCTCCACCGGCATCGGCAATTTCCTCTCCGACGCATTCAAGAAGGCCAATCCGGAGCTGCCCGAAGGCGTCTTCGAGACCGTCAATGGTTACGGCGCGACCGGCGCCGCGCTGGTCCAAGCCGGGGTGGACAAGATCGCGTTCACCGGCTCCACCGCGACCGGCAAGAAGATCATGGCCGCCGCCGCCGAATCGCTGACTCCGGTATTGCTGGAATGCGGTGGTAAGGATGCGGTGATCGTCGCGGGCGATGCCGATATCAAGGCTGCGGCCGATGCGGTCGCCTGGGGCGCCACCGCCAATAGCGGCCAGACCTGCGCCGGTGTGGAACGGGTCTATGTGGACCGCTCGGTGCGCGACGACTTCGTCGCCGAGGTCAAGCGCATCCTGAAAGATGTCAAGCCCGGCTCGGGCGCCGATGCGGCCTACGGTCCGATGACCATGCCAAGCCAGATCGATATCGTGCGTCGCCATATCGATGACGCGCTGAAGAACGGCGGCACCGCGGTGCTCGGCGGGCCGGAGTCGGTCAAGGGTCCGTTCATCGAGCCGATCGTGCTGGTCGATGTGGACGAGAACTCCGAGGCGGTGGCCGAGGAGACCTTCGGCCCGACCGTCACCATTCGGACGGTGAACGGCATCGACGAGGCGGTCGAACTGGCGAACAAGTCCAAGTACGGCCTGGCCTCGGCGGTCTACTCGAAGAAGAACGGCCTGGAGATCGCCCGTCGGCTGCGCGTCGGCGCGACCTCGGTGAACTCGGTGCTCGGCTTCGCCGCCATCGCCGGCCTGCCCTTCGGCGGTGTCGGTGATTCCGGAATCGGGCGCATCCACGGCGAGCCAGGTCTGCGCGAATTCTCCCGGCCGCATTCGATCGCGGTGCAGCGCTTCGCGATTCCCGGCATGGCGCTGCTCAGCTACTCGCGGACCCAGTCCACCATGAAGCTGCTGCGCCGCCTGGTCCCGATCCTGCACGGACGCCACAAGTAGCCACCGCCACCACGCGCCCGCTCGTCGCGTACGAGCGGGCTGGGTGCGCCCGATCGGCAGCCACCACACCTTGATCTGCGACGGCACGCTCGGTTGTCACCACAGATACGCATTGGTCGCGAATGCGCGTATGTAGTGCGATTATTCGAGGCCGGTGTGGCTGGTGACGCCTGCGATATCGGTGGCAGTTCGGTGACTGCCTGTGTGTCCGGTGACGCGATGGGTGAAGATGGACGGGTGAGTTTCTGGCCAGCGCCCCATGTCGATGTCCCCGTGCACGCGACCGTGACCCTGCCCGGATCGAAATCGATCACGAATCGGGCCTTGATCCTGGCCGCGCTCGCCGAGGGTCCCTCGACCATCTCCGGCGCGCTGCGCAGCCGCGATACCGAACTCATGATCGGCGCCCTGTGCGCATTGGGCGCACGGATCGAGGGTGACGCCGAAACGCTGACCGTGACACCCGCGCCACTGCACGGCAGCACCGTCGACTGCGGCTTGGCCGGTACTGTCATGCGGTTCCTGCCGCCGGTCGCGGCACTGGCCACCGGCGACGTCGCCTTCGATGGTGACGAGCAGGCCCGGGTCCGCCCACTCGGCACCATCCTGGATGCGCTGCGCCGGATCGGCGCGGATATCGAGGGCGACGCACTGCCGTTCACCGTGCACGGCAAGGGTGCGCTGCGCGGCGGCTCGGTCACCATTGATGCCTCCGGATCGTCCCAGTTCGTCTCCGGATTGCTGCTGTCGGCTGCCCGGTTCGACGAGGGCATCGTGGTGCATCACGACGGCAAGGCGCTGCCCTCGATGCCGCATATCGAGATGACGGTGGAGATGCTGCGGCGCGCCGAGGTCGCCGTTGAGGCCCCCGCCGATAGCCGCAAGGCCCAGACCTGGACGGTCGCCCCCGGCCCGATTCGCGCGGTGAACTGGGATGTGGAACCGGATCTGTCCAATGCCACGCCTTTCCTGGCGGCGGCCGCGATAACCGGCGGCGAGGTCCGCATCCCGCACTGGCCCCGCCTGACCACCCAGCCCGGCGATGTGATCCGGGAGATCCTGGTGCGCATGGGCGCGGAGGTCACCCGGTTCGATGGCGTGCTGACCGTGCGCGGTCCGGAGCGCCTGGCCGGTATCGATATCGATCTGCATGATGTCGGCGAGTTGACCCCGACCGTGGCCGCCCTTGCGGCACTTGCGGATTCGCCGTCCTGGCTGCGCGGTATCGCACATCTGCGCGGGCACGAGACCGATCGGCTCGCGGCCCTGTCCACCGAGATCAACCGGCTCGGCGGCAATGTCACCGAGACCGAGGACGGACTCGAGATCACCCCGGCACCGCTGCACGGCGGCAACTGGCATTCCTATGCCGACCACCGAATGGCGACGGCCGGTGCGATTCTCGGACTTCGGGTGCCCGGCGTGGCGATCGAGGATATCGGCACCACGGCCAAGACGCTGCCCGGATTCGTCGGCCTGTGGGAGCAGATGCTCGATCCCACACTCACCGATCAGGGAGCGGCCCGCTGAGACGACGCGACTACGACGAGTCGGATGTCCGGGTGCGCCCGGGCAAATCCTCTCGTCCACGCACGAAAACCCGTCCGCAGCACAATGATGCGGAATCGGCCATGGTCGTTTCGGTGGACCGCGGGCGCTGGGGTTGCGTGCTCGGCGGCGATCCGGACAAGCTGATCGTCGCCATGCGGGCCAGGGAACTGGGCCGAACGCCGATCGTGGTCGGCGATCGGGTCGACGTGGTCGGCGATCTGTCCGGCAAGGCCGATACCCTCGCCCGCATCGTTCGCGTCGGCGAACGCCGAACCGTCCTGCGCCGCACCGCCGATGACACCGATCCCTTCGAACGGATCGTCGTCGGTAATGCCGAACAACTGTTCATCGTGGTCGCCCTCGCCGATCCGCCGCCACGCACCGGTTTCGTCGAACGCGCCATGGTCGCCGCGTATGCCGGTGGGCTGCAACCGATTCTGTGTTTGACCAAACACGATCTGGCCGCCGAATCCGAATTCGCCGCCGCCTTCGACGATCTCGACCTCGCCATCATCTACGGCGGCATCGACGACCCGATCGAACCGGTCCTCGACCTGCTCACCGACCGACTCACCGCCTTCATCGGCCACTCCGGCGTCGGCAAATCCACGCTGGTGAATCGCCTTGTGCCCGAGGCGGCTCGGGCGGTCGGCGAGGTCTCGGGGGTGGGCAAGGGCAAACACACCTCCACCCAATCCGTCGCCATACCGCTGCCGCAGAGCGGCTGGGTCATCGACACACCCGGTGTCCGGTCCTTCGGGCTGGCCCACATCACGCCCGACGATGTCATCGCCGCCTTCACCGATCTGGCCGCCGCCATCGAGGATTGCCCCCGCGGCTGCACCCATCTCGGTCCCCCCGCGGATCCCGAATGTGCGCTGGATACCTTGCCCGGCAAGGAACGCCGCGTCGCCGCGATCCGCCTGCTGCTGACCGCGCTGAACTCCAACGAATCCTGGTAGCTAGTGCCCGTCGGCCTGTTCGGGCGCGAACGGCCATTCCTCGAATCGGTCGCAGCGACCTTCGGAGTCGAACCGCAAAACCCACAGATCCCGCCAGCGCGACAACGTATCCCACCGATACTCCACGCTCACCCGGACCACCGCGGTCGAATCCTGCACCGCGACAACCTCGGCTGCCATTGTGAACGGCTCGTCCGGCCCGCTGCGCTCGGCCTCCCAGAACACCCCGAGCGGTTCGAGACCGACAATGGGTTCCGCCCACGGCGACACCAGATATTCGACATCGCGGGCGAACAACTCCCCGAGCATCGCGGTACCCGGCGCCCGCCAGGCCCGTTCATAACCAGCGACCCATTTCTCGACAGCGTCCCGATCCACGCTTCGTAAGCTACTCCGCCGCATCACCCGTCGTGGCCGCTTCGCGGACGACGAAGGCGCCCATGGACCACGCGGTCGATGGGCGCCTTCGGGGCTCGATCAGTGCCTACGACGCGACTTCGGTGCGCGCTTCGGCTTGGCCTGCGCGCGGGCCGCCTCGCGGCGCTCACGGCGAGTGCCGCCGTCGCCGTACTCCTCGGCGTCACTGTGCACCGCCGCGTGACCGCCCTCGTCCGGACCCGAGTAGTGGAAGCCGTTGTTGGCCCGGGAATCACCGATACCCTTGGCGCGCAAGGCCGCGGGCGCACCATTGGCGACCGGGGCCTGCTGGGTCGGCAGTGGCTGCGGCGCGGCGCCGACCGGCGAGCGCAGGCCCGGATCGACCGCGACCCCCTCGGGCTGCGGCTGCTGCACCTCGACCTGCAGGTTGAACAGGAAGCCGACCGACTCCTCCTTCAGGCCATCGAGCATCGCGGCGAACATATCGAAGCCCTCGCGCTGGTATTCGACCAGCGGATCGCGCTGCGCCATGGCACGCAGGCCGATGCCCTCCTTGAGGTAATCCATCTCGTAGAGGTGCTCGCGCCACTTGCGGTCCAGTACCGAAAGCAGTACCTGGCGTTCGAGATTGCGCATCGAACCCGCACCGGCCAGACCATCGATCTGCTGTTCGCGCTTCTCGTAGGCGTCGTGCGCGTCATCGAGCAGCGCTTCGATCAGTTCTTCCTTGGTCAGGTCGCCCGCCTCGCCGATACCGGTCTCACCGGTCAGCTCCTTGTAGTCAAGGCTCACCGGGTACAGCGTCTTCAGCGCGGTCCACAGCTTGTCCAGATCCCAGTCCTCGACGTAACCCTCGGCGGTGGCGCCGTCCACATAGGCGGTGATCACGTCGGTGATCATCTCCTGGACCTGGCCCTCCATATCCTCACCGCGCAGGATCCGATTGCGCTCGCCGTAGATGATGGTGCGCTGCTGGTTCATCACCTCGTCGTACTTGAGCACGTTCTTACGGATCTCGAAGTTCTGCTGCTCGACCTGGGTCTGCGCGCTCTTGATGGCCTTGGAGACCATCTTCGCCTCGATCGGCACATCATCGGGCAGGTTGAGCCTGGTCATGATGGCCTCGAGCGCGGCGCCGTTGAAGCGCCGCATCAACTCGTCACCCAGCGACAGGTAGAACCGGGACTCGCCCGGGTCACCCTGACGACCGGAACGACCGCGCAGCTGGTTATCGATGCGCCGCGATTCGTGCCGCTCGGTACCGAGCACGTACAGACCACCCGCGTCGCGCACCGCATCGGCGTCCTCGGCGGTCTGCTCCTTGATCCGCTCCAGCGTCGGCAACCAGGCGGCCTGGTACTCCTCCGGCGTCTCCACCGGATCCAGCCCCTCCTTGCGCAGGATGATGTCGGTGATGATGTCCGGGTTACCGCCCAGCACGACGTCGGTACCACGACCGGCCATATTCGTCGCGACCGTGACCGCGCCCGGCCGACCGGCCTCGGCGATGATCTCGGCTTCCTTCTCGTGGAACTTCGCGTTCAGCACGTTGTGCGCGATGCCGCGCTTGGTGAACTGCTTGGACAGGTACTCCGAGCGCTCGACGCTGGTGGTACCGATCAGCACCGGTTGGCCCTTCTCGTGCCGCTCGGTGACATCGTCGACCACGGCCGCAAATTTGGCCTCTTCGGTCTTGTAGATCAGATCGGACTGGTCCGCGCGGATCATCGGCTTGTTCGTCGGGATCGGGACCACGCCCAGGCTGTAGATCTGGTGCAACTCGGCGGCCTCGGTCTCGGCGGTACCGGTCATACCGGAAAGCTTGTCGTAGAGGCGGAAGTAGTTCTGCAGCGTGATGGTGGCCAGAGTCTGGTTCTCCGGCTGGATCTCGACGCCTTCCTTGGCCTCGATCGCCTGGTGCATGCCCTCGTTGTAGCGGCGCCCGACCAGGATGCGGCCGGTGAATTCGTCGACGATGATGACCTCGCCGTCGCGGACGATGTAGTCCTTGTCCCGGTGGTAGAGCTCCTTGGCCTTGATGGCGTTGTTCAGATAGCTCACCAGCGGCGAATTGGCCGCCTCGTAGAGGTTGTCGATGCCGAGCTGATCCTCGACGAACTCCACGCCCGCCTCGTGCACACCGATGGTGCGCTTCTTGATGTCGACCTCGTAGTGCAGGTCCTTCTTCAACAGCGGTGCGATGCGGGCGAATTCGGCGTACCACTTCGAGGAGGCGTCGGCCGGACCCGAGATGATCAGCGGGGTGCGGGCCTCGTCGATGAGGATGGAGTCGACCTCGTCGACCACGGCGAAGTTGTGCCCGCGCTGGACCAGATCGTCCAGCGAATGGGTCATATTGTCGCGCAGGTAGTCGAAGCCGAATTCGTTGTTGGTGCCGTAGGTGATGTCGGAGTTGTAGGACTCGCGACGCTCGGCCGGGGTCATACCCGACAGGATCACGCCGACGCTCAGCCCGAGGAAGCGGTGCACACGGCCCATCCACTCGGCATCGCGCTTGGCCAGGTAGTCGTTGACCGTGACCACGTGCACGCCGTCGCCGGAGATGGCGTTGAGGTAGGCGGGCAGCACACAGGTCAGGGTCTTGCCCTCACCGGTCTTCATCTCGGCGATATTGCCGAGGTGCAGCGCCGCGCCACCCATGATCTGCACCTTGTAGTGCTTCTGGTTCAGCACCCGCCAGGACGCCTCACGGGCCACCGCGAACGCCTCCAATAGCAGATCGTCCAGCGTTTCGCCGTCCGCGTAGCGGTCCTTGAACTCGTCGGTCTTGGCGCGCAGCTCGTGGTCGGTGAGCTCCTCGAACTCGGGCCCGAGCGCGAGGACCTCATCCGCGAGGTGGGCGAGCCGCTTGACCGTGCGTCCCTCACCAATCCGTAGCAACCTCGTCAGTGTCAGCGCAGGCACGGGTCTCGTCAGTCCTCTGGTCGGTGTGTCAAATGTTCGGCCGTCACCCGGGGCGGGCAGTGTGCACATGGCCCCCGCCGAGCATGGCGGAATCCGCAGCACGCTTCATGGTAATGCGGCACCCATGGTAGGTGCCCATGACCAGCGACATAGCGCCGCATCCGCCGCTGCCGCCGAGGCGGCAGCCGTTTCTTTTCACCGTACCCGTGTGGCGCACGTCGGAGCGGGTGGGAATCCGATGGACCGGAACCTGTTTCAGCGTCGGTGTCATACGATGTAAGTCGTTCGTCGTGCCGGACGCCACGAGCCCTCTCTACCAGGGGCGACCCTTTATCCGACGGCACATGACGACACCAAGGGGCAGCGCGGCTCAAAAGGCATCCGTGATACGGCACCCCGATTAATGTGAGCGAATCGAGTTCCTCCGGTCTCGAACAATGCAGCCTTCCACGGAACCACGGCGTGGGTAAAGGGATGCGGGAATATCGCTGGATATGCCACAGGGGGCAGGACGAACCGTTGTGGGCGACCACAATGGGCGGTGAGACGGCTCGGGTGGGAGCCACATCGGAAGGAGCACCGGGCAGCGTGATCACGAGATTGACGCCGCAGGACGCGTCGTTCTATCGGCTCGAGTCGAGCAGCAATCCGATCCATATCGGCTCTCTCGCGATCGTCCGAGGTAGCGATTCCGCACAGGGGGAAACGGCACTCGACTACGACGGACTGGTCGATCTGGTGGAGAGCAGGCTTTCCCTTGTCCCCCGCTATCGCAGGAAGGTGCGCGAAATCCCATTCGCGCTCGGCCGCCCGGTCTGGGTGGAGGACAGCCATTTCGATATCACCTATCACATCCGCCGCTCCGCACTGCCCGCTCCGGGCACCGACTGCCAACTACACGATCTGGTGGCTCGGCTGGCGTCGCGACCGCTCGACCAGAGCCGCCCGCTGTGGGAGATGTATTTCATCGAGGGCCTGGCGGAGGGCCGGTCCGCGATCTTCACCAAAACCCATTCGGCGCTGGTCGACGGGGAGACCGCACTCGAGATCGGGCACGTCATCCTCGATGTCAGCGCGTCACCGCGCGGTATCGCCGACGACGCCTGGGTGGCTCCGCGCGAACCCAACGAAATGGAACTGATGATCGGCGCGCTGGCCCAGTTGGCCGCGCAGCCGCGCGAAGCGCTCGAGGTGGCCCGCGACGCGAGCGCGCACGCGTTCTCCGTGGTCGAGGCCGCGGGCAAGGCGGTGGATTCGATGGTTTCGGCCGTGCGCGCGGCCGCCGTCGGCGCACCTGACAGTCCGCTCAACGCCAAGACCTCGCGCAATCGCCGCTTCGATGTGGTGCGCACGGATCTGGACGACTACCGCAAGATCCGCAAGCGGTTCGGATGCTCGATCAACGATACGATCCTGGCCGTCGTCACCGGGGCGCTGCGCAATTGGCTGCTCTCGCGCGGTGAGGCGCTCACCGAATCGACCGTGCTGCGCGCGGTGGTGCCCATGTCGGTCTACGTCGAAGGCATCGACGACCAGCTGAAACCGACCAGCGAGGTCTCCTCGTTCCTGATCGATCTGCCGGTCGGCGAACCGAATCCGGTGATGCGCCTTTCCCACATCTCCCATGCCACCGAGGCCAATAGCAGGCATCGGCGCGGGGTGCGGGCGCGCACCCTGGTGCATCTGTCCGGCTTCGCTCCGGCCAGCCTGCATGCGATGAGTGTGCGGGCGGCGAGTACGTTCGCAGAGCACACGTTCAATCTGGTGATCACCAACGCACCGGGTCCGCAGACCCCGATGTATATCGGCGGCGCGCGGATGCTGGAGATGTATCCGGTGTCGCCGCTGCTGCGCAACCAGGCCTCGAGCATCGGGATCACGTCCTATGACGGACGCGTCTTCTACGGACTCAACGCCGATCGCGACGCGATGGCCGATATCGGCGTGCTGGCCGCGTCGGTGCACGAGTCCATGGAGGAGATGCTCGGTGCCTGCGTCTGAGAACACCATGCGGGTCTATATCCCCGCCACCGTGCCGATGCTGCGCGAGCTCGTCGCGAACCGGGAACTGCGCCCGGCAGGCGGCACCGCCTTCGCGGTCACGCCGACCCTGCGCGAGGCCTACGCCTCCGGTGACGACGACGAATTGGCCGAAGTGGCGATGGCCGAGGCCGCGCGGGCCGCGCTGCGCCTGCTGGCCGCCGAGCGCGAGGAGGCCACCGAGGCGGCCGACGACGAGGACGAGGACGCCGACGATCCGGCCACCACCTACCACAGCCCGGTCTATCGGCGTGCGGTCATCGCCGCCGATGTGACCGGCGCGAAGTTGCGCCCCGACCTCGACGACGCGGTGGTCCGATTGGCCGGACCGATCGGCTATGACCGAATCGCCTCGGTGCACGTCGACCTGGCCGAGGCCGAACCCGAGGTGGCCAAGGCGGTCGATGTCGTCGATGCCGCCGACCTCGGCGACGCCGATGCCGAATTCGTGCTCGGGGATGCCGAGGACCATCAGCTGGCCTGGTACGCCGCCCAGGAGCTGCCGTTCCTGCTCGAATTGCTGTGAGCCGAGCGCCAGCGAGTGAACCAAAACACAGCGCCCTCCGAGGCACGGCGGAACCGAGCGCCAGCGAGGTGTAGCACCAGCCTCAGCATCCCGTACGAACCTACGATGCCGTAACCTGGCTGCGAGGCGGCCTCACCGGTCGCGACGACAGGGAGACGAACGACGGCAATGGTCTTGAAAAAAGCGGCACTCTCGGTGCGCACGGTCCGGGAGTGGCTGGAGGCTCCGGCGGCGGAAGTCGCCGAACGCGGTGGACGGCTGAACGTGCTGCGCGGCGCCGTCGCCCGCGTCACCACGCCACTGCTGCCCGACGACTATCTGCACCTGGCGAATCCGCTGTGGTCGGCGCGTGAGCTGCGCGGCCGAATTGTCGAGGTGCGCAAGGAAACCGCCGATTCGGCCACCCTGGTCATCAAGCCCGGGTGGGGCTTCGACTGGAAATACGAGCCGGGTCAGTACATCGGCATCGGCATCCTGGTCGACGGCCGCTGGCACTGGCGCTCGTACTCGCTGACCTGCCCGCCGAACTGGACCGATCCGGAACACCGTGGCAAGCGCCTGATCTCCATCGCGGTCAAGGCGATGCCCGAGGGCTTCCTGTCCAGCCACCTTGTCAGCGGGGTCGCCGCGGGCACCATCGTCCGGCTGGCCGCACCGCAGGGCGGTTTCGTGCTGCCGTCGCCGCCGCCGGAAAAGGTGCTGTTCCTCACCGCGGGTAGCGGTATCACCCCGGTCATGGCCATGCTGCGCGCGCTGGATCGCCGCGATGTGGTCACCGATGTCGTGCATGTGCACTCGGCGCGCACCCGCGACGATGTGATGTTCGGCGCCGAACTGCGTGATCTGCACGATCGCCACCCCAGCTTCTCCTCGCATCTGCACCTCACCGATGAGCAGGGGCGGTTCTCCCTGACCACATTGGACGAACAGTTCCCGGATTGGCGTGCGCGCCAGACCTGGGCCTGCGGTCCGGCCGCCATGCTGGACGAGATCGAACAGCACTGGCGTGCGGCGGGCATCAGCGACCGGCTGCATGTCGAGCGCTTCGAGATCGAGCGCTCCGCCGTCGGCGAGGGTGGCACCGTGACATTCGGCAAGACCGGTCGCACTGTCGAGGTCGATGGCGCGACCAGTCTGCTGGAGGCGGGCGAATCCGCCGGTGTGCAGATGCCGTTCGGCTGCCGGATGGGCATCTGCCAAACCTGCGTCGTCACACTGGCTTCCGGACATACCCGCGATCTGCGCAATGGCGATGAGCGCCGCGAGGGCGACAAGGTGCAGACCTGCATCTCGGCCGCCGCGGGCGACTGCACCCTCGACGTCTGAGACAGCGACACTCGCAGACAACCCGTCGGGGGGATCCGACAGGTACCCTCGAGGTACATCCAGTCAGGGAAAGGACCCCGGTGGCCATCACCGATATCAAGGCGTTCGCTCATCTCACGGCGGCCGACATCGAAACACTGGGGCAGGAACTCGATTCCATCCGCCGCTCCGTCGAGCTGTCTCGCGGCGAGCGTGATGCCAAGTACATCCGGCGCACCATCGCGGTGCAGCGCGGCCTGGAAGTGCTCGCGCGCGGCGTGCTGTTCGGCAGCCGCAATCGGTGGGCCTGGCTGACCGGAACGGCACTGCTTTCGGTCGCCAAGATCATCGAGAACATGGAGCTCGGGCACAACATCAGCCACGGGCAGTGGGACTGGATGAACGATCCGGAAATCCACTCCAGCACTTGGGAGTGGGATATGACCGGCCCCTCGGCGCAGTGGCGGCGGGCGCACAACTATTCGCACCACACCTACACCAATGTGCTCGGCAAGGACGAGGACCTCGGCTTCGGCATCCTGCGGATGACCCGCGACGAGCAGTGGCGGCCGATCCATCTGATCCAGCCGCTGGCCAATATCCTGCTCGCGGCCACCTTCGAATGGGGTATCGCGCTGCACGACTGGAGCATCGAGAAGGAGCTCCTCGGCACGCCGCCCAAACAGCTGATGTCGGAGCCGAACAGGGAGTTCGGTCGCAAGATCGGCCGTCAGGTGGCCAAGGACTTCCTGATCTACCCCGCGCTCACCGGACCGGCGTTCACATCGACGCTGAAGGCGAACGCGACCGCCAATCTGGTGCGCAACCTCTGGGCCTACGCGGTGATCTTCTGCGGCCACTTCCCCGACGGCGCGGAGAAATTCACCATCGAACAGCTCGAGGGCGAGACCAGCGGCGAATGGTATCTGCGCCAGATGCTGGGCAGCGCCAATTTCAAGGCCGGACCCGCGATGGCCTTCATGAGCGGCAACCTCTGCTACCAGATCGAACATCACCTGTTCCCCGACCTGCCGAGCAACCGGTATCCGGAAATCGCCGAGCGGGTCCGCGAACTGTGCGACAAGTACGACCTGCCCTACACCACCGGCTCGCTCGGCAAGCAATACCTGCTGGCCTTCCGGACCATCCACAAGCTCGCACTGCCGGACCGCTTTCTCAAGCGCACCGCCGATGACGCACCGGAGACCTCCTCGGAGCGCAAGTTCGCGGGCGTCTCACTGCCCGCCATGCCGTCGATGCCGAATGCCGAGCGCTGGGCCGACAAGTGGAACGAGACGCACTGGCTGCCCGTCGACCCCGAGACCGGTAAGCGTCGCGGCCTGCGTTCGGCGCTCAACGAGGCCAAGGTGGTGCTGCGGGAAAAAGCTCGGCACGAGAAGGAAGTGCTGCGCGAGGCCAAGGTGACGCTGCAGGAAAAGGCACGTCAGGAGAAGGCGACACTGCAGCGAAAGGCCATGCGGGAGCGGGCGATCCGGCGTATCCGACGCCGCCGATGAGCTAGCATCCCCCGGTCACATTCGCAATGGGGGATTTGCCACAGCTCGGAGCCGCTGCTCGCAACCTACGGTCTCGTAACTTACGGTACTGTAGCCCCATGGCGATCTCGGATGTCAAGGAATACGCGCACCTCACCGAGGCCGATGTGGAGGCGCTCGGTGCGGAGTTCGACGCGATCCGGCGCGATATCGAGTCCACGCGCGGTGCTCGGGACGCGCGGTATATCCGCAATGTCATCCGCCTGCAGCGTGCGCTCGAGATCAGCGGCCGCGCGGTGCTGTTCGCCAGTTTCCTGCCGCCCGCCTGGCTCGCCGGTGTGGCCCTGCTCAGCACGGCCAAGATCATCGAGAATATGGAGATCGGGCACAACGTCATGCACGGGCAGTGGGACTGGATGAACGATCCGGAAGTCCACTCCAGCACCTGGGAATGGGATAACACCGGCCCGTCCAAGCACTGGAAGCAGACGCACAACTACCTGCACCACAAGTACACCAATGTGCTCGGCATGGACGACGACATCGGCTACGGTCTGCTGCGCGTCACCCGGGATCAGCGGTGGAAGCCGTTCAATATCGGCAATCCGGTCTACAACCTGGTGCTGCAGCTGTTCTTCGAATACGGCGTCGCGATCCAGCATCTGGAGCTGGGCAAGGTGCACCGGCTGAAGGAGGGCTCGCCGGAGCGGGCGGCATTCGAGGTCAAGCGCCGCGAGGTGCTGGTCAAGATCGGCAAGCAGGTCGGCAAGGATTACCTGCTGTTCCCGCTGCTCACCGGGCCCGCCTTCTTCTCGACGCTCACCGCGAACCTGACCGCCAATATCATCCGCAATGTCTGGACCAATGCGGTCATCTTCTGCGGCCACTTCCCCGACGGCGCGGAGAAATTCACCAAGGCCGATATCGATGGCGAATCCAAGGGCCAGTGGTATCTGCGCCAGATGCTGGGCAGCGCCAATATCTCCGGCGGTCCGGTCATGCACTTCATGACCGGCAATCTGAGCCATCAGATCGAACACCACCTGTTCCCGGATCTGCCGAGCAACCGCTACGCCGATATCGCGGTGCGGGTGCGCGCGCTGGCCGAGAAGTACGACCTGCCCTACACCACCGGCTCGCTTCCGGTCCAGTACTTCAAGGCCTGGCGCACCATCCTGAAGCTGGCACTGCCGAACAAGTACCTGCGCGCGACCCCCGACGACGCCCCCGAGACCGCCTCGGAGCGCAAATTCGACGGCGCCACTATGCCGAGCTTCGACCCGGTGAGCGGTAAGCGTCGCGGGCTGCGCACCGCGCTGCAGGATGGCCGCCGCCGGTTCGCCCGTCGGGCCGCGGCCGTCGGCTGACGCGAGTTCGGGTGGCTGTCCCGGGACGGGATTTCCTTCGTGGCGGCCACGATCGCCTCAGCTCGGATGTCGTCGAAGGCGCCCACGGAAGCCCGTGGGCGCCTTCGCCTTTCGATGGGCATATCGAATCCGGGCACAGCGCGCTGGCAGTACCCCTGGGCCTCGGCAGGAGCGCCGGTTGCGGCTGGTTGACTGATGGCGTGTGTGCTGAAGATCTGAGCGTTTACGAGGCCATCCGGATGCGGCGCGATGTACGGGCCGAGTTCACCGGTGACCTCGTCGATGATGCGACGCTCTGGCGGATTCTCGACGCCGCACATCGCGCGCCCAGTGTCGGCAACTCACAGCCGTGGGACTTCGTGGTGGTGCGCGAGGAGGCGACGCTGCGGAAGTTCGCGGACCACGTCGCGCAGAAGCGGATCGAGTTCCGGGACGCCCTGCCGCCGGAGCGGGCGGCGACCTTCGAGCCGATCAAGATCGAAGGCATTACCGAGAGCGGCACCGGCATCGTGGTCACCTACGACCACGACCGCGGCGGCCCGCAGGTCCTCGGCCGCGCCACCATCCCCGAAACCGGCATCTACTCGGCGGTCCTCGCCATCCAGAACCTCTGGCTGGCCGCCACCGCCGAGCACATCGGCGTCGGCTGGGTCTCCTTCTACGACCCCGAATTCCTGACCGACCTGGTCGGCCTACCCGACCACATCCGCCCCGTCGCCTGGCTCTGCATAGGCCCGGTACACGAATTCCAACACGTACCCGACCTCGAACGCTTCGGCTGGCGCACCCGCCGCCCCCTAACCGAAGCCGTCCACCAAGAAACCTTCCGCGCCTGACCCCCACTGCCGCAAAGGTTTTGACTACCTCGCACAACCTATAGCCTGTGCGAGGCCACCACTGCTTATGCGACAGCCAATATGTCCTGACGCAACCGGATCCGGAGCGGGGAGCGCCTGGCGGTCAGACTCGTTCCAGGACCGCCGATGCGCCGATGCCGCCTGCGGCGCAGATGCCGAGCAGGGCGGTGTTCTTTCCGGTGCGGGCCAACTCGTTGGCCATGGTGGTGACCATGCGTGCGCCGGTCGCGCCGAACGGATGTCCGAGGGAAAGCGAACCGCCGTGCACATTTAGCTTGTCCATATCGACCTCGCCGACCGCGGTATCGCGATCGAGACGGGTCTTGGCCCATTCGTCGCTGTTCAGCGCAGCCAGGACAGACAGTGTCTGGGCCGCGAAGGCCTCGTGGATATCGACGAAATCGACATCGCCGAGCGACATTCCGGCCTTGTCGAGGGCGCGCGGCATGGAGATGGCCGGACCGATCAGCACCTGATCGGTGGGATCGACGCTGACGTAGCTCCAGGAGCGGAAGGCGGCCAGCGGACGGTAGCCGAGGGCATGCGCCCGCTCCTCGCTCATCAGCAGCACCGCGGACGCGCCGTCGGTGAGTGGGCTGGCATTGCCCGCGGTCACGCTGCCGTCGCTGGCGAAGACCGGCTTCAGCTTCGCCAACTTCTCGACACTGGTATTCGCGCGCACAATTCCGTCGCGCGTGACATCCGCGCCGTCCGGAGTGCGCACCCGCAGCACCTCGTCGTCGAAGCGGCCGGAGTCGATCGCCGCGGCGGCCCGGTGGTGTGAGCGCGCCGCGAATTCGTCCTGATCCGCCCGACTTATCCCGTGGATGCGGGCCATCTTCTCGGCCGACTCCCCCATCACCTCACCCGTGGTGCGTTCGGCGATTTTCGGTCGGCTCGGCAGCAGATCGGTGAAGGGCGCGAGCCGGCGCGCCGCCGCGAGATAGTCCTTCGGCTTCGGCTTGCCCAGTGCCAGCGGCGCACCGGCATGCACCAGCTTCTGCGGCAACTTCACCTCGGCATTGCTGGTCGAATCGCTGCCACCGGCGATCATGATGTCGTATTCGCCGCGCTCGATCGCCGCCACCGCCGAGGTGATCGCCTGAAGTCCGGAGGCGCACGCGCGCGTCACCGTGTAGCCCTCACACCCGGGGTCGAGACCGAGATCCAGGGCGATCTCCCGCGCGATATTCGGCGCGGCACTCGGCAGAATCACCCCACCCCACACGATCGCCTGCACCTGCGCACCGGGCAGCCCGGTCCGCTCCAGCAACCCACGCACCGCGGCATCGGCCAGCGCGATCGAATCCATCCGCGTGTATTCGCTGAACGCCTTGACGAAGGGCGTCCGCGCACCGGAAACGATGACGGCACGGCGAGCAGCACTGGTAGCCACGGGATTTCCTCCTCGAGAGATCTGACCCACAAACTTACTCGGAAGTAAGTTCGAGGTCCAGACCCGGGAGGACCCGGCTCAGCGATCCCCTCCATCGCCGCTGAGCCGGGCATTCTCAACCGACCGCTGTGCCCTGATTTCACAAGCACATCGGTAACTCATCGGGCACGCCCGAAAGCGAGTCCGGCACTCAACCGCCGCCCACGACGACGCTGTCGGGGCACCCGTGGCAAAAGACCCGGGAGGCGGATGAGCAGCGCCCGTCCCGGCGAACGCCCCTGCTCGTCCCGGAACTCGCTAGGTCGACGTCGACACACGCTCGGCGCGAGGAAACAGTAGCAATCTTTCTATTAGTTTTTCAAATCTTTTCTATGAAGTTGGCTTTTGTCCCAAAAAGCCCTAGCATGAGGCTCACTATGCAAAGCCCTTCGGAGCTGTCGCGACATAAGCGCTTCGGCCGAATCATCAAGGAACGCCGGGACGAACTCGGCCTCACCCAGATGCAGATCGGCGATCTGGGAGGGCCCTCGGCGCCGACGATCCGCAAGATCGAAGACGGCGATGCGACCATCAGCACGCACACCCTGAACAAACTCGACGCGCCGCTGCGCTGGCTGCCCGGCAGTGCGGCGCGCACCTATGCGGGCGGCGATCCGACCGCGCGCGAGGTCGCGCCGCACACCCCGAGCACCGACGAGTCGATCGTCTCCGGACCCGATTCGATCCGCTTCGAACTCTCCGACCTGACCGGACTGCTCGCCGCAGCCGGTCGGCTCAATGATGCGGTCGAGCGCGGCCGGACCACCGAACCCCATGTGGTGTCGGCCATCTCGGAGCTCAACGGGGTCGTCTCGCGGCTGTCCGCGCGCTACGCCACCGCGATGCTGGAACGCAACGGCGGACCCGGCAAAACCCTGCACCCCTTGGTCGCGATGGCGTTCGCACATCTGCTCGATGTGCCCGCCGAGTCCAGCGATCCCGCCGACCTGGAGGAACGCCGCTATCGGCGCTGGCTAGCCGGACGCGCGGAGGATGTGGACGCCGGTACCGAGGGCCGCTTCCGCGCACGCTGGCTGGCGGCCAATCCCGGCGCGGCATCGATTCGAAACGGCAAGCAGTAGAGGGCAGTACAGATGACCGACGATGCGATGAACCGAGCGCGACTGACGCTCAGCCACAAGGTGAATCGACTATTCGCGACCGTGCACCCGCGCTCGGAGCCCGAGCGCACGACGGCCGCGGTGGCCGAACAGGTCGGCGCGCAACTGGGCCGCACCGTTGCGGCGGACCAGCTCGACCGGCTGCGGCGCGGCGAATTCGATTCCGCGCCGGTCGGATCCGACCTGCTCACCGCCATCGCACAGTGCTTCGGCGTGAGCGCCGACTATCTGACCACCACGGGCGCGGCGGCGGCCGCGATCGATCGGGAACTCGAATTGCTGGCCACCATGCGCGATGCCAATGTCGCCAGCATCGCGCTGCGCGGATCCGATGTCGATCTCGCCACGCTGACCGCGCTCATCCATCGCACGGATCAACCGGTCCGGCGACCGTAGACCGAGAACCTTCTTCTCCCCCACCTCCCCGAACCTCAGGCCGGGGAGCGTCGTCGCGGACCGGCGGTCGATAGCCTCGCCGAGGTTCGGGCGTGCCCGATGAGTCACCCGCTGACGAAATCAGTTGCCGCGCAGCCACATAACAATGTTCTCCGGGCATTCAGCTCATCTGCTGAATGCCCGGAGAACAAGGGTAAGGGCGGTACTACGCGAGCCGGATCAGGCCGTAGTCGAATGCGTGGCGACGGTAGACGACCGACGGTCGATCGGTCTCTTTGTCTTGGAAGAGGAAGAAGTCGTGGCCGACCAGCTCCATCTGGTAGAGGGCATCGTCGACCGACATCGGGGTCGCGGAATGGACCTTGGTTCGGACGATATGGCCGGGCCCGGCCGCGTAATCCGCGGGCTCGGTTTCGGGCCGACCGCGTTCGGCCTCGGGATGCTCGTGGGCGGTGGCGCCCTCAGCCTGTGCGAACAGTGAGTCATCGATCAGATCGGCGGTCGCCTCGGCCACCGACACCGGGGTCTTGTCCCCGTAATGGACGCGGCGGCGATCTTTGGTCCGACGCAGTCGGCTCTCCAGCTTCGCGGTCACCGATTCGAGGGCAGCGTAGAAGCTGTCCGCACATGCCTCCGCCCGGACGACCGGGCCCTTACCGCGTGCGGTGATCTCGACGCGTTGGCAGGCTTTGCGCTGACGACGATTGCGTTCGTGGAACAACTCCACATCGAAGATGAATATCGACGGATCGAAGCGTTCGACACGGGAGAGTTTCTCCGCGACGTAAATTCGGAAATGGTCGGGAACCTCCACATTGCGGCCCTTCACCACGACATCGCCGCGCGGCGCGCGAGGTCGGTCCGCTGTGGTTTGCTCTGTCGCATCCAGGGTGCTTTCATCCAGCACCGAGGCCTGTGTTTCTTTCACAGCGAGGGCGTCTTTCACTGAAGGTCGTGAAGAAGTCGTCACGCGTACCTCCCGGATATGGCCGCACAGACCAGCGTGCGTGCGGCGGGATGAGCCGTGCCGATAGACAATCTCTCGGCACATGATGTCCGAGGCGCCACCTCCAAACTCCCGGTTCGGGTGTGTGATCGCGACGCTAGTACGTCGACGGGCGGTCCGCCACTGTTCACGCAAATTTCCCGGAGTCAAGCCGAACACGTCACCAACACCGCACGTACCGGCACCGCTATCCGGTCGAGTGCACGCACCGATTCGCGGGCCGTAGCGCCGGTCGTGAGCACATCGTCGACCAGTACAACCTCGGCATTCGCCGCGATTTCGGACCCGGCTCCGGCACCGGGCCGAGCCATGATCCGACCGCGCAGATTGTGTTGGCGCTCACCGACTGTCAAGCCCACCGAATCGCGCACACCCCACCACACCCGCAACATCGGTATCACCCGGCTATCGGGCAGCCACCGCGCCGCCGCCCACGTCGTGCGCAGCACCGGATCCCCGCCACGGCGGCGCGCGGCCGCCCGCCGACTCGGTGCCGGGATCAATATCAGCGGCCGCCGGTCATCGCGCAGCCGCGCCAGACCGTCGGCAAGCGCCAGCCCCAATGGCTCGGCCAGATCACGACGCCCGTGCTCCTTCGCCGCGAGCACCGCCCGCCGCGCCGGACCCGCATACGCCGCGAGCGCCCAGCACGGCACGCCCGGATCGGTGCGCGGCCGCACCCGCATCGGCGGCCGCCGCAGGGTCGCGGCACAGTCCGCACACCAGCCCACCCCGACCGCACCGCATCCGGCACAGGCGTTGGCCAGGATCAGATCCACCAGGGTTCGCATCGCCCGAGTCTGCGCCCACCCACCGACAGATTCGCGAATGCCGGTGTCGCGGTACTCGTTTCGGTGCCGAAGATCAGCCGGGAAGCACCGGGACGGAGTTGTCGCCATTGAGGCCGGGCACCTCGCGCCAGAACCGGTCGGAGGTCTGCTCGCTGTATTGGAGTTGCAACACCGCGCGCGAATCTCCCACGTATTCGGCTTCCGAAGAGGCACTGACCACCCGAACGGGTGCGGTCAGATTCTGGCTGATCTGCGGCGTCGGCTGCGATCCGTCGATCGAGACAGTCGTCAGCGGATCGACATTGCCCTCCCGCGCGATGACGATGGTTTCCGCGGTGAGCCAGCTCAACGACACCGCCCGTGTGCTGAGTGTGAGCGCTAGTTGGACCGGTGAGGTGAGCGCGTATTTGCCGTCCGGGCGTCGTTCGACCACGGCCACATAGACCTTGCCGTCGGCGATGAGCGCCGCGCGCACGCCGGTGCGCGAGATCCGCAACTCGGTGATCGGCAGTCGCAGCGGCGATCCCTGTGCCGAGGCCATCAGCGCCGAGATATCCACGTCCTGTACCGAGACGTTTCCGGTGGCGCGATCGGTAACCGCGCGGATGACCCGCTCGCCATCTATCACCGCCCAGGCGGCGGTGCCGTCGGCATTCCAGGACGGTCGGCTGATGGTGGAGCCCTCCGCGACCGGGAAGGCGTTACCGCCGTAGCTGCCGACCATCAATGTGCGCGGCGGCTCCGGTGGCGGACGCCCGGCGTCGGCGACCGCGGCGACCAATTGACCGTCCGGGGAGAGCCCTACCGACTGCAGATTGTTCACCGCGCCGAAGTAGCCGGGCGGGGTGACCATCCCGCTGTCGGCGACCTGCACCAGCGAGCCGTTGCGCAGTGCGTGCAGCCCGATCTGGTTGCGCGCGTAGACAGCTGGGCTCAGCTGTTCGACATCGGCGACCGACCATCCATTGGCGGCGAAGCGGTCGTCGAACGGTTTGCCGTCGGCGAGCAGCATGTACGGGCCGAGGATTTCCGCGCCCGCGAGCGTGAGCACCACCTGTCCGGCCAACAGCTCCTTATCGCGCGGGGACAGCCCGGAAGCACCGGCGAAGTCGATGCGCACCCCGCCGAGCCCGACACCGACATCGTTGTTGTCGTTGTTCGGTTTGGTTATCGGGCCACGCAGGCTCACCGGTGGTGCGAGCTCATTGCGCACGACCGAGGCGAGCGCGGGCTGGGTCCCCTCGGCCAGCAGACCGAGCAGGCGCTGGGCCAGCTGATTCTTGGCCACCGAAATCCAGCGCAGATCCGGCACGACAGTGGTGCCGGTCGGGTCGACGAAGTACAGGACGTAGCGGCGGTAGGACTTGGCGAAGGCGGTCTGCTCCATCACCACGCCGTCGGGCAGCTCATCGATGCGCCATTCACCGTCGACCTTGGACATTTCGATCTTGTTTTCCAAGGGAGCGTCGATGGCCCGATAGGCGCCGTCGGCGGCCAGCTCGCCGACCTTGTGCGCCCGGATCACATAGGTCGCCTTATCGCCCGAACGCGATTCGCGCAGGGTATCGGCCCTATCCACGATCAGCGTGCCCGCCCTGTCGTCCCACTGGGACGCCGCCGACTGTGTCATGTACTGCCGTGCGGCCGCATGCCGGTTGGCCGGATCGGCGGTGGCCTGCAGAAAATCGCGCAGCAGCAGGTCCGGGTCGCGACCGCCGATGGGCGGCGGCGGACCGTCGGAGGTGGGCTGGCGATTGATGGTGCCGAGTGCCTGCGGAGCGGAGGATTCCGGCAGGCTCGCGCACCCGGTGAGCACCAACAGCGCGGCCACGGCAGCCGCGCCGAGCACGGACAGCCGCAGCGTTGTGCGCCTCGGATACCAGCTACGCATCCTCATGACTGTACGTCTCCGCCGTCACCCGGCACGCTGTGCCCGGTCTGCTTCGGTTCGGTGGATTCGGTTTCCTCGGCCTCCGGTCCGGTGCCGTTGATGGGTACGGATCCGATCGAACCGACGCCGTTCGAGTCGCTCGCATCCGCCGCGTCGACATCCGCCGCGACCGGATCGGTTTCGCTCGGGACCGATTCGCCACCGTTGGTCTCGACGCGGATCATCGACAAGTCCGTGACCGTCGCTTCGGTTTCCGTCCCATCGGTGTCGGGATCCCCGGCCGGTTCCGGACCGACCCGCGGCGCGGGCAATGCCTTGCGCAGCACCGGTTCCAGCGGCAGCGGGCTCGCACCCATCTTCTTGCCGCGCACCAGCGGCAGGGTGAGCCGGAAGCTCGCGCCGATACCGAGCTCGCCCCACGCCTCGAGTTTGCCCTCGTGCAGATTCGCGTCCTCGACGCTGATCGACAGACCGAGCCCGGTGCCGCCGGAGCGCCGCATCCGGGACGGATCCGAGCGCCAGAACCGGTTGAAGACCAACTTCTCCTCACCAGGACGCAGGCCCACACCCTGATCGCGCACGATGACCGCGACCGCATTGGCCTCGACATCACCGCGCATCCGGATCAGCACCGGCTTGCCCTCGCTGTGGTCGATCGCATTGGCCAGCAGATTGCGCAGCACCCGCTCCACCCGGCGCGGATCGACCTCGGCGACCAGCGGCTCATCCGGCATGTCGATGACCACCTCGACACCGGATTCCTTGGCCAGATGCCGCACGGTGGAGATCGCCGCCCGCGCGCACATCCGCACGTCCAGCGATTCGATCTGCAGTTCGGCCACACCGGCATCGTGGCGGCTGATCTCGAGCAGATCGTTGAGCAGACCCTCGAAGCGGTCGAGTTCGGTGACCAGCAGTTCGGAGCTGCGGGCCAGCGCTGGATCGAGATCGTCGCTGCTGCCGTGGATGAGATCCGCGGCCATCCGGACGGTGGTCAACGGGGTGCGCAGCTCGTGGCTGACATCGGAGGTGAAGCGGCGCTGCAGATTTCCGAACTCCGCCAACTCGTTGATCTGGTTGGACAGACTCTCGGCCATCTCGTTGAAGGCTTGGGCCAGCCGCGCCATATCGTCCTCGCCGCGCACCAGCATGCGTTCCTTGAGCCTGCCGTCGGCGAAGCGGCCCGCGATCCGCGCGGCCGAGCGGATCGGCAGCACCACCTGCCGGGTGACCAGTGCGGTGATCGCGGCCAACAGCACCAACAGCACGATGCCGCCGATCATCATGGTGCCGCGCATCAGCGACAGGCTGCGCTCCTCATTGGCCAGCGGAAAGATCAGGTAGATCTGCAGCGTCGGGATCTCCGCGCTCGGGCTGCCGATGATCAGCGCCCGGCCGTGGTAGCCGTCCGGATCCGCGACCGTGGCGAACTGGTAGCTGACCTGGTTGCGCGCGACGAACCGGCGCAGTTCCTCGGGCACCTCCTGGATCGGCCCGGTCGAGATCTGCTGCTGCGGCGTACCGCCGACAATGCTCAGCGCCGAATCGAAACTGCCTGCCACACCGGTGGATTGGCCGGTCCCACCGCGGTTGGACAGCGCATTGCGGGCATCGATCAGACGCTGCTGCTGGGTGCCGATATCGTGCACACCGGCCAGCTGGCTCTCCACCGTATTGCGGGCGCGATCCATCTCCTCGACCGCGCCGTTGATCTTCGCGTCGATCAATCGATCGGTGATCTGACTGGTCAGCACCACACCCAGGATCGTGATGACGATCAGCGACAGGGTGAGTGTGGACACGATGACGCGCAACTGCAGCGAACGCCGCCAAACATGGCCGAGGGCGCTGCCGACCTCCTTGAGCCAAGCGACCACCGGCGCGAGGGATCGTTCGAGACGCTGCACCAGACCGGGCGAGGCAGTCGAACGATCCGCATCGCCACCGATCACGGCTTCGCCTCGCTGGCGCTCGGCTGCGCCGTTCTCGCGAACGCTGTGTCTTTGGTTCGCTCGCTTCGCTCGCTCATGGCTGCGCCTCGCTGGCGCTCGGCTCCGCCACGAGCGAGTGCTCGGCTGTGCCTTCTCGTTCGCTCGCTGCGCTCGCTCACGGCGGTCCGGCCTTGTAGCCAACACCCCGGACGGTCAGCACGATCTCCGGATTCTCCGGATCCTTCTCGACCTTCGCGCGCAACCGCTGTACGTGCACGTTCACCAGGCGGGTATCGGCCGCGTGCCGGTAGCCCCAGACCTGTTCGAGCAGTACTTCACGGGTGAAGACCTGGCGCGGCTTGCGGGCCAGCGCGACGAGCAGATCGAACTCCAGCGGCGTCAGCGAGATCTGCGCACCGCCGCGGGTCACCTTGTGCGCGGGCACATCGATGACGATATCGGCGATGGAGAGCAGCTCGGCGGGCTCTTCCTCGGTGCGTCGTAGGCGGGCACGCACCCGGGCGACGAGTTCCTTCGGCTTGAAGGGCTTGACGATGTAATCGTCGGCTCCGGACTCCAGACCGAGCACGACGTCGACCGTATCGGTCTTCGCCGTGAGCATCACGATCGGAACTCCGGAGTCGGCCCGCAGCACCCGGCATACGTCGATACCGTTCATGCCCGGCAGCATCAGGTCGAGCAGCACCAGATCGGGACGAATCTCCCGAACCGCCGCCAGCGCCTGCGTGCCGTCGCCGACCACATGCGGGTCGAACCCTTCCCCGCGCAAGACGATCGTCAGCATCTCAGCGAGTGCCATATCGTCGTCGACGACCAGAATCTTCGGCTTCATAAGTACTATGTTGTCATCTCTCGCGCTCGGAACGGGCCGCCACGCCAACACTGGTGCAATCCCGCCGCACATCCAACCTTATCCGGCAACAATTTCGACCAAACGAGTAGTGAGCGTCGCCGGATCGTCACCGGATCGGTATCTCGACCACGGCCCGTACCAGTCCCGTTCGGCCAGCTCACGGTACACCTCGCCGGTGCGTCGCTGTAGTCCGCCGTCGCGCTCGTAGGCATCGAGGGCGCGACTGTCGTCGAGTTCGCCACGCAGCCTGGCACGCTCGGCCGCGACGTCGGTCGGCACGTCCAGCAACAGCTGCAGCGTCGGCACCGGCAGCTCGAACCGACCGAACTCCAATTCGCCCACCCAGCGCACGATTTCGCCGTCGGCCGACTGATGCAGGCGGGCAGCCGAATACGCGGCATTGGAGGCCACATAGCGGTCCAGGATCACGATGTCGTTGTCGGCCAACAACTTCGACAGGTCATCGCGAGCCGCCGCCCGATCGAGTGCGAACATCAGTGCCATGCCGTGCACCGAATCGGCGAGATCGCCATGAGCGCCACGCAATGCCTCGGCCGCGAGATCGGCGTGGATGGACTGGTCATAACGTGGAAACGCAAGTGTTTGCGCACGCAGACCCCGCGCGCGCAGGTTCGCGACAACGCTGTCGATCAGCGTCCGCTTCCCAGCGCCGTCGAGGCCCTCGACCGCAACCAACACTCCCATGGCGAGCAGGCTACCGCCAGGCCACGACACCGAATGACAGCACCCCGCCGACCGGGCTCGGTCGGCGGGGCGCAGGCCTTTTCGGTGCTACCGGCCGCGGCTCAGTAGCGGTAGTGGTCGGGCTTGTAGGGGCCCTCGACGTCGACGCCGATGTACTCGGCCTGATCCTTGGTGAGCTTGGTCAGCGTGCCGCCGAGCGCCTCGACGTGGATGCGCGCGACCTTCTCGTCCAGATGCTTGGGCAGGCGGTAGACCTCGTTGTCGTACTCCTCCGGCTTGGTCCACAGTTCGATCTGCGCGATCACCTGATTGGAGAAGCTGTTCGACATCACGAACGACGGATGTCCGGTGGCATTGCCGAGATTCAGCAGTCGGCCCTCGGACAGCACGATGATGGACTTGCCGGACTCTTTGAACGTCCACAGGTCGACCTGCGGCTTGATATTCAATTTCGTTGCGCCGGAACGCTCCAGCGCCGCCATATCGATCTCGTTGTCGAAGTGACCGATGTTGCCGAGGATGGCCTGGTCCTTCATCGCCTTCATGTGATCGAGGGTGATGATGTCCTTGTTGCCGGTCGAGGTGATGACGATATCGGCCTGGCCGATCGCCTGCTCGACGGTGACGACGTCGTAGCCGTCCATCAGCGCCTGCAGTGCGTTGATCGGATCGATTTCGGTGACCTGTACCCGGGCGCCCTGTCCCGCAAGCGATTCCGCGCAGCCCTTGCCGACGTCGCCGTAGCCGCAGATCAGTACCTTCTTGCCACCGATCAAAACGTCGGTGCCCCGGTTGATTCCGTCGATGAGCGAGTGGCGGGTGCCGTACTTGTTGTCGAACTTGGACTTGGTGACCGAGTCGTTGACATTGATCGCCGGGAACACCAGCTCACCCGCCGCCGCGAACTGGTAGAGCCGCAGCACGCCGGTGGTGGTCTCCTCGGTGACGCCCTGCACCGATGCGGCGATCTTGCCCCACTTGGTCTTATCGGTTTCGAAGCGCTCGCGCAGCAGGTTCAGGAAGACCTTGTACTCGGTCGAGTGGTCCTCGTCCTCCGGCGGCACCACGCCCGCCTTCTCGAACTGCGCGCCGCGCAGCACCAGCATGGTGGCGTCACCGCCGTCGTCGAGGATCATATTGGCAGGCTCACCCGGCCAGGTCAGCATCTGCTCGGCGGCCCACCAGTACTCCTCCAGGGTCTCGCCCTTCCAGGCGAAGACGGGGGTGCCCTTGGGCTCGTCCACGGTGCCGTGCGGTCCGACGACGACCGCCGCGGCGGCGTGGTCCTGGGTGGAGAAGATGTTGCAGGAGGCCCAGCGGACCTCGGCGCCCAGCGCGGTCAGCGTCTCGATCAGCACGGCGGTCTGGATGGTCATGTGCAGCGAACCGGAGATGCGGGCACCCTTCAGCGGCAGCACCTCCGCGTACTCGCGGCGCAGCGCCATCAGACCGGGCATCTCGTGCTCGGCGAGGCGGATCTCCTTGCGACCGAATTCGGCCAGCGACAGATCCGCCACCTTGTAATCGATGCCGTTTCGGACATCGGCGATCAGGGACGTGCGTGCGGGAAGTTCTGAGGTCGTCATCTGCCTCTATCAGCCTCTCCTGGTTCGTCAGTACCGGGTCAAGGCTAACCGCTCAGTACACCCGCCGGACTACGCGGTCACGCCATAGGACATCAGGATCCGACGGCGCTTGCGCGGCTGGATATTCGCGAGGGTGATGTCGCCGCCGTAATGTGCCAGTACGCGGTGATCCATGATGTGTCGCCACAGCGGCGGGATGGCCGCGAACACGATCATGGACAGGTATCCGGCGGGCAGTTGCGGCGCCTGCATCGAACTGCGCAGGGTCTGATACCGGCGGCCCGGATTGGCGTGGTGGTCGCTGTGCCGCTGCAGGTGGAACAGGAAGATGTTGGTGACCAGATGGTCGCTGTTCCAGCTGTCGCGCGGCGAGCAGCGCACATAGAGGCCATTGGGTCGGCGGGCCCGCAGCAGTCCGTAGTGCTCGATGTAGTTCACCGTCTCCAGCAGCACGACGCCGATCACCGCCTGCAGCGCCAGATACGGCAGCACGCGCCAGCCGAAGATCGACAGCAGCGTGCCGAACAGCACCACACTCATACCCCACGCCTGCAGGATGTGGTTGTCCAGGCTGAACCAGCGCTTGCCCTTACGGGTCAGGCGCTCGCGTTCGAGTCGGATGGCAGAGCGGTATCCGCCGGAAATGCTGCGCGGCAAGAACTCCCAGAGCGATTCACCCAACCTGGCGCTGGCCGGATCCTCCGGCGTGGCCACGCGTGCGTGATGGCCGCGGTTGTGCTCGACGAAGAAGTGTCCGTATCCGGATTGCGCCAGCGAAAGTTTGGCCAACCAGCGCTCCAGATGTTCGACCCGATGTCCCAGTTCATGCGCCGCGTTGATGCCGATACCGCTGACGAACCCGAGAGTCATTGCCAGCCCGAGCTTGTCGACCACGGCCAGCTCGTCGCCCGACCACATGACGGCGGCGATGACCAGGCCGACCAACTGAACCGGCAGGAACAGATAGGTGCACCACCGGTAGTACCGATCGTTGGACAGCAGCTCGTAATCCTCGTCGCGAGGATTGCTGCCGTCCACACCGACCACCCAGTCCAGCACCGGGATGACGATCAACACGATGATCGGCCCGATCCACCAGAAGACCGGGGTGCCGGTACGCAAAACCAGCTGCGACGGCAACAACGCGATCGCAGGAGCGATCAGCCCGAGAACCCACAGATGGCGTTTGGGGTCGGGCGACCCCGCCGGTTTGCCAACCGCTTGCACGTTTGCCCCGCTAAATAAGTTCCCTAACTCCGACGCATGACAATACATACAGACCTTACGTCCGTTACACAGCAGCTTGGCGGCGAAAGAATGGCAACCGTTACATGCCTGGCAGTTGGTTTTTCAGCACCTTCACATGGGGTCATGATCAGGGCATACTCGCCGCAAACGGTCAATTTCCCAGTGGTGGAATCAGTGCCGCTCACGCGCGGCCAGAATCGCCTCGACATACGGGCTGAAAACGGCACTCAATTCGGCGGGCGCATTGCGGCCCGCCGCGGGCGGTGTCGGGATGTAGCTCAGCGCGATACGCACCAGAGCCTGTGCCAGCACATCGGATTCGGCGATCGTCGCCTGTACCCAGCTGTGCTGGAACGCGATGGACAGCCGCGCGGTCGCATGTTCGACCAACGGCTCGGCATCAAGGGTGATGAGCCGCAACAGATCCAGCTTCACCTCACCGGCGACCAGCGACTGGACCAGCGGGTCGGCGGCGGCCGCCTGGAAGAAGTCGCGCAGCCCCTCCTCGAATGCGGCGCGCGCGTCGCCGATATTGCCGTTGATCGCGGAGCCGACATGATCGACCAGATCGTCGGCCAGGCGTAGCGCATAGGACTGCGCGAGCCCGGCGCGCGAACCGAATTCGTTGTACAGGGTCTGTCTGCTGACACCGGCGCGGGTGGCCACATCACCGAGGGTGATCTTGGACCAGTCCCGCTCGGTCAGCAGCTCGCGCATCGAATCCAGGACGGAGGTGCGCAGGAGTTCCCGCGCCGCCTCCTGATAGGAAAGCTTGGGTCTGATTTGCGTCACTCCCGGGTCCCTCCGTGGTTACGCTGCGCTCCCGCCTCCGGGACCGTCGCTCGTGCCGCGGGGGTCCGTTGCGCGGCATACCCGCGAGGTTGTCACGGGTAGTTGCCGCAGTCAAAATTCACGACCGTTCGATCTCGACCATGTAGAAGTCGGCCTTGGCGGCGCCGCAGTCCGGGCAGGTCCAGTCGTCCGGAATGTCGTCCCAACGGGTGCCCGGCTCGATCCCGTCCTCCGGCCAGCCCTTGGCCTCGTCGTATTCGAAGCCGCACTGGATGCATTGGAACAGCTTGTATTCACTCATTTGGGAACCTCCATCGGTTCGAAGTCGATCTTCTCGCGCACGCCGCAGTCGGGACAGCACCAGTCGTCGGGTATCTTTTCCCACCCGGTACCCGCCGGAAACCCTTCGTGCGGTGCGCCTTTCAACTCGTCGTAGACGTAATCGCAGACGGGACAACGAAAACTGCTCATGCCTGCGCCTCGCTGGCGCTCGGCTCCGGCATGCGCAACACGCGCTGGCACATGATTCGCTCGCTCATGATCACGCCTCCGATGCGGCCGTGCCGTAGCGCGCGATCACCTTGTCCCGCTTGGCCGGATGGATGTTCGCGCGGGTGATATCGCCGCCGTAATGCGCGAGCACCCGCTTGTCCATCACGCGCCGCCACAGCGGCGGGAAGTAGGCGAGCAGAATCATGCTGGCGTAGCCGCTCGGCAGATTCGGCGCACCGTCCCAACTACGCAGCGTCTGATAGCGGCGGGTCGGGTAGGCGTGATGGTCACTGTGCCGCTGCAGGTGGTACAGGAAGATGTTGGTGACGATGTGGTCGCTGTTCCAGCTGTGCACGGGAGCTGGCCGCTCATATCGCCCGGAGGCCGTGCGCTGCCGGACCAACCCGTAATGCTCGAGGTAGTTGACCGCCTCCAGCAGGCTGAATCCGATGATGGCCTGCAGGATCAGATACGGCAGCAGGCCGATTCCGAATACCGCGAGCAGCACCGCATACAGCGCCACCGACATCAGCCAGGCGCTGAGCACCTCGTTGCGCAGACTCCACGACTTCTTGCCCAGCCGATCCAGCCGAGTCTTCTCCAGCCGCCACGATGAGCTGAAGCTGCCCCATACCGTGCGCGGCCAGAAGGCCCAGAACGATTCGCCCACACGGGAACTCGCGGGATCCTCGGGTGTCGCGACGCGCACATGATGGCCGCGGTTGTGCTCGATATAGAAGTGACCGTAGAACGACTGGGCCAGGGCGATGCGCGAGAGCCAGCGCTCCAGATCGACCTTCTTGTGGCCGAGTTCGTGCGCGGTATTGATGCCGATGCCGCCGATCATGCCGATCGTGATGGCCAGGCCGATCTTGTCGACGATGTGCAGCCCGCCGTCGATGCCGAGCCAGCTCAGATCGTCCGCCGTGATCAGGTAGCACCCCATGACCAGCGTCGCGTACTGGAACGGCAGGTAGAGGTAGGTGAGATAGCGGTAGTACCGGTCGTTCTCCAGGTACTCCATCACCTCGTCGGGCGGATTGTCGCCGTCCGGGCCGAAGAAGATATCGGCCAGCGGGATCACCACGTAGACCAGCACCGGGCCCAGCCAGAACGGCACCTGGGCCAGCCGGTGCCAGCCGAATTCGTTGAATGCCCAGACCAGCGGAAGGCCGATGGTGAAAAGGCCGGTCGGTGCGAACAGCCCCCATAGCCACAGGTATCGCTTGCGGTCGCGCCAATCGGTGGCCGCGGCCGGGCGGCCTGGCGCATGGGTTTCCGTGGACATCGTTGTCTCCTCATCCAAGCGGCACATCACATGTGATGCGCAGTACCACTTACTTGGACATTAGAGATCAACTTGTCCTGTGTCTAGACAAATTTATGAATTTGTAAAGACTGGCGGAAACGGCAAATCGGACAGCTCGGCAGGCCAGATACGACGATCGCCGCGTCTTCCCGTCCAGTGCCGGGATGATGCGGCGATCGAGCTGGGCAGCTTCAGCGAAGTAGCACGTCGGCGTTGTCGGGCAGTGCGTCGATCGGCCACCAGCGCAGGTCGGTGGATTCATGACTGCGAATGGGAACCGCACCGGGCGGCGCGACGATGCGGAACAGCAGGTCGAGGTGGCGGGTCGGGACGCCGAGCGAGCAGGTGATCGGATGGGCCTGCACGCCATAGAGTTCGGGATCCATGCGCAGGCCTGTCATACCGGACTCCTCGGTCGCCTCGCGTAGCGCCGCGTCGGCCACCGTCTCGTCGCCCTCCTCGCAGTGCCCGCCGAGTTGGATCCAACGGCCGACCCGCGGATGCAGTGTCAGCAGCACCTGGCGCTCATCGTGCGAGAACACGACGGCCGAGGCGGTGATGTGACCGGGTGCGTGCTCGCGCAGACACCCGCGCGGTGCGGATCCGAGGAAGGCCAGCATCGCCTCGCGCAGCGAGGCATCGACGCCCGTGGGCTTCCACGCCTCGAGCAGCTGCGTTGCCGATGTGTGCAGCGAACTGGCACTCACAACCGCACCTCACTGGTGCTCGGCTCCGTCGTGCGCGGGTCCGCACTGTGCCTCGGCCCCTCGCTCACAGTTCGACCAAACCCGGGCCCGGACCGAAGACCGGACGTGGGGTGAGTTCTTCGAGGGGATGACCGATCGCGATGGCGCCCAAGGGGTTCCAGTCATCATTGAGGCCGAGGATGTCGCGGGTGATCTCCGGGGCGAAGATGGTGGAACCGATCCAGCAGCTGCCGATGCCCTCGGTCGCCAGTGCGACGAGCAGGCCCTGCACCGCCGCGCCAACCGCGACGGTGAACATGGTGCGTTCGTTGCCGCGCCGCCGCTCATCCGGATAGTCGTGCGCGCCGTCCGGCACGCAGAACGGGATGATCACCTCGGGTGCGTCGTGCAGGATGCCGCCCCGGGCGATTCGGCGTTCTACCCGCTCCGGATCGAGACCGTCCGCGGTGAGATCGGCCCGCCACTTATCGGCCATGGCCGCCAACAGTTGCGCGCGCAGGCCCGGCTTGCGAATCCAGACGAAACGCACCGGACGGGTGTGATGCGGCGCGGGCGCGGTGAGCGCCTTCGCGACCGCGGCCCGGATGCGTTCGGGATCGACCGGGGTATCGGCGAATTGACGAATCGAGCGGCGCAGCAGCAGCGCCTCGGAACGGCCCTGCTCGATCGCCTCGGCCGTGCCGAGCCAGAACAGGTCATCGGTGCCGCCGCGCAGCAGGTCCGCGGCGCAGGAGCCGTCATCGACGACCGGCAACCCGCGCACCACCGCGACCGGCACGCCGCCGAGCTTGCCCTTCACCAGATCCGCGGCGGCGGCCAATTCGTCGGCCACCGCCACCTGAGTGACATGCAGTTCATTGCCCTGCCCGTCGACCGCGCCCGCATAGTCGTGCAGCACCCGCAATCCGGCGGCGCCGATGGCGGTATCGGTCTGACCGTTGCGCCAAGCCCGGCCCATGGTGTCGGTGATGACCACCGCCACGTCGACCCCGAGCCGCTCCGACAGCGCGTCGCGCAACGCCTTGGCACTCCCGTCCGGATCCGATGGCAGCAGGACGAGTTCGCCCTGCTCGACATTGGATCCGTCCACCCCGGAGGCGGCCTGCACGATGCCGAGCTTGTTCTCGGTGATCAGCGTGCGGCCCTTGCGCGCGAGTACGCGCACCGCCTCCCGCTCCACCAGCTCGCGGCGCGCGGTATCGCGCTCCTCCGGATCCAGCGGCGCCTCGACGATGCGGCCCTCGACCTTGGCGACGATCTTGCTCGTGACGACGAGAATGTCGCCGTCGACCAACCAGGGCGCGGCGGCGGCGAGCTGTTCGGCCAGATCGTCGCCGGGCCGGAATTCCGGCAGACCGGTGATCGGCAGGATCCGCAACTCCCCCGCGGCGTGATCGGTCGGCCCCGTCAATGGCTCTTGCGTAGTCATGGCCTCACCTCGCTGACGCTCGGTGCCGCCACGACCGGCGGCGCTGTGTCTTTGGTTCGCTCGCTGCGCTCCCTCACGCCGCCCAGGTCGAGCGCCTCCCGCACCATTTCGGCGGTGGTCGGCGGATCGGTCATCAATAGCGGCACGCTGCGCACTTCGACGCCGGGCACATCCGCCGTATCGGTGCTGTGGATCAGCCACCCGTCCAGGATGCCGGTGGCCGAGCGCGCGCCATAGTGGCGTCCGATCGCCTCGGCGGTGGTTTCCACGCCGATCACCGAGAGGCATTCATCGGCCATGCCGCGCAACGGTTTTCCGTCGATCACGCCGGAGATGCCGATCACCTTGGCCTCGGTGGTGCGCAGTGCGCCGCGGATGCCGGGCACCGCGAGGATGGCGCCGATGCTCACCACGGGGTTGGAGGGGGCCAGTAGCACGACATCGGCCTCGGCTATGATCTGCGTCACATTTGGCGCCGGTTTGGCTTCATCGGCCCCAATTGTGGCGAATCCGTGCGTCTGGATGTCCGCACGGTAGCGAACCCACCACTCTTGAAAATGGATCGCGCGGCGTTCGCCAGGGTTGTCGGGGTCGCTGACAACGACATGTGTTTCGCAGCGATCGTCGGTAGCCGGGATGAGTTTTACGCCCGGCTGCCACCGATTGCACAACGCCTCGGTGACCGCGGAGAGCGGGTATCCGGCGCGCAACATTTCGGTTCTGACCAAGTGCGTGGCGATATCGCGATCCCCCAAACCGAACCAATCGGGTTGGGCATGGTATTTGGCCAGTTCTTCCTTGGCGTGCCAGGTTTCGGCGACCCGGCCCCAACCGCGTTCGGTATCAATTCCGCCGCCGAGGGTGTACATGCAGGTATCGAGGTCGGGGCAGATCCGGAGGCCGTGCATCCAGACGTCGTCACCGACATTGACGATGGCGGAAACGTCCGCATCGGGCAGTAGTTCCCGGACGCCCTGAAGGAAGCGCGCGCCGCCGACCCCGCCCACCAGGACGGCGATCTTGGGCCCACTTGCGGGTGCGGTGTCCGCTTGTTGTGGAGTCACATCGACACAGCCTATGCGCTGTCGGAGCGGCCGCGGTTCAGCTCGTATTTGCTGCTCATTTGCTATTCCGCGTTCAAGATCAGCTCCGGAAAGCGGTAGCGGATAGTAACGGAATTGCGACGGCGGCTTGACCATCGACACGTTCGGCGTGTCTAATCACAGTCATGTCATTTCGGGTTCGCGCGAGAGTTCAAGGCGCGGACGGTTTTTCGAACACACGTTCGCACCGGGGTGACAAGCTCGGGGATGTCCGCGGGACAACGTCGCGGGGTACGGCCGTCGGTGTGCGTGTTGGTCCGACGGAAAGAATCAATCTGCGCTAACACACAGTGAGGAGGCGGAGCGATGGCCAATGAGCTGGCCCCTTCGGGCATGCCGGGCGGCGTATCGCAAACCGATTCCACAGCAGGCGCAGCACGTGGCGTCTGCGCAGAGATCGGTCGGATCGAACCGGACCGGATCGGGCCTGAGATGACCGACGGAGTGACAGCACCCCGGCTCAGCTTGGTCGTGACGGGCTTCGACGAGATGTTCGAATCGATCGAGGAGCAGTGGCAGGAACGTGCCCTATGCGCACAGACCGATCCGGAGGCGTTCTTCCCCGAGAAGGGCGGCTCGACCCGTGAGGCCAAACGGATCTGCATGGGCTGCGAGGTACGCGACGAGTGCCTGGAGTACGCACTCGCCCACGATGAACGCTTCGGAATCTGGGGCGGCCTCTCCGAACGAGAGCGGCGCCGCCTGAAGCGCGGCATCGGTTAGCAGACTCTGGCGGCCCCCAGGGTTACCCGTCGCTCAGGCGACACCTGAATCGTGAGCACATGGGTAATTCCTGGGGCACGCCCGGCAGTCGAGGCACGATCGACCGCCGGTCCGCGGCGTGGCTTTCTCGTCGACAGGAGGCGGATGAGTCCGCCTCGAGTGCGCATCGCGGAAGCGGGCTGACTAAGTTTCTAGTCATGGCCCGTTCACGTAATCGTCGTCCACCGACCGCACGATCGGTGATCCGTCGTGGGCGCGGGGTGCGCGGGCCGATGCTCCCACCGACGGTTCCGGCATGGCGCACCAGGGGCCAGCAGTTCGACCGGCTGGTCCTGGAGGCCTTCGCCCCCTTGGACACCCGGTGGCACGATCGCCTAACCAAGCTCGATATCGCGGTCGACGATGTGCCGAAAATCCGTCCGCTGCATCCGGATTCGGTCACCTGGCCGGATGAGGTGGTGGCCGACGGACCGGTCCCGCTTTCCCGGCTCATTCCGGCGGGCGTGGACCGGCACGGGGTGGCCACTCGCGCCCGAGTTGTGTTGTTCCGCAAGCCACTCGAACTGCGCGCGGGCGATCCCGACGATCTGGTCGATCTGCTGCGCGAGGTCCTCGTGCAGCAGATCGCCACCTATCTCGGCGTCGATCCGGACATCATCGATCCCGAAGGCGCGTGACGAACACACCGCCGAGCGCGGGTGAACTCGCCCGAAATCGCCGAATCCTTAGCGTGTCTGAGCACATCGCCACGTCGAGCGCGTTACTCTCATCGGCGTGATCCCCATGCGTCGTTGCTGCCGACCAGGTTGCAAGAATCCCGCTGTTGCGACGCTCACCTACGTGTACTCCGACTCGACCGCGGTGGTCGGGCCACTGGCGACGGTGGCCGAACCACATTCCTGGGATCTGTGTGAAACACATGCTTCCCGCATCACCGCACCGAAGGGCTGGGAAATGGTTCGCCACGAAGGCGGATTCTCTTCCAGCACACCGGATGACGATGATCTGACGGCATTGGCCGAAGCGGTCCGCGAGGCCGGTCTGCGCCGCCGTCCCTCGGAGCACGACCAGCGTGGCTATTCCGATTACGCCCCGCCCGCACCGCGCGCCACGCGCACCGGGCGGCGCGGACACCTCCGAGTACTCCCGGACCCGCCCAGCTAGCCCTCGGACGGGACCGTGTCAGGGGTGTCGGCGCGAGCCACTAGGGTGGTCACCATGACAGTGGCCCGCTCTGCCGAATTCGTGAACGCGGTGATCAAGGCTTATGACGTTCGCGGGGTCGTCGGTGAACAGATCGACGGAGAATTCGTCAAGGATGTGGGGGCCGCGTTCGCGCGGTTGATGCGCGCCGAGGGCGCGACCCGCGTGGTCATCGGACACGATATGCGCGAGTCCTCCCCGGAATTGGCCAGCGCCTTCGCCGACGGCGTGCTCGGCCAGGGTCTCGACGTGGTGCATATCGGCCTCGCCTCGACCGATCAGCTCTACTTCGCCTCCGGTCGCCTCGACTGCCCCGGCGCGATGTTCACCGCCAGCCACAATCCGGCCCGCTACAACGGCATCAAGCTGTGCCGTGCAAAGGCGCTTCCGGTGGGCCAGGACACCGGCCTGGCGGCGATCAGGGACGAGGTGATCAACGGGGTACCCGGCTACGACGGAACGCGGGGCAGCGCCACCTCGACCGATCTGCTCGCCGATTACGCGAAGTTCCTGCGCGGGCTGGTCGATCTCGACGGTGTCCGCCCGCTCACCATCGCGGTGGACGCGGGCAACGGCATGGGTGGACACACGGTGCCCGAGGTACTGGGCACCGTGGCGCAGCTGACCCTGGTGCCGCTCTACTTCGAGCTGGACGGGTCGTTCCCCAATCACGAGGCCAATCCGCTCGATCCGAAGAATCTGGTCGATCTGCAGGATCTGGTCCGTAAGTCCGGCGCCGATATCGGCCTGGCCTTCGACGGCGACGCCGACCGCTGCTTCGTGGTCGACGAGAACGGCGATCCGATTTCGCCGTCGGCCATCACCGCGCTGGTCGCCGAGCGCGAGCTGGCCAAGGAACCCGGCGCGGTCATCATCCACAATCTGATCACCTCGCATGCGGTGCCCGAACTCGTGCACGAACTCGGCGGCACTCCGGTGCGCACCCGGGTCGGGCACTCGTTCATCAAGCAGGAGATGGCGGCCACCGGTGCGGTATTCGGCGGCGAGCATTCCGCGCACTACTACTTCCGCGATTTCTGGGGCGCCGATTCCGGCATGCTCGCGGCCCTGCACGTGCTCGCGGCGCTCGGCGAGAAGGACCGGCCGATCTCGGAGCTGATGTCGTCGTACGAGACATATGCGGCCTCCGGAGAGATCAACTCGACAGTGGCGGACGCGAAGGAGCGGACGATGGCCGTAGTGGACGCATTCCGGGATCGGGCCAAGTCGGTGGATCGGTTGGACGGGGTCACCGTTGCGCTCGCCGACGACGCCTGGTTCAATCTGCGCGCGTCGAATACCGAACCGTTGCTGCGGCTCAACGTCGAGGCCCGCTCGACGGAAGAGGTAAGCGCACTCGTGACCGAGATTCTGAGCATCGTCCGGTCCTGACTGGGATAGTGGAATCACAGCCCGGAATGAACGTGCAGGCTCAGGAGCCGACCACCGAGGAAGTAAGCGGCCCAGTCCGATACCGAGATTCTGAGCATCGTCCGGTCCTGACTGGGATAGTGGAATCACAGCCCGGAATGGACGTGCAGGCTCAGGATTCGACGCCCGAGGAAGTAGACGACTCGGCCCGATACCAAGATTCTGAGCATCGTTTGCTCCTGACTGGAATAGTGGAATTACAGACGTTGGATTCGCCCGACCTGGGCGCCGCTGTCGATCCCTCCGAATCGGCAGCCCGGGTGGGAGCAGGGCGGGACCGCACACAGCGCGATGAGGGGAGGTGGGATGCCCGATGATCGCTGGAACACCGGTGCTCGACCTCGATGATGCCGCTTCGCTCGAGGCTGCCGATGTCGGCGGCGCCCTGCGCTCCGCGGCATCCGGCGGCGCGCAGGTACGCGCGACCGCGGCCGCGGTCGGTGAGGACGCGCTCGCGCGCCTCGCTGATCTGCGACCACGCAGCGTGGTGTTGGTCTCCGGCGCCGGCCGGGCCGCGCGCGCCGCGAGTCTGATCGTCGCCGCACTCGGCGACCGCGCGGGCCTACCCGTGGTCCCGGTCGCCGCCCTGCCGCCCTGGGTCGGTCCGCTGGACGTGGTGCTCGTCGCGGGTGACGACGCGGGCGATCCCCGGCTGATCGATGCGGTCGACCGGGCCCAGCGCCGCGGCGCGGAGGTCGTGGTCGCGGCACCGCACGAAGGCCCACTACGGGCCGCCGCGGCCGGGCGTACGTCGTTGCTGCAGCCGCGAATTCCGGTCCTGGACCATAATCGGCTGCTGCGCTTCCTCGCGGCCTGTATCGCGGTGCTGCGCATCGTCGATCCGACCCGCTCGGGTGCGCTGGTACCCGATCTGACCGAGCTGGCCGATGTGCTCGATGCCGAGGCATTGCGCGATGGCCCACACAATGAGGTCTTCCACAATCCGGCCAAGACGCTGGCCGCCCGCATGCAGCAGCGCGCGATCGTGCTGGCCGGGGACTCCCCGGCCGCCAGCGAGCTGGCCGAGCACGGCGCCGAGGTGCTGTTGCAGTCGGCGGGCAAGGTGGCCACCGCGGTGCATCTGGCCGAGGCCGTTGCCGCAAATCCCCGAATGGTCGAGGCCGCAGGCGAATCCGCGCCGAACTTCGATCCGCTGTTCCACGACGAGGAGCTCGACGGACCGGCGCCGGTGGAACGCGTCCAGGTGTTCGTGTTCAGTACGGATCTGGATCAGACCGCGGCGCGTCGTCGGCTCGCCGTCTTCGGCGGCAACGGATCGGGTCTCGTCGACGCCGATCTGGTGAGCGCGGATGTCGAACTGCTGCACACCTCGCTCACCGATCCCACCGCGCCCATGCCCGCCAGAGTGGATGACTCGGGCGCACCCATGCCCGGCACCCTCGCCCACGCCAGCGAACTCGAACAACTCGCGGTGCTCGCGCTGCGCTTGGAAATGGCCGCCGCCTATCTGCGCTTGATCGGCTCGCGTGGTGGTGCGGCACCGTCCACGGAACAGCTCGACGGGGGACACTACTAGTGCACGAACTCGTTGGTGCGCTGCGTTCCTATGCCTGGGGTTCACGCACCGCACTCGCTCAGTTGTGCGGCCGACCGGTCCCTTCCGCGCATCCGGAGGCGGAGCTGTGGTTCGGCGCGCATCCCGCCGATCCGGCGCATGTCCGCTTGGCGAACAGCACCCGCTCGCTGCTGGAATTGGTCGCCGACGATCCGGAGCGCGAACTCGGTCCCGCCGCACCGGAATTCGGCGGGCGGCTGCCGTTCCTGTTGAAGATCCTCGCCGCCGAGGAACCGCTATCGCTGCAGGCGCATCCGAGTTCGGCGCAGGCGCGGGCCGGATTCGAACGGGAGAATCTCGCGCGGGTGCCGCTGGATTCGCCGATGCGCAACTACCGCGACGAGAACCACAAGCCGGAACTGGTTGTGGCGCTGGACCGGTTCGAGGCGCTGGCCGGATTCCGGGATCCACGGCGCACGGTCGAGCTGCTGCGCGCACTGGATGTGCCCGGACTGCGCTCATATGCGGAACTGCTTGCCGCCCAACCAGATTCGGCTGGACTGCGAACACTGTTCACGACCTGGATCACGCTGCCGCAGAATATTCTCGGCACACTGCTGCCCCAGGTGCTCGACGGGTGCGTGCGCTATCTCTCGGAGAAGGGCCCCCGGGAGTTCACCGCCGAGGCGCGGACCACGCTCGAACTCGCCGAGGCATATCCGGGCGATGCCGGTGTGCTGGCCGCATTGCTGCTCAATCGGTTGACGCTGGAACCGGGACAGGGACTGTTCCTGGCTGCGGGCAACCTGCACGCGTATCTGCGCGGGCTCGGTGTGGAGATCATGGCCAACTCCGACAATGTGTTGCGCGGTGGTCTGACACCCAAGCATGTCGATGTGCCGGAATTGCTGCGGGTACTGGATTTCGAGCCGATCGATCTGCCGGTGGTGCTACCGGAACCGGCGGGCGATGGATCGCTGCTTTATCGGACACCCGCGCCGGAGTTCGCGCTGCGGCGCTTCGACCTGACCGCCGAATCCGGTCGGGTGCCACTGACATCCGCGGGCCCGGGCATCGTGCTGTGCACGGCGGGGAAGGTGCGGTTGTGGCAAGGGGTGAGTGAGCTGGTGCTGGAACGCGGTGCGGCGGCGTGGATATCGGCGGCCGACACCGAGATTCGCGCCCAAGCCCTCGACGGTGACGCCCAGTTGTTCTGCGCATGCGTCGGTGGCGCGCACTGACCTGTCGCCCGGCCTGCTCGTCTGCTGCCATAGGCTGTTCGTTCGACGCCCCCAACCGGACCACGACGGAGCGAGTTTTACGAGCGCCCGTTCGCGCGAGAGGCAAGGGGCGCGAACACGCAGCGCCGCAGGCGCTGCGAATCGGACACAGGAGGAACTACCGAGATGTCGGCTGGTGGTGGCAAGAAGGCGATTCTCGCCGCATTGTCGGCGAATGCGGGGATCGCGGCGGCGAAGTTCGTCGGCGCGTTCATCACCGGTTCGGGATCAATGCTGGCCGAGGCGGTGCACTCGGTCGCGGACACCGCCAACCAGGGGCTGTTGCTGCTCGGTCAGCGCAGGGCCGCGCAGGATGCCGATGAATTGCACCCGTTCGGATACGGGCGCAATCGCTACTTCTACTCGTTCATCGTGGCGCTGGTGCTGTTCACGCTGGGCTCGATCTATGCCATCTACGAGGGCATCCACAAGATCCAGCATCCGGAGGAGCTGACCAATCCGATCGTCGCGATCGTCATCCTGTTCATCGCGATCTGCCTCGAGGGCTACAGCTTCATGACGGCGATGCGGGAATCCATCCCGCTCAAAGGCAATTCGAGTTGGTGGCGGTTCATCCGCAATTCGCGCAGTCCGGAACTCCCGGTGGTGCTGTTGGAGGACACCGGCGCCCTGATCGGCCTGGTCTTCGCCTTCGCGGCGGTCGGGCTGACCATGCTCACCGATGATCCGGTCTGGGACGGCATCGGCACCCTGGCGATCGGCGCGTTGCTCGGTGTTATCGCGCTGATCCTGATCGTGGAGATGCAGAGCCTGCTGATCGGTGAGGGCGCGACGCCGGAGGAGGACAAGGCGATTCGCGCCAACCTGGTCGACGGCAAGCGCATCGATCGGGTGATCCACCTCAAGACGCAGTATCTCGGTCCTGAGGAGATTCTGGTCGCGGCCAAGATCTCGATCGTGCCGGATCTGGATATCGAGGATATCGCCGCGGCCATCGATGACGCCGAGGCCAGGGTGCGGGCGGCCGTGCCCGCCGCGCGGGTGATGTATCTGGAACCCGACCTGTACCGGACGTCGCTGGCCTGAGTCGGATCGCTCGCTCGTCCTGTCCGGCGATCCGGCCGTGGTGCGCCTGGTCTCGGGACGCTTGACCACGCTCAAGCGGGATTCGATGTGCGCAGCAGATCCAATGGGTTTGTGTGGATGCCGAACTCCGTACGCAGCACATGCCGCGCGGCATGCGTACCGGACATGCCATGCACACCGGGGCCCGGCGGGGTCGATGCGGAGCAGAGGTAGACGCCGGGCAGTGGTGTGGCGTAGGGATTCCAGCGTGCGGCCGGGCGGAAGACGAACTGGCGCAGGGTCATCGCGCCCGCGGAGATATCGCCACCGATGTAGTTGGCATTGTGCGTCGGCATTTCGGCACCGGTGACGACATTCTTGGCCAGGATCAGGTCGGTGAAGCCCGGGGCGAAGCGTTCCACCTGGGCGATGACGGCGGCGCTGATATCGCGGGTGGAACCGTTCGGCACGTGCGCGTAGGTGTAGAGCGTATGGCCGCCCGCCGGTGCCCGCGTCGGATCGACCACGCCCGGCTGGATGGCGAGCACATATGGACGATCCGCGTGTTGTCCTGCGGCGATGGTCTTTTCGACGGCCATTGCCTCGGCGCGAGTGCCGACCAGATGCAGTGTCCCGGCGAGTTCGCAGCCGGGCGCCTGCCACGGCACCGGACCGGACAGCGCGAAGTCGACCTTGCAGGCCGCGCCGCCATAACGGAAGTGGCGCAACCCGTTCGCGTAATGATTCGGCAGCCGGTCCCCCGCCACGCGCAGCAGTTCGGCGGGCGCGGTATCCAGCACAATCGCACGCGCGCCGCCGAATTCGTCGAGCGAGTCGACGCGGTGCCCGGTGACGAGCTTGCCGCCGACCCGTTCGAGTTCGGCTATCAGCGCATCCGGAATGGCCTGGCTCCCGCCGCGTGGCAGCACCCAGCCCCCGGCGTGGGCGAGTGTCGCGAGCAGCATGCCCGCCCCGGCCGCGGGGATCGCGCGCGGCGGCGTGATCGCATGCGTGGCAACGCCGGTCAGCAGTGCCGGTGCCGCCTGCTCGCGAAATCGCAGGTTCCACATGGGCGATCCCTGCTCGAGTACGCGCAGTCCGAAGCGCAGTCCGGTCAGCGGGTCGGCTGGCGGACGGCGCAGATCCGACAGCGCGAAATCCACGACCTGCTGCGAATGTCGGACCATCGGTTCGAAGAGCGCATGCCATGCGGCGCCGTCACGGCCGAGACCAGCGGCGGTGCGGTCCAGATCGCGCCAAGCCACACCGGCCGTGCCGCCGTCGAGCGGATGCGCGTAGGAAACTTCCGGCGCGAGCAATTCGACACCGTGCGCGGCCAGATCGAAGGCACGGAAGAACGGCGACGCCAAGGCCATCGGATGCGCACCGGCACAGACATCGTGTCGATATCCGGGCAGCGTCAGTTCGGCGGTGCGGCTACCGCCGCCCGCGGTGGCCTGTGCCTCATAAACCTCGACGGTGAGACCGGCACGGGCCAGGATTACCGCCGCGGCGAGGCCGTTGGGACCGGAACCGACAACGACGACATCGGGCATACCTCGATTCTGCCGGGCCGTGCCGTCACCCGCGTGCGGTATCGATCACCCATTCGCGCCCTGATGCGTCCATTGGCTCAGCAGTACCCGGATGCGCTCTTCGCGCAGGTCGTCGACCAGCCGACCGCTGCGATCCAGGGTGGCGATGCCGTGCATCGTGCTCCAGACCACCTCGGTGCCCGCCTGTAGATCGAAGTCGCCAGCGAACGGCGCGTATGCGCTCTGGATCTCACCGAACGCGTCGCGCAGCGCCTGTGGTGCGTCGTTGCCGAAGTTGAGTTCGGTATCGAGGACGAACATCGCGTCATAGCGGGCCGGGTTCTTGGTGGCGAAGTCCAGGTAACCGCGCACAACGGCCTCGAGCGTCGCGACCGGACCCTGCGCGGCCGCCCGCCTTTCCCGCATCTGGGCGGTGAGTTCGACGATTCCCTGCTCCGCGACGGCCGACACGATCGCCGCCTTACCCGCGAAATGGCTGTAGAGCACCGGCTGGCTGTATTCGATTCGTTCGGCCAGGCGGCGTATGGTCACCGCCTCCCAGCCCGAGGTTTCGGCGAGTTCGCGTGCGGTGTCGATGATGCGCTGATGGCGTTCGGCACGTTCGCGTTCTTTGCGGCTCTGGGTGGTCATGGCCGAAATTCTAGCAGCGCTAGACAAGCTATCGCGGCTCGATTATCGATGCTCGACCATCTGGCGACGCTGGATTTCAGACCGCACCGACACCACGAAGGGGCCCGCAGATCGTGCGGGCCCCTTCGTATACGGGTACAGCTAGGCCGGAACCAGGGTTTTGGTGTCGTCCTGCTGCGGCTGCGAGCCGTGGTCATCGTCGACCATGGTCCGCTCGTCGAAGGGCAGTTTGCGATCGAGAACCGTGTGCACCCGGTCCACATCGATCGTCTTGGTCCAGGTGCCGATCAGCACCGTGGCGATGGCGTTGCCCGAGAAGTTGGTCAGCGCACGGGCTTCCGACATGAAACGGTCGATGCCGACGATGAGACCGACGCCGTCGAGCAGTTCCGGACGATGGCTCTGCAATCCGCCGGCCAGTGTGGCCAGGCCTGCGCCGGTGACACCGGCCGCGCCCTTGGAGGCGACGATCATGAACAACAGCAGGCCGACCTGTTCCCCGATGCTGAGCGGTTTACCCATCGCGTCGGCGATGAACAGCGAGGCCATGGTGAGGTAGATGGCAGTGCCGTCCAGGTTGAACGAATATCCCGTCGGCACGACGACACCGACGGTGGTCCGTTCGACGCCGAGATGCTGCATTTTGGCGATCAGCCGCGGCAGCGCGGACTCCGACGACGAGGTACCGAGGATCAGCAGGTACTCCCGCGCGAGATAGCGGACCAGCTTGAAGACCGAAACCCGCGATACACCCCACAGCAGCACGCCGAGCACGCCGAAGATGAAGACCAGACAGGTCAGGTAGAACGCGATCATCAGCAGTGCCAGTTGCTTGACCGCGTCGAGTCCGGTCTTGCCGACCACATTCGCGATCGCACCGAACGCACCGATCGGGGCCAGCCACAGGATCATCGACAGAATCCGGAACACCAGCTTCTGCACCGATGCGACACCGCGCAGGATCGGCTCACCCGCCTTCCCCATCGCCTGCAGCGCGAACCCGACCAGGAGCGCGATGAACAGCGCCTGCAGTACGCTTCCGGTGGTCAGCGAGGACAGCAGCGTGGTCGGGATGATGCTCTGGATGAACTCCCAGGTGCCACCGGCGGCATGCGCCTGATCGGCCAGCTTCGCGCCCTGTTTGGCGGTCTTGGCGATATTCATGCCCGAGCCAGGCTCCAGCAAGTTACCGACGACTATGCCGATGCCGAGCGCGACCGTCGACATGACCAAGAAGTACCCGAGCGCGAGTCCGCCGACCTTGCCGACATTGGCGGCCGAGCGCACCGAACCGATGCCGAGCACGATGGTGCAGAAGATGACCGGCGCGATCATCATCTTGATCAGATTGACGAACATGGTGCCGAGCTGGCCGACGTCCTGACCGAATTCGGGGGCCTGCCAGCCGACCAGAATTCCCGCGATGACGGCGACGATGACGGCCAGATAAAGCCAGTGGGTGCGGTCGCGTGGCACCGGCCGCTGCGCTGTTTCGGCGGTGACCGTTGTTCGGTCGCTGTTATCGCTCATGCCTGCGCCTCGCTAGCGCTCGGCTCCGGCACGAGCGATTGCTCGGCTGTGTTCAATATTCGCTCGCTTCGCTCGCTCATGGTGGGTGAAGTCCCCTTCAAGTGGTACCGGCGTGAGGTGGCTCACGCCCTCACGTGCACAATGTTGGCTGCTAGAGGTGATGGCGGTCACGCTTTGGTGCATTACGTTCAAATTGGCACGAGGGAAAGTAAGTGTTGCGCGGTGAGAAACACGGGGGACGCGGTCGGCTATCGCTGGCCGGACAGGCCTTCGTGCTCCAACTCGTTGTGCTCGGACTGGTCATCGGAATCGGCGCGGTGCTGGCCGTACTCGACGCCAGGCACGACAGCGATGTCACTACCTCGCGCGAGGTCACCGATGTCGCTTTGACCGTGGCGAACGCACGATCCACCATCGAGGCCCTGCGCACTCCCGACCCCACCGCCCTGCTGCAACCGGTCACCGAACGGACCCGCAAGGCGACCGGTATGGACTTCATCGTGGTGATGGCGCCGGACCGGACCCGCTACACCCACACCACACCAGCACTCATCGGGCAACCGTTCAGCGGCAATATCGATCGGGCGCTGGCCGGGGAGACGTTCACCGAGACCTACACCGGAACGCTCGGCCCCTCCATTCGAGCGGTCACGCCGGTCTATGACGACGGGCGCATCGTCGCCTTGGTCTCGGCGGGTGTCACCCGGGCACGGATCGGCGCTCAAGTCGGAACGCAATTGCCGTTGATTCTCGGCGTGGCCGCGGCGGGTCTGGTGGTCGCGGCGGCCGGTTCGTTCCTGTTGAGCCGCCGGATTCGTCGACAGACGCACGGTCTCGCGCCGGATGAGCTGCGCACGATGTACGAGCAGCACGATGCTGTGCTGCATTCCATCCACGAGGGGCTGGTGGTGTTCGGTCCGAGCGCCGACCGCGCCGAGGTCGTCAACGATGAGGCGCGCAGACTGCTGGATCTGCCCGACGGGCCGGTCGCGCGTGCCGATCTGCCGATTTCGATGCAGCGGATGAGTTGGGGAGTGGTTCGCGACGAAATGCATGTGACCACGGACCGGATTCTGCTGGTCAATCAGGATGTCGTCACCTGGGAGCGGCGACCGATCGGCACCGTGATCACCATTCGCGACCACACCGAATTGCGCACCGTGATGGGCGAACTCGATTCGGTGCGCGGCTTCGCGGAATCACTGCGCGCCCAGGCGCACGAATCGGCCAACCGCCTGCACACCGTGATCACCATGGTGGAGTTGGGGCGCTATCGGGAGGCGGTGGAGTTCGCGACCGCGGAACTCCAACTGTCCCAAGCACTTATCGATCGACTGCTCGCCTCGGTCGGCGATCCGGCGCTCGCGGCGCTGCTGCTCGGCAAGGTGAACCAGGCCGCCGAGCGCGGCATCGAGTTGACGATCACCGAGGATACGGCGCTCGACTCGACCGCGCCGCTGTCCGCGCAAGAGACGGTGACGCTGGTAGGCAATCTGGTCGACAACGCCATCGATGCGGCTGCCGACGGTGCGGTCGGGTGGGTGGAAGTTACTGTACGTCAACAGGATTCGGCGGATCCGCTGGTGGCACCGGAGTCGGCGGCTTTGGATTCGGTGAGAGGGGCGAACGGGGACTCGGCACTGTATGTGCGCGTCGCGGACAGCGGACCCGGCATGTCGGCCGAAAGCTTCGCCCGCGCCGCCGAACGCGGCTACTCCACCAAGGCCGACCATCAGGGCCTCGGACTGGCACTGGTCCATCGGCTCGTCGACCGGCACGGCGGCGTGATCGGCACCGAACGCGATCCGGAAAGTGCCGTGACCGTGACGATCCCACGAAAGGATGCGCGATGATCCGAGTGCTGATCGTCGAGGACGAGCCATTGATCGCCGAGGCGCACCGCGCCTATGTCGAACGGATTCCGGGCTTCAGCGCGGTCGCGGTCGCGCACACCGGTCGCGAGGCCATGCGGGCCGCGGCCGATGCCGCAGCCGAGAATGCGCCGATCGACCTGGTGCTCATGGATATCGGACTTCCCGACGCCAGCGGCCTGGATGTGGCCGCCGCCCTGACCGGCCTCGCACCCCGCCCCGATGTCATCGCCATCACCTCGGCCCGCGACCTGGCCATGGTGCGCACCGCCGTCTCCTACGGCGTGGTCCTCTACCTCCTGAAACCGTTCACCTTCGCCGCCTTCCGCGACAAACTCGAACGCTACCGCGAATTCCGCACCGCCCTACCCGCGGGCGAAACCGCCATCTCCCAACAGGACATCGACCGCGCCCTCAGTGCCCTGCGCACCTCCGACCAACGCGCCACCGCCCCCAAAGGCGTTGCCCCGCAAACCTTGGACGAAATCTCCCGCACCGTCCGCGACGCCCCCGGCGGCCTCACCGCCGCCGACACAGCCAGCACCGTCGGCGTCTCACGCATTACCGCATGGCGCTACTTGGAAAAACTGGCCGAAGACGGCTTGGTCGACCGCAAATCCGACTACGGCCGAGCAGGCCGCCCCAAAACCCGCTACATCTGGAAGCCCCGCCCCGAATAAATGTGTTAGTTCGGGCGAGGTTTGGGGGTGGTGCGGAGGTGGGCGCGTTCGCCTTGTTTGCCGAAAAGGCTCAGGAATTCGACGGGTTGGGTGTCGGCGGTGCCGAACCAGTGTGGGACGCGGGTGTCGAATTCGGCGGCTTCGCCGGGGGTGAGGATTACGTCGTGTTCGCCGAGGATCAGGCGCAGGCGGCCGTTGAGGACGTAGAGCCATTCGTAGCCCTCGTGGGTTCGGGGGTCGGGCTCGCGGCGAATGTTCGGCGGGATGACCAGTTTGTAGGCCTGGATGCCGCCCGCTCGGCGAGTCAGCGGCAAGTAGGTCATGCCGTGGCGGGTGGTCGGGCGCAGGTGGATGCGCGGATCGCCGGTCGGTGGGGCGTCGACGAGTTCGTCGAGGGTGACACCGTGTGCTTTGGCCAGCGGCAATAACAGTTCGAGGGTCGGACGCCGGTCACCGGATTCCAGGCGCGACAGGGTGCTCACCGAGATGCCGGTTTCCGTCGAGAGGTCGGCCAGTGTGGTTTCGCGCTGGCGGCGCAGTGCGCGTAACCGAGGTCCGACCGCGTCGAGGGCTCGGCCGAGGTCGTTGTCCATGCCGCCAGTTTGCCATATCGGCAAGATTGTTTGCCATTATCCGCGCCCGGCCTGCATGGTCGTCTGGAGGAGGTGGTCATGTGACCGAGCGAAGCGAGAGAACCGATCAGCACAGCACCAACGGCGGAGGCGGAGCTGTGACCGATCAGCTGGAAGATGACTATGACGTGGTCGTGATCGGCGGCGGCGCGGCCGGATTGAGCGGCGCGCTGATGCTGGCCAGGATGCGCCGGTCGGTGGTCGTCATCGATGCGGGCCAGCCGCGCAATGCCCCGGCCGAGGGCGTGCACGGACTGCTCGCCAGGGACGGGACGCCGCCGGGCGAATTGCTGGAACGCGGTCGGGCCGAGGTCCGCGGCTATGGCGGACATGTGGTGAACGGCGAGGTCGTCACGGTCGCGCGGGTTGCCGACGGGTTCGCGGTGTGCCTCGGTGACAGGTCCGTGCGGGCACGTCGACTATTGGTGACCACCGGCCTGGTCGATGAGCTGCCCGAGATCGAGGGACTGCGGGAGCGTTGGGGCCGCGATGTCATCCACTGCCCGTACTGCCACGGCTGGGAGGTCCGCGACCAAGCCATCGGTGTGCTCGGGACCGGCCCGATGGGGGTGCACCAAGCACTGCTGTTCCGTCAGCTGAGCGCCGATGTCACGTACTTCTCGCACACCACGGCACCGACGGCCGAACAGTCGGAGGAGTTGAACGCCCGCGGCATTCGCATGGTGCGCGGTGACGTGACCGCGCTGGAAATCGCCGACGACCGCCTAGCGGGAGTGCGATTGAGCGACGGCACCATAGTTCCCCGCGAGATCGTGGTGGTCGGCTCGCGGATGGCCGCCCGAGCGAACTTCCTCCAAGCACTCGGGCTGCGACCGACCGAACACCCGGCTGGCGTCGGCGAATACCTCCCCACCGACGCCACCGGGCGAACCGATGTGCCCGGCGTATGGGCCGCGGGCAATGTCACCGATATGACCGCACAGGTGGGGGCGGCCGCCGCGGCAGGCGCAGCGGCCGCGGCCCAGATCAACGCCGATTTGGTCGCCGAGGAGACCCGCCGAGCCGTCGCTGCCTACCGCGAGCCGTTCTCCGCCGAAACCGAAGCGCAATTGTGCGAGGCCGTTACGGGTGACCGTCGGCACGGCATATAGCCGCTCAGACCGTCGTCGGCTCGGGAGCCGGGGTGCTGGCCCGGCGACCGAGCCGAACCGGCATTCGCTCATATCCGTGCAGCGTGAACAGCTTTCGACGCTGCGGTGTTCCATCGAGTTGCAGGTCAGGGAACCGCTCGAACAGGGATCGCAGTGCGTAGGTCGCCTCCATGCGGGCCAGGCTCGCACCGAGGCAGGCGTGGATGCCACTGCTGAATGTCAAGTGCTCCTTGGCATTCGGGCGTCCGACATCGAAGACTTCGGGATCGGCGAAGACCGCGGGGTCGCGGTTCGCGCCTGCCAGCGACAGCACCACGGTATTACCCTTGTGCAGCCGCACACCGTCGAGTTCCAAGTCGGTCGATGCGATTCGCGCCGTCGTCTGCACGGGTGCGTCGATACGCAGCACCTCTTCGACCGCATTCGGCCAGAGATCGGGTTCGGCGCGCAATCGATCCAATTGCTCGGGATGGGTGACCAATTGGACGACACCGTTGCCGATCAGGTTGACCGTGGTCTCGAAGCCCGCGCCCATCAACAGGCTCGCGCTCGCCTTCAAGGCGAAATCGTCGAGTTCACCCGCGGTGACCAGACTGCTGAGAATGTCATCACCCGGCTCGCGGCGCAGTCGCGCGATATGGCCGTCGAGGTAATCGTTCATCACCTCCATCGAACCGAGCGCACGCCGGAATGCCCGCCAGGAAATCCCGATATCGAGCAGCGGTGTCATCCGATCGCCCCAGTCCAGGAATAACTTTCGGTCCTTTTCCGGGAAGCCGAGCATTTCCGAGATGATGGCGATCGGCACCTGCGCGGCATACGACTGGATCAGATCGGCCGAACCGCCCGAGGGCAGCGCACCGAGCAGCTCCTCGGTGACCGTCTCGACCCGTTCGCGCAATCGGCCGATCGCGCGCGGGGTGAAGGCCGCCGCGACCGGCTTGCGCATCCGCGTATGCTCCGGCGGGTCGATGACCAGCATGGACGGTGGCTCAACCGGATTGGGCGGCAAGGGAAGTCGCTGGGCGAGCAACTGCAGCGGCTTCGGAATATTGAAGGAGTCCGTGGTGCGCACACCGAATCGGTTGTCCCGCAAAACCGCCCGGCACAGCTCGTAGTCGAAGCTCGCCCAGGCGATCGAGGTGCGCTGCATCCGCCCCTGCCCGCGCAGCCGCTCGATCAGTGGATAGGGATCGGCCAGACCGTCGGGTCCGCCCATCAGCTGGGCGAACGGATCACCGCGTCGCGCCTGGGTGCGCAGGGCCAACCGGGGCGCCCCCTGTACCGATAACCATCGGAACCAATACTGCGGCTTCATCACTTCACCAACCCCATCGTTGCGCGACAATTCCACCGTACGTACTCCCCGGCCAGGGTGGAACGTCCCATGGTCGGACGCCGACCTATACCAGGGTAGGAGCTCAGCCGCGTTGCGCGGTGACCCGCTCGGATTCGATGCGCCGCTCGCGCAGCGCCGGATCCGGATTGACGACCTGCACCAGCGAGGCCCCCGCGACCAGCACCGAGACGAAACCGTCGATCAGTTCAGCCGGAGTATCCCAGGACGTGCTCGACAGCACCCGGTCTCCTTCGGAAAAGCCTTGTAGCACAGCTGATTTCCTGGCCTCGGCGAGTACCTCGGAAACCGGCATCCCGTCCAGCGCCACCCCGGCGCCGCGCGGCATGAACTGGTCTCCGTGCACCCGCACCGAGGTGGCGAAATCGGTGATGCCGATCGGCAGATCGCGCACCGGCATACCGAAGGCGTCCAACGAGAGCGCGGCGACCTCCGCGATACCGTCGGTCTCGTCCAACCGTTCGGCGGTCGCAAGCGCCAGATCGGCATCCGGATCGGGTCCGAGCACCACCTCGGTCCCGGCCCACCAGCAGCCGAGCAGCACCGCGGCGGTCTGCCAGTGCGCGGGCAGCAGTACCGCGACGCGCGCACCGGGGCTCAAGCCGAATTCGTCACGGATCAGGTTGCCGGTCTTGGCCGCCCAGTTCGCCAGGGTCAGCCCGGACAGTTCGATCCGGGCGCCGGTGGCATCGTCGTAGTAGGTGACGCGCGGACCTGCCGGATCGCGCTCCAGGATCGGATCCAGCACCGCCTCGGTGAGTGTCAGCACGTGGTCGTGGTCACGCATCGGTCAATTCACGCATGGTCAATTCACGCATTTCGGTCCGTTCTGGCCTGCGTCGATCGGTGGAGCCGGTGGTACGGGCGTCGCGGTGCTCGACGTTCCGGAGAAGTCGAACATGCTGCCCGCGGTCGAGCCCGGACCAGAATAGTCGCTTGCCAGCACGACGCTGACCGAATCCGGGGACAACGTGCTGTCCGCGACGACCGTCAGCCCACCGAGCGCCTGCGCGACCGCCTTGGCCTTGGGATTCGAGGTATCCAGCGCGAGGACTCGACTGCTGGTGACACTGGGCCCGGTGTAGTTGCCGACCAATCCCTCCTGGAATCCCTTGGCCGTCAAGGCCTGAGCCACCTGCCCCGCCAGCCCGCCGATCCCGCTCGCATTGAACACACTGACGCTCACCGATGTCGGATCGATCGTCGGCTCGGCATGATCGGCGGACTTACCATCGACCAGCGATGCCACATACGACTTGACCGCCTTCGGATCCACCCGCACCACCGACTCCCCGTCACTGGTCGTGTCGTTGAGATCGGCGACCGGAATCGTCTCGAAACTGACCTGGCCGCCGGAAAGATCCTTCAGCTGTTGCAGAAACGAGAGCACGTCCCAGTCGTCGTCCAGCACCACGGTTCGCCCGACCGCATCGCTGAGATTCTGCAACTTGCCCGGATTGCTCAGCGTCTTGGCGCTGAGTGCCTGGCCGACCAGTTGCGCCATGAAGACCTGCTGACGCACGATCCGGTCCAGATCGCCGCGCGGCAGATCGTGGCGTTGGCGCACGAAGCTCAAAGCCTTTGGGCCGTCGAGCTTCTGGCGACCGGCCCGGAAGTCCGCGCCGGACATCCATTCGTCGACCGGATTGTTCAGGCATACGTCGACCCCGCCGACCGCATCGGTCAGCAGCACGAAGCCGAGCAGACTGACCTCGGCGTAGTGGTCGACGGTAATGCCGGTGAGATTGGCCACGGTCTTGATCAGCGCCTGTCGCCCCGCCTGGGTGGACTGCTTTTCCGCCTCGGCCTCCGAAACGCCCTGGTTGATCAGCTTCAGGCGCTGGGTCTCCTTGGTCGAGCCGTAGGCCGAGTTGATCTTGCCCTTGCCGACGCCAGGAATGTCGACATAGGAGTCGCGCGGAATGGAGATGGCGGTGGCGGAGCGGCCGTCGTTCGGGATGCGGACCAGCACGATGGTGTCGGTATTGGTGCCGACCTCATCGCCCGCGTGCAGCATGGCGCGCTCATTGCCGCTGAGCGGATTGCCGTGTGCGTCGGTGCGACTGTCCACACCGACCAGCAGGATGTCGACGGCACCGTCGCGGCCATCGCCGAGGCCGAGACCGCCGATGCGTTCGATATTCGAGATCAGCGAGTCCACACTGTGCCAGGCGAATCCGGTGATGAGCAGAACCAGCACCGCCCCGACCGCGACGACCGCGCGCAGCGGACCCAAACCGCTTGCGGCTTCGGATTGTCGCGACGACGCTGTCGCCCTCATCTTCTGCGGCACCACTGCATCCTCTCGCCAAAACCGAGCATCCTGCTGCGCTTGCCCACGCGCTCCCAGCTGATGTGCCGACCGCACAGCGCCGGTTTCGTCGAAGCCGACGCATCGCTGACTCGACCGCCCCGCCCGCGGTAGCCCCCGTCATGCTTGCCCCGAGGCTAACCGACGGCTACCGCGGCGGCCCTCAACCGCAGGTGTCACGGCGTGCCAGACTCGTGCCCGTGACCGCGATATCGCCCTCTTCGACCGTAGCCGCGCGTCTCGTCGTGACCGGAGCGGGTGGGCAGTTGGGACGCGAACTGTTGCGCCGCGCACCCGATGCCCGCGCCTTCGGTCGCGACGAATTGGACATCACCGACGCGACCGCCGTGCGCGCCGCACTCGAACCCGGTGATGTCGTGCTGAACTGCGCCGCCTACACCGCCGTCGACCAGGCCGAATCCGATCCCGCGGCCGCCTTCGCGGTCAATGCGACCGGACCGGCCGTACTCGCCGCCGCCTGTGCGCGGGTGGATGCCCGATTGATCCATGTTTCGACCGACTACGTGTTCGCGGGAACCCACGACAAGCCGTATGACACCGACGATCCGACCGAGCCCGCCACCGTCTACGGCCGATCGAAATTGGCAGGCGAACAAGCCGTGCTCGACACCGCGCCGCACGCGCACGTGGTGCGCACGGCGTGGGTATACACCGGGCGCGGAAGCGATTTCGTCGCGACCATGCTGCGGCTGGAACGCGAACGCGACACCATCGATGTGGTCGAGGACCAGCTGGGCTCCCCGACCTACGCCGCCGATCTGGCCGCCGGACTCCTGGAATTGGCCCGTCGCCCGGATGCACCGCGAATGCTGCACGCCACCAACTCCGGCCAGGTCAGCTGGTTCGAATTCGCGCGGGCGATATTCGCCGGGGTCGGCGCGGATCCGACTCGGGTGCGACCATGTGACTCGACCGCATTTCCGAGACCCGCACGGCGCCCGGCATATTCGGTATTGTCCAACCGCTCCTGGACCGACGCCGGACTGACGCCATTGCGGCCGTGGGAGGTCGCACTCGGGGACGCGCTGTCGGGGTTGTCACAGTAGGCTGCATGGCCGTGAGGGAGCGACAGCGAGTGAACCATCAACACAGCGCGCAATCGCGCACGACGGAGCCGAGCGTCAGCGAGGCACAGTCGTGAGTGATTCCGGATCGGCTCGAGGCGGCCTTGTCGTCGTCACGGTGACTTATTCACCCGGCGAGCACCTCGAGCACTTCATCACCACCCTGGCCGCGGCCACCAGCGAAAAACCGCAGGTTATCCTGGCCGACAACGGTTCGGTGGACGGTGCGCCGGAGCTGGCGGCGGAGGCCAACGCACACGTGCGGCTGCTACGGACCGGCGGAAATATCGGTTACGGCGGCGCGATCAACCGGGCGGTCGCGGAGATCGATCCAGATGTCGAATTCATCGTCATCGCCAATCCGGATATTCGCTGGGGCACCGATTCCATCGACAAACTGCTCGCCGCCGCCAAGCGCTGGCCGCGGGCGGGCGCGCTCGGACCGATGGTGCGCGAGCCCGACGGCAGCGTCTACCCGTCCGCACGCTCGGTGCCCGGACTGCTCGACGGCGCCGGACATGCCGTCCTCGGCACCGTATGGCCGTCGAATCCGTGGACCCTGCGCTACCGCCAGGACAACGAGCAGATCTCCGAGCGGGCCGTCGGCTGGCTGTCCGGTTCGTGTCTGCTGGTGCGGCGCACGGCCTTCGATTCGATCGACGGCTTCGACTCGCGCTACTTCATGTACATGGAGGACGTGGACTTCGGCGACCGGATGGGCAAGGCAGGCTGGCACAACGTCTTCGTGCCCGATGCCGAGGTCACCCATGCCAAGGGGCACGCCGCCGGCCGCCATCCCGAGGTGATGCTCCCCGCGCACCACGCCAGCGCGTACCGATTCCAGGCCGATCGGCATCCGCACTGGTGGCAGGCGCCGTTGCGGTTGGCGCTGCGGGCCGGACTTGCGATCCGTTCCCGGATTGCGGTTCGATCTGCGCTGCGTCAACAGGCGCGGGAAGCCCAGAGCTAACGTCACAAGTTCGGCACGCAACGGTGCCGAGACCGTGTCGCTGGGTACTGAGACTGGTGTCGTCCGTAGACGCGGAACTTCGGCGGTGTCCGGAATCAGTACCCGACCGGGCGCACCACCGAGCACGACCCACTGTGAACAGGGGAGCAAGATGGCAGCAAATGCAGGCACCGACGCCGTGATTCTGGTCGGCGGCCAGGGCACGCGGTTACGTCCGCTCACCCTGTCGGCGCCCAAGCCGATGCTGCCGACGGCCGGACTGCCGTTCCTGACCCACCTGCTCGCCCGCATCGCGGACGCCGGAATCAGCCACGTGGTGCTCGGCACCTCGTTCAAGGCGGAGGTCTTCGAGGAACACTTCGGTGACGGCAGCGACCTCGGCCTGGAACTCGAATACGTCACCGAGACCGAACCGCTCGGCACCGGCGGCGGCATCCGCAATGTGCTGCCCAAGCTGCGCGCCGACAACATCATGGTGTTCAACGGCGATGTGCTCGGCGGCACCGATCTCGGCGCGATCCTGGACACCCACGAATCCACGAATGCGGATGTGACATTGCATCTGGTTCGAGTGAGCGACCCGCGCGCATTCGGCTGTGTGCCGACCGATGAGCAGGGGCGGGTCACCGCGTTCCTGGAGAAGACCCAGGATCCGCCGACCGATCAGATCAATGCCGGTTGTTATGTCTTCCGGCGCGAATACATCGAGAAGATCCCGGTCGGGCGGCCGGTCTCGGTGGAGCGTGAGGTGTTCCCCGCGCTGCTCGCCGAAGGCGCCCGGGTGCAGGGCCACGTCGATACCTCCTACTGGCGCGATATGGGCACTCCCGAGGATTTCGTGCGCGGCTCGGCCGACCTGGTCCGCGGCATCGCCCCCTCTCCCGCGCTGCCCGGTCAGCGTGGTGAATCGCTGGTCCACGAGGGCGCGGGCGTCGCTCCCGGCGCCCTGCTCATCGGCGGTACCGTCGTCGGTCGCGGCGCCGAGGTGGGCGCAGGCGCTCGCCTCGACGGCGCGGTGCTCTTCGACGGCGCCCGCATCGAAGCGGGCGCAACCGTGGAACGCTCCATCATCGGCTTCGGCGCCCGCATCGGTCCGCGCGCCCTCGTCCGCGACGCCGTCATCGGCGACGGCGCGAACGTCGGCGCCCGCTGCGAACTACTACGCGGGGCCCGCGTCTGGCCCGGCGTCGACATCCCGGACGGTGGCATCCGCTTCTCGACCGACGTGTAATCGATGCCTCAGCTGAAACCGACCGCTTGTTCGCCCCATGCGGTGTGCAGGTCGCGGTCCGGGTCGTCGATTACGCGGTCGATATTGTCGATGAGCAGGGTGGTTCGGGTGCCGGGGCGGTAGGGGGGCCAGTGTTTGGAGCCGTCGATGGCGGCCGGGACCCCGTGGGTGGCGAAGGCGAGCCAGCGCCGTTGCATGCGACCGGATACTTCCATGGCTACCTTGCGCCCGCCGAGCCAGAAGGTGGGGTCGTGGTTCAGGGTGCCGAAATTGCCGAAGACATAAGGCAATTCGGTGGCGTGACCGGCACCGACCCGGGCCGCCTTCAGCATCGGGGTGGCATGGTCGAAACGGTACATCCAGGTCGGTGAGTGCTGGGCGTGGCCGTCGGCGACCCAGTGGGCGGGCATGCGGAAGGCCGCGTCGGTGGACATCGCAAGTGCGCCACGGGTCTTCGCCAGATCCGGATAGGCCGAGGTGATTTCGGCGATCCGCTCGGGCGACATATCCGGATGGTTGGCGGCCACATCGCGCAACATGGCATTCACCGCATCCGGGGTCACCGGCATGATCGGTGAGCGGAAGACGCGGAACAGCGAGGCCTCGTCCTTATTGGAGCCGATGATCAGCGGCACGCGATGCGAGCGGCCCTGTTGGAAGCGGTCGATGGGGTAATTCGGGACCAGATCGCCGTCGACGACGGGCGCGGCGGCGAGTCGGCCCGGCTCCTTCAACGGAATCTCATCCAGCAGGATGCCCGCGGCGGTCACGATTCGTTCGATCGGGCATTCCAGCAATTCGCTTGCGCGGGAATACGGCAGCTCGATCAGTTCCAGAAAGCGTTGGGCCACAGCGGCGGCCCGTGCCTGGCCGAAAACCGTTGTCGCGGGCGGGCTTTGCGCGATCGCCTGGTGGAACAGGCCAGCGGCGCGCGGCGCGGTGAGTAGGGCGGTCACGCATCCGGCGCCGGACGATTCACCGAATAGGGTCACATTGCCGGGATCGCCGCCGAATGCGGCGATATTGTCGCGGACCCACTCGAGTGCGGCGATCTGGTCGTGTAGACCGAGATTCGGCGTGAAATCGTCGGAGAGCGAGGACAAGTCGAGGAAGCCGAGCGCGCCGAGGCGATAATTGACCGTCACCACGACCACGTCACCGGCTTCGGCCAGCTTGCGACCGTCGTAGATGGCCTGGGCCGCGGTGCCGAGGCAGTAGGCGCCGCCGTGCAACCACACCAGGACCGGCCGCGGCGCACCGGTATCGGCCGAGCTGCGCGGCGACCACACATTCAGCCACAGGCAGTCCTCCCCCATCCGCAGGTCGGAGTCGACCGGAACCATATTGCCCATGGTCTGCGGGGCGATCTCGCCGAAGGTGGTGCACTCGCGGATTCCGTCCCACGGCTGCGGCGGCAGCGGCGGCCGGAACCGGTTCGGGCCGGACGGCGCGGATGCGTACGGAATGCTGCGCCATACGGCGACCGGTCCGTCCCAGCGTCCATTCACGCGGCCCCAGGTCGTTTGCGCGACCGGCTCGGTGTCGCCGACCTCGGAGCCAGGTTCGATATCGAACTGCGTGGTCATGTTCCGCACCTCCTGCCTACGACCCGGGCAGTGCGCTGCGAGTTTGCTCCGGCCGGGTCCAAGCACCTAGCGATCTCTTATTCGAGAGTACGTCCAGTTGGACAGTGGGATAGGTGGGACGCACCTCTCACCCATGGCGCTACGCTGGGCCGATGCCGAGCTATAGCTTCCGGTGTCGCAGCTGCGGCGACACTTTCGAGGTGAACCGTCCGATGGCGGAGGCGTCGAATCCGGCGGCCTGCCCGAACGGTCACGATGACACGGTCAAGCTGCTGACCACATTCGCCACGGTCAGCAGGGGTGCCGCGGCACCTGCGCCCGCGCCGCGACCCGCCGGTGGTGGGTGCTGCGGTGGCGGCTGCTGTTCCTGAATCCGGCGTGGCCGACGTCACGCTGGTACGGGGTCAGTCGCGCTTGTCGACGTGGCCGAGATCACGCTCCGGTGCGACGCGATCGCGCACACGCTGCTTGAGTACCGCGATATCCGGGAATCCGCCGTCCGCCTTGCGCTCCCAGATCTGATCGCCGTCGATGGTGATGCGAAAGACGCCACCCGAGCCTGGAATCAGCGCCACCTCACCGAGTTCGGTGGCGAAGGTGCTCAGCAATTCCTGTGCCATCCAGCTCGCGCGCAGCAACCAGCGACATTGCGTGCAGTATTCGATCGCGACACGTGGCATGGGTGGCACGCTACCCGTCACGGCTCGATGACGCCGTCGAGGTAGACCCAGGCGCCGTCCACCCGGGTGAATGTGCTGACCTCGTGCAGAGATCCGCGCCGATCGGCCTTGTAGTGGGCAAGGAATTCCACGATGCCGGTGTCGTCGAACGGTCCGCCGCGCTCGGTGCGCAGGATCTCCAGGAACAGCCAGCGCTGGGCCGGATCCAGCTCCAGCGTCTTCGGTCGGGTGCGCGGATGCCAGGACCGCAGCAGGTATTCGGTATCGCCGACCACGAATGCGGTATAGCGCGAACGCATCAGCGCCTCGGCCGTCCCCGCTGACCGCTCCCCCGCGAGCACCGGTCCACAGCAGGCCCCGAACGCCTCCCCGCGCTTACACGGGCACGGCTGCGACTCATCCATGACCCGAATCTTGCTCGTCGCACGTATCACCGCGCGCACCGGGCCGCTGGGTCGGCCTCGATCAAGATCAGGTGGCACTGGTGGCGTGGGCTACTACTCGGGCGATGCCTGCACAGATTCCACCTGATCTTGATATGCGCGCCTGGGGATGAACGGTTCGGGGGTGGGAGTGGTCGGGATGGCGTGTCGCTCGGAGTGTCGGGGAATGGTGGGCTGGTAGGGGCGATCCGGCAAGTCCGGGGTGACGAATCACGGTGTGGATATGCGGAAGTGTCGACACCGATCGAGGAGCCCGCCGTGGGACTGCTGAATGTGTTGAACATCTTGGGTACCGGCTCCGCCATTGCCTCGGACAGCATTTCGCTATTGACCAGCATCATCGGGCTGTTTGGCATGTTCTGATCCCGATTGACATTGCGCGCCGCTGATATGCTGCGGCACAACAGGTTCGATGGATTCACCGCGCATTGGCTGCCGATGCGTCGGCGTACCGATGCGCCACCGATATGCGGCCATATCATTCGGCCGCCGAACCCATAGCTGTCGAACGACCCTGTCACCGAACCGATTCGGTCCAATCGCGAGGCTGACGCACTCAGCGCCTGCGGGGTGTCAGCGGGTGGCGGCTGTGGCGAGGGAGGTGGCGATTGCGGCGGTCTGCTCGCGCCAGCGGCGAAGTTCGGTGACGCTCGGGGCGAGTTCATAATCGTGGTGGTGGGCGGCGCGGGACAGGGCTGCCCATACCGTTGCGACCTGCGCGGCGGTGGCGTCGCCCGCGAATACCCGCAGGGCGAGCAGTTGTGCGCGCATCGGGCAGCGCGCCAATTCCGGGGCCACCTGCAACCACAACTCGTCGACGGCCTGCTCCAGCGCGAGCCGCAGGATCCACACCGTCGCCCGCGACCACAGCCCGTCCGCATCGGTCACCGACCCGTCGAGCAGCCGATCCACCGCATCGAACCGCTCGGCAACCGTGGGCCGCGGCGGATGCGGTCTCCCCTCCGCCCCCTGCTTATGCGCGCCACCCCGCTGTCCCACCCCACCCTTGCGCTGCCGAGCCCCCTCACCCCGCCGAGCCGTGCGGCGCTGCCGAGACGTACCGCTCCGCCCACCAGATTCGTCCGCCCCGCCGACCCCCACTTCCCTTCCCGCCCAATGTTTTCCGCCCTGCCCAACTGAATTCCCCCGCGAGCCGCCATCCCGTTTTCGCTCCGCACCACCTTGCCGCCCCTCGGCACCTCGTAGATCCTCGCTGTCCCGCCGATCGTCGACGCCTCGCAGACCCCGACCAGCCTTACGCTCCTCGGCACCTCGCGCGTCCTCACCGACCCGCCGCCCATCAGCGCCCGGCAAAGCCTCGCCGCCTTGCCGCCTCTCGGCGCCGCGCGGACCCTCGCCGTCCTCTTGATCCCCCACACCTCGCGGATCCTGGTTGTCCCGCTGGCCTCCAACACATCGGAGATCAGATCCGCCCCTGGGATTCCCAGGGCGGCTGGGATCATCGGCGGCTCGCAGTTCTGCACCGCTCGGTTGATCACCATCTCGCGCTCGACCGTCGCCCGACGTGCCCGCATCACCAGGTGCCGTGCTCACCGCCGACCCCGGGTTCTCGATGCGCAGTACTCGTTCATCGTCGTAGCCAGCCGACGAACTTCTCGGTGTCCGCGATGAGGTCGCGCATGCTGCGGCCGATGGGGACGTGGGCTCCCGCGGTGGCGTCACGTAAGGCGTCGACGACCCATTTGCCTTCGCGGGCGAGGTGTTTGTTGAGGTCGTCTACTCGGCCGTCGATTCCCATTACCGCGAGCGCGACCATCGCGCGGGTGGTTTGCGCGCCCTCGATATGGCGTTCGACGTCGCGGTGGTCCATGCCGTCGGCGAGCAGGTTGCGTCGGGCTCTGGCCAGGCTGGCCGCTTCCACGGCGGAGCGGCAGCAGGTGGCCACCAGTTCGTCGGCGATCGCCGGGGGAAGTTGGGGGGTGCGGACGAGCGAGCGGGCGTCGTCGAGGTAGCGGCGGATGGGGTCGCTGGATACGCGCACTTCCACCACCGAGCGCTCGCGGCGCTGCACCTCCAACACGCTGGCGTCCAATTGCATGCGCCGCACCGCCTCGGCCAGTCGCTCGTCATGGGTGAAGACGATCACCTGGCGCGTCCACGCCATGACCTCGAGCACCCTGGCCAGTCCGTCCACTTTCGCCGGATCCATGGCCTGCACCGGGTCATCGATCATGACGAAGCGAAAAGGACTGTCCTCCACCGTCGCTCGCGGCAGGAACAGTGAAAGTCCGAGGGCGTGCAGCTCACCCTGACTCATCACGCCGAGCGCGGCACCGTCCACCTCGTCGACGGTGACATCGAGCAGTACCCGACGCGCGGTTCCGGCGTTGCCCTGCAATCGAATCGCACCGAGTTCGACATTGCTCTGCTGACGCAGTGTGCGCCACACCCAGCGCGCCGTGGTCTCCAGCGGCGCCATCCGCTCCCCGCGCAATCCGGCTGTCGCGGATTTGAGCCAATCCTCGGCGCGCTTGAGGGTGCGCAGTTCGCTGCCGTTCGCGACGACCGCGTGCGCCCCCTCCAGCCAGCCGCTGATGCGTGGTACCAGCGGCGACCACACCTCGTCCAGGCGGTTCAGTTCCTTGCGGGTGCCCTGCTGTAGCAGCTCCAGTTCGTCGACCAGGCGTGTGTGTGCGCCGCGCAACCGATCAGGCAGATCAGGCGTGTAATCGGCACCGGTCAGCGCGGCCCAGTCCGTCCAGGCGCGACGTACCGCGGTGGTGTCGACGGTGGGCGGATTGCGCGGATCGAAATCGAGTTCAGGGGGGATGTGTTCCGGCAGCGCGCGGGCGTCGCGGACGGCCTCTCGCAGCTTCGCCCGCGCGGTCGCGAGCGCGTCGACTCGGGAGGTCAGCTCGGCAATCGAGGCGTCCGCACCGCGCAACCATGCCGCGTCCAATTCCCCGCGCCCACAGACCGGGCATGGGCATGCCCCGCTGGCACCGACGTGATCGCGGGCCCGCCGCAGCAAGTCCAATACGCGCAGATCGGCCTCGGCATCCGCGGTCGAATCGCGAGCGAGCACCGCGCGGCACTCTTCGAGGCGCGCGGCGATGGCTTCCACCTCGGCACCCGATGGCAAGACCAGTCGCACGATGGCCCGAAGCCCATCCGGGCCGACCGGATTCTCTGCCGTGCCGAGTATTTCGCGACCGATGGCGGTGAGATCCGGGCGGTCCGGGCGCAGTAGCGCCGCCATCCGCACCGCGCGGTCGTCGGCCACCGCGCCGAGTGCGGACACCAGCTCGATGCGTTCCTGACGCGAATCTCGCGCGGCGCGTTCGAGTTCCAGTCGGCGAGTGCGAATCCGCTCCTGCGCCACGGTCAATTCATCGAGGCCGAGCAGCCGGTGCAGCGCGTCGAACAGATCGCTAGGTTTGCCGTCGACGAGCGCGCCGAGTTCGCTGTAGGACAGGAAGGGGCGATACAACTCCAGCAAACCGGCCCACCGGTTCCCGTCGAAATCTGTTGGGGCGGCGTCGGATCGCTGTTCCGTCCAGTGTGCCTGGCCGAGATCGGCCTGCGAAGACCATTCCTTGGCGATGGTCATCTCGGGATCAGCTCCGGCGGTGAGCAATTCGAGTTCGATGCGTGCCGAGCCGCCATCGTGCAGATTCCGCCAACCCTCGCGCCATGCCGCCGACCGACCGTCCCAGCGACGATTACTACCGGTCAGCACCAGTTCGGCGGCTTCGGCGAAGCTCGACTTACCACTTCCGTTGCGGCCCACCACTAATGTGAGACCGGGACCGGGCGGCAGCTGCAGTGTCGCCTCGGGTCCGATACCGCGGAAGCCGCGCACCCGGATCGCACGCAGGAATATGCCCGAGCCGTCGAATTCGGTTGTCGGATCATCGGACTCGCCGCCACCGAGAGCACGGAGCACGGTATGCGCGACATCGGGAGTAACCGCGGGATCCGCCGCGAGCCGCCGGGATACCACTTCGGTCAGGCGCGGCACCGTCGCAGTATCGGTTCCGGGATCTGTACGCATGCGTAACCCCCTAGACCACGAACCGCGGCACGTCCTCCAACCCCGCACGGGTATCACTGTTGAAAGTTGAGCGAAACGCTACCCGATGCCGTCGAATTCGCCCACAGCGGCGCCGTTTCGCCTGGTCGGAAGGGAAAATGCGAATCTGCCCGCGGGGATGGTATGGCCATCGAACAGGCTGGGCCCCGCTCGATGTCCACCCCTCGCCAACCCCGGCGGGCAGCTCGATGGTGTGTCACCCGATTTGGGTGGCTCGGTCGGAGCCGAACAGAACAGAATGCCAGAATCAGACAGCCAGCACAAGGTGCCGATGGTATCGAAACTGCCGTCCGCGCAGCGTATTCCAGGAAAAATACCCGCTCACCACCTGACTTGTCGGTGGGGTGCGGTAGAAATTCGGCAACCGAGTTGGGGGAAGATATGACTTACAGCCGATCCGGAGCCGCCGGATGAACCAGGCGGGAGCCACCATGACCGCGCCGTGGACCGAGGAACAGGTCAGCGCGCTCGCACCCGATGCGAGCTCGCTATCGGCCGCGCGCAAGCTCGCCGGGCGCTGGCACGGCACCGGGCAGTCGGACACCGCGCTGTGGGGCCTGTGTCAGGGCAGCGGCGCCAAGCCGTATCAGACGATCGTCGATCTGGCGGGCCCGGCATATAAGTGCTCGTGTCCGAGCCGCAAGTTCCCGTGCAAGCATGCGTTGTCGCTCTTGCTCACCTGGTCGGGCGGCGCGGTCGCCGAAGCCCCGATCGCGGACTTCGCGGCGGAATGGATCAACGCACGTGCGCTCCGCGCGGCCGAGCCCGCTACCGACCCACGCGCCCGCACGGCCAATCCGGCGACCGCCGAACAGCGGCGGGTGCGGGTGACGGCGGGTCTGGAGGAACTCGATATCTGGCTCGGTGATCAGGTGCGGACCGGACTGGCCCAGACAGATCGGTCGTTTCGCGCGTTCGAGGCGATCGCGGCCCGGATGGTCGATGCACAGGCACCCGGTGTCGCCGCCGCATTGCGTCAGTTGCCGACCACCGTGGTGACCAGGGCGGACTGGCCCGATGTGGTACTCGCCGAATACGCGAGACTGCATCTGCTGATCGCCGCGCACCGCCGACTGGACGAATTGTCGCCGCAGTTGCGGGCCAGCGTCCGCACCCATATCGGCTATCCGACATCCGCCGAATCCGTGCGCGCCGAACCGGCGGTCCGGGATCAGTGGCAGGTACTCGGCCTCCGAACCAGCGAGGAGGAGCGGCTCTACACGCGCCGAACCTGGTTGTACGGCAGGCGAACTCGACGCTGGGCACTACTGCTCGAGCATTCCTTCGGTGCGCCGAGCTTCTCGGCGGAGGTGCCGCTGCCCGGCATGATGGCCGAAGCGGATCTGCACTACTACCCGGGTGGCGCGCCGCTACGAGCGCTCTGGGGCGAACGGCACGGTGCGGCCGAACCGTTCACCACACTGCCGGTCGCCGATGGGACGATCGCCGCCGCATTGACCGAGCACGCCGAGGCGCTCGCGGGCGATCCCTGGCTGCGATCGCGGCCGCTGCTGCTCACCGATGTGGTGCCGGTATGGACCGAAAATGGCTGGTATATCACCGAATCCGGCGGCACCGCGCTACCTGTCGCGGCCACCGAGCAGCCGTGGCGACTGCTCGGGGTCTCCGGTGGGCATCCGGTGACGCTGGCCGCCGAATGGAGTGTGTCCGGATTGATGCCGATCTCGGTATTCACCTCCGGTGAGGTGGTCGATGTCGGTAGTGCGGAGTTCGGCACGCGCGCGGCGTCGAATGCGCCTGCCGCGCCGGTATCGGCGGAGTTGACCTCGGTGGCGCTGCTCGGCACGGCCCGCAGGGCGGCGGATCCCGCGCGGCTGGAGCCTCCGGTAGCGGCCGCCGCGAGCCGGTTGCGCACCGATCCGGCTCTACTGCTGCTCGAATCCGCCTCGCTGCGTGGCGCTTTCGCCCGCGGCGGCATATCCGTCAGCACGGCGACCAAACCCGAACCCGCCGCGGATGACTCGCGGCGACTCCTGCCCCGCGCCGCGGCATCCCGGCTCGCCCGCCTGTTGCGGGACCGGTCGCCCTTCCTGCCCGAATGGTTCGCGGCCGCAGCGCCATTCGACTATCGCGCCCCGAATGCCTTGTGCGCGCTACTGCTGGAGCAGGCGAAAGCGAATGCCGAACTGCGCGAGCCGCTATTGCGCCTGGCCGGAACCCGCGGACGCTGGCTGGCCGACCAACATCCGGACTGGCGCGATCTGGTCCGACGAGGTCCTTCCGATGCGCCGACGGAGCAGAGCTGGCTGTTCGGCCAACCACCCGAGCGTCGCGAATGGCTCACCGAATTGCGCCACCGAGATGCCAAGGCCGCGCGGGAAGCACTGACCGCGTCTTGGCCGAAGGAATCCGGTCCACTGAAGGCCGAGCTACTGGCCGTCCTCACCGATGGGATCTCGGCCGATGACGAACCCCTGCTCGAGACGGCGCTGGACGATCGGCGATCGGATGTCCGGCGAGTCGCGGCCGGACTGCTGCCACTGCTGCCGAATTCGGCATTCACACAGCGCATGACTCGGCGCGCGAGCGCATGGGTCACAGTCGAACATCTGCCGCTGCATCCGAATCTGGTTGTCCGCATTCCGGAGCAGCTCGACGATGCCGACCGCAGAGATGGCATCAGCGACCGCACCGTGGAGTTCACCTATCGCTGGGACGGCGCACCGGATCTGTGTGCGGGTCGGCTGCGGCAACTCGTCGCGGCGACACCGCTGCCGCACTGGGAGTCCGAACTCGGCGCACCCGATAAGGCCGCCCGGGCCAAGATCAGTGACCGGTTCCGGCAGCCGCTGTTCGACGGCTGGGTGGATGCGGCACTGGCACAACATGATCCCGCTTGGGCGCGGGCACTGTTCGATGCCGGTGTGCCGACCGATCTGGCGATGCTGCGGCGCCGCGAATTGTTCGCACTGCTGCCGCTGCCCGATCGCACCCGGCATCTGCTGCAATTGGACGGCGCCTGGCTCTCCGAGCTCGAGGCGCTGCTGCCCGCGATGGGCCATCCGTGGCCGGAACCCCTTGCCCAACATCTGATTCTGTTGTTGTTCGAACGCGCACGTGCCGCGGCCAAACGCCCGGAAGCGCATGGCACCGGCCCGAGCGCACATCGGTCGCTGCTGTCCGCGGCGGCCGTGCATCTGCCCGTCAGCGCAGCGCGAACGGCCACCGCGGTGGCGCGCCGATGCACCGATCCGAATTGGGAGCGAGCCTTCGATCAGCTCGCCCATGACCTCAACCACCGCTCGATGATGCTCGAGGAGTTGCAGTGACCACCACCGATTCGATGCCGGAGCTGTTGCGTCCACATGCCGAACAGGCCTACGCCGAGGAGTTGCGGGCACTGGCCGCGATCGACGATCGGCCAAGGCCGCCGTCGTGGCAGTTGTCGCCGTGGGCGGTGGTCACCTATCTACTCGGTGGCACCCTCGACGACGGCACGGTGATCAGCCCCAAGTACGTCGGGCCGCGACGGCTCATGGAGGTGGCGGTCGCTACGCTGGCGACCGATCGGGCGCTGCTGTTGCTCGGCGTGCCTGGTACCGCGAAAACCTGGGTGTCGGAACATCTCTCGGCGGCGATCAGCGGCGCGTCGACGCTGCTCGTCCAGGGCACATCGGGTACCGCCGAAGAGGCGATCCGCTATGGCTGGAACTATGCGAGGTTGCTCGCGGAGGGGCCGAGCGAGGGTGCGCTGGTGCCGTCGCCGGTCATGACCGCGATGCGTCGCGGGGCGATCGCCCGGATCGAAGAACTCACCCGCATACCATCCGATGTGCAGGATGCGCTGATCACCGTGCTTTCGGAGAAGACGCTGCCGGTGCCGGAACTCGGGATGGAGGTGCAGGCCGCCAAGGGCTTCAATGTCATTGCCACTGCCAATGATCGTGACCGTGGCGTCAACGATCTGTCCTCCGCGCTGCGTCGCCGATTCAACACCGTTGTGCTGCCGCTGCCCGCCAGTGAAGACGAAGAGGTCGCCATTGTGACCCGGCGCGTCGAACAACTCGGCTCGGCGCTCGAACTTCCGACGGTTCCGGCAGCGGCCGAAGAGGTGCGCCGGGTTGTGCGTGTCTTCCGCGAATTGCGCTCCGGTATGACTGCCGACGGCCGCACCAAACTCAAGACCCCGTCCGGCACGCTCTCCACCGCCGAGGCGATCTCGGTGATCACGAACGGGATCGCACTGTCGGCGCACTTCGGCGATGGCACCTTGCGCGCGTCGGATATCGCGGGCGCGGTCCTCGGCTCGGTCGTCAAAGATCCGGTGGCCGACGCTGTCATATGGACCGAATATTTGGAAGCCGTTGTCCGCGAACGCCCCGAATGGTCGGATTTCTACCGCGCCTGCCGTGAGGTCGCCGGATGAGGGCGCGGCACGGCCTGATCCGACCACACCGCATGTTGGTGACACGGTGAACAAGACGAACGCGGCCGACGACCAGCAGAGCACCGCATCGAGTGCCCCCGTGACCCGCGTGTTCGGCATCCGTCATCACGGTCCCGGTTCGGCCCGATCGCTGCGCACCGCGCTGGAACAATTTCGTCCCGACGCGATCCTGATCGAGGGCCCGGCCGATGCCGACCCGCTGGTCGGATACGTGGCGGCCGAGGGAATGTCGCCGCCGGTCGCCCTGCTGGCCTATGTGCCGGACCAGCCAGCCAAGGCCGCATTCTGGCCGTTCGCGGTGTTCTCCCCGGAATGGCAGGCGCTGCGATATGCGGCCGAACACGCGGTGCCGGTGCGGTTCTGCGATCTGCCCGCGACCACCGTCCTGGCCACCGAAGACGAACCGGGCGACCGCATCGACCCGCTCGCCGAATTGGCCGCCGCCGCAGGCTATGACGATGCCGAACGCTGGTGGGACGCGGTAGTCGAATCCGTCGCCGACGCCGAAGCTTTCGAAGCGATCACCGAGGCGATGGGCGCACTGCGAGAAGCCGCTGAGCGTGGCTTGTTCGCAATCGGACCTGCCACGGAAGACCCTTCGGGTCGGCGGTCGGCCAGCAACACCTTTCCGACCAGCGACACTGTCGGTGAAGCGACGGGGCTCGAAGATGTTCAGCGGGAACGCATCGGAATCGACGCGCACACCTTGCGGCGTGAGGCTTATATGCGGCAGACGATGCGGAAGGTGTTGAAGGAGGGCGCGCGGCGGGTTGCGGTGGTGTGTGGGGCGTGGCATGCACCGGCACTGGTGGGGAAGTTGGGGCCAGCGACGGCCGATACCAAGCTGCTCAGGGGTCTGCCGAAGGTGAAGGCGACGGTGACCTGGGTGCCGTGGACGCATTCGCGGCTGGCGACGACCTCCGGATATGGCGCCGGAATCACCTCGCCGGGCTGGTACCACCACCTGTTCACCGAGACCGAGCAGCCGATCGCGCGCTGGCTGACCAAGGTGGCGGGGGTTTTGCGCGCGCACGATCTGCCGGTGTCCAGTGCGCACATCATCGAATCCGTCCGGCTCGCCGACACACTCGCGGCGCTGCGGGCTCGGCCGCTGGCCGGACTGTCGGAGGTCACCGAGGCGGTGCGGTCGGTGATGTGCGCGGGCGACGAGACGATGCTGCGGCTCGTCGCGGCCGAATTGGTGGTCGGCGAAGCGCTCGGCGCCGTGCCCGAAGGCACGCCGACCGTCCCGCTGGATGCCGATCTGCGTGCCCGGATTCGTACCCTGCGGCTCAAGCAGGAAGCCCTGTCCCGCAATCTCGATCTCGACCTGCGCAAGGAGCGCGAAGTCGAGCGTTCCCGACTGCTGCACCGACTGCGCGTGCTCGGAATCGACTGGGGCACACCGACAACCGGCGAAGTGCGCAGCACCGGCACCTTCCGCGAATCCTGGACCCTGCGGTGGCGACCCGAATTCGCCGTCTCGATCATCGAGGCCTCCCGCTGGGGCACCACCATCCGCACCGCGGCGGAAGCCAAGATCCTGGACACCGCGGGCCGCGAGGGCAGCACCGTCGGCGATCTCACCGACGCACTCGAGGTCGCACTGCTCGCTGACCTCGGCGACGCCACCAACGGCCTGATCACCCGCCTGGAATCGGCGGCGGCACTCGACCACGACGTAACCCACCTGCTCGCCGCCCTCCCCGGCCTGACCCGCACGCTGCGCTACGGCGACGTCCGCGGCACCGACACCAAGGCACTGGCCCACGTCGCGGACGGCTTACTTGTGCGGATCTGCGCGGGCCTGCCCGGCGCGGTGACCGGTCTCGATACCGATGCCGCCGAACAACTGCGCAGCCAAATCGACGCCGCGCACACCGCCATCCACACCCGCGACAACGACTGGGCCACCGGCGAATGGCTGGCCGCTCTGCACCGCCTCGCCGACCGTGACGATGTGCACGGCGCCCTCGTCGGCCGCGCCGTCCGATTGCTCGCCGATGCCGGACGCATCGACGAATCCGATTCCGCGCGCAGGCTTTCGGCCGCACTCTCGATCGGCAATACCGCCGCCGCCAAGGCCGCCTGGATCGACGGCTTCCTCGGTGGTCGCGGGCTACTGCTGGTGCACGACCGAGAGTTGTTGCGGCTCATGGACGATTGGCTGCGCAGTCTCGGCGACGATATGTTCGTCGAAATCCTACCGCTGCTGCGCCGCACCTTCGGTGCCTTCGAATCCGGGGAGCGCCGCGCCATCGGCCAGGCGGTGCGCGACAGTGGCTCCGGCGCATCGCCTACCGGCGAGGACACCACCTTCGATGTCGAACGCGGGCTCATCGCCATGCGCACGGTCGCGGACATTCTGGGCGTGCCGGTATGAGCTCCTTCAGCACCGCGCTCGGGCCCATCGATCAAACCCGAACCACGATCTGGCTGCATAGTGCCGCCACCGAACTCCCCGGAGCGACCGGATGAACGCGATCGATGAAACCCAGTCCAGGCGTTGGCGTCTGGTGCTCGGCACCGCCGCCGAACAATCCCTCGGCGGCTTGGGTTCCGCCGACGACGAGGCGATGGATCGAGCCTTGGGCGCGGTCTACAACACCGACGACCAGACATCAGGCAAGCGCTCCGCTGGACTCGGCGGCTCCGCACCGAAGGTGGCCCGCTGGCTCGGCGATATCCGCAGCTACTTCCCGTCCTCCGTCGTCGAGGTCATGCAGCGCGATGCCGTCGATCGCCTCAATCTGACCCAGCTCCTGCTGGAACCCGAACTTCTCGAAGCGGTGGAACCCGATGTGCATCTGGTCGGCACCCTGCTGAGCCTCAACCGGGTCATGCCCGAAACCACCAAGGCGACAGCGCGAATGGTGGTCGAGAAGGTGGTCCGCGAAATCGAACAGCGCATCGCCGCGCACACCGTCGCCGCGGTCTCCGGTGCTCTGAATCGCGCCGCCCGCGTCACCCGACCTCGGCTGCGCGATATCGACTGGGACCGCACCATCCGCAAGAACCTGGCCAACTACCTCCCCGAACATCGGACGGTGGTGCCCGAACGCCTGGTCGGCTACGGCCGCAAGGCGCAGGCGGTGCACCGCGATGTCGTGCTCGCCATCGATCAATCCGGCTCGATGGCCGCCAGCGTGGTCTACGCCTCGGTCTTCGGCGCGGTGCTTGCCTCGATGCGCTCGCTGAAAACGTCTCTGGTCGTGTTCGATACCGAGGTCGTCGACCTGACCGAACAACTCAGCGACCCGGTCGAGGTGCTTTTCGGCACCCAACTCGGCGGCGGCACGGACATCAACCGCGCCATCGCCTACTCCCAATCGCTCATCACCCGCCCGACGGATACCCTGTTCGTCCTCATCTCCGACCTGTATGAGGGCGGTATCCGTGACGAGATGCTGCGCCGGGTCCATGCCATGCGCGAATCCGGCGTCCAGGTGGTCGTGCTGCTCGCCCTCTCCGACGACGGTGCTCCCGCCTTCGATCACGACAATGCCGCAGCTCTGGCCGCCCTCGGCGTACCGGCCTTCGCCTGCACCCCCGACAAGTTCCCGGACCTGCTCGCCCTGGCACTCGACCGCGGCGATGTCCAAGCTTGGGCCAACCGAAATGCCGGAACCAGCTGAGTCAGCGGGTCGGCACCGGCTGGGGTCCCATAGCGCCCCACGCGGTAGCCGAGGCAGGCACCACCAGCGGATGCAACATCGCCGCCACCCCGAGCAGCACCACCGCGACGATCGCGTCGAGCCAGTAGTGATTGCCGGTCCCGACCACGACGACCGTGGTCAGCACCGGATGCGCCAGCGCCAGCCATCGCCAGGAACTCCGGGTCGCCGCGACCACGGCGAAGGCCAGCAGCAGCGCCCACCCCACATGCAGCGAGGGCATAGCCGCGAACTGGTTCGAGAGCCCGCCGGATTCCGGTGAGCCATAGACGGATTGGCCGTGGACAGCGGCGAGGTCGACGAATCCGTACTCGGGCAGCATGCGCGGCGGCGCGAGGGGTGTCAGCACATGCACCACCAGTGCGGCCCCGGTCAATGCCACCATCAGATTGCGCGTCCAGCGGTAGTGCTCCGGCCGGAAGACCCACAGCCACAGCAGGACCCCGACCGCCACCGTGAAATGCGCTGTGGCGTAATAGAAATTGGCCGGTACCGCGAGAAAATCCCGATGCAGGAAGACCGCTTGCACCGTGGTCTCCTCCGGCAGCCCGAGCTTGTCCTCTAGGCCGAGCATGGCCCTGGCATTGTCGAGCGCGTGCACGGTGTCGTCGGCGGTGAACATCCGCCCGACCCGATAGGCCAGATAGAGCACGGTGATCAAGGCGAGCTGCCGAACCGCCTCGCCGCCGCGGCCGTGCACCGCCGCCCTCATCTTCTCGGCGATGCCGCCGAACGCGGGCGAAAAATCCACGTTCGGACCACCGAGACCCACTGCCACCATTGCCAGCGGCCTCCTTACCCATCCAACCCCACACGGTAAACGGAGTATCAACCTCCGTTTAACGTAGCATCACTCGTTAGCCAGACTCAGCACACTGTGACCGGAGAGACACATCACCGGGATCGGCGATCTCGACTCGCTGGAGAATCCCGCAAGCTGTTGCCGTACGGCAACGAGGACGAACGGCTGAGTTCCGGCGACCGCGCTCCGCCGGGCCCAGCCTCCCCGCCACCCGCTACCGCCGCGGCGCCACCCCGCGTAGGTGGCGCCCCTCGCTCCACGCCGGACCGGTCATCGAGCGCTTTGGCCACGGACGAATTCGGCCCCGCCGCGCGCCGCCGACGACGGACGGGGCCGTGCCGCTATTCCCCAGGTAGACTTACAGATCCGCGATGGCCGCCAGTGGTGGCGTGCGGGCGGCCCGGATACCAGGCCACAGCGCGGCCAGCACACCGACAACGGCCGAGCTGATCAGCACCAGCACCAGTTGGTTCCACGGGATGGCGATCTCATCGATGCCCAGGTCACGCAGGGTCCGTAGGAAGCCGACACCGAGACCGAGACCGAGCAGCATCCCGACGATCGCACCGAATACCGCTATCAGCATGGATTCCAGATAGATGGTCCGGCGTACCTGCGCTCGTTGCATGCCGACTGCGCGCAACATGCCGATCTCGCGACGACGCTCCACCACCGACAGCGCCAGAGTATTGACGATGCCGAGAATGGCGATCACCACCGCCAGCGCGAGCAGTCCGTACAGGATGGCGAGCAACGTATTGATCTGCTTGCCCTGCGCGCCCTTGAACTCCTCCCGGTCCTGCACTTGGACCACGACGAATTGCTCGGTCGCATTCTCCAGATCGGTGCGCATCTGGTTCAGATCGGCACCGGGCTTCGCCTTGACGAACATGAACAGGTTGGTCCGGAAGTTGACCGGCATCACCTCGTCGTACATGACCGGCGACACCACCAGTGGGCCGAGCAGCGGTGTCTTCTTGTAGATGCCGACCACCTCGACCGGAATCTTCTTGAACCCCAGGCTCGTCACGCTGACCTGATCGCCGACCTTCCAGCCGCGCTTATCGGCCTCGTCCTCCGACACCATGACATCGTGATCACCCAGCGTGCTGGTGCCCTTGATCATGTCGTAGTTGATGACACTGCCGGGCGAGCCGTCGAATTCGGTGCCGCCCACCTGCTCATCGCCGATCTTGAACGCGACACCGCGCAAGCCGACCACATCCGCCACCCCGGGCACCGATTTGCGCACCGCATCGCTCGCGCCGAGCGGCACACCGATCATCTGTGGTCCGGCCAGCACATAGTCGGCCTTCACCCCCTTGTCGACGAGCACGCTCACGCTGGCCTTCGCCGATGCGCCGAGCATGCCGATCGCGGTCACCAACATCAAACCGAGGGTGAGCGCGAAAGCCGTTGCGGCAGTGCGCCGTGGGTTGCGCGCGGCATTATTGCGCGACATCCGGCCGATCGACCCGAACGGCCGCAGCAGCACCCCGAGCCCGCCCACCACCGGCCGGGACAATGCGGGTGCGGCGAGCAGTACCGCGAAAATCAGGCCGAGCGCGCCGATCCCGACCGTCAATGCGGCATGGCCGCCGGTCTTCTGCGCGCCGAGCACCACCAGAACCACGCCCGCGACGGCCAGCGCAATCCCGATTCCGGTCCGCAGTCGCAGCGAGTCCACGGTCGAGGCGAATTCCTCGCGCATGGCCTCCACCGGTGGAATCTTGGCGGCGCGGCGGGCGGGCGCATAGGCGCTGACGACCGTTACCAGCAGGCCGACGAGCAGGCCGACGATCACCGTGCGCGGCAGCACCGTCAGCGATCCGGTCGGCAGGCCGAGATCGAATGCGTTGAGCAGCGCCGAAAGCCCGTAGGCCAGACCGATGCCGCCCGCCAAACCGATTGCGCTGCCGATCAATCCGATTACCAGGGCCTCCGCCACCACGGATCGGCCCACCTGTTGTCGACTCGCGCCGACCGCGCGCAATAGCGCCAACTCACGCAGCCGCTGGGCCACGATCATCGAGAAGGTGTTGTAGATGATGAAGGTGCCGACGATCAGTGCGATCGCACCGAAGGCGAGTAGGAAGTAATTGATGAAGTTGAGCGCGTTGGAGACTTCCTTCTTCAGATCGGCGCGCACCTGATCGCCGTTCTGCACCTTGTAATCCACCAGCACGTTCGCGATCCTGTCGCGCAGGTCGTCGCCGGGCGTACCGGCGGCGGCCGCGATATCGACATAGGCGACATGCGAGCCGTCGGTGAACAGCTGGCGCGCCTGCGCGTCGTCGAACAGCACGCCGATGAATCCGCCGGTGTCCGAGGGGACTTGATAGATTCCGGTGAGGGTGACGTCGATCGGGTTGCCGTGTGAGGGAATCAGCACCTTGGTCTTGTCACCGACATGCAGACCCGCGCGTTCGGCGCCACCGGTATTGAGCGCGATTTCACCTGGGTGTGCGGGCGGGGCGCCCTGCACGAACTTATCTGGTTCGGCGACCGCCTTGTCCGGCGGAATATAGGACTGACCGAAAGTCGGTGCGCCACCGGTCTGTACGGCCTTCTTGCCATCCGGATACAGCAGCACCAGCGGTCCGTTGACGCTCGGTGCGACCGCCCGCACGCCGTCCATCTTCGAGATCTGATCGACCACGCTGAGCGGAATGCCCTGTGCCTGTTGCTTTTGCGGACTCACCCGCACATCGACGCCCTTGGCCTGATTGGCGAAGATGCCGTCGAAGGTGCGCTGCAGCGTATCGGTGAAGACGAACGAGCCTGCGATGAAGGCGGTTCCGAGTACCACCGATAGTAGGGTCAGTGCCAATCGCACCTTGTGCGCGGCGAGATTGCGCAAGACCACCTTGCGCATCGGTCTGCCACTCATTACACCTGCTCCAGCGACTTCATCTTGTCGAGTACCGATTCGGCGGTCGGATCACGCAACTCGTCGACAATGCGACCGTCGGCGAGGAACACCACCCGGTCGGCATATCCGGCCGCATGCGGCTCGTGGGTGACGATGACGACCGTCTGCCCGAATTCGTCCACCGCCGCGCGCAGGATGGAGAGGACCTCCTCCGAGGCGCGCGAGTCGAGATTGCCGGTCGGCTCGTCACCGAAGATGATCTCCGGCTTACCGGCCAGCGCACGCGCACATGCCACGCGCTGCTGCTGTCCACCGGACAGTTCGCTCGGCCGGTGCGTGAGTCGATCGGTGAGTCCGAGCCGCTTGATGACCGTATCCAGCCAGTCCTGGTCGGGTTTGCGGCCCGCGATATCCAGCGGCAGGGTGATGTTCTCCTGCGCGGTCAGTGTCGGCACCAGGTTGAACGCCTGGAAGACGAACCCGATGCGATCGCGCCGCAGCCGGGTCATCTGCTTATCGGAGAGCCCGGCGAGATCGGTATCGCCGATCCGCACGGTTCCGGTGCTGGCACTGTCCAGCCCGGCCAGACAGTGCATCAGGGTCGATTTGCCCGATCCGGAGGGCCCCATGATCGCGGTGAACTCCCCCTTCACGAACTCTGCCGATATCCCATCCAGTGCCCTGACCTGTGTGTCTCCGTGTCCATAGACCTTCACCAGGTCGATGGCGCGGGCCGCCACGGTTGTGGCGGCGGCCGATTTCTCGAGGTCGGCACCTAGGGCGTGCGAAGTCATGCAATCCAGTCTGTCCGGTATCGCCTGCCCGCGCCATCAGGGACCTCCCCCAACTCCCGAGGTCTCAATGAACCCTTAGAACTACGCCGACCGGCCCAGACCGAAGACCGTCGGATCCTCCGCGAGGTCGCGGAAGTAGCGCGCCCCGTCCGGCACCAAGCGCCGTTCGGTGAGATCGAGCAGACCACCCACGCCGACGATCTCCGCGGAGACCGTGCCATCGGCCTTGCGGATCTCCTGGATGGTCTGGTGAGTCTTGCCGTCCCAGGCGAAATCGCAAGTGACAGTGACCTCGTCGCCCACGAACAGTTCCTGTTTGAATTCGATGGTCACCCGCAGCGAGATCGGCCCGACCCCGGCCTCCAGCAGCTTCTCCTGGGATAAGCCACCCTCCCGCAGGCAGGCCCACCGCGCCCGTTCCGCATATTGCAGATAGACGGCCTGGTTCATATGCCCATTGCCATCGATATCCTCGGGCGACACGGTGATCGAGAGCGCGAATCCCATGGGCGCACGGTAGCGCCGGGGTACGACAAATATCCGCTGCTACCGCACCGGCCTCATGCCTTGATGACATCGTGGAAGGCCTGGTGGGTCTTGCCATCCCAGGCGAAATCGCAAGTGATGGTGACCTGCCGCCCGTGAGCTCCGGCCTTGATCATTTGGCCAGTTGCCCTACTCGCTGGCGTGCCACACCGAGCAGCGTCGCAACGTCGACGTCGGGAACGTCTTCGCGCCGAAGCTCCTTCACAAGAGCACGCTGTTCATCGTTGAGTTGGTTCGACAAGCGGTCGAGCTCGGCGCGAAGCTCGGCTATGCGTTCGGTTCGCATTTGCAAGTCGTGTGCGTCGCCGAAGTCGTCGACAATCAAACGTGTTTCGACCCGAGAAAGCGGAACATCGAGCTTCGCAGCGATAATCGTGCGCGCCTCATAGCCGACGTCGGTCAAGTGTCGCGCTTGTCCACACGGATCGTGCCCGTACACATCAGGGATAGTGATTTCCCACCACCGCCCGACCCGGCTCGCGTGAATGTCGTAGGTGACGGCCTTACTCACTGTTCCTCCTTCGGGCAGTCGCAGGAGTCAACGGCTTTGTTGATGGTGCGGACCACCCCCGGCGAGATGGTGCGGTGGCCATCCGGAACGCTGACATCGTGCTTGCTGGTTGGACACCCATAAATGGTGTGACTACCGGCACCATCGCGCAGCCGGGACCAACCGGTCTCTTTGAGTGCCTTGAGGACTTTCCTGGTCGGCTGCTCTGCGATCACAATTGATGCTAGCACGCTAGCCAAAATTTTGGCAAACATGCTAGCCGAGAATCTGCGGTCGCCACGATGACTGAGCCCGAATTCAGCCGTGACCGACGAGCCACTACTTCAGGATCAGCAACGCCGATTTCTCGATGCGGTCGGCGATTTCGGAGTAGGAGGCATAGCCCATACCCGCGCGAACCAGCGCGCCCGCGTAGACGAGTTCCAGGGATTCGACGACGTCCTGGTCGGCGTCGGGACCGAGGGCGCGCACCAGTCGTTTGCGGATCTCCATCCCGATCCGCGCGCGCAGGTGCGCCACATCGGGATCGCGACCGAGCAACGCGCTGGTCACCGCGCCGGAGAGTTCCTGTTCGTCGGCGACCAGCATGGCGATATTGCGCAGTTCGGCGACGACCCGGACCGTGGGGTCCGGATCATCGCTGACCGGGGCCGAACTGGCGAACAGGCGACGCCAGAAGATCTCGGCGACGAGATGTTCCTTGGAGGAGAAGTAGGTATAGGCCGTGGCGGTGCCGACACCGGCCGCCGCGGCGACCATGCGGATGGTCATCCCCGCGAAGCCTTCGCGCGCAAGCACTTCCACCGCGGCTTTGGTCAGCTTGTCGACGGTGTCGGCCTGCTTCTCGGTGAGGCGACGCCGGGTCGCCTCCAGGATGATGGACTCGCCTTCGGACATGTGTCTAGATCCTACTTTGCGGCGGCGCGACCGGCGCGTCGGCCATAGAAGCTGCCGTCACCGAGTGACGCACCGCTGACATAGCCACCGGCACAGAGCCCGGAGGTGCAGCGGCCCGCGGCGAACAGGCCGGGAATCGGTTCACCGGAAACGTGCAGCACCCGCGAATCCAAATCCGTGCGCAACCCACCAAGGGTGAAACCCGCGGTGAATCCCCGCATATCGAAGGCCGCGAGCGGAGTACCGATCGGCTTGACCCACTCCGGCTTCTTCCCGAGCAATGGATCCTTGCCATCGGCGGCGTGCCTGTTGTAGCAGTCGACGGTGCCTTGCAGCGCGAGTTCCGGCAGCCCCATATCGGACTCCAGCTCCGCCACCGTCTCGGCGGCCCAGGTCGGCGGCTGCCGGAAGAACGGCGTGGAGGTCACCGTGGCCAGTGCCGCCTCGAGCGACTCCTCATCGATGACCAGAAATGCCTGATTGTCCTGCTGGATCAGCGTCGCCTGCCCGATCCGCCCCGGATAGGTGTCCTCCGGGATATAGCGCTGGCCACGCCCGTTGACCAGGATGCCGCGCGCCAACAGCTGCGGATCGCCGAAGAACGCCACCTCGGTGGCATCCATATGCGCCAGCTCCGCCCCCAGCGCCTGCGCGACCAGGATGCCGATGCCGTCGTGCTCCTCGATGGCGGCGGCGGGCCGCCCGATCAGCCGCGGCGCATAGCCCTCGACCATCTGCTGGTGATAGGCGAAACTGCCGGTGGCGAGCACGACTCCGCGGTCGGCGCGGATCGCGACCTCCTTGCCGAAGCGCGTCGCGATGACACCGACCACCCGATCGGCCTCGTCGATCACCAGTCGCCGGATCCTGATGTCGTATTCGACACCGACGCCGAGACTTTCGGCGGTATCGGCGAGCGGCTTCATCAGCATGTAGCCGCCGCTCTTGGCGCCGATCTTCTTCTCCGCCATCTGCGGAACATGGCCGCGCGGAGCGGGTTTCGCGATCGCGTTGAACGGCGCGGCATTCTCGCCGCCGGAGTACATCAGCCCTTCGTCGTGCGGCGGCTCCCAGCCGGGCTCACCCCAGAACTGCCCCTTGAACGGCACACCGCAGGAAACCAGCCAGTTGTAGTGCTCGACGCTGTTCTGGCAGTAGTCCGCGATCTTGGCCCTGTCCTGTCCCGGCCCCAGCGCGGCCTGCAAGAAGGTCTCCATATTCTCCGGCGTGTCCTCGAAGCCGAGCGCCTGCTGCAAGGGCGTGCCGCCACCGAGGTAGATGAATCCGCCCGCCATGGCCGCCGCACCACCCCACCCACCGGTGCGTTCCAGGATCAGCACGTCCGCGCCAGCACGTGCGGCCTCGATGGCGGCGCAGACACCGGCGATGCCGTATCCGGCGACGACGACATCGGCCTGGTAGTCCCACTCGGCGACCGCGTCGGCACGCAGCGGCCGAATCTTTGCGGCATCAGACATGTTTCGTGTTCCTCACTTGCTCGCGTCCTCGGACAACACAGACGATTCGGACTCGCCCACCTGTTCGGACTGCTTGCGCGCCGCCTTTTTCTGTTGGGCGACAATAGTTCCCACCAGCAGGTCGAGTTTGGTGCCGTTCGGCCAGCCGACGTAATAGCAGAGGAACAGCGCGATCTCGTGCAGCTGCGCCTCGGTCAGCTCCTCATTGCGCAGGGCCGCGCCGATCTGGATACCGGCCGTATCCATCGCCCCCTGGGCGGCGAGCGCGCCGAGCAGGAGCAGTCGGCGGTCCCGGATGCTGAGTCCGGGGCGCGACCAGATTTCGGCGAAGAGATGATCGGCCGTCACGGCGAAATGGTCGCTGGGATAGTTCTGGAATTCGGTGCCGTAGACCTCGGCCATCTTGGCCAGCCCGCGCTGACGCAGGGCATCAGCAGATCCGTTCTCACTCATGGGATTCCCTTTCCTTCGGCACACCGAGCCCCGGCCCGAGGCGGTCGAGAGCCAGTTCCGCCAGCGGCAATTCGACGCCGAGTCGCGCGCCGAGATCCAGGGCCAAGCTCAAATCCTTTTCGCCGAGATCGCGCACATGGCTCAGGATCGGCAGCCAGAAATCATTCGGTTCGATAGGCGCCGTGCGGTCGCGCAGCATGATCGCGCCGGGACCGCCGGTCACCGCGTCCGAGTGCCGGACGACATTGCCCAGCACGGTGATATCCAGATCCGCGGCCTCGGCGAGCCGCTGCGCCTCGGTGGCCGCGGTGAATGCGATGAAGTGCAAGAGGTTGCGCGCCAACTTCATTCGGGTGCCCGCGCCGACCGGTCCGGCATGCACGACCAGATCGGCGAAGCAGCCGAAAGGTTCGCGCACCCGCTCGAATGCCGTATCGCTGCCGCCGACCATCACCGCGAGCTTGCCGCGCGTGGCCCCGGCCGCACCACCGCTGATCGGCGCGTCCACCAATTCGACGCCGTGCTCGGCGCATTCGGCCGCCAACTCTTCGGCGGTGCGATCGCTGATGGTGGAGTGCACGGCGATGACGGTGCCAGGGGCGGCCGTCCGCAATACCCCGTCCGGCCCGGTGACCACGGCCCGCACCTGCGCGTCGTCCAGTACGGTCACCGAAATGACGGCCGCCTTCTCGGCGATCTCCGCGGCCGAACCGGCCGATGCCGCACCGGCTTCGGTGAGCGGTGCGACGGCATCTGGTCGCATATCGCAGACGGTGAGTCCGCCGGGCCAGGACAGCAGGCTTTTGGCCATCGGCGCGCCCATATTGCCCAAACCGATAAAGCCGACCGGCAATTCGCTACTCATGATCGGAACACTTGTCCGCCGTCGACATTGAAGATCTGCCCGGTGACCCAGCTCGCCTCGTCCGAGAGCAGATACAGGCAGGCGCCGACCAGATCATCCGGAGTTCCCATTCGCTTGAGCGGCAACCGTTTCACCATATCGTCGACGATGACGCTCGGTGTCACGGTTTTGGTGGCTTCGGTATCGATGGGACCGGGCGCGATGGCATTGATGCGGATATTGGAACCGCCGAGTTCGAAGGCGAGCTGCTGGGTCAGGCCGTTGATGCCGACCTTGGCCAGGCCGTAGAAGCTGGAGTAGGTCCATGCGGCGGTGGAGGATTGGTTGACGATCGATCCGCCGCCCGCCTTGACCATGTGCTGCCATACCGCGCGGGTCATATTCAGCGCGCCGTCCATATTCACGCTCATGAACTTCTTGTAGTAGTCCCATGGCACGCTGAGCAGCAGGTTGAGTTTCATATCGCCATAGATGGCGGCATTGTTGACCAGATGGTCGATCGCACCGAACTCGCGGACGGTCAATTCGGCCAGTGCGGTGGCCGATTCCGGATCGGCCACATCGACCTCGCCGAAGATGGCGCTGCCGCCGTCGGCGGTGATCGCGGCCGCGACGGCTTTACCTCGTTCGGTATTCAAGTCGGCGACAACGACATTGGCACCTTCGTTTGCCAGCGCCTTGGCGTAGGCCGCGCCGATGCCTTGGGCGGCGCCGGTGACGATGGCGGTCTTTCCCGGGAATCGAGTCATGAAATCAGCTCCTGTTGTGGTCTAAACGGCGGTCGCGACGAGCTTGGTTTCCAGGTATTCCTCGAATCCCGCGAGACCCATTTCCCGGCCGATGCCGGATTGTTTGTAGCCGCCGAACGGTGCGTCGGCCGAGTACCAGATGCCGCCGTTGACGCCGATCGTGCCGGTGCGAACGCCATTGGTGACATGCCGAATCCGGTCCGGGTCGGTGCCCCATACCGAGCCGGAGAGTCCGTACGGTGAATCGTTGGCGATCCGGATCGCATCGTCGTCACCGTCGTGCGGGATCACCACGAGTACCGGTCCGAAGATTTCCTCACGGGCGACCGTCGCGGTATTCGGCACGTCTGCGATCAATGTCGGTTCGATGAAATACCCGCGCTCGCGGCCCGCCGGTCTGCCGCCGCCGACCACGATCCGGCCGCCCTCGGCGCGCGCGATCTCCAGGTACCGCTCCACCCTGGCCCGCTGCCGCTCGGAGATCAGCGGTCCGCAGACGGTGCGCGCATCGGCCGGATCACCGGGCACAATGCCCGACAGGGTGGCCGCGGCGGCCTGGATCGCCTCGTCGTATGCCGCGCGCGGCACCAGCAGTCGGGTCGTGAGGGCACACCCCTGTCCGGCGTGCACGGCAACCGAAAACGCCGCCACCGAACAGGCTCCCGCGATATTCGCGTCGTCGAGCACGATGAATGCCGATTTGCCGCCGAGTTCGAGGAAGGTCTTCTTCAAAGTCGTTGCCGCACCGGCCATTACCGATCTTCCGGTCTGCGTCGAGCCGGTGAAGCTGATCATGTCGACGCGCGGATCGGTGGTGAGTTGCGCGCCGAGACCGTGGTCGGTGGAGGTCACGATATTGACGACGCCGGGCGGAATATCGGTCTGCTCGGCAATGATCGTGCCGACCGCCGCCGCACACCACGGGGTATCCGGCGCGGGCTTGAGCACCACGGTATTTCCGGCCGCGAGCGCGGGACCGAGTTTGGCGAAATTGATCTGGTGCGGAAAGTTCCACGGTGTAATGGCGCCTACCACGCCGACCGCCTCGCGGCGCAGCACCCGGTGGCTCTTGATGCCCATGGGCGTAGCGGTGCCGAGATCGGTTTCCCAGCTGTAGGTTTCGGCCAGCGATGCGGAGTAGGAAAGATCGGCGACCGGACCTTCCAATTGCGGCCCTCTGGTCAGCATGGTCGGCGCGCCCGCCTCGGCGACGGTGATCTCGCGCAGCTCATCGACATTGGCCTGCAATGCGCTGCGCAACTGTGCGAGGCAGCGGGCGCGGAAGGCGTGATCGCGCGACCAGTCGGTGTCGTCGAAGGCGGTGCGCGCGGCCGCGATGGCCGCGTCCATATCCGCGCCGTTCGCATTCGCGGCCTGACCGATGACCGCTTCGGTCGCCGGGTTCACGGTCGTGAAGACGCCGTCCCCGCCGGTGACCAGTTTTCCGCCGATCAGCAGGCGCGAACCGTCGGCGGGCAGCAGACCGCGCCCGACCGTCGCCCGACCGTCACCCCTCGTCGAATCGCTGCGCGATGCCGCATCCATAAAAGCTCCGATACTGTCTGGACAGGTGTACGGAATATAGTCTCGGTCTGCTTCCAGGCGCAAGAACTCGTTTCAGAACTGCGCCCGCCAATCAGTCCGACGAGACCAACAAGGGCTACCGGCCATCAATCGCCCCCATGCCACCCACACCCAGATTGTTCAGGGAAACCTCTGTCGAATCCGCTAGGCCGGTGGTACCGTCCAGACACATGTCCAGCTATGTGTCTCCCATCGATGACGCGACACCGGTCACCGATGAGAACTGGTTCTCGAATTCCGGGTTATCGCGATGACGGCCGCCTCACTGGAGCCCCTGACCTTCGACCCCTACGACTACGCGTTCCACGAGGACCCGTACCCCACCTACGAGCGACTGCGCACGGAGGCGCCGCTCTACCACAATGCCGACCTGGATTTCTGGGCGCTGTCGCGGCACGCGGATGTCACCGCGGCCTTCCGCGACAGTGTCCGGCTGTCCAGCGCCAATGGCGTCTCGCTGGATCCGGCGGCCTGGGGTCCGCACGCGAGCCGGGTGATGTCGTTCCTGGCCATGGACGATCCACGGCATATGCGCATGCGCCGACTCGTCTACAAGGGCTTCACCCCCAAGCGGGTGGCCGAGATGGAAGACCGGATCAGGGCACTGACGGTGTCCTACCTCGAACCGGCTCTCGCGACCGGCGAGTTCGACTGGATCGATGAGGTCGCGGGCAAACTCCCGATGGATGTCATCTCCGAACTGATGGGCGTCCCCGAGGCCGATCGCGCGGAGATCCGCAGGCTGGCCGATCTGGTGGTGCACCGCGAGGACGGCGTCCTCGACGTCCCGATGGCCGCCGCGCAGGCATCGATCACGCTGCTCACCTATTACACGGATATGGTCGCCGCGCGAAGGCGCTCTCCGACAACGGATCTCACCTCGGCGCTGTTGGATGCCGAAATCGACGGCGACACGCTGTCCGACGAGGAGATCATCGGTTTCATGTTCCTGATGGTGGTGGCAGGTAACGAGACCACCACCAAGCTCCTCGGCAATGCGCTGTACTGGAGCGCGCGCAATCCGAGCGAATACGCCAAGGTCGTCGCGGAACCCGAGCTGGTCACCGACTGGGTCGAGGAGACGCTGCGCTACGACACCTCGAGCCAGATGGTCGCCCGCTGTGCCGCGGTGGATATCGACCAGCACGGCCGCACCATCCCGAAAGGTTCGAAGGTGCTGCTGCTGATCGGTTCGGCCAATCGGGATCCCGAGGTCTTCGCCGACGGCGACAGCTACCGCATCGGACGCGCCGATAAGGCCGGACTCGCCAGTTTCGGTGCGGGCGTGCACTTCTGCCTCGGCGCGCACCTGGCCCGGCTCGAGGCGGGCGTCGCGCTGCGCGAATTCACTTCGCGCGTCCGGTCTTATGACATCGTCGACGCCGGAATCAAGCGCGTGCACTCGAGCAATGTCCGCGGGTTCGCCAACCTGCCCATCATCGTGGAGGCGAAATAATGCCACGGTTCGAACCGAATCCGGTGCGCCGACCGGCGATTGTGGCCGGAGCGTCCTCCGGTATCGGCGCGGCGACGGCCGAGGCGCTCGCCGAACTCGGACACCCGGTCGCGCTCGGGGCGCGCCGGGTGGATCAGTGCGAGGCGCTGGCGGCCAAGATCCGCGCCAATGGCGGCGAGGCCTTCGCCCACCAACTCGATGTCACCGACCCGGCATCCATCGACGATTTCGTCGCCGCGGCCGAAGAGACCCTCGGACCGACCGAAATCCTGGTCTCCGGTGCGGGCGATATCGAGTTCTCGCTGGTGCACGAGATGGAGCCGGAGCGGTTCCTGCAGCAGGTGCAGGTGCATCTGGTCGGCGCGCACCGGTTGGTGCACCGGGTGCTGCCGGGCATGATCCGCAGGCAGCGTGGCGATTTCGTCCTGATCAGCTCCGACTGTGCCGAGGAACCGCGCCCGCGCACCGGCGCCTATAGCGCGGCCAAGGCCGGGCTGGAGGCGATGGTCCAGCAGATGCGAATGGAGCTGGAGGGCAGCGGAGTTCGCGCCTCGCTGGTGCGTCCGGGTCCGACGCTGACCGGCATGGGCATGAATTCCACTCCCGAGGTGGTCGGGCCGATGCTCGAGGACTGGAAGGCCTGGGGTTTCGCCCGCCACCCGTACATGCTGCGCGCCAGCGATCTCGCGGCTGCGGTCATTGCCGTGGTCTCCGCACCGCGCGGGGCACATCTCGTGCTGGTCGAGGTCCAGCCCGAGGCCCCGCTGCGTCCGTTACCGAATGCCGAGGAAGGGAGCCGACCGTGAGGGTCGTCGCCGATCTGGATCTATGTCAGGGGCACGCCGTCTGCCAGGACGAAGCGCCCTCGGCCTTCACCGTGCCCAAGCGCGGCAAGGTCGAAATCCTCGACCCGACACCGGGTCCCGAAGCCCGCGCCGATATCGAACGCGCGGTGCGCTACTGCCCCACCCAAGCGCTGTCGATCCGCGCGGACGACCCCGCGAAAGGAACACGGTAATGCCAGATTTCGACCGCGCCGAACTCGACGAGATGGTTCGGCGCTGGGTGCTGGAGAATCAGCGCTGCGAGGAAAAGGGCGATTGGAAGCCACTCGCCGAGATGTATACCGAGGACGCCACCTACGGCTGGAATTACGGCCCGACCCAGGAATTCATGGCGGTCGGACGGGCCGAGATCAGGGAACTCGCGCTGGGTCAGGAGATGGAGGGGCTGGAGGGCTGGTCCTATCCGTACCAGCAGTTCGTCATCGATGAGCGCAGCGGCGATGTCATCGGCTTCTGGAAGCAGATCAGCGATAACAAGCGACCCGACGGCCGCAACTACAGTCCCGAGGGCATCGGCGGCAGCTGGTTCCGCTACGGCGGCAATTACCAATGGTCCTGGCAGCGTGACTTTTTCGACTTCGGCAATGTCTCGCAGTTGTTCGTGGAGATGATCCAGAACAATGCGCTCACCGCGGGTATGCAGAAGCGCATCCAGCGGTCGGTCTCCGGAAAGACGCTGCCGGGCTGGTATCGGATCGGCGAAGCACCGGTTCCACTGTGGTGAGCTCGAGCTTCGACCGGTTGTCGCGGGCCCAGCTCGCGACGCTGGTGCCCGAACTGCTGCTGTGCGGTCATCTGATCGACCGGTCCGGAATGGCACACTCCATCGGGGCATTCGGACGCGAGGGCATGGCGGCGGTCGCCATCGAGGAGTGGCAGCTGGCCAGTCCGGTCTATACCCGCCGCATGCGTCGCGCGCTCGATTTCGAGGGCGATGACGTGCCGACGATCTTCAAGGGGCTGCAGCTGGATATCGGTGCGCCGCCGCAGTTCATGGACTTCCGGTTCCGCGTCGACGATCGCGATCACGGCGAGTTCTGGCTGGATCACTGTGGCGCGCTTGCGGATGTGGAACCGCTCGGCGAGGAGTTCGTGGTGTCGATGTGCCACGACATCGAGGATCCGACCTTCGACGCCACCGCCCTGGCCACCAATCCGCATGCCCAGGTCCGGCCGATCCATCGGCCGCCGCGCCATCCGGCGGACCGAAAGCCGGTGTGCGCGTGGACCGTCATTATCGATCCGGCCCATATCCCACCGCCTACGCCGCCGAATGCCGAGGTAGTGGCCAACTCCCGAGCCGCGCTGCTGGAGTTGTCCGCGATCGATAGGAACGATCCAGGCCACAGCGATTACGCGGGCCCTCTGCTCAGTGACCTGCGCTTCGCCGACTTCTCCAAATCGGCCCTCGTGCGCATCGCCGACGAGGTGTGCCTGCAACACCATCTGCTCACCATCGGCTTCATGACGGCCGTGCGCGCCAGGTCCGCCGACACCGCAACCGATATCGGCCGCAAACAATTCACCGGCATTGCTGGAATCACCTCCGAGCGGATTCGCAACGCACTCGGGCTCGGTGACGATCCGGCCGCGCTGGCCCAGGTCCTGCTGCTGCATCCGGCATGGAATCCACTGCCGTACACCAGCATCGACGTATCTATCACCGACGGTGCGGTACGACTGCGGCTGCCGTGGCGCAGCGACGCCGATACCGACCGCGCTTGGCCTTCGATGATCGATCCTGACCATCTCGCGCCGCTGGAAGCCATGGCGCGCGGCGTGAACCCACGGTTCGAGGTGCGCTCCACCAGCTCCGACGAGCACGGCTGGACCGCTGAAATAGCCCTCGCCGCAACGCCGTTCAAGGAGGCGACCGAGGTGGCCATCACCCGGATCAGCACCGGCGCCGCCTTCACCTTCACCGACCGCGGCACTCCGCTGCCGCTCACAGTCATTCACTGAGAGTGAATTGCCATGTCCCACAACTTCGCCGACCTGTTCGAGCATGCCGTCGACGCGATGCCGCAGCGCACCGCGCTGATCGAGGGCGACCGCGAACTCACCTACGCCGAACTCGACGCCCGCGCGAATCGGCTCGCCGATTATCTCGGCTCTACCGGTGTCGGCCCCGGAACGCACATTGGTTTCCAGATGCACAACGGCATCGAGACCATGACCACGCTCATCGCCTGTTTCAAGGCGCGAGCGGTGCCGATCAATATCAACTACCGCTACGGCGTCGAAGAGCTGCGCTACCTCTATGACAATGCCGACCTCGAAGTGCTTGTCTGCCATGAGAAATACGCAGCCACGGCGCGGGAAGCACTCGCCGACGCGCCGTCGATCCAACTGCTCATCGTCAACGGCGACACAAGCACCTACGCGCGGGCCATGCAATCGGGCTCCCCCACCCGCCGCACCATCGACCGCAGCCCAGATGACCTGTTCATGATGTATACCGGCGGCACCACCGGCCGCCCGAAGGGGGTCATGTGGCGGCAAGAGGATATGTGGCGGGTACTCGGTGGCGGCATCGACTTCTACACGAACGAACCGGTTTCCGACGAGTATCAACAGTCCCGTGTCGGCGCACAGGGGGAACCGAGCACCTGGTACGTCCTCCCGCCGCTGATCCACGCCGCCGCGATGATGCCGTCCTTCACCGCCCTGTGGTCCGGCAATGCCGTGATCTTCCAACCCAAATTCGACGCCGACCGAGTATGGCAGGTGGTGCAACAGCGTCGCCCGCAAATCATGGTGATCACCGGTGATGCCATGGCGCGTCCGCTGATCGATGCCTACCGCGCCGCCCCGGTGGACGCATCCTCGCTCGTCGCCATCGGCTCCGGCGCCGCGCTGCTGTCACAACCGGTGAAAAACGCACTGCTGGAACTGTTTCCGTCGACCGTGGTCTCCGATTCCATCGGCTCCTCCGAAACCGGTTTCGGCGGTATCGGTTTCGCGCAAAAGGACGACAATCCGGGCCGCGGTCCGCGGGTGCAGAGCGGGCGCGGCGCGATCGTGGTCGATGATGCGGGACGGCCGGTCGAACCCGGTTCCGAGGGCTGGCTCGCCAAGACCGGCTCGGTGCCGATCGGCTACTACAAGGATCCCGAGAAGACTGAGCGGCTTTTCAAAACAGTCGACGGCAACCGGATCGTGGTGACCGACGACCGCGCCAGGGTCGAGCCGGACGGCTCGGTGACCCTGATCGGCCGCGGCAATATGGTCGTCAATACCGGCGGCGAGAAGGTCTTCGTCGAAGAGGTCGAGAGCGTGGTCAAGGCGCATGACGCCGTCTATGACGCGGTGGTGATCGGGGTACCGCACGAACGCTGGGGGCAGCAGGTAGCTGCGGTCGTATCGGTGGCGGGTGCCGAGATGGATTTCGCCGCGCTGGAGCGTCATGTGCGCAAGCACCTGGCGGGGTACAAAGTGCCGAGGCAGATCTGGCTCGCCGACGTCGTCACGCGCGCCCCGAGCGGCAAGCCCGACTACCGCTGGGCGCGGGAATTCGCGGCGGGTCGCGCACCGGATCATCAGGCCGATTGAATATGCATTCGACCAGGTCATCCCTACCAAGGCCCTAGCAGCCGCGATGAGAACGTGTTCTAATTCGGGGGCAGGTACCGTCCGCACGGAGAAGGTCTGATGAATACAACCGAAGCCAAGAAGAATTCCGCACCGACGCTGCCCGCCCGGATCACCGAAGCGTTGATCGGCAGGCTGACCGAAATGGTCGCGGCCTCGGGTGCCGCGGACCCGTATTCGATGGTCGAGGTCTACACCGGCGCCGTGGTCGGCGAGTTACCGCAGTCGACCCCCGAGGATGTCGCCGCCGCCTACGCGACCGCACGCACGGCCCAGAAGGAGTGGGCCGCCTGGCCGTTGCAGCGCCGTCTCGAGGTCTTCCAACGCGCACACGACCTGATCCTCGCCGAATACGAAACCATCGCCGACCTGATCCAGATCGGCTGCGGTAAGACCCGCCGCATGGCCTTCGAGGAATCCTGCGATGTCCCGATGGTCATCAGCCACTACCTGAAGACCGCACGCCGGGTATTGAAGCCGAAGCGGCGCGGCGGCCCGGTGCCGCTGATCACCACCTCGACCGAGGAGCACCGCCCCAAAGGTGTCGTCGCGGTGATCGCGCCGTGGAATTTCCCCTTCGCCATCGCGCTCTCGGATTCGATGCCCGCGCTGATGGCGGGCAATGGTGTCGTGCTCAAGCCCGATAACAAGACGGCGCTCTGTGCGCTGTTCGGGGTGGAGCTGCTGTATCGGGCGGGTCTGCCGAAGGGGCTGTTCCAGGTCGTCTGCGGTGAGGGCCCCGATGTCGGCCCGACCTTGATCGACAATGCCGACTTCGTCATGTTCACCGGCTCGACCGCGACCGGACGGGTGGTCGGCGAAGGCGCGGGCCGCAATCTGATCGGCTGCAGCCTCGAACTCGGCGGCAAGAACCCGATGATCGTGCTGGACGACGCGAATCTCGACGAGGTCATTCCCGGTGCGTCATTCGCGGTCTTCGCGAATTCCGGCCAGGCCTGTATGCACATCGAGCGGATCTATGTCCAGGACAGGTTGTATGACGAGTTCGTACGCCGATTGGTCACTGCCGCAGAGGAATTGAACGCCGAGATCGGCGCGGCCTACGACTTCACACCGGAATTCGGTTCGCTGGTCTCGGTGCAGCATATGGAACGGGTCGCGGCGCATGTCGAAGACGCACGCGCGAAGGGTGCGACGGTGCTGACCGGAGGCAAGGCGCGACCGGATATCGGCCCGGCCTTCTATGAACCCACCGTGCTCACCGATGTCACCCCCGAGATGACCCACGCGACCGCGGAAACCTTCGGTCCGGTGGTGAGCGTCTACCGGTTCACCGACGAGCAGGAAGCCATCCGGCTCGCCAACGACACCAGCTACGGTTTGAATGCCAGCGTCTGGAGCCGAGATCTGGCCCGCGCCAATCGAATCGGCGCCCAGCTCGAGGCCGGGAATATCAATATCAACGACGGCTTCGTGACCACCTACGCCGCCAAGGGCACCCCGTCCGGCGGCGTCAAACAATCCGGCGTCGGCACCAGGCACGGCGATCAGGGCCTGCTCAAATACACCGACACCGTGAATATCGGCGTGCAGAAGCGTCAGGTGATGGCCGCCCGCGCGGGAATGCCCTACGAGAAGCAGCTGAAGACGACGCTGACCACTCTACGACTCATGCGCCGACTCAGGCTGCGCTGAAACACTTTCACCCCAGGAGGTAACTATGGCAGCGCCCGCGTTCCCGGCAGGCTTCGATTTCACCGATCCAGGGCTGTGGGAAAACCGCATGCCGGTCGAGGAATTCGCGACCCTGCGCCGTACCGCACCGGTCTGGTGGTGCGCGCAGCCGGATGCGACCTCGGGCGGCTTTCGCGACGGCGGGTACTGGGTGGTCAGCAAACATGAAGACGTAAAGGAGATTTCGCGCAGCCCGGAAATCTATTCCTCCGCCGAGAAGGGCGCGATCATACGGCTGCCCGACGATGTCACGCCGGAGCAGATCGAACTCACCGGTGCGCTGCTGGTCAATATGGATGCGCCCAAGCATGCCAAGACCCGACGGATCGTCTCCAAGGGATTCACCCCGCGCGCAGTGGAGGGTCTGCGCGCCGCGCTCACCGAACGCGCGGCGCGAATCGTGCACGAGGCCAAGCGAACCGGCGGCGGCGATTTCGTCCAACAGGTCGCCTGCGAACTGCCGCTGCAGGCCATTGCGGAACTGCTCGGCGTGCCGAATGACGATCGCCACAAGCTGTTCGAATGGTCCAACCAGACGCTGAACTACGACGATCCGGAATACGGCGACGCCACTACCGCCTTCACCGAAATCCTCGGTTATGCCTGGAATATGGCCGAAGAGCGGCGCGCATCTCCGGTCGACGACATCGTCAGCCAATTGGTGCACGCCGATGTCGACGGCGAGGCACTCGGTTCGGATGAATTCGGCTTCTTCGTCATCCTGCTCGCCATCGCGGGCAATGAGACCACCCGCAATGCCATCACCCACGGCATGAAGGCCTTCGTGGACCATCCGGAGCAGTGGGAGCTGTACCGCGAGCAGCGACCGCGCACCGGGCCCGATGAGATCGTGCGCTGGGCGACCCCGGTGAATGCCTTCCAGCGCACCGCGACCCAGGACACCGAACTCGGTGGGCAGCAGATCAAGCAGGGTCAGCGACTGGGAATCTTCTACAGCTCGGCCAACTTCGACGAGGACGCCTTCGAAAATCCGTTCACCTTCGACGTATTGCGCGATCCGAATCCACATGTCGCATTCGGTGGCACCGGTGCGCATTATTGTGTCGGGGCGAATCTGGCACGACTGGAGATCGACCTGATGTTCAATGCGATCGCCGATGTGATGCCCAAGATCAGCCAGGTCGCCGATCCGGTACGGTTGCGATCGGGGTGGATCAACGGAATCAAGAACTGGCAGGTGCGATACGAATGAATATCCGCAACATTCCCCTACGTACGCTCTCCGGCGACCCGGCAACTCTGGGCGAATTGGTCGGAGATAAGGCGGTACTGCTGGTCAATGTGGCCTCCAAGTGTGGGCTGACCCCGCAGTACACCGGACTCGTCGAACTCCAGAAAACCTATGGCGACCGCGGTTTCAGCGTGGTCGGGGTGCCGTGCAACCAGTTCATGGGCCAGGAGCCGGGTACCGCCGAGGAAATCGCGGAATTCTGCTCGACCACCTATGGCGTCGACTTTCCGCTGCTGGAGAAGACCGATGTCAACGGTGACGACCGGCATCCGCTCTATCAGGCACTGATCGAGACCGCGGATGCCGAGGGCACGGCCGGTGATATCCAGTGGAACTTCGAGAAATTCCTGATCGATCGCGAAGGTGCGGTGGTCGGCCGGTTCCGTCCGCGCACCACCCCCGATGACGCCGCGGTCGTAACGGCCGTCGAATCGGTTCTTTAGCAATCGAAGCCGGAGCTCGTCCGAGCTCCGGCTTTCGCTGCCTGCCTACGCCATCGCGAAGCGCAGCAGGGCCTGCTTATCGCCCTGCTTGATCTTGCCCTTGCGGTTGAGCACCTCGAGCTGCCAGCTCGCACCGTTGCGGAACGCCTTGGCCACCGCATTGGCGTTATCCGTGCCGAGCAGCGACGGCCAGATATCGGCCACCTGCTGGGCGCTGCCGCCGGTCGCGTCGTAGACCTTGAAACTGATGTTGTTGGCCTTCTCGAAGGACGAGCCCTTCTTGAATGCCGCGGCCACGAAAATGATCGCGTCGATGGCCTCGGGCACATTCGCGAAGGTGACGTGCACCGATTCGTCGTCACCGGAGGCGGCGCCGGTCTGTTCGTCGCCGGTGTGCTGGACCGAACCGTTGCCGAGCGGGTCGAGGGAGTCGAGTCCGGCGAACCGCACCGGCTCGGAACCTTGCATGAGGATGGCGATCAGATCCAGATCAACACCGCGCTTGCGGCGCAATAATCCGACCGCGCCGCCGCTGGTGCCCCCCGACGGGTCCCAGCTCACCCCGACCGTCAGCTTGGTGATGCCGTTGAGATCAGCGGCGCCATCTTCCTTTTTGAGCGTGATCATGTCTTCACACTACAAGCGAATCCGGAAGTCCATGTGGCACACAATCTTCCCGCTCACGCTCTCGTAACCAGGCGTTTGCCTATGCCTTTCGCCGCCTGCGGTAGCGGACGGCACACGGCTGTTGCAGTTGCACCACCATCTTGCTGTGATCGTTGCGGTAGCTGTCGGATGGTTGCGCCATCTCGAATTCCCAGTCCCGCAGCAGTATCGAGAAAATCGCCTTGAGCTGCATGAGCGCGAAGGCCGCGCCGACACAGCGATGTCGGCCCGCGCCGAAGGGAATCCAGGTCCAGCGATTGACGATATCCGCCTGATTCGGATCGATATAGCGGTTCGGGTCGAACAGATCCGGATCCGGGAAGTCCTCCGGGATCCGGTTGGAAATGGCCGGAGTCGCCGCGACGAGATCGCCCGGTTCGATCCGATGTCCGCATACCTCGAATTCACCCTGAGCGACCCGCATCAGAATGATCAGCGGCGGATGCAGCCGCAATGTCTCCTTGACCACCGCCTCCAGATTCGGAATTCGGCGCAGCGCACCGAAACTGATATCGGAACCGTCGGCGTACAGCTCGTCGAGTTCATCGACCACCCGGCGCAATTGCGCCGGATTCCTGAGCAATTCGATGACCGTCCAGGCCGCGGTGCCGGACGTGGTGTGGTGGCCCGCGAACATCATCGAGATGAACATTCCGGTGATTTCGCTCGCGCTGAATCGGGGCTGGCCCTGCTCGTCCTTGATCGAGATCAGGATGTCGAGCATGTCCCGCTCTTCCTTGTGCACCGGCGGATTCGCGGCACGGCCGTCCATGATGCCCTGCACCAATTCGACCAGTTCGGCGCGGGCGGCATCGCGGCGGCGGAAGCTTTCGATCGGCGCGTACGGGTCCACGTAGGCCAGCGCGTCGGTACCGCGCTCCAGATCGTGATAGAGGTGGGCGAAGCGTTCGTCGAGTTCATCGCGGAATCGTTTGCCGATCAGGCAGGCCGATGAGGTGTAGATGGTCAGCTCGGCGAAAAAGTCGAGCAGATCGATCTGGCCCTCATCACCCCAGTTCGCCAGCATGCGTTCGACCTCGCGCCCGATGGTCGCCGCATGCCCGCGCATTTGCTCCGCGCGCAGCGCCTGATTGTGCAGCATCTCCTTGCGCCGCTCCGGACTGGCGTCGAACACCACGCCCTCGCCGAATATCGGCTTCATGAACGGATAGGCGGCGGCCTGATCGAGATCCTCGTCGCCGGACCGGAAGAAGAACTCATTGGCCTGCGCGCCGGACAGCAGAATCACATGCCGCCCCGCGAGATCGAATGCCCCGACATCCCCGCATTCCGCCCGCACTCGCCGCATCAAAGCCACTGGATCGGCGCGGAATTCCTCGAGATGCCCGTGCTCGTGATCGCCTCCGGACACCCGCAACGGCTTGACCAGGGTCATGAAAATCCTCCTGGGATATCTGTCCACACACGTGATGGACACGTGTCTGGACAGTACTACGAGCGGTGTGGCGCAGGCAAGGTTCAGCGTCGGACTTGGGAGCTGTGCGCGCCGGGGAATGCGCTGCCGCAACAAAACGCATGGGCCGGGGTTTCCGAACCCGGGCAGTCAGACCGCTGTCGCGCATTCCAGCTGTGAACGCGTCCCACTCGTCGGGGTGAAGATCAGCAATGGGCCGGTGCGGTTCTCGGATACGCGCACACCGTTCGAGGAAGCCCACCTCGACGCATTCCTCCCACCCCGATGTGCGTCAGCTGGTGAACTAGCGCGCCGCCTTTGCCTGGGGCGCTGATCAGCGACGGGCCGGTGCGGGGCTTGGAGACGCGGACCGACCAAGCCCCGTTCGAGGAAGCCCACATCGACGCGTTCCTCGACGTGCGTCACCAACGAAACACTGTCACTGAAGCGCTGATCAGCGGCGGAAGAGGTTGTTGAGGTCGGTCTGGGTGAGTTGGTCGGCGGCGTAGGTGAAGGTGCCGAGGTCGGCCAATTCATGTGCGGTGCCGAGCAATTGGCGGTACATGGCGCGGAAGATGCTGCCGCCGACCGTAACTCGACGCACGCCGAGCTCGCGCAGGTCGTCGAGGGACAGTGCGTTGCCGGTCAAACCCATGACGACGTTGAGCGGGCCGTCGAGTTCGCGCACCAGTGTGCCGATGGTGGTCGCGTCGCTGGCACCCGGAACGAACGCGCAGTCGGCACCTGCCGAGAGGTAGGCGTTGGCCCGGCGGACGCATTCATCGAGTGAGCTGTCGACCAGGAGTCCGTCGGTGCGGCCGACCAGGACGAACGGCTCGCCGCTGGCGTCGACGGCGGCGCGGGCAGCGCGAATGCGGTCCGAGCACAACTCCAGGTCGAACAGCGGTCGGGTGCTATCGCCGGTGAAGTCCTCGATATTGCCGCCCGCCGCACCGGCATCGAGCGCCAACGAGATCGTGGTCGCCACCGTCTCGGGTTTCTCGCCGTACCCCTCTTCGAGATCGGCGCTGACCGGCACCCCGACCGCGTCGACGATCTCGCGAACCCGACCCAGCATGGTCTCCCGATCGACCCGCCCGTCCTCGTGCTCGGCGAAGAAGTCGTGATCCGGGCGTCCGAGCGAGAACGCGATACCAGCGCTGGTGGTGGCCACCGCGGGAAAGCCGACCGACTCCAGAATCCGGGCACTACCCGCATCCCACGCATTCGGCAGCAGGAAGCAACCTTCCCTGTGCAACTCGACAAACCGCTGCGCCCGTTCCCGCCGATCGCCGACCACGTCGTCTTCCTCCCTCTCCCGTGTTCCTTCGTCCACCGCGAAGGCCATCGAAGCGCCGCATAAGTATCGACGACCTCACACAACGTATAGCTTGTGCGCCGTACGCACGGCTTATGCGCTAGCTTCCGGCGGGGTCGAGTTGTTTTCGCGCCCGGTTCGGCTGTCAGTTCAGTGGGGCCGAGCGCCACCAGCGCAGGACTTTTTCCTGAGCGCCCGCCAAACCGTCTGCGTACATGAGGAATTGGGCCCGCTTGCTGTCGCCGGTGAAGGCGGTGACGATCTTGGGGCCGTCGTTGACGAACTTGTAGTTGGTGTAGGTCTTGCCGCCGTTGGTGTCGGTCGACTTGGTGGCATCGGAAGGCAGATTGCTCAGCGCCTTCTGCACGTCGGAGGCGTTCTTGTAGACGTAGATCGTGTAGAACGGGTCGTCGTTGTCACCGCCGCCGTAGCAGTCCCACTGCGCGGCCCAGGCGCCGAAGTCCGGCGTGCCCGGCGTCGGCAGGGTCAGGTCGCCGGTCTTGTGGGCATTGCATTTCGCGCCGTTGTAGCCGACCGAGTCGGATTCGCTGGCGGGCACCATGCGCGGGAACTCTTTGCTGATCGCTGCCGCGGTGGCATCCACCGCACCGCCGCCGCCACCATAGGACGAGCTCGACGAGGTCGTGGTGCTGCCGCCACTGGAGCTCGACGAACCGCCGCCGGATACCGCGCCGATGATCGCGACCACGATCACCAGCAGAATCACCAGACCGACGCACAGTGCGACGATCAGTCCGACATTCGATTTGCGCTGCGGCGGTGCGGGCGGGCGCGGTCCGCCCATCGGCGGCGGCGCGAAGCCGAGCGGCTGCTGGTTGTACGGATTGCTCGGATGCGGTTGCTGTTGGGTCGGCGCGGTCTGCATCGGCTGCGGATGTGGGGCGACCTGCGATGCGGGATTGACCGTCGTCGGCGCCAATGACTGCGCCGCGTGCGGTGCGCTCGTCTGTGGATATGGGCCGCTGGTCTGCGGGTACGGTCCGGCGGTCTGCGGGTACGGCCCGTTCGTCACCGGCATCGGCTGCCCGGTGACCGGACGTGGCGCACCCGTCACCGGAATCGCCGGGCCGGTGCCCGGACGCGGTCCACCGACCACCGGCATCGACGGAACGCTCGGATTGGTCAGTGCGTGCTTGGCGGCCTGCGCGAACTCCGAGCAGGAGGCGAACCGGTCGTCGGGACGCTTGGCCATGGCCTTGGCCATCACCGCGTCCAACTGGAAGGGCAAGCCGGGACGAACGCTGCTGAGCGCCGGGGGCGCGGCCTGCAGATGTCCCTGGATCACGGCCGCCGGATTGGTCGCCGCGAACGGACCGGACCCGGTGAACAGCCAGAACAGTGAGCAGGCCAGCGAGTACTGATCCGATCGGTGATCCAGCGAGGCACCGGTGAGCTGTTCGGGCGAGGCGTAGGCCAAGGTGGCGGTGAAGGTGCCGGTCTGGGTGAGGTGGCCGGTGTCGTCACGCAACCGCGCGATACCGAAGTCGGTCAGATATACCCGCTCACCGCGCCCGCCGCCGGAGCGGGCCAGCAGAATATTCGCGGGCTTCACATCGCGGTGCAGTACGCCCATGCCGTGCGCGTAGTCGAGCGCGTCGGCGGTCTCCTTGATTATTTGGACCGCCCGCTCCGGGGGCAGCGACTTGGGATCGACCGATGCGGCATCGATGCCATCGATGTACTGCATCGAGATCCACAGCTGCTCATCCTCGAGGCCGCGGTCATAGACGGTGACGATATTCGGGTGATCGAGCTGGGCGACCAGATCCGCCTCCCGCTCGAACCGCGCCCGCACCTCCTTATCGAAGAACATCTCCCGATTCAGCAGCTTCAGCGCCGTCATCCGCGGCAGCCGCGGATGTTTTGCCAGGTACACCGAACCCATGCCACCGCGACCCAATTGCCGATCGATGACATAACCGGCGAATACGTCACCGCTGGCCAGCATGTCTGCTCCACTTCCCGCCGCCACCGGGACCCACCGATGACAGGCGTACAGCATAAGAATGCGCGATCAGGACCTCCTGACCACGGAAAACATCGAAACCTTAGCAGGATTCGCTTAAGCCCTGGTTATCGTCGACTTATCGGCATCGCATGCGATATCCGATTATTTCCGGCTATGGCGGCGGACGCGGTGCCGGTCCGGGCGGCGTTCTGCCGGGCCGACGTGGGATATCGGGCAGGGCAATGGTGCCGGGTCGCGGTGCACGGCGCGGCGGCAGCGGCAGGCGCGGCTGGGACGTCCGCGGTGGCACGGGGGCGGATCGGTTGGGCGGCTCGGTCGGCCCGGAGGTTCTGGCGCTGCCGACGCGCTCGGAAGTGTTGGGGGGCAACGGGTTTCCAGACGGGACCGGATCGGCGCCGCGAGGCGGTTCGGTATCGGGACGTGATCCGGGCCCCATGCCCATCGGCGGCCGGTGCTGCCCGTTTCCCTGCTGCGGGCGCGGCGCGGACATCACCAGCGCTCGCCGAGCCGCCACGGCGAATTCGGTGCAGCTGACGAAACGATCCGCGGGCCGTTTGGCCATCGCTCGCGCCAGCACCGCATCCAAACCCGGTGGCACATCCGGCCGATACTGGCGCAGCGACGGAATCGCGCCGTACAGATGGCCGTTGATGATCGCCATCGGATTCGCACCGTGGAAGGGCGCGGCACCGGTCAGCATCCAGAACAGCGAGCAGGCCAGCGAGTACTGGTCGGCGAGGTAGTCCGGCGTACCGGTCAGTTGTTCCGGCGCGGCGTAGGCCAGCGTGGCGGTAATGGTTCCGGCCGAACTCAGCGTGGACTCGCCATCGCGCATGCCCGCGATGCCGAAGTCGGTGAGCAGCACCCGTTCCGGCTGTCCGATCGGGGCCTTGGCCAGCAGGATATTGGCCGGTTTCACGTCGCGGTGCAGTACGCCGTTGCCGTGTGCGAAATCCAGGGCGGCCGCCGTATCGGCGATGATCTGCACCGCGCGCCCCGGCGCGAGCACATTGACATCCGCGCAGGACGCGTCCGCGCCGGGCACGAATTGCATCGAGATCCACAGCTGTTGGTCCTCGGCGCCGCGGTCGTAGACGGTGACGATATTCGGATGGTCGAGCTGGGCGACCAGATCGGCCTCCCGCTCGAAGCGGCGCCGGATCTCGGCATCGAAATACAGTTCGCGCTTCAGCAATTTCAGCGCGGTCAGGCGCGGCAGCCGCGGATGCTGGGCCAGGTACACGGTGCCCATACCGCCCTGGCCGAGCACGCGTTTGATCGTGTATCCAGCGAAAACATCGCCAGTTCTCAGCACAGTGGATTCACCCCCCGTATCGGGTCGAGCACCTGGATCCTACCGATGTATCTGCACGCACGGCCCGGACGCAACATGTTCGTTGCGGTGGGCGAAGACGTTGTCGGTGGCAGTCGTTAGGCTCGCCCCCATGCGCATTGGAGCACACGTCCGGCTCGACAGCGATCCGATCGGCTTCGGTGAAAAACTCGGCGCCGATGTCATCCAACTGTTCGTCGTCGACCCGCAGAGTTGGGACAAACCGACCCCGCATCCGCGGACCGAGGAGATCCTCGCCAGTCCGATTGATGTGGTGGTGCATTCGTCCTATCAGATCAATGTGGCCAGCCTGAACAATCGCTTGCGCATGCCATCGCGCAACGCGGTTGCGCAGCAGGCGAAGGCGGCCGCCGATATCGGCGCGTTCGGTCTGGTGGTGCACGGCGGACATGTCCGCTCCGACGGCGAACTGGAAACCGGAATCGACAACTGGCGCAAGCTGTTCGAACGTCAGCAGGACAAGGGCGGCTTCGCGGTGCCGATCCTGATCGAGAACACCGCGGGCGGTAACCACGCCATGGCCAGGCATTTCGATTCGATCGCCCGGCTATGGGACGCGGTCGGCGATTTCGGCGCCGGCTTCTGCCTGGACACCTGCCACGCCTGGGCGGGCGGTGAGGATCTGGTCGGCGTCGTCGAACGGATCAAGGCCATCACCGGCCGCATCGACCTGGTGCACCTGAACTCCTCGCGCGACGAATTCAATTCCGGCGCGGACCGCCATGCCAACTTCGCCGACGGGACGATCGATCCACAGCTGCTCGCGGAGGTCTGCCGGACGGCGGATGCGCCGGTGGTTCTGGAGACCCCCGCTGAGGGCGTCGCCGAGGATCTGGCGTACCTGCGCGAGCACGTCGGCTGATCCGCCCCGCCTTCCGCCTGCGTCCAGGCGCCGAGGGCCGAGGCCAAGGCGGAGGCAGGGGGCCGAGGCAGAGGCAGGGGGCCGAGGCAGAGGCAGGGGCAGGGGGCCGAGGGCAGAGGCAGGGGCAGGGGTGTATCAGCAAACCCAACCGACAGCCCACCGAGAGTAGTCGAATGGTTGCCCAAACTCCGATCACCAGCCGCCACTCAACTACCCTCGGCGAACTCTCGACAACGCCACCACAGCCAGTCGACCGCGCTGACAGCCGCAGGCCTGGCCAGCTGGGCGCGGAAGCCCCATCGAGGGCAGTCGAATGGCGGCTCTGCGACATGCATTGAGCCGCCATATAACTCCGCTCGGTGGGGCGTGGGTTGGGATCAGAGCGACGAAAACCCTGGTTGGGCTGGGTGTTTCGGTGATGTGCTCGGGGAGCATCAACCGATTCGATCCAGCGAAGGTGACTCTCATGACGGTCGACTACGCCCAGACAACCGCCACCGTGACCAAAATCGGCGCTCGTATCGGCGCCCAGGTCGACAATGTCCGGCTCGGCGGCGATGTGGACGCGGCAACCGTCGCGGTGATCCGGCGCGCGCTGCTCGAGCACAAGGTCATCTTCTTCCGCGGTCAGGACCATTTGACCGAGGACGGGCAGTACGAGTTCGCCCAATTGCTCGGCACCCCGACCACCCCGCATCCGACGGTCACCTCGCACGGCGTCAAGAGCCTGGCGATCGACTCCGAGTACGGCCGAGCCAATAGCTGGCACACCGACGTCACCTTCGTCGACCGGATCCCGAAGGCCTCCATCCTGCGCGCGGTCACCCTGCCGACCTACGGCGGCTCGACCACCTGGGCCTCCACCGTCGCCGCCTACGACTCGCTGCCGGAGCCGCTCAAGCGCCTGGCCGAGAGCCTGCGCGCGGTGCACACCAATCTCTACGACTACGCCGCCACCGACGTGGACCGGAGCAACCCGAATACCGACGCCTACCGCGCCGAATTCCAGTCTGATTACTACGAGACCGAGCATCCGGTGGTGCGGGTGCACCCGGAGACCGGTGAGCGCGCACTGCTGGTCGGGCACTTCGTCAAGCGTTTTGTCGGGGTCTCCACCAGTGAGTCCCAAGCCCTGTTCCGCCTGTTCCAGGACCGGGTGACCCGGCTGGAGAACACCACCCGCTGGAACTGGCAGCCCGGTGACGTCGCCATTTGGGATAACCGCGCCACCCAGCACTACGCCGTCGACGACTACGACGACCAGCCGCGCAAGCTGACCCGGATCACCCTCGCCGGGGATATCCCGGTCGGTGTCGACGGCGTCACGAGCACCTCGCATCACGGCAATGCCGAGCACTACTCGATCATCGAGGAAGCTTCCCCGCTGGAAGTGTGACGGTGATCGCACGGCTGCCGCAGTATCGCCGATTGTGCTGCGGCAGTTGAGGGGCCGTGCGGTCGCGATACCAGCACTCGCCGATGTACCAGGTCGGGCCGCTGCCGGGCGGCGCGATAGTACAGACTGATGCCCATGAGTATCAGCCCGCTGGACGGGGTTCGCGTCCTGGAACTCGGCAATTACATCGCCGCGCCGACCGCTGGGCGCATCCTCGGCGATTTCGGGGCCGAGGTCATCAAAGTGGAGCGGCCGAAGGCCGGGGACGAGCTACGCAACTGGCGGCTCTACGGCGGCGATACCTCGATGCTGTACCGCACCATCAACCGGAACAAGAAGTCGATCACGCTGGATCTGCGCACCGAGGCGGGCCGCGGCGTCGTCCTTGATCTGCTGCGGCACTGCGATGTGCTGTTGGAGAATTTCCGCCCCGGGATGCTCGAGAAGTGGGGCCTGGGGCCTGAGGTGCTGAACGAAGTCAATCCGGATCTGGTGATCACCCGGATCTCCGCCTACGGGCAGACCGGGCCGCTGGCCGCGCGGCCCGGTTTCGCCGCGGTCGCCGAGGCGGTCGGCGGGCTGCGCGAGCTGGTCGGGGATCCGGATCGGCCGCCGGTGCGGGTCGGGGTGTCCATCGGTGATTCGATCGCCGGGATCTACGCGGCGTTCGGAACCGTGATGGCGCTGTTCCAGCGGGAACGCACCAACGCATCGATTCCGCTGGGGGAACGCGTCATCGATGTGGCGTTGAACGAGGCGATCCTGTCGGTGATGGAATCGCTTGTGCCCGACTATCTTGCGTACGGCATCAACCGCGAGCGGGTCGGCGGGCGGATGGAGGGCATCGCGCCGAGCAATGCCTACCCGACCAGCGACGGTACGAGCATCATTATCGGCGGCAACGGCGATGCCATCTTCCAGCGCTATATGGAAGTGATCGGCCGCCCTGATCTGGCCGCCGATCCGGAACTGCAGGACAATGCCGGACGCTGGCGCAATCGCGAACGGCTCGACGCGTCGATTGCCGAATGGACCGTGCGGCACACCCGCGACGAGGCGCTGAAACTGTTGGAAGCGGCCGCGATTCCGTGCGGCCCGATCTACACGGCCGCCGATATCGTCGTCGACGAGCAGTACAAGGCGCGCAATATGATTCAGCCGTTCCCGGTTGATGTCGGTGCGCCGCAACCGAAGACGGTCGGCTTTCCCGGCATCGTGCCGGTGATCGGTGAAAAGTCGCTGCCGATCCGCAATGTCGGACCGGACCTTGGTGAGCACACGCGAGAGGTGCTGTCGGAATTGCTCGGAATGAGCGATGCCGATATCGCCGGATTGGAGGCGTGATGCGCGCCGGTATCAATGGAGTGGAGGCGGTATGACGCGACGGGTATACGGCAGGCGTCGACCGCCGGGGCGCAGTGCGCGCGAAGTGAGTGCGCCCGGACACGCGCGTCCGACGGTGCACCCCACCCCCGCTTCGAATGAAAAGCCCTGCGGTGGTGTGATGTGTGTCCCCATGCACGTGCGCCAGGCCCACCCGGTTCGGGACGCGCGGGAGGAAGAGGGATGAGCCCGGCATCGCGTGGCGACTCGACCCAGGGCACCGAAATGATGTGCGTGCGACCGCACGTGAGCCAGGCACAACCGGCCCGAGACGCGCGGAACGAGGAGTGATGAGCGCGGCATCGCATAGCGACTCGACCATGGGCGGCGGTCGGGCGATGAGTCGGGAGTCCATCTTGCGTGATGTCACGCTGCGCGACGGGCTGCAGCTGACCGGCAAGGTATTACCGGTCGAGCGCAAGGTGGATATCGTGCGCCAGTTGCTCGCCGTCGGCGTGCCCACATTGGAGATCGGCTCGATGGCGCGGCCCGATCTGGTGCCGCCGATGGCCAACACCATGGAGCTCATTGCCGCGTTGAGTCCAGAAGAGCTGCAACGCTGTTGGGTCTGGGTGGCCACACCGCGTCATGTGGACAAGGCCGCCGCCGCGGGCGTGCGCAACTTCCAGTACTGCTTCTCCGCATCGGACGCGCACAATAAGGCCAATATCGGCCGCAGCACCGAGGACAGTGTCGCCGCCATGCCGGATGCCGTTCGGCTGGCGCGAGAGGCGGGCGGCGAAATCCAGCTCTGCCTCGCTACCAGTTTCACCTGTCCGTTCGACGGTCCCGTGTCTCCCGAGCGAGTTCTGGCCATCGCCAACGACCCGCGCACCGAGGGCGCTTCCGACATCGTCATCGCCGACACCCTCGGCCAAGCCCACCCCACCCAGGTTTCCGAGCTGATCTCGGCGGTGCGCGAGCGAACCCCACACCGCCGCATCGTCTTCCACGGTCACGACACCTGGGGCATGGGCGTGGCCAACACCCTCGCCGCCCTACAGGCCGGAGCCACCATGGTCGACGGCTCGCTCGGCGGCCTCGGCGGCTGCCCCTTCGCCCCCGGCGCCAGCGGCAACACCTCAACCGAAGACATCCTGTTCGCCACCCGCCCGACCTGGTTCACGCCACCGGTCCTGGCCACCCTGGTAACCCTCACCGAATCCCTACTCGCCGACCTGAACGAACCCAACCGCTCCCGCACCGCCGAAGGCACCCGCTCCAAGGCCTCCGCCTTCGAATGGGTCGCCCCGACCCCTGGCACCGCATAAGCACTGCGAACCTCGCACAAGCAATAGCCTTTGCGAGGTTGCCACTCCTTATGCGAGACCGGATACGCATGGCGGATGCCACGCCGTGAGGAGCCCGTTCGTCCAGCGCGTCACGTTGACTGCTGGCCACCCGCGCCCGCGGCCACCCCTGGCCGAGACCAGCCGCATCGCCGAGGAGCGCGCGGTCGTCGAGGACTTCTTGCAGGCCGTCCGAAGCGCAGGTGGGCCGCCCGGCTACGAATTGGTTGTGGCCGGGGTGAATTGGTAGTGGGTGAAGTCGCGGACTGGTTGGAAGCCGATGGTGCGGTAGATGTGGTTCGCGGTGGGGTTGGCGGTGTCGGCGAAGAGGCAGACGTTCAGGTTTCTCCAGCGCAGGGTGCGGGATACGTGGGCGGTGAGGATGCTGGCGTAGCCGTGGCCGCGCTGGTCGGGTGGGGTGTAGACCGGGCCGATTCGGGACCAGCCGAAGACCGGGACCTGGTGTGCGGCAAGGGAGACGGGCTCACCATCGCATTCCCACAGCCACCAGCGGCCGGTCGCGATGCGGTTGCGGATGGCGATGGCGGTCAGGCCCGGCGGCGGCATACCGGATTCGCGGCGCATGGCTTCGGCCCAGTCGACGCACAGCCCGACGTCGGAATCGGTTGCGCGACGGGCTGATCCGGTGACATTCGGAAAGTTCAGGTCCGCGAGCCGGTAGAGGCGGGTCGAGTACGCCTCCCGATAGCCGACACCGTGCCGTTTGCCCCAGTGCTCGGCGAATTCGGTGGCGTCATCGGTCGTGCCCTCGACTCCGCCCGCGTCCGCGGCGACATCGGCCAGCGCATCCGCAACGGGCACAACACTTCCCGCGGGCAGCTCACCGAGATACACCCCGCGTCCGGCCGCGCGCATGGCGACACCGACCACCGTCGCATCGTCATCATGCACCGACAGGAACCGCGACCGGTCGGCATCGACCTGCATGCCGGTCAGGTGGTTGGCGATTCCGGTGGTGATCACCGTGTGCCGCAACGGATCACGCAGCAGAAACGGCTCGGTCAGTGACCGGAACCGCGCGGCGTCGGCGGTGATCTCGATCCTCATACCGAATCACGCTAGAGCCCGAAAGCCCTGTGCGCTCGCGATTTCCCGCGCCACCGCGGGCGCGGTTCAGCTGGTTCGATCGGCGCGTAGCTTCAACAGCACCAGACCGGCAGTGCACGCCAGAATCAGTCCGGCGACAGTGATTTCGACGTGCAGTCCGGCGATACCGAGCACGGCTCCGACAATGCCGCCGATGAAAATCAGCCAGGCCGCTATCCGCGACAGAATCGTGGACAGGGTGCGCACCGGCGGGTTCGACACGACTTGCTGCGAAGTTCCCTTGGCCGCCGAATCGTCGGCCGTGGCGGAGGCTCGCAACGGAGTTGTCGAGTAAGCTCCCATCATCAACTCCTCGATGACGCCGATCAGAGTGTTGCCGTCGCCCGATTTGCACCGCGCGTCTCTCATCTAGGTACTGGCGTCTCACGCGTAACTTTGATCACACACGCTACGGCCCAGAACGTGGTTCGACCACGACACGTGCCCGCGACACGCCGAAGAGACCAATTCGATATCTGAATCATCACTGTTTAATCCACGCTGGTACCGCGCATGCCCGGCGAGTTCGCTCATCTGGCCGGGTCGACCGGCCTCGATTATTGTGAGCCCACGAACCACGAGGAGTGTCACCGATGGAGAGCAGCAGGGCCAAGATCGCCGGTCCGGTGATCGCCGCGGGCGCGGTCTCACTCGGACTCGTTCTCATCGGCGCCTGCGGACTCGGCAAGCACGACACCTACGTCGCACCCCCGCCGATCAAATCCGCCAATGACGCTGTCCCGGCGGTGCGCTACGGCACCACCACCTCGGCGGCGGCGAAGGTGTTCATCCCGCCATCGCCGAGCTGGCAGGTCGCACCCGCGGGACCGCCGCGCAAAGCGGTCGGATTCACCGTTCCGCCAACCTCGGATCCCACCCCCCGCGGGTCGCGGACCTCTACACCGTCCGCCACTCCGACGGCCGTGCCGCCGCCCGGCTTCACCACCGAGTTCGAGCTGCCCCCCACTCAGCCGCGTCCGACCACCGTCGACCAGCCCACCGAAGAGCAGCCGCCCACGACGCGTCGCGTGCCGACGGCCACCTCGCCGGGCGTGAGCGAGGACGAATAGCAAAACGGCGGCGCGTAACTCGAACGCGCCGCCGTTTCGAACTTCCGGGCCCTACAGCTCCGGCAGGTCGTAATCACCGACCTGTGCACTGAGCACTCGCAGATGCTCCAGCCCACCACCGAGCGTGCGCTCGATCGCGGTGAGCCGCGCGACATAATGGCTCACCGGGTACTCCGCGGTGACGCCGATCCCGCCGTGCATCTGGATCGCCTCCTGGCCGATATGCCGAGCCGAACGGCCGACCTGCAGCCGCGCCCGCGATGCGACCACCGGATCGTCGGCACCGTCGGCGAGCGATGCATTCGCGTACAGGCTCATGCTGCGCGCCAGTTCCAGCGAGACGTACATATTCGCCGCCCGCTGGGTCAGCGTCTGGAACTTCGACAGCGTGACGCCGAACTGCTTGCGCGTCTTCAGATAATCCGTGGTCAGGCGCAGCGCCTCTTCCATCGCACCGATGGACTCGGCGCACAGCGCGGCTTGGGCGTGCCCGATCGTGACCTGCACCGCCTCGGCGGCATCGACATTGTCACCGAGCAACTCGCCGGGGACATTGTCGAATTCGATCTGCGCGCCACGCTGGCCATCCAGCGTCCGGTACGACTTGCGCTGCACCCCTGCGGCATCCACCAGGAACAGTCCGATACCACCGCTCGGCAGCACCGCGCTGACCACCAGCTCATCGGCGCTGTCACCGTGCGGAACCGGATTCTTCAGACCCGTCAGCACCCACGAATCCCCCTGCTGCACAGCGGTGGTCGTGAGTTCGGTGGACGGCCAGCGCACACCGGGCTCGGCATGGGCGAACGCGAGCAGCCTGGTGCCACCGGCCACCTCGGGCAGAATCCGCTGGCGCTGTTCGGCACTGCCGACCCGGGCGACCAGACCGCCCGGCACCAGCACCGCGTCCAGCAGCGGTTCGGGCGCGAGCCGACGCCCGATCTCCTCGAGTACGACCATCGTTTCGACGGGACCGGCGCCGACGCCGCCGTCCTCCTCGGTGAAGCTCAGGCCGAGCACGCCGAGTTCGGCCAGCTGGCTCCAGACATCGCGGCTCCAGCCGAGCTCGGTGTCGGTGATCTTCAGCCGGGTCTCGGGATCGTAGTTACGGGCAAGCAGCTCGCGAACCGTGTCGCGCAGCATGACCTGTTCATCGGTGAGTTCGAAATCCATGGCGGCGCCTCACAATCCGAGGATCGTGGAGGCGATGATGGTGCGCTGCACCTCGCTGGAGCCTCCGTAGATGGTGGTCTTGCGGTAGTTCAGATAGCTCGGACCGCTGCGCTGCGCCCAACCGGGCGAGGCGATATCGGCGGCATCGACCGGGAGTGCGTCCTGTCCCGCGATATCGAGCAGCAGCTCGGTCGCGGCCTGCTGCAGTTCGGAACCGCGCAGCTTGAGCACCGACGAGGCCGGATTCGGCTTACCGTCCGAGGAGTTGGAGACCACACGCAGCTGGGTCAGTTCCAGTGCGAGCAGTTCGTTCTCCAGTTCGGCGATGCGCGCGGCGAAGATCGGATCCTCGAGCAGGGTGCCCGAACCCGACTTGGTCTGGCGCGCGTAATCCTTGGCGACACCGAGCTTGACCTTGGTGCGCCCGACACCGGTGATGCCGGTGCGCTCGTTGCCGAGCAGGAATTTGGCGTAGGTCCAGCCCTGGTTCTCCTCGCCGACCAGCTGATCGGCGGGCACCCGCACATTCTCGAAGAAGACCTCGTTGACCTCGTAGCCGCCGTCGATGAGCTTGATCGGGCGGATGGTGACGCCGGGAGACTTCACATCGAACAGCAGGAAGGAGATGCCCGCCTGCTTCTTCGGTGCGCTCGGATCGGTGCGGACCAGGCAGAAGATCCAGTCCGCGTACTGGCCGAGGGTGGTCCAGATCTTCTGGCCGTTGACGATGTAGGAGTCACCGTCGCGCACCGCGGTAGTGCGCAGCGAGGCCAGATCGGATCCGGCGTCGGGCTCGGAAAAGCCTTGACACCACCAGATATCCAGCGCGGCAGTCGGCGGCAGGAAGCGCTCCTTGATCTCCTGCGAGCCGAACTGCGCGATCACCGGACCGACCATCTGGGCATTGAAGGTCAGCGGCTCGGGCACCGAGGCCAGCTGCATTTCGTCCTGCCAGATATGACGCTGAATCGGCGTCCAGTCCTTGCCGCCCCACTCGACCGGCCAGTTCGGCACGGCCAGACCGTGGTCGTTGAGGATCTTGTGCGAAGTGACGATGTCCTCGCGGGACAGTTCGTGCCCGTATTTGACGCGGTCACGGATGTCGGCGGGGATCTCGGTCCGGTAGAAGTTCCGCAGCTCGTCGCGGAAGCTCACCTCGTCGGGCGTCAGACTTAGTTTCATACACATCTCCCGGTGTGTCTCGTACGTCCGAGTAGAACCTACCCCCCGGTAATTTCGCACTGTCGAGTGGGTCACAGGGACAGGTCGGCTGCGTGTCGCGCGCCGGGCCGCGGCGGTCGGTCGGGAGTCCCTGGGCGGCGTGGGCGGCGAGCTGGTACGTTGCTGCACTATCCCGGTGTTCGGTATCGAGGAGAACGAGTGAACGGCAGATCCATCACACGCGCCGCCGCGGCAGTGACATCTCTGGGCATCGGCGCGGTCCTCGCCCTCACCGGCACGGCGGTCGCCGAGCCGTCCCCGGTCGACACCGGACTAGAGCAGCTCACCACCGATGCGGGAGCCGATCCGACCGCGCAGGCGGGCGTCGGCGCGCTAAGCCAGTTCACCAAGATGGTGGATATCGCCGAACTTCGCAATGTCTCGGCTGCCTTCACACCGTTCGCCTATGCCGCGCCGACCTTCGGCTGCGGCAGCGTCGGCCCGGTCACCACGATCATCGCGGCGGCCTCCACCGACGGTTCCAATCCCTATGGCGCCGCGGATCCGCTGCCCGGCACCCTGCGGTTCAGCGCGACGCCCGCGCATTCGGGCGCGCCGCTGTCCTCCGGTCTCGTCGTGGCCTGGCTGAATGTCAATACCGGCGCGAGCGGCCTGACCACCCTCGACGACCGCACCGAATACAACATGCCGACGCTGTCGAAGACCGTGACCAGCGGTGCCGGCACGGTCATCGCCTCGATGTGGGGCATGATCGACTACCCGTTCGCGCACTGCGTGATGACGCCGACAGTCGGGATGTTCTACGTCCCGGATCGGCCGGTGCTGCCAGCTCCGGCACCGGCCCCCGAGAACCCGGCACCGGCACAGCCAGCCTCGACGCAGGCCCCGGTGGCACCGGCCGACCCGAACCACGCGGGCTCGGTATCACAGGACGAGATCGCGCATCAGAACAACTGAGTCTCGAGCCACCTTGCCGAAGAACGCTCGGATATCGGCGACGTGCATATCCGGCAGTTCCATCGGCACGAAATGGTTTCCGGTATTGCCCTCGGGCCAGTGCGCAATGGTGTTGTCGCGCTCGGCGAGTCGCAGCATGAGTGCGGAGCCGCCCGCGTAGACGCCCGTCGGCACCGCCTTTTGTCCGGTAGGCCAGACGAATCCGCCATCGCCGAGGCCGTCGTACATCGGCCAGGATGAGGTGCCCGCCGTATTGGTGAACCAGTACAGGCTGATATTGGTCAGCAGATGATCACGGTCCATGACATCCTCGGCCAGGTCCGCCAGCGGGGTGAACTCGTTGAATTTCTGCATCAGCCAGGCGAGCAGGCCCACCGGCGAATCGGTCCAGGCGTGCGCGAAAGTCTGTGGCGCGGCACGCAATAGCACGTGGTGGTTCACGCCGCCGGACATCCAGCCCTGCATCTGATCCCATTCCGCGCGTTCCTCCGGCGTCATGGTCGGCACATCGGCCTCGGTCGGCATGCCGATACCGCCATCGATATGCACGCCGACCACTCGATCCGGTGCGATACGGGCGATTTCGGGTGCGACATAGGCTCCGAGATCGCCGCCCTGGGCCCCGTAGCGCCGATAGCCGAGCCGGTCCATCAGCTCCACCCACATCGCGGCGACCCGACGCACCGTCATCCCGGTCTCCTTCGGCCCCTCGGAGAATGCGAAACCGGGGACCGAGGGGACCACGACATGGAAGGCCTGCGCCGGATCGAGCCCGTTGGCACGCGGATCGGCCAGCAGGCCGATGGTCTTGCTGAATTCGACGAATGAATTGGGCCAGCCGTGGGTCAGGATCAGCGGCAGCGCATCCGGCTCGGGCGAACGCACATGAAGGAAATGCACGTCGAGATCGTCGATTTCGGTGATGAACTGCGGGAATTCGTTCAATGCCGCTTCCTGGGCCCGCCAGTCGAATCCAGTGCGCCAGTACTCGGCCAGCTCCCGCAGATAGTCGACCGGAACACCGCGCTCCCAGCCCTTGCCCGGCAGCTGCGCCGACCAGCGGGTGCGGGCCAGCCGGTCGATCAGATCGTCGATATCGGACTGCGGAATATCGATGCGGAAGGGGCGAATCTGGTTCATCGGGATGGCTCCTAGCTCTCGGGGACAGCAGCCACGTTAGAAGGCAAGTAGGACCATTCGTGTCCTAGTTATCTGGAATCCTGAAAATCATGAACGACACCCCCGCTCGCCTGCTGCGCCTGCTCTCCCTGTTGCAGACACCACGGGAATGGCCGGGCAGCGAACTCGCCGACCGCCTCGGCGTCACCGACCGCACCGTGCGCCGCGATATCGATCGGCTGCGCGAACTCGGCTATCCGGTGGAGGCGACGATGGGTGCGGCGGGTGGCTACCGACTGGTGGCCGGTGCCGCGATGCCGCCGCTGCTGGTCGATGACGAGGAGGCGGTCGCCATCGCGGTCGGGCTGCGTGCCGCCGCCGGATCGGCCATCGTCGGCATCGAGGAGGCCTCGGTTCGCGCGCTCGCCAAGCTGGAGCAGGTGCTGCCCGCGAAATTGCGTCGCCGGGTGCGGGTGCTCGGTACCGCCCTGGTGCCGCACACCGACGACGCTCCGGCCGTCGATCCCGAGGTACTGACCGCACTCGCCGCGGCCGTAACCAACAGGGAGCGGGTACGTTTCGCGTATCGCAGCGAATCCGGCGCCGAAACCCGTCGGCATATCGAACCGGTCGGGCTGGTGCCGTCGCGGCGTCGCTGGTACCTGGTCGGCCACGATGTGGACCGCGATGACTGGCGGATCTTCCGCGTCGATCGCATCGACCGACCGCAGCCGACCGGCGCTCGGTACCGCCCGCGAGGCCTGCCCGCCGCGGATCCGGCCGCCTATGTGGCGGGTCGCCGAACGGATTGGGGCACACCGTCCTTCCGTGTCCGTGTCACGATCCACGCCCCGATCGGCCGGGTCGTCGGCCGTCTCGGCGACTCCCCCGGCGATATCGCCCGCATCGACGACCACTCCTGCCGCCTGGACGCCACCCGCGACGACGACCCTACCTGGTTGGCGTACCGCCTGATCGACCTGGGCGCGGACTTCCGAGTCCACGAGCCGCCGGTCCTGGTGGACCGGTTGCGTACGATCGCGGCGCGCGTAACCGAGGCCGTCACTTGATGGCCGAGGTAGCAATGTGCACGATAGGAGTCCGATTTCCGAACCGGAGGCCTGAACCGTGCTCGACGCCGACGATGTGCGCCGCATCGCGCTGTCCCTTCCCAAGACCGTGGAGAAGGAACGCTGGAACCATCCCACCTTCGATGTGGCGGGCAAGATGTTCGTCACCATCCCCGACGATCAGACCTCGTTCGCCATCCGCTGCCCGAAACACGATCGCGAAGAACTCATCGCCGCCGAACCGGACAAGTTCTGGGTCCCGCCGCACGAGGCATCCTCGTCCTGGGTCCGGGCCCGGCTTTCCGCCGTGGAAGATATCGACGAGTTGTACGACATGCTGCTGGATTCCTGGCGTCAGGCAGCACCACCCGACCTCATCGAGGACTGACCGATCGGCTCAGTGCGGCAAGCGAATCCGCAGGATAGTGCCGCTCTCGGTGCCAGCGAGGAGTTCGTCGGAACGGCCGGGAACGGCGACCACAGATGTCATCGGTTCGCCGGTGAGTACGGCGCATGCGGTATTCGCGGCCGGGTCGACCCGGACCAGCTGGCCGGTCAAGGTAGTCGCGTAGAGCACGCCCGCGTCATCGATGACGAAATCGTCTACGAAGTCCGGTATTCCGGGTGCCAGCGTCAAGTCGGCGATCACTACGACGCGGGCCGGATCGTCGATCGGGAAACGCACGATCCGACCGAGTGGATTGCCGTTCATGCTGACGTAGATCGAATTATCCCGCACCACAATGCCATTGGCGCCGGTGTAGTTCGCCCGCGCCGTCCAGTCCGCATCGACGCCGCCGTCCGGACGGATCCGGACCACGCCGACGCTGGATGCGACGTACAGATTGCCCCGCGCATCGAAGGCGGCACCGTTGGGCATGGTGAATCCGGAGGCGAATACCGCTGGCCGAGGATCGTCGGGGTCGAAGCGCATCACCCCACCTGGGCGCACCACACTCGTCGGTGAATCGCCGAAGACGACGTAGAGCAGGCCATCCGGGCCGAGCCGGATCGCGCCCGGGAATTCGATCGGCACCCTCGCGGTCAACCGGCCCGCGCTGTCGTAGCGCTGCACCTCGTTGCGGTACAGCCGCGATACCCACAGATTGCCCTGCGCGTCGTAGCCGATGTTCTCCGACCAGTCGAGCACCGGCAGGCCGGCGGGCACAGCCGCCGTCGCCTTGGCCGACGCGCATGCGGCGACCGTACCCGGCTCGGGCTCGGCCATGGCTGCCGATGCGTCCACACCCGCACAACTCAGTGCAAAAGCGACCGCCCACACCCGTACATTCGGACGATAGAGCTTTCTCAAAGCGAACCTCGACTCCTCCGGGCCGACCCTCGCCCGGAAGTCTAGCCACGTTGTCAGTTATGAACTGACAAGTAGTTATGTCAGGAACTCGACTACACCTCAGCGACTTGCCAGTATTTACGGATGCCCTTCTTCGACGGCGTACGCGGACGGATGCATTATCGGCGGTGGCCGGTCGGCAAGCCGATGGCAGTTGCGATGCTCTTGCCCGGAATGGGCCAGCACAGCGGCCACTACCACCGGTTCGCCCGCACCGCGACATCCGCGAGAATCGAAGTGTGGGCGCTGGACACCTCGGGGCACGGGTTGAGCGAGGGCGATCCGAATAATCCCGGCACGCTGGTCGAACTGGTGGCCGATGCGATGCGGCTGATCGAGTTGGTCCGCGCGGAATTACCCGGTACGCCGCTGATCCTGATGGGCCATTCACTCGGGGCGGTCACCGCCTTGGGCATTCTGGGCGCGGCGGTGCCGGATCAAACCAGTGCGACCGATGACTTGCACGGCCTGGAGGCCAACTACCCGCTGCGGCCCAGTCTTGCGCCGAGCGAGTTGGTCGGGTTGGTGCTGTCCGGAGTACCGAAGCGCGCGCTCGGCGGCGGCGCGCCCGGTGCACCCGGCACGCCGTTGCCGAGCACACTGCCCATCCTCGCGGTGCACGGTATCGAGGACCGACGGGCGCCGATCGATGCGATGAGGGGCTGGACTCGCCGCCACTATTGGGTAAGTTTGCGTGAGTACGCCGACGCCGGGCACGACCTGTTGCACGAGCCGGTGCACGCGCGGGTCGCCGCCGACATCGCGGACTGGATGCAGGGTGTCGTCGTGGGGTTGGCGCACCGGTGAGTTGATCACGGCTGCGCGGGCAGCACGACGAGGAAGGGGGCGGCGAGATGTCGGACGTGACAGCGCTGAATCAAGCGATCGACGATGGCCAGCTCTGGATCGATGGGGTACTGGTCGCCGAGGGTGCGCACGAACAGTGCGCCAAGCGCTATGAACAACTCGCCGATGAGGTCGAGGCCCAGATCGCCGTATTGAGCGGTGCCACATCGCTTCCCGGCTTCGGCGGCTTCGATTCCGGCGCTGCGCTGCGGCGTGGTTTCGAGGACAAGGCCGACGGGGCGATCACCCGTTTGCGCGCGTATGCCGATGCCGCACGTGGTCTCGCGCAGACCTTCCGCGCTGCCGGAGCGGCATACACCCGGGCCGATACGGATCTGGCTGCCGCGGTCGGTCAGGTCGAGGTGGCGGGAGCCGCGCATGCGTAAGATGCCGCACTCCGGTGAGAAGACGCCCATTCGGTACGCCGACCCCAGCTACACCGACCCCAATTACGCGCAGACCGTCGAGATCTTCGACAACCTGTCGCATCGGGAAATCCACGACGGTGTGCGACTGATGAATCCGGTTGTCCTGTCAGCCGGACAGCAGGCGTGGCAAGGCAGTTCCACCGGACTGGCCGCCGCGGTCGAGCAGGCGCACAGCGAGATTCGGGCCGCGATGGCCGACGGTTGGCGCGGTGCCGCGGCGGATTCCGCCGCCGCCGCGGTGCGCGAATTCGAAAGGCACGGACAGCAACTCGCGGATGTCATGGCCGCGGTCGGTCAACGGCTCGGCCAGGCGGGCGATGCCGCCGAGGCACTGCGCGCGGCCGTGGTCGAACCATCCAGTCGGACAACGGATCTGGCTGGCGCACTGCTGGATCCGGCCAAGGCGACCGAGAACACCACCACGCAGAAATCCGCCGATGGCACCCGCCAGGACGTCGTGCAGGCGATGGACAGCATCTACACGAATGTGTTCATCTCGACCGGAGCCGGTGTGCCCGCCTTCCCGGATACGGTGACCGCCGACGTGCCGCAGTCGTCCGACACCACACCGGCCGCGCAAATGTCCACTGCGCCCGTCATCGATCCTGATGCGCAAACCCTCACCACCCCAACGGTTTCGACGACCGCGCCGGTGCCGACCGCACCGCAGACGACCGTCGAGCCAGCCGCGACGACTCAACCGGCGAGTGCGCCGACCACCGTCACTCCGGTGAGCAGCGCCACCGACATCGCACCTGCTGCCGCCAAATCCGTTGCGACAATGGCTGATTCGCCCGCTGCGACTACCCCGGCCGCAACCACCGCATCGACGACGACACCGGATCGCTCGGTGCGACCAGGTACCGCCGCACCGGTGACCACCGCCGCATCCACCTCGGTGGTCGCCCCGACGGTTCCCGGCACCTCCAATACCGACGACGAACGCAAACGCGATGAGCGCAAGCGCGATGCCAGTGGCGATGCGATCAATGGTGTCGGCGCGGGCGCGGTCGGCGGGCTCATGGGCGGTGCGATGGTCGCGGGTGACAGCCCGCGCTCCGGCATGAGCACCGGTGCGGCCGCCGCCCGCGCGGCCCGCGAAGAGGACGAGTACGACGACGATTACCACTTCTTCGACGACGATCTGACCTTCCTGGAACCGGCCGATGACGGCGGTGAGCTGATCGGCGATATGGATCCGACAACACCTCCGGTCGTCGGCGAATGGACCGAACTGGAGTGAACTGGACGCTGACCCCGGACCAGTTCGCCATGGCCTGGGCCCGCACCGATGGCGACCGCATCCCCTATCCACTCGCCGTCCGCCTCTCGGCCCGCGATACCGCCGAGCGCACCGCACAACTCCCCGCGCTGAACCGTTGGTGCGACGAGTCTCTCGACGCCGACCTCGAAGGTGCACTGCGGGTGCTTGCCCGCCCCACCGTGCGCATCGAGGTCTTCGGCGAGCGCGGTACCGCCGAGCCGTCGGCGGTGGTCGATAGTCGGGCGGACGGCGCGGTCGAGGCGACGGGTCTGGTCGAACAGACCGGTCCCGTAGCCGCCCAGCCGGGCATCGCGACGCAATCACGTCCGGTGCGTGTGCTCGGTGCGATCGCCGGGGATATCGCGGTGGTCGCGGCGCAACGCGCGGGCGCGACCGCGGATCGCGGCGGCGATATCCGACTGTTCGTCGATCGCGCGAAAAACCTTTCCGCACGGGTCATTTCGGTGCTGCCGGAGAACACGCCCGGCACCACACCGCAACTGACCGCACCGCTGGCCCGGGTCAACGAGGACAGCCGGGATCTGGTGACCGTGCCGGTGGCCGGACCTACCACGCCGACCCGAATCCGCAAGCTGCTCAGACAATTCCGCGACGGCATCGGCCAGATCGTGGTCTCGGTGCGACGAGCCGACGGCGACCTGCACCCGTTCGGAGTGCTGTGCTGGATCGACGTGATCGGCGACGGCCGATACTCGGTGCGCACCGGGGTCGATGTCGATATCGTGCCGGTCACCGCGCAGCGGTTCACCGCACAGCTGCGGCCGATGGTCACCGCGGCCGAACGCACCCTCACCTTGGCCGAGCGCTGGTGACCTACCGCTGGGATACCGTGAGTCCGTGCCACTCTACGAATTCGAAGGCAAACGGCCCACCGTCGATCCGACGGCGTTCGTCGCGCCGACCGCGACACTGATCGGAGATGTGCGGGTCGAGGCGGGCGCGTCCATCTGGTACGGCGCGGTGCTGCGCGCGGACCTCGCGCCGATCATCATTCGGGAACGCGCCAATGTCCAGGACAATGCGGTCCTGCACGTGCCGCCGGACGTGCCGATGGAAATCGGGCCCGGTGCGACCATCGCGCACAGCGTGGTCTTCCACGGTGCGTCGGTCGGCGCGCAGGCCATTGTCGGCAATGGCAGCACGGTGCTCGATCTGGCCGAAATAGGCGCGGGCACAATGATCGCCGCGCACTCGCTGGTCCCGCCGCACGCCAAGATCCCCGCTGGCGTCCTCGCCGCGGGTGCCCCCGCCGAGGTGAAGAAGTCCATCGAAGGCACCCAGGCCGAGGGCTGGGTCAAACTCAACCCGGGCTTCTACACCGAACTCGGCCAGCGCCACCGCAAGGGCATCACCGAAGTCCAGGCCTGATCTCGCTCACGCAAGGAGCGCGGTGACCTCGTCGTCCTCCAGCTGATGGAAGTCGCGGTACGCCATCCCGACACCGCCGAGCGAGCGCGGCACCCATGGGCAGACCACCTCGTCCGCCTCGGCGGCCACCCGGCGCAGCGCCTCGGAGGACGACACCGGAACCGCGACCACGATCCGCGTCGGTTGGTGCAGCTGGGCGACCCGGCAGGCGGCGGCCACCGTCGCCCCGGTCGCCATGCCGTCGTCCACGATCACCGTCGTGCGGCCGGAAATCGGGATCGGCTTGGCATCGCCGCGCCACACCTCGCGTCGGCGCTCGAGTTCGGCCCGTTCCAAATCCTCGATCTCGGCGATCTGCCCCGTCGTTATCCCGGTGTGCGACAACACATCCTGATTGAGGACCCGGATACCTTCCTCACCGATGGCGCCCATCGCCAACTCCGGCTGCCACGGCACACCGAGCTTGCGGACCAGCATGATGTCGAGATCGCCCCCGATGACCTCGCGCACCGCGGCCGCCACCGGAACCCCGCCGCGGGGCAGTCCGAGCACCAGCGGTTGCATCGCACGCAGGTGGCCGAGTTCCAAACCCAGCGCGCGACCGGCCGCTGCCCGATCGGAGTAGGTCATCCTAATTAACGCTACTCCGGTGCGCGCGCGGTGATCGCGAATCGCCGCAATGCCAGGCTGGGATTGGTGCGGCGGACCGCGGCCAGCTGTTCGAGGTCGATATCCGCGGTGAGTACACCGGGTTCGTCGCCGAGTTCGGTGAGGACGGCACCGGTCGGGTCGATGATCATCGACGCACCCGCACCGCGCGGGGCGCATTGATCGGCGGCGGCCACGTAGACGGTGTTCTCGATGGCACGCGCGCGCAGCAGCGTCGTCCACTGATCGACCTTCGCCGGACCGGGAATCCACTGCGCGGGCAGCACCAGCACCTGCGCTCCGGCAGCCGCGACGCGACGGCACCCTTCCGGGAACCGAAGATCGAAACAGGTCTGCATGCCGAATGTCACATCGCCGACCGTGAAGGTGGCCGGAGCCTCGATCGCACCCGGCTCGACGACATCGGATTCGAGATGTCCGAACGCGTCGTAGAGGTGCACCTTGCGGTACTTGGTCACCAGGTTCCCATCGGGTCCGAGCACGACGAGGGTATTGCGGATCCGACCCGCCTCCGGTGCCACCCGCTCGACCATTCCGGCCACCAGATACACCCCGAATTCGCCCGCGATATCGCCGAGGCCGGTGACGAACGGCCCGGTCAGCGGTTCGGCGACGGCCATGACCCGCTCGTCGAGCCGGGTCACGGCAAACATCGAGTATTCGGGCGCGACCACCACCTTCGCACCCCGTTCGGATGCCGCGCGAACATGCTCGCGCAAGGTTCGCAGATTGGCGGACGGATCGGTTCCCGGTGCGAATTGGACCACCGCCACAGCCACCGCCAACACCTTCGGATCGTGATGCGCGGACACGCTTTCGGGTTGCATACGTCTCACCGTATTGGCCCGGTGGCCGGGACGACCACCGCGAGGCAGTAAACTGCTGGTCAATGAGTACCAATCAGGTCGACAGCGTTCCTGGCGACAACGACAGGGACAACGACGGCCCGACCTTCGCCGATCTCGGCATCGATGAGCGCGTTCTCGCGGCCATCGCCGATGTGGGCTATGAGTCGCCGTCTCCCATCCAGGCGGCGACCATTCCACCGCTGCTCCAAGGCGCCGATGTGGTCGGGCTGGCCCAGACCGGCACCGGCAAAACGGCGGCATTCGCCATTCCGATCCTCATGGGTATCGAGGCGACCGGCAAACTTCCGCGCGCCCTCGTGCTGGCCCCGACGCGTGAACTCGCGATCCAGGTCGCCGAGGCATTCGGCCGCTACGCCACCCACATTCCCGGACTGCATGTGCTGCCTATCTACGGCGGCCAGGCCTATGGCGTCCAGCTCTCCGGACTGCGCCGCGGTGCGCATGTCGTGGTCGGCACGCCGGGCCGGGTGATCGACCATCTGGAGAAGGGCACGCTCGACCTGTCGCAGCTGCAGTATCTGGTGCTCGACGAGGCCGACGAGATGCTGAAGATGGGGTTCCAGGAGGATGTCGAGCGCATCCTCGCCGACACCCCGCGCGAGAAGCAGGTCGCGCTGTTCTCCGCGACCATGCCCGCGGCGATCCGCAGCATCTCCAAGAAGTATCTGCGCGAACCGGTCGAGATCACCGTCAAGTCGAAGACCTCGACCGCCACCAACATCACCCAGCGCTGGGTGCAAGTTTCCCATCAGCGCAAGCTCGACGCACTCACCCGGATCCTCGAGGTCGAGTCGTTCGAGGCGATGATCCTGTTCGTACGCACCAAGCAGGCCACCGAGGAGTTGGCCGAAAAGCTGCGCTCGCGTGGTTTCTCGGCCGCGGCGATCAATGGCGATATCGCGCAGAACCAGCGTGAGCGCACCATCGGGCAGCTGAAGTCCGGTGCGCTGGACATCCTGGTCGCCACCGATGTCGCCGCCCGCGGACTCGATGTCGATCGCATCTCGCATGTGGTCAACTACGACATTCCGCACGACACCGAGTCCTATGTGCACCGCATCGGCCGTACCGGCCGGGCCGGGCGCAGCGGTGAGGCACTGCTTTTCGTCGCGCCGCGGGAACGTCATCTGCTCAAGGCGATCGAGCGCGCCACCCGGCATCCGCTGACCGAAATGCAGCTGCCGAGCGTCGATGATGTGAACACCCAGCGCGTCGCCAAATTCGGCGATTCGATCACCGAGAATCTCAGCTCGACGAATCTGGCGCTGTTCCGCAAGCTCATCGAGGATTACGAACGCGAGCACAACATTCCGCTGGTGGACATCGCGGCGGCGCTGGCGGTCAGCGGCTACGACGGCGACAACTTCTTCATGGAGCCCGAGCCGGAGCCGGTCGAACGCCCGCAGCGCGAACGCATGCCGCGCGGGGATCGGCCCGCCCGCCGGTTCGAGGGCGAGGATCGTGGTCCGTCGCATCACCGCGGGACGGGAGCCGAATTGGCGACCTACCGGATCAGCGTCGGCAAGCGGCACCGGGTGGTGCCCGGCGCGATCGTCGGCGCCATCGCCAACGAGGGTGGATTGCGCCGCAGCGATTTCGGCCATATCAGCATCCGGCCGGACCACAGCCTGGTCGAACTGCCCGCCGACCTATCCTCGGAGACGCTGGAAGCGTTGCGGCGGACCAGGATCAGCGGCCAGCTCATTCAGCTGCAACTCGATTCCGGCCCGCCGAGCGGACGCCCGTTCCGTGCCGGACCGCGTCGCGATCGCGACGGCGGCAAGCGACCCGAACGGCGTAAGCCGCGCTCCTGAACCGGGACGGGTAAACCGCCGGTGGGAGCGACGGGCCCGGAGGCGGTAGCTTGCGTAACCACGCAGGGCCCCCGCGGACACCGAGTTCAACGCGGTCGAATCGGCTAGCTACAGTGTTGCCGTCCGTGTCCGGCGAAGACACAGGAGGCCGCGTTTGATCGTGTTCGGTGATCGTGTCGTCTGTTCCGCCGTCGACCTGGTGCGTGCGGCGCACTGTGAATTCCAGTTGCTGCGTGCCCTCGATACCGAACTCGGCATCATCGCGGGCACGGCGGATGTGCTGCCGGATCATGCGTCGCGCAGCGCATTCGACGATGCGCGCGCACGCAGACTCGCGGACTTCCGTGATCGGTTCGGCACTCAGATGGTGGAGATCCATTGCGCCGCGCACGATCCGGCGGCCGACGCCGAGGGATATATCGCCGCGCTGCGGGCCGCCAATGCTGAGACGGTCGCGGCGCTGCGGGCCGGTGCGCACGTAATCCACGGTGCCACCTTTTTCGACGGAAAATTCGTCTGTACCAGCGATTTCCTGGTTCGGGCCGGTCATCGGGTGCGCTATACCGCGCACGGCACCGCGGCGGGTGCACCGGATCGGATCGACGCGGCACTCGAACTCGCCGCCTGCGCCGACGCTTTGGACCGCAGCGGCGCGCTCACCGCGCCCCTGGTCCGGTTGTACCTGGACGAGGACAGCGAGACCTTCGCGCTCACCGATCTGCTGCCGGTGTATCTGGCTCGGCGCGGCCGGGTGGAGCGGATCCTGGAAGACAAACTGAGCGAGTTGCTGCCCGTGCAGTGGGGCGATCCGCGCTATCTCGCCTGCGGCCACTGCCGCACCTGTACCACCGCCATCTCGGCGGCACGCGATCTGCTGCTGGTCGCGGGTATGCCGCGCACGGCGAGGGCCCGACTGCGCGAGGCCGGGGTGAGCACCATCGATCGGCTGGCAACAACTAGCACCGCTACTGTGCCCGGCCTGCCGCCGCGCACTTTTACCGCATTGCGTCGCCAAGCCGAAATCCAGCTGGCCCGAGAAGATTCCGGACAACCGACCCACACGCTGGTCGACCCGATCGCATTGGGCGCGCTGCCGCCGCCGTCACCGGACGATCTCGCGCTCACCATCGAGGAGGAGCCATCGGGTCGGCTGCTCGCTATCGAGGTGGGCGGCAACGGCACGGTCCACCTGGCCTTCCGTGCCCCCTTCGGCGCCACTCCCGCACCGTATCGCGCGCTGACCGATAGCACCGACGAGGAGGCCGGGCAGCGGCGCGCATTGGACGAGGTGCTCGACTTCATCGCGCAACGGCTGCGGATGTATCCGGATGCGCGCGTGTACCACTACACCTCCGGCGTGCGCTCGGCGCTGCTGCGGTGGACGGGTCGGTACGGCGTCGGTGCGGAGACTGTCGAGGATCTGCTGCACGCCGGTGTGCTCGTCGATCTTTATCCGATCGTGCGCAATGCCTTGCTGATCGGGGAACGCTCCTACCGGCTGAGCCGGTTGCGGCGGCTGTTGCCGAATGCGCCGGGCCAGGAACGCGATTGCGTCACCGTGCTGCGGCTGCGCGACTGGTTGCTGGATCGGGTGGCCGAAGGGCGGGTGGATCCGGATGCGGTGCTACTGGACCAGGCGAGTTCGTGGTGCCTGGTGCCGAGCCCGGAGCAGCCGGACCCGCCGCCGCCGTCGCGGCCCTCCTCGATCGAAGCCGCACTCGCGGAATTCGCGGCGGCACAGGGCGAACCACGTCATCCCGCGGCATTGATGGCGGCGGCGCTCGGTTATCACCGACGCGAACGCCAGCCGCTGTGGTTGGCACATGCCGACCGGCTCAGTCATCCGGTCGACGAATGGGCCGACGCGCCAGGGGTATTGGTCGCCGATTGGGGCACGGTCGATACCAAGTGGCATCGCAGCCCGCATCAGCCGACCATGCGCAGATACCTCACGCTGACCGGACGGATCGGCATCGGCTGGGGCGGTAGCGAGACCCCGGGCGGGGCCGCGAACGGCACGGTGCTGACACCGGGCACCACCGTCTACACCTTCTACGATCAGCCGGTCGCCGCCGGGATGATCACCGCTGTCGGTCGGCGCGCGACCGCCACCGCGACCGTGCTCGGCTGTTCGGTGGACGCGAACTTCGACGACACCGTGCGGCTGGAAGAACTATTGCCGCACGCCTGCGAACCCTATGACGAACTGCCGATCGCGATCGCACCCGGCCTGCCTGCCTGGGACGAGAACATCGAGACCGCGGTCGAATTCGCCGCCCAGCAACTGCTGATGGCCCTACCGGAGATCCCGGCGGGCGCGGTCTTCGACATCCTCGCCCGCCGACCACCGCGCCTACGGCGTGCCGAGCGGCTACCGGATGTGCACGGTGACCATGCGGCGGCCATCACGGCCGCGCTGCGTGATCTCGACGATTCCTATCTCGCGGTGCAGGGACCGTCGGGCACCGGCAAAACCTCCACCATCGCAAGGGCGATCGAACGTCTGGTCACCCGGCACAAGTGGCGCGTCGGCATTGTCGCGCAGACGCATGCGACGGTGGAGAGTCTGCTCGACATGATCGTCGCGATGGGCGTGCTACCGGAACTGGTGGCCAAGAAGGATGTGCAGGCAGTGGCGCCGGAGTGGTCGGTGATCGACGGCACGCGCTATCCGCGGTTCCTGGACAATGCGGTCAACGGCTGCGTAATCGGCGGCGTACCTGCCGATTTCGCCGATGACGATGTGGTTCCCGGCGACAGTCTGGACCTGCTGGTGATCGCCGATGCGGGCCGCTTCCCACTCGCCGACACCGTCGCCGTCGCGGTGAGTGCGCGCAATCTGCTACTGCTCGGTGATCCCGCGCCGTCGGCGGCACGCAGCGCGCATCCCGAGCCGGTCGACGAATCGGTGCTCGGCTGGCTCACCGAGGGCCGCCACACCCTGCCCACCGAGCGCGGCTACTTCCTGGATCGCACCTGGCGGATGCATCCGCGGGTCTGTGATCCGATCTCCCGGCTGTACTACGACAACCGGCTGCGCTCCAATGAAACCGTCACGCTCGCACGGCAACTGGATGGCATCGAACCAGGCCTGGAGACGGTGCTGGTGCCGCACAGTGGTGATTCGACCGAATCGGTGGCCGAGGCCCGCGAGGTGGTCCGGCGGGTGCGTGCCCTGCTCGGCGTTTCCTGGACGACCGGTGCGATGACACGACGGCTGCATCCGCACGACATCCTGGTGGTCGCGCCCTACAGCGCCCAGGTCGGCCTGATCCGAACGCTGTTGGCCCGGGCCAAGATCGAGGATGTGCTGGTCGGCACCGCCGAGCGATTCCGCGGCCGGGAGGCGGCGGTGGTGCTCATGTCGATGACCACCTCCAGCCCCGCCGACGCGCCCTACGGTATGCGATTCCTGCTCTCGCGCGGCCTGGTTCAGGCGACGCTGTGCCGGGCCATGTGGAAGGCGATGATCATTCGGTCCCCACTGCTCACCGAATATCTGCCGAGTACGCCGGACGATCTCTCGGATCTGGCGACATTCCTGCGACTCAGCTGAATATTTCTTTCATCATTTGTTCGGTTCGTGACCGAAATAATCAATCCGAACCGGTTGGTTCTTTTAGCGGAATTCGATCTTGAAATTGCCATCCAACGCAATTCGCAATTGGCGGCGGCTCAGCCGAAGCAGTTGCCCTCACCGCGATAAGTGGGCACGGTCGTCCGCGTGCCGTCGCCATCGATCAGATGAACTTGGTCGAACCGCTCGCACAACTCGCCCGCCTTGGCATGCCGGAACCACACCCGGTCGCCGATCCGCAGTTCGGCGGCCCCGGACAGCGGCGTCTGCACCTCGCCGGCCCCCTCGGTGCCGAGCAGCTTCAAACCGGTGGGCCACACCGGCTTCGGCACCCGCGACGCCCCGGTCGGACCGGAGGCGATGTAGCCGCCAGCGAAAACCGTTGCGATGGACCGGGTCGGCTTGCGCAGCACCGATGTGGCGAAGAACAGTGCCGGGCGCGGGGTGAAGGCGCGGTAGTGATCGAAGAGCGTCGGCACATACAGCCCGGAGCCCGCGGTCGCCTCGGTGACATCCGAATCGGCGACGCTGACCTCGATGGATCCCGAGCCGCCGCTATTGACGATCTCCAACGTGCCGACCACCGAGCGCACAGCGTCCAGCACCTGCCTGCGCCGCTTGCCGATCTCGGCCGCCGAGGCCCGCTTCACCAGGCGCACAGCGATATTGGCGTCGGGCAGCCCGGCGATCTGCGCCTCATAGGTCATCACGCCGATCACGTCGAACCCACGGCGCACCGCCTCGCGCGCCAGCACGGCGGCCTGTTCGGGGGTACGTACCGGCGAGCGTCGAACGCCCAAGTGCAGCGGTCCGATTCGCAGCGATGCGTCCACGTCGAGGCAGATCCTCGGCCGCACCAGATCGGTGCCGACCGCGGCGCGGATCAGGTCCAGCTGCGCGAGGTCATCGATCATCAACGTAATGGATCGGCGCAGCGTGTCATCGGCGGCGAGTTCGGCGAGCGCCGCGCGGTCGACGGTCGGATAGCCGAGCAGCACATCGCGCGCACCGAGGCGGACCAGCCAGATCGCCTCCGCCAACGAATAGGACATGATGCCCGCGAAGCCGCCGGATGCGGTGAGCCCGGTGCCGAGCACCTCTTCGAGCACCGCGCGACAGCGCACCGATTTACTCGCCACCCGGATGGGCACGCCACCCGCGCGACGGACCAGGTCAGCGGCATTGGCGCGCAGCGCGGGCAGGTCGAGGGCGGCAAGCGGCGGGTCGAGCTCGGCCGTGGCCGCGTGCAGGGCGACAATCGGCGACGTGTCGGTCACCGGACCCACTCAACCACCAAACTGGTCAGGCGTCCAGTACTGCCGGAATCAGACTTCGGCGGCCCGGCTCGCCAGGCTGCTGACCAGGTCGTCGAGTACCACCAGCATCGTTTCGTCATTGCAATCGGCGAGCCAGCGCAGCACCGTGCCCTGCAGCACCGAGACCGCATAGGCCGCGATGGCATCGGTCGGCTCCAACCACTGCGCGCCGGAACGGTCGGCACACAGGTCCAGGAAGCTCGCGACCTCGGAATCCATTTCGCGGAACAGGGCCGTGGTCTGCGGGTCGGCGACACATTCGGTCTGCGCCTCCCACCGTTCGGCCAGCTGATGCGCGGTCGCCTCGTACCTGCGGGCCTGCTTGGCCGGTGCCGCCTTGACCAGCGGCCAGTACGCGCTCACACCGGCATGCAGCAGCACCCGAAGCGCTCGCACTCCGGTGAAATCGAGCGAGGCGGCCGCCTTCTCGACGGCCTCGCAGATGGTCGGCCGCAGCCTGACCGCCGCTATTTCTCCACGTACGCTCAACGACGACTCCCTCGAGGAAAGAACTCGCGCACCTTCGTCGGCGCGACTCGCTGAACATGACAGGCCGCTCTCACGAATCCCCCGCTAGGGAATTTCCTGGATGCCCAGTCCAACATTCACCAATGGTAAGGGGTTTCCGGGGTTTAAGAACGGCTTCGGCGGGTATTTCCAGACTGGAAGAATGTTTTGTTACCCAACCGGAATCGCGCTGCGATCCAGTGGTGTGCACCGGAATCGCCTCCCCGGGCGTCATTCTCGCGTCTGCCCTACGCAAGAAGACCATCGACCAGACTACGGTGTCAGCCGGTCCCGCCCCGGCATTCTGTGGCGGATCCCACACAAAGACCTCGCAAACTGGACTACCGACGGTTCCGCGATCGACACCGTGCCGACGCCGCGGGGTAGCTAGCCTGGACCGGTGACTCTCTCGCCCTCCGCCGACCAGTTCTATCTGACCGGCACGTTCAACTTCCGCGATCTCGGCGGTCTGCGCACCGTCGACGGCGCGCGGATCCGTCCCGGCGTACTGTTGCGCTCGGCCCAGTTGAGCGGCCTCGATCTGCCCGGCCACGCGATCCTGCGCGAACTCGGCGTCACCGATGTCTTCGACCTGCGCGGGCCGCGCGAGATCGAGCACATCGGCCACGACAATCTGCCCGAGGGCGTGCGGCTGAATGTCACACCGTTCGACTCCCGGATGACCGAGGCGCCGCCGCACGATGCGCAGACCGATTCGGCGTTCACGCACATGCTCGAGGTCTACCGGTACTTCCCGGCCCTGCCCGAGGCCAATGCCGCGATCATCACCATCGCCGAGACGATCGCCGCCGGCGACGGCGCGGTGCTGGTGCACTGCGCGGCAGGTAAGGACCGGACCGGCTGGGCGATCGCGACACTGCTGCGCGCCGTCGCGGTCGGCGAGGCCGATGTGCTCACCGACTTCATGGCCAGCAATGACGCCGTCCCCGCCCTGCGCGCCATGATGGCGCCGAAACTCACTGCGGGAGTCGAACTTTCCATCGATATCCTCGGTGTGCGCGAGGACTACCTGCGCATCGCGACGGATGCGGTGCACGAAAGCCACGGTGATTTCGAGACCTACCTGACCGCCATCGGGTTCACCGCGGACCTGCGCGCACGGCTGCGCGATCGCCTGCTCGAGTGAGTCACCCCGCCTGCGCCTGCTCGCGCCGGACCAGACCGTCGGCGTCGATGCTGACCTGATCGCCGGTATGGAACCAACTTCCGGTGAAGCGATCGGCGGTGGTCTCCGGATCGTTCCAGTAGCGGTGGGTGACATTCGGTCCGCGGCACAGCAATTCGCCGTGACCGGTCTGCGCCCGCGGCCCCCACAGCGCCAATTCGGTTCCACCGAACGCGAATCCGAGCACCGGATCGGCACCGGGCGCGGTGTCGGTGGAGTCGTCCATCACCAAGCCGATGCCACTGGTCTCGGTCGCGCCCCAGACCGACCACTGCCGCGCGGCCGGGAACATATCCCGCAGCGGCGCCACCAGATCCGCCGGATCGGTGCGATCGGCGGCGCGTTCGCCGCGATGTCCCGCATTGCTGACCCGGACGATGCCCTCGGTGCGCAGTCCCTCGGTGCGCAGTCCCGCGAGTTCGGGCAGCAGGCGGGCGAAGATGCGCGGTGTCGCGGAAACCATATCGATCCGTTCGGAGACAATGGTTTCGGCGAGACTGCGACCGTCCGGCGCGAGGACGACGGTGCCGCCGACCGCGAAGGTCGGCAATAGCTGGTCCACACAGCCGCTGGCATGGGCCAGCGGTAACAACACCAGATTGCGCAGTCCATCGGTCGGCAGATCCATCGCCGCGACGACGGAACGGATCGCCGACAGCAGATTTTCGTTGGTCAGCTCGACGCCTTTGGGCGCGACGGTGGCATTGGCCGGACAGACCCCGGTGCCGCTGGTGTAGCAGAGCAGTGCCAGATCGCTCAGGGCCGCACCGTCATCGATGAAGGCGGCGCCGTCGGGCAATTCGTCGCTGCCGCCGCCGAGCACGAAATCGGTACTGCTGTCGGCCATCACCCGCTCGGCGACCGCATCGGGCAGTCCATCGTGGACCAGCACCGGGACCGCGCCGCTGAGCAGCGCCCCGAGAAAGGCCTGTACCCAGCGCACGCCCGTCGGCATGTGGATGGCGACCCGGTCGCCGTAGCCGATGCCGTGTTCCTGCAGACCACCCGCGATGCGGGAGGCGGAGTGCCACAGCTCCCGATAACTCAGCCGGGGGCCGCCGATCTCCACCACGGCCTCCCTGGCCGAGAAGGCATGCACCTGCAGATCCAATAGTTCGGTCAGCGCCGGGGTGAGGTTGCCGTAGCGCAGCACCCCATCGGCGCCGCGGGCCAGCGGGGCATCGCAAGCATCCGGACGGTTGAGTGGATATTCGACCAAAAACTGCGACATGGGTCCTCCGCACGCGCCTCGAGCCTGCAGGCTCCTGCGACTATATGACGCGAGTCACACTTTCGCTGGCATAGGCGAGGAACGTGTCCTTGCTGTCACCGGCCGGTGTATGTCGCCTTCCCCGGCCCGACCTCCAGGAAGCTGCGCACCGCGCCGCGCAGATCCGCGGTATCGAACAGTGCGCCGGACACCTCCGGCGTCACCGAATCCGCGTGCGCCACACCACCGGAGCGCCACGCCTCGATGATCTGTTTGGTCGCGGCATGCGCCCGGGTTGGGCCCTCCGCCAGGCGAGTCGTCAGTTCCCGTGCGGCAGCGTCGACATCGTCGTGGACCGCGTTGACCACGCCCCATTCGGCCATGGTCGCGGCATCGTAGAGGTCACCGGTCATCACGAATTCGCGGGCGCGGCCCGAACCGGCGCGCTCGGCCAGTCGCTGCGGACCGCCCATCGACGGCGTCAGGCCGACGACCGTCTCCACCAGGCCGAATTTCGCCTTCGGCGCGGCCAGGATGATGTCGCAGGCCAGCGCCATTTCGAAGGCGGCGGTCAGGGTGAGGCCGTGCGCGGCGAAGACCACCGGACACGGCAGCGCCTCTAGCGGATGGATGATCTGCGCGAACAGGGCGCGCCACAGTTCAGCGCCCTGCTCGATCGTCAACCCGTCGAAGACGTGCACGTCGACGCCACCGGAGACCAGTTTGCCCTCGGCCCGCAGCAGCACCGCGCGCGGCGGATTGGCCGATAGCTCGGCGAGATCCTCGACGAGCGCGTCGAGCATCGACCGGTCGAACAGATTCAGCGGCGGATTGGCCAGGGTGAGGGTCGCGACCTCGGCGCCGCCGTCGGTGGTTTCCCGGGTCAGCCTGGTGGCCTTCGTATCACTCATCCGGCAAGACTAAGCTGACCCACTCCACCCGCTGCCGTCCCCCGATGCTCGTGCACACCGCTCGCAGCCCTCATTCCGGCGAAGATCTGCCAGACTAGGCAAGTGACCAAGGCGGTATCGGAAACCGGCTCCTACGTCGAAGCCGGTGAGTTCAAGCGGGATACGAATTACATCACCACACGCATTACTGCTGATGGCCGCGACGGGTATCCCGTCGAGCCTGGCCGGTATCGGCTGGTCGCGGCGCGGGCCTGTCCGTGGGCCAATCGCACACTGATCGTGCGCAGGCTGCTGGGGCTGGAAGACGTCATCTCGCTCGGTTTGTGCGGGCCGACGCACGACAAGCTCAGCTGGACCTTCGATCTGGATCCCGGTGAGGTGGATCCGGTGCTCGGCATCCACCGGTTGCGCGATGCGTACCTGGCACGGTTCCCGGACTATCCGCGCGGCATCACGGTGCCCGCACTCGTGGACATCCACACCGGACAGGTGGTGACCAACGACTACGCGCAGATCACCCTCGATTTCTCCAGCGAGTGGACCGAATTCCATCGCCCCGGCGCGCCGCAGCTGTATCCGCAGGAGCTGCGGGCCGAGATCGACGAGGTGAACCAGGCGGTCTTCCGGGATGTCAACAACGGTGTGTACCGGTGCGGATTCGCCGGTACCCAGGAGGCGTACGAGAAGGCCTACGATCGGCTCTTCGGTCGGTTGGACTGGCTGTCGGAACGGCTCGCCGGCCAGCGCTACCTGGTGGGTGACACCATTACCGAGGCCGATGTGCGGCTGTTCACCACGCTGGTCCGCTTCGACCCGGTCTACCACAGCCATTTCAAGACCAACCGCTCCAAACTGAGCGAAATGCCGGTGCTGTGGGCGTATGTGCGTGATCTCTACCAGACACCCGGATTCGGCGACACCGTCGATTTCGGGCAGATCAAGACGCACTACTACGTGGTGCACCGCGACATCAATCCGACGCAGATCGTGCCCAAGGGGCCGGATCTGACCGACTGGCTGACCCCGCACGGCCGAGAAGCGCTGGGCGGCAGGCCATTCGGCGACGGCACCCCGCCGCCACCGCCACCGCTCACCGAGCGGGTGCCCGCCCTGCGCGAACCGGCGTGATCGAACCGACATGCTGGGAACCCGGCCGACCGGGTACATCGTTGTCATGACGAGTTGATGGCGGCCGGTGCAATAAGGTCGTTGCGTACGGGCGGAACAGGAGGATGTCGCCGTGTTCAAAGGCACGTTCGAGAAGACGGTGGTCCAGCTACTCGATACCGGGTCGCGCCTGCAGGCGCCCGCGGTCGCCAAGTACGTGGACCGGCTGCGGCGTTCGCATCCATCGGAGAGTCCCGCGCAGATCATCGAGCGGCTGGAACACCAGTACCTGCTCGCGGTCACCAGCAGCGGCGGCGCGGTGGGTGCGACGGCGGCGGTGCCGGGCGTCGGCACCATCGCGGCGCTCGCGGCGGTCAGTGCCGAGACCACCTTCTTCATGGAGGCGTCCGCGGTGTTCACGCTGGCCGTCGCGGCCGTGCACGGCATCTCCCCCGAGGACCAGGAGACGCGTCGGGCACTTGTGCTCGCGGTCGTGCTCGGTGAGAGCGGGATGGAGATCGTCGAGAAGACGGTCGGTCATTCGGCGAAGAACTGGGGCACCTTGTTCGCCAATAAGATTCCCGGCCTGTCGAGCATGAACGATTCGCTGCTCAAGCGATTCATCATTCGCTTCATCACCAAGCGGGCGGCATTGATGGCGGGCAAGGTGGTGCCCGCCGGTATCGGCGCGGTGATCGGCGGCGTCGGCAACCGGACCCTCGGCAAGTCCACGATCAACAACGCGCGCAAGGCATTCGGACCCGCGCCGGTGACCTGGCCCGCCGATCGACAGCTCGTCATCGACGCCGATCCACTGCCCGCCCTGGATCCGGCGAAGCCGCAACCCCCGACCACGCCGCGATGAGCGCTGCCCGACCGCTCGCCTGCTCCGTTCGTGGTCTGACCAAGCGCTACAACCTGGTCACCGCGGTCGAAGACGTGAGCTTCACCGTGCCGTCCGGGACCACCGCCGCCCTGGTGGGTCCGGCGGGCGCGGGGAAGACGACGATCCTGCGGATCCTGCTCGGTCTGCTCCAGCCGACCGCCGGAACCGCGGCGGTCGGCGCACCGGGCTCCCGGCGAGGCGAGGCAGCCGCGACGGTTGTCGTCGGCGGCATGTTGCAGCCGCGCGGGCTGCATCCGGCTCGAAGCGCGCGCGATCATCTGCTGGTCTATGCGGCGGCCGCCGGTGTCGAGGACGCGCGGGTCGACGAGGTGATCCAGGTGGTCGGCCTCGGTGACCTGGCGAAAACGCGGGCGGGCGAGCTGTCGGACGGCTCGCGGACCCGGCTGGCGCTGGCGACCGCGCTGCTGGGCGACCCGCAGTTGCTGATTCTCGACGATCCCCTGGCCGGTCTCGACGCGGCCGAACGCACCTGGCTGACGGACTTCCTGCGGCGGCACACCCGCCGCGGCGGCTCGGTCCTGTTGTCCAGCGAAAGCCTCGCGAATGTGATTCCGATGGCGGACAGCATCATTGTCCTCAGCGAGGGTTCGGTGGTCTATCAGGGCACGCCCGCCCGGCTACGGCGCGGACATCCCGATCGTCTGGTCGTCGCCGCGTCGACCCCGATCGCACTGGCCACCATGTTGGCCGCACAGGGCTTCACCGATGCGGTGATCCGTCCCGACGGTCGCCTCGCCGTTGCCGAGGCGACCGAAGCGCAGATCCGGGCGGCGGCGACGGCGGCCGGTGTGCGCGTGGACAATATCGCGGCCGACCAGATCCACCCCGACCGAGTGCTCGCCGCACTGGTCAAACCGGCCCGCCCACCCCAGCCCGCCCCCTATGCCGGGATCGCACCGCAGCAAGGGATTCCACGATGATCACCGTCCTGCCCGCGGACCTCGTTCCGGCCGTCAATTCCGAGGTCCGCAAGGTCGCCACGCTGCGCGCCAGCCGAATCCTGGCCGCACTGATCCCCGCGATCGCCCTCGTCGCGAGCACGGTGACCGCACTGCTCGCCGGACCCGCCGATCCGAAATCCAATCCGGCCACGGGCGCGGCGACCATCGGGCTATATATCGGTCTCGCGGCCGCGATCGTGCTGGCCGGTGCCTTCGGCGCGGCCGGTGCGGGAGCCGAATACCGTTACGCGACAATGCCGTCCACCGCGCTGTTCAGCCCCGACCGTGACCGGCTCGCAGCCGCGAAATTCCTGGTCACCGCTGGCTTCGCCCTGGCCGTGACCTTCGTTGTCGAACTCATCGCCTTCGCCTGCCTGCTCGGTTTCGGCCGCGGCAAATTCGATTTCGGAGTGCGGTTACTCGCCGTGCTCGGCGGCGGTCTGCTCGCCGCGGTCTGCTGGTCGCTGATCGGCGCCGGTCTGGGATTGCTGCTGCGCACGTCGACCACCGCGGTCGTGGCGATGCTCGGCTGGCTGGTGATCATCGAACCGTTGATCTGGGTCGTCGCCAAGGCAATCGGCCTCGCCGGAGTGGTGACCGTCCTGCCCGGCTCGGCCACCGTCAGCACCGTCGCCGTTGGTTCCTTCAAAGACAGCGACTTCCTGGCCCCCACCCCCGCCGCACTGGTGATCCTCATCCTCTGGACCATCGCCGCCGCGGGCGGGGCCTGGTGGTTGCTCCGCACCGCCGACCTCTGATCCGGTCCCGGCCGCGGGGAACAAATAGCGGTGCGGCACGTGTCATTACCGTCGGTACCAGCACGACAGACGGGATGAGCAGCGGAGTGACCGAGCGCGGTATGGGTTGGATGCGCAGACTGTGGACCGAGTGCTGGAGCCACCGGGGAACGGTCACCGGCATCGCCATCGCGTTGACGGCCGGAGCGGTGGTCGAGATCTCCGCGCCGCTGCTGACCAAGCGGGCGGTCGATGCGGCCGGGGTCGGTGACACCTCCGTCATCGGGACCATCGCGGCCCTGCTCGCCCTTGTCGCGCTGGGACGCTTCTCGGCGGCCTTCGGACGCCGCATGTTGGCCGGACGGCTATCCCTCGATGTGCAGCACTCGTTGCGTGTCAGCCTGCTCGCCTCGCTGCAGCGACTGGACGGTGTCGGGCAGGACGCGCTGCGCACCGGACAGGTGGTGTCGCGGTCGATCACGGATCTGCAGTTGGTGCAGGGCCTTTTGGCGATGACGCCGCTGTCTGGGTTGGCATTGCTGGAGTTCCTGCTGGCCGCCGTGGTCATGGTGTGGCTATCGCCGCCGCTGGCCGCTGTCGCATTGTTGGTGGTCCCCGCCATCGCGGTGCTGGTATATCGGATGCGGCCTCGCCTGTACGCGGCAACGTGGTCGGCGCAGCAGCGCGCGGCCGAGGTCGCGCAGCATGTCGAAGAGACAGTCACCGGCGTGCGGGTCGTCAAGGGTTTCGGGCAGGAAGCTCGGATGGTGCGCGTGCTGGAGGAGCACGGGCGCGTTCTCTACGCCGAGCGCATGCGCGCCGCCGGGATCAATGCGCGCTTCGCCCCCGGGGTGACCACGATTCCGCAAGCCGGACTGGTCGCGGTGATCGTTGTCGGCGGTCTGCTCGCCCTGCACGGCGTGATCGGTATCGGCACCTTTCTCGCCTTCTCCGCGTACGTCACGACCATGACCGTCACCACCCGAACCATGTCCTCTGTGGTGATCATGGCCCAGCTGACCAGGGCCGCCGCCGAGCGCGTCTACCAGGTCATCGACGCGGCCCCCGAAATCGCCGATCCGCCTGCCCCCGCCGAGCTCCCCGACGGACCCTTGGGCATCGACATCGATTCGCTCACTTTCGGATTCGATCCCGCGCAGCCGATCCTGCGTGACCTCGACCTGACCGTGCGGCCCGGCGAGACCGTCGCCGTCATCGGCCCCGCTGGCTCCGGAAAGTCGACGCTTTCGCTGCTTCTCCCGCGCTTCTACGCCCCGGATTCCGGCGCCATCCGCCTGTTCGGATCCACGGAAACCGCTGAGCGGGTGGATATCGCCGACCTGCGCGCATCCGATCTACGCAGCGCGGTGGGGGTGGTGTTCGACGACCCGTTCCTGTTCAGCGACACCGTCGCCGCGAATATCGCCCTCGGCCGCCCGGAGGCCACCGATGCCGAAATACGGTATGCCGCAAAGCTTGCCGCCGCCGACGAGTTCATCACCGAACTCTCCGATGGCTACGACACCGTGGTCGGCGAACGCGGATTGACGCTCTCCGGCGGCCAGCGGCAGCGAATCGCCTTGGCCAGAGCGCTATTGGCGCGCCCGCGGATTCTGGTGCTCGATGACGCGACCTCCGCGGTCGACGCGGTGACCGAGGCGGCCATCTTCGAGAAGCTGCCCGATGCCGGCGGGCGCACCACGCTGATCCTGGCGCATCGGGAATCCACACTGGCGCATGCGGATCGGGTGATCCGGCTGCCTGGGCCGGTCTCATATGCCACCGGCGAAGCCACGATTGTCGACACTTTCGCTCGCGCGGCCACACCGATTAGCGGCCCGGGCGGATTCTCCGGCGCAGCAGCCGATCTCAGCGAAACCCCCGAATTGCGCCGCACCATCGAAGGTCTGCCACCGGCCACCGAACAACCCGGCTTGGACGAGGAGGAGCTGCGGCAACCGGATCCCGGATTCCGGCTCGCTCGCCTGCTGCGTCCGGTGCGCTGGTTGGTCCTGACCGTCATCACGCTGCTCGCGCTGGACACCCTCATCGGCGTCGCCTTCCCGCCGATCGTGCGTTACGCCATCGATTCCGGTGTGAGCGGCCATGATTCGGGCGCACTCGGCAGAGCCGGAGTGCTCGGCGCGGTCTTGGTGGTGCTGGGTCTGGCCGTCGGCGCGGCGACCACCGTCCTCACCGCACGCACCGGCGAACGCGTCCTCTACGGCCTGCGCGTGCGCAGCTACGCCCATCTGCAACGGCTGGGATTGGACTACTACGAGCGCGAGCTGTCCGGTCGGATCATGACCAGGATGACCACCGACGTGGACGCCCTCTCGACCTTCCTGCAAACCGGCGTCGCGACCACGCTGATCGGCGTGCTCACCCTGGTCGGCATCGCGGTGGCGCTCTCGGTCATCGACGCCTCGCTGGCGGCGGTAGTACTGATCGCGCTGCCGCCACTGCTGGTGGCGACCGCGCTGTTCCGCCGCGTCTCCGCCACCGCATATACCGTCTCGCGCGAACACGTCTCGACCGTCAATGCCGATTTCCAGGAGAATGTCGCCGGTCTGCGCGCCGTCCAGGCCAACCGGCACGAGCCGATCGCCGCCCGCCGCTTCGCCGAATACTCCGATCGGTACCGCGCCAGCCGGATGCGCGCCCAGCGCGCGATCGCCATGTACTTCGCCATCGTCATCGCCTGGGCCGATCTGGCGCTGGCCGCGGTCGTGTATTTCGGCGCGCGCGAAGTCGCCGACGATACGACGACCGCGGGAACACTCATCGCCTTCGTGCTGTATCTGCAGCTGCTCTTCGGCCCGATCCTGCAGTTGTCCCAGGTTTTCGACGGCTACCAGCAGGCGCGCGTCGGCCTGCGCCGCATCGGCGACCTGCTGCGCACCCCGTCCGCCATCGCCGCCGATCCACCGGACGCGATCGCGATCGAGCACGGATTGCGCGGCGAGGTCGTCCTCGACGGAATCCGATTCCACTACCCGGGCACCGAGAAGCCCGCCCTCGACGGAGTGTCACTGCGGATTCCGGCCGGATCCACGCTGGCGTTGGTCGGACCGACGGGCGCTGGCAAATCGACCATCGTCAAGTTGCTCGCCCGCCTCTACGACCTACCGCGCGACAACCCGGGTGCGATCGAGGTCGATGACATCGACATCCGCGACTACCGCCTCACCGACTACCGCGCCCGGCTCGGCATCGTCCCGCAGGAAGCTCACCTCTTCACCGGCGATGTCGCCAGCAACATTGCATTCGGGAAACCTTGCGCGACCGAAGCCGAGATCGCGGCGGCCGCCACCGCGGTCGGTGCGGCCGACATGATCGCGGCGCTACCGCAGGGCATGCGCCATCCGATCGGCGAGCGCGGCCGTGGGCTCTCGGCGGGCCAACGCCAACTGATCGCCCTCGCCAGAGCCGAACTGGTGCGCCCGGATCTATTGCTGCTCGACGAGGCCACCGCCACCCTCGATCCGGAGACCGAGGCATCGGTGCTGGCAGCAAGCCGATCGCTGACGCGTGGCCGCACCACCGTCGTCGTGGCGCACCGCCTCGGCACCGCCGCGCGAGCCGATCGGATCGCCGTCGTCGAGCACGGACGAATCGTCGAAATCGGGACGCACGACACATTGGTTGCGGCCGGTGGCCGCTATGCCCAGCTATGGGCGGCGGCCAGCGAAACGGGGGGAATATTCTCGGGTGAGGACGGGTCGTCATCTTTGGGATCGGGTTTGTCCGGTGGTCAGTCGATCCACTGATTTGCTGCTGGGCCTATCCTCAGAGAGGGCGCATCGGCGCGCATCCGCTGATCCCCGTGCCGGGCACGTCACAAACGTCGCAGCGCGAAGAACGAAATGAGGCGAACACCTGCTGTGAGCAGCTCAACTTCCCAGTTCGGACAGAACCAGTGGCTAGTCGATGAGATGTATCAGAAGTACAAACAGGATCCATCTTCCGTCGATGAAAGTTGGCACGAGTTCCTCGCCGATTACACGCCCGAAGTCGCGGGTGATTCCGGTAACAGCGCCGCGCCCGCGGCCGCGCCCGCGCAGGTGGCCAACCCGGCACCGGCACCAGCGCCGGTGAAAGCGACCCCGGC
>NZ_BDAZ01000013.1 GCF_001612725.1 Nocardia anaemiae NBRC 100462 | reverse complement strand
GATCGGCACCGAAACGGTGTCGGCATCGGTGACGGTGTGCGCGGTGATCGACACCGCGGCCTCGGTCGGGCCGTACAGGTTGAACAGCTCGGCCGCGTTGTCACGGCGGAACCGCTGCGCGGTCGTCGCTGGCAGCGCCTCACCGATGGCCAGCACCCGGCGCAGCGACTGCGGCAGGCGACGACCGGATTCGGTGAGCAGCGCATCCAGCATCGACGGCACCACATGCAGCGTCGTCACGCCGGTGGAGCGCATCAGCTCGTTGAGGTAGGCGGGATCGCGGTGACCATCGGCATCGGCGATGACCAACCGGCCACCGCAGACGGCGGCCGACCAGAACTCCCAGACCGACAGGTCGAAGGTGGCCGCGGTCTTGAGCAGCACCGCATCATCGGCGGCGAGGCCGAATTCGGCTGTCTTCCAGAGCAACTGGTTGACGATCGCCGCATGCGGCACCGCAACGCCCTTCGGCTGGCCGGTGGAACCCGACGTGAAGATCACGTACGCGGTATTGGCCGCCGCCAGCGGCCGCAGCCGGTCACCGTCGGAGATCGGACCGTCCGCGACGCCGGAGAGATCCAGCTCGTCGATCGACACCACTTCGGTCACGGCGCTGTCGAAACCATCGCGGCCGGTGGTCAGCACGCAGACCGGTGCCGCGGTAGTCAGGATGTAGTCGGTGCGCTCGGCGGGCTGATCCGGATCGATCGGCACATACGCCGCACCCGACTTCGCCACCGCGTACATCGCGACCACGAGGTCCACCGAGCGCCGAATGGCCAGCGCCACCCGGTCCTCCGCGCCGACACCGAGCGTGACAAGGTGGCGCGCCAGGCGGTTGGCCGCGACGTCCAACTCGGCGTAGGTGAGCGTCGAGTCCTCGGCTACCAGCGCCACCGCATCCGGGTTCGCCGCAACCGTGGCGTCGAGCAGCGACACCAGCGTGGTCGAGGCGTCGATGTCGAGCGAGTGCGCGGTATCGTTCCAGGTCCGCAGAATTCGGGTGTTCTCGGCGGGCGAGAGCAGATCGATCTCGCCGACCCGCACGCCCGGATCGGTCAGCACGGCATCGAGCACCAAGACGAAGCGGTCGGCGAAGCCCTGCACCGTCGCCTCGTCGAATAGATCTGTGGCATAACCGAATTCGGCGACGATCTGGGCGGGCGTACCGTCCTCGGCGTAGCGGTCGTACAGCGTGACGTGCAGATCGGTCTTGGCCAGCTGCGAATCGAAGTTCACCGCGCTCACCGAAAGGCCGGGCAGCGTGAAGGTGGTCTCGGCCAGGTTCTGGAACGAGAGTCCGACCTGGAACAGCGGGTTGCGCGCCGTCGAACGCTCCGGGTTGAGCACCTCGACCAGCCGCTCGAACGGCACATCGGCGTTGGCGAATGCCTCCAGATCCCGCTCGCGCACATCGGCGAGCAGGTCGGCGAAGGTGTCGCCGGGCTCGATGATCGTCCGGAACACCAAGGTGTTGACGAACATGCCGATCAGATCGTCGAGTTCACGTTCACCACGGCCCGCGATCGGGGTGCCGACCGCGATGTCGTCGGTACCCGACAGTCGCGAGAGCAGTACGGCCAACGCCGCATGCGTGACCATGAACAGCGAGGCGTTATTGGCCCGCGCCAGCTCGTGCAGCTTGGCGTGCTTATCCGGTGCGATCTCGAAGCGAATCGCTTTGCCCTGGAACGACTGCGCGCGCGGACGCGGCCGGTCGGCGGGCAGCTCCAACTGATCGGGCATGCCCGCGAGCGCGGACTGCCAGTAGGCGACCTGCTGTGCCGCGAGCGATTCCGGATCGTCCTCGGAGCCGAGCACCGCGCGCTGCCACAGCGCGTAGTCGGCGTACTGCACCGGCAGCGGCTGCCACTGCGGGATCTCGCCCTGGGCCCGCGCCACATAGGCCGCCATGACATCGCGGGCCAGCGGACCCATCGACGAACCGTCGGCCGCGACATGGTGCACCGTGAAGGCCAGCACGTGCTCATGTTCGGCGAGCCGGAACAGCCCCACCTTCAGCGGCACCTGCACGGTGACATCGAAGGTGGTGAGCGCGAATTCGATCACCGCGCCGACCAGATCCGATTCCGAGATATCGGTGACGGTCAGCTCCGGCACGGCCTGGTCGGCGGGCAGGATCACCTGGTGCGGGCCACTGGCCGAACTCGGGTAGGTGGTGCGCAGCACCTCGTGCCTGGCGAATACATCGCCGAGCGCCTGCTCCAGCGCCGCCACATCCAGCGCACCGGACAACCGCACCGCGAGCGGGATGTTGTCCACGGCCGAGGTGGTGGTATCGAACTGGTTGAGGAACCAGTACCGCTGCTGGGCGGGCGAGAGCGGAATCCGGGCCGGGCGCTCCCCCGCGACCAGCCGCGGTCGGGTGCGGCCGGATCCGGCATTGTGTTCGGCCTTGGCCGCAAGCGCGGCGACCGTCGAGGCCTCGAACAGATCGCGGACCGCGAGCTGGGTATCCAGCGCCGCGCCGATCCGCGCGGTCACCTGGGTGGCCAGCAGCGAGTTGCCGCCGAGTTCGAAGAAGTCGTCGTCCAGGCCGACCCGTGCGACACCGAGCACATCGCTGAAGACGCCCGCCACGATCTCCTCGATCGGGGTGGACGGTGCGCGGAACACCTTGGCCTCGAATACCGGCGCGGGCAGCGCCTTGCGGTCCAGCTTGCCGGACGCGTTGAGCGGGAAGGCGTCCAGTACGACGAAGGCAGTCGGCACCATGTACGCGGGCAACTCGCCCGCGAGTTCGGCGCGCACCTGGTCGATATCGATCGAACGATCCGCCGCCGCGATCACATACGCGACCAGCTGATCGCCGAGCCGGTCGTCGGAGCGGACCAGCACGGCCGCCTGCGCGATCGTCTCCAGCGCGGTGAGCGCCGATTCGATCTCGCCGAGTTCGATGCGCAGACCGCGCAGCTTCACCTGGAAGTCGGTGCGGCCCAGGTACTCCAGCTCACCGTTGGCGGTCCAGGTGACCAGGTCACCGGTGCGGTACATGCGTTCGCCGGTGCCGAACGGGTTGGCCACGAAGCGATCCGCGGTCAGATCCGGACGCGCCACATAGCCGCGCGCCAACTGGGTGCCCGCGAGGTACAGCTCACCCGCGACCCCGACCGGAACCGGGTGCAGCCGCGAATCCAGCACGTACACCTGGGTGTTGAACACCGGCGCACCGATCGGGACCGAGACCGTATCGGCGTCGGTCACCTCGTGATAGGTGACGTCGACCGCGGCCTCGGTCGGGCCGTACAGGTTGTGCAGCCAGACACCGGTCAGCTCGCGCAACCGCTGTGCGGTCACCGCGGGCAGCGCCTCACCGGAGGCGAAGACATTACGCAGGTCGAAGCATTCGCCCGCGCGGTCGTCGGCCACGAAGACCGACAGCATGGACGGCACGAAGTGCACCGTGGTGACCTGCTCGTCGGCAATGGTCTGGACCAGGTAGGCCGGATCGCGATGGCCGTCCGGCTTCGCGATGACCAGGCGGGCACCGACCTGCAGCGGCCACCAGAATTCCCATACCGACACGTCGAAGGTGGCGGGCGTCTTCTGCAGCACCACATCGCCGCGATCCAGACCGTATTCGGCCTGCATCCAGACCAGACGGTTGACGATCGCGGCATGGCTGACCGCCACACCCTTCGGGCGGCCGGTCGAACCCGAGGTGAAGATCACGTACGCGGTATTCGAAGGCCGCAGTGGCGCAAGGCGTTCGGCATCGATCAGCGGTTCGCCGGAGTATGCCGACAGATCCAGCGCCGAGATATCCAGCGTCGGTGTCATGCCCGCGTCGAATTCGTCGGCGGCGGTGGTCAGGACACAGACCGGGTCGGCGGTGTCGAGCACATACCGGGTGCGCTCGGCCGGGTGATCCGGATCCAGCGGCACATAAGCGCCACCGGCCACGCTCACCGCGTACATGCCGATCACCAGCTCGAAGGAGCGACGCATGCCGAGCGCGACCATCGAGTCGGGTCCGACACCAAGCGAAACCAGGTGCCGGGCAAGGCGATTCACCCGCGCGGTGAATTCGGCATATGTCAGCGTCGCTTTGCGACTCGATGAGGGGTGGTGGTCGGGCGACGGGTGGGCCAGACTCGTCCCCTCGAACGTGAGCGCGGTCGACTTCGGGCTCCTGGCCGCCTGCTCCTCGAACATCGAGACCAGGGTGGCCTCGGCATCGACGACATAGGCGGTCTGGTTCCACTTCTCGAGCACCAGGGTGCGCTCGGCGGCATCGAGCAGATCGACATCGCCGACCGCGACGGCCGGATTCGCGACCACCGCATGCAGCAGGCGGACCAGGCGCTTGGCGACACCGGCGATCGTCTTCGCGTCGAACATATCCGTCGCGTAGGCGAATTCGGCGGTCATCCCGTCGGCGTTCCCGGCCGCGTCGAGCCGGTCGGCGAGGTTCAGGTGCAGATCGAACTTCGCGGTCACCACATCGAGCGGCACACCGGCCACCTCGAGTCCGGGCAGTTCGAACGACGCCTCACCGGTGTTCTGGAACGACAGCATGACCTGGAACAGCGGATGGCGCGCCTGCGAACGGGCCGGGTTGAGGATGTCGACCAGGCGCTCGAACGGCAGGTCGGCGTGGCCGAAGGCGGCAAGATCGGTTTCCCGGGCCCGCGCGACCAGATCAGCGAAGGACGCACCGGAATCGACCGGCGTGCGCAGCACGAGCGTGTTGACGAACATGCCGATCGCATCGTCGAGCACGGCCTCGCCACGACCGGCGACCGCGGTGCCGATGGCGATATCGTCGCTGCCGGACAGGCGCGCGAGCAGCGCCGCGAACGCCGCGTGGACGACCATGAACAGGCTCGCGCCGTTCGCGCGGGCCAGGGCGTTGAGCTCGGTCAGCAACTGCGCGTCGATGCCGAATTCGTAGACATCACCGCGGTTGGACGCGACGGCCGGGCGCGAACGATCCGAGGGCAGATCCAGCTGATCGGGCAGTCCGGCCAGATTCCGCGACCAGTACGCGACCTGCTGGGCGATCAGCGATTCCGGATCGTCCTCGGAGCCGAGGGTGTCGCGCTGCCAGAGCGCGAAGTCGGCGTACTGCACCGGCAGCGGCGCCCACGCGGGCGATTCGCCGCGGGTGCGGGCCGCGTAGGCGACCATCACATCGCGGGCCAGCGGACGCACCGACCAGCCGTCACCGGAGATGTGGTGCACCACGAAGACCAGCACGTGGGTATCGGGCAGCGAGCCGTCCATCGGCGCCTCGAGCCGGAACAGCTTGGCGCGCACCGGAACTTCGGCGGTGACGTCGAAGCCGGTCAGCACCAGTTCGCTGATGCGATCGCGAATATCGGCCTCCGACACCACGATCGGGGTCAGGTCGAGGTGGACCTGACCGGTGGGCAGCACGACCTGCACACCCTGACCGTCGGCGGTCTCCGGGTACACGGTGCGCAGCACCTCGTGCCGGTCCATCACATCGGCGACGGCCATGCGCAGCGCATCGGTGTCGAGTGCGCCGGTGAGCCGGACCGCCAGCGGGATGTTGTTGACGGCGGTCTGGTTGTCGAAGCGGTTGAGGAACCACATCCGCTGCTGGGCCAGCGAGAGCGGAATCTGTTCCGGCCGCGGTCCGGCCGTCAATTCCCGACGTCCGCCGGTGCCCTGCTGCCCCTCCACCCGAGCGGCGAGCGCGGCCACATTCGGCGCCTCGAACAGCAGTCGCACCGGAATGCGGGTGTCGAGTGCGGCGCCGAGGCGGGCCACCACCTGGGTGGCGATCAGCGAGTTGCCGCCGAGGTCGAAGAAGTCGTCGTCGAGACCGACCGGACGCGCGCCGTCCGCGCTGGACAGACCGAGCACCTCGGCGAAGGTGTCGGCCACGATCTGTTCGATCGGCGTCGACGGTGCGCGGAACTCCTTGGCCTCGAAGGCAGGTTCGGGCAGCGCGCGGCGGTCGAGCTTGCCGTTGGGGTTCAGCGGCATGGCATCGAGCACCACGATCGCCGCCGGGACCATGTACGACGGCAGTTGCGCGGTCAGGTGCCTGCGCAGCTCGTCGACATCGACGGTGGCGCCGTTCGCGGGCACCACATAGCCGACCAGCTGATCGCCGGTCCTAGCATCCGAACGCACCAGTGCCACGGCCTGTGCCACCGAATCATGTGCGGTGAGCGCGGTTTCGATCTCACCCAGCTCGATGCGCAGACCGCGCAGCTTGACCTGGAAGTCGGTGCGGCCGAGGTATTCGATCGCACCGTCGGCATTGCGGGTGACGAGGTCGCCGGTGCGGTACATGCGTGCGCCCGGTGTGCCGAACGGGTTGGCAACGAAGCGATCCGCGGTCAGATCCGTGCGGCCGAAGTAGCCGCGCGCCAACTGCGCACCGGCCAGATACAGCTCACCCGCCACACCCGGCGCGACCGGATGCAGACGGGCATCGAGCACATACGCCTGGGCATTCCAGACCGGCAGACCGATCGGCACCGCGCCCTCGACCTGCTCGGCCACCGGGCCGTGGGTCGCGTGGACGGTGAATTCGGTCGGACCGTAGAGGTTGTAGAGCTCGGCCGAGCTGACCCGGCGGATGGCGGTCGCGGCGTCGGCGGTGAAGGCCTCACCGGCGATGAGGAGTGCGCGCAGCGATACCAATGCCTCGCTGCCGACGGCCGCGTCCACACTGCCCGCGAAGACGCTCAGCATCGAGGGCACGAACGAGGTCATGGTGACCCGCTCGGCCGCGATCACGTCGGCCAGGTAGTGCGGGTCGCGATGGCCGTCGGGGCTGGCAACCACGATCCGACCACCAGTGCTCAGCGGTCCGAACAGTTCCCACACCGAAACGTCGAAGGTGGCGGGTGTCTTGAACAGCACAACGTCATCGGCACCGATGCCGTATTCACCAGTGATCCAACGGATCTGATTGACGACAGCCGCATGCGGCACCGCCACACCCTTAGGTCGACCCGTCGAACCGGAGGTGAAGATGACGTAGGCCGGATTGCTCGGCCGCAACGGCGCAGTCCGCTCCGCATCGGCGACCGGCTCGTCCGAGTACTCGGACAGATCCAGGTCGTCGATGACGAGGGTGGGCAGATTTGTGGCGTCGAAGTCGTCCCGCGAGGTGGTCAGCACGCAGACCGGCGCAGCCGACTCGAGCACATAGCCGATCCGCTCCGTGGGCTGATCGAGGTCGAGTGGCACATAACCGGCACCGGCCTCCTGCACGGCGTATGCGGCGACCACCAGGTCAACCGAACGCCGGAGACCGAGGGCCACAAGGCTTTCCGGACCGACCCCGGCCGCGATGAGGCGGCGCGCCAACCGGTGCACGCGCGCACCGAATTCGGCATAGGTCAACGAAGCGCCTGTCGCAGGGTCAACGATCGCGACCGCATCCGGCGTCGCCGCCGCCTGCCTGGCGAATTCGTCGACCAGCGTGCCGACCGCACCGAAATCACGCTCGGTGTCGTTCCAACCACGCAGTGCCAGTTCGGCTTCGGCCGCATCGAGCAGGTCGATATCGCCGATGGCCCGATCCGGTTCGGCCGCAACCGCTTGCAACAGGCGGTTGAACCGCTGTCCGAATGCGGCCATGGTGTCGGCGTCGAAAAGATCGGTGGCGTAGATCAATTCGGCCGTGATGCCCGATGGCGCGACTGCGGTACCGGCGCCGTTCGAGGTGCTGATCGGGGTCGCGGTCTGCTCCGAAAGCACCAGCTGCAGATCGAATTTGGCCACATCGATCGGCAGCTCGACACCGCTGACCGTGAGTCCGGGCAGTTCCAGACTGTTCTGGCCGGTGTTCTGGAACGACAGCATCACCTGGAACAGCGGATGACGCGCCTGCGAACGCACCGGGTTCAGGATCTCCACCAGCCGCTCGAACGGCAGGTCGGCATGTCCGAACGCGCCGATATCGATGGCGCGCACGGTGCGCAGCAGTTCGGTGAAGGTGGCCTCGCCGTCGATCGGGGTCCGCAGCACAAGAGTGTTGACGAACATACCGATCAGATCGTCGAGCGCGCGCTCACCACGTCCGGCGATCGGCGTACCGATCGCGATATCTTCCTCGCCGGACAGCCGCGACAGCAGCACGGCCAGCGCGGTGTGCGCGACCATGAACAGCGTCGTACCCCGGGTGCGCGCGAGTTCGGTGAGCTTGCCGTGGGTTTCGGCATCGATCTCGAACACGTGCGTGGCACCGCGGCCCGATGCCACCGCCGGACGCGGCCGGTCGGCGGGCAGGTCGAGCTGTTCGGGCAGCCCGCGCAGGGTGTCGGCCCAGAACTCGATCTGCGCCGAGATCACCGATTCCGGATCGGATTCGGCGCCGAGCACGGCGCGCTGCCACAGCGCGAAGTCGGCGTACTGCACCTCGAGCGGACGCCACGAGGGCTCACCGCCCTCGACGCGGGCGGCATAGGCCGTCATCACGTCGCGGGTGAGCGGGCCCATCGAGAAGCCGTCGGCCGAAATGTGATGCACCACAAGGGCGAGCACATGTTCAGTCGGGCTGATCTCGAACAGCTTGGCCCGGAACGGAACCTCGGCGGTGACGTCGAAGCCGGTCAGGATGACCTCCGCGACCCGCTGCGGCAGTTCGGCCTCGGTGACATCGATCGGCGTCAGATCCGGGATCACCCGGGCGGTGGAGACGGTCTGCTGGTAGGCGGTGCCGTCGTACTCCGGGTAGTAGGTGCGCAGCGATTCGTGGCGGGCCAGCACATCGGCGACCGCGATCTGCAGCGCCTGCCGGTCGAGCAGACCCGACAGCCGCACCGCGGCCGGGATATTGTCCACCGCCGATTCCGGATCGAAGCGGTTGAGGAACCACATGCGCTGCTGGGCCAGCGACAGCGGCACCCGCTCGGGGCGCGGTTGCGGCACCAGGGCCATGCGCCCACCGGCACCGGCACGGGACTCCGCGCGGGCCGCGAGCGCGGCGACCGTGGAGGCCTCGAACAGTTCGCGGACACCGAGGTCGGTATCCAGTGCGGCCGAGAGTCGGGCGGCGACCTGGGTGGCGCTCAGCGAGTTGCCGCCGAGTGCGAAGAAGTCGTCGTCGAGGCCGACGCGTTCCAGGCCGAGCACATCGGCGTAGGTCGCGGCGATGATCTCCTCGACCGGCGTGGTCGGCGCGCGGAAGACCGCGGCCTCGAACACCGGTGCGGGCAGTGCCTTCCGATCCAGCTTGCCGGAGGCGTTGAGTGGGAAGGCGTCGAGCACGATGACCACCGACGGGACCATGTAAGCGGGCAACTGCCGCGCCAGATCCTCGCGCACCGTCTCGATATCCAGCCGCATGTTCGGCGTCGCGATGACATACGCGACGAGCTGGTCGCCGGTGTGCTGATCACCGCGCACCACGACGACGGCCTGGGCGATTTCGTCCAGCGCGGTGAGCGCCTGCTCGATCTCGCCGAGCTCGATGCGCAGACCGCGCAGCTTCACCTGGAAGTCGGTGCGGCCCAGGTAATCCAGCTCACCGTCGGCTGTCCAGGCCACCAGGTCGCCGGTGCGGTACATGCGCGCGCCATCGGCGGCGAACGGGTTCGCGACGAACCGATCGCTGGTCAGATCCGGACGCGCGACATAGCCGCGCGCCAGCTGGGTGCCCGCGAGGTAGAGCTCACCCGCGACACCGACCGGAACCGGCCGCAGTCGCGAATCCAGCACGTACACCTGAGTATTGAAGACCGGCGCACCGATCGGCACGGTGTCGGTATCGGTCGCGACCACCTCGTGGAAGGTGACGTCGACCGCGGCCTCGGTCGGGCCGTACAGGTTGTGCAGCGCCGCACCGGTCAGCTCGCGCAGGCGATGCGCGGGCTTGGGCGGCAGCGCCTCACCGGAGGCGAAGACCAGCCGCAGCGAATCACACCGCGCGGCGGCGGTATCGGCAACGAAGACCGACAGCATGGACGGCACGAAGTGGGTGACGGTGACCCGCTCGGCGGTGATGATCTCGGCGAGGTAGGCCGGATCGCGATGCCCGTCCGGCTTCGCGATGACCAGCCGCGCGCCGATCTGCAACGGCCAGAAGAACTCCCACACCGAAACGTCGAACGTGGCGGGCGTCTTCTGCAGTACGGCGTCGGCGCTGGTCAGCCCGTATGCCGACTGCATCCACACCAGCCGGTTCACGATCGCGGCATGGCTGACCGCCACACCCTTCGGACGACCGGTCGAACCCGAGGTGAAGATCACGTACGCGGTATTCGACGGACGCAGCGGCGCACGCCGTTCCGCCTCGGTCACCGGCTCGTCCGAGAGCCCGAACAGGTCGAGCAGATCGATGCGCACCTGGGCGGTATCGATCTTCAGATCGTCGCCGGAGGTCAGCACGCAGACCGGATCAGCGGTGGCGAGAATGTATTCCGTGCGCTCGGCCGGATGATCCGGGTCCAGCGGCACATACGCGCCACCGGCCACGGTCACCGCGTACATGCCGACCACCAGATCGATGGAGCGCCGCATACCGAGGGCCACATAGGATTCCGGGCCGACACCGCGCTCGATGAGCCAGCGCGCCAGGCTGTAGACCCGGGCGCCGAACTCGGCGTAGGTCAGACTGGTCCCCTCGAAGGTCAGCGCGGTCGCGTCCGGGGTCGCGGCGAGCTGGGCCTCGAACATCGAGACCAGCGTGGCGGCGTCGTCGACCTCGTGTGCGGTGTCGTTCCAACCGGACACCACGAGCTCGCGCTCGGCGGTATCGAGCAGTTCGATATCACCGACCGGCGCGGCCGGTTCGGTGGTGATCGCGGTGAGCACCCGCACCAGGCGATCGGCGATGCGGCGCACGGTCGGCTCGTCGAACAGGTCGCGCAGGTAGCCCGCGCGGATTCGCAGCTGGGAGTCCAGTTGCGCGATCAAGGTCAGCGGATAGTGCGTGGCATCGGCGGCCTGCATATCGACCACGGCCATGCCATCGATATCGGCGGCCTGCGCCCGGATGCCCTCGGCATCGACCGGGTAGGACTCGAAGACCACCAGCGTGTCGAACAGACCGCCGATTCCGGCGGCGGACTGGATATCGGCCAGACCGACGTAATGGTGATCGAGCAGATCCGCCTGCTCGCCCTGGGTCCGGGTGAGCAACTGCTCGACCGATTCCGACGGATCGAAACGCACCCGCACCGGAACGGTGTTGATGAACAGACCGACCATCGATTCGACGCCGGACAGCTGTGCCGGACGGCCGGATACCGTGGTGCCGAACAGCACATCGTCGCGGCTGGTCATCCGGCCGATCAGGATGCCCCAGGCGACCTGCAGCACGGTATTCGGCGTGACGCCGAGCGAGGCGGCGAGTGTGGTGAGTCGCGCGGTCGCCTGCTCGTCCAGCTCGAAGAAGTATTCGCCGGACAGCGCGGTGATCTCGCGCCCGGCATCCGGACGCGAGAGCAGCGTCGGTTCGCTCACACCGCGCAGTGCGCTGCTCCACGCGGCCACCGAGGCCGCGTGATCCTGCTGCCGGGTCCATTCCAAGAAGTGCCGATAGGAGCGCGCCGCGGGCAGCACATTGGCATCGGCGTGCGCCGCGTACAGCACCAGCAGATCCCGCATGAGCAGCGGCATGGACCAGCCGTCGAGCAGGATGTGGTGGTTGGAGACCACGAACTGCCAACGGTCTGTGTCGATTTGGATCAGCGTGAAGCGGATCAGCGGCGGCTCGGTCAGATCGAAGCGCTGCATGCGATCGGCGGCGATGATATCGGCGGCCTCGCCGGATTCGGTCCGGTCGTGCTCGGCCCAGGCCACGCGGGCGCTGTCGAGAACGACCTGCACGGGGTTGCCGTCGTTATCGGTGACGAATGCGGTGCGCAGGTTCTCGTAGCGATCCACCAGAGCCTGTGCGGCCGAACGCAATCGGGTCGCATCCACCCGGCCGGTCAACGTCAGCACGGCCTGCGCGGTGTAGACGTCCACCGAGGTGGCGGCCAGGCGCGCGTGGAACAGCAGACCAGCCTGCAATGCGGACAGCGGCCAGATATCGGCCAGTGCCGGGAAGCGCTGCTCCCAGGTGTCGATATCGCGCTGGGTCGAGCGCACCAGGGTGAAGTCGGACGGGGTGTGCCCGCCCGCGCCGTTCGAATTGGCGTGCCGGGCAACCGCTTCCAGTGCGGTGGTCCACAGTTCGCCGAATTCGCGGACCTGCGCGGCATCGAGCAGGGTGCTCGGGTAGCCGATATTGGCGGTCAGCTTGTCGCCGACCACGATGGCATTGATATCCAGCGGCGCCATCGCGGGCATATCCGCGTCGTAGGCGCCGCCGAGCGCACCGAGTTCGGCGGCCGGAATCCAGCCGAAGCCGCGCAGCGCCTCGGGCACATCGCCCTCGGAGACCCGGCCCAGGTAGTTGAAGCTCACCTGACCCGGCTGTTCCACGGGCAGTTCCGATGCGGTCGCTTCGTTCATGTAGCGCAGCAGGCCGTAACCGATGCCCTTGTCCGGCACCGCGAGCAGCTGCTCCTTGACCGCCTTGACGGCCTTGCCGAGCGCGGGACCACCGGCCAGCGCGGCATCGATATCGATACCGGACAGGTCGAAGCGGACCGGGAAGATCGCGGTGAACCAGCCGACCGTGCGGGAGAGATCCGCGCCGGGCACGATGCCCTCTTCGCGGCCGTGGCCCTCCAGGCGGATCAGCAGCGCATCGTCGGGACGGGCGGTGGTGCGGCCCGCACGCCACTTCGCGGTCGCCAGCGCGAGCGCGGTGAGCAGACCGTCGTTGACGCCGCCGTGGAACAGCGCGGGCACGGTGGTCAGCAGCGCCTTGGTGACCTCCGCGGACACCTCGACCTGCAGCTTCTCGATGGCGCCCGAGGTATCCACGGTCGGATCCAGCGCACGCTCGGTCAGCAGCGGATCCGCGGTGCCGACCACCGAACGCCAGTAGTCCAGTTCGGCCACCCGCTCGGCACTTTCGGCCTCGCGGCGCAGCGCGTCCGCCCAGGCCCGCATCGAGGTCGCGGGCGCGACCAGCTGCGGTTCCTGACCCGCGGTGAGCTGGCCCCAGGCGGCGACGAAGTCCGGCACCAGGATGCGCCAGGAAACACCGTCCACCACGAGGTGATGCGCGACCACGATGAGTCGACCACCGCGGCTGCCGTCCGAGGGTTCCAGCCAGACGAACCGAACCACCACGCCCGCGGCCGGATCGAGTCGATCCAGCGCGGCATCCAATGCGGCGGAAGCGATTTCGAACAGCCCGGCGTCATCGATATTCGCATCGAATTCGGTGCGATCGATCAGCGCGTCGACATCGATGGTGCCCGGCTCGACGGTTTCGAGGGTCCAGTCCGCACCCTCGCGGTACAGCCGCGCCCGCAACATGTCGTGGCGGTCGACCACCGCGGCAACGGTTTTCGCGATACCCGCGCGATCGATGCCGACCGGCAGCTCGAGCGCCATGGTCTGGTTGAACCGGTTGAACGAGCCGTGCCGCTGCGCCATGAACCGCACCACCGGGGTCAGCGGCATGGTGCCGATGCCGCCACCGGGCAGCTCGGCCAGCGCCTCCACGGCGGTATCGGTGCTATCGGCGGTTTCGGCGACCGCGGCGAGTCCGGCGACGGTGCGCTGCTCGAAGACGTGCCGCGGGCTGAAGACCACACCGCGTGCCTTGGCCCGCGAAACCAGCTGGATGGACACGATGCTGTCGCCGCCGAGGGCGAAGAACGAGTCGTCGACACCGACGCGCTCGACGCCGAGCACCTCGGCGAAGACCTCGGCAATGGTGTGCTCGATCGGCGTGCGCGGTGCGCGGAAGACCACCTCGGTGGCGAAGACCGGCTCCGGCAGTGCCTTGCGGTCCAGCTTGCCGACCGGGGTCAGCGGGATGTGGTCGATCACCATCACCGAGGACGGCACCATGTACGCGGGCAGGCGTTCCTCGACGTGCGCGGTCAGCTCGGCGACATCGATCGAACGGCCCGGTGCCGCAACCACATACGACACCAGCGAGGTCGCGCCCGCGGTGCTCTTGTGGCCGATGGTGACCGCGAAGTCGACGCTCTCGTGCGATGCCAGCGCCGCGTCGATCTCACCGAGTTCGATGCGGAAGCCGCGCACCTTGACCTGGAAGTCGGAGCGGCCCACATATTCGACCTCACCCGTGCGGGTCCAGCGGACCACGTCACCGGTGCGGTACATGCGCGCACCCGCGACATACGGATTGGCCACGAAGCGCTCGGCGCTCAGACCGGCGCGGGCGTGATAGCCGCGCGCCAACTGGATGCCCGACAGATACAGCTCACCCGCGACACCCACCGGCACCGGCCGCAGCTGGGCGTCCAGGATCAGCGACTGCATGCCGCGGATCGGCGCACCGATCACCACCGTGTCACCGGCCACCAGCGGGTCGCTGATATTGGTCATGATGGTGGTCTCGGTCGGACCGTAACCATTGTGGAAGCTGCGGACGGACCCGTTCTCCAGCGGCACCGCCCATTTCGCGACCAGATCCGCCGGAACCGCCTCACCACCGGCGATCAGCACCCGCAGCGAGTCGAGGCCGGTCGGATCGAAGGTGGCCAGCGCGGCGGGTGTGATGAACGCGTGCGTGACCCGCTCGGTGCGGATCAGCTCGGACAGCTCCTCACCGCCGTACACGCCGGGCGGCGTCACCACGAGCGCACCGCCCGCGCCGACCGCGAGCAGCAGTTCCAGGATCGAGGCATCGAAGCTTGGCGAGGCGAAATGCAGTGCGCACGAACCGGAATCGAGGTCGTAGCGGACGATCTGCTCGACGCTGAAGTTCGCGAGACCGGCATGGGTGACCACCACGCCCTTGGGCACACCGGTGGAGCCCGAGGTGTAGATGACATATGCCGGATGCGCCGGACGCAGCGTGCGGACCCGGTCGGCGTCGGTGATCGGACCGCCGTCGAATCCATCCAGGTCGAGCTCGTCGAGCACCAGCCAGCGCACCGAATCCGGCAGGCCGTCGCGGACCGCCGCGACCGTGAGGCCGACCGGCGAACCGGAATCGGTGACCATATGCGCGATGCGCTCAGCCGGATAGTTCGGGTCGACGGGCACGAATGCCGCACCCGTCTTCGCGACGGCCCAGGCGGCGAAGACCGAATCCGCGGACCGCGGCACGCCGACGGCGACCAGATCCTCGGCGCCGATGCCCTCGGCAATGAGCAAGCGCGCCAACCGGTTCGACCGCTCGTCGAGGTCACCATAGGACACACGTGTCCCCTGGAACACCACGGCGGTCGCCTTCGGATCCATCGCGGCGGCCTCGGCCAGCAGCTCGGGCAGGGTGCGCGCGGGCACCGCCGGTGCGCCGGTGCGGGCGATCAGATCGGCCCGCTCCCGCGCGTCCAGCACATCGATGGCACCGACCGTGACGGTCGGGTCGGTGGCAATGGCCTCCAGCACCCGCCGCCAACGCTGCGTGATCAGCTCGGCGGTCGACTCGTCGAACAGCTCGGTGGCGTAGGTGAGCGCCAAAGTCATTCCGGCCGAACCGGTTTCCGACAGCGTGAACTGCAGGTCGAAGCGGGCCACATTCTCGTCGAGGTCCAGCGCGGACACCGACAGACCCGGCAATTCGAGCGCGGTGCGCTCCAGATTCTGGAATGCCAGCATCACCTGGAACAGCGGGTTGCGCGCCTGCGAGCGTTCCGGCGCGAGCAGTTCCACCAGCCGCTCGAACGGCACGTCGGCATTGCCGAAGGCATCCAGGTCGTTCGAGCGCACCCGGTCCAGCAGCGCCGTGAACGGTTCCGACTGATCGATGCCGGTGCGCAGCACGAGGGTATTGACGAACATGCCGACCAGATCGTCGAGCGCCTGCTCACCGCGGCCCGCGATCGGCGAGCCGACGGCGATATCGTCGGTGCCCGACAGCCGGGCCAGCAACACCGTGAGCGCGCTGTGCATGACCATGAACAGCGACGCACCGCGTTGGCGCGCAATACCTTCCAGCGCCGCGATCAGTTCGGCGGGCAGTTCGGTCTGCACCGTCGCGCCGCGGTGCGAGGCGATCGCGGGGCGCGGCCGGTCGGTGGGCAGCGGCAGTTCGTCCGGAACACCGTCGAGTGCGCGCTGCCAGTGCGCCACCTGACGCGCCATCAGCGAATCCGGATCGTCCTCGCTGCCGAGGACCTCGCGCTGCCAGATGGCGAAGTCGGCGTACTGCACCGGCAGCGGCGACCAGCCGGGTGCCGCGTCCTGGGCACGCGCGGTGTAGGCCAGCATCACATCGCGGGTCAGCGGGCCGATGGAGAAGCCGTCGGCCGCGATGTGGTGTACCACGACGACAAGCACATGCTCGTCGGCACCGGCGGCGAAGAGCCGCGTCCGCAGCGGAACCTCTTCGGACACATCGAATCCGGTCATCACGAATTCGGTCACCACCGCGGTCAGCTCGGCCGGATCGACCGAGACCGGCTGCAGATCGAGCGCGATCGCGTCGGCGGGCACGATCACCTGGACCGGGGTGCCGCCGTGCTCCGGGTAGCGGGTGCGCAGCGATTCGTGCCTGCGCACCACATCCGCCACCGCCAACCGCAGCGCCTCGATATCGAGGGCACCGGTCAAGCGGATGGCGACCGGCAGGTTGTAGGCCGCTGATGCGGTGTCGTACTTGTTGAGGAACCACATGCGCTGCTGCGCGAACGACAGCGGCACCAGTTCATCGGCCTTGCGCGGACGGGCCACCAGCCGGGCGCGCGCGGCGCCATCGGCATGCGATTCCACCCGGGCCGCGAGCGCTTCCACGGTGGAGGCCTCGAACAGCGCTCGCACCGGCACGGTGGTGCCGAGCGCGGCGCCGATGCGGGATACCACCCTGGTCGCGATGAGCGAGTTGCCGCCGAGGTCGAAGAAGTCGTCGTCGACACCGACCCTGGGCAGGTCGAGCACATCGGCGAAAACCGCGGCGACGGTCTCCTGGACCGGAGTGACCGGGGCGCGGAAGGCCTTGGCCTGCACCGCGGGCGCTGGCAGCGCGCGACGGTCCAGCTTGCCGTTGACGGTCAGCGGAATCCACTCGAGCCGCACCAGCGCCGCGGGCACCATGTAGGACGGAAGTCGTTGCGCCGCACCGCTGCGCACCACGTCGAGGTCCGGGACCACCTCCGGTTCGGCGACCACATAGGCCACGATCCGCTGATCGCCCGGCTGATCCTCGCGCACGATGACCGCGGCCTGGGCAATGCCCGGCTGGGCCAGTATGGCGGATTCGATCTCGCCGAGTTCGATGCGGAAGCCGCGCACCTTGACCTGATCGTCGGCGCGACCGAGGTATTCGAGTTCGCCGAAGCGGTTCCAGCGCGCGAGGTCGCCGGAGCGGTACAGGCGGGTGCCCGCGGCATCCGCGTCGGCGAGCGGATTCGCGACGAAGCGGGTGGTGGTCAGGTCCGGGCGGCCGAGGTAGCCGCGGGCCAATTGTGGTCCGGCGACATACATTTCGCCCGCGACGCCGACCGGGACCGGTCGCAGCCGATTATCGAGGACGTACACGCGCAGACCAGCGATGGCGCGGCCGACCACACTGCCGGAGGCGGCGGCGATGGTCGCGGCGTCCAGCGCGCGGTAGGACACGTGCACCGTGGTCTCGGTGATGCCGTACATATTGACCAGCAGCGGGGCGGCGGAGCGCCGATCGGTGCCGTCACCGTGCCGGGCAACCCAATCCGAGAGCCGACGCAGTTCCAGGGCTTCACCGCCGAACACCACGTAGCGCAAGGCCAGCGGGTTGGCGTCCGGTGCGGCATTGCGGTCCGCCTCGGCCAGTTGGTAGAACGCGGACGGCGTCTGGTTGAGCACCGTGACCTGTTCCACCCGCAGCAGTTCCAGGAACTGTTCGGGCGAGCGCGAGGTGTAGTAGTCGACAACCACCAGGGTGCCGCCGAACAGCAGCGGGCCCCACAGCTCCCACACCGAGAAGTCGAAGGCATAGGAGTGGAACAGCGTCCACACATCGCGCGGGCCGAAGCCGAAGTCGCGATCGGTATTGGCGAACAGCCGCACCACATTCCGGTGCGCGACCGCGACGCCCTTCGGACGGCCGGTCGAACCGGAGGTGTAGATCACGTACGCGACATTGTCCGGAGTGAGCGCCGCGAGACGGTCGGCGTCGGTGATCGGCGCGTCGTCGGCGTCCTCGACATTTCCGGTCTCCACCGCGAATCCGTCGAGCACCACGGTCGGCAGCTCGTCGGGCACCGTTACCTGGACAGTGGAATCGAGGATCACGCTGGTCGGGCGCGAATCCGCGAGCACGTAGGCGATGCGGTCGGCCGGGTAGGTCGGATCGACCGGCACATAGCCCGCACCGGTCTTCACCACCGCGAGCAGCGCGACCACCAGATCGAGCGAGCGCGGCAGGATCACCGCGACCAGCGATTCGGGACCGGCGCCGTCGGCGATCAGCCTGCGCGCCAACACATTCGCGCGCCGATCCAGCTCGGCGTAGGTCAGCGATTCGATGCCGAATTTGGCCGCCGTATTGTCCGGATGTGCCGCCACTGCCTGCTCGAACAGGTCGACCAGCGTGGTACCGGGTGCGTTGAATCGCGCTGTGCGGTGTCGGATCGCGGCGCTCCCGGCGCCCTCCGTGGTTACCCGGGCTGCCGCCTCCGGGCCCAGGCTGTCGAATCCGGACGACACCCAGCGCTGCGACACATTGAGCCGCTCCGCCTCACCGAGCAGATCGATATCGCCGATGACGATGTCGGGATCCTCGACCACACTCTGCAGAATCCGCACCAGACGATCGGCGAACGACGCCACCGTCTCCGGATCGAACAGCTCGGTGGCGTAGTTCCACGACAGGCCGAGCGCACCGTCGGCGGTCTCGCCGACGGTCAGCTGCACATCGAATTTGGCTGTGCCGGGATCGAATTCGACCACCGACAGCTCGACACCCGGCAGCGCCACGGTGCCCATCTCCGCGGCCGAGGCGGCCTCGAATGTCAACGCCACCTGGAACAGCGGATGGTGCGCCTGGGAACGAGCCGGGCTGATCACGTCCACCAGCCGCTCGAACGGCACATCGGCATTGGCGAAGGCCGCGAGATCGGTGCGGCGCACCTGCGCAAGCAGATCGCTGAACTTGGCGCTCGGCTCGACCTCGTTGCGCAGCACCAGCGTATTGACGAACATGCCGACCAGATCGTCGAGCGCGCGTTCACCGCGGCCCGCGATCGGGGTGCCGATGGCGATATCGGTGCTGTTGGACAGCCGGGCCGCCCAGGCCGCCAGTGCCGCGTGCATGACCATGAACAGCGTGACCCCGCGGGCGCGGGCGAGTTCGGCCAGTGCGGCGTGCAATTCGGCATCGATCGAGAAGCCATGGGTGCCACCGGCATTGGAGGCGATCTCGGGCCGCGAGCGGTCGGCGGGCAGTTCGATCTGATCGGGCAGATCGGCCAGCTGCTCGGTCCAGTACGCGAGCTGCTGTGCCGCGATGGATTCCGGATCGTCCTCGCTGCCGAGCACCGCGCGCTGCCACAGCGCGTAATCGGCGTACTGGACATCCAGCGGCGCCCAGGCGGGCACCTCACCGCGGCTGCGCTCGGTGTAGGCCAGCACCACGTCACGCAGCAGCGGACGCAGCGAGAAACCGTCACCACTGATGTGATGCATGACCAGCACCGCGACATGGTTCTGGTCATCGATGCTGAGCAGATTCGCCCGGAACGGCACCTCGCTGGTCACATCGAAGTGCACACTCGCCAGCTCGACGATGCGCGCGGGCACCGCGCCGGGGGCGATCGCCTCGGTCGCCAGCTCGAAGCGCACCTCGTCGGTGTGCAGCACATGCTGGTAGCCGGTGCCTTCGACCTCGGGGTAGATGGTGCGCAGCGCCTCGTGCCTGGCCAGCACATCGCCGATGGCGGCGTTCAGCGCGACGATATCGACCTCGCCGGTGAGCCGGACGGCGACCGGGATGTTGTTGACCGCGGTGCGGTTGTCGAAGCGGTTGAGGAACCACATCCGCTGCTGGGCCAGCGAGAGCGGGACCAGTTCGGGGCGCGGCTGCGGGGTCAGCGGAGCGCGACCGCCCTCGCCGGCGGCCGATTCCACCAGCGCGGCCAGTGCCGCGACATTGGAGGCCTCGAACAGCGCGCGCACCGGGATGTGGGTGTCCAGCGCCGCGCCGAGTCGCGCCGCAACCTGGGTGGCGATCAGCGAGTTGCCGCCGAGTTCGAAGAAGTCGTCGTCCAGACCGACGCCGTGGCCGACGCCCTGCAGACCGAGCACTTCCGCGAAGGTGCCCGCGACGATCTCCTCCACCGGGGTGGTCGGCGCGCGGAAAACCTTGGCCGCGAACGTGGGTGCGGGCAGTGCCTTGCGGTCCAGCTTGCCGGAGGCGTTGAGCGGGAACTCGTCGAGCACCAGGTACGCCGTGGGCACCATGTAGGCGGGCAACTGCGCACCGAGGGTGTTCTTGACGGTCTCGATTTCGATGGCCCGGTCCGGATTCGCGACCAGGTAGGCGACCAGCTGATCGCCGGTCCGCTCATCGGAGTGCACCAGCACGACCGCCTGCGCCACCGCGTCCTGTGCGGTGAGCGCCGACTCGATCTCGCCGAGTTCGATGCGCAGACCGCGCAGCTTGACCTGGAAGTCGGTGCGGCCCAGGTACTCCAGTTCACCGCGCGGCGTCCACATGACGAGGTCACCGGTGCGGTACATGCGCTGGGCGTCGCCGAACGGGTTCGCGACGAAACGCTCGGTGGTCAGGTCCGGGCGGCCGACATAGCCGTGCGCCAACTGCGCGCCCGCCAGATACAGCTCACCCGGGACGCCAGCAGGCACCGGACGCAACCGCGAATCCAGCACATACACCTGGGTGTTGAACACCGGCGCACCGATCGGCACCGAGCTGATATCGGCATCGGTCACCTCGTGGAAGGTGACGTCGACCGCGGCCTCGGTCGGGCCGTACAGATTGTGCAGCCGCGCGCCGGTCAGCTGGCGCAGGCGCTGCGCGGCCACGGCGGGCAGCGCCTCACCGGAGGCGAAAACATTACGCAGACTGGTGCATTCGGCCGCTCGGTCCTCGGCGACGAATACCGAGAGCATGGACGGCACGAAGTGCACCGTGGTGACCCGCTCGTCGACGATCAGCCGCGCCATATAGGCCGGATCGCGGTGACCGTCCGGCTTGGCGACGACCAGGCGGGCACCGACCTGCAACGGCCAGAAGAACTCCCAGACCGACACGTCGAAGGTCGCCGGAGTCTTCTGCAGCACAACGTCTTCGGCGGACAGACCGTATTCGGCGTGCATCCACACCAGGCGGTTGACGATCGCGGCGTGCGAGACCGCGACACCCTTGGGCCGACCGGTCGAACCCGAGGTGAAGATCACGTAGGCGGTGTTGCCAGGACGCAGCGGCCGATGCCGATCCGCGTCGGTCAGCGGTTCATCCGAGAACTCCGACAGGTCGAGTTCATCGATGCGGACCTGGCGCGACACCGTGGTCTCCAGATCGGTGCCCGCGGTGAGCACGCAGACCGGCCGCGCGGTCTCCAGGATGTAATCGATGCGTTCGGCCGGATGATCCGGATCCAGCGGGACGTACGCGCCACCGGCGGCATTGATCGCGTACATGCCGACGACCAGTTCGATCGAGCGCCGCATGCCAAGGGCCACATAAGATTCCGGCCCGACGCCGTTCTGCTTGAGCCAGCGCGCCAAACGGTGCACCCGGGCGGCGAACTCGGCATAGGACAGAGTTGTCCCCTCGTAGCTCACCGCGTACGCGTCCGGCGTGCGCAGCACCTGCGCCTCGAACAGCGAAACCAACGTGGCGGCCGCATCGCCGACCGGTGAGGTCAGCGCCGCGTCCACCGGGAATTCGGTCTCGTTCCACCGGTCGAGCACCTGGGCCCGCTCGGCGTCGTCGAGCAGGTCGATATCGCCGACCACGATCGCCGGTGCCGCGGTGATACCGCGCAACACCCGAACGAACCGCTCGGCGAAAGCGCTCGCGAAGCGATCGTCGAAAAGGTCGGTGGCATAGACGAGTTCGGCGGCCATCTCCGATTCCGCGCCCTCGCTCAGCGTGAGCTGCAGGTCGACCTTGGCGGTCGGCGGATCGATACCGAGTTCGGAAACCGCGAGTCCGGGCAGTTCCAGCGAGGTGCGCCCGAGGTTCTGGAACGACAGCATCACTTGGAACAGCGGATGCCGCGCCTGCGAGCGGGCCGGGTTGAGCACCTCGACCAGCCGCTCGAACGGCACATCGGCGTGGGCGAAGGCCTGCAGATCGCGTTCGCGAACCTGGGCGAGCAGATCGGTGAACGCTTGGGTCGGATCGACCTGGGTGCGCAGCACCAAGGTGTTGACGAACATGCCGACTAGATCGTCGAGGACCTGCTCACCACGACCGGCCACCGGGATGCCGATGGCGATGTCATCCGAACCGCTCAACCGCGCGAGCAGGGTCGCGAATGCGCTGTGCACCACCATGAACAGCGTGGTGTTGTGCTCGTGCGCGACCCGGTTCAGCGCATCCACGAGCGCACCGGGCAGCTGGAATCGGTGCGTACGCGCCTGATACGACGCGACGACCGGCCGTGGCTTGGGCGACAGGCGCAGTTCCTCGGGCAGTCCGGCCAGGGTTTCGCGCCAGTAGCCGAGCTGTTCGGAGATCAGTGAGGTCGGATCGTCCTCGGAACCGAGCGTTTCGCGTTGCCACAGTGCGTAATCCACGTACTGCACCGCCAGCGGCGGCCACACCGGCGCGGATTCCGAACTGCGCGCGATATAGGCCGACATCAGATCGCGGACCAGTGGACGCATCGAGAAGCCGTCGGCCGCGATGTGATGCACGACGACCGCGAGCACGTGGTTCTGCGTGTTGTCGCGCCACTTCTTGCTGCTCAGCGGCGCACGCTCGACCTGGTAGAGCCGAATCCGCACCACGGATTCGGTGGTGATATCGAAACCGCGGCCGATGAATTCGTAAAGGGCACTGCCCAATTCGCTTTCCGCGACCGGGACGATCTCCAGCTCCGGAATCGCCTGCGCGGCAGGGAGCACCTGCTGGTAGGCGACGCCCTCATGGGACGGGTAGATCGTGCGCAGCGATTCGTGCCGGGTGATCACATCGGCGATGGCGCCGCGCAGCGCGGGCAGATCCAGATGCCCGTGCAGGCGCACCGCCGCCGGAATATTGTCGGCGGCCGAATCGGCGTCGAAGCGGTTGAGGAACCACATCCGCTGCTGGGCCAGCGACAGCGGCGGGTACTCCGGCCGCGGGCGCACGGTCAACGCCTGGCGGGCACCGGCCCCGGCGCTGGCCTCCACGCGCGCGGCGAGTGCGGCGACGGTCGGCGCCTCGAAGAGCAGCCGCACCGGAACCTGGGTATCCAGTGCCGCACCGAGTCGCGCCACCACCTGGGTGGCGACCAGCGAGTTGCCGCCGAGATCGAAGAAGTTGTCATCGATGCCGATGCGCTCGTGGCTGAGCACATCGCTGAAGATGTCGGCGACGATCTCTTCGATCGGGGTCGACGGTGCGCGGAACTCCTTGGCCTCGAAGACGGGTTCGGGCAGCGCGCGACGATCCAGTTTGCCGTTGGGGTTCAACGGCATGGCGTCGAGCACCACGATCGCGGCGGGAACCATGTAGGACGGCAGCTGCTCGGTCAGGTGCGCGCGCAGCTCGTCGAGGTCGACCGTGCCGCCATTGGCGGGTACCACATAGGCGACCAGCTGATCGCCGGTCCGCGCGTCCGCGCGCACCAGCGCGACCGCCTGCGCCACCGAATCATGTGCGGTGAGCGCGGTTTCGATCTCCCCCAGCTCGATGCGCAGACCGCGCAGCTTGACCTGGAAGTCGGTGCGGCCGAGGTACACGATCGCACCGTCGGCATTGCGAGTGACGAGGTCACCGGTCCGGTACATCCGGGATCCAGCGGCGCCGAACGGGTTGGCAACGAAGCGATCCGCGGTCAGATCGGCACGGCCGAAGTAGCCGCGCGCCAACTGCGCACCGGCCAGATACAGCTCACCCGCCACACCCGGCGCGACCGGATGCAGACGGGCATCGAGCACATACGCCTGGGCATTCCAGACCGGCAGACCGATCGGCACCGCGCCGACCAGCCCCTGTGCCACCGGAGCGTGCGTTGCGTGCACCGCGAATTCGGTCGGACCGTAGAGGTTGTAGAGCTCGGCGGAGCTGACCCTGCGAATCGCGGCGACGGTGTCACCGGTGAAGGCCTCACCGGCGACCAGCAATGCGCGCAACGAATCCAGCGCCGCACCACCGGCGGCATCCACACTGCCCGCGAAGACGGTCAGCATCGACGGCACGAACGAGGTCATCGTCACCCGCTCGGCCGCGATGACCTCCATGAGGTACTGCGGATCGCGATGACCATCCGGGCTCGCGACGACGATCCGGCCACCGGTGCTCAGCGGTCCGAACAGTTCCCACACCGAAACGTCGAACGTCGCCGGGGTCTTGAACAGCACAATGTCATCGGCACCGATGCCGTATTCACCGGTGATCCAACGGATCTGGTTGACGACGGCAGCGTGCGGCACCGCCACACCCTTCGGCCGCCCCGTCGAACCCGACGTGAAGATCACGTACGCGGTGTTCTCCGCCCGCAGCGGCGCAATCCGCTGCTCATCGGTAACCGGCGCATCCGAGTACTCGGAGAGATCGAGCTCATCGATGGAAAGCGTCGGCAGTCCGCCGCTTTCGAAGTTGTCCCGCGAGGTCGTCAGCACGCAGACCGGTGCCGCCGACTCGAGCACATAGCTGATTCGCTCGGTGGGCTGATCCAGGTCCAGCGGCACATAGCCGCCACCGGCCTCCTGCACCGCGTACGCAGCGATCACGAGGTCGACCGAACGCCGCAGACCAAGGGCGACAAGCTTTTCCGGGCCGACACCGGCATCGATCAACCGCCGCGCCAATCGGTGCACGCGCGCGCTGAACTCGGCATATGTCAGCGACGTTTCGGTCGCCGGATCCACGATCGCGATCGCATCCGGGGTGGCCGCGGCCTGCGCGGTAAACTCGCCAACCAGGGTGAGCCCGCCGCCCTGGCGAATACCGGAACGACGCGGGGTGCGGCCGGGCTGACGACGCGGCAGCAAATCGTGCCTGGTGTCGTTCCAGCCGACCACCGCGAGTGCGGTCTCCTCATCATCGAGCAGCTGGATATCGCCGACCGGCACGGTCGGATCGGCGATGATGGCCGCCAGGATCCGATCGAGGCGCCGCGCGAAGGCCGCCACTGTGTCCTCGTCGAAAAGATCGAGGGCATAGGAGATTTCGGCCGACATACCGGCGGCCTCGCCCGATTCCTGGGTCTCCTGCAGGGTCAGCTGCAGATCGAATTTGGCCAGCCGCGCGTCGTAATCGATGCCGTTGACCGAGAGTCCGGGCAGTTCGAGGTTGGCCTGCTTGACGTTCTGGAACGCCAGCATCACCTGGAACAGCGGATTGCGCGCCTGCGAGCGGGCCGGGTTGAGGATTTCGACCAGGCGCTCGAACGGCAGATCCGCGTGCGCGAACGCCTGCAGGTCGGTTTCGCGCGCCAGGGCGAGCAGATCCGCGAAACTCGCCGAGCCCGCGACATCGGTGCGCAATACCAGCGTATTGACGAACATGCCGATCAGGTCGTCCAGTGCGGCCTCACCACGACCGGCGGCCGGGGTGCCGATGGCGATATCGCTGGTACCACTGGCCCGCGCCAGCAGCACGGCGAGCGCGCTGTGCATAACCATGAACAGCGACGAATTGTGCTTGCGACCCAGATCTATCAGCGCGCGCTGGGTCTCGGCGGAGATCACGAACGCGTAGGTGCCGCCGCGGTAGGAGGCGATCGCCGGACGTGGGCGGTCCGACGGCAGCACCAATTCGTCGGGCAGATCGGCGAGTTGTTCGGTCCAGTACCGGATCTGGCTGGAGATCAGCGATTCCGGATCGTCCTCGGAGCCGAGCACCTCGCGCTGCCACAGCGCGTAGTCCGCGTATTGCACCGGCAGCGCCGCCCAGGCGGGCGACTCCCACGAGGTGCGTGCCGCGTACGCCACCATGACATCGCGCGCCAGCGGCCCCATCGACCAACCGTCGGCCGAAATGTGGTGCACCACCATGCCGAGTACGAACTCGGATTCGCTGATCTCGAAAAGCCGCGCGTGCAGCGGCACTTCGTCGGTGACATCGAAGGCCATGGAGGCCAGGTCGATCAGATGCTCGACCAGGGTCTCCTCGGTGACCCGGTACGGCGTCAGGTCGGGCACGATCTGCGCCGCGTCGAGCACGACCTGAACCGGACCGTTCTTGGTCTCCGGGAAGACGGTGCGCAGCGATTCGTGCCGGTCGATCACGTCGATGACCGCGACCTGCAGTGCGGCGACATCGAGATCGCCGGAGAGCCGGATGGCGACCGGAATGTTGTTGACCGCCGAGGCGGTATCGAAGCGGTTGAGGAACCACATGCGCTGCTGTGCGAGCGAGAGCGGCACCTCCTCGGGCCGTTCCCGGGCGACCAGCGCACTACGGGCCCCGGCACCGGCGTGCGATTCCACCCGAGCCGCCAGCGCGGCCACGGTGGAGGCCTCGAACACCATCCGCACCGGCACCCGGGTATCGAGTGCGTTGCCGATGCGCGAGGCGACCTGGGTGGCGATCAGCGAGTTGCCGCCGAGGTCGAAGAAGTCGTCGTCCACACCGACCCGGGGCAGGTCGAGCACCTCACCGAAGATCTGGGCGACGATCTCCTCGATGGGCGTGCTCGGCGCGCGGAAGGTGTGCACCTCGAAGACCGGCTTGGGCAGGGCACGTCGATCGAGCTTGCCGTTCGCATTGAGCGGCATGGCCTCGAGCGTCACGAATGCCGCGGGCACCATATAGGTGGGCACCATGGCGGCCAGATGCGTGCGCAGCACGGCATCGAATCCGGCCTCCGGCTCGGCCTCGGTCGGCACCACATAGGCGACCAACTGGTCGCCGAGGCGGCTGTCGGAACGGACCAGCGCGACCGCCTGCGCCACCGAAGGATGAGCGCGCAAGGCGGATTCGATTTCGCCGAGTTCGATCCGGACGCCGCGCAGTTTCACCTGGAAGTCGGTGCGACCGCTGTAGACGATCTGTCCGGCGGCATCGCGGGTCACCAGGTCGCCGGTGCGGTACATGCGAGAACCGCTGGGGCCGAAGGGGTTCGCGACGAAACGGTCGGCCGTCATATCCGGCCGGGTGAGATAGCCGCGCGCCAGCTGGGGACCCGACAGGTACAGCTCACCCGCGACACCCGGCGGCACCGGATGCAGCCGCGCGTCCAGGACGTAGGCCTGGGTGTTCCAGACCGGCGCACCGATCGGCACCGCGCCGCGCACCACCTCACCGACCACCGCATGGGTGGCGTTGACGGTGAATTCGGTTGGGCCGTAAAGGTTTATCAGGGTGATATCGGGGCGACCGAGCTTACGGAACGCCTCGACCGCCTCACCGGTGAATGCCTCACCGCCGACCAGCAGCATGCGCACCGAGGCCAGTGCCGCCGGGTCGACGGTTCCGGCGAATACGGTCAGCAGCGACGGCACGAACGAGGTCACGGTGACCTGTTCGGCGGCGATGACCTCGGTCAGATATTGGGTGTCGCGGTAGCCGTCGTGGGTGGCGATCACGGTCCGACCGCCGGTCAGCAAGGGCGCCAACGGCTCCCACACCGACGCGTCGAAGGTGGCCGGTGTCTTGTACAGCGCGACATCGTCGGCGCCGATCCCGAATTCGCTGATGAGCCAGCGCATCTGGTGCACCAGCGCGGCATGCGATACGCCGACGCCCTTCGGACGACCGGTAGAACCGGAGGTGAATATCGCGTACGCCAAATGCTCGGGGCGCAACGGCGAGATGCGCTCGGCATCGGTCACCGGGGCATCGGAGACCCCGGACAGATCGAGCTCGTCGACGACCAGCGACGCCAGCCCCTCCGGCGCGAACCGATCCCGCGACGTGGTCAGCACATAGGCCGGTGCCGCGGTATCGAGCACATGGGCGATGCGTTCGGCAGGCTGATCGAGATCGAGCGGCACATAGGTGCCACCGGCCTCGAGCACCGCGTGGATCGCGATCATCAGCTCGAGCGAGCGCCGCATACCGAGCGCGACCGGAACATCCGGACCGACGCCCGCCTGGATCAGCCAGCGCGCGAGGGCATGTACCCGAGACCCGAACTCCGCGTAGGTCAGCGACGCACCGACGGCCGGGGTGAAGCCGTCCACGGAGCGGTCGACCACGGCGATCGCATCCGGCGTCGCGGCCACCTGGCGGGTGAACAGGTCGCTCACCGTCCCGGCGGCCTCGATCTCGCGCGGCGCGCCGTGCCAGCCATCGCGTGCCAGCTCGAGCTCGCGCTCGTCGAGCAGATCGATATCGCCGACGATCGCCGTCGGATCCGCGGTGACCCCGCGCAGAATCCGCACCAGCCGATCGGCGAAGGACGACACCGTCGCCTCGTCGAACAGGTCGGTGGCGTAGGAGACGACAACCGAGACGCCCGCGGGCTCCCCCTGGTTGCCGCGCTGTTCGGTCAGTGTCCAGAGCAGATCGAATTTCGCGATGTGGACTTCGAGTTCGGCGGCCGACACCGACAGTCCGGGCAGCTCCAGCGTGCCGTGCGACATCTCCTGGAACGACAGCATCACCTGGAACAGCGGATGCCGCGCCTGCGACCTGGTCGGGTTGACCACCTCGACGAGACGTTCGAACGGAACGTCGCTGTATGCGAACGCCGCGAGGTCGACTTCCCTGGTGCGGCCGAGGAATTCGGTGAAGGACCGACCCGGATCGACCTCGGAGCGCAGCACCAGCGTATTGACGAACATGCCGATCAGGTCGTCGAGGGCCTGTTCGCCACGCCCGGCGATCGGGGTGCCGATGGCGATATCGGTGGTGCCGGACAGCCGGGCCAGCAGCAGTGCCAGCGCGGCGTGCAGCACCATGAACGGCGTCGCGCCCTCGGCGCGGGCCAGTGCGCTGAGCCGGGTGTGCAGTTCGGCATCGATATCGAAACCGAACTGCGCGCCGCGGAAGCTCTGCACCGGCGGACGCTGTCGGTCGGTGGGCAGATCGAGCTGATCCGGCAGTCCGGCCAGCGCGTCACGCCAGTAGGCGATCTCGCGGGCGGCCATGGACTCGGGATCGCTTTCGGCGCCGAGCAATTCGCGCTGCCACAGCGTGTAGTCGCGGTATTGCACCGGCAGGGGTGCCCAGGCGGGCGCTTCCCCGGCCGCGCGGGCCAGATAGGCGGTGGTGACGTCGCGCGCGAGCGGCCCGAACGAGAAGCCGTCCGCGGCGATGTGGTGCACGACGAAGGCGAGCGCGTACTCGGGCGTGTCATCGGAAGACGCGCCGATGATCTGGTACAGGCGTACCCGAATGGGCAGCTCGGTGGAGACATCGAACCCGGCCGAGGCGAATTCGGTGAGCACATCGACCAATTCGGCCGCGGGGAGCGGCTGCACCTCGACCCCGAGGTCGACCTCCTCGATCGGCAGCACCTGCTGATAGGCGCCGTCGCCCGAGTTGGGGAAGATGGTGCGCAGCGATTCCTGGCGGGTCAGCACATCGGTGAGCGCGGCCTGCATCGCGTCGAAATCGACGTGACCGCCCAACCGCACCACGAATGGCAGGTTGTAGGTCGGCACCGTGGAGTCGAATTGGTTGATGAACCACATCCGCTGCTGTGCCAGCGACAGCGGCACACGCTCGGGCAGCTGCTTGGCAACCAGTGCCGGACGCGGCTGCTCAGAAGGCGGGGTCGATTCGGCGCGTGCGGCCAGACCGGCCACGGTCGGGGTCTCGAACAGCGCGCGCACCCCGATGCGGGTGCCGAAGGCCGCGCCGATCCGCGCCACCACCTGGGTGGCGACCAGCGAGTTGCCGCCCAGATCGAAGAAGTTGTCATCGATGCCGATGCGTTCCTGGCTGAGCACATCGGCGAAGATCGCCGCGACGATCTGCTCGGCCGGGGTGCGCGGAGCGCGGAATTCGGCCGCGTCCGCACTGAATACCGGCTCCGGCAGGGCCTTTCGATCCAGCTTGCCGGAAGTGTTGAGCGGGAACGCGTCCAGCACCATGATCGCCGCGGGCACCATGTAGCTCGGCAGCTTCTCGGCGACGAACCGGGTGAGTTGCGCCGGTTCGATCGAGTATCCGGGGCCGGGCACGACGTAGGCGACCAACTGCTGACCGGTCGCGGTATCGACTACCAGCACCGCCGCCTGGCTGACCGCCGGATGCGCGAGCAGATCGGTCTCGATCTCACCGAGCTCGATGCGCTGACCGCGGAATTTCACCTGGAAGTCGGTGCGGCCGATGTATTCCAGAGTGCCCGCGACATTCCAGCGCACCAGGTCACCGGTGCGGTACATGCGCTCGCCATCGGTACCGAACGGGTTGGCCACGAACCGGTCCGAGGTCAGATCCGGACGACCGCGGTAACCACGCGCCAGCTGACGCCCACCTAGATACAGCTCGCCCGGTGCGCCGACGGCCGCCGGGCGTAGCCGCGAATCCAGCACATAGACCTGGACATTCCACTCCGGAATGCCGATCGGCACCGTGACGGTGTCGGCGGCGGTGGCCTCCCAGTAGGTGACCGAAACCGCGGCCTCGGTGGGGCCGTAGAGGTTGTGCAGTCCGGCCGAGGTGATCGCGCGGAAACCCGCGGCGGTCTCCGGCGGCAGCGCCTCACCGATCACGAAAACCGCACGCAGCGTGGCACATTGAGCTGCGGTGGCATGTGCGACGAAGACCGTCAGCATGGACGGCACGAAGTCGGTGACGGTGACGCCGTGCCCCTCGATCATCTCGGCGACATACAGCGGATCGCGGTGCCCGTCCGGAGTCGCGACAACAAGTTTCGCGCCGACCATCAGCGGCAGGAAGTAACCCCACAGCGAGACGTCGAAGGTGGTCGCGGTCTTCTGCAGGTACACATCGTCGGCGGTCAGGCGGTACTCGTCGAGCATCCACAGCTGCTGGTTGACGATCGCATGATGGGTTACCGCAACACCTTTCGGGCGTCCGGTCGAACCCGAGGTGTAGATCACGTAGGCGGTGTTGTCCGGACGCAGCGGTGCCAGCCGCTCCGAATCCGCCACTGGCGCATGGTCGTACGCCGATACGTCGAGGGTGTCGATTTCCACCCGGCGCACCGATTCCGGCAGCTCGAGTTCGTCACCGGAGACCGTCAACACACAGACCGGTGCCGCGGAGTCGAGGATGTAGGCGGTGCGATCGGCCGGATGATCCGGATCGATCGGCACATAGGCGCCACCGGCCTTGAGCACCGCGTGCATGCCGATGACGAGCTCGAGCGAACGCCGCATACCAAGTGCGACAAGGGATTCCGGGCCGACACCGTCGGCGATCAGGAACCTGGCCAGACGGTTCACCCGCGCGGCGAATTCCGCGTAGGTCAGCTGCGCGCCCTCGAAATCCAGCGCGATATTGTCCGGGGTCAGCTCGATCTGCGCATCCAGCAGAGCCGACAAAGTGGTTTCCGGGACGTCCTGTTCGGAGTCGTTCCACTCCGCGACGGTCAGCTCGCGCTCCGCCGCCGTGGTCAGCTCGAGCCCCCAGACCGGCGCATCCGCCTCGGCCCGCAGGAAGCGGTCGAAGAATTCGAGGAAGCGCTCGTGCTGACGCCGCGTCTCCGCCTCGGAGTACAGGTTCGGGTTCGTCTCGAAGTCGATGCGCGCGCGCGAACCGCCCTCGGACTGATAGAAGTTGACGCCGAGATCCTCGATGCTGCCGGTGGACAGCACCACCATGGTGCCGACCATCGAGCCCATGCTGATCTTGTCCTGGAACAGCATGATGTTGACCCAGGGCCCGAAGAACTCCCTGGTCACCACGCCGTCACCGGCCGCGTCGCGGCGGATGTCCTCGTGCCGGTAGCGCTGGTGCCGCAGCGCGCCGGTCACCTCGACCTGAACCTGCTTGAGCACATCGGCCACGGTGGTCTGGTGCCCGATCCGCAGCCGCAGCGGCACGATATTCGACGAGACACCGCCGGAGCGGCGCATCACGGCGGTGGTCCGCGCGGTCACCGGCAGGCTCAGGATCACGTCCTCGGAGCTGGTCCACTGCGCCAGATATCCGGCGAACGCGGCGAGCAGCAACCCGGCGGGCGACGAATCATGGCGCGCCACAGCCGCTTCGAGCACCGCGTTCTGCTCGTCCGTGAGCAGCACACTGCTGAGGGTGTTGATCGGCGCCGGACCCGCGGACCGGCCCGCCAGGCTGGTGCCGTCCTCGACACCGGCGACCCGCTCGGCCCAGTACTTCTTGTCCGACTGGAACCGGGAGCTCTCCCGGTAGGCCATCTCCTGCTCGAGGAGCGTGCGCAAGTGCGCGGCATTGGCCGGTGCGGGTTCAGTCCCGTTCAACAGGGCGGTGTACCACTCGGCCACCCTGGACAGGTTGGTCACCGCGCCGAAGCCGTCCAGCACGATGTGGTGCGCGCGCAGGTACAGGTACCAGTGGTGATCGCCGATCTGCAGGCCCGCGAAGCGCAGCAGTCGATCTTCGAGCAGGTTCAGTGGGGCGCTGTACTCGGCGCGCATCCACGCCATGGCGGCGGCCTCGGGATCGGCCTCACCGCGGAAGTCGACGTAGTAGACCTTGTCCCGGTCCGGAATCGTGTAATCGATCCACTGATACGGCTGGCCATCGATCTCGGTGATGCAGAGCATGCCGGAGCCACGCTCCTGCCCGGAGCTGATCAGCGCCTCGCGCAGCACCTCCAGATCGAGGTCGCCGTGCAGGTCGACGTACTGCGCGATGTTGATCGGCACCTGCGGGTCGACGTGCTGGGCGTACCAGATACCCAGCTGCGCCGGAGACAGCGGGAACGGCTCACTCGACTCCCTTGAAGCAGCGTGCGCCCGTTCGCCACCAGTTTCGCCGTTTCCGCCGAAATCCAGCCGGTCCAACCGTAACCTCGCTTCCGGAACACCACACGAGCGCTCCCCGATGAACACCGGGATGTGGACGCGCACCTATGCCAGCGTGGCGTCTGTGTTCCCGAGTTCAGTTCTCATCAATCAAGCAAAAAATGTTCATTGGCACTATCTGCCCGCCAGGCCGACCTCGTTACATGGGCGCGACCATGCCCGCCACCCACCGACCGGCTCCGCCGGGAAGTTCAATGCAGATCACCGAAACAATCTACCGTCGTCGTCGCCAGCCGACCAATCAGCTCCCATAGCTGGAAAACATCAACCCAGGCAGCGGGACCATCGCAAGTTTGCCGGGTACCTGTCACCGATCTCACACTGCTTGCGAAGGTCGGTGCCGATCACGGGCCGGGTCATAGAGATGGGACTGGGTACAGGACAGATTCGGGGCGAGGGCGCGGCCAACGAGAATGACGGCGGCTTGACGCAGACCCGCCGATTCGACCTGGTCGGCGATATCGGTGAGGGTGCCGCGCAGGACGAGTTGATCGGGTTGGCTGGCCCGGTAGACCACGGCGGTCGGGCAATCGGCGCCGTATGCCGGGATCAGCTCGGCCGCCAACGCGCGGATTCGGGTAATGACCAGATGCAGCACCAGGGTGGCCCGGGTCCGGGCGAAGTTCGCGAGGGCCTCCGACTCCGGCATGGCGGTCGAGCGGGCCCGGGTACGGGTGAGCACCACCGACTGGACCACTTCGGGGATGGTCAACTCGGTGCCGAGCAGGGCGGCCGCGGCGGCGTAGGCGGGGACACCCGGGGTGATGTCCCATGGCACGTCCGCGGCGTCGAGACGGCGGGTTTGTTCGGTGAGGGCCGAATATATGGAGGGGTCGCCGGAGCAGAGCCGGGCGATGTCCTTGCCCGAGCGGTGCGCGCGCACAAGATGCTCGGTGATCTGGTCGATGTCCAGGTGTTGGGTGTCGATCAGCTCGGTATCGGGAGCGCAGTGCGCGAGCACCTCGGGGTCCAGGTAGGTGCCCGCGTAGAGACAGACCGCGGCAGTGCGCAGCAGCTCGACCGCGCGGACGGTCAGCAGGTCCGCGGCGCCCGGCCCGGCCCCGATGAAGTGCACGGTCATGCGAGCGAGTCTAGGACGAGGCCGTCGCGTCGAAGTGGGCGATCACCTTCGACGGGTGCACCCGGACCACCAGTTCGCCAGGGACGCCATTGCGCTTGCCGAATTCCTCGGCGCGATCCGCGCCCATATAGCGGCCGCCGATCTCGGTAGCGCTGCGCAGGAGTTCGTCGGGATCCTCGGACAGGGTCACGGTGCCCTGGATCTGAATCGACGAGTACGGCGGTTCCTCGAGGTCGACCACCAGCGCGATGCGCGGATCGCGGGCGAAGGCCTTTCCCTTGGCCGACGCCTTGCCGGTATTGAAGACCAGCTCGTCGCCCTCGAGCACAAACCACACCGGCGTCACCACCGGGCGGCCGCCAGAGGTCACAAAGGCGACCTTCGCAGTTCGCGTGCCATGAGAAAGGAATTCGCGCACATCGCGATCCAAGAGGGAGACCATCCCCCAACCCTAGAACCCCCCGCCGCCTCCAACCACCAGCCACACCCGACTGGACAGATGATTATGTGGAAACCATGGCGGCAAACGCGAGAAGCCTCCGCCACCAGTGCCACCTGATCTTGATCGCTGACTAGATGGCGCCTTGTTCGCGGGCGCGGGCGACGGCGGAGGTGCGGGAGCGGACGCCGAGTTTGGCGTAGATGTGCACCAGGTGGGATTTGACGGTGGTTTCGCTGAGGAATAGTTCCTTGGCTATCTCGCGGTTGGAGCTGCCGTCGGCAACTAGGCGCAGTACCTCGATTTCGCGCGGACTCAGGGTGGTGTCGGCGCGGCGCACGCGGATCATCAGTTTCGAGGCGACCGCGGGCGACAGCACACTCTCGCCCGCGGCCGCCGACCGCACCGCGGCGAGCAGCTCCATCGGCGGGGTGTCCTTGAGGATGTAGCCGCAGGCCCCGGCCTCGATGGCGCTGAGGATATCGGCGTCGGTGTCGTAGTTGGTGACGACCAGGACATTGGGCGGCTGTGGCAGCGCCCGCAATTCGGCGGTCGCATCGACGCCCGAGCGTCCGGGCCCGAAGCTGAGATCCATCAGCACCAGATCGACCGGGGTGGTGCTACAGAGCGCGACGGCCGCCTCGGCGGTCGGTGCGTCGCCGACGACGGTGATGTCGGGATTGCTCTCCAGTAGTGCGCGCAGGCCCGCGCGCACAATGGCATGGTCGTCGGCAAGGAGCAGGCGAATCATGGGTAGCGCTCCTGGTCCGTGGCATTTGGTATGCCCGCTGCGGGCGTACCGGATTCGTTCGGTGCAGGCCCGGATTCCGTTGCGCGTGCGGTCAGGTCGGGGTGGTTCGGCATGGACGCGGATTGCGCAGGGCTCGCTTCCGCTGCGGGTAGGCCCGAATCGGCTGCGCCGAAACCGGATTCAGTAGGTGGGGGCTCCAGCGGAAATGAGACGGCGACCGCGGTGTGGCCGGGTTCGGATTCGACCGCCATGGTCCCACCCTGCTGTTCGACGCGACTGTGCATGGCGGCCAGCCCGAAGGTGCCCGATGGGGCGCGGTCGAGCACAGCGGGATCGATGCCCATGCCGTCATCGACCACGTCGAGGTACACATCGGAATCGGCGTAGGTCAGGGTCAATCGCATCCGGCTCGCGCCCGCGTGGCGCAGCACGTTCGAGACCGCCCCCTGCGCGATCCGAACCAGTGCCGCCTCGACGGGCATGGGCAGGCGCTCCGGGGTGCCCTCGACGACCATCTGGGTGCGCAGCCCCGGAGTCTCGGCGCGTCGACAGATGCGCTCGAGCGCCTGCGCGAGGCTCTGCCCCTCCAAGGCGACCGGAGTCAATTCCGCTATCAGCCTTCGGGTTTCGGCCAAATTCTCCGCCGCGGTCTCGCGGGCCAGTCGAATCTGTTGCAGCGCAGGGTGTTCCGGTGCGGACTGTTCCGCGGCGTGCAGCAGCAGTTGGATACTGCTCAACCCCTGCGCGACGGTGTCGTGGATCTCCTGCGCCAGCCGTTCGCGCTCGGCCAATTTCCCCGCCGTGCGCTCCTGTTCGGCGAGAGTCGCTCGGGTACTGAGCAATTCGTCGATCAGCCGCTGACGTTCGGCGGATTCGCGGAACAGCGCCTGGTAGCCGAGCCCGATCCCGACCGCCACGGCCGCGCCGAGCACCGGCCCGATCACCCCCGCCACCGACCAGCCGCGATGCGCACCGAAACCGATCACCGCCAGCACGGTGGCCGCACCGACCGCGACCAGACTCCACGGTCGCGGCAGCAGATGCAGATAGAGGAAGAACAGACCGAATGCGAGGTATCCGGCATCGGGCGCGAGCACCACGAGACCGAGCCACAGCACCGTCAGCGCCGCCAGCCAGATGCGAATGCCCGCCGGGTGGCGGCCGACCAGCGCACCGGCGAAATACACCGCCAGGAACAGCACTGTCAACGTGACGACGCCGAGCGGGTGTCCGGCACCCGGCAGCAGCGCACGCACCGCGACCACCACGGCCAGCGTCGTCACCAGCACATGCAGCCCCAACCGCAGCGCGGTGAAGACGGGGGTCAGCGGCGACGAATGCACGTTGTCAGCTTATGTGCGGCTATCCGAGCGGCATCCATCGAAAGGCGTAAAACACCGACCAACCTTCGATCGGGGCGCATTCCTCCGCGTGCGCGATGGCGCGAGCTCCAGCGCGCGGCAGGGTGATGGTATGTTCGTCGCACTCCGGGATCTGCGGGCCGCACGCGGCCGCTTTCTGCTCATCACGCTGGTTGTCACCCTGGTGGCGCTGCTGGTGAGTTTCCTCAGCGGTCTCACCGCCGGACTCGCGCACCAGAACATCTCGGCCATCGAGGCGATCCACGCCGATGCCATTGTCTTCGCGGATGCCAGCGCGGATCCCTCCTTCGATACCTCCGCACTGACCGAGCAACAAGTCGAGATCTGGCGGACAGCCGCAAGCTCCGTTGACCCGATCGGCATCAGTCGGGCCGAGGGTGCGGTATCTGGTCAGGGTGCGACCAAACCCGCTCGAGTCGCGCTGTTCGGCTCCACCGGAACCACCTTCGGCAACCGCTTCGCAACCGATTCCGGCAGCGTCGTGCTCAGCACCGGCGCGGCCAAGGCCCTCGATGCCATCGCCGGTGACACCATCACGCTCGGCGCGGGCAGCTTCCGGGTCGCCGCGGTACAGGGCGATGACTGGTACAGCCACACCCCCGTCATCTGGATGACGCTCACCGACTGGCAATCGATAAGCCCGCGCGGTGGTGCCGCCACGGTGCTCGCGGTATCCGGCATCCCGAATACCGCCTCCGCCAACGCATCTGCGCATACGTCCTCGGCCAGCGTTTCCGAATCGCTGTCGGCATTGAGTTCCTACAAAGCCGAAAACGGTTCGCTGACACTGATGACGGTGCTGCTCTTCGCCATCTCGGCCCTGGTGATCGGCGCGTTCTTCACCGTGTGGACGGTGCAACGCACGCCCGATATCGCAACCTTGAAAGCACTCGGGGCGACATCCGGCGCGCTGGTCCGCGACGCCCTCACCCAAGCGGCAATCGTGCTGACCGCCGGTGTCGCTGTCGGACTCGGAATCACCATCACCGCAGCGACTTTCATAGGTGACTCACTGCCATTCGTACTCAGCGTTTCGACAACCCTGTTCCCGGCCGCGGCCCTGATCGTCCTCGGTCTGCTCGGCGCCGCCTTCGCCCTGCGCTTCCTGTTCACCACCGACCCGCTGATCGCGCTCAGCGCCACCCGCTGACCTCCGGAGACCCACATGACCACCGCGACCATGACCAAGACCGCTCTCACCGTCAGCGATACGACCCTCACCTACCCGGACGGCGCGGGCCGCCGCACCGCACTGGACAAGGTGAACCTGCACGTCACCGGCGGCACCATCGCCGCGATCACCGGCCCCTCCGGCTCCGGGAAATCCAGCCTCCTCGCCGTAGTCTCCACCCTGATCCGCCCCGACTCCGGCCACATAACCCTGGAAACACCCGACGGCACAGTCGATCTCGCAAACCTCACCCGACGTGCAGCCGCCGCCCTGCGCCGTTCATCCATCGGCATCGTCTTCCAACAACCCAACCTGATCCCCGCCCTGACCGCCGTCGAACAACTCGAGGTCATGTCCCACCTCGGCCAGCACCTGTTCACCTCCCCCACCCGACGCCGCGAAACCCGCACCAAGGCAATGGAATTACTCGACTCGGTCGGCCTCGCCGACCAACATGCCAAACGCCCCGCCCAACTATCCGGCGGCCAACGCCAACGCGTCAACATAGCCCGCGCCCTGATGAACGACCCATCCCTCCTGGTAATCGACGAACCGACCAGCGCCCTCGACACCGAACGAGGCACCGCCATAATCGAATTGATCCTCGCCGTGGTCCGCACCCACAACGCCGCCACCCTCCTGGTGACCCACGACCGAACCCACCTACACCAGATGAACACCATCCACCACATGACCGACGGCACCCTCACCCGCGTCCGTTGAAATCCGCACGCTCGCTGGGATTTTCCGGACGGTGGCTATCGAAGTCCACCCTGTCCCGAACCACGAGGGCGCCGTCATGCCACCAGCAACCGATTACGCCGATAAGCCGAGCAGGACATTCCGCTGCTCCCGCACCCGAACCTGAATCGCGTCGACTACCGCTGCGACCTCGGGCCTGCGCAATGTTTCGGTGCGCGTGACGAGCCAATAGGTGAGCCGGACGGAGACTTCCTTGCGAAGCAGTCGGATCAAGTCATCGTGCCGGTCGGCCATGAAACACGGGAGCAGACCGAGGCCAGCGGCCGCTCGGGTCGCCTCGACGTGCACGAAAACGTTGGTGGAAGTGACGGATTCACGCATGGCGGGTGCGAAGCTGGATGCCAGGTCCAAATCATCCACTTGCAGCATGGAATCGATGAAATAGACCAGCGAGTGGCGTGCGAGATCCCCTATGGCCGTTGGCGTTCCGTGTTCGCGGAGATAATCACGCGAACCGTATAGCCCGAGGCAGTAATCAGCCAATCGAATCGCCCTTGCGCGGTGCACTTGCGGTTCACCGACCACAACCTCGATATCCAGACCTGACCGCTGCTGGGAGGCCCGCCTGGTCGCCGCGACGATCTCGACCGAAATCTTCGGATGCCGCCGCTGCACGTCCGCGGCGGCCGGTGCCGCCATATAGGCACTGAATCCGTCGGTCGCCGAAATCCGAACCACACCCTCGAGCACCCGGGTGCCGTCCGCATCGGTCGCCAGTGACTTGACCGCCGATTCCACCGCCTCGGCCGCCGCCAACGCCTCCCGGCCGAGATCGGTCAGCTCCCAGCCACCGGTCGCCCGGGTGAGCACTCGTCCACCCAGCGTCTGCTCCAGTGCGGCAATGCGGCGCGAAATGGTGGTGTGGTTGATCCCGAGTTCCTCGGCGGCCGACACGAAGCGACCGGAGCGCCCGACGGCTAGCAGAACCAGCAGATCATCCGCGCTGGGGCGGCTGGGACCAGAGGCAGCCGCACTCATATCTGCATTCTTGCAGATGCGCACTGCACAACTGGTCATTGCACCCGAAGATATGTGCACGAATACTCGTTCTGACCACGAAATGTGGGGGCCGTCACATCTGCTCGGCAGATGTGGCCCCGGTCATGAAGGAGATGTTCGATGAGCGTGCGGGATGCGATGCGGCCGACGGGGAACGATCCCGGCGGGATACCGGCCGGGCTGAGGCGGGTGGTGGCCGCGTCCATGGCGGGCACCGTGGTCGAGTGGTACGAGTTCTTCCTCTACGGCACGGCCGCGACGCTCGTCTTCAGCAAGGTGTTCTTCGCCAAGGGCACCAGCGATCTGGACGCGATCCTCGCCGCTTTCATCACCTACGCCGTCGGTTTCGCCGCACGTCCGTTGGGCGGCGTCGTCTTCGGACATTTCGGTGATAAATACGGCCGTAAGAAGCTGCTGCAGTTCAGTCTGGTGCTGGTCGGTGCCGCGACGTTCCTGATGGGGTGTCTGCCGTCCTTCGCCCAAATCGGTTACTGGGCACCGACTTTGCTCGTTATCTTGCGATTCATCCAGGGCTTCGCGGTCGGCGGCGAATGGGGTGGCGCGGTATTGCTCGTTGCCGAACACAGTCCGAACAAGAGCCGCGGATTCTGGGCGAGCTGGCCGCAGGCCGGGGTGCCGGTGGGCAATATGTTGGCGACGGTCGCGCTGCTGGCATTGACCTCGACACTGTCCGACGCCGCCTTCCTGAGCTGGGGTTGGCGCGTGGCGTTCTGGTTGTCCGCGGTGGTCGTGCTGGTCGGCTACTACATTCGCACCAAGGTCACCGACGCACCGATTTTCGTTGCGGCACAGCAGGAAATCGAACAGATCAAGGCGAATTCGCTCAGTGTCGTCGAGGTGCTGCGGCGCTACCCGCGCGGCGTATTCACCGCCATGGGGCTGCGATTCGGCGAGAACATCCTTTACTACCTGGTGGTCACCTTCACCATCACCTATCTCAAGGTGCATGTGCACGTCGACACCAAGGTCATCCTCTGGTGGCTGCTTGCCGCCCATGCCGTGCATTTCTTCATGATTCCGTTGGCGGGCAATCTCTCCGATCGCTTCGGCAGGCGGCCGGTGTATCTGGTCGGCGCGCTCACCGCGGGCACCTGGGGCTTCTTCGCCTTTCCGATGATGGATAGCGGCCACAACGCGATCATCATGTCCGCGATCATTATCGGCCTGGTATTCCACGCCTTCATGTATGCGGGCCAGCCCGCGATCATGGCCGAGATGTTCCCCACTCGGATGCGGTATTCCGGTGTCTCCCTCGGTTATCAGGTCACCTCGATCGTGGCCGGATCGCTCGCCCCGATCATCGCCGTGCGCTTGCTCAATACTTATGAGTCGGCGGTACCGATCGCCATGTATTTGGCCGCAGCCGCGGCGATTACCGCGATCGCGGTCCTGTTCGCCCGGGAAACGAAGGGCATAACGCTGGAGAGCGTCGATACCGCCGACGCGCAAACCCTTGCCGCGCAAACCCCGGCAGCGCCTGTCGCGCAGGCCGAAACCCTACGAGCGGAGCTCAGATGAGTGAACTGACCGGACGTTCCGCCCTGATCACCGGCGGTGCCAGCGGCATCGGCGCCGCCTGCGCCAGGGAACTCGCGGCGCGTGGCGCTACCGTCACCATCGCCGATATCGATGACGTAGGTGCGAAAGCCCTCGCGAGTGAGATCGACGGAAAAGCCTGGGCCATAGATCTTCTCGACGTCGCGGCACTGGAAAAGCTCACCTTGGACGTCGATATCCTGGTGAACAACGCGGGTGTGCAGAGCATCAACCCGATCGAGGATTTCGCACCGGAGCGATTCCGGAACCTGATGACCCTCATGGTCGAAGCGCCGTTCCTGCTCATCCGCGCGGCACTGCCGCAGATGTATCGGCGCGGCTTCGGCCGGATCATCAATCTGTCCTCGGTGCACGGGTTGCGCGCGTCCGAATACAAGGTCGCGTACGTGACGGCCAAGCACGCACTGGAGGGCCTGTCCAAGGTGACCGCGCTCGAGGGCGGCCGCCACGGCGTCACCAGCAACTGCGTCAATCCGGGCTATGTCCGAACACCCTTGGTGGACAAGCAGATTGCCGATCAGGCCAAGGCGCACGGTATCGACGAGCAAGAGGTGCTGGAGCGGGTGCTGCTCACCGAGAGCGCGATCAAGCGCCTGGTCGAGCCGGAAGAGGTCGCGTCATTGGTGGGTTGGCTCGCCTCGCCGAACGCGGGAATGGTCACCGGTGCGTCCTACACCATGGACGGCGGATGGACCGCACGGTGATG
>NZ_BDAZ01000012.1 GCF_001612725.1 Nocardia anaemiae NBRC 100462 | reverse complement strand
TCGGGGCTGGCAGAGGCTTGAATAGCGGCGATCTATCACCCCAGCGCGGACAGCGCCATCTGTCGCAGCACCGGCCGGGCCCGGGTCGCGGTGGCATTGGTGGCGCTGTGCGGCGTGGAGTTCATCAGGCCGAAGCCCGCGTGGGCCTGCACCCGCGCGGTCTCCTCCGGCAACTCCGGATGCAACTCCCGCAACACCGCCACCCAGATCTCGACGTACTGTCGCTGGGTGCGCCGCAGCTCGCGCCTCGGTCCGGCTGGCACGTTCTCGAGGTCGCGGTCCTGGATCCGGATGAGTTCGGGCTCGCCGAGCGCGAAGTCAAGATGGAAATCGACCAACCCGTCCAGCGCCTCCCGCGCCGACCCGGTCCGCGCCACCACGGCCTTGCCGCCGTCGAGCAGCCGCTGACTGACCCCGACCAGCAGTTCGACCAGCAGCGCGTCCTTATTCGGGAAGTGCCGGTAGACCGCTGGTCCGCTGATCCCGACGGCCGCGCCGAGGTCTTCCAGGCGCATGCCGAGGAACCCACGGTCGGCGATGAGCCGGGCACCCGCGTCGAGCAGCTGCGCTCTTCGCTGCAGCTTCAGTTGTTCCCTGCGGGTGAGCGTGACAGGGTCGGTGCTGATCACACGCGCTCCTTTCAGCACACCTGGACATCTCAGTTAATGAATATTAACCTGAATTCCAGTTATCGGCGACTAACTGGATGGCAGGACGGCGTGATGACGGTGACCGAACAGGTCGGGGTCGACAACCGCGCGGCACACGAGGCGCTACTGGAGGATCTGCGCGCCCGGCTGGCCGCCGCGGCGCTCGGCGGGCCCGCGAAGGCGCGTGAGCGGCATGTGGCGCGCGGCAAGCTGCTCCCCCGGCAGCGGGTGGATCAGCTGCTCGATCCGGGCAGCCCGTTCCTCGAACTCTCGCCGCTGGCCGCGACCGGCATGTACGACGACGAATGTCCCGGCGCCGGGATCATCACCGGCATCGGCCGGATCTCCGGGCGAGAGTGCGTCATCGTGGCCAATGACGCGACGGTCAAGGGCGGCACCTACTACCCGATGACAGTGAAGAAGCATCTGCGCGCCCAAGAGGTCGCATTGCAGAATCAGTTGCCCTGCGTATATCTGGTCGACTCCGGCGGTGCGTTCCTGCCGCGCCAGGACGAGGTCTTCCCGGATCGGGAGCATTTCGGGCGCATCTTCTACAACCAGGCGACCATGAGCGCCAAGGGAATTCCGCAGATCGCTGCGGTGCTCGGTTCGTGCACCGCCGGTGGGGCTTACGTACCCGCGATGAGCGACGAGGCGGTGATCGTGCGCAACCAGGGCACGATCTTCCTCGGTGGACCGCCGCTGGTGAAGGCCGCGACCGGCGAGGTGGTCACCGCCGAAGAGCTGGGCGGCGGCGAATTGCATTCGCGCACTTCGGGAGTAACCGATCATCTGGCCGAGGACGACCAGGACGCACTGCGCATCGTGCGCCGCATCGTGGCCACGCTCGGCCCGCGCCCGGCCAGTCCGTGGGAGGTGATACCGACCGTCGCGACCGCGAAGCCGGAATCCGAACTGTACGACGTGGTTCCGGTCGATCTGCGCACGCCGTATGACGTGCGCGAGGTCATCCACCGACTGGTCGACGGTGGCGACGGATTCCACGAGTTCAAGGCCGAATACGGCAAGACGCTCGTCACCGGATTCGCCCGCATCCACGGTCATCCGGTCGGCATCATCGCCAATAACGGTGTGCTGTTCAGCGAATCCGCCATGAAGGGCGCGCATTTCATCGAACTGTGCGATAAGCGCAAGATTCCGCTGCTGTTCCTGCAGAACATCACCGGTTTCATGGTCGGGCGCGATTACGAGGCGGGGGGTATCGCCAAGCACGGTGCCAAGATGGTCACCGCGGTGGCATGCGCGCGGGTGCCGAAGCTCACGGTGGTGATCGGCGGATCGTACGGCGCGGGCAATTATTCGATGTGCGGGCGCGCGTATTCGCCACGCTTCCTGTGGATGTGGCCCAATGCACGCATTTCGGTCATGGGCGGTGAGCAGGCCGCCTCGGTGCTGTCGACGGTGCGCGGGGATCAACTCGACAGCAGCGGACAGCCGTGGTCGGCCGCGGACGAGGAGGCATTCAAGGCGCCGATTCGGGAACAGTACGAGCATCAGGGCAATCCGTACTACTCGACCGCGCGGCTCTGGGACGACGGTGTCATCGACCCCGCCGACACCAGAACAGTGCTCGGACTTGTCCTTTCGGTGTGTGCGCAGGCGCCGCTCGAACCCGTTTCCTACGGCGTCTTCCGGATGTGATCGCGATGATGAACAAGTCCCATCCCATTGATTTCGACACCGTGCTGGTCGCCAATCGCGGCGAGATCGCGGTGCGCGTCATCCGCACCTTGCGCGCCATGGGAATTCGGTCCGTCGCGGTCTACAGCGACGCGGATGCGCAGGCCAGGCATGTGCGCGAGGCCGATACCGCGGTGCGACTCGGTCCAGCTCCGGCTCGGGAAAGCTATCTCGATATCGAGAAGGTTGTCGACGCGGCGGTGCGCACCGGTGCGCAGGCTGTGCATCCCGGTTACGGATTCCTTTCCGAGAATGCGGCTTTCGCCGCAGCACTGGCCGAGGCGGGCATTGTTTTCCTCGGGCCGCTAGCGAAGGCGATCGAGATCATGGGCGACAAGATCGCGGCGAAGAACACTGTCGCCGCATTCGATGTGCCCATCGTCCCCGGCATCGCCCGTCCCGGCCTAACCGATGCCGAATTGATCGACGCCGCAGGCGATATCGGCTATCCGGTACTGGTCAAGCCGTCGGCTGGAGGCGGCGGCAAGGGTATGCGACTGGTCGAGGAACCGTCGGCATTGCCCGCCGCGCTGGCCAGCGCCCGGCGAGAGGCGGCCTCCGCATTCGGTGACGACACCCTGTTCCTGGAGCGCTTCGTCACCCGGCCACGCCATATCGAGGTGCAGATTCTGGCCGATCAATTCGGCCACGTGATCCACCTCGGCGAACGCGAATGCAGCCTGCAGCGGCGGCATCAAAAGGTCATCGAAGAGGCGCCATCGCCGCTGCTGGACGCCGCGACCAGGGCGCGCATCGGCGCGGCCGCCTGCAATACCGCGCGCAGTGTCGACTATGTCGGTGCGGGCACGGTCGAGTTCATCGTGTCCGCCGATCGGCCGGACGAGTTCTTCTTCATGGAGATGAATACCCGGCTGCAAGTGGAGCATCCGGTCACCGAGCTGGTCACCGGGATCGACCTGGTGGAATGCCAGGTGCGCATCGCGGCCGGACAGAAGCTCGCGGTGGACCAGGACGAGCTGCGGCTCGTCGGCCATGCGATCGAGGCCCGTGTTTACGCCGAGGATCCCGGTCGCGGCTTCCTGCCCACCGGCGGCACCGTGCTCGACCTGTCCGAGCCCGAAGGCGCTGGCGTGCGGGTGGATTCGGGCCTGCGCATCGGCACCGTGGTCGGCAGCGATTACGACCCGATGCTGTCGAAGGTCATCGTGCACGCCGCCGATCGCCATACCGCGCTCGCGAAACTCGACCGAGCACTGAGCGATACCGTCCTGCTCGGCGTCACCAGCAATATCGAGTTCCTGCGCTTCCTGCTGGCCGACCAGGATGTGGCCGCGGGCAAGCTCGATACCGGTCTGCTGGACCGCCGCGTCGGTGACTTCCGACCCGCCGTCGTCGGGGATGCGGAATTCATTGCCGCCGCTGCCTATCACTGGCTGCGGCGTTGGCCCGCTGCGGCGAGCGATCCGTGGGATATCCCGTCCGGGTGGCGCATCGGCACACCCGCGCCGACCACCATCAGGCTCGCCAGTGGTGACCGCACCGAGCACGTCTACCTGACCGGCTCGCCCAATGCCGCCGAGGTGCACCTCAACAGCAGCGAATCCGTTTCGCTCACCGTCGATTTCACCGACGGAAGGCTCGTCCTGACATTGGAGGGCCTGCGTCGGGAGTACCGCGTCGCCGAGCACGAGGGACAGCTCTGGGTGGCCGGACCATCCGGCGTCGCGGTGCTGCGCGAAGTGGCCGAGGTGAATGTCCGCGGCGGTGCGGAACACGTCGGCGATGCCGAAATCCGCAGTCCCATGCCTGGTTCGGTGATCGCGGTGCCGGTCGCGAACGGTGCCACCGTCGCCGTTGGCGCCCCGGTCGTCGTGGTCGAGGCCATGAAGATGGAGCACACGCTCACCGCGCCGGTCGCGGGCACCGTCGAAGTGCTGGTCGAACCGGGTGCGCAGGTCCGCCTCGATCAGCCGCTGGTGCGCATCGCCGCGGCGCCCGCCGAACCCGAAACCGCCGAGCGAGAAGGAATTTCCGCATGACCGACTTTCTGTCCACCGGCACGCTGCCCGAGGACTATCGCGACCTCGCACTGACCGTGCGCGACTTCGCCAAGTCGGTGGTCGCGCCGGTAGCCGCCGAACACGATGCGAACCATACGTTTCCGTACGAGGTCGTCGCGGGCATGGCCGATATGGGTCTGTTCGGCCTGCCGTTCCCCGAGGAATACGGCGGTATGGGCGGCGACTACTTCGCGCTGTGCCTGGCGCTGGAGGAACTCGGCAAGGTCGATCAGAGTGTGGCGATCACGCTCGAGGCCGGGGTCTCGCTTGGGGCGATGCCCATCTATCGCTTCGGCAACGATAAGCAGAAGCAGGAATGGCTGCCGCAGTTGACCAGTGGCCGCAATCTCGCCGCCTTCGGTCTCACCGAACCCGGGGCGGGCAGCGATGCGGGCGGCACCAGGACCACCGCGGTGGCCGACAGCGGCGAATGGGTCATCAATGGCAGCAAGCAGTTCATCACCAACTCCGGCACCGATATCACCACACTGGTCACGGTGACCGCGGTGACCGGGCAGTCGGGCGGCAAGAAGGAGATCTCCACCATCCTCGTGCCCACCGACACCCCCGGCTTCCTAGCCGAACCCGCCTACAACAAGGTCGGCTGGCATGCCTCGGATACCCATCCGCTGAGCTTCACCGACGTCCGGGTGCCGGAGGAGAACCTGCTCGGCGAGCGCGGTCGCGGCTACGCCAATTTCCTGCGCATTCTGGACGAGGGCCGGATCGCCATCGCGGCGCTGTCGGTCGGCGCGGCCCAGGGCTGCGTCGACGAGAGTGTGCGCTATGCCAAGGAGCGCGAGGCATTCGGCCAGGCCATCGGTCGCAACCAGGCCATCGCCTTCAAAATCGCCCGCATGGAGGCGCGCGCCCACACCGCCCGCACCGCCTACTACGACGCCGCCGCGCTCATGCTGGCGGGCAAACCCTTCAAGAAGCAAGCCTCCATCGCGAAGCTGGTGGCCAGCGAGGCGGCCATGGACAACGCCCGCGACGCCACCCAGATTTTCGGCGGCTACGGCTTCATGAACGAATACGCTGTGGCCAGGCACTATCGCGACAGCAAGATCCTGGAGATCGGCGAGGGCACGACGGAGGTGCAGTTGATGCTGATCGGACGGGAGCTGGGCCTGTGACGGACACCCCGCGCCGGATCGTGCAGCGCGGCCTGTGGTTCGAGGAGTTCGAGATCGGTGTGGTGTACGAGCACCGGCCGGGCCGCACCATTACCGAGGCCGACAATGTCCTGTTCACCACGCTGACCATGAATACCCAGGCACTACACCTGGACGCGGCGTTCAGCGATCAGCTGCCGCCGTTCCATCAGCGGCTGGTGAATTCGATGTTCACCCTCTCCACCCTGATCGGCCTCTCGGTCGCGCAGCTGACCCAGGGCACGATCGTGGCCAACCTGGGCTTCTCCGAGGTCGCCTTCCCGAAGCCGCTGTTCCACGGCGACACCATGTATGCCGAGACGGTGGTCACCGATAAGCGCGAATCCAAGAGCCGCCCGGGCGAGGGCATCCTCACCTTCGCGCACACCGCGCGCAACCAGCATGGCGATATCGTGGCGACAGCGGTACGAAAGACGCTGGTACGCAAGGAGCCCGCATGAGTTGGCACATGCCAGGACCGGCCTGGCTGTTCTGCCCCGCCGACCGCCCCGAACGTTTCGAAAAGGCCGCCGCGGCAGCCGATGTGGTGATCCTCGATCTCGAGGACGGTGTCGCGGCCGGTGACAAATCGGCCGCGCGCAAGGCACTCGTCGAAACCCCGCTGGATCCCGAGACCACGGTGGTTCGGATCAATGCCGTCGGCACCGCCGAACACGATCTGGATCTCGCGGCGTTGGCGCGGACCGAATATCGGCGGCTGATGCTGCCGAAGGCCGAATCCGCCGAACAGCTCGGCGCACTCGTCGACTACGAGGTGATCGCGCTGATCGAATCGCCGCTCGGCGCCATGGCGGTCGGGCAAGCGGTATCGGCGCGCAATGCTCTCGGGGTAATGTGGGGTGCGGAGGACCTGGTCGCCGGACTCGGCGGCAACTCCAGTCGGCACGCCGATGGCAGCTATCGCGATGTGGCACGCCATGTTCGGTCGACCACGCTGCTCGCGGCCAAGGCGTACGGCAAGTTCGCGCTCGACTCGGTGTATCTGAGTATCCGCGATCTCGACGGCCTGCGCGCCGAAGCGCTGGACGCGGTCGCAGTTGGTTTCGACGCCAAGGTGGCGATCCATCCCAGCCAGGTGCCGGTCATCCGGGCCGCCTACGCACCGTCGGATGACGAAATCGATTGGGCCCGAAGGGTACTCGACGAAGTCCCGAACCATCGTGGCGTCTTCGCATTCGAAGGTCGCATGGTCGATGCCCCGGTGCTGCGGCATGCCGAGCAGATCGTGCGACGCGCCAACCACACCTGATTTCCGAAGACTCTCCCCAGGAGGTAATGCGGTGCAACCACAATGGGTGCCGACCGAATCTGATATCGCGAAGGCGCGCATCACCGACTTCGCGGAGTTCGTGGCCGCCCGCACCGGACAGTCCGCGCCGGATTACCGGTCGCTGTGGCAGTGGTCGGTCGATGACCTGCCCGGCTTCTGGGGTGCGCTGTGGGATTACTTCGAGCTCGGCCCGATCGCGGGCGAGGTGCTGGCGAGTTCGGAAATGCCCGGGGCGCAGTGGTTCCCGGGCACGCGGCTGAACTATGTCGATCAGGTGGTGCGGCAGTTCCGCACCGATCGGGCCGCCATCGTCGCGGTGACCGAGGACGCTGCGGTACGCGAGGTGTCCTGGAGCGAATTGATCGACAGCACTGCGGCGCTCGCGCGCACACTGCGTTCGCTCGGCGTGCAGCCGGGTGATCGGGTGGTCGGATATCTGCCGAATATTCCGGAGGCGGTGATCGCCTTTCTGGCCACCGCGAGCATCGGCGCGGTGTGGAGTGCCTGCGGTCAGGACTACTCGCCGAAGGCCGCGCTGGACCGGCTCGGCCAGCTCGAACCAACCGTGCTGATCACCGCCGACGGCTACCGGTTCGGCGGCAAGACCCATGACAAGCGCGACGATATCGCGGCATTGCGGGCCGGATTGGACACCGTGCGGACCACGGTCGCCGTCTCCCAGCTGGGTCTGCCGGTGCCGGACGCACTCACCTGGACCGATGCCGCCACAAATACCGAGGCCGTTGTCATCGAAACCGAGACGGTCGATTTCGACCATCCGCTGTGGATCGTCTTCTCCTCCGGCACAACGGGTCTGCCCAAGGGCATCGTGCACGGACACGGCGGTGTCGTGCTCGAGCATCTCAAAGCCGTTGCGCTGCAAGCCGATATCGGGTCCGACGACACGTTCTTCTGGTACACCAGCCCGAGCTGGATGATGTGGAACTTCCAGGTCGCCGGACTGCTGGTCGGTGCGACCATTGTCTGCTACGACGGCAGCCCCACCTACCCGACTCCGGACGCGCTGTGGCACATCGCATCCCAGGTCGGCGCGACCGTACTCGGCACCAGTCCGGGTTATGTGCTCGCCTGCATCAAGGCGGGTGCGGTGCCGCGCACCGACCACGATCTCACCGCACTGCGGCAGGTGGGCATCACCGGTTCGGCACTGCCGCCCGCATCGGCGGTGTGGTTGGGCGAAAATGTCGGTGACCACGTACAGGTCGCCTCGATCAGCGGCGGCACCGACGTGGTCTCCGCCTTCATCGGCGGCGCGCGGACCGTGCCGACCTGGCCGGGTGAGCTGTCCGCACCTTATCTGGGCGTCGCGCTCGAGGCGTTCGACGCCGACGGCAAGCCGGTCCGCGACGAGGTCGGCGAGCTCGTCATCACCAAACCGATGCCGTCGATGCCGATTCGCTTCTGGCACGATCCGGACGGAACCCGTTACCACGACGCGTATTTCGACATGTTCCCCGGCATCTGGCGACACGGTGACTGGATCACCATCACCGAGCGGGGCAGCATCGTGGTGCACGGCCGCTCCGACTCCACCCTCAACCGCCACGGCATCCGCATGGGCAGCGCCGATATCTACCAATCCGTCGAACGCCTCCCCGAAATCACCGAGGCCCTCGTCATCGGCGCCGAACAATCCGACGGCGGCTACTGGATGCCGCTATTCGTCACCCTCACCCCGGGCACCGCCCTCACCGACGACCTGAAAGCCCGCATCAACACCACCATCCGCACCGAGGTCTCCCCCCGCCACGTCCCGGACGAAATCATCGTCGCCCCGGGCATTCCGCACACCCGCACCGGAAAAAAACTCGAGGTCCCCATCAAAAAGCTGTTCCAAGGCGCCGACCCGACCCGCGTCGTCGAACGCAGCGCCGTGGACAACCCGGACCTACTCGACTGGTACGCCGCCGTCCGCCCGGCCCAGAGGGGGAGTCAATCGTGAATGTCGGCACCGACGATGGGCGGCCTATCGCTCGCGGCGCTCCCCTGGAGCACCTGACGAGGCTAGAACAGTCGCGCACCAAAGTACGTGTACAACCTGCGCGGAAGATAAAGCAACCGACACCCGAACCGTCCACGGAACGGGCATTGTCACTGAACTCATCGACGAGCAGCGCCGTTGATCGACTAGGACATCTCCGCCTCTGTCCCGCTGCTCCTGTCCACAGCTGATCCGACTGCACGTCAGCCACACCCACCTGGGCAAATCAGACCGACCTAGACAGCTGGGGGTGTCGAGGTTGTCGATACCATGGCGGCATGAGTGTCGACAATCGCCGTACGGCGCGCAAGGCGGTCAGCGGCGACTCGGCACCGCGGGAGATTCGGCGCAGGCCGAAGAATCGGCGGGCCCAGATCGCGGCGGCCTCGGCGGCCGCCTTCGGTGCGCTGGGCTATCACGGTGTGAGCATGGAGGACATCGCGTCCGGGCTCGGAATCAGCTCGGCGGCGCTGTATCGGCACTATCCGAGCAAGTACGCGCTGTTCCGGGAGGAATTGCTGCGGGTGGGCCGGGCCATGACCGAATCGGTCGAGTTGCCGGAGGCGACATTCGGCCGGGGGACGGCAGCCGACGGAGTCGGCGGGGTGGGTGAACTCAGGACGCCGGAGCGGCGGCTGCGGCAGGTGCTCGACGCACTGATCGCCGTCACGATCGAGAATCGGCCGACCGTCACCCTGGTGCGCTGGGAGGGCCGCTATCTCGAACCGGAGGATCTGACAACCCTCACCGACCAACAGCTCGCCGTCGTCGGCGCGATCGGTGTGCAATTGGCCGCATTGCGACCGGAACTCGCCGAGGACGAGCTGCGGGTGCTGCGTGCCGCACTGCTGAGTGCGATCACCAGCATTGCCGACCACCATGCCAGTCTGCCCGCGAAATCCCTTGCCCGGCTGTTGAGTTCGGCCTGCTGGTCGATGGTGCCCGCCGAGTTGCCCGCGCTGGAACCGGATGCCGAACTGCCGGTGGCGGCGGAGATTCCGGATTCGTTCAAACATGAGCTGTTGCTGCGCAAGGCCGTCGAACTCTTCCACGATCGCGGCTATCCGAATGTCAGCGTCGAGGAAATCGCTACTGCCGCAGGGCTTTCCGCCGCATCCGCGGTGTACCGGTTCTATCGCGGCAAGAGCGATCTGCTCGCGGCCGCCTTCCGCAGGGCCGCCGACCGGGTTTCCGGCGCGATCGGCCCGGCGGTCGCGGCGGCGGCCGACGCCGAAGAGGCGCTGACCATACTGATCGAACAGTACGTCGACGGCTCGTTCACCGAACGCGAACTGACCTTCGTGTATTACACCGAGTTCCAGCATGTCCCGAGCGACGAGCGCACAGTGCTGCGAAATATCCAGCGGCTCAGCGTCGAAGAGTGGGCCCGGCTGCTGCGCGATGTGCGTCCGGAGCTCTCGCCCGCCGAGGCCCGGTTCCTGATCCACGCGGCCTTCGCGTTGGTGGTCGATCTGGGGCGAAACTTCAGTGCCGAACCGATCGCCTCCCCGGCCCGGGTGCGATTGCTCATGCAGCTGGTCCTGTTCGGCCGTCCGGCCCGGTCGTAGTCCGCGTCCCACCACTTCGATATGCCGCCCGTTTCGGTGCCGGGTATGTTAGTGAGAATTCTTTACCGATTGCGTGGTAGCGATCCACGTAATAGTCCATTTTTGTGATCTCCGATTCAATCCCATTTCAGCCCTGGGAAGAGCCGTCGAACAAGCGTCCGGTTCGGCTAACATCGCGGGATGGATGCCGAGGATCCTCGCGCGGCGGAGGACGCGACCGCAGGCCGCACCGCGCAATCGCGTGAGGTGCGCCGCCGCCCGCGCAACCGCCGGGCGCAGATCGCCGCCGCCTCCGCGGAGGCCTTCGGCGCATTCGGCTATCACGGCGTGAGCATGGAGGACATCGCCTCCCGCCTCGATATCAGCTCTACCGCACTGTATCGGCACTATCCGAGCAAATACGCGCTGTTCCGCGAGGAGGCGCTGCGGCTGGCCGGGCTGAGCACCGAGGCGGTGCGCCTGCCCGAACAACTGCGTGACCGGCCCGCCGCCGAACGCCTCGATCACATCCTCGACGCCCTGATCGCGGCCTCCATCGCGAATCGCCGCAGCGCCGCACTGCTGCGCTGGCAGAACCGCTATCTGGAGGACGCCGATCGCCAGATCCTGATCGATAACCTGATCAGCACCGATTCGGTAGCCAGGGAATTGCTCGCCGAGACTCGCCCCGAGCTGCCCGACGGGGATCGGGCGGTGCTCTCGGCGGCCGCGATGAGCGTGATCGGCAGCATCTCCGATCATCATGTCGCGGTTCCCGTTCGCGCGCTGACGGCCCTGCTGCGATCGGCCTGTCACGCGGTGACCGCATGCGATCTGCCCGCACCGGGCGATGACACCGAATCCCTTGGCGCGAAGGAGGTTCCGCTCACCTTCAAGCACGAGCTGCTGCTGGCGCGGGCCATCGAACTCTTCCATGAGCACGGGTACCCCAATGTGAGCGTGGAGGATATCGCCAATGCGGCTGGCCTGCCCGCCTCGTCGGCGGTGTACCGCTTCTACCGCAGCAAGGGTGACCTGCTCGCGGCCGCGTTTCGCCGTGCGGCGGACCGGGTTTCGGCCGCGATCGGACCCGCTATCGCCGCGTCCGACACTCCGGAACAAGCACTGACCACCCTGATCGAGCTGTATGTGCGGGGTTCGTTCGCCGAGCGCGAGCTGACGTTCGTGTACTACGCGGAGATCAGCAATGTGCCGCCGGAGGATCGGACCGTACTGCGAAATATCCAGCGGCTCAATGTCGAAGAGTGGGCCAAGCTGCTCATCGGAGTCCGCCCGGAGCTCTCCGCGGCCGAATCACGGGTGTTGGTACATGCCGCGCTGGCCTTGGTCGTCGACCTCGGTCAATGGCTCGGCCCCGATAATCCGCTCTGCTCACAGCAGCGCATCGCACACCTCATGCGAGTCATCCTCTTCGGCCGCTGATCGCGGTCCGATCTCAGCAGGCCACAGGCGCGGGCTCGCCACGCATCCGGCCCTCCAGCCACCGCAGCACCTCGGGGGCGCCCTGCACCGCCGCGGACAGATGCTCGGGCGCGGACACCTGCATCGTCTGCAACCGCACCCCGGCACTGCACCAGCGGCGGTCCGTGTTGCCGATGGAGTCGACCGGAATCAGCGGGTCGGCAGCCGAATGCCATTCGAACATCGGTATTTCCGGCACCCCGGGATAGAGTTCCAGACTGTTCTCCTCCACCACCGCCCGCGCGGTACGACTATCGATGAACGAAGTGCTGGTGACGAATTCGCGAGCGCTGCCATTGGCGCCCATGAAGAGGATTTCGTTGGTGCAACTGTTGGCCATGGCGCCACGGAGCGCGAGGCCACGCGGGTTGAGAAAGGCGCCGGTCTGTATCTGGTCCGGATACTCCCGCTCCAGACCGATCGCCGCTGCCATGGCCAGTCCGAAGGCCGGGTGCGGCTCGAGGCCCAGCCCCTGCGCCATCGTCACCAGGTTCTCCGGGACGCCGCCCATGGCCGCGCCCTGGAGCTGCAACTCGGGTGCGTACGACGGCTGCAGCACTGCCGCCCACGCGGTGGCCAATCCGCCACCGGAGTACCCGGCCAGCGCTACCTGGCTGTGCTGTACGGCGAGTTCGGGCAGCCGTTTCACCGCCCGGATGCCGTCCAATACAATCTGACCGCCCAAACGCGCTGCTCCGAGGGCGAACTGCGGTCCGAGATGATCCGGCAGCGCGATACTCCAACCCCGCTGCAGCACCGCATTCAACATCGACACCGTCGTCCCCAGATTCAGATCGCCGCTGTACAGCGTGTGCGATACCGCGCAATTCGTACCGAGCGCATTGATGAAATGCTGATACGACAGCAACGGCGCGTCGGGCTGATGGAGTAGTGGGGTAATAACGGTGGTGGTTGCCGCGATCGGCCCACCGTGGGAGTCGGTGGACCGGAACTTGACCAGCGTGGCGGTGGCGCCTGCGAAGAGGGGCACCGGCGGCAATGCCCGCACGTCGAGCACGTCACCGGGGCTGTGCGCGCCCAGATCCGCCGGTGCGGCGTAGAACGGGTCCGGATCGGGCCACGGATACAACGGTTCCGCGGTTGCCGGTGTCGCCAGCAGCAGGGCGAGTGCCAGACCGCCGAACGCACCGAGGGCATGGGACCAACCGCGATGGCCGCGGCGGAGAAAAAGAGGAATCAGACGAGCCACGATCTCTACCTCCACGGGTTGTGCGGAGCATCCATCGACAAGCCGGGCTGAATTCGAGCGCAATCGTTGGCAAAGTTACAGCGAAATACCGCAGAGGGACCGCGATACGTCGAAAATGGCACTCCTTTCTGCATGGTGCAACGAGATCGACCTCCTCGGGATCGGGGTCAACTAGGACCGCGGCGGGGTGGCCAGCGGTGAATTCACCTTGTTGACCAGCCAGCGGCCATCCACCTTTTCCAGGCGCATCACCATGGAGAGTTGGCCGGGGGCGGGCTTGCCCTGGGTGCCCATGCTGGTGATGGTTTGGCCGATGACGACGATCGCTTCGGCGGAGGTGGTGTCGCCGGATTTGATGGCGCACTGGACGTCGTTGACCTTGGAGACGACTTCGCCCTGGGTAAGTACGTCGCGCAATTCCCTACTGGTGCTGTCGAATTGCCTCTTCCAGTCGCCGGTGGCGCCGTCGAGTACTGCGGCGAAGTATTTGTCGAGGTTCTTGGCGTCGTAGTCGGCGAGGACGGGTGCGTATTGGCAGGCGGCTAGGCGGGCGTCCTCGTGGGCGGTGACTATGGCCTTGTTGTCCTTGTTCTGGAGGTAGAAGACCACCGTTGAAGCGACCGCGGCGGCGAGTAGTAGTGCCGCGGCGACGCGGTAGGCGCGCGCGGTGCGCTTGCTGGGCGCGCGGAGGAACGCAAAGCGTTCGACCGCAGTGACTTTCACCCCGTCGGCGGGAGCGGCATCCTCGTCCGGTGGCGTGTCCGCATCGATATTCTTACCGAGTGTGACGGAAGCATCGGTCTGCGCATTCTCGTTGTCGCTCATAGCTTCTCGTTCCTATCTGCCGGGCGCGGGGCGTGAGAGTTCATTGCCGGTGACACCGGGCGGCGGGCCGGAGCCGTTGTCCGGCACATTCGGGCGTGGCGCATTCGCCGAACCACGCACCTGCAGTGCGGGATCGGTGGTGACGCAGTAGTTGTAGAGCCGCACCCTGGTATCGGCGGTTCTGTCGGTCGGCACCACGGGGATCGTGTCGTAATCGCAGGTCGGTCGCGGCCACGGATCGACCATCGTGTGGTAGGCGTTGTCGTGCGCCGGGATTCCGATGGCTTCCGAACCCGCGCGCAGCGCCGGGAACAGTGCTTCGATGGCCGGTTGGCGCAGCTTGGCCGCCTTGGTGATGGCGACGAAGTTGGTGATCAGATTGGTCATCGGGTCCTGCGTGTCGTGCACGATGCCGCCCAGGGTGGCCAATTGGTCGGGCCCGAGTTCGAGGAATGTGCGCACTTCCTGATCGGCCGCGGTCAGCTGCTGGAACAGTGCGCTGGAGCCGGTGGTCAGCGTGGTCAGATCGGGTTGGGCGTGCGTGGTGGTTTCGGCGATCACCTGCAGGTTCTCGATCAACCGCTGGGTCTGCGGGAGCAGATCGGTCAGGCCGGACATGGCCCGGCTGATTCCGGCGACCATATTGCGCAGCCGATCCGGACCACCGGCCAGCGCCTTGTCGAGTTCGTCGATGATCACATTGAGTCGTGTCGGATTCATTCCGCCGATCAGCCCGCTCATATTCGTGAGCACCGACTGCACCGTCACCGGTGTGCTGGTCGCCGACCGCTCGACGATCGAGCCGTCGGATAGATACGGTCCGCTATCGGAGTCGGGGCGGAAGTCCAGGTACTGCTCCCCCGCCGCTGAGAGCCTGCCGACGGCGACCGTGCCGCCCACCGGAATCCGTGCGGTGTCGTCGATTTCGGCGATGGCGGCAACACCGTCACCGGATACCCGAACATCGAGTACCTTACCGACCCGGCTGCCACGGAAGGTCACGTCATTGTTCGGCGCGAGTCCGCCGGAACTCTTCAGCTCGACCCGGACCCGGTAGGTGCTCGGCAGCGGATTGATTCGCAATACAGCCGCACCGAGGTAGGACATGCCCAGAACAAGCACGACGACCAAGCCGATATTGGCCACCGCGATCCGATGTCGGACCAGCCAGTGCCACAGCGGAATATTCATCGTCCACCGCCCTGCAACCGGCCGATGACCTTCTGGATCACCTCGGCCAGACTGCCGATAAATGCCGGTACATCGCCGAGTTCCGGCCAGCGGCTGCCCTTCGGATCGGTGAGCGCACCGATATCGAGATAGGAGACCGTGGCGGCGACCGCGAGCACCGGACCTTTATAGCTGGCCATGACATTGGGATAGACGGCGTGCAGGCCATCCAGCGTGCCCGCCAGATTGTCACCCATCTGGGTGAAGCCGGACATCAGCCGCTGGATGCTGTCGAACAGGCTCAGGAATTCCGGGCCGGTGGTATCGGTGAAATCACCGAGCGCGGACATGGTGACCGAGACCTTCGCGACGAGTTCGGCAATACTCCTGTTGTTTTCGGCGACCAATCCGATCAGCGGCGGGAAGGTATCCGCGGCTTCCCCCAATTCCGCCTTGCGCCTGGCCATTTCGCCGGTGAGCACATTCAGTCCGGATAGCACGCTGTCGACAGCGGCGGTGCGTGCGTTCACTGCCGTTAGCACATCGGTCATTTCGGTGATCAGATGTGCGAGCTGCGGTGCGCGCCCGGCGAACATCGAATTCATCTCCGTGGCAATCCGGGCCACCTGATTGAGCCCACCGCCGTTGAGCAGCATGGAGATCGACATCATCAACTGCTCGACCGACGCGCCGGTGCCGGTGTGGTCGGGCGCGATGGTGTCGCCGGGACGCAGCATCTCGGCGCTGTCCCGCTTGGCGGGCAGGGTCATGGCGACGAACATGTCACCGAGCGGAGTGGCCTGGCGCAGTTCGGCTGTGGTGCCGCGCGGCAGCTCGATATCCTGCCGGATCTGCATTTCCACATCGGCGAGGAAGTTGGCGGTACTGATGTTCGAGACCATCCCGATTTCGGTGCCGCCGATCTTCACGTGTGCGTTCGCGGGCAGGTTGAGTGCGTCCTTGAAAACGGCGTGTAGCTCATAGCCGGGCCCACCGATGCCCGGCTTCGGCAGTGGCACATTATCGACCGTCACGGCACATCCCGCCGAGGCGACAACAACCATCGCCGCCACGAAAGCCGAACCCGCGGCCCTCATTTGGTGATCCCGAGCAGTGCGGCGGTCAGCCCGAAGTCGGGGCCGAAGTCCTGGATCTTCCCGGTGCGGCAGCCGTCGAGGCGCAGCTGGATGCGCTCACAGAAAAGGGAAAGCGCCTCACCATCCAGTACGGCCTTGTCCAGCAGACCGTGCAGGCGCAGCGACCGGTTCTCGCGGCTCACGGCATTGGTGAAGTTCTCGAAGAAAAGCGGTGCCACATCGGTGATTTCGGTGAGCCCACGGGCATTGGCCCGCATCTGCGCGGTCAAGGTCGTGAATCGGGTGAGCGCGCCGAGCAGTTGTTCGCGATTCCGGCCGACCACGGTCGAGGTATTGGTGACGAAGTCGTTGAGCTGTGTGATCACCGCCTGCAGGCCGGGCGCCTGCTCGCCCATCAGTTGCACGAGTTCGGTGAGCCGACCGCTGAAATCCCTTACCGTCTGGTCGTTCTGGGCAATGATTTCGGTGATCTCATTGAGTTCGACAATGGTATTGGAGATCTGATCGCCGTTGGCGAGGGTGACCTCGAACGCGGACGACAGATCGTCCAGCGTTTCGCGCAGCTTATCGCCATTGCCGTTCAGCAGCGGGAACAGTACGCGGCTTGCCATCGGCCCGGTTTCGCTGTCGCCTTTCAATGCCGCGCCGAGTTGATCGAAGGTTTCGAGAATGCGGTCGAGTTCGACCGGGGTGCGGGTTCGGGCGAGCGGAATGTGCTGGCCGTCGGTCAGTACCGGACCACTGCCCTCGTAGGCGGGGGCGAGTTCCACATGTCTGTTGGTGATCAGCTGTGGTGAAACCAGCGCCGCCATCGCGTCGGCCGGAATGCGCACGCCCTTATCGATGGACATGGTGACTTCGACGTAGCTGCCCTTGGGGGTCACGGTATCGACCCGCCCCACCGGAACACCGAGTACCGCAACGTCATTGCCCGCATAGAGACCGGCGACATTCTCGAAGTCCGCACTGATCTGAAGGTGTTCGCCGAGATACTGATCGGGCAGTGCGGTGAGACTATCGGGCAGCAGCGAACAGCCGGTGGCCACCATTACGGCCAGACCGAGCACCGCCGATTTCAGTAAGGTCCGCGTCTTCATCAGTTGCACCCCTGTACGGCTTGGGCAAAGCACAGCCAGTTGTCCGGAAAAACCCACGGCGCCCACACATCGCCGTAGGGGCCATTGCCGAAGGCATTGTTGAACTGCCGCAGTGCGACCGGCATGATCTCGTAGAGCGAATCGAGGTTGTCCCGGTTCTTTTCCAGGCCCTCGGACATGGTGTTCAGATTCTGGATGAGCGGACCGAGTTGATCCTGGTTCTCCAGCCCCATCTCCTGCAGCAACCTCGACAGGCTCGCGACATTGTCGAGCAGTTGTTTCAGCAGGTTCTGGCGCAGCGCGACGGCATTGCCGATGGCCTCGCCGCGCGTCAGTAGCAGCAGCACGCTATTGCGGTTGTCGGAGGCCAGCTGGGCCACCTGATCCATGCTCTTCAGCAGGGTGTCCACCTCGTCGCGGCGATCATTGATCACCTTGGCCAGCGCGCCTATGCTGTTCAGCGCCTCGACGGTGAGCTGTGGGGAGTCACCCATCTGCTGGCTGAGCACATCCAGTGACTGCCGCAGTTTCGCCGGATCCAGGCGTTCGATCCGCTCGAAGGACGATTTGTAGGTCGGATCCCGGAGAACCTTGCCGAGGTTGTAGGGCACCGAGGTCTGCTTCAGCGGAATTCGATTGTCCGGCAGTCCTTTGCCATTTCCCGGCAGCAATTCGATGTGCAGCTTGCCGAGAATGGTCGTCATCTTGATGGCGGCCGAGGCATCGGGCCCGAGGCGAAGATCCTTGCGCACCTTCAGGTCCACGACGACCTTCGCGCCGTCGAGTCGCACGGCACTCACCGCGCCGACCTCGATGCCGGAGACATCCACCGACGCTCCCGATCGCAGGCCCGCCGCCTGCGCGAACTCGGCGTGAATCGTCTTATCGCCCAGATGCGCCTGCGATAACGCACTCGAGCCGACCAGCAGCACGACGACCGAACCCGCCGCGAGCAGTCCGAGCCACAACAGGCGATTGCGCCTCCGACTCAGCAATGCGGTCATCGGCAGACCTCCGAATGAGAATTGCCGCCGACCTGCGAGAACAGGCCGGGTGGCAGCAGCACGCCCCACAGCGAGACGTCCAGCGAGCAGATGTAGGCATTGGCGTATGCGCCGTAGCTGGTGAACCGGGCGAGTCCATTGAGGACGGTCGGCAGCTCGACCGCCGCCTGATCCAAGGACGCGCCATTGAGGATCAGCAGCGCGACACCGCTGGTCGCATCGTTCTGTGCCCGAGCCAGATTCGGCTTCACCTGACCGATCAGCGCCGCCAGCGAATCGGTGGACTTCGCCACCGTTTCGACCGAGGACTTCAGTGATTCTCCCTGTGCGTAGAGCGATTCGACCAGTGAACGCGCCTGCGTGATAAGGGTTTCCAATTCGCCGCTGCGATTGGCCAGCCCCGCGATCACACTGCTGAGATTGCCGATGACATCGCCGAGAATCTTGTCCCGCTGACCGAAGGTGCCCGCGAGTTCGGCGGCCTGGGTGATCAGCGCACTGAGCGAGACATTGTTGCCCTGCAGGGCCTGGATCAAGGTTTCCGAGAGCGAATTGACCTGATCCGGTTGCAGCACACTGAACAGCGGTTCGAAACCCGACAGCAGCGATGACACATCGAACGAGGGTTCGGTGCGCTCGACGGGAATCGCGGACCCGGCAGTCAGCACGGTGCCCTCGTCCTTGCCGGGAGCCAGCGCGATATAGCGCTGGCCGATCAGATTCTGGTAGCGCACAAGGGCTTTCGTTGTCGTGGTCAGGCGCTGGTTGCGCTGGATGCGGAAGTCCACCCGCGCCTTGTAGTCGCCGTCGAAATCGATGGCGTCGACGCGCCCGACCCGCACACCCGCCATCCGGATGTCATCGCCGACCCGAAGGCCGAGCACATCGGTGAAAGTGGCCGAGTACGAATCGGTATCGCCGGTCACCGAACGTTGCAGCGTCGACCAGATCGTGTACGTCAGCAGCATCGCGACCACGGCGAACAGACTGAATCCGGCTAGTGCTTTCCCTGATTTCATGTGCTCACCGCCCCTCGTCCGGTGCGGTGTCGTAGACGGTCACCGAGCCACCGGCGAGTATCGGAGCCATTAGCAGGTACTGCGCGGTGGTCGGTCGGCCGCCGACGATCGCCGCCGCGGCATCGAGGCCGCGCAGATCCGAATTCGGCTGGGCCGATCGATCCGCCGCTGGTGCGGTGCTGCCCGGAATCGTCGGCAGCCCGGGAATACTCGGTAGTCCGGGAATACCTGGTAGGCCTTGCGTTGGAGCAAGGGGCGCTGGACCCGCGGCTGCCAACCGCTGCGGCATCAGCTGCAGCGGAAACTCCTGCGGCGGTGCGACATCCGGCACCGTACTACCACCACAGCGCGGACCGGACATGGTGCCGTAGTGCGGACAGTCCTTGGCCGTGTACTGCTGGAACGGCGTGAAGCTGACATCCATCTTCCACACCAGCCGACCCGGTCCGAATCCGAAGGCCGTGCCGAGTCGCCGCAGCGTGGCATTGAGGTTGGCGGCGGTATCCGGGATGGCCTGCGGATCCCTGGCCAGACCGCCGAACAGGCCGTCGAGTCCGACGACCAGATCCTTCCCGGCGTCCGGATTGCGTGCGAACAGCGAATTGAGCGAATCGACCGCGCCGCTGGCATTGGTCAGCAGTGCGACCAGGTTGTCGCGCCGCTCGGTGAGTGTGCGCGCCGTGGTCACCGAATCGGAGAGCACACCGACCAGCTCCGGCGCCGAAACGCTCAGCGCCGTCACCGCCCGGCCGAGATTGCCGAGCAGATCGCCGATGCCGGGAATCGCGTGCACCTGGGTGAGCCAGGTATCGAGGCGTTCGATGGTGGAACCCGGCACCCGCGCGGCGGGATCCAGCGCGTCGGCGAGTGTCGCGAGCACCCGGCCCAGCTTCTCCGGCTGGATGTGGTCGAGCACATCGCGCAGCACACTGAGCGTGGTCTGCAACCGCACTGTCCCTTCGCTGGTGTCCTCGAGAATTCGCGCGCCGGCGCGCAGGGTTTCGGTCGCGTGCCCGTTGTCGACGAGTTCGATGGCGGTCACGCCGAAGATATTGTTGGGGATCACCCGCGCCGTGACATTCGCCGGAACCAGGCCAGCCACAGCGGGTTTCAGATCCAATGCCGCATTTTGACGTTCGCCCCTGGCGACGACATCGACACCGGCCACCGAACCCACGACCATGCCGCGGAATTTCACATCGGCATGGGTGGGCAGCCCGTCGCCGGTGCTGGTGAGCACGGCGACGACCGACACCTTGTCCTGGAAATATCCGGTATAGCGCAGGCCGAGCAGGTACAGCAGCAATGCCGCCGCCGTGGCCATGGCGATTCCGGCGAGGGTGAGTTGACGTGCGGTGGGTCCGCGCCCACTTGGATCGAGCAGCATCGCCACCTATCCCGAAATCCGGAATCCGGGGTCGATTCCCCAGATCGCAAGGGTCAGAAACAGATTCACAAACACCATGACGACGATCACCATCTTGATCGCACGGCCCGCGGCGTGGCCGACGCCTTCCGGACCGCCGGTGGCGATATAGCCGTAGTAGCACTGGATAAAGGTCGAAATGAGGACGAACACAACCACTTTGACGACCGAGAACAGGACATCGATACCGTTGAGGAACTGGAAGAAGTAGTGGTCGTAGGTGCCAGCGGAGGTGCCGCCGAGGAATAGCACGGCCAGCTTCGTCATCAGATACGCGACGGCGAGGCCGACGCTGTAGAGCGGGACGATGGTCAGCGTGGCGGCGATCATCCGCGTGGTGACCAGATATGGAAGTGGCCGGATGGCAATGGATTCCAGCGCATCGATCTCCTCGGAGATCCGCATCGCACCCAATTGCGCGGTGAAGCGACAGCCCGCCTGGATGGCGAAGGCCAGAGTCGCCAGGATCGGACCGATTTCACGCGTGGTCGCGAAACCAGAGATCGCGCCGGTCAGCGGATTCATGGTGAGCAGATTCAGCGCGGTGTAGGACTCCATGCCGACGGTGATCCCGCCGAATCCGCACAGGATGATGACCACGCCGACCGTGCCGCCGCCGACGATGAGCGAACCATTGCCCCAGCCGACATCGGCGGTCAGCCGCAGCACTTCCTTGCGATAGTGCCTGAGCACGAACGGAATCGCCGCGACCGCTTGGCAGAAGGTGATCGCCTGATGGCCGAGTCGCCGGTTGGCCTGAATCGGCACGCTGGCGACCGCGCCCACCGCGCGAAACGGCTTCAGGGCGGGCGGGGTGTATCGGGTACCCATCTCAGATCACCTTCGCCGGGAACAGCGTGTTGTAGATCTGGGTGATGATGATGTTCGTCGCGAACAACATCAGCGCCGAGTTGACCACCGCCGCATTCACCGAGTTGGCGACCCCGCCGGGACCGCCCTTGGTGTGCAGACCGATATCGCAGGCGATGATGGCGGTGAGCGCACCGAAGATGGCGGCCTTCACCAGCGCGATCACCAGATCGTTCGCCACCGCGAAGGAGGCGAAGGTGCTGATGAACGAACCCGCCGTGCCGCCCTGGGCGTACACGTTGAACATATAGCCGGTCGCGAACCCGACGAAGACCACGAATCCGCACAGCAGGATGCTGACCAGGATTGCGGCCAGCAGTCGCGGCGCGACCAGTCGGCGCACCGGATCGACACCCATCACCATCATCGCGTCGATCTCCTCGCGAATGGTGCGAGAGCCGAGGTCGGCGCAGATGGCCGAACCGACCGCACCCGCAATCATCAGCGAGGTGACCAGCGGCGCACCCTGCCGAATAATGCCGAGACCACTGACCGCGCCGATAAAGGTCGTCGCACCAACCTGATTCACCAGCGCACCGACCTGGATCGAGACGACGACGGCGACCGGAATCGCGACGAATACGGTCGGTGCGGCCGAAACGCTCGCCATGAACGCGCACTGCTTGATGAACTCGTGAAAGGGGAAGCGGCGCACCAACATCGCGCGCAGCATCTCTGCGAAGGCATCGCGCATGAGCCGGACCTGGCGACCCAACGTCTCCAGTGATCGCTGTGGATGCCGTTGCCACAAGCCTTTCAGGTCTTCGACCGCGCGTTCTAAATCCGTTGGCCTTTCGGTGCTTTGGCTGCTCATGCCGACCCGCTGAGTTGATGCTGCAGCAGGACGAGGAGATAGCCGACCACGGCGATACCCGCGAAGGCGGTGCTGAGCACGGCGAGCCAGAGCCCGAAGCGCAGCACCGGATTGACTTTCATCCGCCCCCCGAGGATCTTGACGCCGATCACCAAGATGTCGATGAGCCAAACCAAGATCATCATCAGGTCATGCACACATTCGAGAAGGTGAGCACCGGCCAGCACACGATCGAGCCGAGGAAGGAGATGACCACGTCGATGCCGTGCATGCGATGCAGATGGCTGGTGTGGGTCAGCGTCCAGATGAGGCCGACGATCCCGTATGGAATGGCGAGAATGATGATGGTGCCGAGGAATTCGGAGACCTTCATCTCGTAGCTGAATATTCGATCCAGCTTCTCGAGCATGCGCCTGTGTCCTTTCTCGCGCCGCCCGCGCGGCACGGCCGATACGCACCGGGACGAGGTATCGCTGCGGCGCGAGTGCGGCCGATCACGCTGCGATCGGTCGGGTATGGGTCCGTATGTTACGCATGATTCCGTCGGCTGTGGAAGAACTTGAGAACACTTAGTTCGGTGAATCTCGGTAGAGAACCCAGTACAACCAGCTACACTCGGTTCAAATCATCGAGAATCTCGAGTAACATAACCGGCCGCTTGCCTGCTTCGCGCCGGTTCGGACGACAGGAGCGTTCGATGAGGGCAACGCGGATGCCGAGGCAATCCAGCGACAGCAACGGACCGATCCGCGCTGCCACATCCGGGAGTAGCAGCACCGCTAGTCCGAGTAGACCCGCCACATCTGGTCGACTATCGCCGCGATATCGGAATACGTTGGCACCCAATCCAATTGGTTCATCGCCTTGGCGGGATCGGCGACCAGCGCGCTCGGCTCCGGCACCGCCGGGCGATGGACGAGTGGCACGCGACGTCCCGATACCTTTTCGACGGCGGCAACAACCTGGCGGACACTCGCGCCCCGACCGCTACCGATCACGTACCGCTCGGTCGTGCCCGGCGATGGCAGGTGTTCGAGCGCGGCTACGAACGCATTCACGGCATCGGAAAGGTGCACATAGTCACGGACCGAGGTGCCGTCGCCGTTGACCTGCAACGGTTCATTCCGTGCCGCAGCTCTGAGCACCCTCGGGATGAGCCGAGTGGGGTCAGGATCGCATCCGCCCGCCACATTCGACAGCCGAAGTACAGCAGCGGCGGCATCGTGGGCTTCGACGGCTGCTTCGGCCGCCAGCTTGCTGCTCGCGTACGGATGGGGTGGGTTATCGGGGAGTTCCTCGGTGATCGGCCGCCCACCGACATCGCCGTAGATCGCGCCGGTCGAGGCGAATACCAGCCGGGGCACCTCGGCGGTCGACATGGCATCGAGTAGGGCGATGGTCCCGACGGTGTTGACACCGAAGTACCAGAGTGGGTCGGCCATCGACTCCCGCACCCGGGTCAGCCCGGCCAGGTGACACACCGCATCCATGCCGTCGACAGCGCTGCGAAGTGCATCTGAGTCGAGCAGGTCGGCAACGCGGATCTGGTTGGCATGCGCGATGTTCGGCTGCTCCGAATGCACCATGGCGACGGTGTCGTGCCCGGCCGCCGCCAAGGCCGCGACGACGGCCCGACCGAGGTAACCCGCAGCTCCCGTGACAAGTACGCGCATGGCGCGAGCCTATGGAAGGCCCTGGTCGGCTACCGGATCGGGTAGCGACGGTCGATGATGTCGAACATATTGGGTTGGCCCGCTTTGTAGAGCTCGCGGTCGACGAGTTTGAGCGGTTCCCAGAGCGGCATGGTGAAGCGGGGGGTGACAATGGCGAGTCCGGCCGATGAGCCGGATGCGTGCAGGATGGCATTGGCGGCGAGGCGGCCGCCTTCGTTCGCGCCCTCCATGCAGGCGACATTCATGCCGGTCTTGATCCAGTCGCCTGCGAGGAAGAGGTTGTCGATTGCGGTGGCGGCGTCGGGGCGGTCGGACCACGAGCCGGGGTTCTGGATGAAAATCGCGTCGTCGTAGGCGATTTCGGGCGTGCCAGCATCGGTGAGGGCCGGGTCGATCATCCAGGAGTGCAACATATCGTCGCTGAGCTGGACTTCGCCGTCGTCATTGACGTGCGCCTTGATCTGCGCCCAGGTTTCGCTGGCGATCTCCTCGGGGGTGCACTGCATGGCGGGCTTGCGGTTGAAGGTGCCCGGCTCTTCCCATTCGGAGATGATGGCGGACAACACATCCTGGACGGTGCCGTCGCCGTAGGTGGTCAGCGGCCGTCGCCAGAATTGCGCCTCGCTGATCGAGGTCAGTCCCCATGGCGCGTCGTTGTAGCCGACGTGGCCATTGGCCAGGTCCACGCGTTTGCGCAGGAAGAATTGGATGCCGACCATCCAGGCGGCCTGCAGGTTCCGGATGCGCTCGAGATTCGGGTCGGCCGCGGCCATATCGTCGGTGAGCACGTCGGGGAACTTGTCGAGCGGGATGGCGCAGAGGTAGTAGTCGGCCTCCACCCGATGACGCGCGCCGCCCTGGTCGGTCACGGTGGCCGAGGTGAGATGCGCGCCGTCGCTGTCGAAGCCCGAAAGACGCTGGCCGAGTTGGAAAGTCACGCCGATCGAGCGCAGATAGTCGATCCACGGATTGATCCACGCCTCGGTGGTGGGGCCGTTGAGCACACGGTCGTTGCCCTTGCCGTCGCTGTCGTTGTTGAGGTTCAGCAGCGACCAGACATATTCCTCGCCGACCAGCCCGATCGAATGTGCGCTGCAGTTGGCGGATTTGGTGGCGACGAGTTCGCGGATGAAGCCGTCGCCCAGGAAGCGATTGTATTCCGGGGACGAGTTGTCCAGGCGCGCGAAATCGGTCCAGGTCATACGCTCCCACTGCCCTAGCTTGCGCTCGGTGCTGCTGGAGACGTAGACGGCCAAGCGCTCCGCGGCGAAGACCGCCTCGGGCAGCGGCAGCCGGAACAGCGATTCGAAAACCGATGCGACAGAGTCGATGAATCCTTTAGGCGTCATCGGAAATTGGGACAACGGCAGTGGGAGCGGCAGGGGGACGGTGAGATTGTGCCGATCCATGCCCGCGATCATTGCCGCATTGAGTCGCACCAGGTTGTCCCATACGCCGTTCGCGTTGCCGGGGAAGGGGATCCGGCGCAGCGTATCGGGCAGATTGTGATAGAAGCCGAAGAAGCTGCGGAATCCGTGTTCGCCGGGTAGCCCGTCGGCGTAGATACTGCGGGTCTTGCCGCCGAAGGCGCCGAGCTTCTCGTACACCGTGACCGCGAAGCCGCGTTCGGCTAGTTCGTGCGCCGCGGTCAGACCCGCGGGCCCCGCGCCGAAGACCGCCACGGATCGGCCCGGCTGGGCGCTGGCCCGACCGCCGGTGGGCGCCAATGTCATGGCGGCTGCGACACCACCGACCATGGCGGCGTTTCTCATGAATGTTCGTCGCGACTGCTTGGTCCGCATGCTGAATCTCCCGACCATCCGGCCTGCCACGTCCATGTGAGCCGCGCGCAGGCGCCTGCGATGTCGCAAGATGTTACCGACTATTCTTCTGATACGTGACGGATTCCGTTCAGTAGATCGGAGCGCAACTAGTCTCAGGCGCAATGATCACGTGAATTCGCCGCCCATCACGCACCGCCACGATGTTGCTACTGATTCTCCTCAAGGGCAGAGAGCGTGCGAAAGTATGGTCGTCAGATCGGGCATGGCTTTCGGTGACTTCGTATAGGCGTAGGTCACCGCCCGACCATCCGGTGTGGCGCCGGAGACCGTGAGGAAGCCGTAGATGCCGCCGGTGTGCCCGACATACTCTGCGCCACAGGGCAGCCGAGTGGAGCTGATGCCGAGTCCGTAGTTCATATCCGCCTGCCCCATCGGCACACCGGTCCGCATCTCCCGCAGTTCGGCGGCCGGAACGACCCGTCCGGCCAGCAGCTCCTGATAGAAGCGGTTCAGATCGTTGCCGGTGGAGACCATTCCGCCCGCACCCCACGGCACCGAAGGTTCGATACGCGACACATCGGTGACCACGCCATCGATATCGGCGTAGCCCTTGGGATGCGGTCCCCGGATATCCAGCTCGCCCGGCGCGGGCAGGTAGGTGTCGTCGAGCCCCAACGGCTTCAGGATCCGCCGATTCAACTCGTCGACATACGCCGCACCCGTGACCCGTTCGACCAGCAGATCCGCCACGATGTAGTTCGAGTTGCTGTACTCGAACCGCGCACCGGGCGCGAAATCCGCTGGCATGCTGAGGATTATCGCGATCTGCTCGGCCGGTGTCATGATCCGTCCCGCCAGCGCCGCCGCATACTCGTCGACGCGGGGGTCATCGGTGAGTTCCGGCAAACCGCTTTGGTGCCGCAGGATCTGACGCACGGTGATCGCCCGCCCGTCGATCCCTTCGCCCCGCAACAGCCCCGGCAGATAGGTATCCACCGGCTCATCGAGCCGAACCTTGCCCTCCGCCACCAACTGCAACACCACCGCACTGGTGAACGTCTTGCTGATACTGCCGATCCGCACCCGCTGCGGTTGCGCGACCGGAATCGGCGCACGGGTACCGATATCGGCCACTCCGCTTGTGAGCGTGACCGTCTGCCCGTTCTCGGTCAACGTCGCGATCATCCCCGTGACCCCACCCTCGACCGCCTGATCGATATCCCCCTGGACCACCCGAATCCTGTTCTCCGACACCTCCTCCGACGCATCCTTCCCCGCACCCGGCGCGCACCCCACGAGTAGGGCAACCACACCAGCAGCAATACCTGACGTCACAAGGCGCATACCTCGACGCTAGGAATTTCCGCCAACCCCCACATCCGGGTCGCCCCCTGAGATCTCCCCGGGGTGGCCCCCTAGCACCAGCGGGTGATCTATCGCCCAGACATGGATCGAGCCCGATCCGAAGTTCGGACCGGGCTCGATAGCTCCGAAGCGGAACACTATCGGCGCTCGAACTCGCCGTCGACAACGCCAGCGGTGAAGGCAGCCCAGACACCGGCGGTGAATAAAAGCGCTGGGCCAGTGGGATTCTTGGAGTCGCGAACGCCAATCGTGTTGCCGTCGAAGAAGGCGACCTCTACGCACTGACCACTGGACTCGCTATAGCTGCTCTTGAACCAACGCGCCCCAGGCAGGTCAACGTTCACTGTCGAACCTTCCCGCCACCACGCCAGCAGTGAAGGCGGCCCACTCACCGGGAGCGAAGACCAGCGCCGGGCTAGTGGGATTCTTCGAGTCACGGACGCCGACTATGCCTCCGTCAAGGAATGCGACCTCCACGCACTGACCATTCGACGCGCTGTAGCTGCTTTTGAGCCAGCGCGCCCTGGAGATGTCAACGGTCACCGTACTTCTCCTTCACCGCCTGTGTGAACCGAACTCGGCAGAGTGGAACGAGCTTAGGGTTGAGCGAATTCGCCGTTCACTACGCCAGCGGTGAACGCAGCCCACTCACCGGGCGTGAAGACCAGCGCCGCTGCGATGGGATTCTTTGAATCACGGACGCCGACCAAGCCACCGTCGAGGAACGCAACCTCCACGCATTGACCGCTCGTCTCGCTATAGGTGCTCTTGAACCAGCTCGCCTTGGACAGGTCAACGTTCACTACTGAATCTCCTTGCTACCTGCCGTATCAGGTCTCGCGACTTTGTCTCATCCAGCGCAGTGCACCGAACGGCCTCAGCGTACTCATGGTAGCGCTGCACGAGTTCGGGCCGGTCAATGTACAGATCACTGCTCATCGCGCCATCGAGATAGACCACGGGCGGCTCGACAGGCTCTCTCTTGCTGTCCGTTCCGAAGTCGAGTAACACGAACGGGACTGCGGGCAGTCCCCACACGGACCCGGCGGTGAATGGGTGTATCCGGACGGTGACATTCGGGAGAGTGCTCCTCTCGGCGAGTTGGCGAAGCTGTGCCGACATGACCTGTGGGCCACCGATCATTCGATGCAGGGCTGACTCATGCAGCAGGACCTCCAATGCAAGCGGCCGTACCTTTCGCGTGACGATGACCTGTCGATCGAGCCGGACCTGCACGCGACGTTCGATGTCTTCCTCACTGCCATCGACGTAGAACGCACGGATCATGCCTCGCGCATAGTCCGGGGTTTGCAACAGGCCGGGCACCAGCTCTTGGTAGGAGATCAGGCGGCGCGCAGCACGTTCCATGTCGACATACATGTTGAACGCGTCGCTGAACAGTCCACCGAGGGACGTGATCCCGCCCTCGTCTTTGGCCGCCGCTGCCCGCGAGGCCAGTCCGACCGCCTGCTCGGTGGCATCGGGCTCCACCTCATACAGCGAACATAACTCGCGCACATCCTGACGCCGCGGTTTAACGGTGCGGCCGGTCTCCAGGCGCTGTAATCCGTTGTAGCTCAGCTGAACTGCCGTGGCGGCATCTTGAATTGCAAAGCCGCGCCCCTCGCGCTTCTCGCGCAGGAAACGGCCCAGCTGGCGGCGCAGCAGCGTCGGCGACTCCTCAGACATCGGATTCCTCCCCACACAGTGAATGCACTTGCGCTCGAATTCCGAACACGGTTTTACAGCACATTCGCACAGCGTCTTGGGGCTTTCCGCGAGTTCATCTGAACATTCGGATTTCACTCGTACGGTCACCGGCACGGTGGTGTGCTGAAACCGCGCTCGGAGAGAACTTTTCCCAGATCAGGAGTTGTTTTCGGGGCCCGAGCGCACCCACCATCGTCGAGGTCCGGGGAGGTCGGCACGTGCCGAATCGAGAACTGCCACAGCGAGATCCCTTCGTCGGTCCGCCGACCGCTTATCGCGGTGCGCCGGTCGATGTGGTCGAACAGTTCGCGGGCGCGGTCCGCGAGTGGGCCGAGCAGTCTGCTCTCTCCGAGTCGCCCCGATGCCGGGGGGTCGAGTCCTCCGACACCGGGTGCACGGACGGTGAGGTTTCGTAATGCGTCGAGATGCCTTGCGCACCAGTCGAACCCAGGACGGCGGCAAGGTCGCGGTCTGGCAGTTGATCGGAAGTTCCGCCCGCATCCTGCGCTTACAGCTTTCCGGAGAGTCGTTTACGGCCTATCGCCTGCCGTCGCGCACGACGCTGCTGAGTGCCCAACCCGGCACGGTCGTGTTCGACGCCGATGCGGACCTGGCTGACGCCCGAGAGCTGTTTCCCCAGCACGAGGATCTGTGGGATGTCCTGCGCGACGAGTACTGGGCCGCTCTTCTGAGCCGGACCGACCTTCCGAACTCGTTGTGACGCAGCATGTCTCGACCACCGCGAAACGAAATCTCACCGTCCATCGAAGCGCTACTCGTCGCCTTCCACCAAGACACCTGGCGCAAGCTCGAACTCGCTCCTACCGACAGCCGCCCGCTGTGTCACCACGCGGACGGCTCCGTGTACGAGGTCGGCGAAGACGGCTGGCCCACCGAGTACGACGAGCCCGACTAACGTCACGCACATCCAATGCGTACCTCGCATAGGTTGCGGCTTGTGCGAGGTTGCCACTGGCTATGCGACAGCCGTGGACTCTGCGGTTCACGCACGCGGTGACCAGGGCCTGGGCGGATGCGGTGGGTGGTAACTGCGCCCTTGTCACGGCCGAGGGCTAGCCGGGGTGAGTCAGGACTTGCGTTGGAGCGTGCTCCAACTTCTAGAGTTCGGGGCATGACGAAGACAGAGACCTCGGATCGGTTCGAGCGCGGGTTGGCGCTGCTGCAGAAGATCGGTGGGCAGGAGCGGCCCGCGGTATTGGACAGTCTGGCCGATATCGCGCCGGACCTGGGGCGGATGACCGTCGAGTTCGGGTACGGCGACATTCTGTCGCGGCCGGGGTTGACGTTGCGGGAGCGGCAGTTGGCGACGGTGTCGGCGCTGGCCGCGATGGGAAATGCCGCGCCGCAGTTGCGGTTCCACATCGACGGGGCGCTGAATGTGGGGTGCACGCGGGAGGAAATCGTGGAGACGCTGATCCACGTCAGCGTGTACGCGGGGTTTCCCGCCGCCTTGAACGGGCTGGGTGCTGCGCGCGAAGTGTTCGACGCCCGTACCGATCTCCCCGCACCGGCAGAACCCGCACCGGCACCGACCGGTGACCGGTTCGAGCGTGGGAGCGCCAAGCTCAGCGAGATCGACGGGCACGCAGGCGAACAGGTCATCGCCTCGCTGGCCGATATCGCACCGGATCTGGGGCGCTACATCATCGAATACTCCTTCGGCGACGTGTATTCGCGTCCCGGACTCGACCTGAAGACCCGTGAGATGGTCACCGTCGCCATGTGCACCGCGCTCGGTACCGCGGCGGCACAGCTCGGCGTGCACATCCACGGCCTGCTCAATGTCGGTGGTACCGAGACCGAGGTTGTCGAAATCATCACGCAGATGGCGGGTTACGCCGGATTCCCGGCCGCACTGAACGGAATCACCGTGGCACGCAACGTCTTCGCCGAGCGCTCACAGCACTGAAGCGTCGAACCCGGTGCGGCGCTGGCTAACCGAGCGCCGCACCGAGACCCCTCATCATGTCGGTGGCTACTTTTCGGCGGCGCGCCGGTAACAGTGTGCGGAGGCGGCCAGATACTGTCGGCAGCGGGCGCCGTGTCCGGCGTGAACGGACAGAATGAAGCGCGCTCGGTCATCGCTCAGACCCACCGGCTCTTGATTGCAGTCGCGGCTCTGCACGAGCCACAATTCTCGGATATCCGAATGCAAAACGTCCATTGTTCACCTCCAGCGAAGAGATAAGTGCACCCAGCACCGGCGCCCCCACCGGAACCCGCCTTCAACGCTGCGGATCGAACAGCGTCGGGACCGTGCGTCGGGATCCGGCAGAGTCGGCACCCCCGAAAGGGTTGGGGCACAAACCCGGTGCCGGGTACCGCTTCAGAGTGCCTGTTGCGATTCGGTGGATAACAGAGCCGAAGGCGATAAATGCGAGTAATTTTCGATTGATTCAGCCTGGTGCAAGGGAGCGGGACCTATGGTTGAGGTCGACTGGACCGGCGAAGACGTACTCGCTCTTCGCGTGGCGATGAAACGAAGTCGCTATGAGTTCGCACGCCTGGTGGGCGTCACCCCGCGCACCGTGATCTTGTGGGAGAACGGCCGGACAACCCGGATGCATGCCGCAAGCAGGCGATTGCTCGATCGAGTGCTCTCGGAGGCCGATTCGGTCGTCGTCGCGCGATTCGAGCGCGCGATCGCGGGACCGACGACGGCCCGCGGTACCGAAGACACGAGCGCGGCGCTCGATCGGATACAGCTCGGTAGGGACATCGGGCTCGACAAGGAAGTCGAGGATGACGACGTGAGAAGGCGATTGTTATTGGCCTGCATCGGCGCGGGCCTGGCCGGTCAGGCGGCCGAGATGGTCGCGAGCGAGCCGGAGAAGATGCTCGCTACCCTGGACGCGGGTTCGATGAGCGAACGACGGCTCGGCCTGCTCGAGCAATCCGTCGATGCCCTCGGCACCCGCGTCGTGCAGGTCCCGCCGCACGAGTTGCTGCAGACCACGCTCGACCAATTCCGGGCAGTCCGCGGCAGTCTCGCGGAGCGTCAGGCGACGCACCATCAAATCCGACTGGTCCGTACGGCCGGGCGCTTGGCGAATGTGGTCGGTGAAATTCTGTTCAATGAGGGACATTTCGGTCAGGCGCGATTGTGGTACACGACCGCAATTCATGCCGCCCAGGACATCGGAGATCGTTATTCCGAGGACATCGCACTGGCCGGAATGTCATATTTGCCAACCTATAGCGATAATCCGAAGGAAGTTTTGAACCTGCTCAGCCCCCGCCTCGAAGAAAATCCGGGCCACGGTCCGGCGGCGGCCTGGCTGTGGGGAATGGCGGCCCGCGCGCACGCCAGCCTCGGCAATTTCGACGGCTTCGCCCGCTGCATCTCGCGATCGGAGCGGGCACTGGAAAATGTTCCCGCGGAACAACTCTCGATCGGCATATTTTCCTTCCGTCCGGAGAAGCTCGCCTTCTATCAGGCGATCGGCTACTCCCGCTTGGGCCGCGCCGAGCAGACCGCCCTGGCATCCGAGCGAGCTATCGGGCTCTACGACCCGAGCGAGACGATGGAACCGGCGCTGGTCCGGTTCGAACACGCCACCGCACTGCTCGCCTCGGGCGAGGTGGACGAGGCCTGCGCGGTGGCGACCCGCGCGATCACGAACGGGCACACCTATGTCGGCCTCACCGTCACCAAGCGCGCCAAACAATTCGACACGGCGCTGTCGGGTTTCCGTGGTCGTGCGGTGGACGATTGGCGCGAGCAGGCTCGGATGGTCGTCGATACGCCACGCACCCGCGCATGAGGGAGTAGGACGCACCGGTCGGCAGGGAGGGATGTGCGGTACCGGCGCGCCCTACCTATTCAGTTGGCCTCGGTCCGCATCGCGGTAATGAGCGAATTGGGGCGCATATCCAGCCAGTTGGTTTCGACGTACTTCAGGCAGGAGCGGCGCGCGGCCGCACCGTAGGCGATGGTCCAGCCGCCGGGTACAGCGGCGAAGGTCGGCCAGAGGGAGTGCTGTCCCTCGGCATTGATCAGGACGTAGAACTGGGCGTCATCGTCGTCGAATGGGTTGGTCATTGATCGGCCTTCCTGGTGGGAGAGTTCAGGCCCGGTCGGCGTGCGCCAAGACATTGGTCAGGACGTGGCCGATGCGGGCGAGGGCGGATTCGGAGGTCATGCGCCAGTGCGTGGCTTGGACGGCGTGGTTGTGCACGGTGCCGTCGACGGCGTCGGACCAGCTGGCCGCGCCGGTGGCTCCGGTGGGGTCGTCGAGTGCGGCGGTGAAGTAGACGAGATTGCCCTTGTAGGGCCGCGGGCGGTAGCGGGTGATCAGCTCCAGCGCGTGCGCGCCCGCGTCCAGCAGACGGCCGAGTCGGTCGAATCCGAAGGAGGCGAATGGTTCCGGGAGTTCGGCGATGCGGCACGCGAGCTGGGTACGGTCGAGTTCGATATCGATGTCGTCGGCCTGTTCGCCGAGTAGGCCGCCGAGCAGGTCGGTTACCGGTACCGTCGCCGTCTCGTCCACGCTGAGGTGCAACGGGCTGTCCATCATGGCCAGCAGCGCGACATGTTGGCCCTGGTCCTGCAATTGGTTCGCCACGGCGTGTGCCAGCACACCGCCGAGCGACCAGCCGAGCAGGTGGTAGGGGCCCTCGGGCTGTACCGAGCGGATTTCACGGACGTAGTGTCCGGCCCAGTTCTCGATGGAATCCGGCAGCGCCGCTGTCGAATTCAGCACCGGCGACTGGATGCCGTAGACAGCGCGCTCGGGATCGATGTGCGCGGCCAGACCGGCGAACGACCACGCGACGCCGCCGACCGGGTGGATGCAGAACAGCGGTTCGCGAGAGCCGCCGGGGCGCAGGGGCAGTAGGACATCGAAGGCGGCGTGCGCGTCGACGCGGCCCCGGCCGGACCGATGCAGTTCCAGGTGGTTGATCAGGCCCGCGGGTGTCGGCGCGGCGAACAGCCACACCACCGGGATCTGTTCGGCGAGTGCGTTGCTCAGCTGGGTTGCCAGTCGAGTCGCCAGCAGCGAATTGCCGCCGCGTTCGAAGAAGTTGTCGTCCGTGCCGATTCGTTCCACGTCGAGCGTCTGGGCGAAGACGGTGCAGACCAGCAGCTCCAGCTCTGTTTCCGGAGCTCGGAATTCGCGGGAGCCCAACTCGGGTTCGGGCAGGGCGCTCCGGTCGACCTTGCCGTTGGCGTTGAGTGGCAGGGCCGTCAGTTGCATCAGCACGGTCGGAACCATGTAGCTTGGCAGCGTTTCGGTCAGCGCGGATCGCAGCGCATTCGGATCGATCGGTCCGGTTGCGGTGAAATACCCGACCAGCAGGTCACCGCGATGGGCGATGACGACCGCCTCGGCGACCGCCGGACGTGAGCGCAGGGCGTGCTCGATTTCGGCGAGTTCGATGCGGTAGCCGCGTACCTTCACCTGGAAGTCGCGGCGCTCGACGTATTCGAGGTTGCCGTCCATCCCCCAGCGGACCATATCGCCGGTGCGGTACATCCGGGTGCCCGATGCGCCGAATGGGTTGGCCACGAATCGTTCCGCGCTCGGGTGCGGCCTGCCGTGATAACCGCGGGCCAGCTGCGCGCCGCCCAGGTACAGCTCACCGGTCACCCCCGTCGGCACCGGGTGCAGCCGGTCGTCGAGCACATAGACCTGGTTTCCCGATTCCGGTGTGCCTATGGGGACGACCGTTTGACGGATACCGGTGCCGGTGCGGAATCGGGTCACCGAGACGGCTGCCTCGGTGGGTCCGTACAGGTTATCGATGCGCGCGGCGGTAAGTGCGCGGATCCGGTCGACGGTCGCGGTCGGCAGTGCCTCGCCGATGACGAGCAGTCGCCGCAGCGATCTCGGCAGTCGCTGATCGCCGCTGACCTCGGCCAGCATGGCCAGTAGCGATGGCACCAGCGTCACCGTGGTGACCGAGGCGCGTCGGATCAGATCCAGCACACGTGCCGGGTCACGTTGTGCGCCTTGTGGTGCCAGCACGACCCGCGCACCGGTGCGCAGAGCCCACCAGAACTCCCAGACCGAGAGATCGAAGGCCGCCGAGGTCATCAGTAGCGTGGCATCGTCGATGTGCAGCGCGTATTCCGTTTGCAGCCAATTCAATTGGTGTGCGACCGCCGCGTGCGGGACCGCAACGCCCTTCGGCGTTCCGGTCGAACCCGAGGTGAAGATGACATAGGCGGTGTGTGCGGGAGTCAGCGCGGCTAGCCGCTCCTCGGCACGAATCGGACTCCCGTCGAGAACTCCGGCCGCGACCGAGATATCCAGGACTACATCGTGGTCCGCCACCGATCCGGGCAGCATCGGCCGCTCGGTCGAGGTCAGCACCAGGGCCGGATTGGCGGCGGCGAGGACGCTCGTGGTCCGGTCGAGCGGGTGGGTCGGATCGAGCGGAACGTACGCACCGCCCGCGGTCACCACCGCGTACATGGCGACGAGCAGGTCGACACTTCGCGGAATGGCCAGGGCCACGAGCGATTCCGGGCCGATGCCACGCCCGATGAGCGCGCGGGCCAGTCGGTGCACCCGGGCGGCGAATTGGCTGTAGGTGACCGTTACCGCGTCATCGACGATCGCCACCGCATTCGGTGCCCGGACCACCTGTTCTTCGAACGCGGCAATGAGGGTGGCCGGAGCGAAGTCGTATTCGCTCCGATTCCAGGACACCAGCATCCGGTCACGTTCGACCGTGTGCAATAGCGGCAGATCACCTACCGGCAACTGCGGTTCGGCGCAGATGGCGGCCAGCAGCCGTTGCAGTCGTCCGGCGAAACCCGCGACCGTGGCTTCATCGAACAGTGTGGTGGCATAGGTGATCGATGCGGCCATACCCGCCGCGTTCCCCACCGCGTCGTACCGATCGGTGACGACCAGATGCAGATCGAATTGCGATATCTCCGAGTCGAAATCGACTGCGGTGGCAGACAAGCCGTCCAGTGCGAATTCCGCTTCGGCCTGGTTGTGGAAGGAGAAGCCGACCTGGAACAACGGATGCCGGGCGGTCGAGCGCTCTGGATTCAGCACCTCGACCAGCCGCTCGAACGGTACGTCGGCATTGGCGAATGCGGCGACATCCGCGGTGCGTACCCGATCCAGCAGTTCGGTGAAGCCGGTGGCCGCATCCACCTGCGTACGCAGCACCAAGGTATTGACGAACATGCCGACCACATCATCGAGTTCGGCCGCACCACGGCCCGCAACGGGGGTACCGACGGCGATATCGGCGGTGCCGGACAGGCGGCCCAGCAGCACGGCGAAAGCGGCGTGCAGGACCATGAACAAGGTCGCTCCGCTGTTTCGGCCCACATCGATCAGCCTGGCCTGCACGTCGGCGTCGATGCTGAAATCGACATGTCGGCCGCGGGTGGAGACGATGGCGGGTCGGGGACGGTCGGTGGGCAGGGCGAGCTGTGCGGGCAGTCCGGTAAGGGTTTCGGTCCAGAAGCGGAGTTGCTGGGAGATCAGCGAGTCCGGGTCGTCCTCGCTGCCGAGCAGATCCCGTTGCCAGCGACTGTAATCCGCGTACTGCACCGGCAGCGGCGTCCATTCCGGCGGCATGCCGTATTTGCGTGCGGCGTAGGCGGTCATCACGTCACGTGCCAGCGGGACCAATGACGAGCCGTCCGCGGCGATGTGGTGCACGACCACCACCAGCACATGCTCATCCAGAGCTGTCGCACCCGCGATAGGGCGGAAAAGCCTGGCGCGCAATGGCACCGAGTCGGTGACATCGAATCCGCCGCCGACGAAGTCCGCGACCGCGGAAGTCAGGTCATCGACCGGCACCGGAATCGGGGCCAGCACCGGCGCTCCCGCATCGGCCATCGGCAGCACGACCTGCACGGGGCCGCTTTCGTGCTGCGGGTAAACGGTGCGCAGCACTTCGTGGCGCGCTACCACGTCGGTGATCGCGGCATTGAGTGCGGCGATATCGAGATCGCCGGTGAGCCGCACTGCCAGTGGGATGTTGTAGGCGGTGGACTGGCGGTCGAGTCGGTTGAGAAACCACATGCGCTGCTGTGCCAGCGAGAGCGGGACCGGGTCGCTGTCGGTGCGTCGGGTCAGGGCCGGACGTGCCCGCGTCGCCGTCGTGTCGAGGGCGGCCGCCAGGGCCGACACTGTCGAGTTCTCGAAGACTTGTCGAACACCGACCGAAGCGCCCAACCGCGTGCCCAGCCGTGCGGCCAATTGTGTTGCGGTCAAAGAGTTTCCACCGGACGCGAAGAAGTCGTCGTCGAGGCCCACCGCTGTCAGACCGAGCACCTCGGCGAAGACGTCGGCCACGATGCGCTCGGCGGCCGCCTCTGGAGCGCGGAAGGTCGCGGTACGGAACTCCGGTGCGGGCAGTGCCTTGCGGTCCAGCTTGCCGACCGGCGTCAGCCGGATTTCATCGAGGACCATGATCGCGGCGGGCACCATATAGGCCGCCAGTGAGCGTGCGGCGAAGGCCGTGAGCTCAGCGGTGTCGATTGCTTCGTTCACGACCACATACGCGACCAATGAGACGCTCCCCGTTGCGTCCGTATGGCCGATGGTTACCGCGAATTCGACACACTCGTGCGCCGAGAGCACCGCATCGATCTCGCCGAGTTCGATGCGCAGACCGCGTACCTTCACCTGGTGGTCGGCGCGTCCGACGTACTGGATCGCGCCGGATGCGGTCCAGCGCACCAGATCACCGGTCCGGTAGAGCCGCCCGCCCGCCGGACCGTAGGGATCGGCGACAAAGCGATCCGCCGTAAGTGCGGGCCGCGCGTGATATCCGCGCGCCAGACCTGGCCCGCGCAAGTACAGCTCGCCGGTCACTCCATCGGGGACGGGCTGCAATCGGGCGTCGAGCACCACCGCGGACATACCGTGAATGGTGCTGCCCAGATCGAACTCGCCGGGCCGCAGCGGTGCGCTGATATTGGTGATGATCGTGGTCTCGGTCGGGCCGTAGGTGTTGTGGAACACACGTCCGGTTCCCCAGCGCCGCACCACATCCGGGCCGTACGACTCGCCGCCGACCGTCAGGTGGGTGAGTTCGGGGAGTTCGTTCGGATCCAGTGTCCGTAGCACGGCCGGGGTGATGAAGGCGTGGGTGATCCGTTGATCCCGGATGAGCGCGGTCAATTCCGCGCCACCGTAGACACCTGCGGGCGCGATCACGAGTGCGGCGCCTGCGGGCAGGGCTAGCAAGAGCTCGAGCATGGATGCGTCGAAACTGGGCGATGCCACGTGCAGGACCCGGGATGTCGCCGTGACCTGGTAGCGATCCCGCTGCGCATACGCCACACCTGCGAGGCCGCCGTGGGTGGCCACTACGCCCTTCGGGATACCGGTGGAACCCGAGGTGTAGATCATCCACGCGGGATTGGCCACGCGCACCGGACGAGTCAGCTCGTCGAGACCGAGGGGTGCCGCGCTCGAATGCCGCATACGGGCCACCGTGGCCGGTGCGTCGAGCACGAGCCATTCGGCGGTGCCGGGCAGCCCCGGTCGGCATCCGGTCAGCGTAATGCCCACGGTGGCACCGGAATCCGACAGCATGTGGGCAATGCGATCTGCCGGGTAGGTCGGATCGGCGGGTACGAAGGCCGCGCCGGTCTTCGCCACCGCCCACACCGCGAGTACCGATTCGACCGAACGCGGGATGGCCACGGCGACGAAGTCTTCGGCACCGACGCCGTGCCCGATAAGCATTCTGGCCAGGCGCGACGAGTGCTCGTCGAGTGCGCGATAGGTCAACGCACGGTCGTCCGAAATCAGCGCGGGCGCACCGGGATTCATCGCGACCGCGGCGGCCATCAGCTCGGCGAGGGTACGCGGCGGCGCCGGTTCATCGCCGCGCCTGCCGAGCAGTTCGGTACGTTCGGCCGGAGTGAGAATATCGATGGTGCCGATCGGCGCGGACGGATTCGCGGTGAGCGCGCCGAGGACACGACCGAACCGTCGCAGCAGTGCGGCCGCGCTCGACTTGTCGAAAAGATCTGTCGCATAGTCGAGTTCGATTGCCAGATGGCCTTCGGTATCGAGTTCCGCCGCGACGGTGAACTGGAGATCGAAACGCGCGACCGGTTCGTCGAATTCGACAGCCGTCAACTCCAGACCCGGCAGCGTGAACTCCGCCGCACCGGTATTCAGGTAGCTCAGCGCCACGGTGAACAGCGGATGCTTGGACTGGGAGCGCTCGATGCCGACTTCATCGACGACGTGCTCGAACGGGACCGTCGCATGGGCGAATGCGGCCAGATCGTTTGTCCTGGTCTGGTCGAGCAGATCGATGAACGAGCGGGCCGGATCAGGATGTGTGCGCAGCACCAGGGTGTTCACGAACATGCCGACCAGGTCGTCCAATGCCGCCGCGCCGCGGCCCGCGACGGGGGTGCCGATGGCGATATCGGCCGAACCCGAAAGCCGGGACAGCAATACGGCGAGCGCGGCGTGCACCACCATGAACGGTGTCGCGTTGTGACGCGCGGCGAGTCCGTGGATACCGGCACCGACACCACCGCCGAGGCGGGCACGCACCGTGCCGCCGCGCTTGGATGCGATGGCCGGGCGTGGCCGATCGGTGGGCAATGCCAGTTCTTCGGGCAGATCCCGCAGCGCTTCGGTCCAGTACCTGAGCTGTTCGGCCGCGACCGAATCCAGTTCGGCCGTCTGCCACAGCGCGTAATCGGCGTACTGCGCGGCGAGTTCCGGCCAGACCGGGGTGCCGCCGACCACTCGGGACAGGTAGGCCGACATCAGGTCTCGCAGCAGTGGCGCCATCGAATAGCCATCCGCCGCGATGTGGTGCAGCACGGCGACGAGCACATGGCTGGTCGCGTGCTCTCGCAGCAGGATCGCGCGCACCGGGACCTCGGCGGTGACATCGAAGCCAGCACTGAGGAATTCGGCTATCCGCTCGTCCACGGAGCTGGAAGTCTCGACCACGAGGGATACCGGGGCCGGTTCGGCGGGCAGGATCACCTGATATCCGATGCCGTGCGCATCGGCCGGATACACGGTGCGCAGCGCCTCGTGACGGGCGATCAGATCCGTGAACGCGGCACCCATCGCCGCCTGGTCCAACTCCCCGCCGATGCGCACCGCGACCGGAATATTGTGCGCGGCCGAGTCGGGGTCGAGCCGGTTGAGAAACCACATGCCGCGCTGCACCGGTGCCAGCGGAATGCGCTCGGGGCGTGCCCCGGCGATCAGGGGCACGACCCGGCCATCTGCTCGATCGGCTAGTCGTGCCGCGAAGGCACGTACGGTGGGCGCCTCGAACAGCAGCCGCACGGGCACCCGACCGATGCGCTCGCCGAGCCGAGCCAGCACCCGGGTGGCGATCAGCGAGTTGCCGCCCATGTCGAAGAAGTTGTCGTCGGCACCGATCGGCGACCATGCCAGCACCGCCTCGAACGCCTCGGCCACCAACCTTTCGGCCGGAGTGACCGGCGCACGGTAGGCGGCGCGGTCGAATACCGGCTCCGGCAGTGCCTTTCGGTCCAGTTTGCCGGAGGTGTTGAGCGGGAAAGCGGCCAGTACGACGATCGCCGATGGAACCATGTACGACGGCAACGCATCCGCCGCAGTCGCCAGAACTGCTTCAGTATCGATTTGCATATCGCCCACCACATAGCCGACGAGATGGTCGCCGGTGTTCGTGGCGACCACGCTGGCGGCAGCCTGCGAAACGCCGGGCACGGCAGCGAGTACGGCCTCGATCTCACCGAGTTCGATGCGCTGGCCGCGGAACTTCACTTGGAAGTCGGTGCGGCCCAGGTACACCAGTTCCGGGGTCGCGCCGCTGGTGTCCCAGCGAACCAGATCGCCCGTGCGGTACATGCGCTCACCCGCGGGTCCGAATGGGTTCGCCACAAAGCGATCCGCCGTAAGGTCGGGCCTGCCGTGATAGCCGCGGGCGAGTTGGGTGCCCGCCAGATACAACTCCCCCGCGACCCCCGGTAGCGTCGGTCGCAACCGGGAATCCAGCACGTACACGCGGCTGTTCCACTCCGGATTGCCGATCGGCATGACGCTGCGGTCGATCTGACCGGTGACATCGCGGTGGGTGATGCTGACCGCCGCCTCGGTCGGGCCGTACAGGTTGTGCAGGCGCGCCGAACTCACCGCGCCGAAGGCCCGGACGGTCTCGGCGGGCAGCGCTTCGCCGATGACGAATACCGTGCGCAAGGTGTCGAGATCGGCGGGTGTTCGCATCTGTCCGGCGAACTCGCTCAACATCGACGGCACGAAATCGGTGACGGTCACGCCGTATTCGGCGATCGTCGCGGCGAGGTAGGCGGGATCGCGATGCCCGTCCGGGGTCGCCAGCACCAGCGTCGCACCGATGCGCAACGGCAGGAAGTAACCCCACAGCGAGACATCGAAGGTGGTCGCCGTCTTCTGCAGGTACACGTCCTCGGCGGTCAGCCGGTACTCGGACTGCATCCAGGTCATCTGGTTGACGATCGCGGCGTGCGAGACGCTGACGCCCTTGGGTTTTCCGGTAGATCCCGAGGTGAAGATCACGTATGCCGGGTTCAGCGGGTGTATCGGCGCGGACCGCTCGTGCGCCGCGATCGGGTCGTCGGCATAGCCGTCGAGCGCGACAGTATCGACACACACCGTCGCACCGGCATATCCGAAGTCTCGACGATCGTTCTCGGTGGTGAGCAGTGCGATGGGTGCGGCGGTGTCGATGATGTGGGCGATGCGCTGCGCCGGATGGTCCGGGTCGATCGGCACATAGCCACCGCCCGTCTCGAGCACCGCGTACATCGCGACCACCAGATCGATGGAACGCCGAATCGCCAATGCCACCAACGACTCCGGGCCGACGCCGATCGCGATCAGATGTCGGGCCAGCCGGTTGGTTCGGCGGTCCAGTTCGCCGTAGGTCATGGTGGTTTCGCCGAAGACCAAGGCGATATCGTCCGGCGTCGCGGCGGCCTGCTGCTCGAATTCGTCGAGCAGCATTTCCGCGACGAACGCGGTGTGCGCGGAGTCGTTCCACGCGGTCACCACCCGTTCCAGCTCACCGGTCTCGAACAGATCGATGTCGCCGACCACCTGTTCCGGATCGCCGATCACCGCACCGAGCAACCAGATGAATCGTGCGGCGAAGGTCGCGATGGTCGACTCGTCGAAGAGGTCGGTGGCGTAGGTGAAGTGCAGCGCGTCGTCGGCGACGGTCAGTTGTAGATCGAATTGTGTTGTCTCGTAGTCGATCTCGTATTCGGCGACGGTGATGCCCGGCAACTCGACCGATACGGGCGCGAGATTCTGGAAGAAGAGCGCGATCTGGAACAGCGGATGCCGCGCCTGCGAGCGCGGCGGATCCAGCACCTCCACCAGCCGCTCGAACGGCACATCGGCGTTGGCGAAGGCATCCAGGTCACCATCGCGGACGCGACGCAGTACGGCGGCGAAGGAATCCGAATCAGCCACTTCGGTGCGCAGCACCAGGGTGTTGACGAACATGCCGACGAGATCATCGAGCGCGGCGGCACCGCGGCCCGCGATCGGCGCGCCGATGGCGATGTCGGACATGCCGGACAGTCGCGCGAGCAGGGTGGCCAGCGCGGCATGGACGACCATGAATGGGCTTGCGTCGTATCGGGCGGCGATGGCGGCCATGCCGTCGCGGACCGCGGGTTCAAGTGCGATGGCGGTGCTCGCGGCGGCGTGGCTGGCAATGGCGGGACGTGGCCGATCCGAGGGCAGATCGAGCTGAGCGGGCAATCCAGCGAGTGCGCGATTCCAGTAGCGCAGCTGCTGTGCCGCCAACGATTCCGGATCGTCCTCGGCTCCGAGGACCTCGCGTTGCCAGAGTGCGTAATCGGCGTACTGCACTCGAAGTTCCGCCCACGTCGGTGCGGTGCCGGTGGCGCGGGCCGCGTATGCGGTGGCGATATCCCGGGCGAGCGGGGCCATCGAGAAGCCGTCCGCCGCGATGTGATGTACCACGATGGCGAGTAGGTGTTCGCGATCCGACAGCGTGGCCAGGCCGACGCGCAGCGGTATTTCGGTCGTGACGTCGAAGGGCGTGGCTACCAGGTCCACCAGTGCCGACGAATCCAGCTCGACGATGTGGGGCACGTGCGTCGCATCGAGAATTCGTTGGTAGCCGGTGCCGTCGATTTCTGGGTATACGGTGCGCAAGGTTTCATGCCTGGCGATCACGTCGGCCAATGCCGCGGCGAGCGCATAGGTGTCGATATCTCCGGTGAGCCGGATCGCGACCGGAATATTGTGCACGGTTTCGCCGGGATCGAAGCGGTTGAGGAACCACATTCGTTGCTGTGCGGGCGAGAGCGGAATCAGCTCGGGGCGGTGCCGCGCGGTCAGCTCCGGACGAGCGCTGGTGCCGATGAGCCGAGCGGCGCGGGGGGCCATTGCGGCGACGGTCGGCGCCTCGAACACCATCCGCACCGGGACCTCGGCATCCAGCGCCGTACCCAGCCGAGCGGCCAGCTGGGTGGCGATCAGTGAATTGCCGCCGAGTGCGAAGAAGTCGTCGTCGACGCCGATTCGCTCGATGCCGAGCAGCTCGCCCATGATCGCTGCGACGGCTTGTTCGGTGCCTGTCTCGGGGGCACGGTAGGTCGCGGTCTCGAAGACCGGTGCGGGCAGTGCGGTGCGATCGAGCTTGCCAGAGGAATTGAGCGGAAAGGCAGCCAGCACGACGAAGGCCGACGGCACCATATACGCGGGCAGTGCGGCAGCCAGTTCCGCGCGCACATCATCGATGTCGACCGCTGGGTCGGCCACCAGGTAAGCGACCAACTGATCGCCGACTCGCTCGTCGGTGCGAACCACGACGACGGCCTGATCGACGGCATGCACCGTGGTGAGCGCGGATTCGATCTCGCCGAGTTCGATGCGCAAACCGCGCAGCTTCACCTGGAAGTCGGTGCGGCCCAGGTACTCCAGCTCACCGTTCGCATTCCAGCGGACGAGGTCGCCGGTGCGATACATCCGCTCCCCCACGCCGCCAAAGGGATTCGCGACGAAACGTTCAGCGGTCAACTCGGGCCTACCGACATAGCCGAGCGCCAACTGCTCACCCACGAGGTACAACTCACCCGGCACACCCACCGGCACCATGCGCATCCGCGCGTCCAACACCAGCAACCGGGTATTGAACACCGGCTTGCCGATCGGCACCGAGTCCGCATCGGCATCGGTCACCTCGTGGCAGGTGACATCGACCGCCGCCTCGGTCGGCCCGTACAGATTGTGCACGCGGGCACCGGTCAGCTCGCGGGCCCGCTGGGCGGCGGGCGCGGACAGTGCCTCACCTGAGGCGAATAGCGCCCGCAGCGTGTCGCATTCGCGCGCAAGTGGTTCCGAAAGGAATACCGCCAGCATCGAGGGCACGAAATGCGCGACGGTGATTCCTTCATCGATGATCAACCGCGCCAGATAGGCCGGATCCCGATGACCGTCCGGCCGTGCGAGCACCAGTCGCGCGCCGTTCTGCAACGGCCAGAAGAATTCCCAGACCGAGACATCGAAGGTCGCCGGGGTCTTCTGCAATACCGCGTCCTCGGCGTGCAGCCGATACTCCGACTGCATCCACACCAACCGGTTGACAATCGCGGCATGCGATACCGCTACCCCCTTGGGACGGCCGGTCGAACCGGAGGTGAAGATGACATACGCGGTGTGCCCCGGCAACAGTACGCCGAGCCGGTCCCTCGCGGTCAGCGGCGCGGGTGAGTATCGCGTCAGATCGAGTCGATCGATCCGAACCTGCCGTGCCGCAACAACTTCCAGATCACTACCCGAGGTCAGCACCCATACCGGACGCGCTGTCTCGAGCACATGGGCGATCCGGTCGGCCGGATGGTCGGGGTCGAGCGGTAGGTACGCCCCACCGGCGACAGTGACCGCGTACATGCCGACCACCAGGTCGAGCGAGCGCCGCATGCCGAGCGCGACCACCGAATCCGGGCCGACACCATGCCCGACCAGCCATCGCGCCAGCCGATGGACCCGGCTGGCGAACTCGGCGTATGTCAGCGTCGCGTAGCGACTCGATGAGGGGTGGTGGTCGGACGGATGGGCCGGACTGCACCCCTCGAATGTCACTGCGGTTGCGTCAGGCGTCCGCAGCACCTGTTCCTCGAACAGCGACACCAGGGTGTGCGAGCCGTCCAATGCGAATACGGTGTCGTTCCAGTGCTCGAGCAGCGACAGCTCATCCTGATCCAGTAGCTCGATATCGCCGACACGTATGGCGGGATCGGCCACTACGGCCTCGAGTAGGCGAACGAACCGGGCCGCGAAAGATTCGACCGTCGCACGGTCGAAAAGATCCGTCGCATAGCGCATGACCGCGCGCAGCGCGGTACCGTCGCCCTCCGCGAGTTCCAGCGCGAGGTCGAACTGCGTGACCTGGTTGTCGATCGGATACGCGGCGACCTCGAGTCCGGGCAGGCGAAGCACCGTATCGTCGCGGTGCTCGAAGGTGAGCAGCGTCTGCACGATCGGCGAATGCGCCTGTGCGCGAATCGGATTCAGCTCATCGACCAGCCGCTCGAACGGCAGATCGGCATGCCCGAAGGCCCGCACGTCGGCGGCACGGACCTGCCCGAGCAGTTCGGCGAAGGTCGCCTCGGCCGCCACCTCGGTGCGCAATACCAGGGTGTTGACGAACATGCCGACCAGATCGTCCAGCGCCGCCTCGGCCCGCCCAGCGACGGGGGTGCCGATCGCGATGTCGTCCACCCGGGCCAAGCGGGCCAGCAGTGCCGCGTAGGCGGCGTGCACCACCATGAACGTCGACACCCCGTGTTTGCGTGCCAGACCCGCGATCGCGGCGGTCAGCTCCGCGGTGACGGCGAACTCGACCGCGGCGCCACGACCGGATGCCACGGCGGGGCGCGGCCGATCGGCGGGCAATTCCAGCACCGGGGCGAGTCCGTCGAGTTCGGTGCGCCAATGCGCGATCTGGCGAGCCAGTACGGAGTCCGGGTCATCGGCCGAGCCGAGCACCTGGTGCTGCCACAGTGTGAAGTCCGCGTACTGGACCGGCAGTGGCCGCCACTGCGGTGCCGCGCCTTCGGTGCGAGCGCTGTATGCCACCATCAGATCCCGCGCCAGCGGGGCCGTCGAGACACCGTCGGCGGCGATATGGTGCACCACCACAACCAACACATGATCATCGGACGCGACGCGGAACAGCCTGGCGCGCACCGGTATCCGAGTGCGCAGATCGAACCCGATACTCGCGACGCCGACAACCGCTGCGAGGATGTCGGATTCGGTGATATCGACCCGCCGCAGTTCCAATTCGAGCGGTTCGGTCACCACCTGCGTGGGACCGATGCTGTCGGCTGGGAACACGGTGCGCAGCGATTCGTGCCGAGTGACGACATCGCCCAGCGCGGCGCGCAAGGCGGCTTCGTCCAAGGCACCGGTCAGGCGAATGGTGATCGGAATGTTGTAGACGGCCGAATCCGGATCGAGGCGGTTCAGCAGCCACATCCGAGTTTGGGCCAGCGACAATGGAATACGGTCCGGACGATCCCGTGCTACCAGCGCGGGTCGCACTACATCGGTACGGGTCACCCGCAGTGCCAATTCGGCCACCGTCGGTGCTTCGAAGACCTCCCGCACGGTCAGCGCGCTACCCAAGGCAGCGTTGGCCCGTGCCACTAGCCGCATGGCCAAGAGCGAATTGCCACCGCGCGCGAAGAAATCGTCATCCGCGCCGATCGGTCCGCACCCGATCAGATCAGCCGTCAATGCGGCCAGCACCGATTCGGTGCCTTCCTGCGGCGTGCGGAATTCCATTGCGGCACCCGCGACTTCGACCTGCGGCAGCGCCGCACGATCGAGCTTGCCGACCGTGGTGAGCGGCATCTCGTCGAGTACCACGAGATGTGCGGGCACCATGTACCCGGGCAGATGTTCACGAACCTGCGCGAGTACCGCGTCCGGAGAAACTTCCGCGCCACTGATGTAGCCGACCAGGCAGTCGGAGCCGGAGGTGTCGCGCGTCAGGATCACCGCGGCATTCGTCACGCCCGCCACCCCGGCCAGCGCCGACTCGATCTCCCCGAGTTCGATGCGCTGACCACGCAGCTTTATCTGGAAATCATTGCGGCCCAGATAGATCAGATCGCCACCGCGGTTCCAACGCACCAGATCGCCGGTGCGATACATCAACCGCCCCGGCACACCGAACGGATCGGCCACGAAGCGCTCGGCGGTCAGTCCGGCGCGTCCGTGATAACCGCGTGCCAGTTGGTCACCCGCGAGATACAGCTCGCCCGTGACGCCGATCGGGACCGGCCGCAGCCGTGCGTCCAGGACATAGGCGCGGGTGTTCCAGCACGGACCTCCGATCGCGACATCGCGGCCGGATTCGCCGTCGGCATCGGTGAATTCGTGATAGATAGCCGAAATCGCTGCCTCGGTCGGGCCGTAAGCGTTGTGCACCGCCCCGCCGACATGTTCGCGAATCGTCGCGAGCAGGTCCGGGGTGAGCGCCTCACCGCCGCAGTGCAGATGGCGAAAGGAGCACAGCGCATCACCCATACCCTCGCCGATGAGCGCCGCGAGTACCGACGGCACGTATTCGGCGATAGTGATGCGGTGTTCGCGCAGCAGTCCGGCGAGGTACGCCAGGTCCAGGTGGCCGCTGGGTCGGGCGATGACCAGCGGTGCACCGACCGCGATCGGTAGGAAACACTCCCACACCGAGACATCGAAGGTGAGCGGAGCACGCTGCAGGATGCGGTCGGCCGCGGTGACGCCGTAGCGGAATTCGAGCCAGCGCAGCTGATTCATGATGGCGCGGTGGGTCACCGCGACGCCCTTCGGTCGCCCGGTCGAACCGGACGTGAACAGCACGTACGCCGTATTGTCGCGGCGCAGTGGCGGCCTAGCGATCGGTGCGGCGTCGAGATCGCTGATATCAGTGAGATCGACAACGCGGATGTCATCGGGCAGTACCGCACCACCGACGGCCAACACCAGAGCCGGTGCGGCGCCATCGATCACCCGCGCGATCCGGTCGGCCGGGTGGGTCGGGTCCAGTGGCAGGTAGGCACCGCCCGCGCGCACGATCGCGAATATGGCTACGAGCATGTCGATCGATCGCAGCGCGGCCAGTCCGACAATCGTCTCCGGGCCGACGCCAGCCGTAATTAGGTAGCGCGCAAGGCGGTTCACCTTTGCTTCGAACTCCGCGTAGGTCACGGAGGTGTCCTCGAAGATCACCGCGACGGCATCGGGTGTCGCGGCAACGCGGGCGGTCAGCAGATCGTCGAGGGTTTCGGCGGGCAGCGGCCGGGCGGTGGCATTGCGGTCCGAAAGCAGCAGTCCGCGTTCGGCTACCGACATCAACTCGACATCGCCGACGAGGGTGCGCGCGTCACGCACCATGGCGCGTAGTACCCGCTCGAAACCCGCGAGGAAGCCATCGACCGTAACTTCGTCGAAAAGGTCGAGCGCGTAATGCAAATGCACATCGATGCCGTCGGCCGCACCATCGGCGGCATAGCGGTCGGTCAGCGTCCAGTCCAGATCCAGCTGGATCGGCGCTGGCCCGATATCGAGGGCGGCAATATTCAAACGGTGCAGCTGAAAGTCCGGCTTGGACTGGTTCTGCAAGGTCATCGCCACCTGGTAGAGCGGCGCATGTGCCTGCGAGCGAACGGGATTCACGGCATCGACGAGCTGTTCGAAGGGCACGGCGGCGTGCTCGAACGCGGCCAGATCCGCGGTCCGGACCGTGGCCAAGAGCTCACCGAGCGTGGCGTCGGCGCGCACCTCGGTACGCAACACCAAGGTATTGACGAACATGCCGACGAGCTCGTCCAGGGCTTCGTCACCGCGACCGGCGACCGGCGTACCGATGACGATATCGTCGCTCGCGCTCAGGCGGCTCAGCAGTACCGCCAGCGCGGCGTGCAGCACCATGAACGGGGTGACGCGATGCGTGGCCGCCAACTCCTGGATACCTCGATGCAAGACCCGATCCAGATGTCCGGTAATGGCACCGCCTCGGTTCGCGGAGACCGCGGGTCGCGGTCGGTCGGTGGGCAGCGGCAACACCTCGGGAACGCCAGTGAGCCGACCGGTCCAGTACCGCAGCTGATGGGCCAGCAGCGAACCCTTGTCGTCGGCCCGGCCAAGTGCATTGCGCTGCCAGATCGCGAAGTCCGCGTACTGCACGGTCAGCGGACTCCACGAAGGTGCGACATCCGCACACCTTGCGACGTAGGCGGTAGCCAGATCCCTGGTCAGCGGCGCGAAAGACCAGCCGTCGGCGGCGATGTGATGCACGACGAACAGCAACACGTACGTCTGCTGACGCGACCTGGAGTCGTCGAGTCGGAGCAGCCGCACGCGCAACGGAACCTCTGTCGTCACATCGAAACCGGTCTGGGCCGCCGCGGCGATGAGTTCGGGCAACTCCGCTGTCGACACCGCGCGGGCGACGAGTTCCACCAACCGGGTCCCGGCGGGCAGTACCACCTGTGTCGCGGCCCCGTCGTGTTCGGGATAGATGGTGCGCAGCGTCTCGTGCTTGGCGATGACATCGGCGATCGCGCGTTCCAGCGCGGACACATTCAGCACACCGGTGAGGCGCAGCGCGAACGGGATGTTGTATCCGCCGCTCGCGGCGTCGAATCGGTTCAGGAACCACATGCGCTGCTGCGCGATCGATAGTGGGATCGGCTCGCTGCGATCCTGAACCGTCAATGGCGGCAAGGCCGGTGGCGCCGCCTCCTGTTCGACGGTGATCCGCCGCGCCAGCTCGCGCACTGTCGAGGCGTCGAAGATGGTGCGCACGGGTACGTCCGCGCCGGTCGCCTTGGTCAGCCGGGCCGCGAGTTGCGTGGCGATGAGGGAGTTGCCGCCGAGGGCGAAGAAATCGTCATCCGCGCCGACGTGGTCGACACCGAGCAGTGCGGTGAACGTCTCGGCGACAAGGGTTTCCGCGAGATCGCTCGGCGCACGGTATTCGGCAGCCGCGAAAACCGGTGTGGGCAATGCTGTGCGGTCCAGCTTGCCGGAGGCCGTGATCGGGAATTCGTCCAACACGGCATATGCCGACGGGACCATATAGCTGGGCAGCCGACGCGCGAGTTCGGCTCGAACGCTGTCGGTATCGAGTCCGCCATCTGCCACCAGGTAGGCGACCAGCTGATCGTCTCGAACCAGGACGACGGCCTGTGCGATACCGACAACCGACAGCAATGCCGACTCGATCTCACCGAGTTCGATCCGCAGGCCGCGGACCTTGACCTGGAAGTCGGTGCGGCCGAGGAATTCCAGCACACCCGGCTCTCGCCAGACGACCAGATCGCCGGTGCGATACATGCGGGTACCGGCCGGACCGAACGGATCGGCCACGAACCGCTCACCGGTCAGATCGGCCCGACCGAGATAGCCGCGAGCCAACTGAGCTCCGGCAAGATACAGCTCCCCGGGCACCCCCACCGGCACCTGACGCAACCCTGCATCCAGCACATGCACACGGGTGTTCCAGATCGGCGCGCCCATCGGCAGCGGACCGCTATCGACATCCGTCACCTCGTACGCGCTGACCTCGACCGCCGCTTCGGTGGGCCCGTACATGTTGTGCACACGCGCTCCGGTGATGGCACGTGCGCGCTGCGCGGTTGTCGCGGGTAGTGCCTCGCCCGAGCAGAACACGTGCCGCAGTGTGGGCACGTCGAGATCGTCGGAAACGAAGACAGCGAGCATGGAGGGTACGAAGTGCGCGACCGTAATGCCCTCGCGCCGAATCAGATCCGCCAGATACACCGGATCCTGATGACCGTCCGGACGAGCCAGCACCAGCCGGGCACCGACCTGCAACGGCCAGAAGAACTCCGGGACCGAGACGTCGAAGGTGACCGGTGTCTTCTGCAGCAGCGCATCGGTGCCATCGAGCGCGACATGCGCCGACTGCATCCACAACAGCCGGTTCACGATGCCCTGGTGGCTCATCGCCACGCCCTTGGGCCGACCGGTGGAACCCGAGGTGAAGATGACGTAGGCGGTATTCGCGGACCGCAGTGGTGCGCACCGATCGGCATCGGTAATCGGCGCGAACGAATACCTGGAAAGGTCGAGTCGATCGATACGGACCTGCACGGCTGCGATATCCAAATCCAGGCCCGAGGTCAGCACGCAGCGCGGAGCGGCGGTATCGAGGATGTGGCCGGTGCGTTCGGCCGGATGATCCGGATCCAGCGGTACATAGCCACCGCCCGCCACGGTGATCGCATATATGCCCACCACCAGATCGACAGAGCGCCGCATGCCCAGTGCGACAAGAGAATCCGGACCGACGCCCCGCTCGATGAGCCAGCGTGCCAGCCGATTCACCCGTCCAGCGAACTCGGCATAGGACAGCGTTGTGCCCTCGAAGGTAAGTGCGGGTGCGCTCGGCGTGCGTGCCACCTGCATGGCGAATAACGAGGGGAGCGTCTGGGTTTCGTCGATGACGTGCGTCGTGTCGTTCCAGCGTTCCAACACCGACCGCTCGTCGGCGGCCAACAACTCGATGTCGCCGATCCGGGTCTGCGGCGCAGCGGCCACGGTGGCGAGCAGACGCCGAAAGCGGGTGACGAATGCGGCGATGGTCGCGGCATCGAACAGATCGGTGGCGTAACGCAGGCTGCCGGTGAGACCGTGCTCACCGGCGCGTTCGTTCACCACCAGATGCAGATCGAATTTCGCTGTGGGGTCGGGCGATTCGAGCGGTTCCACGGTCAGCCACGGCACTTCGAGCGCCCGACTGCCCGCGACAATGCGCGGTGCCGTACCGAAGCTGAACAGCACCTGGAACAGCGGGTGCGCGCCGGTGCTCCGGTCCACCGACATGGCATCGACCAGCCGCTCGAACGGCAGATCGGCATTGGCGAAGGCCGCGAGATCGCGATCACGCACGCCTGCGAGGAGTTCGGCGAAGGTGGCCGTCGCGTCGACCGGAGTTCGCAGCACCACCGTGTTGACGAACATGCCGATGAGCGCGTCGAGTTGGCGCTCGCCGCGACCACCGACGGGCGAGCCGATCACCACGTCATCGGTGCCGCTCAGTCTGGCGAGCGTCGCCGCGAAGGCCGCGTGCGCCACCATGAACAGCGTCGCGCCACTGTGATGGGCGAGTACCCGCAGCGCGGCGGCCAACTCGGGCTCGACCCCGAATTCCACTGCGGCACCGCGATCGGAAGCCAGCGCCGGGCGCGGCCGGTCGGTCGGCAGCGCGAGTTGGGTCGGCATGCCGTCGAGGGCGGCGCGCCAGAATCGCAATTGCTGGTAGGCCGGATCGCCGGGCCGGTCCTCGGAGCCGAGCAGTTCGCGATGCCAGAGGCTGTAGTCGGCGTACTGCACCGGCAGCTCGTGCCAATCCGGCTTCCGGCTGGTCAACCTGGCCAGGTAGGCGTGCACCAGGTCGGTGATCAGCGGTGTCATCGATAGTGCGTCGGCGGCGATATGGTGGACGACGAAGACCAGCACGTACTCGTCACCGGAAATGCCGCGCCGGTCGTCGACCCGGTCGACGCTCAATAATGCGACGCGCGAGGGCAGTTCGGTCGTCACATCGAATCCGGCGGCCGTGATCGCGGTAATGGCAGCGGTCAGATCGGCACGTTCGACGGGTACCGGCTCGAGGGTGAGGCCGATATCGGCCGGGGCGAGAATCGACTGGTACGGACCGGATTCGCCGTCCGGGTAGATGGTGCGCAGGGATTCGTGCCTGGACAGCACATCGAGCACCGCACGCTCGAGCGCTCTGACATCGAGTCTGCCGGTGAGCCGGAGCACAACCGGGAGGTTGTAAACGCTGGCGGCACCGTCCTGGGTTTCGATCCGGTTGATAAACCACAGCCGCTGCTGGGCGGGCGCGAGCGGAATGCGCGCCGGACGCTCGCGGCGCACCAGCGGACGCGCGGACGCACCGGCCATGCTGAGTTCGTCGACGGCGACGGCGAATCCCTCGACGGTCGAGGCGTCGAAAAGGGCGCGCACTGGGATGCGCGTGCCGATGGCCTCCCCCACCCGCGCGGTGACCTGGGTGGCGTCCAGCGAACTGCCGCCGAGCGCGAAGAAGTCGTCGTCGAGGCCGACTCGTCGCACCCGCAGTACCTCGGCGAATACCGAGGCGACCAGACGCTGGGCCGCATTGGTCGGTGCACGGAAGCTCTGCTGCCGCAGCACCGGCACCGGCAGCGCCTTGCGGTCCAGCTTGCCGCTGGTATTGAGCGGGAATTCGGACAGCTCGATCAGCGCGGTCGGCACCATATATCCGGGCAGACGCTGGGCTAGCCCGGCCTTGACCGCATCCAGATCCAGAGCACTGCCCGGCGCGCGAATCACATACCCAGCGAGATAGTCGCCGTCGATCAGCCGTACCGCGGCCTGACTCACCTCCGGCACAGCGAGCAATGCGGACTCGATCTCGGCCAGCTCGACGCGCTGACCGCGGAACTTCACCTGGAAGTCCATCCGGCCGAGGTAGACGAGCTCCCCTTCCGCGCTCCAGCGCACCAGATCCCCGGTGCGATACATCCGCGCACCCGCTCTGCCGAAAGGGTTGGCCACGAAGCGATCCGCGGTCAGATCGACTCGACCGTGATAGCCGCGGGCCAGTTGGTCACCGGCCAAATACAATTCGCCGGGTACCCCGATGGGTACCGGATGCAGTCGCGCATCCAGCACATACACCTGCGAATTCCATTCCGGCTCGCCGATCGGCACCAGCTCGTCGTCGACCGTGACCTCGCGATAGGTGATGGACACGGCCGCCTCGGTCGGGCCGTACAGGTTGTGCAGCGCGGCATCGCCGACCGAATGGAAGGCCGCGACGGTCTCGGGCGGCAAGGCCTCGCCGATGACGAAAACATCGCGCAGCGAATCCAGTTCGTTCGCTTCGGCATTGGCTGCGAAAACCGCGAGCATCGACGGCACGAAGTCGGTCAGTGTGACACCGTGGCGGGCAATGGTTTCGGCGAGATAGCGCGGATCGCGATGGCCATCGGGCGCGGCGAGGAGCAGGGTCGCGCCCGCGCGCAGCGGCAGGAAGTAACCCCACAGCGAAACGTCGAAGGTGGTCGCGGTCTTCTGCAGGTAGACATCGCCGACGCGCGGCCGATATTCGGCGTGCATCCAGGCGAGTTGGTTGGCGATGGCGCGGTGCTCGACCGATACGCCCTTCGGTCGGCCCGTCGAGCCGGAGGTGAAGATTACGTAGGCGGGGTGCTCGGGCCGCAGCAGCGCCCGGCGCTCGCGATCGGCGATCTTTGCCGCCGAGTACCCGGACAGATCCAGTTCATCGAGATGGTGCAGGCGCACGCTCGGCGGCACGGTCGCGGGGAGGGCGAACCCGGTGCCGCGGGTGGTGAGTACCGAATGCGGCCGGGCGGTATCGAGGATGTGCCAGATGCGTTCGGCCGGATGCTCGGGATCCACCGGCACATAGGCGCCACCGGCACGCAGCACCGCATACATCGCGACCACCAGCTCGATCGAGCGCGGCAGCGCGAGTACCACCAGCGATTCCGGGCCGACGCCGGTGCTGATCAGCAGGCGCGCGAGGCGATTGGCCCGCTCGGATAGTTCGGTGTATGTGAGTTCGGTGGTATCGGAAACCAGGGCAATAGCATTCGGCGTGCGACGAACCTGGCTGTCGAAACCTTCGTGCAGAAACCGATCGGCGACCTTGTGCCCGCTGGCATTCCAGCTGGCGGTCACGTAATCGAGTTCGCCCGCGTCGAGGAGTTCGATATCGCCGACCGCGATCTCCGGATCGGCGGTGGCCGTGCGCAGCAGTCGGAGAAACTTGATACCGAATTCGCGCACCGTCGCGGCGTCGAACAAGTCGGTGGCATAGGTGAATTCGGCACGGTAGCCGGTCGCGGTATCGGAAAGAGTCAGCTGCAGATCGAATTTGGCGAAGCCGGGATCGAAATCGACCAGTTCCGCGTCCAGGCCGGGCATTGTGAGCGCGATCGGCCCGATGTTCTGCATGAACAGCGCGACCTGGAACAGCGGATGCCTGCCCGGGGAGCGCGCCGGATTCACCACCTCGACCAGCCGTTCGAAGGAAATATCGCTGTGCGCGAAGGCATGCAGATCGCGCTCACGCGCATTGGCGAGCAGGTCGGCGAAGCTCAGCTCACCCCGTACCTCGGTACGCAGCACCAGGGTATTGACGAACATGCCGACGAGATCGTCCAGGGCGCGATCGCCGCGGCCCGCGACCGGTGTGCCGATGGCGATATCGGAGGTGCCGGACAGCCGCGCGAGCAAGACCGCGAGTGCGGTGTGGACCACCATGAATGGCGTGGCTCGGCTGCGAGCGGCAATCCGGTCGATCGCCTGACGTAGCTCCGCGTCGATGACGAACTCATGGGTCGCCCCGCGGTAGGACGCGACGGCGGGGCGGGGCCGATCGGTGGGCAGATCCAGCTGTGCGGGCAGGTCGGCCAATTCCGTTGCCCAGAAACCGAGCTGACGCGCGGCCACCGATTCGGGATCGTCCTCGTCGCCGAGCACCCGCTGCTGCCACAGCGCGTAGTCCGCGTACTGCACCGGCAGCGGTGCCCAGTCGGGTCGGCGTCCGGCGCGACGGGCCGCGTAGGCGGTGACGAGATCGCGCATCAGCGGTCCCATCGAGACACCGTCGGCGGCAATGTGATGCACCACCAGGACCAACGTGTGGTCCTCGGGTCCGCTGCGCAGCAATCGCACCCGAACCGGGATCTCCTCGGCGACATCGAATCCCTGTACCGCGCTGGCCAATACGGCGGCAGCGAGTTCGGACTCCGGAATATCGCTCGGCGACAGGTCGAATACGGCATGCACGGGCCGCACCACCTGGGCCGGGCCGTCGGCGGTCTGTGGATAGACGGTGCGCAGGATCTCGTGCCTGGCGACGAGATCGGTAATCGCCGCGGACAAGGCGGTGACCTCGAGCGGGCCGCGCAGCCGCAGTGCGACCGGAATGTTGTCCACCGCCGCGGTATCGAAGACGTAGGCGGATTCGGTGTGCGTGCCGAACCGGTTGAGAAACCACATGCGCCGCTGCGCCGGGGACAGCGGAATGTGCTGCGGCCGGACCGCTGCCGTGAGTGCGGGTCGTGCGGCTCCGGTCCGTGCCAGCCCGGCCAGCGCCGCTACCGTCGGGCGGTCGAAAAAATCGCGGACATCGACGGCAATGCCGAGCGCGGCCCCGATTCGGGCAATGGCGCGGGTAGCGATCAGCGAATTGCCGCCGAGCGCGAAAAAATCGTCGTCCGCGCCGACTCGATCCGTCTCCAGCAGTTCGCCGAAGATCGCGGCGACGGCCACCTCCGCCTCGGTCGATGGTGCCCGGTATGCGACCGATCCGAATACCGGTTCCGGCAGTGCGCGCCGATCGAGCTTGCCATTGGCATTGATCGGCATTTCGTCGAGGACGATCACCAGCGACGGCACCATGTAGTCCGGAAGGTCGCGGCGGGTGGATTCCAGCACGGCGACCGGATCGACGGTGACACCACGCTCGGCCACCACGTAACCGACCAGGTGATCGCCACCGGCATGCCGGTGCAGCAGCACCGCGGCCTGCGCGACCCGCTCATTGCGCAGCAGCGCCGCCTCCACCTCGCCGAGTTCGATCCGCAGCCCGCGCAACTTGACCTGGAAGTCGATGCGACCCAGATATTCCAGTTCGTCCGGGCCGCCGTCACCATCGGTGCGCCAGCGGACCAGGTCGCCGGTGCGGTACATCCGATCACCGGGCGCCCCTTGCGGATTGGCCACGAAGCGGTCCGCTGTCAGCCCGGGACGGGCCACATAGCCGCGAGCCAACTGCACACCGGCGAGATAGAGCTCACCGACGACGCCACTGGCCACCGGCCGCAGATTGTCGTCCAAAACCAGCAACTCGGTGTCATCGGCGGGCGTGCCGATCGGCACGGTCGTGCTGTCGACGGCGGTGACCTCGTGCGCGGTGACATCGACGGCGGCCTCGGTGGGGCCGTACAGGTTGTGCAGTGTCGCGCCGCTGATATCGCGGAAGGCGGCCGCGGTGGCGGCGGGTAGCGCCTCGCCGGAAGCGAATACCAGGCGCAGCGACCGTGCCGCACTTTCGATCTGCGGTTCGGCCACGAATACCGCGAGCATCGACGGAACGAAATGCGCGACGGTAATGCCACGTTCGGCGATCGTGCGCGCCAGATAGGCCGGATCACGATGACCATCCGGCGCCGCGATCACCAACCGCGCGCCGACCTGCAATGGCCAGAAGAACTCCCAGACCGAGACATCGAAAGTGAACGGCGTCTTCTGTAGCACCACATCGTCGCCGCGTAGTCGATACAGCCGTTGTCGCCATCGCAGATTGGCCAGGATCGACCGATGCGATACCGCAACGCCTTTCGGGCGGCCGGTCGAACCCGAGGTGAAGATGACGTAGGCCGTATTGTCCGGCGAGAGCGAGCGGCCATCGACCGACGCCGCCTCGACGGTGTCGAATTCGTCGATCCGCAGAACCGGGATATCCGGGCCGAGCTCGGGCTGGTCATGGGTCGTGGTGAGGACCAGGACGGGTGCGGCGACCTCGAGCACATAAGCGATGCGTTCGGCCGGATGCTCCGGATCGATCGGCACATACGCGCCGCCCGCCTTCAAGATCGAGTACATCCCGACCATAAGGTCGAATGAGCGTCGCACCGCGAGACCGACCAGACTGTCCGGGCCGACACCCAGCTCGATCAACCGTCTCGCGAGGGCGTTCACCCGGTTGTCGAACTCCGCATACGTCAGCGTCGCACCCGCGAATTCCAGTGCCACCGCGTCCGGCGTCCGGCGCACCTGCTCCTCGAATTCGCTGACCAACGTCTCGATCGGCGCGAATATCGACGGCAGCAGGTGCGCCGCCGCGGTCAGGGCATCGTCGAGCAGTTGCTCCAGCACGGTGCCCAGTGCGCCGTCCACGGACTCCAGCAGAGCGGGCAGCTGACTGGAGACCACGACCGATACCAGCGTGTCGGCACCGAGACCGCCGCCCATCGCCTCGTCCAGCACCATGATCTCGGTGGCCAGCGCGGCGTAGGTGATGGTGGTCCCGTCGTGCCGCAGGGCGACCCGCTCCGGATCCGATTCGGCGACCTTATCGATCAGGATGGGGAGATCGTCGAGCCCGTACGCCCGGCGCAGCGCCGAATGATCATAAGCGGCAACATGATTGCCGATTTCGCTGGATGCGACCGATTCTGCCTGGGACATCAGCTAATTCCTTCCGAATCGATTTCCGAACCAGAGTTGGCGAGTACGGCCTGCGCCTCGGTGCGCAGGATCCGCAGGACCGCGGCGAGACCACTGCCGCCGAGGGCGGCCAAGAGGCCGGGGACCAGCCCGGCGAGAGCGACATTGAGGAGCGCTTCCGGTTTCGCGGTCGCGCCCATGGCCCTGGCGACCGTCACGAGCTTGGTGGCCAGCTCGCCGAATGTCACCGTGTGCGTGTCGTGGGTGAAAGCAAATGCACCGGGCGCGATTTCGGCAGCGGCCGTGATCAGCGCGGGCAGATCCGCCGGGCTGGTCGATCGTTCGCCACGGGACTGTTCGCCGCGAATGTCGATGGCTCGGATGGCGATGGCGGGGTCCTGCGCGACTGCCGCGAATATGCGAAGTAGCCGCGCGGCAAAAAGCCGGACCGTCGCGGCATCGAAAATGTCGGTCGCGTAACCGAATCGCATATTCAATCCGGCCAGGTCACCGGCCGCATCGAACAATTCGATGCCGGTGAGTTGCAGGTCGTATTTGGCCTCGGCCAGCTCGAGGTCGAGCACCTCGACCTCGATGCCGGGCAATGTGACTCGGCCGGACGGCATGTTCTGGAAGGCGAACATCACCTGGAACAGCGGCGTATAGGCACTGGACCTGGTGCGGCCCATGGCATCGACCACCCGCTCGAACGGCACGTCGGCATGCGAGAGCGCCGCGATATCGCGATCCCTGGCCTGTCGAAGCAGATCCGCGAAGCCGGTGCGTGCGTCGACCTGGGTGCGCAGCACAACGGTATTGACGAACATGCCGATCAGATCGTCGAGCTCCGGTTCACCGCGCCCGGCGACCGGTGCGCCGATGGCGATATCCGCGGTGCCGGAAAGCTTGGCGAGCAGGACCGCGAACGCGCTGTGAAGCACGGTGAACAGCGTGGTGCCGTGCGCACTGGCGACGGCCGCCAGTCGATCGGCGAGCATGGCGTCGACTTCGAAACCGACTGTGGCACCACGCATATCGCGGCGCGCCGGACGCGGTCTATCGGTCGGCAATGGGAGAAGTTCGGGCAGGCCCGCCAATTCGGTTGTCCAAAAGCTGAGTTGCCGAGACAGCAGACTGCTCGAATCGCGGTCGGAGCCGAGCACCGCGCGTTGCCACACGCTGTAATCGGCGTACTGGATCGGCAATGGCGACCAATCGGGCGCATTGCCCGCGGTCCGGCTGAGGTAGGCACGCATGAGATCCCGCGTCATCGGTGCGACCGAATAGCCGTCGGCGCTGATGTGGTGCAGCACCACGACGAGTACGTGCTCGTCGATATCGGTGCGGAACAGCGCGGCGCGGATCGGTGGCGATGCGGTGATATCGAAACCGGCGGCGACGAATTCAGCGATGCGTACGTCGATATCACCCGGTGCCACCAGGACCGGTTCCAGATCGACCTCGGTGACGTCCAGCACCTGTTGCACCGGTTCCGGTTCGGCATCCGGATATCGGGTGCGCAGGATTTCGTGGCGCTCGATCACGTCCAGGACGGCCGCGGTCAGGGCAGCGGTACCCAGTGCACCGGTCAGACGCAACGCTGCGGGAATGTTGTAGGCCGAGGAGTTGGGGGCCAGCCGGTTGACCACCCACATCCGCTGCTGTGCCAGCGATAGCGGGGTGGGTGCGGTGCCGGAGCGTCGGGTCAGCGCTGGCCTGGCATCGGCGTCCCCGAGTTCGGCCAGTCGCGCGGCGAGCAGGCCGACGGTGGATGCGTCGAACACCGCGGCCACCGGAACCCGCATTCCGAGTGTCGAGCCCAGCTGCGCTGCCAGCCGGGTCGCCAGCAGCGAATTGCCGCCGAGCGCGAAGAAATCGCTGTCCAGCCCGACCATTTCCGCGGCCGCGATTACCTCGACGAAGGTGGCCGCGACCAAGCGCTCCAGATCAGTGGCCGGTGCCCGGAAGGTAGCCGTGGTGAATACTGGCTCGGGCAATGCGGCCCGATCGACCTTGCCATTGGCATTGAGCGGCAACGACTCCAGCACCACGATCGCGGCGGGCACCATATAGGTGGGCAGTTCCGCGGCCACCGCCGCACGCAAGGTCCCGGCCAGCTCAGCACCCGTCGAGCCCGGCACCGCGACATAGGCGATGAGCCGAGCTCCGGCGTGATCGTCGGCGGACGCCACCGCGACCGCGGCACGCACCTCCGGCAGCCGCAGCAATGCGGCCTCCACCTCGCCGAGCTCGATCCGGAAGCCGCCGATCTTAACCTGGAAGTCCGCCCGCTCCAGGTATTCCAGCGCACCCTCCGGACGCCAGCGGACGATATCGCCGGTCCGGTACATCGTGGTACCCACGGCGAAGGGATCCGCGACGAACCGGTCGGCCGTCAGCGCGGGCCTGCGCTGATAGCCGCGCGCCAATTGCGCACCGGCCAAATACAACTCGCCGGATACGCCAACCGGGACAGGTTGCAGCCGTGCATCGAGCACGTAGACCCGGCTGTTCCAGGCGGGCGCGCCGATCGGCACGATATGGGTCGGGTCCGCATCCACTTCGAAGGCGGTGATCGATACGGCCGCCTCGGTCGGGCCGTACAGGTTGAACAGTCGCGCGCCGGAATGTCCGGCGCGACGCCGGAATTCGATAGTGGTGGCAGGCGGCAGTGCCTCACCGATGGCGAGCACCTGCCGTAGTGAATCCGGTAGCGGCGCATTCGATACCGCGAGCAACAGGCCGACCAGCGACGGCACGGCGTGCAGCACCGTCACCGCATGCCGTTCGATCAGTGTCCGCAACAGGTCCGGCTCGCGCTCGGCGCCGGGCTCGGTCACCACCAGGCGACCACCCGTCGTCAGGACCGACCAGAACTCCCATACCGAGAGGTCGAAGGTCGCCGGAGTCTTCAGCAGCGCGCACTCGTGCGATCCGAGCGCGAAGCGGTCACGCAGCCAGGCCAATTGATTGACGATCGCCGCATGCGAAACGGTGACCCCCTTGGGCAGTCCGGTCGAACCGGAGGTGAAGATCACATACGCCGGGTGCTCGGGCCGCAACGGTCGCACCCGTTCGCCATCCCCGATCGGAGTCGCCGCGTAGCTCGCCAACTCGAGTCGATCCACTTCCATTGCGGGAAGTGAGGTTTCGATAGGCAGTCCGTCGCGTGACGTGGTGAGCAAACACACGGGTGCGGCAGTTTCGATGACATAGGCGATCCGGTCAGCCGGATGGTCCGGATCAATCGGCACATACGCACCACCGGCCCGCACCACCGCGTACATGGCGACAACCAACTCGATCGAGCGCCGCATGGCGAGCACGACAGTCGCCTCCGGACCGACCCCCTCCGCAATCAACTTGCGTCCCAACCTGTTGACCGCGGCGTCGAATTCGGCATAGCTGAGCACTGATTCCGAGCTCGCATCGATCAACGCGACACTCTGGCGCGTCAATGCCACCTGAGCATCGATGAGATCGGCCAACGTCGCCGAGGCCACCGGATGCGCGGTCCGATTCCACTCCTCGAGCAACAGCGTCCGCTCGGCGCCCAGCAGATCCAACTCACCGACAGCCGTATCCGACTGGGTGACAATCTTTTCGAGCAGCCGCAATAGCTGCCCACCGAACCGCTGTGCACTAGCGTGCTCGAACAGGTCGGTCGCGTAGCCGAGCGCGAGATCGATCCCCTCGGGCGCGCCGTCCGCACCGTAGTGATCGACAGCGAACAAATGCAGATCGAACTGCGCAACACCACTGTCGAATTCGACCTCACTCACTTCGAGTCCGGGTAGGTTCAGTTCGCCGCGCTCGTGATTCTGGAACGAAAGCCCGACCTGGAACAGCGGATGACGCGCCGCCGATCGTTCTGGATTCAGCACCTCCACCAGGCGCTCGAACGGCACATCCGCGTGCGAGAAGGCGGCGATATCGGCCGCCATGGCCTGCTCGAGCAGCGCATCGAAACTCGCGGTGCCATCGACCCGAGTACGCAGCACCAGCGTGTTCACGAACATGCCGATCACATCGTCGAGTTCCGCATCGCCGCGGCCCGCGATCGGCGTACCGACCGCGATATCCGAACCGCCGGACAGTCGGGCGAGCAGCGCGGCGAACGCGGCATGGACAACCATGAACAACGTTGCACCACTGCGTCTTCCGAGCGCGACGAGCGCGCCGTGCAACCGCGCGTCGATCGCGAAGTCCACCTTCGCGCCGCGCGAACTCTGCCGTGCGGGGCGCGGGTGGTCGGTCGGTAGGGCCAGCTGATCGGGCAGTCCGTGCAGAGTTCGGGTCCAGTACGCGATCTGCTGTGCCGAAAGCGATTCGGGATCATCCTCGTCGCCGAGCAGCTTCCGCTGCCACAGTGCGTAATCCGCGTACTGCATGGCGGGCGGTGCCCAGCCGGGCGCGATGTCATTCAGGCGTGCGCTGTAGGCCAGCATCAGGTCACGGATGAATGGCGCGAGCGAGGATCCATCCGCGGCAATGTGATGCAGCACCGCCGCCAATACGAACTCCGCGCGCCCCGCTATCCGGAAAAGCCGCAGCCGCAGCGGAATGTTAGCGGTCACGTCGAATGTGGTGGCGGCCAGCTCTCGAATGCGTTCCGATAGTTCGGCTTCGGAAATATCGGTCGGATACAGCGACGGAATCGCCTGCGCTACAGGCACGATCATCTGAGTCGCCGCGCCGTCCATCTCCGGATACCTGGTCCGCAGCGACTCGTGTCGGCCGATCAGGTCCGCGACCGCAGCCTGTAGCGCCGTGATATCCAGTGCGCCGGTGAGCCGCAGCGCCACCGGAATGTTGTAGGCGATGGAGTGCTGGTCGAACCGGTTGAGGAACCACATCCGCTGCTGAGCCGGGGAGAGCGGAATCCGTTCCGGACGTGCACCGGCCACCAGCGCGGGCCTGGTCGCAGTCGTATCGCTCGCGCTAACGGCTGCGGCGAGGTCGGCGACCCGTGGCGATTCGAACAGCGCGCGCACGCCGATGGTGCGCCCGAGTGCGGCGCCGATCCGGGCCGCGGCCTTCGCGGCCAGCAGGGAGGAACCACCGAGGGCAAAGAAATCGTCATCCGCACCGATCAGACCGTCATCGGCCATCCCGAGCACATCCGCGAAGACCCCGGCGACAATCTCCTCGACGAGCGTCCCCGGCTTGCGATACGTCGTCGCCTCGAACACCGGTGCGGGCAACGCGGCCCGATCCAGCTTCCCATTGACGGTCAAGGGAATTCGATCTACCACCACGATCGCGGCGGGCACCATATGCTCGGGCAACCGGCGCGCGAGTTGTTGTCGAAGGTCCGCGGTATCGATCCCATCGAAGCCGACCACATAGGCGACGATGCGCGACTCGTCCACCAGATCGCGGCGCACGTCCACCGCCACCTCGCGCACCGCGGCGCTCGCATCGAGTAGCGCCGCCTCTATCTCGCCCAACTCGATGCGGAATCCGCGCAGGTTCACCTGCTGGTCGGCCCGGCCCAGATACTCCAACTCGCCGTCGGCAGTCCACCGTGCGAGGTCACCGGACCGATAGGCCAGGCCACCGTCCACGGCGTATGGATCGGCCACGAACCGACTCGCGGTGAGCGCGGGCCGCCCGAGATAGCCACGCGCCAGCTGACCACCGGAAACGTAGATCTCGCCGGGCACACCGACCGGCACGGGCCGCAGCCGCGCATCGAGCACCCGCACGACCAATCCGGGTATCGCCCCACCGATCACACTCGCCGAGCCGGTATCCGCCTCGATCGGCCGGTAGGACACGTGCACGGTGGTCTCGGTGATGCCGTACATATTCACCAGTCGCGGCGAGCGGGGGTGCCTGGCGAACCAGCCGCTGAGCCGCTGCGGTTCCAGCGCCTCGCCACCGAAAATGACGTAGCGCAAGCTGAGTTCGGCGGGCGGTGGCGCGGCAATCAGTTGATAGAACGCCGACGGCGTCTGGTTCAGCACCGTCACCCGTTCCGCGGCGAGCAGTTCCAGGAACTGCTCCGGTGAGCGCGAGGTGTAGTAGTCGACCACCACGAGGGTGCCGCCGTGCAGCAGCGCACCCCACAGCTCCCAGACCGAGAAATCGAAAGCGTAGGAGTGGAACAGTGTCCAGACGTCCGCTGGCCCGAACCCGAAGTGGCACTGGGTGTTATCCAGCAGGCGCAGCACATTGCGGTGCGGGACGACCACACCCTTCGGCTGCCCGGTGGATCCGGAGGTGTAAATGACATAGGCCGTATGCGCCGGATTCAGCGACCCGCGACGCTCGGCCCGAGTGATCGCGGCCGAGTCGATCGAACCGCGATTCGCGGCCGCGATATCGAGCACCGGCCCGCCGAACCAGCCGGACGCCAATTCGGTCGCGGCACTGACAATCGCGCAGATGGGACGCGCGTCATCGAGTACGTATTCGATCCGATCCGCCGGATAGTTCGGATCGATCGGCAGGTAGCCACCGCCCGCCTTGATCACCGCGACCAATGCGACAACCAGTTCCACCGACCGCGGCAGCGCCACCGCCACCAGCGCTTCCGGTCCGACCCCGGCCGCGATCAGCCGCCGGGCCAGCCGATTCGACCAGGCATCGAGTTCGGCATAGGTCAGTGATCGGGTCCCCGCGCGGACCGCGACCGCTGTCGGGTCGATGGCGGCCGCGAGCGCGAACCGCTCGGCCAAGGTGTCCGTCTCGGTGACATAAGCCGTTGTCGGAGTGGACCATTCGTGCAGTGCGCGATGCTGTTCCTCGGCGCTGAGCAATTGGATATCCCCGACCACCACCGTGGCATCCGCGGCGATAGCCGCCAGCACCTGGGTGAACCGGCGACCGAGAACCGCGATCGTGCCCGCATCGAAAAGGTCGGTGGCATAGGTGATCTCGATATCGATGCCGTCCGCACGGCCATCCGCGTCATCGGATTCGAGCACCGTGAACTGGAGATCGAATTTGGCTGCCGCCACATCGAATTCGACCGGACGCACCACGAGATCGGCGAGTTCGAGCGGCGGCAAGGTGAAGTTCTGGAAGGTCAACGCCACCTGGAACAGCGGATTCCGATTCAACACCCGGGTCGGCGCGATGACCTCGACCAGCCGCTCGAACGGCACATCCGCGTGCGACAGCGCCTCGATATCCTGCGCGCGCACGGTATCCAGCACCGTCTCGAAGCGCGCCCTGGTGTCGATATGGGTGCGCAATACCAGGGTGTTGACGAACATTCCGATGAGCCCATCGAGCGCGGCATCACCGCGACCCGCGACGGGTGTCCCGATCGCGATGTCCTCGCTGACGGACAAGCGGGACAGCAACACCGCGAGCGCCGCATGGATCGTGCTGAACAGCGTCGTTTCCCGCTTGCGGGCCAGTTCGCGCAGTTCACTGTGCAGATCGGAGTCGATGCGCAGCCGGTGGGTGTCACCCCGATACGACGAGACGGCGGGTCGCGGCCGGTCGGTGGGCAGCTCCAGTTGTTCGGGCAGACCCGCCAGCGCACGCCGCCAGAAGGCGAGTTGCCGGTGCGCCTGCGACTCCGGATCCGCTTCCGTGCCGAGCGTTTCGGCCTGCCACAGCGTGTAGTCGGCATACTGCACGGGCAATGCCGCCCATGCGGGCGCGCTGCCATCCCGACGTGCGGCGTAGGCGGTCATGAGATCGCTCGCGAGCGGTCCGAGCGAGAACCCGTCGGCCGAAATATGGTGCAGCACAATCGCTAACACGTGGTCGTCGCCATATGTGAACAGCCTGGCCCGCAGTGGCGGCTCCGTGGTCAGGTCGAAGGCGGTCGCCGCGAATGCGCAAAGATGCGACCCGAGGTCGGCTTCGGTGATCGGCTCCGGCCGCAATATCGGAACGGCCCGTGCCGCGGCGATGATCACCTGCTCCGCGCCATCGGGTCCGCCCGGGTAGACCGTCCGCAGTGCCTCGTGCCGGGCGACCACATCGGCCAGCGCGGCCGACAATGCCGCCACATCGAGCTGGCCGGTCAGCCGCAGCGCCACCGGAATGTTGTGCACGGCATCGCCCGCATCGTCGGCAAGGAATCGGTTGAGAAACCACATGCGCTGCTGAGCCGGGGAAAGCGGAATCCGCGTGGGGCGCGGGCGCGCGTGCAACGCGACATATCCACGCCCCTCATGCGCCTCGGCCGCGGCCGCAAGCGCCACAACCGTGGATGCATCGAACAGCATCCGCACCGGCAGCCGCGTATCCAGCGCCGCCCCCAACCGGGCAACGACCTGAGTGGCATTCAGTGAATTTCCACCGAGGGCGAAGAAGTCGTCATCGAGGCCGACCAGCTCGACATTCAGCACCTCGGCGAAGGTCCGCGCGACGATATCCTGGGTCGCCGTGCCGGGAGCCCGGAAAACGGCGGCCTCGAATACCGGCGCAGGCAGGGCCTTGCGATCCAACTTCCCGGAAGCATTCAGCGGAAATTCATCGAGCACGACGACCGCCGACGGCACCATATATGCGGGCAGTTGCCTGCTCACGGCGGATTTCAGGGCATCGGATTCGACCCGCGCCCCGGATTCCGCGACGACGTAGGCGACCAGTTGCTGCCCGTCCCGCAGCACAACCACGGCCTGCGCGATCGAATCCACCGTGGTGAGCGCCGTTTCGATATCCCCCAGCTCGATCCGCAGACCACGCAACTTGACCTGGAAATCAGTGCGCCCCACATACTCGAGCACCCCATCCGCACGCCAGGTCACCAGATCTCCCGTGCGATACATCCGCGTACTATCGCCGAACGGATTTGCGACGAACCGATCACTTGTCAGATCCGGCCGTCCGATGTAACCGCGCGCCAATTGCGCACCGGCCAAATACAATTCGCCCGCAAGCCCCACCGGCACCGGACGCAACCGCGCATCGAGCACATAGACCCGGGTGTTGAATACCGGTCCACCGATCGGCACGCTATCCACATCGGCATCGGTGACCTCGTGGCTGGTGACATCCACCGCGGCCTCGGTCGGACCGTAGAGATTGTGCACTGCCGCACCGGTCAGCTCACGCAACCGATGAGCGGGCTTGGGGGCCAATGCCTCCCCCGATGCGAAGACCAGCCGCAGCGAATCGCACTCGGCCGCTGCGGGTTCGGCGACGAACACCACCAACATCGACGGCACGAAATGCGCGACACTGACTCGCTCGCGACGAATAACCCGCGCCAGATACGCCGGATCGCGATGCCCATCCGGCCGCGCCACCACCAGCCGCGCGCCGACCTGCAACGGCCAGAAGAACTCCCACACCGACACATCGAAAGTGGCGGGCGTCTTCTGCAGTACCACATCGTCGCCGGTCAGCGCGTAGGTGTCCTGCATCCACACCAGCCGATTGACAATCGCCGCATGCGCAACCACGACACCCTTGGGCCGCCCCGTCGAGCCGGAGGTGAAGATCACGTACGCGGCATCGGCCGCCACCGAGCAGCCCAGCCGATCGTCATCGGTGAGTGGTGCGTTCGCATAGTCGGAGGTGTCGAACAGATCCACATCGAGTACCGCCCATGCGCTCGCGCGCTGCTCGGTGCCGAGATCCAGCCCATCCTGCGTGCGGGTCAGTACGCATACCGGACGCGCCGCCCGCAGCGTCTGGGTGATCCGCTCGGCCGGATGCTCCGGATCCACCGGAACATACGCACCACCCGCCGTGAGCACCGCGTATATGGCGACGACCAGATCCACCGATCGCCGCATACCGATGGCCACCGTGGTCTCCGAGCCGACACCGATCGACACCAGCAGCCGCGCGAGCCGATTCACCCGACCCGCGAATTCCGCATACGTCAGCGATTCGCCTTCGAAGGTGACCGCGATCGCATCCGGCGTCCGCGCGACCTGCGCCTCGAACAGCGATACCAGCGTCGCGTCGGCAGGCACCGGATGCGCTGTCGCATTCCAGGCGTCGAGGATCAGCGCCCGCTCGTCGTCGGCGAGCAGATCGATATCGCCGATCCGCACGTGCGGATCGGCGACCGCATCGAGCACGCGTAGTAGCCGATTCGCGAACGCGGCGACCGTCCGCGCGTCGAAAAGGTCGGTGGCGTATTCGAAGGTCGCTGTCATACCGGCCGCGTTGACGGTCTCGGTGAGCGTCAGTTGCAGATCGAATTTCGCTGTCCGCGTGTCGATATCGAGCATCGACGCTTCGAGTCCGGCCAGCTCCAGGCTGGTCTGCGCGGTGTTCTGGAAATCGAGCATGACCTGGAACAGCGGATGCCGTGCCGCCGAACGTTCCGGATGCAATACCTCGACCAGCCGCTCGAATGGCACATCGGCATGCGCGAGGGCGCGCAGCTCACTGTCGCGGACCGCCGCGATCAAGTCGGCGAAAGCCATTTCGGGCCGTATATCGGTCCGCAGCACCAGGGTGTTGACGAACATGCCGACGAGCCCGTCCAGCTCGGCCGCGCCGCGCCCGGCGACCGGCGTCCCGATCGCAATATCCTGCTGCCCGGAGAGTTTCGTCAGCAGCGTGGCGAATGCCGCGTGCAGCACCATGAACAGGGAGGCATTCGCGCCTTCGGCCACCTCACGCAGTCGTCGATGGGTCGCGGCATCGATGCCGAAGGCATGGCGCGCACCACGCCCCGACGCGATCGCCGGACGCGGCCGGTCCCCCGGCAGTGTCAGCACATCCGGCAGATCGGCCAATTCGGTCGACCAATACCGGATCTGCTCGGCCATCAGCGATTTCGGATCGTCCTCCGCACCGAGCGTTTCCCGCTGCCACAGTGTGTAATCGGCGTACTGCACCGGCAGCGGCGCCCAGTTCGGCTCCGAGCCGACGCGCCGCGCCGCGTAAGCGACCATCAGATCCCGAGTGAGCGGCGCGATGGACCAACCGTCCGCACTGATGTGATGGATGGACACAACGAGCACATGCTCGGTCCCGGCGCACAGCAGTCTCAGCCGAACCGGGGACTCCCGATCGACGGCGAAAGGCATTGCCGCCGCGTCTCGAATTCGATCGGCCAGCTCCGTGACGTCAACCAGCTCCGGCACCAGCGAAACCGCGCCGCGATCCACGGGCAGCACTTCCTGATGCGGAACACCATCGACCGCTGGATATCTGGTGCGCAGCGGCTCGTGCCTGGCGATGACATCGGCAACCGCATCCGTCAATGCGCCGAGATCGAGCGCACCGACAAGTCGCACCGCGGCCGTCAGATTATTCGCGACCGAGGCGGCGTCGAACTGGTTGAGGAACCACATCCGCTGCTGCGCATAGGAGAGCGGCACCACATCGGGACGATCCGCCGCGACCAACGCCCGCCGCGCGGTCCCGGAACCGGGCAGATGCGCGGCCAACGCGGCCACGGTCGAATGCTCGAACAACAGCCGCACCGGAATATCGGCATCGACCACCGCGCCGATCCGGGCGACAATCTGTGTCGCGACCAGGGAGTTTCCGCCGAGCGTGAAGAAGTCGTCATCCAGCCCGACCCGATCGAGACCGAGCACCGCCGCGAACACCCCGGCAACCGCATGCTCGGCAGACGAAACCGGGGGACGAAATGTTCCGGCGGTCAGCACCGGATCGGGCAATGCCTTGCGATTCAACTTGCCCGAGCTGGTCAGCGGCATTTCCGCCATTCCGACATAGGCCGTCGGCACCATGTACGAGGGCAGCACAGCGCGCAGCCGCTGCCCCAGTACGTCGGGCAACTCCGCCTCCGGAATGGCGGCCACCACATAGGCGACCAACAACTCACCCGCGGCATGCGCGAACACCCGAACCGCCGCGGCCCGCACATCGTCGGCAGCGACGAGCGCCGCCTCGATTTCGCCGAGCTCGATCCGCTGCCCCCGCAACTTGACCTGAAAGTCACTGCGCCCCAGGTATTCCAGATCACCGGCACGATTGCGCCGCACCAGATCACCGGTCCGATACATCCGGGCTCCGGTCGGTCCATACGGATTGGCCACGAACCGCTCGGCGGTCAAGTCCGCCCGCCCGTGGTAGCCGCGCGCCAGCTGAACGCCGGAGAGGTACAGCTCGCCGACGACCAGGTCCGGCACCGGACACAACCGCGCGTCCAGCACCAATACCTGACTCGAACGCACCGGCCGACCGATCGGCACCGCCCCAGGCATCCGCGCATCGACCGCCGCATAGGTGGCGTGCACCGTGAATTCCGTTGGACCGTAGAGATTGTGCAGCTCAGCTCGACACACCGCGGCAAAGCGTGCGGCGGCTTCACCGGTCATCGCCTCACCCGCCACGAAAACGGCACGCAGCGAAGCGATCTCAGCTATGCCCGTGGTATCGGCGAACACCGTCAGCATCGACGGCACGAACGAGGTCATCGTCACCCGATGCGCCGCAATGGTCGCGGCCAGATACGCACTGTCCCGATGCCCGTCGTGCGCGGCGACGACCATTCGCCCACCGCGCGCCAATGGCGCGAACAGCTCCCACACCGACACATCGAAGGTCGCCGGAGTCTTGAAAAGAACCACGTCGTCGGCACCGATGCCGTACTCGTCGGCAATCCAGTCGATCTGATTGACCACCGACGCATGCTGCACCGCAACACCTTTCGGTGCTCCGGTGGACCCGGAGGTGAAGATGACGTAGGCCGTATCGGTCACCCGCAGCGGACGCAGCCGATCCGAATCCAGCACCGGCGCATCCGAATAGCCGGAGCAGTCCAGCGCATCGACGGCCAGCACCGAAGGTCCGGTCGACCACCGGTCGCCCGACCGAGTCAGCACACAGACCGGGTGAGCCGAAGCAACGACCTGCGCACGCCGCGCCGCCGGTTGATCCGGATCCACCGGCACATACCCGCCACCCGCGGTCAATACGGCGTAGGCGGCGACAACGAACTCCACCGACCGCCGCATACCGAGCACGACCAGCGTCTCCGGCCCGACCCCGGCTGCGATCAGCCGACGAGCAAGCCGATTCACCCGGGCAGAGAACTTCCGATAGCTCAGTGCCCCAGCCCCATCGACAAGTGCGACAGCATCGGGCGTCCGCCGCACCTGCGACTCGAACGAAGCCAGCAGTGTCGCGGCACGGCTGGACGATTCAGCGATTCCGCACTCGATCGCCCGCTGCCTACCCGCCGTATCCAGCAGCGGCAGATCCCCGACCGCCTGCTCGGCATCGACAACGATCGCTCGTAACAACCGAACCAACCACCGCGCATAATCCGCGATGGTGGCTTCGTCGAATAGATCTGTGGTGTAGGTGAACTCCGCCCGAACCCCCGCCGGTGCCGGACCTTCCCCGAGTCCGGCACCGGCGAAGCCTTCGGTGACCGTGAGCTGGAGATCGAATTTGGTCACTCCGGTCTCCACCCTACTGGTGCAGGCCGACAAATCGGGGAGTTCGAAGGCGATGTCCGCGGCATTGTCGAAAGCGAGCAATACCTGGAACAGCGGATGCCGCGCCTGCGAGCGCGGCGGGTTGATGGCATCGACCAGCTGCTCGAATGGCAATTCGGCATGACCGAAGGCGGCCAGATCGGTCTCACGCACCCGTGCGAGGAGTGCCGAGAAGGGCACGGCGGCATCGACTTCGGTCCGCAGCACCAGGGTGTTGACGAACATGCCGACGAGATCGTCCAGCGCCCGTTCACCGCGTCCGGCCACCGGCGTACCGATCACGATGTCGTCGCTGCCGGACAGCCGCGAAAGCAGCACGGCCAGCGCGGCATGCAGCACCATGAAGTTGGAAACGCCCTTGGCACGGGCTAGTTTCACAATCTCGGCGTGCACCTCGCCCGGAATTTCGAAGCCGAAGACCGCACCGCGCCCGGATGCGACGGCGGGCCGGGCTCGATCGGCGGGCAGCTCGATCAGATCGGGCGCACCGGCAAGCGCGGCAGTCCAGAACTCCAGCTGCCGGGCCGATGTCGCGTCCCGATCCTCGGCCGAGCCGAGCAACTCATGCTGCCAAAGACTGTAATCCGCGTACTGCACCGACAGCGGCGACCATTCGGGCGCCTCGCCCGCGTGCCGATTCCCATACGCGGACATCACATCTCGTGCCAATACCCGCAGTGACAGGCCATCGGCGGCAATGTGGTGCAGTACCAGCGCCAACGCACAGCTCTCGTCATCGACCAGGAAGATGCGTGCCCGAATGGGTATTTCACGCTCCAGGTCGAATCCGAGCGCCGCGAATCGAGTCACCTCGTCGTCCAGTTCGTCGGCACCGATCGATTCCGGCTCGCCCACGACGACGATGTCGTCCGCGGACAATACGACCTGCTGAGCCGCCATCCCGACCGATACCGCGGGAAAGATCGTGCGCAGCACCTCATGCCGATCGACCAGATCGGCCAAGGCCTGCCGAAGCGCGAAAATATCGACCGCACCGCGCAACCGCACCACGAACGGCATGTTGTAACCGGCGCTGGAAGTCTCGAACCGATTCAGGAACCAGATCCGCTGCTGCGCCGGAGATAGCGGAACCAGCGGCGGCCGGTGTCGCGCCCGCAGCTGCGCGAGCACCGGCACGCCACTGGATCCACCCGCCCGCTCGATGAGTTCGGCGAGTGCGGACACCGTGCTAGCGGTGAACAATTCGCGAACCCCGAGCCGACAGCCCAGTTCGGCGCCCAACCGCGCCGCGACCTGGGTGGCCACCAAACTATTACCGCCGAGCGCGAAGAAATCGTCGTCGCGCCCGACCCGCTCGTGTCCGAGCACCGCACCGAATACCCGCGCCACCGCCGCCTGCACCGGCGTCGCGACCTCGGCGTTTTCGTTCGAGATCCGCTCGGGCGCGGGCAGCGCGGCACGATCCAGCTTTCCGGAGGCATTGACCGGCAGCGCATCCAGCACCACGAACGCCGCGGGCACCATATATGCGGGCAGCGCGCGCAGGGCGGCGCCCCGCAGTGCACCGGAGGAAACCGCGCCGGGCTCGGATTCGACCACATAGGCAACCAGCTGCTCGCCCACTCCGGCGTCATCGCGCACCACGACCACGGCGCGCAGCACCGAATCGACGGTTCCGAGTACGGCTTCGATCTCACCGAGCTCGATCCGCAGCCCGCGCAACTTCACCTGGAAATCGGTGCGGCCCAGGTACTCCAGCTCGCCGTGGTTGGTCCAGCGCACCAGGTCACCGGTGCGGTACATCCGGGTCGCCGACCCGAACGGATTCGCGACGAACCGGTCGGCGGTGAGCCCGGGGCGGCCGAGATAACCACGGGCGAGCTGTACCCCCGACAGATACAGCTCGCCCGCAGCCCCGACCGGTACCGGCCGCAGCCGCGAATCGAGCACGTAGAGCCGGGTATTGAAGACCGGCGCGCCGATCGGCACCGAGAGGGTATCGGTATCGGTCACTTCATGGAAGGTGACGTCGACCGCCGCCTCGGTGGGACCGTACAGGTTGTGCAGCCGCACACCGGTCAGCGCCCGCAGCCGCTGCGCCAGCGCGGCGGGTAGCGCCTCACCGGACGCGAAGACGGTGCGCAGCGCCGATGGGCAGTCTTGCTGTGCCAGAAAAGCTTCCAGCATAGATGGCACGAAATGTGCGGTCGTGATGCCATATTCGGCAATCACGGCCCGCAGGTAAGCCGGATCACGGTGACCGTCGTGCTCGGCGAGCACCAGCCGCGCCCCGATCTGCAACGGCCAGAAGAACTCCCACACCGACACATCGAAGGTAGCGGGCGTCTTCTGCAGCACCACATCTTCGGGCGAAAGCCGATACTGCCGCTGCATCCACACCAGCCGATTCACGATCGCCTCGTGGGTGACCGCCACCCCCTTCGGCAGTCCGGTCGACCCCGAGGTGAAGATCACGTACGCGGGCTGTCCCGGTCGCAGCGCGGCGGTACGTTCCCGATCCCAGACCGGACCATCCGAATAATCCGTGAGATCCATGCCATCGAGACGGATCACCGGTACTCCGGAGAGCTCCAAGGCTTCAGTTGTCAGTACGCATGCCGGTCGCGCGGTAGCCAGAATGTGCGCGGTCCGCTCGGCCGGATGATCCGGATCGAGCGGCACATACGCCGCACCGGCAGCGAGCACGGCATATATGGCGATTACCAGTTCCGGCGACCGACGGATACCGAGCGCGACCCGCGTTTCCGGTCCGACGCCGAGTCCGATCAAATACCGTGCCAGCCGATTACTGCGCGCCGCGAGTTCCCGATACGTCAGATCCGGCACACCCGCGAACCGCACCGCGACCGCATCCGGCGTCCGCGCGACCTGCGCCTCGAACATCGAAACCAGCGTCGGCGCACCGCCGAGCGCGGCTGGCACATCGAAGCCGGTCGTATTCCAGATCCGGGTGCTGACCTCGAGTTCCAGTTCGGTCGCCAGCGCCACCGCCGCCATCGACGTATCCACCTCGGTGGCCACCAGACGCTCCAGATACCGCACGAACCGGGTCTGATGGCGTGCGATGTCGTCTGCGGTATAGAGATTCGGATTCGCCTCGAAATCGACGTGCACGCTGTCGCGCTCGCCGTAATAGACATTGAGGCTCAGGTCCTCCACCGGCCCGGTGGACAAGACGTGGTGCCTGCCGACCGCATCGCCGAGGGTCAACTCGCTGCCGAACAGCATGATGTTGGCCAGCGGACCGAACAGCGCACGGCGCGCGGGCCGCCCGTCGTGCTCGGCATCGCGGCGAATGTCCTCGTGCCGATACCGCTGGTGCCGCAGCGCACCCGCCACCTCGACCCGCGTCGCCCGCAGCAGATCCCCCCAGGTGCCGTCGACCGCGAGCCGCAGCGGCACGATATTCGACAGCATTCCGGCCGAGCGCCGCATGAGCGCGCTGGTGCGCGCCGTCACCGGCAGACTCAATACCGCCTCGTCCCGATCGGTGAACCGTCCGAGGTATCCGGCGAAGGCAGCGAGCAGTACCACCGCGAGGGTCGAATCTTGATTCGCCGCAAGCGAATTCATCCGGTCGACCAATGCATCCGGCAGCATCCGGGCCGCGATCAGATTGGCCGCCGAGCGCGGTGCGGTCCGTCCATCCAGGCTGGTAGCGCCGTCGAGCCCGACCACCCGCTCGGCCCAGTGCGCCCGGTCGGTCTCGAAGCGAGAGCTGTCCCGGTAGGCGAGTTCGGCGTCGACCAGCTCGGTCAGCGCACCGGGCTGGACCGCCGGTGGCTCGGTGCCGAGCACCCTGGCCGTGTACAACTGCGCCGCGCGCTGCGTATTGCTGAGCGCGCCGAACCCGTCGAGCACGATGTGATGCGCCCGCAGATACCAGAAGCACCGCTGATCGGCCACGCGCAGCAGGGCACCGGTGAACAGCCGATCGGTCAGCATATCGACCGGCGCGCTCGCATCGGCGCGCATCCATTGCTGCGCCTCGGCCACCGGATCGGCACATTCGCGCAGGTCGATTACCTGCATATCGACGGAATTCGCCGGATCGACGCACTGATACGGCACCCCGCCGGATTCGCCGAGTCGCACCAGCACCGATTGGTACTCCCGCGCCGCGATGACCGATACCTCCTGCAGGATCACGGGGTCCAGCAGGGCGGGCACGTCGACGTATTGGGCCACATTGATCGGCACGTCGGGATCGAGCAGCTGCGCGTACCAGATCCCCAGCTGCGCCGGTGCGAGCGGAAACGGCTGGTCGTCGGGAGCGTCCGGTAAGCAGTCACTCGCCAGCCGCGCGGCCCCGTCCGGTCGCGCCCCACCCAACTCCGTACCGTGCACCAGAGCCTCCTTGTTCGGCGTAAAACAGCTGGCCGAACGATTCCGGGCAGCGCGAATAAGCCGCTGCGGCAATACTGTTCAGCGTTGCCGCATGGCTTCGACGCCACCACAAGACAATTCGGCGAATGCGCGGGGCACAACGACACCCGCGCGGGATCGAAACAGAATGCGCCCCGCTCGCGCCTAGCTCTTGATCGCTCCTCCAACGTCCGCTGCCGCGGTGCGGGCGCCGCGGCGGTGTCAGCTACATCACTCGGATGTGATCCGCAGTGCGAACACTAGGCGCTTCGTTAATAAAAAGGAACTTTTTGCACTAAAAAAAGTTGGTCGGCCGTCCAGCGTGTTCAGCTGGGCCGACGCAGCTGGGCAAAGCTGTGTTCGCGACCACAATTCGATCGCGGATGTGAGCCACAGCACTTTCGGATGTGCAGACTATGAGCGCGAACGTTGCATCCGCGTTGCATCGGCGCCCAGCCGCCGATCGAGCACCCGAATCTTGGCCTCGATCTGCGCATACAGCGGCGAATCGCGATCTACGGTCGCGCGATACGCGACCCAGGCCGCGGCATCGTCGCGCCCCTCGGCACATGCGGTCCACCGGCGCAGCACCGCGGCTTCACCGGATCCGAGCACCGCGGCGCGCAGCCGAACCCGAAGTTCATCGCGGATATCGATAATTCCCGGCGCGGTAGAGCGCGGTAGCACCGGACCCGCGTACAGCCGTAATGCGGTGTCGACATCACCGGAATCGAGCGCGGCGCGCAGCGCCTCGATATCGGTCGCGATATGCACCCGCAACCGATAAGGGCGCGAACCGAATACATTCGGGCCGACCACCGCGCGCAACCGCGACATGGCGGCGCGGATGGTGCCGTTGTCCAGATCCGTGTCATCGAGCAGCAGTGCGAGATGATCCGCGCCGAGCCCCTCCGGATGCTCGGCGAGCAGCAGCAGAATCTCGGCGTGCCGCTGCGACAACGGAACTCGATCACCCGCGACGGTCAGCAGCGGCTGTCCGAGCCCGAGTGCATCCAGACCCCATCGCGGCGCCGCGATTTCGCCGGTCGAACCCACCGCCCCGCGCTGACTCGCGCGCATCGCGGTGAGCAGCAGATCCATTTCGGCCGCGGTCGAGGTCGCCTTCACCAAGGCCAGAATCTCCGGCTTCGCCACCCGCACGCCCCCGGCGATCATCAGCACCCCGACCAGCCTGCCGTCGGGATCGTGCACCGGCGCGGCGGCACCGGTGATCTGATGCATCCGGTGCAGAAAGTGTTCGGGCCCATGGATCCACGCGGCCCGCCCGGTGCGCACCACCAGGCCAACGGCATTCGTGCCGATGCGGCGTTCGCTCAGATCATCGCCAGCGCGCAGCCCGATCTCGGCGGCGGCATCGATCTGATCGGGATTGCCGTGCACCCACAGCACCCGGCCGAACTGATCGGCGACCGCGACGATCAAACCCGTTCTGGCCGTGTCCTGTACGAGCAATTTGTCGATCAGCGGCATCAATGCGGCAATCGGATGCGCGTCGCGGTAGCGCTGCAGATCCGCGCCGCGCAGCCCGCGCCCGTCGAGCGGATCCATCGGGTCGACACCGCCGCGCACACTGCGCAACCAGGATTCGAGCACGACGGGACGCAGCAGACCGGCAAGCTGCGACAGCTGCTCGCCACCCGCGCTAAGATATCCGTGTGCTTGTGCGGCATAGGCTTCCAGTGCGCCGAGCTGAGTGCCGGGTTCGACGCCGTGCCGTGGGGGCCGCCCACCTGCAAGATTGCTGACCATTTGCCTTTCTTTCCGCCCCAAACTGTACCGGCGCTCACAACTCAGGCAAGGACGGTTGCCTTCGTTTGTCCGCCAGCTCACACCGCGTTCAGATCTCGGACAAATGTGACCTACCCATCTTCATCGATGCCTAGGTGAGGTATTCGGCGACGCGTTCGGCAATCAGTACCGTCGTCGCCTGCGGACCGCGGCTCAGCGGCACCGGAACAACGGAAAGATCCACCACGGATAAACCGGTCGTGCCGTGCACGCGGCATTGCTCGTCGACCACCGCACGCTCATCGTCGGCACGGCCCATTCGGCAGGTGCCGGACAGGTGTTGCGAAGTAGCCAGATTCGCGTACTGCCACGCATCATCCGGTATCGCTTCCGGCGTGCGCACCGTCGGTATCGCGTGCAATATCTCGCGCGCCGAGCCAACCCCTTCCTGTAAACGAATCCGATCCGCCGCCTCGGATAAGTAGCGGTAATCGATGTGCGGCGGCACGGTCGGATCGGCGGAGCGGAGGCGGAGCACGCCCTCGGAATGCGGACGCATGAGCGCCACACCCAAACGTCGGGTATACGGGGTAAACGTTACGGCGTACGGACGGATTTCGACATCGCCGAGTTCCAGCACGTATTCGAGCGGGATGCCTTCGACAGCCGGGGGCGAGGGATCGAAGCGGTAGTCGATGCCGATCTCCGGATGGTCGCTGAACCCCGCACCGACGGGCGCGGGATGCACAACCGGAATATCCAGGGCCCGCAGCTGTTCCGGATCGCCGATGCCCGAGCGCAGCAACAGCGCCGCGGATTCGATTGCGCCCGCGCACAATACGATTCGATCCGCGTCGAGTGTGCCCGCCTTGCCCCTGTGCACGTACTCCACCCCGATGGCCCTTGTGCCGTGGAAACGGATGCGGGTCACCAGCATCGCACCGGTCACCGTGAGATTCGGCCGCGCCAGCGCGGGCGCGAGATACGCCGATCCGGTGTCGACCCGCCTGCCGTGCTCGATATTGCACGGCACCGGCCCGAAACCATCGGCCGGACCCGCGTCGGGCAGTGCGTTCAGGTCGGAAATCAGTGGCAACCCGATAGCTGTACAGGCCGAGGCGAATTCGCAGCTCACGGGTGCGGGCGCGGTGGCGCGACGCACCGGTATCGGGCCCGTCGCGCCGTGTCCCGGCTGGTCGCCGAAATCGTGATCGCGCTCGAGTCGGCGATAGCCGGGCAGTACCGCGTCGAAGGACCAGCCGTCGAGTTCCTTACTCCACGCGCCGAAATCCGCGGCCGTCGCCCGCACGAAGTAGCCGCCGTTGACCGCACCGGATCCGCCGATCACCTTGCCGCGCACGATATTCCCGGTGACCGCACCGGCCAGTGTCACCGGATACCGCCACACCCAGGGGGATTCGGGTCCGATCGGCATCCGAGTCGCATCCAGCAGTGCCGCCGGATCGGTCGGCACGGGCCCCGCCTCCACCAGCCGCACCCGATGATCCGGGTCCGCGCTGAGTCGGGCCGCAAGTACACACCCGGCCGTACCACCACCGATGATCAGAGTGTCGATCATCTACACATCAGCTCATCGGGTGGTACCGCCATTACACGTTCGATTCAGCTCCGGGGCGTACTCGGCTTGAGCGATTCCAGGCTGCGCGCGCGGAATGCGCCGAGCCACAAGCCGGTTCCGTAGGCGATATCGTCCATCCGCTTGTAGGCCAGGTAGCGGAACGGGTCGAGCCCGCCCGCGTCACGATGGGTGAACCAGTCGGCCAGACCGTCCGCGACCGCCATGGTGACCGCGATGCGCCGGACCCGCCGGGACAGAATCATCGCCAACATGGTGACCGGCCAATAGTGCCGACACATCGCCGAGGCCAGTCGCCAGATACCCGCGAAATAGCCGCGCGCCAGATAGATCGCCGCGATCCGGGTCGAGTTGTCCAGTCCGGTGAACACCCGGCGTAGTCGGGCCAGCGCGGTCACCAGGGTGATGAGCCCGCCGAGCAGTCCCCACTTCGTCAGCGTGGCGAACAGCATGGTCGCGACCACCGTCCAGAACGGCACCGACAGCGGCGTCACCATGCCCGCGTGCCGCTCGCCGAGTGGCGCGGCCCCGGTGCCGTAGAACAGCTTGCGACCGAACCAGGCGCGGAACGAGATTCGATGATCATGCGCGACGTGCGCCGCTGGCTCGTAGCGCAGCCGCCACCCCGCCTGCTCCAGCCGCCAGCACAGGTCGACGTCCTCGGCCACCTGCATCGTTTCGTCGAAGCCGTCCTGCGCGAGCAGCGCCCTGCGGCGCACCAGCATGGCGGCGCTCGGCACATAGGAGACCAGTCCGCGCGACTGAACGGCCGATTCGCGGCGCCCGAGATCGAGCGACGAGCGGGTGTGTTCATAGCGCGCGAGCGCGTTCGACTCCGGATCCAGCGCCACGATCCGCGGCGCGACCAGCGCGACCTCCGGATCGCTGAAGTGTCCGAGCATCACCTCGAGCCAGCCGCTGCGCGGGACCACATCGGAGTCCAGGAAGGCGACGAAGTCGGTTGTCGCGGCCCGCAACCCGGCATTGCGCGCGGCGGCCGGGCCCTGTCTGCGGTCGTGCCGCAGCACGGTCACCCGGCAGCGGGTGCCGCGATTGCGCGGGATCTCGACGGGCAGATCCGAACCGTCGTCGACGACGATCACATTGTGTCCGCGCAATGCCGCGAGCAAGCGGGCGAGGCCCTCGGCATTGTTGTGCAGCGGCACGATCACGGTCACATCGTCGAGGGACGGCAGCAACCGGGGTCGCGGATTACCGACGCCGGAGTCGAGCAGCCGTCTGGCAACAACGGCGGACTTCGGGCCGGTGACCTCGAGGTACCCGTCGCCGATCATTTCGGCGGCCTCCGGGGCAAGTCGCAGCAATCGGGCGGGCGAACCCCCGATCAGGATGCGTCCCCCGGAGTATGCGCGTACCCGTGGATCGATCCGCACCCCGAATCCGTCGGGCAGGCGATCATGGCGCATTCCTGGCATGCTAGGCGGTGATTCGCGCATTGGCACCATCAGTCCGGAAAAAAGGACGGAATTCCGCACGAATCCGCCCGTGCGGCGCAAGAACTCCCGCCGAATCGGGTCTCCGGCGGGTCGCAAGCGACTCGCCGAAGGCGGCTGGCAACACGAGGGCAATCATCGATTTGCCACTCGATAGCCATCGTCGATCAACGGGATAGCGCATGGCTGGCTACCGGCCCGACATCAGTTCAGCGGACTCTCGTCACAGGCCCGCGAAGGGCGTCGATCCGGCGACAGGCGATCCGAGGCGGGCCGAGATACCGATAGTGTCAGCGGAATCGGGCCCGACTTACGCGATCCGGGTCGGCTCGGCGCAATGCGCCGGGAATGGTCCACCGAGGAGCGCGGGATCATCCGCCCGGCATCGGCCAGCGCCGCCTCGCCGTAGCCCTGGACGCATTCCGGATCCGGTCCGTCGGCGGGCAGTCCGGTGAAGAACTTCGCCGCCATGCATCCGCCGCGGCAGGAGTCGTAGTGGGTGCAGCCGGAGCACGCACCGCCGCCGCTCGGCTCGCGCAGCTCGGTGAACAGGTCCGATTCCTGCCACACGGTGCGGAAACCACCGTCCGCCAGCACATTTCCGGCGAGGAACGTGTCGTGGATGGCGAACGGGCAGGCATATACATCACCGACCGGGTCCACCAGGCAGACCACTCGGCCCGCGCCGCACATATTCAGTCCGGGCAGCGCCGCACCGAAGGCGGACAGATGGAAGAACGAATCGCCGGTGAGCACACCCTCGCCATTGCGCACCAGCCAGTCGTAAAGCACCCGTTGCTGTTCCGGCAGCGGATGCAGTTCGTCCCACACATCGGCACCGCGTCCCGAAGGCCGCAGGCGGGTCAAACGCAGTGTGGCGCCGTACTTGTCGGCGATCGCCTTGAATTCGTCGAGCTGCGCGATATTGTGCCGGGTCGCGACAACGGAGAGTTTCGCATCCGCGAAGCCCGCGGCCGCCAGATTCTCCAGCGCCCTGATCGCCATCGCGTAGGAACCCGGTCCGCGCACCGCGTCGTTGACCTCGGCATCCGCGCCGTCCAACGAAATCTGTACGTCCACATAGTCACTGGCGGCCAAGCGCGCGGCGACCTCGGGCGTGATGCGAACTCCGTTGGTGGAGAACTTCACTCCGACATGGTGCGCGGTGGCGTAGTCGACGAGCTCCCAGAAGTCGGGGCGCACAGTGGGTTCCCCACCGCCGATATTCACGTAGAAGATCTGCATGCGCTCGAACTCGTCGATGAGCGCCTTGCACTGTTCGGTGCTCAGCTCGCGCGGATCGCGGCGCCCGGAGGAGGACAGGCAGTGCACACAGGACAGATTGCAGGCGTAGGTCAACTCCCACGTCAGACAGATCGGTGCGGCCAATCCGGTTTCGAACTTATCGATCAGTCGCCCACCCGTCACCGAGGACGGCTGCCCGGCCAACGCCAGCGGCGCGACGGCCGGAATCGGCGCGCTACCCGGCGCGGCCTGCCTGATCATGTCGGAGTCGGCCAGCTGATCCAATGCCCGAACATACTGTCCGGCCAGGTCATCGGTGATGCCCGCGGCATGCAGCGCCGCGCGCGCCGAGACATGCGCAGGCAGCGACCGCACGATCTCGAGTATCCGCGGACTCTTCAGAAAGGAGAGCTTGCGGGTGCCGAAATGGTAGAGCAGCGCGCCGAAGGACTCCGGCCGCAGCGCCACCCGCGGATGCAGCTCCCAACGGGTATCGAGATCGAGCATGGTCGCCGCGCCCGTCAGTAGACGCCGCACATACCGTCGATGGAGACCTCTTCGATGAGGGTCTCCTCGACCAGCGGCGCTTCCTCGACCGAACGGGACTCGGCCGCCCCGATCCGTCCGGTGTTGTCGGTATCGGTGTGTCCGATGGATCCGTACTCCGGCATGCCTACCTCCGAGATGTGACCGGGTTCCGCGGCCACTGGTGTAGCCGTCATCACACAATAACGTCACAAGCTGACAAAATGGAACAGGGGAACCACAGGTCTCGCGCGGACGCACCCCGACCGAGTCGCGGCCGCGCGCTCTAGACTGCGGATGGCAAGCAGCTGAACAGGACGTGACGGGCGATTCGACCCGCAGTGGTAGAGGTGGCATGGGAGTCGGACGAATGCAGACGAGCGGGGGCGGCAATACCCCGCGGTGCGAGCTCACGGCCCGGAGGCGGAAGCTTGCGTAACCACGTAGGGCCTGGGAGCACCGCAAGTAGGACACTGTCGGAGTCCGAGATCGTCGAGGCCGCGTTGCGGGTAGTACGTGAGGACGGCGTGGAGAAGCTGTCGATGCGACGGCTCTCCCGTGAGCTCGGCGTTTCCCCGATGGCGCCGTACTACTACGTCGCGGATAAACGCGAGCTGCTCGATCTCGTCGCCAAGGCGGCGCTGACCGGAGTTCGCAAACCACCGGCCGATTCCGGACCGTGGCAGCAGCGGCTGCGCGATCTGATCGATCAGATCGATGAGAAGCTGCGCAAGCATCCCGGACTCGGTGATGTGCTGATCGAGCAGATGCTGGGGAAACAGCTCGACCTGATCGCCGCGATCATGGAGATCCTGTTCGAGGCCGGTTTCAGCGATCGCAATGTGCTCGCCGGGTACGCGACCATCCACACCTACCTGTTCGGCCGCCGCCGGGTGAACCCGAGGGAGCCGCAGCCGCTGGCGGATGTCGCACTGCCCGAGTCGGTGGCGCGGGCCACCGAGTACATGCCCGACCTGCGCGGAAAGTATGCCTACGACTTCGGCATGGAGGTGCTGATCGCGGGTCTGGAAGCTCAGCTTGTCCGTCAGCCCGATCCCGACGTACGATGAAACTGAAACACGTTCTAGTTTTGGTTCGGTTCGAGAGGACACCATGACCACCGTCGAGGTTCCACACGGTTCGCGTTCGGTCGTGCTGCGGGTCGCCGCGGTGATCGCCGAGACGCCGGACACCTGTTCGCTGGTCTTCGACGTCCCCGACGAGCTGCGCGAGCGTTTCAGCTATCAGCCGGGCCAGTTCCTCACCCTGCGCATCCCGAGCGATCTGACCGGTTCGGTGGCCCGGTGCTATTCGCTGGCCAGCTCGCCGTACACCGATGACAAGCCGAAGGTGACCATCAAGCGCACCATCGGCGGCTACGGGTCGAACTGGGTCTGCGACAACGTCAAAGCGGGCGACGCAATCGAAGTCCTGCCGCCCTCTGGCGTTTTCACGCCGAAGGATCTCGATGACGATCTGCTGCTGTTCGGCGCGGGCAGCGGCATCACGCCGGTGATGTCCATCCTGAAATCGGCGCTGGCACGCGGCGGCGGGCGGATCGTATTGATCTACGCCAATCGCGATCACGACTCGGTGATCTTCGCGGGCGAGCTGCGCGAATTGGCCGAGAAGCATCCCCAGCGGCTCACCGTGATCCACTGGCTCGAGCACCTGCAGGGACTGCCGACCGCCGACGGGTTGGCCGCCCTGGTCGCGCCGTACACGAGCTACCACGCCTTCATGTGCGGACCCAAGCCGTTCATGGACCGGGTGCACGACGCACTCGCCCGGCTCGAGGTGCCGCGCTCGCGCACCCACGCCGAAGTGTTCAATTCCCTTGCCGGAGATCCATTCGCGGATCAGACGCCGATCGAGGTCACCGACGAGGAGGCGGCCGATGCGGCCACCGTCGAGGTCGAACTCGACGGTGAGGTGCACGAGCTGAAGTGGCCGCGCAAGCAGACACTGGTCGACATCATGCTGTCGAAGGGTCTCGATGTGCCGTATTCCTGCCAGGAGGGCGAATGCGGTTCCTGCGCGTGCACAGTGCTCGAGGGCAAGGTCGAAATGGACAATGCCGAAATCCTCGATCCCGAGGACATCGAGAACGGCTACATTCTCGGCTGCCAGGCGCATCCGGTCACCGATCATCTGCGCATCCAATTCTGATCGGGCACAGCCCTTACAGAGCGCGATAGTGCACGCGTAAGGCGGGATCGAGGCGTTCGGTCGCGTAACTCAGTGCGGTGCGGCCCATGTGCGCCGCGTGCTGGTCGAGGAAGCCGGTGAGCAGCTGCTCGTCGATGCGCTTGCCGACCTCGCGCAGCATCCAGCCGAGCGCCTTCTGGATCAGATCGCGGCGGTCGTCGAGGAGTCGTTCGCAGACTTCGAAGGTGGTGCAGGCATCACCCGCCTTGATGAACGCGAAGGTCGTCAGCAATGCCACCCGGCGCTCCCAGAGCGAGTCCGCACCGGCCAGTTCGAAGACCAGGTCGCGGGGTCGGTCGAGTAGCCAAGGGCCGATGATGTTTTCGGCGGATACGTCGACCAGATCCCAGTTGTTCACCCGGCCCCGGCGCACCGCGGCCAGGTAGAGCTCGACCATCGCCGCCTGCGCATCGATATCGAGCGTGCGCGGTTTGGTCGCCTTGTCGAATCTGGCATTCAGGATGATCAATGCGGCCAGCCGGTCCTCGTGCACGGGACTGTTCAATAGTGTGTCGATCTCGTGGAGCGGCAGCGCGGCAAAGCGTTTCGCGATCGATCGGGTCACGGGCACCCGCACTCCGAGGAAGACATCGCCCTCGCCGTACTCACCGCGCCCGGTCTTGAAGAACCGCTGCAGATGGATGGCGTCGGCCGGATCGGCGACCTCGACCAGGGCCGCATGCACATCGGCGGCCGTCGGTGGGGCTGCAGGCATCAGTGAACCTCCGATCGTCCAGCAGACCAAGGTCATTCATACAGTCGAGCAGCGGGGCCACCCGCGCGAATCCCCGGTGCTACCCCTGAGCTCCCAGAATCCGCCCCGACTCGAAAGCCGCCGCGCTGGTAGGCAATTCACCCGGACGCGCACTGTTGAACACCCACACCTCACCATTGCCGGTGGTCGGTCTGCCCAGCGCGTCCATGCGCCGAATCGTCTGCGCCGCAACGGCTTGCGCGCTGTCGAACAGTCGCACGCCGTCCGGCAGAGCGGCCACGATGGCATCGATGACCAGCGGATAGTGCGTACAGCCGAGCACAACACCCTCCACATCGTCGGGCGTCTGCTCGGCCGCGCGCGCGATCGAATCACGGGCCGCGACCAGATCACCACGATCGATCGAATCCGCCAGACCATGGCAGGCGATGCCGACAACCTTCGCATCGCCGCCGAAGCGGGCGATCAGATCGGCCTGATATCGGCTGGCCGTGGTCGCCGCGGTGGCCCACACCGCGACGGATTTGCACACCGCCGCGGCGGGTTTGATCGCGGGGACCGTGCCGATTACCGGAATGCCCGATCCGACCTCGGCGCGCACCTCGTCCAAGGCGGTGACGCTGGCCGTATTGCACGGCAGCACGAGCACTTCCGCGCCGAGCCGAACCGAGCTGCGCGCGGCGTCGACCACCCGGTCGGTCACCCACTGTTCCGGCTTGGGACCCCACGGCGCGCCATCCGGGTCCAACTGGAGTAGCAGGTCGACATCGGGCCGCAGCTTGCGCAGCCAGGCGGCCGTGGGCAGCAACCCCAGCCCGGAATCGATGAGCGCGACGATCACCCGACCACCGTATTACAACGGAATAATCGCTACGGCTGGGCGGCCTCGAGCAGGTCCGCGATCGGCGCGCCCGCGGCGATCTTGGCGCGGGCCTTCATTACCTGAGCGGTCTTTCCGGCGCCGACCACGCCGGTCAGATGGCCGTTCTGCGAGTAGTAGGCGAGGAATTTGCGGCCGTCATCGGAGACGATGTGGATTTCGTCGTCGGCGCTCGGGGTGCCGAGCGCCTGAATCTTCACGTCGTACTGGTCGCTCCAGAAGTACGGCACCCGCGCCGCGGTCGGCGGTTCCGCGCCGAGCATCGCACAAGCCAGCAGCCGCGCCTGCTCACCGGCATTGGTCCAGTGCTCGACGCGCTTGCACTGCCCGGTCTCGTGCAGCCAGGCCGACACATCGCCCACCGCCCACACCCCCTCGACCGAGGTGCGCCCCACCTCGTCCGCGAGTACGCCGCCACCGGCCGACGGCTCGGCCAGCGCGATACCGGAATCGGTGAGCCATTCGGTCACCGGCCGGGAACCGACGCCGATGACCACCAGATCGGCGGCCACCTCACTGCCGTCGGAGAGCCGGGCGCCGCGCACTCGGTCGTCAACGGAGAGGAAGGTGTCCAGACCGGTTTCGCAGCGCAGATCGACACCCTCGGCACGATGCATGCGCGCGACCAGCGCACCGATCTCGGTGCCGAGCACCGAGGCCAGCGGCGTCGGCTGCGGTTCGACGAGTACCACCTCGACACCACTAGTACGGAAGCTCGCCGCGAGTTCACAGCCGATGAATCCGGCCCCGACCACCAGGGCGGTACTCGCGCCGGACAATTCGTCGCGCAGCGCGGCGGCGTCGGCATAGCCGCGCAGGACGTGCACGCCCCGCAGCTCCGGCAGCCCGGGCAGGCGGCGCGGCCGCAGACCCGTCGCGATGATCAGCTGGTCGTAGTCGAGCGTGCCGCCGTCGGCAAGGCGCACCCGGCGCGCGCCGGTGTCGACGCCGACGGCCTCGGTATTCAGCCGCAGGTCGATCTGCTTCTCTTCGAAGAATTCGGCGGGACGCAAGGTGGTGTCATCGGTTTCGCCGCGCACGAATTGCTTGGACAGCGGCGGGCGATCGTAGGGCAGCCGCGACTCCTCGCCGACGAGGATCAACTCACCCTCATACCCGGCCCTGCGCAATTCTTCCGCGGTGCGCAGACCGGCCAGACCAGCTCCGATGATTACGACCGGGCCACCGGCTGTGTCTATGGTTCGCTCGCTGCGCTCACTCACGCACGGCCTCCCTTCGATAGTGCCTGGCAGGCGCCGGGTCGAGTTGGCATTCGTCACCGGTGGTGACGCAGCCAACCCTAACCTTCGCTTGGTCGCGAATCGCCGTGATGGCCGTCACTCCGCCGTACCGGACCGATCGCTGCGGAATCGTATCCGTAACTATATTGATCGGGCGGTCAATCAGAGTTAGATCTGAGTCAGGAGAACAATTCAGAGCCTGAGGAGGCACACCATGTTCACCGAAAGTCGCGCGCAGGACTTCCTGGCCGTTGTGCTGGGCGTCTTCACCGCGCTGTCACCCCTGTGGGTGACCCACAATGACAACGCCATGTGGACGCTGATCGTGCTTGGCGTGCTCATCGCCCTCACCGGCCTGGCACAGATGTACCGGGCGACCCTGGCGGCCGCCGACTATGCGATGGGCCTGTTCGGCGCGTTACTGTTCATCTCCCCGTGGGCGATGGACTACACCGACTACCGCGGCGCATCCTGGACCGCATGGGTAGTGGGCGTGGTGACGGTAGTGGTCGCGGTGGCGGCGCTGCCGATGGTGTCGGACCGGTTGCACGACATGGCGCCGCATCACTGATGCAGATGCCGAAGCCCCGGCGAGGCGGGCGTCGTCGTAGCGCCAAAGTCGACGGCGACGCCCGCCAGCTCATTCTCGATGCCGCGGAACGCCTCTTCGCTGCACAGGGATTCGACGCTACCGCGACAGCGGCCATCGCCGACGGCGCCGGTGTCCCCAAGGGGCTGGTCTTCTACTACTTCCCCACCAAGGATTCGATCCTGTCCGCGCTGATGGCCGAGCGGATGCCCGCCCAGCCGATCGCCGATATCGGCACCGTGGTCACCCCGGGCGATCCGGCGGCCAGCCTGATCAATCTCGATGCCGCACTCAATCTGCGCGACCATCATTCGTCGGTGCTGCGCGTGATCATGTGGCGCGAGGCCGATACCCATCCCGATGTCCGTCGCCAATTGCGCCGCCTGCGCGATCAATTGCTCGACGTCACCGCCCGAGTGCTGCAGGCCAGCGCGCCCGTCCCGGTGCAGCCCGGCACGCTGCGCGCGTGCGCCGCGGCCTGGGTTTCGGCGATGTTCGCCATTGCCAGCACCGATCGACTGCATGCGCTCGACGGGCTGCCGCTGCCGACCGCGGATGAAATCTGCAATGTCGCCCAGGTTGTCGCGGCGGGCATGACCCAGCTCGGCTGAGCACCGGACCGCTTTCCCGCCATCCTCGGCATTCCGTTGGTGCTGTCCTGGCTCGCCGCACGCTTGCGCGGCGATCCGGCGCCGAGCAACTACTAGTCGGCGAGAAACGCGACGACATCGGGGACGAACCGCTTCACCACCCCGATATGCGTGGTTTCCGGGTAGATGATCAAGCGCGAGTTCGGGATTCCATCGGCGGTGCGACGGAAGGTCTGCGTGCTGTAGGCGCCGTCGCGGTCACCGCCGAGCACGAGGGTCGGCGCGGTGATATCGCCGAGCCGACCGTTCAGGTCGAAGCCGTCCTCGGCACGGATGAAGGCCAGCGTGTCGGCCGGATTCTTCGGCCGCGCAAGGGGATCGGCCAACCACATACCCGCGGCGGCGATGCGCTGCGCGATCGGCGATGTGGAGCCGACGGCGGCCATGTGGTGCAGTGCGCGCCTACCCGCATAGGCTGCCTCGCCATAGGCCAGTTGCGCCGCGCGGGTGGCGTTTTCCAGGGTGTAGCCGGATGAGGCGATGATCAGTCGGCGCACCACCGCAGGGTGATCCGCCGCCAGTTGTAGCGCCAGCGATCCGCCCGAGGAGACGCCGAGAACATCGACAGGCGTACCGAATTCGGCCCCCAATGCGTCGGCGTGCTCGGCGGCGATATCGGCCATCGTCGTCCCCTCGGCCATACCCGGCGCACGGTTCACCGCATACACTCGGAAATGCGCCGCGAGCGGTGCCAACGTCTTGATCTCGGACTGCCGCATCCACCCGGTCGGATTGGCATGATCCGGGGTGAACCAGCGCAGGAATACCAGCGGCCGCCCGGCTCCGAGCGCGAGATACGGCATACCGTGCGTCAACGTCCCCTCGGTGACGTCGAGCGCGGTGGCCAGCGCCGAACTCCTCATACCATCCTCCGATCATCCGGTCTTTACCCCCTTTTGCCCGACGTTAACCACAGCGGCGCTGGGGCGCGATGACCAGAGACGTCATGGACGGGAATACCGTTTCCGGCAAGGCACCCCGCAAACCCGAGCGGCGCCGCACCTTCCGATGCGGCGCCGCACTTCTGCTAGGCGGTCGCGATGATCTGTTTCGACACGGCGGCCGGGACCTCCGCGTACGAATCGAACACCATGGAGTAGTTCGCCCGCCCCTGGGTCTTCGACCGCAGATCACCGATATAACCGAACATCTCCGACAGCGGAACCAGCGCGTCCACGACACGGGCACCGCCGCGTTCCGCCATGGCCCGGATCTGACCACGACGCGAATTCAGGTCGCCGATGACCTCACCGAGGTACTCCTCCGGCGTCACGACCTCGACGGCCATAACCGGTTCGAGCAGCACGGAACCGGCCAGCTCGATCGCCTCCCGCACCGCCTCGGCGGCGGCGGAGCGGAACGCAAAATCGGACGAATCCTTCTCGTGCACAGCGCCATCCAGCAGCAGCACCCGCACGTCGACCACCGGATACCCGGCGAGCACACCGGATTGGATGGCGTCCTGGGCCCCGGCGTCGACCGATGGAATGAATTCCTTCGGCACCCGGCCGCCGGTCACCCGGCTCTCGAACTCGTAGCCAGCGCCGTCGGCAACGTCCAACGGTTCGACAGCGATGATCACCTTGGCGTACTGGCCGTTGCCACCGGTCTGCTTGCGCAGGGTGTACTCGTGCCTGGATACCGCCTTGGTGATCGTCTCGCGATAGGCCACCTGCGGCTTGCCGATATTCGCCTCGACGTTGAACTCCCGGCGCATCCGATCGATAAGGATATCGAGGTGCAGCTCGCCCATACCGCCGATAACGGTCTGGCCGGTCTCCTTGTCCAGCGTCACCGAGAAGGTCGGATCCTCCCTGGCCAGCCGCTGGATCGCGATACCCAGTTTCTCCTGATCCGACTTGGTTTTCGGCTCGATGCAGACCTGGATCACCGAATCCGGGAAGGTCATGGACTCGAGCACAATCTGGTGCCCCGGATCGCACAGGGTGTCACCGGTGGTCGTGTCCTTTAGCCCGATCACGGCGTAGATGTGCCCAGCCCTGGCCTCGCCGACCGGATGCTCCTTATTCGAATGCATCTGGAACAGCCTGCCCAAACGCTCCTTTCGTCCCTTACGTGGATTGACGACCAGCGCACCCGTTTCGACGCGGCCCGAGTACACCCGCAGGTAGGTGAGCTCGCCGAAGAACGGGTGGGCGGCAATCTTGAACGCCAGCGCCGAGAACGGTTCGTCGGCATCGGCGGTGCGTCGGATGACCTCGGACTCGTTGCCCGGCGCGTGACCGATCGCGGCACTGGTGTCCAGCGGTGACGGCAGGTAGTCGACCACCGCGTCGAGCATCGGCTGCACGCCCTTGTTCTTGAATGCTGAACCGCAAAGCACCGGGTACGCAACGGAATTCACCGTCAGCGCTCGGATCGCACCCTTGATCTCCGGCACCGAAAGCGCCGCGCCATCGAGGAACTTGTCCAGTAGCGCGTCATCCGATTCTGCGACGATCTCGAGCAGCTCATTGCGATACCGCTCGGCCCGCTCACGCAGCTCCGCCGGAATCTCGACAACCTCGTACCGAGCCCCGAGTTCCGTTGCACCGGACCAGATCTTGGCATTCATCTCGACCAGATCGATGACGCCAACGAAGGCGTCCTCCGCACCGATCGGCAACTGAATGACCAAAGGCCGTGCGCCGAGCCGCTCTTCGATGGTCCGCACGGTGAAGTCGAAATCCGCACCGAGCTTGTCCATCTTGTTCACGAAGCAGATCCGCGGCACGTCATATCGATCGGCCTGCCGCCACACCTGCTCGGATTGCGGCTCGACACCTTCCTTGGCATCGAATACCGCGACGGCACCGTCGAGCACGCGAAGCGAACGCTCCACCTCGACGGTGAAATCCACGTGCCCCGGGGTGTCGATCAGATTGATCTGATGCCCGCCCCAGAAACACGTGACCGCGGCCGAGGTGATCGTAATGCCCTTCTCCCGCTCCTGCGGCATCCAATCGGTGGTCGCACCCCCGTCGTGTACCTCACCGATCTTGTAGGTGGCACCGGTATAGAACAGAATCCGTTCGGTAGTTGTCGTTTTACCCGCATCGATATGCGCCATAATCCCGATATTCCGAACAAGGCCGAGCTCGCCGAACACACCACGCGTCATGGGAATCCCACTCCATCAACTAGTTTCGTCAATTTCTGACGCTCGCCTAGTTGTAGCGCTCCGGTGACGGCACGAGCATCCCACGCGGCGCCGCCCCACGCCCATGGACGCTCAGCCGAACCTACCGCGCACGCGGACGCACTGGAAACATGCCCTCATATGTACCCGCCCCAACTCGCCGGTGTCGATCGAATATCCCGATTACCTCCCCGAAATGCCGAACGGCGCCGCCCCTTTCGGAGCGACGCCGTTCGAAAAGCGATTCAGTGAATCACTTGATGATCTTCGTGACGCGACCGGCGCCGACGGTGCGGCCACCCTCGCGAATCGCGAAGCGCAGACCCTCGTCCATGGCGACCGGCTGGATCAGCTTCACCGACATCTCGGTGTTGTCGCCGGGCATGACCATCTCGGTGCCCTCGGGCAGGGTCACAACACCCGTCACGTCCGTGGTACGGAAGTAGAACTGCGGACGGTAGTTGTTGAAGAACGGGGTGTGGCGGCCGCCCTCGTCCTTGGACAGGATGTAGGCCTGACCCTCGAACTCGGTGTGCGGGGTGGTGGTGCCCGGCTTCACCACGACCTGGCCACGCTCGACATCTTCGCGCTTGATACCACGAACCAGCAGACCGACGTTGTCACCGGCCTGACCCTGGTCGAGCAGCTTGCGGAACATCTCGATACCGGTGACGGTGGTCTTGGTGCTCTTCTCGCGGATGCCGACGATCTCGACTTCCTCGTTCACGTTGATCACACCGCGCTCGACACGACCGGTGACGACGGTGCCACGACCGGTGATCGTGAAAACGTCCTCGACCGGCATCAGGAACGGCTTGTCGGTCTCACGAACCGGGTCCGGGATCGACTCGTCGACCGCGGCCATGAGCTCGAGCACCGACTCGGTCCACTTCGGGTCGCCCTCGAGCGCCTTCAGACCGGAAACACGCACGACCGGCGCTTCCTCGTCGAACTCCTGCGAGGCCAGCAGCTCGCGGACCTCCATCTCGACGAGCTCGAGGATCTCGTCGTCGTCGACCATATCGGCCTTGTTCAGCGCGACCAGGATGTAGGGCACGCCGACCTGACGGGCGAGCAGCACGTGCTCACGAGTCTGCGGCATCGGACCGTCGGTCGCGGCGACCACGAGGATGGCACCGTCCATCTGCGCCGCACCGGTGATCATGTTCTTGATGTAGTCGGCGTGACCCGGCGCGTCGACGTGTGCGTAGTGGCGCTTCTCCGTCTGGTACTCGACGTGGGAGATGTTGATCGTGATACCACGAGCCTTCTCCTCCGGCGCCTTGTCGATCTGATCGAAGGCAAAGCTCTCGTTCAGATCCGGGTACTTGTCAGCCAGCACCTTGGTGATCGCTGCGGTCAGCGTGGTCTTGCCGTGGTCGACGTGACCGATGGTGCCGATGTTGACGTGCGGCTTCGTCCGCTCGAACTTCGCCTTCGCCACTTGGTGTCCTCCTGGACTTGTTGGTGCGTGCAGTTGCAGCAGTGCGGTTTACATATTGGGGGTCGTGCATGACTCCCGGCTGATAGGGGCAAGTCTTGCACCTGCCCCCATCGGACTTATTCGCCGGTCGCCTTGGCGATGATCTCCTTCGACACGTTGGCCGGAACCTCCGCGTACGAATCGAACACCATGGAGTAGTTCGCCCGGCCCTGGGTCTTCGACCGCAGGTCACCGATGTAACCGAACATCTCCGAGAGCGGAACCAGCGCCTTGACGACACGGGCACCACTGCGTTCCTCCATGGCCTGGATCTGGCCACGGCGGGAATTCAGGTCGCCGATCACATCGCCCATGTAATCCTCGGGCGTGATGACCTCGACCGCCATCAGCGGTTCGAGGATCACCGGACCGGCCTTACGGGCCGCTTCCTTCAGGGCCTGCGAGCCAGCGATCTTGAAGGCCATTTCCGACGAGTCGACGTCGTGGTAGGCGCCGTCGAGCAGCGTGACCTTCAGGTTCACCAGCGGGTAGCCCGCGAGCACACCGTACTGCATGGCATCCTGCGCGCCCGCGTCCACCGAAGGGATGTATTCGCGGGGCACGCGGCCACCGGTGACCTTGTTCTCGAACTCGTAGGTCGCGCCGTCCTCGCCGACGAACGGCTCGAGGGCGATGATGACCTTCGCGAACTGGCCGGAGCCACCCGTCTGCTTCTTGTGGGTGAACTCGAGCTTCTCGACCGGCTTGGTGATCGTCTCGCGGTAGGCAACCTGCGGCTTACCGACGTTCGCCTCGACCTTGAACTCGCGCCGCATGCGGTCGACGAGGATGTCGAGGTGCAGCTCGCCCATGCCGCCGATGACGGTCTGGCCGGTCTCCTGGTCGAGCTTGACCGAGAAGGTCGGGTCCTCTTCGGAGAGGCGCTGGATCGCGGTGCCCAGCTTCTCCTGGTCGGACTTGGTCTTGGGCTCGATGGAGACCTCGATGACCGGGTCCGGGAAGGTCATGGACTCGAGCACGATCTGGTTCTGCGGATCGCACAGGGTGTCACCGGTGGTGGTGTCCTTCAGGCCGATGACCGCGTAGATGTGGCCCGCGACGGCCTCGGTGACCGGGTTCTCCTTGTTGGAGTGCATCTGGAACAGCTTGCCCAGACGCTCCTTCTTGCCCTTGGTCGAGTTGATGACCTGGGCGCCGGAGTCGACCTTGCCCGAGTACACGCGGACGTAGGTCAGCTTGCCGAAGAAGGGGTGCACGGCGATCTTGAACGCCAGCGCCGCGAACGGATCCGCAGTGCTCGCGTCGCGGTGGATGATCTCCTCTTCCTTGCCCGGAACGTGGCCGTCGGTGCCACCATCGTCCAGCGGGGTCGGCAGGTAGTCGATCACGGCGTCGAGCATGGGCTGCACGCCCTTGTTCTTGAACGCCGAACCGCACAGGATCGGGTACAGCTCGGAGGCGACCGTCATCTTGCGGATGGCGCCCTTGATCTCCTCGATCGAGAGCTCCTCGCCGCCGAAGAACTTCTCCAGCAGCGCCTCGTCCGATTCGGCGACGGTCTCGAGCAGCTCCTGGCGGTACTGCTCGGCCTTCTCCTTCAGATCGGCCGGGATCTCTTCGATCTCGTACTTCTCGCCGAGCTTGGTCTCGCCCTTCCAGACCTTGGCGTTCATCTCGACCAGGTCGACGATGCCCTCGAAGGTGTCCTCAGCGCCGATCGGCAGCTGGATGACCAACGGCTTGGCGCCGAGGCGGTCCTTGATGGTCTGCACGGTGAAGTAGAAGTCCGCACCGAGCTTGTCCATCTTGTTGACGAAGCAGATCCGAGGCACGTTGTACTTATCGGCCTGACGCCACACCTGCTCGGACTGCGGCTCGACGCCTTCCTTGCCGTCGAACACCGCAACGGCGCCGTCGAGCACGCGCAGCGACCGCTCCACCTCGACGGTGAAGTCGACGTGCCCGGGGGTGTCGATGATGTTGATCTGGTTGTCGTTCCAGAAGCATGTGGTGGCCGCGGAGGTGATGGTGATACCACGCTCCTGCTCCTGCTCCATCCAGTCCATGGTGGCGGCGCCATCGTGGACTTCACCGATCTTGTAGGTGATGCCGGTGTAGAAGAGGATGCGTTCAGTTGTGGTCGTCTTGCCCGCATCAATGTGGGCCATGATGCCGATGTTGCGGACCTTGTTCAGGTCGGTGAGCACGTCCTGTGCCACGGAAATCTTCCCCGCTCGTAGCTAGTTGGGATTTTCGGGGACGACACTGTGGTCGTCTCTATGTCAACGCCGGAAGCGGCAGGTAAGTGCCGCCTTCCGGCTGTGCCTCCCGACCCAGAAACGACGGGCCGGGTAGACGTCACCAGCGGTAGTGCGCGAAGGCCCGGTTGGACTCGGCCATCTTGTGGGTGTCCTCCCGACGCTTCACCGAAGCGCCGAGGCCGTTGCTGGCGTCGAGCAGCTCGTTGGCGAGGCGCTCGACCATGGTCTTCTCACGACGGGCGCGCGAAAAGTTCACCAGCCACCGCAGCGCCAGGGTGTTGGCACGGCCGGGACGAACCTCGACCGGCACCTGGTAGGTGGCACCACCGACGCGGCGGGGCTTCACCTCGAGGGACGGCTTGACGTTGTCGAGCGCGCGCTTGAGGGTGACGACCGGATCGGTGCCGGTCTTCTCGCGCGCCTGCTCCAGCGCGCCGTAGACGATGCGCTCGGCGGTGGACTTCTTGCCGTCCAGCAGGATCTTGTTGACCAGCTGAGTAACCAGCGGCGAACCGTAGACCGGGTCGTTGATCAGCGGACGCTTGGGTGCGGGGCCCTTGCGTGGCATATCAGCTCTTCTCCTTCTTGGCGCCGTAACGGCTGCGGGCCTGCTTGCGGTTCTTCACACCCTGGGTGTCGAGCGAGCCACGGATGATCTTGTAGCGGACACCCGGAAGGTCCTTCACACGACCGCCGCGAACGAGCACCATCGAGTGCTCCTGCAGGTTGTGGCCCTCACCCGGGATGTAGGCCGTGACCTCGACCGCGCTGGTCAGGCGAACACGCGCGACCTTGCGCAGCGCGGAGTTCGGCTTCTTCGGGGTGGTGGTGTACACACGGGTGCACACGCCACGACGCTGCGGGCTCCCCTTGAGGGCCGCGGTCTTGGTCTTGGCGACCTTGTCGCGACGACCCTTGCGGACCAGCTGGTTGATGGTTGGCATAGACCGGCTTTCCTTAATTAGTTAACGCGGTGTCTGGAACTTCATGTCTTTGTCATCGAGCTTTCACTCGCACGTCCGACCACGTTTCTCGCGTCCCGAGGTCGGGCGTGTCGCGCGCAAGACATATCCCGAATTCCGGGCACGCCGGAAAGGTCAGCCGCTCTCGCTGGCCTACGTTTGCGCACGAACTTGCCCGCATGCTTCCGGGCACAGCGATCCACGATACTCGTGGCCGCGACACAGGGTCAAAGTGGGGTCGGTTATCACGCTAGACCGGCCACTACCACCTGCCAGGCTACCGCGCCAGATTCAGAGTCAACTCGACCAATTTCTGCGCGCCCGCGCACGGATCGGGATGGCCGCCGGGATGGTAGTTGATCCACCAGCCGATGATGCCGGTGTCGGCGGCGCCCGCACTCACCCCGCACGAGTCGGGATCGTTCGGACGCGTCGTCTTCAGTCCGCGCCGACCCTGCACGGTGATGTTCTCGGTGTTGTAGCCGAGCTTGTCGTTGGTGGACTTCTCGTTGTTCAGCGAGCCTTCCTCATACCAGTTCAGCGTCACCATGGCCGAGCCGCCGGGCGCGTCCTCGACATCCCACATGCACACCGCGCCGTTGAAGGACGGGGAAACGACCGACGCGTTGCCGACCGCCGCACCGATCTGATCCAGCCCGACCACCTCGCATTCACGCAGCAGCTTGTCGAAATTGGTATTGATCGTGGTGGTGCCGCTGCCGCCCGCCGGATGCGCCGAACCCTTGACGGTTTTGCCGCAGCCTCCCGCGCAGATCGCGACCGCGAGCACCGCGGCGGCGACGGCCGCGACCCGCAGACCTGGACGTGAACTCATCCGTCTTCCCCTCACTGCAGCCGCTGCACGGTCAACTCGGCCAGCTTGCGGGTCCGGTCACACGGATTGCCCTGCTCGGAGAACAGTCCGTAGGACATCGACCATTCGAAGAAATCGTCATCGAGCTGCACCGCAAGATCGCAGACCGAACCGCTGGGGTCCAGCGCCTGGAAGCCCTTGCGGCCACCGACATCGATGGTCTCCGGATTGCGTCCGACGTTGGAGACCCAGGCCTTCTCGCGATCGATCGGGCTGCCCCGATAGGACGCGAAAGTGACACTCGGCGAAGCGATTCCGGCGGATTGGAAGTTGCAGCCGACCGAATTCCGGTTCACCCGCGCGAGTTGGGACAGCCCGGCGATATCGCGCACCTCTTGATCAGTGACGTGGCCGCACTCACCGACGAACGGCCCGAGCGTGGCGACCTTCGGCGGCGGACGCAGCGGGGCGTTCGAGGAATCGGAGTCACCGTCCGAGCCGCAGGCCGACAGGGTCAATGCCAAGGCCAGACCGGTGATGATCGCCGACGGGATCCGCATGCGATGAACTCTACTGAGTTTTTGGCCGCGCGGGCGCGGCGTGCTCGCGGCCCCCTGGTGTCTCGCGTCCGAGCGGTCGAGACTCGCGCCTGCGGCGCATGCGCTTCGACCACTCGGACGCGAGACGGGCCGCGAGCGGGTCGCTCGTAAGACTCGCTCCGTCGTAGCTGGTAGGGCGGGATAGGACTTGTGTCAGAGGTTTCCGCGCGCGGCCTGTTCGCGTTCGATCGCCTGGAACAGGGCCTTGAAGTTGCCCTTGCCGAAGCCGAGTGAGCCGTGGCGTTCGATGAGTTCGAAGAAGACGGTCGGGCGGTCGGTGAGCGGTTTGGTGAAGATCTGCAGTAGATAACCGTCCTCGTCGCGGTCGACCAGGATGCCGCGGCGCTGCAGTTCGCGCACTGGGACGCGGACGTGGCCGATGCGGGCGCGCAGTTCGGGATCGGAATAGTAGGTGTCGGGCGTTTCGAGGAATTCGACGCCCTCACGGCGCAATACGTCGACGCATTCGAGGATGTCGCTGGTGGCCAGCGCGATGTGCTGCACGCCGGGGCCGCGGTAGAACTCCAGGTATTCATCGATCTGCGAACGCTTCTTACCCACCGCCGGTTCGTTGAGCGGGAACTTCACCCGGTGATTGCCATTGGCCACCACCTTGCTCATCAGCGCCGAGTATTCGGTGGCGATATCGTCGCCGACGAATTCGGCCATATTCGTGAATCCCATGACGCGGCGGTAGAACTCGACCCACTCGTCCATCATGCCGAGCTCGACGTTGCCGACGACGTGGTCGATGGCCTGGAACAGCCTGGTCGGGGTGCCGACGCGCGGCCGATATCCGGAGCGGCGGGCGACATATCCCGGCAGATACGGCCCGTAGTACTCGGAGCGGTCGATCAGCGTATGCCTGGTTTCGCCGTAGGTGGCCAGGGCGGCCGAGCGGACGGTGCCGAATTCGTCTGTGTCGTCATGTGGTTCGACCAGGATTCGCGCGCCGTGCGTGCGCGCCCATTCGATGCAGCGGTCCACATCCGGAACCTCGAGCGCGATATCGACGATGCCGTCGCCGTGCCGATCGTGGTGTGCGACCAGTGGGCTGTCCGGGGCGACCGCGCCGGTGACGACGAATCTGGCCGCCCCGCTGCGCAGCACATAGGCCTTGTGATCACGATTGCCGGTTTCCGGACCCGAGTAGGCCTCCAGCCGTATACCGAAGGCCGATTCCAGGAAGTGCGCGGTCTGGGTCGCGTTGCCGACCACCCAGACCAGTGCGTCCCAGCCGATGACCGGGAAGGGATCCACGCTGTCGTCGTGATCGACCAGCCCGACCAGGCGGCGTAATTCACCGTCGGTGGGCAACGGACCACTGCGGCGCTGGGCATTCGGCAGGTGCTCGATGGTCATGATCCAAGGAAATCTCCGCCTCCTGGGATAGGCAACATCACCGATTTCGGTTAGACACTCTGGCGAAATCGGCTAGCAAGTCACCCCTGATGCTGGACAATTTGAATAGCACCACAAGTGACCCGCACCACGCCGGTCGCGCCCCGAACGGAGGCCGTCATGTCGCGCACGCCCGCGAAACTGGATGAACTCGATCTCGCCATCCTCACCGCGATGCACGAGTATCAGAAGGCGGGCATTCTCGAGCTGTCCCGGCGCACCCGGGTCGCCAGGGCCACCGTCCAGTCGCGGATCGGACGGATGGAGGAGTCGGGCGTCATTTCCTCCTATGATCCGCAGATCGATGTCACCGCAGCGGGTTTCGATGTGCAGGCCTTCGTCACCCTGGAGATCGCACAGGGTGCGCTGGATACGGTGGCGGCCGAACTCGAGGCGATTCCCGGTGTGCTTGAGGCATATGCGACCACCGGCTCCGGCGATGTGCTGTGCCGGATCGGCGCGGATTCACATGCCGGATTGCAGGCGGCGCTGCTGAGTATCGATCGGACGAGTTCGGTGGTGCGGTCGCACAGTGTGATCGTGCTGTCGACGGTGATCGCGCACCGGACACTGCCGCTGTTGCGCACGCTGACACCGACGGGTACGACGAAAGCGCCCGCGTACCGGGACGCCTCGGAGCGCTGAAGCCGTCTAGGCTCGTACTTCCTGTATCACCGAGTACGAGATTTCGATGAGCGAGCCTGCCGATTCCAGCACCGCAACACCCCATGCCCGCGCCACTTGGGCGGAATTATTCTTCGACTTGGTCCTCGTCTTCGCGGTAACCCAGACCGCGCATGTGCTCGGCCACCACACTTCGATCGGCACCCTCGGCCATGCGCTGGTGCTGTTGGCGCCGCTGTGGTGGGGGTGGGTCGGGGTCACCATCCTGGTGAATACCGTTGAAGAGAACAACACTCAGCGCCTGGTCCTGTTCGGATCCGGGCTGTGCATCTTCCTGATGGCGGTGGCCGCGCCCGCCGCGCTTGACCAACCACGCAGTGCCGCAATGATTTTCGCGGGCTCACATCTGGTGCTGCGGATCATCTTGTTCGTCGCCGTCACCCGGACCAACGGGTTCGCCACCACGATCAACCCCTTCAGCATCGGATTGGTCACCGGCATAGCGATTTTCGCGAGCGCGCCGCTGCCGGAACATTCGCGCATCTGGGTCTGGACCGGGGCGCTCGTGGTGCAGTTGGGCGCACCGCTGCTGTACAGCAAGGCACTGCGAAACCGGACGATCGGGGTTTCGCATCTCTCGGAGCGGTTCGGCCTTTTCATCATCATCGCGCTGGGTGAATCCGTCGTGGACGCGGGTGCGCAGGCGTCCTCGACCGGTCTCGGTCCGGCAGTGGTGACCACCCTGGTGCTTGCCTTCGCGGTCGGCGCCGGACTGTGGTGGATCTACTTCCATCGGTCCGCGCGGCTGATCGAGCATGCATTGTCCACCATGCCGTCACCCGGGTTGATCGTGCGAGATGTGCTGAGCTACGGGCATTTTGCGCTGGTCACCGGGTTGGTGGCGGTTGCGGTCGGGCTCGGGCATTCGGTCGCCGACCCCGGCCATACCGCGCACGGCGTGGCCGCCGGGCTGGCGCCGGGCGGCGCCGCGCTGTTCATGCTCGCCCTGGTCGTGAATCGGTGGCGGATGCTCGGCAATGTGGCGACCACGCGCGCCATTCCGGTCATCGCATTGATCACCATCGCGCTGACCTCGTCATTACTGCCCGCCATCGCGGTGGTCGCGCTGACCGCGGCCGTCCTGGTGACCGCCAATATCGTCGAGCAACTGGTGGCACCACCCGGTCGGCCATTGCCCGCGGTGTCCGTCGGACGTCGCCGTTCGCGATAGCGCGGCGGGCTCAGGGACGCAGATCCGCGCCCACCTCGAGGATTTCGACGCTCGGCCGCTTATCGGCCTCCAGGAATGCGACGAGTGCGTTCGCTTCGGCATCCACCGCCGCGTATTCGGCGGCCGCCCACTTCCTGATCGGGATGATGCGCAGGCGGGCGACGCCCTTCTCCAGGAAAATTTTGTAGAAGCCCGCCAGAAAGCCGTCGACCAGGACCGGGGAGACCGCAGCGGCGAAGGCGCGCAGGGGTGGGGCGGCGCCATCGGGGACGATTCTGGTTCGGTCCTGGTGCGAGAGGATCGCATTGTCGTACCAGCCGAGCAGGCGGACCGGGGCGGGCATGTCGGGATCGGCGAGTTCGCCGTCGGCGACGTCGTAGAGGGTGCGGCCGCGTTCGTCGGTGTAGGTGCGCAGCCGGTCGCCGAGCTCTTCGACGGCGGCCTTCATGCCGGTCAGCTTCGACCAGGTCTGCATATCCATGGTGCTGGCCGGACCGAAGGCGCGCAGATAGCGAAAGACCAACTCCGCCAATGGATAACCTGGCTCGAGCGGCGCGCCGAGCCAGGGTTCGACGCGAGACCACACCGGCCTGCTGTTGTCCTTCCACTTGCCCCGCGGCGGAGTCTGCAGCACCGGCAGTTGGTACAGCCAGGTCTGCAGCACCGCACCGGCATCGCGATCCGGGTAGATCGCCGCGGCCTTGGTACGCAGATCCGCCGCCGACATCGGCTCGTCACCGAGCGCGGCCTCGCCGTGCTCGCGCACCTCGTCCGGATCCAAGCCGAGCATCGCGCCGTAGTTGAAACCCTTTCGGAACGGGATCTTTTCCAGCTCGGGCTGGATATGCGGTGCGATCCGCAACGCATCGGGCGGAGTGACCATGTGAATCGTCCCGCGCATCAAGGTGATTCGCACCAGTGATCGGTCCTCCAGACCCGCCGAAACCGTCGCCGGATCGAAATCCGCTATGCGGCTCCACAATCCGACGAACGGCGGTGGCGAATCCTGGGCCTGCAGACCCACCAGGTGCTCACACATTTCCGGCACGGTCAGCGTCGAACGCTCCAGCAAGTGCTGGCGCGCAAGTAAGGTCCGGTTCAGTACCCGATTAGACAGCATCTGCGCGGCGATTCCATGAGGGTTGGTTGGCGAGCTTCATGATCAGATCACCGTACCGGCGCGCACGATCCGCCGCGCCGCGCATCGAATAGTCGCGGTGGCCTCGGTCAGCGCAGGGTGACGACGACCTTGCCGGTGGCGGTGCGATTGTCGAGGGAGGCGACCGCCTCGGCGGCGCGGTCCAGCGGGTAGAGCACCGGTTCCGGCGGCGCGATCCTGCCGGAGGCGAGCAGCGGCTCGACCTCTTCCCACTGCTCGGTCAGATAGCCCGGATGGGTCATCACCCACTCGCCCCAGGCCGCGCCGATCACCTCGACATTCTTGAGCAGCAGTCGATTCACCTTGACCGTCGGGATCTCACCGGCGGTGAAGCCGACCACCAGCAGGCGGCCCGCCGGAGCGAGACTGCGGATGCTGTCGGTGAACCGGTCGCCGCCGACCGGATCGAGCACGATATCCACACCGCGGCCACCGGTCAGCTCCTTGACGGCCGCGAGCCAGCCGTCGGTCAGCACTACATCGGTGGCGCCGTTGGCGCGCGCGACCGCCGCCTTCTCCTCGGTGCTCACCACCGCGATGACCCGGCCCGCACCCAGCGCGGCCGCCATCCGCAGCGTCGAGGTGCCGATACCGCCTGCGGCGCCGTGCACCAGCACGGTCTCTCCCGCGGCCAGCCTGCCGCGATTGCGCAGGCAGAAGTGCACGGTCAGGTCGTTGAACAGGATCCCCGCCCCGGACTCCAGAGAAACGTTGTCCGGCAATCGGAAAACCATCTGCGTCGGCGTGACCGCCACCTCGGCGATGGCATTGCCGAGCATGGTCAGTGCGACCACCCGATCCCCCGCCGAGACGTGCGCGCCCTCCGGCGCCTCCCGCACGATTCCCGCGACCTCGCCACCGACGACGAACGGCAACTCGGGCTTCATCTGGTACAGACCCCGTGTCATCAGCACATCGGGAAAAGCCACCCCGGCCGCGTGCACGTCGATGACCACACCCCCGGAATATGCCGCGGGCTCCGGAATCTCGACGACCTCGATCGCTTCCGGCCCCTCCAGCTTGCTGACCTGAGCTGCGCGCATATGCCGACCTCTCTGTCCCACTCGGCGACACCCACATCATCACCGACGTCCCGATCAACCTAACCACCCCCGCTCCGCCCCCTGTCCACACCACCCGTTTTTGCTATGCTGACCGCGACCTGAGGTGGGGACGAAGGGGGAGTCTTTCGTGGTAGATCAAATGGACCCGGGCACGTTGCGCGTCGACGCGGGCGCGCTGCAGACCTTCGCCAAGAATCTCGGCAACGAGGCGGACGGGATCAAAAAGCTCAACGCCGGTGACGGTTTCGATGTCGCGGCGAACGCACTGCCCGGCACCCAATTCGGAACCGCGGTGCAACCGGCAACCGACGCCGTCAATCGCAGCCTGACACGAATCGGCGAGCGCCTCGACAAGATCGCCTCGATCACCCACAACGCCGCGGGCGCCTTCGAAGTCGCCGAGACCGACTTCGCGAACAGCCTGAAAACGATCGGCCTGCAACTGCCATGACCCTCAGTCTCGATGATGTGGCCAAGTGGGAGCCGGAGCACCTCACCACCGCGGCGAATAACGCGCTCGAGATCTCGACGAATCTGGATGCCGCAATTCGCAAAGGGACGGAAGACACCGCGAAGCTCGGAACCGACAAGGTCTGGTCGGGTGCCGCCGCCGCTGCGGCGAACACGCGGATGGGGACCGAGCAGACCCGTGCCTCCGAAGTCAGTACGCGGTTGCACGAACTTCAGACGGCGTTCCAGGCCGAGGTGGGTCGACTGCGGTACCTCAAGGACGAGATCGTCAAGCTGCGCAATACAATCCAGACCGCCTCGCCGGTTCCGGCTGACGGCAAGGGTCTCATCACCGGCTTCGCGGTGAACCCCGACGGTACGATTGATCCGGCAGCCCGGATCGCCGAGTTACTCGGCCCATTGTCCGGCCAAGACAACCAGAACGCCGACACCCAAAACCTCACGATACGTGCCCAGACCGACGCCGCGAACTGGTCGAACCAGATCACTCTGAAGCTGAAGGAAGCCGAGCAGGCCGCTAACGACGCAAAAACCAAGGTTGACACCGCCGTACAGAACCTGGAGAAGGCCTTCGGCAACCTGGGTGACCCGAATGCCATTGCGTCGCAGCCGCAGAACACCAGCACGACACCGGCCACCACCACGAACTCCAACACGAGCAAGCCCAGCTATGTGACGAGCAGCCACCATGGCAGCGGCTCCGGATCGTCTTCCGGCACATCGAATTACGGGACCACCGGTGGTACGCACAACGCGACCGGGCCGATGCCGACGGGCGACGTCGCGGAATGGATCAAGAAGGCCAAGGCCAAGTTGATCGAAATGGGGTACAGCCCGGATCAAATCGATGAGCGGGCCCTGGCCATGATCATCGAGCACGAGTCCGGCGGCAACCCGTTGATCGTCAACGATTGGGACAGCAACGCCGCGGCAGGCCACCCCTCAAAGGGCCTGATGCAGACGATCGACAGCACCTTCAACGCGTATAAGGCGCCTGGCCACGACAATATCTACGACCCGGTCGACAACATCATCGCCGGAACCCGCTACGCCATCGACCGGTATGGTTCCCTGTCCAACGTCCCCGGTGTGGCGGCCGTCAACAGCGGCGGCGCCTACCAGGGCTACTGACCGAGGATCCGCCCCATTGCCCCCTGACCTACCGTGCGATCAGGCGGTGTCGTCCCGCTGTGGATCGGCGTGTTCGGCCGGTTTGCCGAGTTTCGCGGGTAGGTCGGCCTCGAGCATGGCCCAATACTGCCCCGGGGACCGACAGATGGGAGTAGGGGCGGCTCGGCGCGAGGGTGTGACGTACGCCCCGTAAAGTCGTCTCAGAACAGCAGCGTAAGAGAACGCGGCACACCGTGCAGCGCGAGGAGCACCAGTGTCACTCGATCAGCCACTCGCCCCGCTTCCCCAGGAGGGCATGGGGTTTGCGTCGGCGTGGCCCATCCGGGCTGGCGATGTAGATCCGTACAACCGCTTGCGGTTCGACGCAGTCGCCCGTTATCTGCAGGACATCGCCTGGGAGCAACTGCAACAGACGAATCTGCATACGACCGATCCGAGCTGGATCGTGCGTCGTACGGTGATCGACGTGATCCGGCCGATCCTGTGGCCCGACCAGGTGCGGTTGCTGCGGTGGTGTTCGAGCATGTCCACCCGGTGGACGAATATGCGGGTGCGCATCACCAGCGCGAACGGTGGATTGATCGAGACCGAGGGCTTCTGGATCAATATCAGCGAGTCCAACAATATGCCAGCCAGGATCAGCGACGAGGGCCTGGCCTATCTGGCGCAGACCACCAATGAGCACCGCCTGCGCTGGCGGCCCTATCTCACCGACGCCACCCCGCCGGAATCGGATACCGATATGCCGTTCCCGGTGCGGGCCACCGATATCGACCAGTACAACCACGTCAACAATGCCTGTTATTGGCAGGCGGTGGAACAGTTCCTGGTCGAATACCCCAAGCTGGTCGCGGGGCCGCATCGCGCGGTGATCGAGTACGTCGCGCCGGTACTGGCTCGTCAGCATGTCACCGTGCGCAGCCGCTACGAACCGGGCGACCGCTCCGGACGGCCGGTGCTGCGGTTGTGGTTCGTGGTCGGCGGCACCACCACGACCGTCGTGCGCATCATGCCCCTGTAAAGAAAACCGGCTCCGTTCAGGGAACGGAGCCGGTTGTCTGTTCAGCCGCGCGCGGCCTTGAGCAGATCCTCACGGGTAGTGAACTTGACCCGCGGACGGCCTGACGCCTTACCCGCGGACTTCTCCGCCGTATCGATCGCCTTCCAGCCCTCACGGTCGACCAGATCGGCCTGCCGCTGTCCGAGCAGCGCCTTCAGCGCGGCCCGATCGCGCTGTGGCACAGCGAGTTTGCCCGCGGTGAAGTCGGCGATGAGCTGCTCGACGGTCTCCTCGGCGTCGATGCGGTTGGAGCCGATGACACCGCGCGGACCGCGCTTGATCCAGCCGCTCACGTACACGCCGGGCACCGGAATACCGTCCTCGCCGATGACGCGACCGTGCTCATTGGGGACGACAGCACGGCGTTCGTCGAAGGGCAGATCCTTGATCGCTTCGCCCTTGTAGCCGATGGAACGCAGAACAAGTCCGGTGTCCAGGGTTTCGCTGCGATCGGTCGTGCGCGCCAGCAACTGGCTGTTCTCGCTGACCAACTCGTTGTGCGCGAACTCCACCGACTCGACGTGATCGGCGCCGTGCAATGCCGTCGGCGAGACCAGGTAGCGGAAGACGATCCGCTTATTGGCCGGATCACGACGCCCCGACGCGTACTCCTTGGCCAGCGTGTACTTCAGCTCCAGCGACGGCTCGACCTCGGGATCGTCCAGCAGCGCCTGGCTGCCCGGGTCGAGTGCCAGGTCGGCCTCCTCGACGATGACATCGACGCCCTTCAGATGCGTCAGTGCCAGGAACTCCGGCGAGGTGTAGGCAGCCTGCAGCGGACCACGCCGACCGAGTACGACGACCTCGCGAATATTGCTGCCGCGCAATGCGTCCAGGGCATGGTCGGCGATATCGGTCTTGGCGAGTTCGTCCGGGTCCACCGTCAGCACGCGAGCGACATCGAGGGCGACATTGCCGTTGCCGACGATCACCGCGCGCTCGCCGGACAGGTCGAACGTGCGATCCGCGTAGTCCGGATGGCCGTTGTACCAGGCGACGAATTCGGTGGCGGAATGGCTGCCGGGCAGATCCTCGCCCGGCACACCGAGACGCCGGTCGGAGGACGCGCCCACCGCGTAGATGACCGCGTGGTGATGGGCGAGCAGTTCCTCATGGGTGATGTGCGAGCCGACCTCCACATTGAGGTGGTACTGCAGCGCCTCGCGCCGGAAGGCCGACTCGAACAGCCCGGAGACCGTCTTCGTGCCCGGGTGGTCCGGGGCGACGCCCGCACGCACCAGACCCCACGGCGTCGGCAGCCGGTCGAACATCTCGACCTCGACATCGCAGCGGCGCAGCAGTTCGTCGGCCGCGTAACAGGCCGCGGGTCCCGCGCCGACGATCGCGACGCGCAGCGTGCCGAGTTCCTTGGGCGGGCGCGCGGGCGTGACGATCGGATCGAAATTCGATTCGAGTGGATGCCGTTGGAAGTAGGCGGCGTTGATGTCTCGATACCTGGCCAGCGACGCGGTCAGATCATCCTCGGAGAAGATGGCCTCCACCGGGCACGCGTCGACGCAGGCACCGCAGTCGATACAGGTGTCGGGGTCGATGTAGAGCATCTCGGTCGTCGCGAATTCCGGCTGGTCCGGGGTGGGACGGATGCAATCGACCGGGCACTCAGTGACGCAGCTGGCGTCGTTGCAACAACGCTGCGTGATTACGTAGGCCATATTGTGCAGATCCTCGAAAATGTACCTGGGCTATAGCCACCCAAGGGTGTCGGGAGTGGGTCGGGAGCGTCATCGCCACGGTGCCGACGGAGGGTGCCCCATCAGGCGCCGTGATGTGATGCCGCTTTCAGTTTGCCTCGAGTGTGTTCGAGGCCTCTCCTCCGGAGGGCTTACGGTATCTCCATGGTGCGGACTCTGATCCTCATGCGGCACGGTAAGTCGGCCTATCCCAACGGTATCTCCGATCACGAGCGCCCGCTTGCGCCGCGTGGTCAGCGCGAGGCCGGACTTGCCGGTCAGTGGTTACGCGAGACCCAGCCGCCGATCGATGCGGTACGGTGCTCGACCGCGACCCGCACCCGGGAAACGCTGGCCGCCACCGGAGTTACCGCACCGGTGGTCTACGAGGCGGGCATCTACGAGGCGTCACCGCGCACGCTCATCGAATTGGTCCAGCTCAGCGATGACGATGTCACGACGCTGCTGGTAATCGGGCATGCGCCCGGAATGCCGTGGACGGCATGGGAGTTGGCGAGCAATCGCGATTCCGAACCGGCGATCGAGCTCAGCCGGAAGTTCCCCACGTCGGCACTCGCGGTACTCGAATTCGACCGGCCGTGGGCGCAGGTGGACGAGGGCACCGGCGATCTGGTGCGCTTCCACATACCGCGCTGAACGCGGCGCTCAGTGCAGTAGTTTGCCGCCGACGACCACAACGACGCCGAGGACGACGAGCAGCACGAACGCGGCGAATCCGCCGAGCAGCCACCACACGACGCCGAGCGCCAGCACGAACGGCGCCACCGCGATGGCGGTGATCACGGGGCTTTCCTTGACCGTGGCCCAGGCCGAGCGGGCCCTGATCCGGTCGATGTCCTTACCTGGCATGTCACCAGGGTAGGTGCGAAAACCAGTTCTCGCCGTCGAGCGGGTGGGATGCTCGACGGATGGATTGGAAAATCGAACTGGTCGCAATCCCGGTGACCGATGTGGACCGCGCCAAGGACTTCTACACCAAGATCGGCTTCAATGCCGACCACGACCACCGCGTCAACGAGAGCCTGCGCTTCGTCCAGCTGACCCCACCCGGCTCCGGCTGCTCCATCTGCATCGGCGAAGGCATTACCGACGCCGCACCGGGCAGCGTCGAAGGCATGCAGATGGTCGTCGCGAGCGCCGAGGAGGCGTACCAGCAGTTGGTCGCCTCGGGTGTGGAGGCGTCGCCGGTAAAGGACATGGGCTGGGGACTGTTCACCTTCTTCGCCGATCCGGACGGCAACAAATGGGCTGTGCAGGAGCTGCCCAAGCGCGACTGAACCCCGCGAACCGGCCCATGTCGGTCATCGCCGCGTAGCGGATGCGCGACGATGACCGCTTTCGGGCGCGTCAGGTGGCTGCAGCCGAATCCGTGATTCGGCAGAATTGGAGCTTGCTTGGAGTGCGCTCCGGGTTACTAACGTCGGTTTTGGTCATCGAGAAAGGCGAGTGCAGTGGGTGGAGCCGTAGGTCAGGTTGTCGGTGACGAGCAAGTCGTGGACGCGGATCGGGAGAAGCCGCAGTATTCGATCGGCGAGGCGGCGGATCGATCGGGACTCAGTCGCGACACGCTGCGCTGGTACGAGCGGATCGGGCTGATGAATTACATCGGGCGCGATCACGCCGGGAAGCGGCGGTTCAGCAAGCGCGATCTGGAGTGGTTGGCGTTGATCGGCAGGCTGCGCACCACCGGTATGTCGGTGGCGGACATGGTCCGCTATGCCGAATTGGTGCGGGAGGGGGAATCCACCGTGCCCGAGCGGCTGCAGATGTTCCGCAATACCCGCGCGGAGGTGCTCGCCAAGATCGACGAACTCCGTCAGACCCTGGCCGTACTCGATTACAAGATCGACCTGTACGAGGGCAAGACCGCCGCCGCCAAACCGGCCGCACTCACGAAATGACTGCTATCCCGAGGAACCCAGCGCAGCAGGATGATCCGGACCGCAGTCCGGTCACCGTGCTGCTCTACTATCCGGTCCATGGAGTCCTCCGGCAGACGCGTATTCATCGATAAACAGACACCCGAGGCGTTTCGCGCGCTGAACACCGTGGCCAGCGCGGTCCGCGCGGCGGGTGCCGAGGCTGGACTCGACCGCAGGCTCATCGAACTGATCAATCTGCGCGTCTCGCAGATCAACGGCTGCGCCTACTGCCTGGACGTACACCATCGCGCCGCCGTCGGCGCCGGTGCCACCGAGCGTGAACTCGCCGTACTGTCCGCGTGGCGGCGCACGGAGCTGTACACGCCGCGGGAACGGGCCGCGCTGGCACTTGCCGAACTCACCACCACGCTGCCGGACGAGGCCACGATGGATCGTGAGTACGCTCTGGCACGGGAGCATTTATCGGATGAGCAGGTCTCGGCGATCCTCTGGGTCGCCACCACGATCGGCGCGTTCAACCGCGTATCGATCCTGAGCAAGCACCCGGTACGCCCGACGAAGGAGAAGTCCACCATGACCGAATCGACGCCCGAGAGCAAGGTCGTTCGCAACGACGAGAAGCAGCGCTACGAGGTTTTCTACGGCGGCGAATTGGCCGGATTCGCCGAGTACGAGGAGCGCGACGACGAGACGGTGTTCATTCACACCGAGATCGATGGCGCGTTTTCCGGTAAGGGTCTCGGCACCGTCCTGGCCGAGCACGCGGTCGAGGATGCGGTCACCCGCGGCCGGGTGATCCGGCCGCTGTGCCCGTTCATCAAGGCCTACCTGGAGAAGCATCCGAAGTACGACGAGCATGTGATCGGCAAGGGCGTCACCCGATGAGTGATCTCGATGCGCATCCCGAGGAAGCGGTGTGTGAGGCGACACCGGGTCCCGGGCCGGTCGCGGAGCTCTATCCGGCGCGCGAGGTCCCACTCGGCGGAGTGCGCGGTGTTTACGTGGAACGCGTACTGCCGCAACGTGATCTGCCGACGGTCGGCGCCTGGTGCTTCCTCGATCACTTCGGCTCGCCCACAGTCACCAAGACGGGTGCGTCACCGGATATCGATCCGCACCCGCATATCGGATTGCAGACGGTGACCTGGCCGTTCGACGGACGCATCCGGCACCGCGATTCGATCGGCTCCGATGTGCAGATCGAGCCGGGGCAGCTGAATCTGATGACCTCCGGGCGCGGCATCGCCCATTCCGAATACGGCGTCGCGGGGGCGCACGCCGGGCACGGCCTGCAGTTGTGGATCGCGTTGCCCGGCGACAGCCTCGGGATCGATCCACATTTCGAACAGCATCGTGAGCTGCCGGTCTACCAAGCACCGGGTTTGCGAGCCATCGTGTTGATCGGCACGTTCGCCGGGCTCACCTCGCCCGCCAAGGCGTACACACCGATTGTCGGCGCGGATGTACGGATCGAACCGGGCACCGACACCGCCATCGCCCTCGACCCCGATTTCGAGCACGCGCTCATGGTGATCGAGGGCAATGTCACCGCCGATGGCACCGAAATCGCCGCCGGCCCACTGCTCTACCTGGGCACCGGCCGCGACGAACTGCGCCTCGACAGCACCGAGGGCGCGCATTTTGCGCTCATCGGCGGCGAGCCGTTCGGTGAGGAACTGGTGATGTGGTGGAACTTCGTCGGCCGCAGTCACGAGGACATCGTCGAGGCCCGAAACGATTGGGAGAAACACGTTGTCGAGCGCTTCGCCGATATCGCGGGACACACACCGCAACAACGTATTCCGGCCCCGCCGCTGCCCGGTCTGCATCTGAAGCCGCGCAAGCGGCGCATGGGTCCCGCCAGGACCTGAATTCGGGTATCTTCGTCCGAAGCAAACCGGACATTCCACGCCGGTGGTCGGATGAAAGAGCAGGATGAGGATCTCGAGAATCACCGCGACGGCACTGCTTGCGCTCGCGGCCACCACGATCGGCACCAGCGTCGTCCACGCCGAACCCGCACCGGCCGCGCCGAATTCGACCGCCGACGTACCGCTCGATCTGCAGGGCTTCTTCCAGCACATCGGCTATCACGTCGCGGCGACGCAGGACCGTCACGCCGTGGTGACGACCATTTCGGAGGGTCGCTGGGACCTGCTTCGCGGCAACAAGGTCATCTCGCTGACCGATCCCGACGGGCAGGTGGTCGCCGCGCTACCGACCGCGGTGAAGATCGCCGGACATCGGATCGATCTGGTGCCGACCATCGACGAGGCGGGCACCCGGCTCTCGCTCACCCCGATCAGCACGACCGATGACCCAGTCCGGGACGTGAGCACCGAGCAGCGCTTCTTCGATCAGGTCGAGAAGTCCATGCCGCAGGTGCTGACCGGTGCCGCCATCGGTGCGGCCATCGGATTCGTGCTCGGCTTTCCGCTCGGTCTTTTCGTCTTCGACTTCATCACCGTCCCGGTCATGACCGTGGTCGGCGGGACCATCGGTGCGTTCGCCGGTCTGTCCGCCGGTGGTGGTGAACCCGCCGTGCAGGCGGCGATGGATTACTTCGACCTCAATCCCTGAGCGAGCCGATATCGTCGTGCGGTAGCAGGCGCTGCGTCCCGATGACGCGCAATAGATCCAGCTTCTCCGCGGCATCGGTGCCCGGACGCGGCATATAGACCAGCAGACGCTGGGCCGCGTTCGAGGTCAGCAGGGTTTCGCAGACCGTATCGATCGCGCCGACCTCGGGGTGCAGGATCCGCTTGATGTCCGAAGTCCGCACCGCCACTGCGTGTTCGTGCCACAACTGCTCGAATTCCGCACTCGCGGCGCGCAATCGGCTCACATATTCGGCGACGTCGGCATCGCCGGATCGGCGCGCCGCGGTGGCGCGCAAATCCGCGACGTGGTTGCGGCCCAATCGCTCCCAGTCGTCCTCAGGAAAGATCGAACGCGACCGCGGATCGGTGAACCAGCGCCAGGCATAGAACCGGTCCCAGCCGCGCCGATTCGCGTGGTCGCCGACGAGCAGGGTGTGCATCCGGTTCTGTACCAGCACCTCGCCCAGGTCGGTGATGACCGTGGCCGCCGTGTCGTCCAGTTTCGCGAGCATGTGCATGAGCCCGGGACCGACGTGCTTGTCGGCGGACTCGCGTCCGGGCGGGGCGTGGTCGCACAGGTGATACAGGTGGTCGCGCTCGTCATTGCCGAAGCGCAGCGCCCGCGCCAGCGACGCCAGCACCTGGGTGGAGGGACGCGGGCCGCGGGACTGCTCGAGGCGGGTGTAGTAGTCGGTGGACATGCCCGCCAGCAGTGCCACCTCGTCCCGGCGCAGCCCTGGCGTGCGCCGACGTACCCCCGGTGGCAGGCCGACATCCGCGGGCGTCAACTGTTCGCGCCGCCTGCGCAGAAAGTCGGCCAGTTCGGAACGGTCCATAGCACCACTTTCCCCTAATACGCGCGGGCCAGCCAGGGATCGCCGATCCCCCGATAAGCGATCTCTGCCGCCGCGCTTGGACAGGGTCCAAGCTGGTCCTATGACGACATCGAAGCTCACCAGCAAGCTCGGAAATACCGGCCCGGCGGTCAGTCGCATCGGACTCGGCGCCATGGGCATGTCCGGCATGTACGGCGCCGCCGACGACGCCGAATCGATCGCCACCATCCACGCCGCCCTGGACTCCGGCGCCAACCTCATCGACACCGGCGATTTCTATGGCGCGGGTCATAACGAGATGCTGATCGGCCGGGCCATTGCCGAGCGTCCTCGCGAGGACATGGTGCTCAGCGTGAAGTTCGGCGCGCTGCGCGGACCGGGTGGCACCTGGGGCGGCACCGATAACCGACCCGTCGCGCTGCGCAACTTCCTCACCTACAGCCTGCAGCGGCTCGGCGTGGATTACATCGATATCTACCGGCCCGCGCGGTTGGATCCGAACGTCCCGATCGAGGAGACCATCGGGGCCATGGCCGAACTCGTCGAGGCGGGCTATATCCGGCACATCGGCCTGTCCGAGGTCGGCGTCGAGACCATTCGTCGGGCCGCCGCCGTGCACCCGATCGCCGACCTGCAGATCGAATACTCCCTGATCTCCCGGGGTATCGAGGCCGAAATACTGCCCGCGGTAAGGGAACTCGGCATCGGTATCACCGCATACGGCGTGCTGTCGCGTGGCCTGCTCAGCGATTCGGTTCGGCCGGGCGCGACCTTCGCACCGACCGACTTCCGCGCGCACAGCCCGCGCTTCCAAGGTGAAAACCTCGACCAGAACCTGAAATTGGTCGATGCTCTCGCGAAAATCGCTGCGGAAAAGGAGGTCTCGGTCGCGCAATTGGCCATTGCCTGGGTGCTCACCCGGGGCGCGGATATCGTGCCGATCCTCGGCGCGCGCACGCGCCAGCGCTGGTCGGAATCCCTTGGGGCCGTGGGCATCCAGCTCAGCGCGAACGAACTGGCCACCATCGAGGCCGCGGTGCCCGCGGACCGGATCGCTGGCGAGCGTTATGCGCAAGCGCAGATGGCGCTGCTGGACAGCGAGCGCTGAAATCCGGGGCTGGGAGGCGTTCCTCCCAGCTCACTTCCGCCGTGGCCGAATAACCGCCGTGAATGCCGATGCGGCAACAGACTTTCCGGTGCTATCGGTGATATTCACCGGCACCTCCAGCTCGATATCGACCCGTGCCGCGATATCCGCGCGCACCTGAGCCAGGGTTTCGGCGGTCAACTCGGAGGTGGCAAGGAACGGGCCTGCCGCACCCTTGGCCCGCGCGAGGTATTCGATCCGACCGTCACGGGCGACGATGAAGGTCTCACCCATCAGATCGACAATGCCGGAAATCGACGCGCCCATCGCCGCGGTCTCGGCCAGGCCGAACAGCACCGCGGCATGCAGATCGCCATTGTGGTTGAGATGTTCGGGCTTCGGCGCCATCGCCACGACATTGCGGCCAGCGCTGAATTCCACACCTTCGATGCCGGTGAACTGGATAAATCCCAGCTTCTGAAATCCGGCCATCACCAGATCGCCCATGGCCGCGTCATCCATCGCATCTCCCACCGAACTGAAACGTGTTCCAATTTCATACCGCGCGGGATAGCGATTGTCCACCGTGGATCAGTAGGAAGACGATCGGGTGAGCGTGACGACCAGGTAGCCGAGCGCGAGTACCACACACAGCACATTCGCGACCATGGCTGCGATCCCCCAGCCCCGCGCCTTCTTCGACGCGTCCATGGCGCCCGCGATGTCGCCCGCGATCCACTTCGAATGCACCTGGGTACCGAAGACGATCGCGACCATTCCGAGCACCGTCCCCACCAGACAGGTGAGCGTCCCGATAATCGTGGCGAGGACCGCGAAGCCCAGATGTGCCGGTGGCTCGAACTGCGGCTGGGCCGCCGGGTAGCCATAGCCGGGCTGTTGTCCGTAGGTCATGGGTGTAGTCCCGTCTCGAAGTCGGCGGCCGGGCCCGGCATTTCGGGCCGTTCCAGCCTACGAACCTTTTCGCGCACCCGTGCACGGCGACCGCGGATGATCGCGCGATCGGCTCGGCTTGGGCACAATTGAAAACGGTGGCAGCTATCGCGATTGGATATTGCATGACGGCATCGACTCGGAGAGTTGAGGGAAAGCCGATGTGTCCGCGGCCGATCGGACGGTAGGGCCGATGTACGACCCGACCGCCGATATCGATCGGATCATCGCGCAGCAGGTGGGTTGGTCAACGGCCGACGACCATCTGCTGTACACCTGCGGTGTCATCGACTTCCTGCTGCACGACCGGCTTGCCGAACTGCCGACCCGAGCCACCATGGTCCGAACCGAACCCGACGAAATCTGCTTGGCCGAGGGGCCCGCGGTCTGGTTTCAGTGGCGGGCGGTCGGCGACGGAACCTGGAATCCCAACAGCGTCATCGCGGTCGGATCGCTATCCTTCGTGGCCGCCGCCCATCTCGGCAATGCCATGGCGAACCGCGCGCGCCGTCGCCAGGCCGAGGCCGGACTGCGCCCGCGATGGGTGGCCGAACGTCCCGGGACGGTAATGGTTTCGGACCGACGGATGTACTGCTACAACGCCGATCATTCGTTCTCGGTGCATTGGGCAGGTCTGGAAATGGTGGATCTGCCCGGTCCCGACCGGCTGGTCTGCCGTTATCCGGATCGGAACGGCCATCCACATCTCCTGCAGGTCCAAAGCCCATGGGCGGTACTGATTTTCGCACTCGCGGCACATACCCAGTTCCCGAGCCACCCCCTCTTGCTATCGGGCAACTGGCTACCGGCAGGGTTCGAGGAGAAATGCCACATCGCAGGCAAAACCTGTCCCCGAGTGCGTCATCGGAATCGCTAAAATGCGCGGACCGACCGCCGGTCATCACTACGGCAGAACATGGATGAAATCTAGTCCGGCGGTCTTCACCGCACGAAAGTGGTTGTCCGCAGTAGCAATTTCGCGTATTCCGAGTCGCTCGGCAACAGCAATCAGAGAAGCGTCCGCAGGGCCCAATGGAAAGCTCGCGAACTGCTTCATTAGCTCGATGATCCGCAGCGTGTCCGCGGAATCGAACTCATCCCCGCGTGCCGTTTATCCCGCCGATTCATCACTGCGACTAGGACATTAGCATCGACGATCAGTGTCACTGGGCCTCAAAGAGTTCGGTATCCATCCGCTCGCTGAGGTCTTCTGGGCCGTCGAAGGTCGGCAGTGCGGCGAGTCGATCGCTTGCGCCACCCTTGACCAATCGCAGCAGCGCCTCACGCGCTGCCGGGGCAACCTCTGGTCGGAGTTGTTCGACGAGGCGATGCAGTTCTGGGTAGTGGTCGTACGCCACGCTCATGCTTCGACAATGCCGTGAAACGACAATCGCCCCGCTCCAGTTGGAGCGGGGCGATTGCCTATTACCGACTACCGGTAGTCGCTGAAACCGTAATCGTCGAGCGGGACCGCGGCACCGGTGGTGGCGCCGAAGCTGTCCGGCGAGTAGTAGGTGTCGTCGTAGGACGGCACCGCGTACGCGGCGGCACGAGCCTCTTCGGTCGGCTGGACCTGGATGTTGCGGTAACGGTTGATACCGGTACCGGCCGGGATCAGCTTGCCGATGATCACGTTTTCCTTGAGGCCGATGAGCTTGTCCGAGCGGCAGTTGATGGCCGCGTCGGTCAGGACTCGGGTGGTCTCCTGGAAGGATGCCGCCGACAGCCACGAATCGGTCGCGAGCGACGCCTTCGTGATACCCATCAGCACCGGGCGACCCGCCGCGGGCTCATTGCCCTCGGCGACGACACGACGGTTGGAGGCCTCGAACTCGGAACGCTCGGTGAGCGAACCGGGCAGGAACTCCGTGGCACCCGAATCGATGATCGTCACGCGACGCAGCATCTGACGCACGATGACCTCGATGTGCTTGTCGTGGATCGACACACCCTGCGAGCGGTAGACCTCCTGGACCTCGTGGACCAGGTGGATCTGCACCTGACGGGGGCCCATCACGCGCAGCACCTCGTGCGGATCCGCCGCGCCTTCCAGCAGCTGCTGGCCGACCTCGACGTGGTCACCGTCGGAGAGCAGACGCTCGGTGCCGTCCTCGTGCTTGAACACCCGCAGACGCTGACGCTTCGAGAGCTTGTCGTAGACAACCTCTTCGCCACCGTCATCCGGGATGATGGTGATCTTGTAGAAGCGATCGTCGTCCTCGAGCCGCACCCGACCCGAGACCTCCGCGATCGGCGCCTTACCCTTCGGCACACGAGCCTCGAAGAGCTCCTGCACACGGGGCAGACCGCCGGTGATGTCGTCACCCGCGACACCACCCTGGTGGAAGGTACGCATGGTCAGCTGGGTACCGGGCTCACCGATGGACTGCGCGGCGACGATACCGACGGCCTCACCGATATCGACCAGCTTGCCGGTCGCCATGGAGCGGCCGTAGCAGGTCGCGCACACGCCGGTGCCGGTGGTGCAGGTCAGCACGGAGCGGACCTTCACATCGGTGATGCCTGCGTCGAGCAGCGCCTCGATGGCCGGGTCGCCGAGGTCGGCGCCCTTCTCCACGATGACATTGCCCTTCTCGTCGATCGCATCGGCGGCGAGCGTCCGCGCGTAGGCGGAGGTCTCCACGTGCGCGTCCCGGATCAGCGAGCCGTCGAGCTGCTTCTCCGCGATCGGCACCAGGATGCCGCGCTCGGTGCCACAGTCGTGCTCGCGCACGATGACGTCCTGCGAGACGTCCACCAGACGACGGGTCAGGTAACCCGAGTCGGCGGTGCGAAGCGCGGTGTCGGCCAGACCCTTACGAGCACCGTGGGTGTTGATGAAGTACTCCAGCACCGTCAGGCCCTCACGGAAGGAGGACTTGATCGGTCGCGGGATGAACTCACCCTTCGGGTTGGTAACCAGGCCCTTCATACCGGCGAGGGTACGAGTCTGGGTGAAGTTACCGGTCGCGCCCGAGTCGACGATCGTGATGATCGGGTTGTCGGCCGGGTAATGCGAACGCAGCGCCTTACCGACCTCTTCGGTCGCTTCCTGCCAGATCTTGACCAGGGCGTTGTTGCGCTCCTGGTGGTCGAGAGCACCGCGCTGGTACTTCTTCTCGATCTGATCGGACTGCGCCTCGTAGCGCTCCATGATCTCGGTCTTCTCCGGCGGAACGAGCACGTCCGACATCGAGACCGTCACGCCGGAACGGGTGGCCCAGTAGAAGCCCGCGTCCTTGAGCTTGTCGACGGTCTGCGCGACCACGATCATCGGGTAGCGCTCGGCCAGATCGTTGATGATCGTGGCCTGACGCTTCTTCGGCATCTGCTCGTTGATGAACGCGTAGTCCGCCGGGAGCAGCTCATTGAACAGCACGCGACCGAGAGTGGTCTCGGCGATCCATGCGTCGCCGCGGTTCCAGCCATCCGGGAACTGCTCGGCCTCGACCGCCTTCGGCGGACGCTGCTCGGTGAGGCGCACCTTGATCAGCGAACGCACGGTGAGCTCACCGCGGTCCACCGCCATCTGCGCCTCGGCGGGCGAGGAGTACACGCCCTGTTCCGGTGCGTCCTTGGTGGCGGCCCGGTACTCGCCCTTCGCGCCCTCTTCCAGGCGGGTCAGGTAGTACAGACCGGTCACCATGTCCAGACGAGGCATGGCCAGCGGACGACCCGAGGCGGGCGACAGGATGTTGTTCGAGGACAGCATCAAGATGCGGGCCTCGGCCTGCGCCTCCGCGGACAGCGGCAGGTGCACGGCCATCTGGTCACCGTCGAAGTCGGCGTTGAACGCCTCACAGACCAGCGGGTGCAGCTGGATGGCCTTACCTTCCACCAGCTGCGGCTCGAAGGCCTGGATGCCGAGGCGGTGCAGGGTGGGCGCACGGTTCAGCAGCACCGGGTGTTCGGCGATGACCTCTTCGAGGACATCCCACACCTGAGGCCGCTGCCGCTCGACCATCCGCTTGGCCGACTTGATGTTCTGCGCGTGGTTCAGATCGACCAGACGCTTCATCACGAACGGCTTGAACAGCTCCAGCGCCATCAGCTTGGGCAAACCGCACTGGTGCAGCTTCAGCTGCGGACCGACCACGATGACCGAACGGCCCGAGTAGTCGACGCGCTTACCGAGCAGGTTCTGCCGGAAACGACCCTGCTTACCCTTGAGCAGATCGCTCAGCGACTTCAGCGGGCGGTTACCCGGTCCGGTGACCGGGCGGCCGCGGCGACCGTTGTCGAACAGCGCGTCCACCGACTCCTGCAGCATCCGCTTCTCGTTGTTGACGATGATCTCGGGCGCGCCCAGATCGATCAGTCGCTTGAGGCGGTTGTTGCGGTTGATCACGCGGCGGTACAGGTCGTTCAGGTCGGAGGTGGCGAAGCGGCCACCGTCGAGCTGAACCATCGGGCGCAGCTCCGGCGGGATCACCGGAACGGCGTCGAGCACCATGCCCATGGGCGAGTTGCCGTTGGCCTGGAAGGCCGCGACAACCTTGAGCCGCTTCAGCGCGCGCAGCTTCTTCTGGCCCTTACCGCTGCGGATGGTCTCGCGCAGCGATTCGGCCTCGGCGTCGATGTCGAAGTTCTCCATCAGCTTCTGGATGGACTCCGCACCCATGGCGCCGGTGAAGTACTCGCCGTAGCGATCGATCAGCTCGCGGTAGAGCACCTCATCGACGATGAGCTGCTTGACCGACAGCTTGGTGAAGGTGTTCCAGATCTCGTCGAGCCGGTCCAGCTCACGCTGGGCGCGGTCGCGCAGCTGACGCATTTCGCGCTCGCCGCCGTCCTTGACCTTGCGGCGGACGTCGGACTTGGCGCCCTCGGCCTCGAGCTCGGCCAGATCTGCCTCGAGCTTCTGGGCGCGGGCCTCGAGATCGGCGTCGCGCTGATCGGCGACCGCCTTCTTCTCGACCTCCATCTCGGCCTCGAGCGTGGAGAGCTCGTTGTGCCGCAACTCCTCGTCGACGCCGACGATGACGTAGGCGGCGAAGTAGATGATCTTTTCCAGATCCTTCGGCGCCAGGTCGAGCAGGTACCCGAGGCGCGAAGGCACGCCCTTGAAGTACCAGATGTGGGTAACCGGAGCGGCCAGCTCGATGTGGCCCATCCGCTCACGGCGCACCTTGGCGCGAGTCACCTCGACGCCACAGCGCTCACAGATGATGCCCTTGAAGCGAACGCGCTTGTACTTACCGCAGTAGCACTCCCAGTCCCGGGTGGGACCGAAGATCTTCTCGCAGAACAGGCCGTCCTTCTCCGGCTTGAGCGTGCGGTAGTTGATGGTCTCCGGCTTTTTCACCTCGCCGTAGGACCACTGGCGGATGTCTTCGGCGGTGGCCAGACCGATCCGGAGTTCATCGAAGAAGTTGACGTCTAGCACGTAACTTCCTTTCCCCTATTCGGGTCGAATTCGAGCAAAAAGTTCACTAGTTGGTCGAGCGCGGAGACCGGATGTCGTCGGCGTGCACGACATCCGGCCCTACCGCCTAGTTCGCCAGATCGTCGACGGTCGCGGCTTCGTTCCTGGACAGGTTGATGCCCAGGTTCGCGGCCGCGCGCTCCAGATCCTCATCATCGCCGTCGCGCATCTCGATCGCCGCGCCGTCCGAAGACAGCACCTCGACGTTGAGGCACAGCGACTGGAGCTCCTTCAGGAGCACCTTGAACGACTCCGGAATGCCCGGCTCCGGAATGTTCTCGCCCTTGACGATCGCCTCGTACACCTTCACGCGACCGACCACGTCGTCGGACTTGATGGTGAGCAGCTCCTGCAGCGTGTATGCGGCGCCGTAGGCCTGCATGGCCCAGCACTCCATCTCACCGAAGCGCTGACCACCGAACTGCGCCTTACCACCGAGCGGCTGCTGGGTGATCATCGAGTACGGACCGGTCGAACGGGCGTGGATCTTGTCGTCGACCAAGTGGTGCAGCTTCAGGATGTACATGTAGCCGACGGCCACCGGGTACGGGAAGGGCTCACCGGAACGTCCGTCGAACAGCGTCGCCTTGCCGTTGTCGTCGACCATGCGCTCACCGTCGCGGTTCGGCAGGGTCGAGGCGAGCAGACCGGTCAGCTCCTCTTCACGAGCGCCGTCGAACACCGGGGTGGCGATGTTGGACTCGGCCGGAGCCGCCAGCATCTCCTCCGGCAATGCCCTTGCCCAATCCGGACGGGAACCGTCCGAGGCGCCGACATCCCAGCCCGCCTTGCCGATCCACCCGAGGTGGGTCTCCAAGATCTGGCCGATGTTCATACGACGCGGCACACCGTGGGTGTTCAGGATGATGTCCACCGGGGTGCCATCGGGCATGAACGGCATGTCCTCGGTCGGGAGGATCTTGCCGATGACGCCCTTGTTGCCGTGACGACCGGCGAGCTTGTCGCCGTCCTGGATCTTGCGCTTCTGCGCCACGTACACCCGGACCAGCTCGTTGACGCCCGGGGGCAGATCGTCGTCGTCCTCGCGCGAGAACACGCGGATGCCGATGACCTTGCCGGACTCACCGTGCGGCACCTTCAGCGAGGTGTCGCGCACTTCGCGCGCCTTCTCACCGAAGATCGCGCGCAGCAGCCGCTCCTCCGGGGTCAGCTCGGTCTCACCCTTCGGGGTGACCTTGCCGACCAGGATGTCGCCGTCGCGAACCTCGGCGCCGATACGCACGATGCCGCGCTCGTCCAGGTCCGCGAGCACCTCGTCGGAGACGTTCGGGATGTCCCGGGTGATCTCCTCGGCACCGAGCTTGGTGTCGCGGGCGTCGATTTCGTGCTCCTCGATGTGGATCGAGGTGAGCACGTCCTCCTCCACGAGACGCTGCGACAGGATGATCGCGTCCTCGTAGTTGTGGCCTTCCCACGGCATGATCGCCACGAGCAGGTTCTTGCCGAGGGCCATCTCACCGTTCTCGGTGCACGGACCGTCGGCGAGCACCTGACCGGACTCGACGCGCTGCCCCTCGTCCACGATCGGACGCTGGTTCGCGCAGGTGCCCTGGTTCGAGCGGGCGAACTTGCGCATCCGGTAGCTCTTGCGGGTGCCGTCGTCGGCCATCACGGTGACGTAATCGGCCGAAACCTCTTCCACCACACCGGACTTCTCGTTCACCACGACGTCACCGGCGTCGACCGCGGCGCGCAGCTCCATACCGGTACCCACGATCGGGGCTTCGGAACGGATCAGCGGCACGGCCTGGCGCTGCATGTTCGCACCCATGAGGGCACGGTTGGCGTCGTCGTGCTCGAGGAACGGAATCATCGCGGTCGCGACCGAAACCATCTGACGCGGCGAAACATCCATGTAGTCGACCTCGGAGGCGGGGACGAGTTCGTTCTCGTCGTTGCCCCGGCGGCAGAGCACGCGCTCCTCGATGAAGCGGCCGTCGGCGTCGACCGGCGAGTTGGCCTGCGCACGAACGTGGCGGTCCTCCTCGTCGGCGGTGAGGTACTTGACCTCATCGGTGACCACGCCGTCGACCACCTTGCGGTACGGCGTCTCGATGAAGCCGAACGGGTTGACCCGCGCGTACACCGAAAGCGAACCGATCAGGCCGATGTTCGGGCCTTCCGGGGTCTCGATCGGGCACATCCGGCCGTAGTGCGAGGTGTGCACGTCACGGACTTCCAGACCGGCGCGCTCACGGGACAGACCACCTGGGCCCAGCGCCGAGAGGCGACGCTTGTGGGTCAGGCCCGACAGCGGGTTGTTCTGGTCCATGAACTGCGACAGCTGCGAGGTTCCGAAGAACTCCTTGATCGCGGCCACGACGGGACGGATGTTGATCAGGGTCTGCGGCGTGATGGCCTCGACGTCCTGGGTGGTCATCCGCTCGCGGACTACGCGCTCCATGCGGGAAAGTCCGACCCGGATCTGGTTCTGGATCAGCTCGCCGACGGTGCGCAGGCGACGGTTGCCGAAGTGGTCGATGTCGTCGACCTCGACCGGCACCTCTTCGCCGCCCGGCGCGGTCATCATCCGATCACCGGCGTGCAGACGCACCAGGTACTCGATGGTGGTGACGATGTCTTCCTTGGTGAGCACCGATGCGGTGATCGGCTCGCCGAGGTGGATGCCGAGCTTCTTGTTGATCTTGTAGCGACCCACGCGAGCCAGGTCGTAGCGCTTCTCCTTGAAGAACAGGTTCTCCAGCAGGGTCTGCGCGGACTCCTTGGTCGGCGGCTCGCCCGGACGCAGCTTGCGGTAGATGTCCAAAAGCGCCTCGTCCTGACCGGCGGTGTTGTCCTTCTCCAGGGTCGACATCATGATCTCGGAGAAGCCGAAACGCTCGACGATCTCCTCGTTCGTCCACCCCAGCGCCTTCAGCAGCACGGTGACCGGCTGACGACGCTTGCGGTCGATGCGCACACCGACGGTGTCGCGCTTATCGATGTCGAACTCCAGCCAGGCGCCGCGCGACGGGATGACACGCACGCTGTGCAGGTCCTTCTCCGTGGCCTTGTCGACGCTGTGATCGAAGTACACACCCGGCGAACGCACCAGCTGCGAAACAACCACGCGCTCGGTGCCGTTGATGATGAACGTGCCCTTGTCGGTCATCATCGGGAAATCACCCATGAAGACCGTCTGGCTCTTGATCTCACCGGTGTTGTTGTTGATGAACTCGGCGGTCACGAACAACGGCGCCGCGTAGGTCATGTCCTTGTCTTTGCACTCGTCGATGGAGGCCTTGACCTCCTCGAAACGAGGATCCGAGAAAGAAAGGGACATCGACCCGGAGAAGTCCTCGATCGGCGAGAGCTCCTCGAGTACCTCCTCCAGACCGCCCGTTAGTCCGCCGTCGCCGCGAGCCGCGGCTTTCTCACGCCACGAGGGCGAGCCGATCAACCATGCAAATGAGTCGGTCTGTAGATCGAGAAGTCCGGGCACCTCCAAGGGTTCACGGATCTTCGCGAAAGACACCCGCAACGGGGCTCCGGGGATTCCGGCAACTGCCTTGGTCTGGGTGGAGACTGCCAAGATGCGTCCTTCCAGCACCTCACGCGCGTCGCGTGGTGGTCCGCGACCGTCGCTTGTCTGCTACGAATTCCGCTGGATACAACCCGAACGAAACCCGAACAGGCAACAACGGAAGTAACACCGGAAGGTGGAACTTACGTGTGCAAATCGAGGTATGGACAGGAGGCAGCCAGCGCAACGTCCAACCGTACACCAATACGCAAGGTGGTGTCAAAGTACCACCCGAACAAGCCTCCGCGTGGCGGCACGCCGTGACCGTTATGGCCGCGTGCCCGTGTCCGAATCGCTGGCTGCGTCGGGAGCCACGGGGCACGAGAAGCCACTGTGACAGCTGCCGCTGTTGTGAATAGCGTGACGGGTCCGGCGAAACTCGTCAAGTGGCGGGCTCGACCCGATGATCGGCCAGATACCCTGCCCCACTGGGCTTATGCCGTCGAAATCACTGGTCGACGATGGCCGCGGCCAGCCACTTGCCGTCGACCTTCTGCATTTTCAGCACGATCGGGCCGGACGCGCTCTGCTGGGCGACCCCGTTCTTGTTCGCGCTGACCACGAAGTTCACGAGCAGCTCGGCCCGATCGTCGGTGAGCAAGGTCACCCCGATCGGATCGGCGAGGGCATCGGCGCTGGTCTGCGCCTGTTTCAGGGCGGCGAGATTGGTTTCGGCGTACTTGTCGAAATCGGCGAGCATCTGCCCGGTGACGACACCGTGCACCGCGTCCTTGTAGCCGTCGAGTTTGTTCACGTCGTAGGCGTAGATGGTCTTCAACGCGTGCGAGGCGGCCGCGGTCACCTCTTCGGTGGCCTTGGTGTCCACATAGGCCTCGTTCGAATCGTCGATACCGGGACGCACGGCCGCGACCGTCGCGAAGGCACCGAGCAGCACGGCGACCAGGAACAGGGCCGCGACCACACCCCAACCCGCGCGCGGACGCAACCGCTGTGACCACGGCCGCGACGGTCCGGCGGGCTGCGAAGTCGGACGGACCGGCTCAGCGGTACCGGCGACCTTCGTCCGGCGCTTCGTGGTCGCTTCCTCGGCCGCACGGGTGTTGCGGCGCGTGCCGACGGACCCGGTGCTCGCCGCCGTGCGGCCGACGGTGGGACGGTTGCGGGGAGTGACCCGATTGACTGGTCGACGAGATGCCATAACGGGTTCTCCTACGATCCGGGCTTGGGCGCGGGCGTGGCACCGGGCTGTGCGGCAGTCGGCTGATTCAGGGGGATCGGCTGACTCAAGGGACTCGCCTTCTCGGCCTTCCACACCTCGCCCTGCTTGACCAGATCAAGGGCCCAGGTCTGACGGTAGGAGTACGGCGCGACGTCTGGCGCGGTCCTGGTGGTCTGCAGCACGATGAGCGCGGAGGCGTGGTCGCGCTCGGAGTTCAGCGCGGTCAGCGAGGAGCCGATGACCTTGGATTCCAACCTGGTCTTGGCCTGTTTGGCCTGGTCACGGAACTGATCCTGAGTCTTGGTGGCATCATCGAGCAGCGATCCGGTCATCGACGACTGGATCAGCTTGATCGAACCGTCGACATCATTGGGATCCAGCGACATCAGATTGATCGCGGCCTGCCTGGCATCGGCGAGCGCGGTATCGCGGGCCTCGACGCGCGGACCGTCGGTGAAGAACGCCGCGCGCACCCAGCCGGTGCCGAACCAGACCGCGGCGATCAACGCGACGACCAGCGCGGCGGCCGCGACCATGGTGACCGCGAGTCGTCCGCGTGGCGCGTCCGCGGCCGCGACCGTGGGGCGCACGGGATCCGATGCCGTCGCGTCATGCGCTGCGGCATCAGCTTCCGTGGAATCGGAGCCGGACACCGCCGACGTTTCCTTGGACATGTCGATGCTCACAGCGAGACACCCTAACTGTTATTACTGCGGGGTAGCAGCATAGGTCCTGCTCACCGCTTGGGCGTGACCCCCAGCAGGGTGGCCATCTGCACGGCGATCGGGTTCAGATTCAGCTTCTCGGGATCGGTCTTGGGGTTGGAATCCCAGGGCTGCGCGATGCTCGGATCCGCCAGGTCGGCACGCAGCCCGCCGCGCACCGCGGTCGGATTGCCGAACGGCACAGTGCATTTCGCGTCCTTGTTGAACGGGAATTCGTCGCGGGTGTCGTCGAAGTCCGGGTTCTCCCGCTTCATCTGGTCGAGGATTGCCTTGGTGCCCTCGTAACCCTGGGTGCAGGCGGGCGGATTGTTCGTCTCCAGCACCAGACCGAAATGGCTGGTGCCGTCGCCGGGCGCGGTGGACGACGCGCCGATGGACAGCTGCGGCAGCATCTGCAGCAGCGGGCGCAGCGCGTAGAACTTCGGCGAGATGGACAGCAGCACCTGACGCAGGTTGGTCAGATCCTCGGTGAGCGCACCGCCACTCTCGTTCAGCAGCGCGGTGATCTGCTCACCGGCATCGGTGCCGGTGCCGATCAGCCGCCGGATATCCGGATCGCTCGAACGCAGTTGAGCGGTGAGTTCGTCGAGGCCCTGGCTGAACTGTCGGATGTAGCCCGACTGCTCGGCCTGGGTGCCCAGTGCGATCCGGCCGTCCCGGATCAGCTGGATCGTCTGCGGCAGGGTGTCGTTGAACGTCGCGGTGAATTTGTTCAAAGAATCGATGAAGACCTTGAGGTCGTCGCCCTTGCCGTCGAATGCCTTGCCGAGTTCGGTAACGGTGGTGTTGAGTGCGGTCAGATCGACCGAGCGGGTGAAGGTGTCCACGCTCGTCACCAACTGCTCGACCGAAATCGGTAAGGTCGCCGTGGCGATCACCGAGCCGTCACGTAGATACGGACCGTGGTCGGCATCGGGCTGGAGATCGACGTACTGCTCACCGATGGCCGAGCGGTTGGCGATCACCGCCTTGGCCGAGTCCGGAACCTTCGGCGCACTCGAATCGAGCACCAGATCGATCGCCACACCCGAATCGGTCAGTTCGAGACTGCCCACCCGGCCGACCGGAACGCCGCGATAGGTAACCTCGGCGCCCTTGTAGATGCCGCCGGTCTGTTTGGCGTCGACCTTCACCTTGTATTCGCCGATGCCGAGCATGTGCTCGAGCCGGACGTATTTGGCACCGACGTAAACCACGCCGAGCACCGCGATCAGGGCGAACGCGATCAGCTGGTAGCGCACCAGACGGGTCATCGCTGACCACCTCCGATCTGGTCGAGAATCGCCCCGAGCGGATCGGTCGGCAGCTGCGGCAGGCCGGCCGGGAAGCGAGGAATATTGGGCGGCAGCGGCAGCAGCGACACCGTCGGCCAACCCGGGCGAGGACCATTGCCGCCGTAGTACGGGTTGGTCGGGTTCACCGGCACCTCGGGGCCGTAGGGCGGCGGGATGTAGACCGGATCACCCTTGCCGACACCGAGATTGCTCAGCGTCACACCGATCTGCTGATCCACCGAGAGCCAGGTGTTCACCTGACCACCGAAGGTGCCCTCCAGTGTCGAGTCCGGGAACGGATAGGTCGGCACCAGCGGCAGCGCGGTCACCAGATCCGGTGCGGCCTTGCCGAGTTCCTGCAGGGTCGGACGCAGCGAGGTCAGATCCTTGATCAGATCGTCCTTCGAGTGGTTCAACACGTCGAAACCGGCCTGGCCCACCCGATCCAACTGCGCCAGAAGCGAAATCAGTTGCGGCCGTTGCTCGTCCAGAATCTTGATGCCCCGCGGCAGCTCATCGATGATGTGGCTGATCTGATCGGTCTGGGTACTCACCCGATTGCTCAACGTGGCCAGTCCGTCGATGGCCTTGGTGATGTCGTCGACCTGCTCGTTCAGCCCGCCGATCAGGGTATTGGCCTGATCCAGCAGCGAACGCACCCGCTGCTCGCGTCCGCCGAGGGTCTTGTTCAGCTCCGTGACGATCGGCTGCAACTGCGCGACGCCACCACCGTTGAGCAGCAATGACAGCGCACCGAGCACCTGCTCGACCTCGGTCGCGTGCCGGGTGTGATCAGCCGGTATGACCGAACCGTTGGCGAGCTTTTTGCTGTCCGGTTCCTCGGCGGGCTTGGACAGTTCGATGAACTTCTCGCCGAGCAGATTCGACTGCCGCACCTCGGCCCGCGCATTGGCGGGCAGGTCGACCGAGGAGTTCACCAGCGCGCGCACACTGGCGGTCCAGCCATCCGGTGCCAGGGCGATCTTCTCGACACGCCCGACCGCAACGCCCTCGACCTTGATCGCCGACTGTGGCACCAGATCGAGCACATCGTCGAACCGGATATCAATGGTCATCGGATGGTCGCCGACATCGGCGCCACCGGGCAGCGGCACCGCGTAGATACCCTCGGACGAGCACGACGCCACCAGGACCGTGCTCATGCCGACCACCAGCACGGCGCTGACCATTTCGAGCGACCGGCGAGCAGTCGCAGCGCGGAGAGTACGTGCCGCGGAACGGATTCGCGTGTTCATCGCTGGCCACCTCCCTGCGAGGGCGGAAGTTGATCGGACGGGGTGCCGGGAACCGTGCCCGGTACCGGGTCACGCTGCTGGTTGTCATTGCTGAGGATGCCGAACGGCAGGTTCAGCGTCGGCGTCTTGACACCGGCGGTGATCTGGTCGGTGATTTCCTTGCAGTGGTCCAGAATCGGGCGCATCTGCTTGCCGAGGGCCTCGAACTTCGGATCGCCCGGCATCAATTTGCTCAGATCCAGCATCTTGCACACCGCGCCGAACGGATCCTGCAGATCGGTGAAGTTGGCCCGCATATCGAGGGTGCCGGACTCGGCATTGTGGATATTGATCAGGTTGCTCAGCGCCAGCGGCAGGACCGGCAGTGCCGCGGCCAGATCGTCGCGCTGCTTGGCCAGCGTCGCGGTGAGCGTGGTCAGGCCCTGGGCATTGCGCTGGACCAGGTCCCGGTTCTCATCGATGAATCGGGCGACATCGCCGAGCGCGACCGAAAGCAGGTTCAGCGCCGCACCGAGATCCTGACGCTCCCCCGCGAGGAAGGTCGACAGATCCGCGAGCTGGGCATTGAATTGCCGCACCTGCTGGTCGTTCTGGGCCAGCATGGTGACGAAGGTCTGCAAATTCTTGACGGTGTCGAAGATATCGCCGCGGGCATCACCCAGGTACCGCGCCGCACGCGAGAGCTGAGTGATGCTGTTGGCAAGGGCCTCTCCGTTGCCCGTCAGATTCGCGGCCGAGGTGCGCACCAGCTGGTTCACCGAGCCCTGGGCGTTGGCGCCGTTGGGGCCCAACGCATCCGAGAGTTCGGTGATGCTCTTGTACAGCTGATCCACCTCGACCGGGGTGACCGTGCGATCGCGCGGAATGGTCGCGTTGCGTGCCATTTTCGGTCCACCGGTGTAGGCCGGGGTCAGCTGGATGTAGCGGTCGGACACGATCGACGGCGTGATCTGCGCGGCCTTGGCCTCGGCGGGCACGTCGAAGCCGCGGTCGACGCTCATCACCACCTTGACCTGCTCGCCCTGCGGTTCGACGGAATCCACCTTGCCCACCGGCACGCCGAGGATGCGCACATCCGAACCCTCGTAGATGCCGACGGAACGGTCGAAGTACGCGGTGATCTTCGTCGTGGTCATCCGGTCGAACAGCCACCAGAGGGCACCCGCCAGGACCAGCGCCGCGATCACGCCGATCGCGATGGTCGCCTTGGTGCCGCGACGCGAGGTGCGTATCGCGGTGAGCGGCTCCTTACGAGGCCAGTTCACCCCCATGTCAGTTACCTCCCATGGTGCGCACCGGCGGACGGTCGCCCGGAATCTCCGGCAGACCAGGCGGCAGCAGGTTCACGATCACCGCGTCGAACCAGCGACCGGTACCGAGCACATTGGCGTAGAGGCCGTAGAACGGCGCCGCGAGTTCCAGCGTCTTGGAAATGTTCTGCTGGTTCTCGTTCAGCAGATCGATGGAGGCCTCGAGGTTGGTCAATGCCGTACCCATCTGCTTTTCGTTATCGGCGACCAGCGCGCTCAGCTCCGCCGACACCGTCTTGGCTCCGGTGAGCAGCTGCGCGATGGACTGCTGACGAATGTTCAACTCGGCCAACAACTGTCCGCCGTTGGCCAGCAGGCGCTCGAACTGCTGATTGCGGTCGGCGAGCACACCGGTGGTCTGCCTGGTCGCCGCGAACAGCTTCTTCAGCTCCTCATCGCGCTTGCCGAGGGTTTCCGAGAGCCGGGCGACACCGTCGATGGAATTGCGGATCTCCGGCGGTGTGGTCTCGAACGCCTCCGAGAGCACCCGCATGCTGGTGGCCAGCTGCGCGGTGTCGATCTGATCGATTTGCTTGGCCGCATCGCTGAACGCGTCCACCACGTCGTACGGGGATACCGTGCGCGACAACGGAATCACCTTGCTCGGATCGGCAGGGTCGGAACCCTTCGGATCCAGCGCCAGATATTTCTGTCCCAGCACGGTCTTGATCTGGATGGAGGCGGTGGTCTCGTTACCGATCCAGGCGTCCTGGGTGCGGAAGTCGACGAGCACCTTGTTGCCGTCGAGCCGAACATCGGATACCGAACCGACCTTCACACCCGCGATGCGAACCTCATTGCCCTTCTTGAGGCCCGCGGCCTCCGAGAACTGCGCGGTGTACTTGGTGCCAGCGCCGATGATCGGCAACCGGTCCAGGAAGAACGCGGAGACCGTCACGAGCAGCACCATCGCGACGCCGAGCACACCCATGAACGCGGGGCTGCGCTTGCCGAGCAGGATCCGGTCGTCCATCAGTGACCACCCTTCCCCTGGCAGCGCGGCGCGGCATTGGTGTAGAGCGGCTGGTTGACCGTCGGCAGCCCGGCCGGGAGGTTGAGCTGCGGCGCATCCACCGCGCCGGGTCCGACCACGATGTCGATACCGCACAGATAGAACTGGAACCAGGAGCCGTAACTGCCGGCGCGGCCGAGCTTTTCCATCTTGATCGGCAGATTCGTCAGCGCCGTATTCACTTCGTCCTTGCGCTCGTCGATGGTGCCGGTGAGCTGGCTGAGCCCGGCGATCGAACCCTGCAGCGTCGGGCGGGTCGGCACCAGCAGATCCGCCGTGGCCGAGGCCAGATTGCCGAGCGAGGTAACCGAGCTGCCGATGGTGTCGCGTTCTGCGGCAAGTCCGCTGACCAGCGCCTCGGTATTGACGATCAGCTGGTCGAACTGGCCCTCACGCTCATTGACGGCATTGAGTACCGCCGTCAGGTTCTTCACCAGATCACCGATGACCGCATCCTTGTCGGCGATCTTGTTCGTCAGATTCGCGGTGGTCGCCACCAGATCGTGGATGGTGCCCTGCTCGCCCTGGAAGACCTGGATGATCTCGTAGGACAGCTTGTTCACATCATCGGCGGTCAGCGTCTGGAACAGCGGACGGAAGCCGTTGAACAGTGTGGTTAGGTTCAACGCTGGCCTGGTGTGCTCGAGCCCGATGGTCGCGCCCTTGTTGAGCTTGCGGCCCTGCTCCCCCGTGCCCTGCTCGAGCGCGATATAGCGCTGGCCGACCAGGTTTCGGTACTTGATGGTCGCCGTCGTGGAGGCGGGCAGCCAATCGCGGTCGGTCAATTCGAATCCGACCTCGGCCTGGCGCTTGTCCACGATCGAGACGCTGGTCACCTTGCCGACCCGGACACCGGCGATGCGCACCTCGTCACCGGGATTGAGCGAGGTGACATCGGTGAAGCGCGCCTTGAACGCCGTGCCCCCACCGGTGTAGTTGGCGATCGAGAGCCCGAGGATCGTCGTCGCCAACAGCGTGACGATGACGAAGATGATGAGCTTGGTCAGCGGCCCGCCGAGGCCGCGCATCGTATCCTTCATCGCACGCTCACCTCGCTGCCACGGAATGCGGGTGCACCGATCCGGGTGACCCAGCTGGGCACCTGGTCGGGCGAAACACCGTTCGCCGCACCGTAGATCGTGCCGAGCGTCTGCTGCTCGGCCGGTGAACCGGCGGTGGTCGGCACATTCGCGGCCGGGTACATGCCGAACTGCGGCGCCGACAGCTTTCCGCTGTCCTGGTCACCCGGATTGCGGCTCGGCACCGCATAGGAACCGTCATTGTTCGGTCCGCCGGTGTACTGGCCCGGATCGGTGAACGTCGGGTATTCCGGCACGCACCAAGGTCCGCGGGTGTCCAGCCATCGCGGCTCGTCCTGGTTGGGCAGGTACTTGCCGCGGGTATTGGTCAGCTCGATGCTGACTCGCGAACCGGGACGTGAGGTGCCCATGCCCATGATCTGGTCGATGCGCGGCTTCATCTTGGCGAAGTTCGCCAGTGCGCAGGCGTAGTTCGGCGAGTAGGTCGCCAGCTGTTCCAGCGCGGGACGTGAATCGGCGGCCACATCAATGATGTTGTCGCGGTTGGCGATCAGGAAGTCCGCGGTGGTGGCCGCGGTCGGGTTCAGCGTGGCCAGCAGGGTGTCGATCTGCGGGCGACGCTGCACGATGGTCGCGTTGGTGGTGCGCAGGTTGTTGAATGCGTCGACCAACTGCGGCAGCGCGTCGGAGTAGGTGGCGGCCACATCGGCGAAGCTCACCAGATCCTGCTTCAGATCCGGCATGACCCCGTTGACCTCGCGGAAGATGTGATCCAACTGCTCCACCGACTCACCGAGCGCCAGACCCTGACCCGACAATGCCTGGGACAGTGCACCGAGCGTCGATGCGAGATCCTGCGGCGGAATCGCCTGCAGCAGCGGCAGCACATCGTCGAGCAGCTTGCTGATCTCGATGGCATTGCCGCTGGTGTCCTGATGCAGGGTTACACCCTCGGTCAGATGCTGCTTACTCGGCTCGTCCGGGATGACCAGATCCACATACCGCTCACCGAACAGCGTCTTCGGCAGCAGCCGGGCCGTCGCGTTGACCGGAATCTGCTCGGCCTTGCCGGGATCGATCGCGAGGTCGAGGGTCACCTTGCCGCTCTCGGACCGGCTGGATCTGACCTCACCGACATTGACGCCGCGCACCTTCACATCGGCATTGCGGGTCAACGCATTTCCCACGCTGTCGGTGATCAATTCAACCCGGACGGTGTCGACGAACGCCTTGTTGTAGATCGCGACCGTCGTGACCAGAAATAGTGCGCAGACCACGAAGAATGCGACACCGAGCAGCCGGACACGCAATTTCTCCGTCGCGCGCCACATCTGCACGCTATTACTCATGACGGCACCTCACTGCCGCTTCGCATTTCGCTCATCCGGCAACCCGCACTGTCGTGGTGGTGCCCCAGATCGCGAGGCTCAGGAAGAAATCGAGCACATTCACGAGGACGATCGCCGCGCGCACCGCGCGACCCACCGCGACACCCACACCGGCCGGTCCGCCGGTGGCATTGAAGCCGTAATAGCAATGCACCATGATGATTACGAATGCGAAGACCAACACTTTCACGAATGAATACAAGACGTCTTCTGGCGGTAGAAACAGACTGAAATAGTGGTCATAGGAACCACTGGATTGTCCGTTGAACCAGATGCTGATCATTCGCGACGCCAGGAATGTGCCCAGCAGGCCCACGATGTAGAGCGGGATCACCGCGAGGAAGCCCGCGATCACCCGGGTGGTGACCAGGAACGGCACACCGGGCACCGCCATCACCTCGAGCGCGTCGATCTCCTCGGAGATCCGCATCGCGCCCAATTGGGCGGTGAAACCACAACCCACCGTCGCCGATAGCGCGAGCGCGGCGACCAGCGGCGCGATCTCACGGGTATTGATATAGGCGGTGAGGAAGCCGGTGAGCACCGAACTGCCGAGCGCATCCAAGGCCTTGAAGCCCTGCAGACCGACGACGACGCCGACCGAACCGGACATGAACACGATGACGCCGATGGTGCCGCCGATGACGGCAAGCGCACCACTGCCGAAGGTCACCTCGGCAAGCAGCCGCATGACCTCCTTGCGGTAATGCACCGCGGTGCGCGGAATCCAGGCGATGGCCTTGGAATAGAACGACATCTGATCGCCCGCGCGATCGATGACGTTGACCGGCACACGTGCGATCTCACGGGCCCGGCGGGCGGATTTCGCCAGGGCCGGGGGACGGTACGAGGTGGCCACGGGTCAGGCGCCCTTGGCGGGGACGACCTGCAAATACACCAGTGTCAGGATCAAGTTCACAAAGAACAGAACCATGAAGGTGATAACCACGGATTGGTTCACCGCGTCTCCGACTCCTTTCGGGCCCCCTTTGGGATGCAACCCCTTGTACGCGGCGATCACGCCTGCGAGCAGACCGAATACCAAGGCCTTGATCTCGCCGATCCACAGGTCCGGCAGCTGGGCCAGTGCGGAGAACGAAGCGAGGTAGGCGCCCGGTGTTCCGCCCTGGAGCAGCACGTTGAAGAAGTAGCCGCCCGCGATGCCGACCACCGACACCAGACCGTTGAGCAGCAGCGCGACCAGCATCATGCCGAGTACGCGCGGTACCACCAGCTTCTGCACCGGATCGACGCCGAGCACCTCGAGCGCATCGATCTCCTCACGGATGGTGCGCGAGCCGAGGTCGGCGGCAACCGCCGAGCCGGCCGCGCCCGCGATGATCAACGCGGTGACAACGGGAGCGGCCTGCTGGACGGTAGCCAGCACACTGGTTGCGCCGGTAAATGATTCGGCGCCTAGTTGTTTGATCAAAGAGCCGGTCTGCAGCGCGACAACCGCACCGAACGGGATGGCGACCAGTGCGCTGGGCAAGATCGAGACACTCGCGATGAACCACGACTGCTCGATGAATTCGCGCAACTGGAAAGGCCGTTTGAACGTCTTGCGCATAACGTCGATGAGCAGCGCAAAGATGTTCCCGGCCTGGCCAAACCCCGACTCTACTGGAGTCCGCAATCGCGCCAGGGTGGAATTCACGATCGCAGATGTTACCCGTTAGTTGTGTTGTGGCGCACGGTAGTGTCGAATGACCCACCCTGATATCCGCCCAGGTCCCCATTCTGGTACGCCATCACCTGCGTGTCGTCGCTCTCCGCAAGTGACTCACGAATAGCCACCTGGGCCGCATGCGGCAGGGTGTGCATGATTTCGCGGACGCGCGCCTGACGGCGAATCACGGCCTGGCGCACCGGCATACCCGGAGTGGCCCGCATCTGCGGAATGATGCCCTCGACCTCTTCCGCGCCACCGTGATGGTGCCCGGCGTCGACGAGGGCCTGCTCGCGCGCCATCTGCGCCTCGTCCTTCTCCTCCGACATACCGATCGGACCGATCATGCGACCGTTGAGGAACTGCTTGACCACCGGCTCCTCCGAGGTCAGCAGCACCTCACGCGGACCGAACATCACCAGCGAGCGACGGAACAGCATGCCGATGTTGTCGGGCACCGTGCGGGCCAGGTTGATGTTGTGGGTCACGATCAGGATCGTCGCGTCGATCTGGGCGTTGATGTCGATCAACAGCTGCGACAGGTAGGAGGTGCGGACCGGGTCCAGACCGGAGTCGGGCTCGTCGACGAGGATGATCTGCGGATCCAGCACCAGCGCCCGGGCCAGACCGGCGCGCTTGCGCATACCACCGGAGATCTCACCGGGCAGCTTGCCCTCCGCACCGAGCAGACCGGTCAGCTCGAGCTTCTCCATCACGATCTTCTTGATGTCGGACTCGGACTTCTTGGTGTGCTCGCGCAACGGGAACGCCACGTTGTCGAACAGGTTCATCGAGCCGAACAGCGCGCCGTCCTGGAACAGCACACCGAACAGCTTGCGGATTTCGTAGAGCTCCTTATTGGAACAGGTGGTGATATCGGTGCCGTCGATGAAGATCGAACCGCGCTCCGGACGCAGCAGACCGATCAGCGACTTCAGAAAGACGGATTTACCGGTACCCGAGGGGCCGAGCAGCGCGCTGACCTCACCCGAGGGCAGCGTCAGAGAGACATCCTGCCAAATACGCTGTGAACCGAAGGATTTGGTAACACCCTCGGTCCTGACCTCGACGCCCACGCCAACCTCCACAAATTCTCAGCGAGCCACCCACCGGCGAACCGCGCTATTCGGTATCACGGTGTGTCGCGTCACAGTGGGTGCGGTCACTGTATCCCATCAGCATGACGCGGCACACCCTAACCTGACCGAAGAGTAACCCCGGATCACTCGCAATAATCGCAATACCGTCGCACGCGTCGCGAGAATGCAAACGGGCGGCCCCCAATGGGGACCGCCCGTTCCGGCGAGTTACTCGCGAATTACTTGACCGAGACCTTGGCGCCGGCCTCTTCCAGCTTCGCCTTGGCAGCCTCGGCGGCCTCCTTGGCAACCTTCTCCAGGATCGGCTTCGGGGCGCTCTCGACGAGGTCCTTGGCTTCCTTCAGGCCCAGGCCCGAGACGATCTCACGGACCACCTTGATGACCTGGATCTTCTTGTCGCCCGCACCCTCGAGGATGACATCGAACTCGTCCTGCTCCTCGGCGGCCTCGGCCGGAGCGGCAGCGCCACCGACGGCGGCGACGGCGACCGGAGCAGCCGCGGTGACCTCGAACTTCTCCTCGAACTTCTTGACGAAGTCCGACAGCTCGAGCAGGGTCATGTTGCCGAAGGTCTCGAGCAGTTCGTCAACGTTGGCCATTGTTGTTTCCTTTCGGTAGTTGATTGTCTATGTGGGCGAGCCGCACGCGAGTCACCCGGATGGGGTGTTTACTCGGCGGCCGAGCCGCCCTCTTCGGCCTGCTTCTTCTCCTGCAGCGCGGCGGCCAGGCGGGCCACCTGCGAAGCGGGAGCGTTGAACAGTCCGGCTGCCTTCGCCAGGTTGCCCTTCATCGCGCCGGCCAGTTTGGCCAGCAGCACCTCGCGGGACTCCAGGTCGGCGATCTTCTCGACCTCGGCAACGGACAGCGCGGCGCCGTCCATGTACCCGCCCTTGATGATGAGCGCCTTGTTCTCCTTGGCGAAGGTCTTGATGGCCTTCGCCGCGTCGACCGGCTCGCCCTTGATGAAGGCGATGGCGGTGGGTCCGACGAACAAGTCGTCAAGGCCAACGACGCCCGCTTCCGCGGCCGCCCGCTTGACCAGGGTGTTCTTGGCGACGGAGTAGGTAGCGCCTTCGCCGAGCGCGCGACGCAGATCGGTGAGCTTACCGACCGACAGACCACGGTATTCCGTGATGACGGTGGCCGACGAGCTCTTGAACTGCTCCGTGATCTCTTCGACCGCGGTGACCTTCTCGGGTTTTGCCATACTTCGCCTCCTCTCTGGATGTCGGTTCGTATTCGAACTGCCGAGTACCAGGGGCCAGCGATAAAGCAAACGCCCCGAACGCAGAACGTTCCGGGGCGCAGTAGGTGATCGACCCAGATATAACCCGGGTCAATTCCCAGCCTCGGTCCTCCCTGCGTGGGCCGCCGGCTCGATGCCGGACCTTCGACCACACCCGAATGGGCGCGGCGACCAACGGTCTTCGGTAGAACGGATTGGGTAGTCATCGAACTCGTCGATTACTTCGGTCCAGCGTAGCCGAGCCCACCCTCATCTGCCAAAACGGTCCTGAACGGGAACCCTTTCGCGCCTGAATTGTTGTGGCGCGACTCACAATTGGACCTCAGATGTGTCGGACGTCGCCGCCATAAGGTGTTACCAAGAGTGACAGTTACTGTTTGACTACTGAACTATGGCAACCTCCATAGTCGATCCACCGATGTTGCTGGAACGACGCACCAGGCGCTTCCTCGCTCTTGCCGTCATCTGTCTGGCGGAGCTGCTGGTCGTCCTCGACAACACCATCGTGAATGTGGCCCTGCCCTCCATCGGAGTGGAATTGGCCACCGGCGTCAGCGGCCTGCAATGGGTCGTCGATGCATACACCCTGACCTTCGCCGGATTGTTGCTGGCCTTCGGCAATCTCGGCGACCGCTACGGACGCCGCCGCGTGATGATGCTCGGCCTGGTCGGCGTGGCCGTCATGTCGATCGGCGGTGCGCTGTCGGAATCCATGGGCAGTGTCATCGCCGCCCGCGCCGCCATGGGCATCTTCGCCGCGGCCGTCTTCCCCGCGACCTTGGCATTGATCATCAATATCTTCACCGATAAGCGCGAGCGCGCACTGGCAATCGCAGCATGGACGGCCATGGCGGGATTCGCCATCGCGATCGGCCCGATCTCGGGCGGCTGGCTGCTGGAACACTTTTCCTGGCATTCGGTCTTCTGGATCAATGTGCCGGTGGCGGTCATCGCCTTGGCCGCCACCCTGATCTGGGTGCCAGAATCGCGATCCGCCCAGGTGGGGCGACTCGATCTGCCGGGCATCGGGCTGTCGGTCATCGGCATCACCGCGCTGGTGTGGGCCATTATCGAAGCGCCGCGCTACGGCTGGCTTTCCACCACCACACTTGGTGTCGGCGCACTCGGCGCCGCACTGCTCGCGGCCTTCATCACCTGGGAATTGCGTACCAGTGCACCGATTCTCGATATGCGACTGTTCCGCAATCGCCGATTCTCCATGCCCGCCTTGGCGATTGCCGTCGGCTACTTCTCGATGTTCGGATTCCTGTTCCTTATTACTCAGTACTTTCAAGGGGTACGGGAGTACACGCCGCTCGAATTCGGTATCGCCTCATTGCCATTCGCGTTCTCGGTGGCGATCGGCGCACCGATCGCGACGCTCATGGCGACCCGCATCGGCACCACGCCGGTGATCGTATTCGGGCTGTTGCTCACCGGGCTCGGGCTGTATCTCGGCGGGCAGGTCACGGTGGACAGCAGTTATGTCATCGGCGTGCTGCCCTCCATGGTGTCGATGGCGCTCGGCCTGGCCATCGTGCAGGGTCCGGCCACCGAATCGATCATGTCGTCACTGCCGCTGAACGAAGCAGGCTCCGGGTCGGCGGTCAACGACACCACCCGCGAGATCGGCGGCACCCTCGGCGTCGCGGTACTCGGCTCGATTGTGGCCTCGTACTACACGACTCGCATCGGCGCACGCATCGATGCGGTGCCGAAGGGGCTGATGAGCGATAACGAGAAGGGCCTGGTGAAGGCAAGTCCGCTCAGCGTGCTCGAAATGCGCAAGCGTCCGCTGGCGCCATTCTTCGAGAGTCAGCGCGAAAACCTCATCATCGCAATGAAAACCGCAGCACTACAGGGCTCCCACGCGGCATCACTGGTCGCCGCAGGCGCCGTAGTAGTGTGCGCCCTCATCGTCGCCATCTTCCTCCCCTGGGGCGCACAGGAGGGTGAGTCCATCCTCCTCGGCTGGCGCAAGTCCGACTGACCGTCGAGTCGAAGGGTGGTTCGGATGTGCTCCGGCAGCCACCCTTTTACTCGCCTCGTCGGCGGTCAGACGTGCGCGGCCTGGCGGGCCAGAAGGGTGAGGGCTGCCAGTGCGCCGGTGCGGAATTCGGGGGTAGTGACCAGGCCGTTGGTGTCTACGGCATCGCGTGCAACGGGTAGGCGGGGGCAGTTCGCCGGGTCGACCACCGCGCCGACGTAACCCAGAACCGTTGTCAGGGTCGCGGCCGCACCCTCCCCGCGGCCCTGAGCGGCGACATTGAGGAAGGCGGTCGGCTTTTCATAGAGGTCGGCGGTGCCGACGGTCCAATCGAGCAGGTTCTTGAAGCTGCCGGGAAGGGTGCCCGCATATTCGGGAGTGCAGAGCAGGACGGCGTCGGCGCGGGAAAGGTGTTCGCGCAGTGCGTGAACCGAGGGGTGGGCGGTCCCGTCGTCGTCCGGATTGAAGGCGGGGAGTTCGGCAAGCCCCTCGTACCAGAAGGTTTCGATACCCTCCGGCGCGATCGCCGCCACGGTGCGCAATGCGGCGGTATTGGTCGAAGCACCGCGAGTGCTTCCGGAGATGAGCAGAACAGCGGTCACCTGAGGGGCAACGTCGGCGACAAGTCGAATAGTCCGGCGCGAACTTTCGGAATCGATGTCAGCAGTTCCCAGTGCGCATGATCCGGTCCGAAAAGCACAAAGGACGGGAACGCGATTCGCGTTCCCGCCCCTGCAGTGTTCAGCTTCCGAGGAGCTGGCGTGCTACTTACGCATCCTCTTCGAGGAGGTTGCGGGTGCGGTTCGGGTCCACCGGGATGCCCGGTCCGGTGTTCGTCGAAACCGTCACCTTCTTGACGTAGCGGCCCTTCGCGGTCGACGGCTTGGCACGCAGGATCTCGTCCAGCGCGGCGCCGTAGTTCTCCACCAGCTTGGCATCGTCGAAGGACGCCTTACCGATGACGAAGTGCAGGTTGGCCTGCTTGTCGACGCGGAAGTTGATCTTGCCGCCCTTGATGTCGTTGACGGCCTTGGTCACATCGTTGGTGACCGTGCCCGTCTTCGGGTTCGGCATCAGGCCGCGAGGGCCGAGGACACGCGCGATCCGGCCGACCTTGGCCATCTGGTCCGGGGTGGCGATCGCGGCGTCGAAGTCCAGCCAGCCGCCCTGGATCCGCTCGATCAGATCCTCGGCGCCGACGGCGTCCGCACCGGCGGCCTCGGCCTCGGCGGCCTTCTCACCGGCCGCGAACACGATGACGCGGGCGGTCTTACCGGTGCCGTGCGGCAGGTTGACCGTGCCGCGGACCATCTGGTCGGCCTTGCGGGGATCCACACCGAGACGAACGGCGACCTCGACGGTCGCGTCGGTCTTGGTGGTGGCGGTCTCCTTCGCCAGACGCGCGGCGGCCAGCGGGGAGTAGAGCTGAGTGCGATCGACCTTCTCGGCCGCGGCGAGATACGCCTTGCTTCGTTTTGCCATGATTGTCTGTCCTTAATGTGGTTCAGAAGTGGTTATCGGGTCTGGCCGACCCTCCCACCGGGATTGCGAGCCGCGGCTCACGCCTCGACGGTGATGCCCATCGAACGTGCGGTGCCCGCGATGATCTTGGCCGCCTGGTCGATGTCCTTGGCGTTCAGATCTTCCTGCTTGGTCTTGGCGATCTCCCGGACCTGGTCCATGGTGACCTTCGCGACCTTGGTCTTGTGCGGCTCGGCCGAGCCCTTCTGCACACCGGCGGCCTTGAGCAGCAGCTTGGCGGCGGGCGGGGTCTTCAGCTTGAAGTCGAAGGACCGGTCCTCGTACACCGAGATCTCGACCGGAATGACGTTGCCACGCTGCGACTCGGTCGCGGCGTTGTACGCCTTGCAGAACTCCATGATGTTGACGCCGTGCTGACCGAGCGCGGGGCCGACCGGAGGGGCCGGGTTCGCCTGGCCGGCCTGGATCTGAAGCTTGATGATCCCGGCGAGCTTCTTCTTCTTGGGGGGCATCTTTCTTTCCTAGGGTTTTGGTGTCCTTGCTCTTTGCAAGCCTGGTGAATCAACCCGTGCGCCGGGCCGATTCATCCCGCGATCCCGGCCGGAGCCGAAACCGCGGAACTAGATCTTCGCGACCTGGGTGAACGCCAGTTCGACCGGAGTCTCGCGACCGAAGATCGACACGAGCACCTTGAGCTTCTGCTGCTCGGCATTGACCTCGGAGATGCTGGCGGGCAGCGTCGCGAACGGGCCGTCCATCACGGTCACCGACTCGCCGACCTCGAAGTCGACCTCGATGACCGGCTTGGGCGCGATATCGGCGGAGGTCGAAGCCGCGGCGGCGGCCTCGGCAGCGGGCTTCTTCTGCTGCTGCGCGGCCGGGACCAGGAACTTCACCACATCATCGATGGAAAGCGGCGACGGCCGCGAGGTGGCGCCGACGAAACCGGTGACACCGGGGGTGTTGCGCACCGCGCCCCACGATTCGTCGTTGAGTTCCATCCGGACCAGGATGTAGCCGGGCAGCACCTTGCGGTTGACATGCTTGCGCTGGCCGTTCTTGATCTCGGTGACCTCTTCGGTCGGCACCTCGACCTGGAAGATGTAATCCTCGAGGTCCAGGTTCTGCACGCGGGTCTCGAGGTTGGCCTTCACCTTGTTCTCGTAACCGGCGTACGAGTGGATTACATACCAATCACCGGGGGCGCGCCGCAGGGCGGCCTTCATCTCGGCGACCGGGTCGGCGGGTTCGGCATCGACAGGAGCGGCCTCGACAACTTCGGCGTCAGCGGCGTCGGATTCGTCGACAACAGCTTCCTCGACGCCCGCGGACTCCTCGACGGTCTGCACCGCGTCGTCGACCGGGAACTCGTCGGTTGTGTCGTTCTCCGGGGTGCTCACTGGGGCACTCGCTTCCTGTGTCGTCACGTACATCCTTTGCGTACCGGGCCGGGCGCGCTGTGTAACGCGCCGCCCCCGGGGTCGGCTACCGGCGTCGGCGGCGATCAGCTAGCCGAACAGCCAGTTGACACCCTTGATGAACGCCAGATCCAACCCGCTGATGAACGCGACCATGAAGATCACGAACACCAGAACAACGCTCGTATAGGTGACCATCTGCTTCCGGTTGGGCCAGATCACCTTGCGCAGTTCCGCGACTACTTCGCGCAGGAACTTGATCAAACGCTTGAACGGGTTACCCGTCTTTTTGCGCTCGGCCCGATCGGTTTTCTTGGCTGCCTTGCCCAACGTGGGCCGATCGATCGTGGCGATCGAGCCCGAATCGGCATTGCGACTGCGCCGCGCGGACCGCTTACCGCTCGGCCGAGCCACCGCGGCGGTGTCGTCGTCCTCGGCATGCGCGCCGCGGCGATTATCCCGCTCGTCGCTCACGCCGTCACCTCGCTTCGCTCGGCGCCGCCGTGCGCGATGCGCGCTGTGCCAATGGCTCGCTCGCTACGCTCGCTCACGTCGATCCTTTCGTCGCTGGCATCCAGGGCAGGGGCGACAGGACTTGAACCTGCAACCTGCGGTTTTGGAGACCGCTGCTCTGCCAGTTGAGCTACGCCCCTTCGGTTGGACGATCCAGCTGTCCAACCACTGTTCTGTGTTCAGTTGTCGTACTGCTATCTGGTGTCACACAACACGCGCGCCACTCCGGCAGTTGCCGGCCCCGTCGGCGAATCCTTGCGGACTCACCTGGAACCAGCCCTTGCAGAGCAGCGCGCAGCGGCTGGTGACCCCAGAAATCTGAGTGTACGTTACCGCCTGCGGCATATGCCAATCAGGGTCGCTCGACCAGGTCAGGCCAGTTGGACCGTCGCGGTGGCGCGTCCGAAGATCTTCCTTCCCGCCGACTTCGCCACAATGGCGACGACCGCGGTCCGGGTCTCCGGATCCACCGACTTCACCTTACCCGTGAACTCGACCTCCGCAGGCTCCTCGGAGCCGACGTAGACCGGACTGGTGAAGCGGACGTTGTACTCCTTGACCGCACCGGGATCGCCGAGCCAGGAGGTGACGAACCCGCCGCCGAGGCCCATGGTGAGCATGCCGTGCGCGACCACATTGTCCAGACCGACCAGCTTGACGACCTCGTCACTCCAGTGGATCGGATTCGCGTCGCCGGAGACACCGGCGTAGTTCACCAGATCGCCGCGGGTCAGCCGGACGGTGCGCGCGGGCAGCTCGTCGCCGACGGCGATATCCGCGAACTCGAGCGCGTGCTTGCTCGGCGTGATCGCGGGCGCCGCGGCCACCGGCACCGTGGACGCACCGGCGGCGTCCGGGGTGCGCGGATGGTGGCTCGGAGCGTCCTCGCCGATACCGTGCATGAGCACATTGCGGACCGCGCCCTGCAGGTTCGGATCGATATCGCCGCCGCTGCGCCCGATCAGCGTGGTGTAGGTGGTGAGCACCACCTCGTTCTGCGCGGTGACGATGTTCTTGGTGACGATGATGTCGCCGCCGAAGGCCTGCCGGAACGAGTGCAGGTAGACATCGCAGACCAGCTGGTCGCCGACCTTGATGGGCCGGTGGAATTCCAGGATCTGATCGGTCTGCATGATCTGGCTCAGGTCGTAGCCGGTGACGATCTGCTCGAAGAGTTTGCGCTGGGCCAGAATTCCGACCAGGGAGATGAAGGTGAGCGGGGCGAGCAGGCTGTCGTAGCCGTACTCCTGCGCGGCGTCTTCATCCCAGTGCACGGGATGGTAGTCCTGCACGGCGCGGGCGTATTCGCGCACCTTCTCGCGGCCGACCTCGTAGTAGTCGTCGACGCGGTAGTGATGACCGACCATCGCCGCGGCATGCGCTGCGGCGTCGAGTTCTTCGTCCGTTGCGACCGCTTCGTCTGTACCGGTGTTGATTGTCACGGGAGGACTGTACCTATCTGACCCCGAGCCCCGGAGTCGACGGAGCGTTCACGACTGCGCCTCGCTAGCGCTCGGCTCCGTCGTGCCCGCTTGGCGGCTGTGCTTATGGCTCTCTCGCTTCGCTCACTCGCAGGACTGCGCCTCGCTAGCGCTCGGCTCCGTCGTGTCCGCTTGGCGGCTGTGCCGATCGGTTACTCGCTTCGCTCGCAACGCCCACCGCACTCGAGCCGTGAAACACGTCAGGGCCGGACATATGTCCGGCCCTCGCAAGTGTCACGACCCGATAATCCGAGGCGAACCCGGAAGCCAATCAACGCGGCAGCGGCACGCGTGGTGGACTAGCGGGATTCGCGGTGCGCCCGGTGGGTACCGCAGTTCGGGCAGAACTTCTTCAGCTCCAGCCGATCCGGGTCGTTGCGCCGGTTCTTCTTGGTGATGTAGTTGCGGTGCTTGCACTGCTCGCAGGCCAAGGTGATCTTTGGCCGGACATCGGTGGACTTCGCGGCCACGATATTCCTTCTTTCGGGTCAACCAGATGGTCTGATCGGTCTTTGGTAGCGATGGCCGGACTTGAACCGGCGACACAACGATTATGAGTCGTTTGCTCTACCGACTGAGCTACACCGCCACGGGGTCGCATTGCTCGGTGATGCCGCGCCCAACCTTGGAGATGCCGAGTCGGTCACCACCGGCAATCCGGCGAGCCCCCTAACGGAATCGAACCGTTGACCTTTTCCTTACCATGGAAACGCTCTGCCGACTGAGCTAAGGGGGCATGACTAGCTCCGCACCGTGACCTACGCTCAGGACTCCGGCGCGGCGAAGTCTTGAACGAGGTTACACACTCACCGGTCGCACCTCCAAACCGGGTGGTCAGGGCGGTTTTTGCGACCACACATCGGCGGGCGCCAGCACGCCTACCGGTAATTGACGAACTGCAGCGCTATGCCGAAGTCCTCACCCTTCAGCAATGCGATCACTGCCTGCAGATCGTCGCGCTTCTTACTGGAGACGCGTAATTCGTCGCCCTGGATCTGCGCCTTCACTCCCTTGGGGCCCTCGTCGCGGATCTTCTTGGAAATCTTCTTCGCATGTTCGGTGTCGATGCCCTGCACCAGCGTGCCGGTGATTTTGTAGGTCTTGCCGGAGGCCGCGGGCTCACCGGCATCGAAGGCCTTGAGCGAGATATCGCGGCGGATCAGCTTTTCCTTGAACACCTCGAGCGCCGCCTTGACCCGCTCCTCGGCCTCGGCACTGAGCACGATCTTGTCCTCACCGGACCATTCGATACTCGCGCCGGTGCCACGGAAGTCGTAGCGGGTGTTCAGCTCCTTCTCCGCCTGATGCAGCGCGTTGTCGACCTCCTGACGGTCGACCTTGCTGACAACATCGAAAGACGAATCGGCCACACTTCGCTCCTGTCCTGGCGGTCCAACGGGTTTGTAACCGGTTGTTCCGGTCACCGTCAGTTCTACCCCGGAGCGTGACCGTAGTCCCGCCGCATGGCCGATGGCCAGCCGGTTTGCATTCTGGGTGCGGGTTCGTTGTAAGCTGCTCTGCGCGCCGGAAAGCGCGACGGCAGGTTGCCCGAGCGGCCAATGGGAGCAGACTGTAAATCTGTCGGTGAAAGCCTACGTAGGTTCGAATCCTACACCTGCCACCGAAACCCCCGACGATCATCATGATCGGCGGGGGTTCCTCGTTTCTGCGAGCATTTATCGCTGTCGAAGTGTGGCCGGGTCGGTCGCATTCAGGGTCGCAACGAGTTCGTCCTCTTCGTAGCTGAAATGGGTTTCCAATTCATTTGCGAGACGATCGAATTCGACACGCAATCGCACGGGATCGGCACTGTTGAGCAGCTGCTGCAAATCGGTGAGTGCCGCGGCGACGACATCGTGCTCACGCTGGAGCCGCTCGACCACCGGGGCCAATTCGGGATGCTGGCGGGCCAATGCCGGAAAGACGCCGTCCTCGTTGGTGTGGTGCTCATGCAGCGCGCCGCAGAAGGCGACACAGTGGCTGCGCAGATCCTTTGGCAGACTTGGGATTTCACCGCCCTCCCGGAGTTGATCGAGTTGCGTGCGAACCGTCGCCAGGTCGCGCCGCAATTGCTCGTGCACGTCCCGCAGATGGTCACCGATGGCGGCCGCGCGCGGGGTCGCCTGTGCATCCGTCATGTCCTGCGCCCTTCCGGATCGCCGGTCGAACCGGCGACCGCTGGTACTAGCCTTGCCATAGAGATCAGATTTTGCTTTGCAAGCAAATATATTTTGTAAGCAAAGACTATTTGGAGGTGTGAGCGATGTCAACGGGTGCGCGCGGCAGTGGCGTCGACGAGAGCATCCGGAGTCTGCTGCTGCTCATGCCGCGGCTGGTAGGGCGGGCCAAGAAGATGCGCGTTCCCGAAGAGTTGCAATCGTTTTCGCTCGCACCGCGGCATCTGTCACTGCTGGCGAATCTGGTGTTCGAGGGACCGATGACGGTGAACGAACTGGCCGCGCGGCTGGAAGTCGCGCCGACGACGGTGAGCCTGATGGTGGGTGATCTGAGCCGTCAAGGGGTACTGGAGCGGCGCTCGGATGCGGCGGATCGCCGTCGCACCATCGTCGCGATCGCGGGGGCGCACGAGAAGTCGGTCAACGCATGGCTCGGTGGCAGCGCGCGGGCGTGGCGGAAGGTGCTCGAGCCGTTGAATGCCGAGCAGCGGCGAATGTTCGTGGAGACGCTACGGGCCTACGAACAGGAACTCGCGGCCGAACACGATCGAGGGCGTCCAGACCAGCGCGCCGATCAGTAGTTGCGGGGACCGCCCGCCATTTCCTCCAGGCGGGCGATGCGCTCGGCCATCGGCGGGTGGGTGGAGAACAGGCGCGCCGCACGCTCACCGGCCCGGAACGGGTTGGCGATCATCAGGTGCGACTGAGCTGTCAGCTGCGGCTCAGGCGGCAGCGGGGCGGCCTGTACACCGCGCTCCAGCTTGCGCAGCGCCGAGGCCAAGGCGAGCGGGTCACCGGTCAGCTCGGCGCCGGACTGGTCGGCTTGATATTCGCGGGAGCGGGAGACGGCCAATCTGACCAGGGACGCGGCGATCGGGCCGAGCAGCGTCACCAGGATCACGCCGAGGATATTGGGGCCGTCGCCATTGCGGTTGCCGCCGAACATCGAGGCGAAGAAGGCCAGGTTGGCCAGGCCGGAGATGACCGCGGCCAGTGCGCCCGCGATCGAGGAGATCAGTATGTCGCGGTTGTAGACGTGCGATAGCTCGTGGCCGAGTACGGCACGCAGTTCGCGCTCGTCGAGGAGCTGCAGGATGCCGCTGGTGCAACAGACCGCGGCATGGCGCGGATTGCGGCCGGTGGCGAAGGCGTTGGGGGCGTTGGTAGGACTGATATAGAGCCGCGGCATCGGCTGACGCGCGGTGGTCGCGAGCTCACGCACGATGCGATAGATGACCGGCGCCTCCAGCTCACTGACCGGCTGCGCGTGCATGGCCTTGAGCGCGATCTTGTCGCTGTAGAAGTAGGCGTAGGCATTCATGCCGACCGCGATCAGGATCGCCAGGAAGAGAATCATCGGGCTGCGGAACATCGCCCCGGCGAACACGATCAAGGCCGAGAGCCCGACCATGAGCCCGAACGTCTTCAGCCCATTCGCATACCCGTGCATGTCCGCCTCTCCGCGTATTCAGGCCATACAAGGCATTACACCAGGTCAACGCCAAGGGCGGAGCGAAGGTTCCTGATCGAGATGTGAGCTCGGTGCCACCTAGCCGACGCGTTCGATGGTGTAGCGGACCAGGCGCTCCAGTGCGTCGTTGGCCGGGCCCGACGGCAGCGCGGAGAGTTCGGCGTGCGCGATATCGGCGTAGCCCTGCAACTTTTCCTTGGCGAGCACCATGCCTCGCGAGTGGGCGAGCAGCGACAGCGCCTCCTCGACCTCGTCGTCGGTCTGCAGCGGATGCGCGAGCAGTTTGCGCAGGCGGTCACCCTCGGCGCCCTCATCGCGCAGCGCGTACAGCACCGGCAGGGTGTGCACGCCCTCGCGCAGGTCGGTGCCCGGCGTTTTGCCGGATTGTTCGGCGGCCGAGGAGATATCGATGATGTCGTCGGAGATCTGGAAGGCGGTGCCGACCGCATCGCCGAGGCGAGCCAGCCGCTCCACGTGTTCGGCGCCGGCGCCGGAGAAGGTGCCGCCGAAGCGTCCGGCGGCGGCGATCAGCGAGCCGGTCTTCTCCCAGACCACGCGCAGGTAGTGCTCGACCGGATCCTGGGATTCGCGCGCGCCCATGGTTTCGCGCATCTGACCGGTGACCAGTTCGGCGAAGGTTTCGGCGATGATCCGCACGGCATCCGGGCCCAGGGTCGAGGTGAGCCGGGACGCGTGCGCGAAGAGATAGTCACCGGCGAGGATGGCGATGCTGTTGCCCCAGCGCGAATTCACGCTCGGGGCGCCACGGCGCATGGGGGCCTCGTCCATGACGTCGTCGTGGTAGAGAGTCGCCAGATGCACCAGCTCGACCACGGTGCCCGCCGTGATCAGCGCCGGATCGGTGGGGCGCGGACCGAGCTGGCCGGTGAGGATGGTGAACAGCGGGCGGAATCGCTTGCCCCCGGCCTTGGCCAGATGCAGCGCCGCCTCCTGTAGGAACAGCTCGCCGTCGGACAGCTCGTCGATCAGGAGTTGTTCGACATCGATGAGGCCATTGCGCACGGTCTCCGCGAGCTCGGTATCACCGAGATCGACTCCGGCCACCACCGTGCTCTCATCACTCACAGCCGATGTGCTCATCTCTTCTCCCAGCGATGCGTCCGACCCCACGGTAGAGAACCTAGCGTGTCCCCGCCGCGCGGCCCATGAACACCGTCACTATGCGGTGTATCAGACACTTTTCCACATTGTTTTCCGACCGCATCGACCGCATGGTCTGCGTCGCGGGCGGGCTCCATCGACACGAACCGAATGCTCCTGCGAGTATTGAGCGCATGGGTTCACCGGATGCCACCCCCGCGGACGGGGACGGGGAGACGCAGAGCGCGATTCCCACACAGACCGAAGTGCTCGTGGTCGGTGCCGGTCCGGCCGGATCGGCGGCCGCCGCTTGGGCCGCGCGGGCGGGTCGCGATGTCCTGCTCCTCGATTCCGCCGTCTTCCCACGTGACAAGACCTGCGGCGATGGACTCACTCCGCGCGCGACCGCCGAATTGGAGCACCTAGGGCTCGGCGATTGGCTGCGTGCGCACACCGTGAACCACGGCTTGCGCATGACGGGTTTCGGTCGCGAGGCCCTGCTGCCGTGGCCGGGCGGTTCCTTCCCGACGTATGGAAGTGCCGTTCCCCGAACCGAACTCGACGACAAGCTGCGTGAGACAGCCGTCAAGTCCGGGGCCAGGATGCTGGATGGCACGAAAGTGATCGATGTCATCCGCGACGGTGATCGCGTCACCGGTGTGACGGTGAAGACCGCGCAGGGGTCCCATTCGATCGGATGCAAGACTCTCGTCGTCGCCGACGGTGTGCGCTCCCCGATCGGCAAATTGCTCGGTCGCACCTGGCATCGGCAGTACGCCTATGGCACCGCGGCCCGCGCCTACATCAAGTCCGCGCGCAGCGACGACCAGTGGATCACTTCGCATCTGGAGCTGCGCAATGCCGATGGCGAGTTGGTGCCCGGCTACGGCTGGGTGTTCCCGCTGGGCAATGGCGAGGTGAATATCGGCGTCGGCTCGTTGGCCACCGAGAAGCGACCCTCGCATATCGCGCTGAAACCGCTGCTGGAGCACTACACCTCGTTGCGTCGCGAGGAGTGGCGGTTCGAGGGTTCGCTGCGGGCGGTCGCCTCCGCGCTGCTGCCGATGGGCGGGGCGGTATCGAATGTCGCGGGCCGCAATTGGGTGCTGATCGGCGACGCCGCGGGCTGTGTGAATCCGCTCAACGGCGAGGGCATCGATTACGGACTGGAGGGCGGGCACATGCTCGCCGAACTGCTGGACGAACCGGACCTCACGAAGGTGTGGCCGGAGCTCTTGCGGGCCAGGTACGGGCGGACGTTCTCGGTGGCGCGGCGGATCGCCGGTCTGGCGACACACCCGCGGATGGTGCCGATGGGCGGGCCGCCGGTGATGCGGTCGAAATATCTGCAGCGCACCGCGGTTCGGGTGATGGGCAATCTGGTCACCGATGAGGATCTGGATCTGACGGCCAGGGCCTGGCGGGCCGCGGGCCGGGCGTCCTACCGATTCGACGAACTCGCCCCCTTCACCTGAGATGACCGGTCTGCCCGCGCTCTACCTACTTCCGCATCTGCGGCGGGCGCGGGATCTCGCGGATCGCAACTACGCCGAGCCGTTGAATCTGGACGAATTGGCCGCTGCCGCAGGGGTTTCGAAGTATCACTTCCTGCGCGCTTTCGCGGCGGTGTACGGCGTGACGCCCGCGGCGTATCTGGCCGAGCGACGGATCGAGCGGGCGCAGGATTATCTGCGGGCCACCAACCTCACCGTGACCGAGGTCTGCATGCTGGTCGGGTACAGCAGTCTCGGGTCGTTCAGCAGTAAGTTTCGCCAGCTCGTCGGAGTGACCCCCTCGGAGTATCAGGCCAAATTCGCGGATGGCGCGCCGCGGATTCCCGGCTGTTATGTGTTCATGCACCGGCTCTCGGATCGCAAGCCGCGCGATTGAGGCGCAACTGTTCGCACGGCTCAGCAATTTCGGAGAAGCGCCCGGGTCGGCGCGTTTCCTAGCCTTTGGGCATGACTATTACGAATGTCTCGCTGGTCACCGTGTACGTCACCGACCAGGACGCGGCCAAGCAGTGGTACACCGAGAAGCTGGGGTTCGTCGAGCGCACCGATGTGACGATGGGCGACAACGGATTCCGCTGGGTCAGCGTGGCACATCCCGATCATCCTGAACTCGAGATCACCCTGATGATTCCGGGACCGCCGTTGGATGAGAATCTCGCCGATGCCATCCGCAGGGCCCTGGCCAATGGCACCCACGGCGCGCTCGGCCTGAAGACCGACGATTGCCAGAAGACCTTCGAGGAATTGACCGCCAAGGGTGTGGAGTTCATCCAGCCGCCCGCCGAACGCCCCTACGGCACCGAGGCGATCATCCGGGACAACTCCGGCAACTGGCTGGTGCTGGTGGAGCCCAAGGAATTCAGCCCGGAGGATTTCGCCGGATAGCCGACGCGCCCGATCCGCCCCGGCTTTCGCCGGGGCATTCGGAACAGATCAGGCGCTCGCCTGCCCGGCGAACCACGCCTCGATATGTTTGCGCTCGCTCTTGAGCACCCGGTGGTGCAACTGCTCGGCGAGCGGCTCGATGGCACCCCCGACCAGCGGAACCTTCACCTGCACGGTGCCGACCACCTCGATCTCGGACCCCTCGGCGGTCGGACGCAGCTCGTAAGTGCCCGACATTTCGCTGTTGATGCCGCCGGTGACGCCCGCGAAGGTGCCCTTGGCGATTTCGCCGTCCAATGCCTGCCAGTTGTCGGTGCGCGAGAGCACCAATTCGCTCTTGAGTACCTTGCTCACGATGCCGGGAACCTTGTCATCGCTTGCCTTTTCGGTCATATGAATGCGAATGGTGCCCGCACCCTCCGGATGCGAAAGTTCGAGTGTGGCGGTCTGCGCACCGGCGAACCGGGACTGCCAGACGTCATCGGTGGTGAGTGCCCGGTGAAGATCTTCGACCGGGACGGCGTAGGGCACGGTGAAGCTGAATTTTCGGGACATGGGCGCACACGGTATCGGAGGCGGCAAGTAGCCTGTTGTGGTGTCGGAAACCAGCCAGTCTGAAAGGCGTTCGAACCGCCTGCGGCGGGCCAAGATCGGGGTACTGACAGCGGCCGTCTTCCTCAGCGCCCTCGTCGTGCTGCTGGTGCTCGCCGCCTGGCGCAACGACTATCTGATCAGCTCCGACAAGGGCGTGACCTCGGCCGAGGTGCTCTCGGCCGGGCGGCTGCGTTCGGCGGTCATCTATGTCACACCGGACGGGAAGACGCACAATCCGAAGGTCGGGGTGCTGTATCCGACCAACCTCACCGCGGGTGAGCGGATCAATGTGGAGTACAGCCGCAAGGATCCGGATCTGGTCCGGGTGGCCGGACGTGACGTGCGGGTCGCGATTCAGCCCGCGCTGTCGGTGATTCTGGTGGTGTGGGTGGTCACGCTGCCCACGCTGTGGCTGCTGCTGCGGGCACAACGCCGCACGCCTGGTCCGGTGAACGGACCGCGCGCGGCGGCCGGTGCCGCCTGAGGCGGCCAGCCCCGACAGTTCGCCGGATCTTTGCGTATCGGTCATGTCGACGTGGCGGCGTGGCGCGTTGCGCGGGTCAACCTGGGATGGTGCGAGTAGCCATCGTTTCGGAGTCGTTCCTGCCGAATATGAACGGCGTCGTCAATTCCGTACTCCGGGTGCTGGACCACCTGGATCAGCATGGGCACGAGGCGCTGGTGATCGCGCCGGATACGCCTTACGGGCTGCCCGCCGCCGAGCGGCGCTACAAACGCTTCCCGGTGCATCGGGTACCGGCGGTGATGGTGCCGAAGGTCAGTTCGCTGCCGGTCGGCCTGCCGCAGCCCGGAATCACCGCCGCGATCGACGAATTCGATGCCGATGTGGTGCATCTGGCCTCGCCGTTTCTGCTCGGCGCCGGTGGCCTCGGTGCGGCGATGCGGTTGGATCTGCCGACAGTCGCGATCTATCAGACCGATGTGGCCGGTTTCGCGAAGAGTTATGGGCTCGGGCTGGCCAGTCGCGCGGCCTGGGCTTGGACGCGACGGATTCATGAGGGCGCGACACGGACGCTGGCACCGTCGCGCGCGGCGGCCGAGGATCTGGCTCGGCACGGTATTCCGCGGGTGCACCGCTGGGGTCGCGGTGTCGATATCGGCCGGTTCACGCCGTCGGCGAAGCGGCACGAGCTGCGGGCCTCTTGGTCGCGGGGGCAGGAAAAGCTGCTGGTGGGGTTCGTCGGGCGGCTGGCACCGGAGAAGCATGTGGAGCGGCTCGCGGTGCTCGGCGGCGATCCGGGGATCCAGCTGGTCATCGTGGGAGACGGGCCGGAGCGGGCCCGGTTGGCGCGGATGATGCCCACCGCGATCTTCACCGGTGAACTCGGCGGTGCCGAACTGGCGCAGGCGTACGCGAGCCTGGATGTGATGGTGCACGCGGGTGAGCACGAAACGTTCTGTCAGGGCGTGCAGGAGGCGCTGGCCGCCGGGGTGCCGGTGATCGGGCCGGACGCGGGTGGACCGCGGGATCTGATCGCGCACTGCCGCAACGGCTACCTGCTGCCGGTAGATCGCTTCGCCGAGCTGCTCCCAAGTGCGGTTGCGGCCCTTCGTGATCCGCTATTGCGGGCGCGATTCGCCGCGGCCGCCCGCAAGTCGGTGCTGCACCGGACCTGGTCCGCCATCTGCACCGAATTGCTGGGCCACTACGCCGATGTCACCGGGATTCGGACCCGGTTGCCGCACACCGCGTGATCCACCATCGTGTGAGTTTCGCGACCCGCGAAAGCTGGTGACCACGGAAAAACAGGCGTATCCGCTGCTGGGACATATTGTCTGGGCCAGTTCGGCGCGGGAGTCTCGCCCCGCATGTGTTACGCGCGGTAGGTTCGGGGCGTGGCGAAAACAGAGCAGCGCGAACCGGTTCGGGCCTCGCTGGACAAGCAGCCGCACGAGGTCGCGTCGATGTTCGACGGGGTCGCGAAGCGGTACGACCTGACCAACACCGTCATCTCCTTGGGACAGGACCGATATTGGCGCTGGGCGGTGCGGAAGGCCGTCGCGCCGCGGCCGGGTGAGCGGGTGCTCGACCTCGCCGCGGGCACCGGCCTTTCGACGCTGGACCTGGCGAAATCCGGCGCCTGGTGTCTGGCGGCCGACTTCTCCCAGGGCATGCTCGCCGCGGGCAAATCCCGCGATGTGCCGAAGGTGGCCGCCGATGCGACCGCACTGCCGTTCGCCGACGATTCGTTCGACGCGGTGACCATCTCCTACGGTCTGCGCAATATCTCCGAGACCGATACCGCGCTGCGCGAAATGCTGCGGGTCACCAAGCCGGGCGGGCGGATGGTGATCTGCGAGTTCTCGACGCCGATCGTGCCGGTCTTCAGCACCATCTATCTGGAATACCTGATGAAGGCGCTGCCGAAGGTCGCGGTGGCGGTGAGCAGTAATCCGGATGCCTACGTCTACCTCGCCGAATCCATCCGGGCCTGGCCGAATCAGCGGCAGTTGGCGCTGCGGATCGCCGATGCGGGCTGGTCGTCGGTGAAATGGCGCAATCTGACCGGCGGCATCGTCGCGCTGCACCGCGCTTATAAACTGGGCTGATCGCCGAATCGGACTGCGCACCTGGTCGCGGCATATTTTCGTGTCGCACGCCACACCTCACGGGTGAATTTCGGCGCGGTGAGGTCAATTGTCATCTGCCGATAACGTTGGGTAAATCGGCCGCAATCGGCGATGCGCATGATCGGTGGCATGACCGATGCAGGCACCGACCGCGCGAGCACCGCCAGAACGGCGTGTTCGTACTGCGGCGTCGGTTGCGGCATCGTCGTCGAGACCCGCGCGGGCGCGGACGGTGCGCCGGTCATCGCCAAGGTGCGCGGCGACAAACTGCACCCGACCAATGCGGGCCGCCTGTGCACCAAGGGTGCGACCCACCAGGAGTTGATGGCGACGCCGGGGCGGATGGAGACCGCGTACCGGCGGCCCGAGCGCGGTCAGGTGCCGGTACCGGTGCCCGTCGACGAGGCGGTGCACGAGGTAGCCACCCGGCTGCGGGCGATCCTGGACGAACACGGGCCCGACGCCATCGCGTTGTATGTCTCCGGGCAGATGTCGCTGGAGGCCCAGTACCTGGCGACCAAGTTGGCCAAGGGATATCTGCGGACCAAGCACATCGAGGCCAATTCCCGACTGTGCATGGCCAGCGCCGGGACCGGCTACAAGCAGTCGCTCGGCGCGGACGGGCCGCCCGGCTCCTATGACGACTTCGAACACGCCGATCTCTTCTTCGTGATCGGCGCGAATATGGCCGACTGCCATCCGATTCTCTATCTGCGCATGATCGACCGGGTCAAGGCCGGGGCGAAGCTGATCGTGGTCGATCCGCGACGCACCGATACCGCGGCGCGGGCCGATCTGTTCCTGCAGATCGCACCGGGTACCGATCTCGCCCTGCTCAACGGGCTATTGCACCTGCTCGTCGAGAACGGCGATATCGACGCGGACTTCATCGCCGAGCACACCGAAGGATGGGCGGCGATGCCCGAATTCCTCGCCGACTACCCGCCGAACCAGGTCGCCGCGATCACCGCGCTGGCCGAGGCCGATATCCGCACGGCGGCGCGCTGGATCGGCGAGGCCGGTGAATGGATGTCGCTGTGGACCATGGGACTGAACCAGTCCACCCACGGCACCTGGAACACCAACGCGCTCTGCAACCTGCACCTCGCCACCGGGACGATCTGCCGTCCGGGCAGCGGGCCGTTCTCGCTGACCGGTCAGCCGAATGCCATGGGCGGGCGCGAAATGGGTTATATGGGTCCTGGTTTGCCCGGGCAGCGCAGTCTGCTCTCCCCCGCCGACCGCGCCTTCGTGGAGACCGCATGGGGTGTCGAACCCGGCACGCTGCGTACCGAGTCCGGGCCGGGCACGATCGAGATGTTCCGCGAGCTGTCCGAGGGACAGATCAAGGCCGCCTGGATCATCTGCACCAATCCCGTTGCCACCGTTGCCAACCGGAAGACGGTCATCGGCGGGCTGGAGGCGGCCGAGCTGGTCATCGTGCAGGATGCCTACACCGATACCGCGACCAACTCCTATGCCGACATTCTGCTGCCCGCAACGCTGTGGGCCGAAGCCGATGCGGTGATGGTGAATTCCGAGCGCAATGTCACGTTGCTGCAGCGCTCGATGGATCCGATCGGCGATGCGCGCCCGGACTGGCTGTTGATCGCGCAGGTGGCCACCGCGATGGGTTTCGAAGGCTTCGAATACGCCTCCAGTGCCGAGGTTTTCGACGAACTCAAGCAGTTCGCCAATCCGGCCACCGGATACGACCTGCGTGGCATGAGCTACCAGCGGTTGCGCGAGGGGCCGATGCAGTGGCCGTGCGCCGAATCCGACCGCGCGCGCAACCCGATCCGCTACCTCAATGACGGTGTCAGCCAGGAACTTTTCGTCGACGATGCCGGGCGCAGGCCCCGACTCGCGTTCGCGACGCCGAGCCGTCGCGCGGTGTTCTGGCCGCGCCCGCATATGGCGGCGGACGAAATGCCCGACGACGACTACCCGTTCACGCTGAACACCGGCCGCTTGCAGCATCAGTGGCACACCATGACCAAGACCGGCAAGATCGACAAGCTGACCAAGTTGACCGGGCAGCCGTTCGTCGAGGTGCATCCCGAGGATGCCGAACGGCTCGGGGTCGAAGCGGGTGACCAGCTCGAAATCGCCTCCCGGCGTGGGCGAGCGGTGCTGCCGGTGCAGATCAGCGACCGGGTGCGGCCCGGCGACTGCTTCGCGCCGTTCCATTGGAATGACGAGCAGGGCGAATATCTGACGATCAATGCCGTCACCAATGACGCGGTGGATCCGGACTCGTTGCAGCCCGAATTCAAGGCGTGCGCGGTGTCGTTACGGCAGGTCGCGGTGATGCCGAAAACAGCCGAGATCCCTCCGACGGCAGTGCCGGAAACCGCCGCGAACCATGGCGCGCACCCGCTGGCGGTCATGCTCGGGCTCGACGCGGGCACCGCCCCGACGCTCAGTGAGACCGAGCGGATCTATCTCGCCGGATATCTCTCTGCGCTGCAATCCATTCCGGTGACGGGGCAGCCGGTGCTGCCCGAATCCGCACCGCTGGCCGAGCACAGTCGATTGTGGATCGATGGGCTGTTGGCCGGTATGTATTCGCGAACCGCGGCAACCGAATCCGCGCCCGCCGATAGTGTTCCCGAGGAACCGGCCCGGCCGATCACCGTGCTGTGGGCCTCACAGACCGGCACGGCCGAAGAGTTCGCGGCGGCGACGGCCGAGCGCCTGGCCGAATCCGGTTTCGTGCCACGGCTGATCGATATGGACTCGTGCGAACTCGACGAGCTCAACGGCGATGTGCTGGTGATCAGCAGCACCTTCGGCGACGGCGGCCCGCCGGATAACGGCGCCGACTTCTGGGAACGCCTGGACGACAGCGTGATCCGGTTGACCGGCATGCGGTACGCGGTATTCGCACTCGGCGACTCCTCCTATGACGACTTCTGCGGCCACGGTCGCAAACTGGACGCGAAACTGACCGAGCGCGGGGCTACCCGCCTGCTCGCCCGTGTCGACAGCGAACCCGATTACGAGCAAGCGGCGACGCGCTGGCTCGACGAGGTGCTCACCGCACTCGACGGCGGTGCGCCCGAGGTGAATCCGTCCGGGCCGGTCGGAACTCCGAAGCCCGCGCGGTCCTTCGGTGCCACCATGGTGCTGCCCCGCACCGCGCCGCCGCTCGGCCGGAACCAGCGGCCCGGCCCGGCACCGTTCACCCGCAATGCCCCGGTGACCGCACCGCTGGTACGCAATGAACCGCTCTCGCATGCCGGTTCGACGAAAGAAGTACGCCAGTTCGGCTTCGACTTGCGCGGGCTGAAGGCGAGCTACGAGGTCGGCGATTCGCTAGGGGTATGGCCGACGAACAGCGAATCGATGGTCGCTGAATGGCTCGGGAGCACCGGATTGGACGGCCGTCGAATAATCGAACTCGACGACCAGGAACTGCCGCTGGCCCAGGCGCTGCGCACCCGTTACGACATTACGAAGGTCAGCCACGATCTGCTCACCTTCATCGCCGAACGCAACCCCAATAACCGGCTGGCGAAACTGCTGCGCCGCGATAATCGCAATGAACTCGACAACTACCTGTGGGACCGGCAGGCCGTCGATGTGCTGCGCGACTTCCCGGTGCGCGCCGATCTCGTCGAATGGCTCGGCACGCTGAAAAAGTTACAGCCGCGCCAGTATTCGATTTCGTCGAGTCCGCTGGTCAGTCCCGATGAAGTGCAGCTCACCGTGGGTGTCGTCCGATACGGCGATCCCGCCGCGACCGGATCCGCCGCGCGCCGCGGCGGGGTGTGCTCGACCTTCCTCGCCGACCGCGCCGACGCCGCCGCATCCGCGGTGCCGATCTTCCTGCAGCGCGCACCGCATTTCCGGCCGCCGCTCGATCCGACCACCCCGATGATCATGGTCGGCCCCGGCACCGGCATCGCGCCCTTCCGCGGCTTCCTGCAGGAACGTCGCGCCCTCGGCTGCAGCGGCCGCAACTGGCTGTTCTTCGGCGATCAGCATGCCGCCCAGAACTTCTACTACCGCGCGGAATTGGAGGATATGTTCCGCTCGGGCTTCCTCACCCGACTCGATCTGGCCTTCTCCCGCGACCAGCGCGAGCGGATCTACGTGCAGCACCGGATGATCGAGCACGGGGCCGAGCTGTGGTCCTGGCTGCGCGACGGCGCACACTTCTATGTGTGCGGTGATGCCGCGCGCATGGCCAAGGATGTCGACGACACCCTGCTGACCATTGCCAGGATCCACGGCAAGCTCGACGAGGACGGGGCGCTGGCGTTCCGGAAGCAGCTGGTCGCCGAGAAGCGATACGTTCGCGACGTGTACTGAGCGCACATTCGGCGTCCCGATCCCGATCGCCTCACACCGCGGGAGCGCTCAACCGGGCAAAATCCGGCAGCCGGTAATACGGGTAGTAGGGATAGGCCGGGGTCGTCGCGCTGACCTTGTCGAGGCGGGCGATCTGCTCGGCGTCGAGTTCCCAGCCGATCGCGCCGAGGTTCTGACGCAGCTGCTCGGCATTGCGTGCGCCGACGATAACGGTCGACACCGTCGGACGGCGCAGCAGCCAGTTGAGCGCGATCTGCGGGACGGTCTTGCCGGTCTCGGCGGCGAGTTCGTCGAGGACGTCGACCACGTCGTAGAGCTTGTCGTCATCGACCGGCGGACCCGCCTCGGCGGTCCGATGCAGGCGGCTGCCTTCCGGAAGTGCTCGGCCACGACGGATTTTCCCGGTCAGCCTGCCCCAGCCGAGCGGGCTCCACACCACCGCGCCGACGCCCTGGTCCAGGCCGAGCGGCATGAGTTCCCATTCGTAGTCGCGGCCGACGAGCGAGTAGTACACCTGGTGTGCGACGTAGCGGGTCAGGCCGTGCCGATCCGCCGCGGCAAGGGATTTCATGAGCTGCCAGCCCGCGAAGTTGGAGGCGCCGAGATAGCGGATCTTGCCCGCGCGCACCAGATCATCCAGTGCCGCAAGGACTTCCTCGACCGGGGTGTATGCGTCGAAGGCGTGCAGTTGGAACAGGTCGATGTAGTCCGTGCCGAGCCTGCGCAGCGCACCCTCGACCGCCTTGATCAGGCGTGCACGGCCGGAACCCGCGTCGAACGGCCCCGGACCGGTCGGCAAGCTCGCCTTGGTGGACAGCAGCACTTGGTCGCGCCTGCCCTTGATGGCCGCGCCGAGTACCTCCTCGGAGGTGCCGTCGGAATAGACATCGGCCGTGTCGAACATGGTGACGCCCGCGTCCAGGCTGATATCGACAAGTCGGCGCGCCTGCTCCGCATCGGTATCGCCCCACGCGCTGAACAGCTCGCCACGCCCGCCGAAGGTGCCCGCGCCGAAGCTCAACGCCGGGACGAGCAGACCTGATGCGCCGAGCCGCCGGTACTCCATGATGACTCCTAAAGGGTCTATAGTTCCGTTAATGATTCGAACCATACACCTGTCGCGCCGTAAATGAAACTGGAGTTCCGTTATGGAGTCTGACAACGCCGTTCCCGGCTCGGTTCGCCCTGGTGGCCGCACTGCCCGCGTCCGCGAGGCCGTGCTGCAGGCCGCGGGCGATCTGCTCGCCGAGCGCGGTTTCGCGCACCTGGATCTGACCGAGGTCGCGGCGCGCGCGGAGGTCGGCAAGACCACGGCCTACCGACGCTGGCGCAACTCCACCGGACTCGTCGCCGACCTGCTCGTCGATATGGCCGAACAATCGCTGCCGCACGCGGATACCGGCTCGCTGCTCGGCGATCTCACCGCCAACGCCCGCCTGGTCGCCAAAACCCTCACCGACCCACGCCAAGGCAAGCTCTTCCAGGCCGTCATCGCCGCCGCCACCCGCGACGAAACCGCCGCGGCAGCCCTGCGCCGCTTCTACGACATCCGCCTTACCGAATGGACACCCTGCATCGAGGCCGCCATCGCCCGCGGCGAAATCCCCGAAAACACCGACCCCCGCGCCGTCCTCACGGCCGTCTCGGCCCCCCTCTACTACCACCTCCTCGCCAGCGGCGACCCCATCGACGACGCAACCGCCCGCACCGCCGCCACAGCCGCCACCCAAGCCGCCACAGCGGGCATCTTCATCTCGACGCGGCACTAGCTTTCGGATGCCTGGCGGTCGGTTTGGGCTCGGTGGACTTCAAGGGCGGTGCGTAGGAAGTCGAGGATTAGTTCGAGTTGGTCGGAGTTGTAGCGGGCCAAGGCTTTTGCGCCCGCTCGGCCGACGGGGCCGAAGATTTCAGCCGCTGTCGCTTGCGCAGCCTCGGTGGCTTCGACCAGGACGCGGCGACGGTTGGCCGGATCCTGGCCGCGGGTGACGAATCCGGCGCGGGCGAGTCGATCGATGACGGTGGTGGTCGCGGCGGGACTCAGTTTGAGCTGGGCACTCAGCTCACCCGCCGCGAGTGGGCCGCGACCGAGGACGACGTCGAGGCAGCGAGTATCGGTGCGATTGAGACCGAGACGGGTGGCGACGGCCTCATCGAAGGCATCGAAGCTCTCCTGCAGCAAGCGCAGCTGCATACCGATCTCACCGATGAGTTCATCTTTCGACATTCGAAGCTTTCTGTTATCGTATATTTCGTTCATCGAAACGATAGCACAGAAAGAGCTCAGTGCCATGAACGAGACCATCGATCGCGCCAGCACCGACGACGCGCAACTGAGCGCGGTTTTCCAACAGGTCATGCAGACCTGGACCGATAACGATGCCGCGGCATTCGGCGCGCTGTTCACCGACGACTCCGATTACGTGTCCTACGACGGCACCCGAGCGATCGGCCGAACGGAACACCAGGCCAACCACGACAAGCTCTTTCGCGGCGTGCTCGCCGGTTCGGCCCTTGTCGGCGAATTGGAGTCGATCCGATACGTGACGCCGGATGTCGCGATTCTGCACGGAACCGCGTCGGTGCTGATGCCGTGGCGGTCGCGACTGCCCGAGCGTCGCCTGTCGCGGCAGACCTTGGTGCTGGTGCGGACCCCCGAGGGGTGGCGGATCACCGCGATTCACAATGGCCGGGTGCGCCCGGTCACGGTTCCGGAGCCGGATTCGTTCCCGGCCAGGATGTCTCAGCTGATGGCCCGTATCGCACGCAAGCTCGGCCTCGGCCGGAAATGATCAGCGGGACCAGGCGGGGTCGCGGCCGGTGAGTCCGACGATGCGGTCCAGGAGTGGGGCGTTTTCGGGGACTCGGATGACCGGACCGAACATGCCCGGGGTGCCCTCGGGCGGTGTGTCCCTGAGGAATTCGAGCAGGACGGCCAGGTGGGCCGGGTCGACTCCGGTTGCTGACCGATAGCGCGGGCGAGATCCCAAGTGTGCACCACGATTTCGTCCAGTGCGATGGTGGCCATGACGACCGCCGGGGCCGATACGCCGCCCGCTTCGGTTTCGCCGTCCCAGGCCGCCGGATCGCGCCAGGCCTCGACCAGTGCCTTCAGCTGGGCCGGAATGCGGGAGCGCCAGTCGGCGGGCAGGGCGGTCTCCGGGCCGACGGCGGGCGGGACCGAGCGGCCGACCGCTTCCTTGGTCGCGGCCTGCCGGAAGGCCTCGGTCAGTCCGATGACGTGGGCGAGCAGGTCGCGCACGCTGGTGTCGGCGCAGGGCGTCGGCGCGGTGAGCTGATCGTCGGCAATGGCACCGACCACCGCCTCCAGAGCGGTGGCGGCCGGTTCGAGATCAAAATTCGGGTGCATCGGTTCCTCCTCGGCAACGGACGTTATCGATTGAGACGGGGCGCGCCAACGGAATTCATCGGTGCCGCGATCCGGTAGGTCTTCCCGTCGCCGTCTATCGCAACCAAGTCGTAGCGGCGAAAGGTGCTGGAAAAGCGGAGAATTGGTAGATGAAGGGCGATCGAGTGGAGATCGTCGTCGATTTCGGCGACGGGTCTCGCAGTTATGAAGTGGCCGCGACGCGGGCCGGGCGCAAGGTCGAGGTGCGCATCGCGCGGGGCGTGGTCGAGGTCAGCGAAGTGACCCGAACGGGCGTGGCGGTGCGGACGGCGCGGTTCATGGCGGGGCGCACATTGGCGCTCGTCGAATTCCCGGCGAATGGTTCGGGTCCGGTCGACGGCGAGTAGCGGGCGGGTTGCCGCGCGGCCCGAGCAGGGGCATTCTCAACAGTGTTGGACTGTTGTCTGCCTGCGCCTGTGTGATTTTGCAGCAATGGGTATTCACTCGATGGAGCACCGGATACCAACCGGAAAGCCTGCGCGGAGAGGAGTGAACGATGACTGACCCCAGCACGTCCCGCACTCTGGACGAGGTCCCGGAGGCCGACCTCGTCGAGCAATCCCTCGTCGCGTATCCGCAGGATCAGGCATTTACCGATGACGCGGCCGACGAGAGCACCGAACGCGATCTCGCGGCGGCCGTCGATCGAGATGCCTTCGAGGCCAATCCGGCCGATATCGTCGAACAGTCGATCCCGGTGCCGCTCGATGACGATCGCGATTCCGAGCCGGAGTACTGATCGGCGCATCGCGAACGGCTGAAGGCGGGCCGAAAAGCGCACGCTCAGAGCCGGTTCACGGCGCGATCTTGGCCCGCACGGTCGCGTGCAATTCCCGCAGACTGGAACGCTCGGTGGCGACCTCGAGCACCCGCAACCCGTGCGCATGCCCGGCCAGCTCGATCGCGAGCTGCTCGGTATCGACCTGCCGGTGCGGAATCCGGTAGGCGGCACACAGCGCGGCCAAATCCATCCCGTGCGGCGTACCGAAGACCCGCTCGAAAACACCGGCGTACTGCGGATCGCCCTGTTCCAGGAGTTCGAAGATGCCCCCGCCGTCGTCATTGGCGACCACGATGGTCAGATCGGCGGGGCGCGGTTCGCCGCGGCCGATGAGCAGGCCGGAGGCGTCGTGCAGGAAGGTGAGGTCACCGATCAACGCGATGGTGCGGCCGGTGTGGTGCAGTGCCGCGCCCACGGCGGTGGAAACGGTGCCGTCGATACCGGCCACCCCGCGATTGGACAGCACCCGGACACCCGGCCGCGGATGCGAAACAAGGGCCGCGTCACGCACCGGATTGGAGGCGCCGAGCAGCAGCTGGTCGCCCTCGCGCAGTGCGTCCATCACCACCGCGGCCACGTGCAGCCCGGTCGGCTTCGGATGGTTGGCCAGTTCCGCGCGCACGACCTGTGCCGCCTTCGCGTCGAGTTCGCGGCAGTGCGCGAGCCAGTCCGAACTCGGCGCACCCGTGATCACCGCCCTGGTTCCAGTGCCGACCACATTGCCGGAAACATCGGGCCAGCGCGGACCGGTGGTGAGCGCGTAGACGGTGACGGCCGGATCGGCCAGCACCTTCGCGACCTGACGATGCAGCGTCGGCCGCCCGGTAATGATCGCCTGCCGCGGCTTCAGCAGCGGCAAGGCCAGCGGATGCAGCGACGGACCGTGCATCGGGGCCGTTGGTTCGGCCACCGTCGGCAGTTCCGCCAGTTCCGGCCGAAATCCGGCGCCGTGGCCGGAGATGACGACCGTATCGGGGGTCAGGTCGAGGTCGAGCGGCACGTCGAGGGTCGCGTACCGGGTGGATGTCCACGCCTCGCCGCCGGGACGGCCCTGTGGCACCCACTCGTCCGGCAGGTGATCGGGCACCAGCGGCTCGCGCAGCGGAATATCGAAATGCACCGGCCCCGCATTGCCGGAACGGGTGCCGCGGGCCGCGGCGAGTACCCGGCAGACGGCCGAACGCCACTGGCTGTTCTGCTGGCCGTAGGGCACGCCGTCGTCGGTACCGGCTTCGGCTTCCTCCTCGGCGAGTCCGAGGCTGATCGAGGCCCGGACCTGGCTACCGAACAGCCCGAATTGTTCGACGGTCTGATTGGCGCCGGAACCGAGCATCTCGTACGGCCGGTTGGCGCTGAGCACCACGAGCGGCACCCGGGCGTAGTTCGCCTCCAGCACCGCAGGGCCCAGATTGGCGACGGCGGTTCCCGAGGTCATCACCACCGGCACCGGCAGTCGGCTGGCGATGGCGAGACCGATGGCCAGGAAGCCCGCGGTTCGCTCGTCGATGCGCATATGCAGGCGGAGTCGGCCCGCCGCATCGGCCGCCTGCAGTGCGAATGCCAGGGGCGCGTTGCGCGACCCCGGACATAGCACGACATCCCGCACACCCCCACGCGCGAGTTCGTCAACGACCACTTGCGCCTGCGCTGTAGACGGGTTCACGCCTCCAGCCTCTCAGACAGTAGCTTCGACGTCTTCGTCAGCCTGCTCACAATGGCACCTCGCCAACGGTCGGCACCATTGTGCCCAGCGGGCGCTGTGCCATCGATTCGCTCGCCGTGCTCACGCACGCGATCGGGGATTTGCCGCCCGCGTCCACCACCGGACGCGGGCGGCTGGCATGCGCCGCAGATCGATGATCCGCATCAGCACAGCGAATCGATGTGCGGTGCAAGCTCAGGCGTGCCGCTGCACCAGGTCGCCGAGCCGGGGCAGGGCCTCGATGACGTTCTTCTTAGCCGAGGAACGCATCGACGAGTAGACCTTCTGCAGCGCAGGACGGGTCGAGGCCTCGGCACGCGCGTCGGTCACCGAAAGCAAAGCCTCGGCGACCTCATCCGACTTGGCGACCAGCAGGTCGGCGAACTTGCCGGACCCGGTCGCCGTGTATTCCTGCCAGAACGGCTCCAGCTGCGCTACGAGCTTGGGCGCCAAGGACTCCAGCGCGTCCGGCACGATGGACGGGCTGATCTTCTTGACCGCCGCGTAGCCACCCTTGACGGCCAGGCCCGACGCACCACCCTTGTCCGACACCTCGGCGTCCAGAACCTCCTTGGCATCGGCAAGGAAGGCCGAGCGCTTTGCGTCGTCGAGCAGGGATTCAGACAGTGCTGCAACCACTTTCAGGTTCCTCCGGGATCGATGTCGATGAACGAGCGCACGTCACTATACGCATTGGTGCGCGCAGTCACACGGCACTCATCCAGCTACGGCTGCCACGGCAGCAATTGGACCATCAATCCTTCACAATCCGCGAGGACAATGCCCTGCTCATCGACCAGTTCCGCGGTGATGAAGGTCTTGCGCCCTTCGATGCGATCTACCCGACCCCGCACGGTCAGCGGCGTCTGCAACGGAGTGATCTTGCGGTAGTTCACATGCAGATAGGCGGTGCGGCTGATCGGTCGTCCGGCGTAATGCACGATCATGCCGAGCAGATCGTCGAACAGCAGTGGCAGCACGCCGCCGTGTGCCGCGCCGTTGCCACCGAGGTGGAAGCGACGGAATTCACCGGTCATCACGATGCCGTCGGGTCCGGCCTCGACCACCTGCCACGGCAGCAGCAAAAGGCTGCCGCGCCCGGGCAATTCGACCGCGCGGCCCGCCGGGCCCTGGAGTTCGGGTGCGCGATAGGGCTCGAGCAGATCGATGAGTTCGCGGGTGCGGTCGAGTGCCTCGCCGTAGATCTCGTCGGGGGCGTCCACGGAGACGACCAGATCCTGCAGTGTGCGCATGGCCTCGACGAACGGGCCGAAGTTGGCACCGACTCGGGCATGGGAGACCTTGGGGAAGCCGCCGTGACTCTCGTACCGGGTTTCGTCCACCGCGCTGTTGTCGATGCGCGGACCGGACCGCCCGCCAGCGGTTTCTGAAACCCGTTTCACTGCCTCGCGCCCTCCCGTCGCCCGACCGCCGCCCCTCATCGAATCGCTTCGCGATGCTCTACTCACACCTGCACGGTATCGCGTTGTTTTACACCGTCAAGTCGTACCGTCGAGTAATGCCATCGCGACCATAGGAGTTCGCATGGAAGTCGCTGGCATCCACAACATCGGAGGGGGCAATAATCACAGGGGTGACGTTCAATCCGAAGCTGTGGCGGCCCGTTCCGGGATTCGAGAACCTGACTGACATCACCTATCACCGGCACATCGAACAGGGCACCGTCCGGGTGGCCTTCGACCGGCCGGAGGTGCGCAACGCGTTCCGTCCCCATACGGTCGACGAGCTCTACCGCGCGCTCGATCACGCCAGGATGACCCCGGACGTCGGCGCGGTGCTGATCACCGGCAACGGCCCGAGCCCCAAGGACGGCGGCTGGGCCTTCTGTTCCGGCGGCGACCAGCGCATTCGCGGCCGCAGCGGCTACCAGTACGCCGACGGCGAGACCGCGGACACCGTCGATCAGGCGCGCGCGGGCCGCCTGCACATCCTCGAGGTGCAGCGACTGATCCGGTTCATGCCGAAGGTGGTCATCGCGCTGGTCAACGGCTGGGCCGCGGGCGGCGGGCACAGTCTGCACGTGGTCTGCGATCTGACCCTGGCCAGCCGCGAGCACGCCAGGTTCAAGCAGACCGACGCAGATGTCGGCAGCTTCGACGGCGGTTACGGCAGCGCGTATCTGGCGAAAATGGTCGGCCAGAAATTCGCCAGGGAAATCTTCTTCCTCGGCCGCCCCTACACCGCCGAGGAAATGCATCAGATGGGCGCGGTGAACAAGGTCGTCGATCACGCCGAACTGGAAAACGTCGCGCTGGAGTGGACCGCCGATATCAACGGCAAATCACCGCAGGCACAGCGCATGTTGAAGTACGCGTTCAATCTGCTCGACGACGGTCTGGTCGGTCAGCAGCTCTTCGCCGGTGAGGCCACCCGGATGGCATACATGACCGATGAGGCGGTCGAGGGCCGCGACGCCTTCCTCGAAAAACGCAAGCCGGACTGGACCCCCTACCCCTGGTACTTCTGATGGACATCCTCAGCAGCCGGGTCATCCTGCGGCCCGCCGACTACCAGGCGACCCTCGCGTTCTACCGCGACGGCCTCGGCTTGGCGATCGCGCGCGAATATCCGGGCGGCACGGTTTTCTTCGCTGGACAGTCGCTGGTCGAAGTTGCCGCGCACGGCGGATCGGGCAAATCGACCACCTTCGAAGGCGCGCTCTGGCTGCAGGTTCGCGACATTTCGGACGCGGCGGCGGAGTGCGCGCTGAAGGGGATCCGCATCGAGCGGGAACCGGTGCGCGAGCCGTGGGGACTGATCGAAATGTGGGTGCGCGATCCGGACGGGGTGCCGATCGTCTTGGTCGAAGTTCCCGCCGAGCATCCGATCCGACGGGATTCGCGCTGGTCACCAGACTGATCGCGACAGTAGCGGCGGCGCGGTCGGTCCGGCTCGAGTTGCCAACGCCGACACCGGCGAGGACGATAACGCACGGATGGCCACCCGACCGCCGACGTCCGGGCGACCATCGTTGAGTACCGTCCTCCGAGTGAATCGCAGTCTCGATGTCCGGCGTACCTGACTTCTCCTCCCCTGACGCGGCCGAACCCCCAGCGCGCCGCCCCAGCAAACCGACCCCTGCCGCGTGCGGTCACGTTGACATGACACGATCAGACTCGTGAGGGAGCGCAGCGAGCGAACCATGAACACAGCGCGCCTGCGCGCGACGAAGCCGAGCACGCGCATGACAGGGCCGAAATCATGAGTCGCACCCTGCGGACGCTGCCGATGCCGACCGGATCGGGGCTGGGCGATGTCATGCCGCATCTGCGAGAAGTGTTGGAGGGCAACGGCCCCGCGTGGTTGCCGATACCGACCAGCGACCGTCGGGAGGCCCGGCGACTGAGCGACGCGCTCGCGCCCGGCGAGCCGATCGATGACGAGGTGGCGCTCGTGGTGACCACCTCCGGCACCACCGGTGTGCCGAAGGGCGCCATGCTCAGTTCGGCCGCGCTGCGGGCCAGCGGGACCGCGACACACGATCGACTCGGCGGTCCCGGCACCTGGCTGCTCGCCCTGCCGACCCATCACATCGCGGGCATCCAGGTCTTGCTGCGCAGCATTCTGGCCGGTACCGAACCCAGCGTGCTCGACGTTTCCGGCGGCTTCCTACCCGAGGCGCTGGCGGGCGCGATTTCCGGTATGCGCGGGGAACGCCGCTACACCGCCTTGGTGCCGACCCAGCTCATCAAGGCGCTGGAGGCACCGACCGCCGCGGCGGCACTCGCCCAGTTGGACGGCGTGCTCGTCGGCGGAGCGGCCACTCCCGCACCGGTCTACGAACGCGCGAAAGCGGCCGGTATCAACGTCGTTCGCACCTACGGCATGAGCGAAACCTGCGGCGGCTGTGTGTACGACGGAGTTCCACTGGACGGCACCGAGATTCGTATCGAGGACGGTCGCGTACTGCTCGGCGGGGCGATGATCGCCGAAGGCTACCGCGGCCAGCCCGACCATCCGGCATTCGCCGAACCCGGCTGGTTCCGCACCGAGGACGCGGGCACCTATGAGAACGGCGTGCTCAGCATCACCGGGCGCCTCGATGAAGCGATCACCACCGGCGGACTGCTCGTCATCCCACAGGTCGTGGAGGCCGTGCTGATCACCCATCCCGGCATCAGCGAATGCGTGGTGCTCGGCCTGCCCGACGACCGGCTCGGCCAGCGGGTCGCGGTCGCGGTGGTCCCCGCCTCCGGCGCCACTCCGACCCTCGAGGAATTGCGCGATCACGTCGTGCGCGAACTCGATTCCATCGCCGCTCCACGGGAACTGGCGATCCTCGACGAGCTGCCCTTGCGCGGCCCTGGCAAGCCGGACCGCGCCAAACTACGCGAGCATCTTCTCGCGGGGTCGACGCACTGACGCCGGATCCGCGGCGCGCTCGCTAGGACCTCGATCGGAAGGCCAGGCCGACACGGCCGCCGGTGCGATTCGGCGTCGAGGCGGACATGCAAGTAAGCGCAAGAGTGCGGCGACACCGCGATGCAAGGGGCGTGCAAGACGGCGGCCGCAAAGTCTTGTGCATGACTTCTTACACACCCACTGCAGCGCTCGCCGTCGAGGCGGACAGCCTGGTCAAGGTGTTCGGGGATCAGCGCGCCGTCGACGGTGTGAGCCTGGCGGTTCCGCAGGGCTCTGTCTACGGCGTGCTCGGACCGAACGGTGCGGGCAAGACCACGACCATCCGCATGTTGGCCACCCTGCTACGCCCCGACGGCGGCAGCGCCCGCATCTTCGGCCGTGACGTCGTCGCGGAACCGACCGCGGTCCGGTCCCTGGTCGGTGTCACCGGGCAGTACGCCTCGGTCGACGAGGACCTCACCGCCACCGAAAACCTGATCATCTTCTCCCGCCTGCTCGGCCTCGGCCGCATCGATGCCAGGCGCAAATCGGTCGAACTGCTGGAGGAGTTCGACCTCACCGAGGCGGCGAACAAGCCGCTGAAGAACTTCTCCGGCGGTATGCGACGCCGTCTCGATCTGGCCGCCAGCCTGATCGCGACACCGCCGCTGCTGTTCCTCGACGAGCCGACCACCGGACTCGATCCGCGCACCCGCGCCCAGATGTGGGAGACCATCCGCCGCCTGGTCCGCGAGGGCGCGACGGTGCTGCTCACCACGCAATATCTGGACGAGGCCGATCAGCTCGCCGACCGAATCGCCGTCATCGACCACGGCAAGGTGATCGCCGACGGCACCGCCGACGAACTCAAATCCTCGGTCGGCGGCTCCTCACTGCACCTGACCCTCGTCGATCGGGCCCAACTCGACGAGGCCCGCCGCATTGTCGGCGACTTCCTCGGCGCCGAGGCCCAGATCACCCCCGAGGCCGGACGGCTCACCGCGCCGCTGCCGGACGCGGGCATGACCGCCGATCTGCTGATTCGCCTGCGCGAGTGGGAGATCGCGATCGACGAGATCACCGTCACCAAACCCAGCCTCGACGAGGTCTTCCTCACCATCACCGGCCACCCGGCCGACAACGACGAACGGAGCGCGGCATGACAACCATCACCGCCACCGAAAAGGCCGCGCGGCATGCGGCACCGCAATCCCTCCCGGAGGCCAGCAATCGGATCAGCCTGCGCCAGACCGTGGCGACCTCGTTCACCATGGCCTACCGCGGCATCCTGAAGATCAAGCACAATCCCGAGCAACTGTTCGATGTGACGATCCAGCCGATCCTGTTCACCGCGCTGTTCGCCTACATCTTCGGCGGCGCCATCGGCGGCAGCGTGCACGACTATCTGCCGATCCTGATTCCGGGCATCCTGGTGCAGACGGTCGTCCTGACCTCGGTCGTGACGGGCACCCAGTTGCGTGAGGATATGGACAAGGGCGTCTTCGACCGGTTCAAATCCCTGCCCATCGCCCGCATTTCGGCACTCGCGGGTGCGTTGATCGCCGATATGGTGCGTTACGCGCTGGCGACGACGCTGACCATCGTGGTCGGCCTGGCCATCGGCTACCGGCCCGAGGGCGGTGTGGTCGGTGTCGTGGTCGCCGGACTGGTCATCGTGGTCTGCTCATTCGCGGTGAGCTGGATCTGGGCGCTGGTCGGCGTCACCGGTAAGAGTGCCGCTGGCGTGCAGGGCATTTCGATGATGGTGATGTTCCCGCTGACCTTCATGTCCGGTGCGTTCGCTCAGGTGAGCACCATGCCGGGCTGGATGCAGGGGCTCAATCACGTGAATCCCGTGTACTACATGGTTAATGCGGCCCGGGCGTTGATGAACGGCAATGTCTACGGCAGCGATCTGGCCTGGTCGCTGATCGGCTCGGTGATCGTGATCGCGATCTTCGCGCCGCTGAGCATCAAGGCGTACATGCGCCGGGCGTGAACCGATGACCCGGAAGTCGCGGTGGGTGAGTCACCCACCGCGATTTTCGTCGTCGCAGGACAGTTCCTGCAGAAGCTCGAGGATCCTGGCGGCCGCTTGCCGCCGACGCATTCCGGCGGCCCTGGCCAGTGCTTCGTCGAAGCGCTCGTCCCCCACCGTTGGTCGATGCAGTGCCGCGTGCCTCCGCAATTCAGCCGACGGACTATCCTGGCGCGCAAGCACTTTGGCGGCCAGCGAGAGCAATTCGAGACCGGTCTCCGAATCGCGCCCGACCGCGAGACAAAACGTTCCGATCGCGTTGCCGACCGCACCGATCTGCGGCAAGTCATAGAACTGTCCGAGGCGGCCCGTCGCGAGCGGCAGTAGCGTGCGCGCGATATCACCGGCCTCCGTGGCCCGCCCGTGCAGCACGTGCGCGTCCAATGCCTCGCTCGCGGTCACCAGACTGCGCGGGCCCACCATCGGTTCGTCATCGGGCCAGCCGTACAGCTCCAGTGCCCGCCGATAATGGCCCAATCCGGCATCGATATCGCCCTCGGCGAGTTCGAGTTCCGCCATTCCGATGACGACCGGCGCCAGGCGATGGTTACGTCGGATGTGTGGGTCATCGATGGATGTACCGTGCGCCGGATCGCCGTCCGCGGCGCCGAGCGCGAAGCCCAACTCCCGGCGCGCCTCGTCCAACCGACCCGCGCCGATCAGTGATACCGCCAGATAGCTGCGCATTTCCACGGCTTCTTCGTGAGCACGCAACTCCCGCAACAGTTCCGCCGCCCGACGGTAGTACTCCACCGCGTCGACATAATGCGCGGTCTGTCCCGCGAGCTGCCCGAGATGCTGAGCGACCATCGCCGTGCCCCAGACATCGCTGCCCTCGATCAGTTGCAGGGCCGCCTTCGCATCCCGGGTGGAGCCGTAGACATCACCCGCGTTTTCCCGGATGTTCGCGCGCATGAACATCGCCGCGCCGCGCACCACGGGGTCCGGCGACCGAGCGCCGTCGGCAAACTGCCTGGCCGCGCTCGAACCCGATGTATCCCCACAGGCCACAGTGCCGAGAAAGCGGGCGCCGGTATTGAGATCGATTGCGGTGCTGAGCAATCGACGGATCCTGGCCCGTGAGGTCGCCACCTCCCGCAGGTCCGCGCCGAGGAAAACCATGTGCATGCCCATCTGCAGGTGGGCGAGCAGCTGTAGATCGGCGACCGTACCGCGCACCGGACCGGGTTCGGGTGCCAGGGGCAGAATCCGGCGCGCCCAACCGCCGAGTTCCATATGCGCGCCGCGCATCACCCACAGCGTGCCGACAATCGGGAAGACCCGGTACACCGTGCGGGCGTCCCTGCGCTCCAACGCATATCGCAGCACGGTGACCAGGTTGTCGAGTTCCGCACCGACCGAAAGCACGGTGGCCACCTGCTCGTCCGACAGATAACGGTGCACCGTGGCGATCGAATAGTCACGGGCCCACCGCGACATGCGATCCATCACCATCGGACGCTCGTCGACGGCACCCGAAATGCCCGCGGCCGCATCGGATCCGGTCAGCGCGAGCTGTTCCTCACCGAATTCGCGCACCGTTTCCAGCATCCGGTAGCGGGTTCCGATCATGCCCTCGTCGTCGTCCAGGACGGTGAGCAGTGATTGGCTCACCAGTCCGTCCACCGCCGTCGGCACGTCGTCGACATCCGGGCCACCCGCCACCACTTCGGCGGCATCCAGGGTGAATCCGGCCGGAAAGCGACACAGCCTGCGCAACGCGATCTGTTGCGGCTCTTCGAGCAGATTCCAGCTCCACGCGATCACCGCGTGCAAGGTGCGATGACGTTCCGGTGAGGAGCGATCTCCACTGCGCAGCAAGGCGAATCGGTGTTCCAGCCGGGTTTCGATTTCCTCGACGCTCATGGTTCGCACGCGAGCGGCCGCGAGTTCGATGGCCAGCGGCAGCCCGTCGAGTGTGGTGCACAGCCGGGCCACCACTTCGGGATCCAGGCGCACTGTGGGCCGCACCGCACGCGCTCTGGCCATGAACAGCTCGGTTGCGGGCGATCCGGCCGCATCGATTGCCAACGGCGCCAGCGGATAGACCGTTTCCGCGGTGATCGCCAGCGGCGCTCTGCTGGTGGTGAGGACGCTGAGCTGGTCGCAGCTGCCGACCAGATCGGCGACGACCTCGGCGACCGCGTCGATCAGATGCTCGCAGTTGTCCAGGATCAATAGCGTCGGGCGGGCGGCGAGCGCATCGCGCAGTCGGCGACCGGCATCGCTGTAGCCGGTCGAGCGCCGCCACGCCGTGTCCCGGACGATCTCGCCGAGGCCGAGCGTCGTGCTGATCGCGGCCTCGACATCGGCGCGCGGATCGGCGTCGGCGGCGGTATCGGCCCGTACCGAGGCCAGCACCACCAGCACCACGGATTCGCCGCGCGCGACCCGCGCGCCCAATTCGTTGGCCACCCTGGTCTTTCCGGTGCCGCCGGGGCCGAGGACGGTGGTCACCCGGGAGCGGTGCAGCAGTTGCTCGAGTGCGTCCAGATCGGCGGCACGTCCGAGCAGCGCATTCGGGGCCGCGCGCAGGCCGATCGCGGAGAGAGCATTCGGCGATGCGGCAGCGGCCGAATCCGAAACGCGTCCAATCGAATCCAGCGCCGTCGAATCCCGCATTGCGGAATCCCGTACGGCCGAATCCCCTGACGCGACCGATACGGTCGGACCAACTGATGTGACCGAATTCACTGACGGCGACCGATTCGGTACGGCCCCATCATGACCGGCGCGCGGCGCGAAACCGGCCACCGCATCACCGCGCAGGATCGCGGTATTCAACTCGACCAGAGCCGGACCCGGATCCGCGCCGAGTTCTTCGATCAGTCGCGCGCGGATCGATGCGAAGACATCGAGGGCTTCGTTCGGCCGACCGGCCGCGGCGAGCAACCGCATCAAGGTGGCGTGCGCGGCCTCGTCGAGCGGTTGCGCGGCCGCGGTTCGGCGGGTGATCGCCACCGCGCCGTCGAGATCGCCGCTGGCGACTCGTGCGGCGACCTCGATCGTCTCCAACGCGGACCAGCGCTGCGCGGCCCCGCTGCGCAGTTCGTCGGCGAGGTCGCCCGCGGGGAGGTCGGCACCGGGCTCGCCGCGCCAGAGCGATCTGGCCCGGGTCAGCACATCGAGACATCCGGCATGGTCGCCGTCGGCCTGTTTGGCGCGAGCCGCGCGCACCAGATCGTCCACCAGCGTCAAATCGACCTGATCGGCGGTCAGCATGAGGCGGTAGCCCGCCGGACCGATCTCCAGCGCCGCATCGGGTAGGGCCGCGCGCAGTCGCGACACCTGGGTGTGCAGCGCGTTCATCGGCGCGCGCGGCGGCTGCTCACCCCACACCTCATCGATCAATGCCTGGGCACTGCGGCTGCGGCCGGGACGCAGGGCCAGCGCGGCGAGCAGCAGCCGCGATCGCGCCCCGGGTAGCGCGGCGAGCGTGCCGTCTCGGCGTAGCGCGATTTCGCCCAGCAGGCCCACTACGACCGATTCGCCTGCGGGCGTCGTCAGGGTTTGACTTCGGCCGTTCGGGCCGCTCTGATCGGGAAACATTCCGTCGTTATCGTATGTGAGGAGTGCCTGCTGGGCTGACATGGTTTTTCGCCCCTGTTCGGACCGGTAAGTCGCTTACGCTGTGCGCATGGCTGAGTTCGAAATCGTTCGGCACGCCGTGATCACGGCCGATCCCGCGCGCATTCATGGGCTGATCGATAACTTCCACGAGTGGACCAAATGGTCGCCGTGGGAGGATCTCGATCCGCAACTGCAGCGCGAGTACTCCGGGCCGGACGCCGGAGTCGGCGCCAAGTACGCCTGGGACGGCAACCGCAGGGCCGGTCGCGGCAGCATGGAGATAACCTCCAGTGACGACCGGGAGATCGGTATCCGCTTGGCCTTCGAGAAGCCGTTCAAGGCCACCAATAAAACGACCTTCCAGCTGAACCCGGTCGAGGGCGGCACCGAGGTCGTATGGCGGATGACCGGGCAGCACAAGGGCCTGATGGGCGTGATCGGGAAGGTGCTCCCGATCGACAATATGATCGGCAAGGACTTCGAAAAGGGCCTCGACCGACTGAAGACCGCCGCCGAAGCCAACTGAACCGCCCGAGCGGACCGAACCGCCGCCGCGCATTAGGCTGCGAATATGGCTACTGCAGCGCAATGGATCGAGGGCGCCCGGCCCCGTACCCTGCCGAACGCGATCGCCCCTGTCCTCGCCGGAACCGGCGCCGCCGCCTCCATCGATGGCGCGGTGTGGTGGAAAGCGGTTCTCGCGCTGCTTGTTTCGCTGGCCCTGATCATCGGGGTCAATTACGCCAACGACTACTCCGACGGCATCCGCGGCACCGATGACGTGCGGGTCGGTCCGCTGCGGCTGGTCGGGCAGCGGCTCGCCTCCCCCGCCGCGGTCAAGAATGCCGCGATCATCAGCCTGGCCGTCGGCGCGGTCTTCGGGCTGGTGCTGGTCATCGCGACGGCGTGGTGGTTGCTGCTGGTCGGCGCGGCCTGCCTGGCCGGTGCCTGGTACTACACCGGCGGCCGCAAGCCGTATGGCTACAGCGGGTTCGGTGAGTTGGCGGTGTTCGTCTTCTTCGGTCTGATCGGTGTGCTCGGTACCGAATTCGTGCAGGCCGAGCGGGTCGAATGGGCGGGTCTGGTGCTCGCGGTCGGGGTCGGGGCGTTCTCCAGTGCGGTGCTGGTCGCCAATAATCTGCGTGACATTCCGACCGATACCGAATCCGGAAAGGTCACGCTCGCGGTCAAACTGGGGGATCCGCGGACCCGGACGCTGCACTTGGCGCTGCTCGCCGTGCCGTTCATCGCGACGCTGCTGTTGGTCGTCCGCACGCCGTGGGCGCTGGTCGGACTGGTCGCCGTACCGTTGGCTGTGCGCGCCAACGCACCGGTGCGCTCCGGTAAGGGTGGGTTGGAATTGATTCCGGCGCTGCGCGATTCGGGCTTGGCGCTGCTGGTGTGGTCGGCGGTCAGCGCGTTGGCGCTGGGAATCGCGGGTTAGTCGGGTATCACCGGTTGTGAGCGCGCGGGCGACCAGGACGGTCGCCCGCGCCGCAGCTTTCAGTCGTCGCCGTCCGGGACCAGGACGCCGAGGATCCAGTTGACCACCGCAACGATGATGCCGCCCCATACCGCGGCCCAGAAGCCGTCGACGCGCAGGCCGTAATCGGTGGTTTCGGTGATCTTTGCGGTGAGCCACAGCATCAGCGCGTTGATCACCAGCAGGAAAAGGCCGAGGGTCACGATGACCAGCGGTAGCGATAGAAGTTTGACGATCGGTTTGATCAGGGCGTTCACCAAGGTGAAAACCACGGCGACGGCCAGGATGACAATGACTTTCGCGCCATTGCCCTTGTCCGCGGGACTGAGAATTTCGATCTTGTCGACCCAGGCGGCGGCCAGCCAGATGGCCACCGCGTTGATGATCAACCGAATCAGAAGCTGCATGCGCCAATGCTAGGCCCGACGGGCGGGCATGTGCTGCCACAAAACGGGAATCGGGTGGCGCGCACATGCCCGACCTCTCACGCCGCACGATCGAGCAGCGCGTGCACCTTCGGTCGGAGCGCGTCGATCGCCTTCGGACCGCCGAGAATGCTGGTGGTGGTCGCATTGGGCGCGCGCAGAATGCCGAGCAGCAGATGCCCGGATTCGATGGACCTGTCCTTACGGGCCAGGGCTTCGCGCAGTCCGAGTTCCAAGACTTTCTTGGCCTCCCTGGTGAACGGGATGTGACCCCAGCTCCGATCGCGGCCGCGGCCGAATCGGGACCGCTCCTCGGGCACCGCCCGTTCCAGCGCGTCCTCGCCGAAGGTGGCCTCCAGGCTTTCGCGCACCGCATCCAGATCGATGCCGATCGAGCGCAGCGCCTCGGCGTCCTCCGCACCCAACGGCTGGCCCTGAGCCTGTCGGCCGAGGGTTTCCAGCACGTCTCGGTGGGTGAGCCCGACCTCCTCTAGCAGCGTCTTCAATTCCGGCTCGCCCTGTGCCAACAGACCGAGCAGCACATGCTCCACCTCGATCTTGGGTGCGCGCAATTCCCGCGCGTCTTCCTGGGCGATGACGATTGCCGTGCGTGCCGACCTGCTGAACCGTTCGAACATCAGCGGTTCCCGCCTCTCCGGTTGTACTTCTGGTGGACCGCCTGCTTGCTGACCTCGAGCGCCTCCGCGATCGCCTGCCAGGACCAGCCCTGTTCGCGGGCATTGGTCACCTGGATCGCTTCCAGCCGTTCGAGCAGCCGACGCAGTGCGAGCACCGCGCGCAGCCCGACCTTGGGGTCCGGACTGCCTGCGGCGGCCGCCAGTGTGGTTGCTTCAGTCATGTCGTCAATTTTGATTGACGAACACCGGAGTTGTCAACGAAAATTGACGAGGTTCGCCGCAAGAGAAACCCGGCGCTGCGGGCCGGGGTTGCGGTATCGGGCGCTAGCCGGACCAGATTCCGGTCGCGGCGAACTTCTCCAGGATCGCGGCGGGTTCGGTGAGATTCATGCCCTGCGCCCGGACCCATGCGTCATCGAAATATGTTCCGGCGTAACGATCTCCGCCGTCACAGAGCAGCGTGACCACACTGCCGGAACGACCGGCGGAGATCATTTCGGCGATGAGTGCGAACGCGCCCCACAGATTGGTTCCGGTGGAACCGCCCACGCGGCGGCCGATTACCCGGCTCGCGAGCCGGGCGGTGGCGATCGATGCGGCATCGGGCACCTCGATCATCCGATCCACCACCTGACCGATGAACGACGGCTCGACCCGCGGGCGGCCGATTCCCTCTATGCGCGAAGGCATCCCGGTCTGATATCCGGCATCGGCCGTTTCGTAGCCGCCGTAGAACGCGGAGTTCTCCGGGTCGACCACGGCCAGCTTCGACGGGTAATGGTGATAGCGGATGTAGCGGCCGATGGTAGCGCTGGTGCCGCCGGTACCCGCACCGACCACGATCCAGTCCGGCACCGGATGCGCCTCCAATTCCATTTGCTCGAAAATGGATTCGGCGATGTTGTTATTGCCGCGCCAGTCGGTGGCGCGCTCGGCATGGGTGAACTGATCCATGAAGTGACCACCGCATTCAGCGGCCAGCCGCGCCGCCTCGGTGTACATATCCGGCGGGCGCTGCACGAAATGGCAACGGCCGCCGTGGGCTTCGATCAGCTCGATCTTCTGCGGCGAGGTGCTTGCTGGCATCACCGCGACAAAATCCAGGCCGAGCAGTTTGGCGAAGTACGCTTCGCTGACCGCGGTCGAGCCGGATGACGCCTCGACCACCGTCGTGCCCTCGGTGACCCAGCCGTTGCAGATCGCGTACAGGAACAGCGACCGCGCCAGCCGATGCTTGAGACTGCCGGTGATGTGGGTCGACTCATCCTTCAGATACAGCTGGACACCCCAGGATGCGGGCAGCGGATACCGGATCAGATGGGTGTCGGCGCTGCGCTGCGTATCGGCCTCGATGAGCCGCACGGCATTGTCGACCCAGGCGCGTGGCGTACTGCGATCGCAGTATTTCACGATGCCGACCCGGTCGGGTCGTCGTCACCACGCAGCCGGGCGCGCAATTGGGCCTTGTCCTGGCGACGCTTCGCATCGACGACCGCGATGTCCTCGTTGACCCGGGCGCGCAACTTCTTGAACAGCGTCAGCGACAGCGGCATGGCGATTATCAACGCGAACAGGGCCGCGACCACCAGCGGGATCTCCACCGAGACGAGCCGGGCGACGCCGACGATCGCGGCGGTGATGACGACGACCAACCCAAGCCTGGCGAGCGTGTACAGCGCCAGATTGCGGGCCAGCCGCGCGCCGACGCCAGCGGTTTGCTGTTCGGGTTCACCCTTCGGTGGACTTGCCTCACTCACGCGGTCCAGCCTATGCGAAGCTATTGCGCACCTCGGCGATACCTGCTGCCGAGGCCAGGGCGCGTATCCGTTTTGTCTATTACTTCCCCTTTACCAACTGTAGGTGGTTCGAGTACCTAGGGGTTGCAGTGCAACGATGGCGCCATCTGATGAGGGAACTGTCGAGAACGGAGAGGTTTGCTATGACTGCGATCACCGTCGGCGGCCAGGACACCCTGCTGACACCCGGCCAAGTAGCCGCCATGTTCCACGTCGATCCGAAGACCGTCACCCGCTGGGCCCACGCCGGGCGCCTTGGATCGCTGCGCACACCGGGCGGGCATCGCCGGTTCCGCGAATCCGAGGTACTCCAACTGCTGAAGTCGCTGACCACCGAGGCGACCGCACGCTGATTATGGTCCGCGGGCCCATAGCCGTGAGCTCGATCTCACTGTCCAGGGGCCCGCACCCACCAATTTCGTGTCTGCGGTGTCCGAAGGCTACGCACGCGACTACCCTCATTAGCAGGAGGTGAGCGACGTGACGTACCTGTTGGCACTCATCGCAGTCGTGGCAGTCGCGGTGTTGTGCTGGAAGGCGTTCGGCCCCGATAAGACAGCCGGACCGCCCACGCGTTCACCGCAACGCAAGCGCATCATGGGGCCCGACGACGACCCCGAATTCCTCTGGCGCATTTCGCGCCAGCATCGTGATGGTGACGGGTCTGCCGAGCGCTGAGCGTTCACTCGGTCCGCCGGGAGGATTCCGGGCTCGAAGCCCTCAGTCGCGCAACCGTATTGACCGCGCGGATTATTTGCCGCATGAATTGCGCCTGGTCGCGCCGTCAACCAGCGCGCATGAGCAGGCACGGCACATCCGATCGCCGAGCGATGCTGCGGCCCGCCGAACGAGAAGTCGACGTATTGGGCGTCACGCACAACCCTTGACTACCTCGCACAAGGTAGAGCCTGTGCGAGGTAGTCACTAGATGTGCGACAGCTCAAACGATCACGGCTCGCCGTTGATGACGGCCATGAGGGCGTCCATGAAGGACTGTCCGCCCATGATGTAGCCGCCCGCGATGGCGCCGATTACCGCGCCGATGGGGCCGGTGATGAGGCTGAAGAAGAAGACGCCGACGATGGCGCCGATAATCAGGCCGAGCACGCCGCCGAGGACCACGCCGACGATGTTCTTGTTGATTTCATCGGTCAGGCGGGCCATGGAGTTGACCGGCTGCATCTCACCGATGTTCTTGGCGGTCAATTTCGGTGTGAGGGCGAGGGTTCGGCCGTTTTCGGAGATCGTCTGGTCGACCGCGACCTTCGTACCGGAGAGCTCGTAGGTCAAGGGGACTTCCGACACGACATCGCCGGAATCGGACTTCAGCAAGACCTTGGTGCCGTTGTCGGCGAGTTCGAACTTGCCGCTGTCGACCTCGGTGGTGAGAACGCGATCCCGGTGCCCATCCGAGATTTCGGAAGCCACTGTGTGGTAACCGATTCCCTGCTCGACGCCGGAGGCCGACACCTCTTTGGCAACTTCCGCTGGCTTTGCATTCGCGGTTCCCGCCGCGATTCCCACAGCGGCGATGGACACGAGGGTGACGGCGAACGTGCCGAACTTCATCAAGGTTTCCTTCTGACAAGCACCGGCCCCGGTAGCCGGTTGACGCGTCTAGCGCCACGTAGCTTGTTGCCCCGCACGGCATTTGGGAAACCCCTGACGGCCATCGTTATCCGATTGTTATGCCGATATCCGACCCATGATCGTTTCACACGAGTATCTTGCTATCCCCAGAAATGGGACGACTCGACGCACACACACCGGATGGTGTAGGCATGACGTGATCTCTAACCATTGCAATTTTCAACTTCGGATCTCGGCGCGCGAGTTCGAACAGCCCTGGAGGACGTCACAGGTGTCGCGTCAACGTGTCCGTGCGGGTCTCACCTTGACGGTCTTCATAGCCGTAACCGCGCTGGCCGCAGCCGTCGTGGCGGTCGCAGCGATGTCGCTGAGCGATGACAAGTCCACCACGAGCAGCCCCTCGCCCGCGGCCCAGAACGATGTCGCGCCGACCACCTCGCCGGAACCATTCCCCGAGCTGCCGTTGACCACCCCCGAAGCCCCACCGACGACCTCGGCCATCCGCAGCACCTTCGACAAGATCGCGGGCGGCTTGAAGGTCGAGGTCGGCGACTGTGTCGAGATCGGCGGCAGCGGCGACAATCCCACCCTCGGCAAGGCCGCCTGCGGCAGCGCGACCTCCAACTACAAGATCATCGACAAGGCCGCCGAAAACGCCGCCTGCCCCGCCGACGCCGACCGCGCCCTCAACGACACCCTGCACGGCATCAATCGGGCCGCCCTCTGCCTGGACATCGACTGGGTAGTCGGCGGCTGCATGGACCCGAACAAAGACAATCCGAAACGCCTCGACTGCAACGTCAAAGGCGTCCCCAACGCCGTCCGCATCGTCGACATCAAACAAAAGACCACAAACGTCAATGTCTGCTCGTCCAGCGACCGCGGAATCGTCTACCAACAACGGCAATTCGTAGTCTGCGTCCACCGCTTGTAAGTCGCACTATTCGGCCATCGAGGGCCGATGGGTGATCGATCAGCGTTCGCGACGCCGCAGCCCACGGGAAACTGTCGACCACGTCGCTGCCTGCCTCGGGCCCGTGCGGTGGATCCTCGATCAGCACGGTCACGCCGCACGGCACGCGACTACGCGCCCCAGACCGGCGTGACCGATCGGTAGGTGACCGCGTTCGGCCCGCTGAACGCCGAAATGCGCACGCATGCAATAGAACTCGTGGCCACGGGGCGCGAGGGACGCTGACAAAGGGCCGACTGTGCGGCAGGTCCCTGATGGATCAGAAGGTGAACTGGCTGCCGTAGGCGGAGGTCTGCACCGTCTCCACCGCGGTACTCACCGTGGCGGTGACGAAGGGGACGGCCGATACCGGTGAGGCACACTGGCCGACGTTCAACGCGGCGTTGTTGAAAATGAAGTGGTACGGGAACACGGTCTTGTTGTCAAGGTTGGTCGTCACGGTCGTGACAGTGGTGATCTGACCCGGTGCCAAGGTGGCTTCCAGGACCTGTGTCAAGCCAAGGGTCCCGCCGACGGTCGGTCCGAGACTTGCGCTGGGGGCACTCGGGGAGGTGGTCTCGACGCTCGGGGAGGTGGTCTCGACGCTCGGGGAGGTGGTCTCGACGCTCGGGGAGGTGGTCTCGACGCTCGGGGAGGTTGTGGCAGCACTCTGGGAGGTGGGCGCAGCACTCTGGGAGGTGGGCGCAGCACTCGGGGAGGTTGTGGCAGCACTCTGGGAGGTGGGCGCAGCACTCTGGGAGGTGGTCGCGACACTCCGAGAGGTGGTCGCGACACTCGGGGAGGTGGTGCCGACACGCTGCGGGGTGGACACCGGGGTCGGCTTCGCACTCGGCGGTGTGGACACCGGCGTGCTCGGCAGTCTGGCGGCAGCGTTCGACTGGCTGAATTCCGGGGAAATACTCGCCAACAGCCCTTGATTCGGATCGATTCCGACGGTGAAGCCGTTGTCCAGACTGAGCGCACAGCCGAGAAGGAACCCCGCCACCGCCTGGCCGGACACTATTCCATCGCCCTCCACGTTCAGCGAGTAGTTGCCCGATAGCTGTGCGGCATGCGCGAACGTCATGAGGAAGTTCGGCATCCGGTCGCCCGGTGGGTCCACTTTGACGTTCTCCACGGATGTCGTCACATGAATCCCGGCACCGGATACGTCCGCACCGGGCGGTTGAGCTCGGCTCGGCTCGGCGCCGGGCCACACGACCACAGCCAGGACGGCCGCGACCACACCGGTCGCGAGAACGACGAATCGAGGGCGCATATCTGATCCCGTTTCGAATCGGATGTACTTCAGCGGCGGCGAGATCGCATGAACAGAACCCACATAGCTAATATTCGGCAAGCATAGTGGGATACCGGCCCGGCTCGGTCAAGCTGCGGGGCGTGTCGCACACCGCCCCATTTCCGCTGGTAAAGCGCTTTAGTTCAGGCCGGCGTAAGAGTGCAACCCGCTGATCACAATGTTGATGATGAAGAGATTGAAGAGCATCGCGACGAAACCGGCGATGTTGATGTAGGCGGCCTTGGTGTCGCGCCAACCCGAGGTGGCTCGGGCGTGGAGGTAGGCGGCGTACAGGACCCAGGCGATGAAGGAGCAGGTTTCCTTCGGGTCCCAGCCCCAGAAGCGGCCCCAGGCGGCTTCGGCCCAGATGGCGCCGAGGATTACACCGGCACCGAACAAAGGGAATCCGATGATCGTCGTCTTGTAGGCCAAACGGTCCAGGGTGCGGGCATCGGGGAGGCGGCGGGCGATGGTGCCGAGGATGTTGTCGGATTCGGCGCCTTCGGGCTGACGCAGGCGGTAGAGGAACAGCAGGCTGGCGATGCCGGAGACCAGGAAGACGCCGCTGCCGATGCTGACGATGGTGACGTGGATGGGCAGCCAGAACGACTTCAGCGCGGGCACAACGGGTGCCGCGTCGGCGTAGAGCACCGTACCGGCCAAGAACAGCAGGATCAGGATCGGGACGAGCAGGAAGGCCCACATCGAGCGATAACGCTGTTCGCGCAGGAACACCATGCCGACCACGGCGGCCGCGGCGGTCGCCATGGTGACGAATTCGTACATATTGCCGAGCGGGAAGCGGTGGGTCGCGAAGCCGCGCAACACAATCGAGGTCACGTGCAGCGCGATGGCCACGAACAGCACCGAGAACGCCATATTGCCCGCGCGCTCGGCGAACGGCTTGGCCTGCGGCGTCTCGACCCGGCCTGGTCCGGCGGGACGATCGGAACCGCCGCCCGCGCTCAGCAATTCGCGCGCGACGACCTGCTGCGTCCGCGCCGCCGCGTACTGCACGATCAGCAGCACCAGCACCAGCACGTACACGACGATCGCCGATTTGAAGGCGAGATCGCTGTACTGGGCGATGGTCTCGTCGATCGGCATGGTCACTCTCCCGTGGCGGATCGGTCATCGAGCAGGCGCTTGCGCAGGCGATCGAATTCGCCGCCCCAGCCCGCCTGATCGGTTCTGGCGAGCCCGCCCATCTCTACTACAGTGCGTCGTTGGTCAACGGTACCCGCTTCGTCATCGGCGGGGTAGCCGCGGATCCAGATGCGTCGCCGCTTCACCAGCAGCGACACCAGCAGTCCGGCCATCATGGCCAGCGCGCTCACCAGCACCCACTGCTGCGCCGGATCGTGCGATACCTGCAGATTCACGAATTCCTGCGCACCGTCGAAGGTGACCTTGGTGCCATTGGGCAGCGTCGCCGATTCGCCGGGACGCAGGTTGACCCTGGCCTCCTTGGTCAGTCGCCCCTGCTTGACCTGCTCCGGATCCAGCGCGAATAGCGATTGCGGCTTACCGGTGTCGAGACCGGTATCGCCGCGATAGATGTCCACCGCGACTGCCGGATCGTTCATGGTGGGGAACGACGAGGTCAACAGGCTGCCGTGCAGCAGCGCGGTCGGCGCGAACAGCCCCTCGATGGCGATCTGGTTCTTGCGGCGCTCTTCGTCGGTCGCGTACATGCCGCCGGGCGGATCGATCCGCAGCACACCGCTGGACAGGAAGGTCTGTGCGTTGTCGGGCCGCCATTGCACGGTCTCGGTTCGGGTCCGGCCATTCGGGAAGGTCACCGTGAACGTCGGCGCGTAACCGTGGCCCTGCAGATACAGCCGGTCCCCCGAGACCCGCAGCGGATGGTTCACCTGGATCTGCGCATCGCGCCAGGTATCGCTCTGCAGATCGCCACCGGCCTGATATTCGATATCCGAGGTGAACATCTCGGCCTGGCCGTTCTGCAGGTAGTCGGCCTTGAAGTCCTTGACCCGCACGCACAATGGCGCCATACCGGTGCCGTCGTTGATATTGCCCGCCTTGAACGAGTCGAAGACGGCGGGCGAGGTGGTGCAGAAACCGGGACCGTTGTTCGCGATGACGATCACGCTGCCCTCGTAGCCGAACAGCTTGCCGACCGCGATGGCGACGAGCAGTCCGACCAGGGCCAAGTGAAAGACCAGGTTGCCGAGTTCGCGGGTATAACCCTTCTCCGCGGAGAGGGTGATCTCACCTTCGCGAGTGCCCTCGCGCACCTCGGTCCGCCAGCCGCGCAACTCCTTTCGAGCGTGCTCGAGCACGGCGTCCGGGGTGCCGTCGATCGTCTCGGCATAGTGATGCGGCAGCCGAGACAGGTTGCGCGGCACCCGAACCGGCGGCGTGCGCAGTGCGCGATAATGGTCGAGGCAGCGCGGCAGAATGCAGCCGACGAGCGAAATGAACAGCAGCGCATAGATTGCCGTGAACCAGAAGCTGGAGAACACGTCGAACAGCTGGAACCGGTCCATCCACGGACCGAGCGTCGGGCGGTCCGCGATGTACTGATCGACCTTGCCCTCGTTGAGATTTCGTTGCGGCAGCAGCGCACCCGGAATCGCACCCAAGGCCAGCAGGAACAGCAATACCAGCGCGGTGCGCATACTGGTCAGCCCGCGCCAGGCATTGCGCACGAGCGCCCAGGCACGCCCGACCGGGGACTGCTTCGGCTGCGTCACCGACGCCTCGGGTCGGTCGATCACGGTCATATCGGCAGCGTCACCTCGGAAACGAAACCATCGCGTACCCAGGCGACGAACTGGTCCCACGCCCCCGTGACCAGCGCGATCCCGACCGCGACGAGCAATATGCCCCCGATGATCTGAATGGTGCGCGAATTGCGCCGTAGCCAGCCGACCCCGCGCAAGGCACTCGCCGACCCGAAGGCCAGGATCACGAACGGCAGCCCGAGGCCGAGGCAGTAGGCGACGATCAGCGCAACTCCGCGCACGGCCGTCGTGCCCTCGGTCCCGGCCGAAACCGCCATCACCCCGGACAGCGTCGGTCCGAGGCACGGCGTCCAGCCGAGCGCGAAGACCGCACCGAGCAGCGGAGCGCCCAGAATACTGCTGAGCCTGCGCGGCTCCATCCGCGTATCGCGCTGTAACGCCGGAACCAAGCCGATGAACACCAGACCCATCAGGATGGTGATCACACCGCCGACCCGTTGCAGCAGTTCACGATTCACGTTCAAGGTCTGGATGACGCCGAAAACCGTTGCGGTGGCGAGCACGAACACTACGGTGAAGCCCGCGACGAACAGACCGGCCGCACCGGCCACTCGGATCCGACCCGTACCTGCCGCAGCCCGATCAACCGAAACCGCTGTGCCGCCAAGGCTTTTGGCCTGCGCAGCGGTGGCGGGCGGCGCCTCGGCGCCGACCAGCCCGGCCAGATAGGACAGGTAACCCGGCACCAGCGGCACCACACACGGCGAGGCGAACGAGACCAGTCCGGCCAGTACGCACGCACCGAGCGCCAATACCAGCGGCCCCGTCGCCGCCGTCTGCTGGAACGAATCGCCTACTGCGGCAAGAACCATCAGTCGGACTCCACCGGGGGTCGATCAGCTCGCTCGGGCACCGGCGCGGCTTCCGGGGCGAAGTCCATCATGGAATCGGCTGCGGCGCTGCGCGGTACGGCAGCAACGCCGACCCACCGGTCATCGACCGTCCAGACCCCGCGAACGAGACGGGCGGCCTGGCGCGGACGACAGGCACGCGGGCTACGAGTACGGCGATCGCGATTCACGATTGCACCTTCCTACCGCTCGCTATCGAGCGGGACGTGATTACGGCATGGGCCGAACGGGTCACTGCGAACCTTCCGCCGCAATGCGTTCGACAACTGGTTGGAGGTCTTCCGCCAAGAGCGAGCGGAGGAAGACAGCGGCGACCCGATGTTGCCGATCCAGCACCAGCGTGGTGGGAATGACACTGGTCGGGAAGTTGCCGCCGAGCGCGAGCAGGGTGCGCATGGACGGGTCGTAGACGGACGGATAACCGACCTTGTTGTCGACGACGAAGTCCTGCGCCTTGTCCTGCTGGAAATCACGGACATTGATGCCGAGAAAGACGACGCCCCTGTCCTTGGTTGCCTCGTAGACCTTTTCGAGTGCGGGCGCCTCGGCGCGGCACGGCCCGCACCACTGCCCCCACAGATTGAGCACGACCACCTTGTCCGGGAAGTCGGCGACCGAGGTGGTCTTGCCCGAGGTCATCAGATCCGGCCCGGCGAGCTTGCCGATGGTGCCACGCGCGGCGGGCGGATCGTAGAAAATATCGGTTCTGCCGCCGGGCGAGACGAATTCGAACGTACCGCCGGAGGCCACCGCATCCTTCCCGGTCGAACAACCCGCGAGCGCGGCCACCAGGGCAACGCACGCGAGCAGGACCGGCGCGAAACGCCGGGCCGACGGCCGGGAAGAAGTTCTCATGCGCCGTGCACCGTGGGATCCGAACCCCCGGCGGGCTCGGAGTAGACGATGTCGACGAGGGTGTCGCCCTGGTAGACCAGTGAGGTCAGCGAGGCGAGCGAGCACTGCCGCTGCCGCGGATCGTGCCAGAGCCGCTGTCCCTGCAGGAACCGCCGCAACGTCCAGACCGGCAGCTGATGCGAGACCAGCACCGCCTCGTGTCCGGCCGCCTCGACCCTGGCCTTGTTGACCGCGGCCAGCATCCGATGCGCGATCTGCAGATACGGCTCGCCCCAGGACGGGGTGAAGGGATCGCGCAGCTTCCACCAGTGCCTCGGCTTGCGCAGCGCACCGTCGCCGACCGAAACCCGCAGGCCCTCGAAGGTATTACCAGCCTCGATCAGGTTCTCATCGGTGCGCACGAGCAGCCCGTGCCGGCGCGCGATCGGCTCCGCGGTCTCCTGCGCACGCTGCAGCGGCGAGGCGATGACCAGAGCGATGTCGTGATCGGCCAGCGACCGCGCGACCGCACCGGCCTGCGATCGACCGGTCACCGACAGGCTGAATCCGGGCAGGCGACCGTAGAGAATGCCCTTCGGGTTGTGCACCTCGCCGTGCCGCAGCACATGCACGATGGTCTCGACGGTGTCGTCGGCGACGATGCCGGATTCGTCAATGGCGCTCGACTGCTCGGGCGCACCGGCATCGGATGTGACAGCGGCTTCCGCGCTGTCGACAGGGGTATCTGGTAGTTCGCGCATATCTGAATCTGGCTGGTCGGAACTCACGCGCGGGATCCTTCGGGGGTGGCGGCCGCGGCCGCATATGCGGCGGCGGGCAGGGCGGCGGCGATACGGTCGAATGCGTCCTCGTCGAGCGCCGCGGAGACGAACCATGCCTCGAACGCGCTCGGCGGCGCGTACACACCGCCGTCGAGCAGTGCGTGGAAGAAAGCGGGGAAACGCCAGGTCTGGCTGGCTTTGGCGGCGGCGTAGTCGGTGACCGGACGGTCGGCGAAGAACACGCTCACCATATTGCCCGCGAACTGGACCTGATGCTCGACCCCCGCGGCACCGAGTGCCTCGGTGAACAAACCGCCCAGTCGCTCGGCATTGCGATCGAGTGCGGCGTACACCGCGTCATCGGCCGCGCGCAGCGAGGCGAGCCCCGCGGCGACGGCGACCGGGTTACCGGACAGGGTGCCCGCCTGATACACCGGCCCAAGCGGCGCAAGGTGATTCATGATCTCGGCGCGCCCGCCGAATGCGGCGGCAGGCAGACCACCGCTCATCACCTTGCCGAAGGTGTAGAGGTCACCGGCGACACCGTCACGGCCGAACCAGCCGGACCGGCTCACTCGGAATCCGGTCATCACCTCGTCCATGATCAGGAGCGCGCCATTGTCCGCGGTCAGCTTGCGCAGGCCCTCGTTGAAACCGGGCAGCGGCGCGACCGCACCCATATTGCCCGCGGCCGCCTCGGTGATCACACCCGCGATTTCACCCGGATGCGCGGCGAATGCGGCCGCGACGGCTTCGATGTCGTTGTACGGCAGCACGATGGTGTCGCCCGCCTGCGCACCGGTGACACCTGGCGAGGTCGGCAGGCCGAGCGTCGCGACACCGGAACCGGCGTCGGCGAGCAGCGCGTCCACATGGCCGTGGTAGCAACCGGAAAACTTGATGATCTTGGCGCGACCGGTGTAGCCACGGGCCAGCCGGACCGCGCTCATGGTCGCCTCGGTGCCGGAGTTGACCAGGCGGACCCGGTCCACCGGCGCCATCCGTTCGGCGATCAGCTCGGCGAGTTCGATCTCGGCCTCGGTCGGCGCACCGAAGGACAATCCGCCGACGGCCGCGCGCTGCACCGCCTCGACCACCTCGGGATGCGCGTGGCCGAGAATCATCGGACCCCAGGAACACACCAGGTCGACATATTCGTTGCCGTCGACATCGATGAGTGTGTAGCCCTTGGCCGATGCGATGAATCGCGGTGTGCCGCCGACGGACTTGAAGGCCCGCACCGGCGAATTCACACCACCCGGAATCACCGAAGCGGCCCGGTCGAAGAGCTGAGCCGAGACCGGCACCGATGCCCTGGTCGCGCGCGGAGAAGAACTCACGACGTCCAGTGTCTCAGCCCGATCGGAACGAGTCGACGACAGGGTGTAGTCGAGTGACGCAGACCGCACGCACCGCAGTCTCTTCGACGCAACACGCCGATCATGGTTGCGGCCGATATCGGTCGCTGACCGATTACCGATGCGTAATCTCGGTGCGTCGTCGCACCATCTAGCCCATCGGGAGGGTCCAATGCGGTTTGCCGTCATCAGCGCCACGCTCTTCGCCGCGCTCGCCGCCGCCGTCACCTTCGGCACCGGGACCGCGGCCGCCGCGGATCCGGTCGCCCAACCCGACCGGGTCGGGCTGCATCTGGATCACGCGGAGACCGCGGCGCTCGGCGGCGGACCACTGCCCGCGTTGGTCACCATGGTGGTGCCGCTCAACCGAATCGGCGCGGGACTGAAGAGCGATACCGAGATCTACCGCGATGAGAACGGCGGAGTGCACGCCTCATTGCGCCAGGTCATCATGGAGGCGGCCAGTCATCCCGACGGTACCGTCACCGTGTACCTCAACGCGCCGGGCACCAGGGACGGCCGGACGCTGGACGTTTATCAGAGTTGGAACTAGGGACGGCAGCCGGAACTCAGGTATACATGCACGGCGCCGAGGCCGAGATGGTGTGCAGCTGGCACATGAAGTTGTTGTACACACCCGCCGAACCCGAATCCGGCACGAAGATCGGCGCAGGCTGGGACACCTCGGTCTGAGTGTCGGTCTGGGCGGCGGGCTCCAGCGGCAGTCCCGGCGCGGCCCATGCGGGCGCCGCACCGATCGCGGCCGCCACGACGACCGCGGCACACACTTTCCCGGCAAAACGAATCACAAGCATTTCTCCCAGTCGACACATTTCGGATACCGGCCGAAAGCATAACGGCCACAACAGTATTCACTGAATGCCGACCAATGCACCTCGCGGCTGCGGCACTTGCACGGTAGTGCAGTAGCGGCCGATGCGCCAGGGCACGGTTCGGATCGACCGCGCATGACGCTAAGTAGTGGCGCCCATGCAGAACAGGGCGAACCCGGTGGTGAGCAGACAGGCCAACGGGACCGGCAGCAGATTCAGCGGCGAGAACGACGGGATGGTCGGCAACATGCCTGCGATGTTCCCGCGAAATTCGCGACCAAACAGCGGAGGCGACGCGGAACGCCGGTGATTGCCCTGATTCAGCGCGAACGCGCGGCACGCACCGTGCGCGCGACGGCATCGATCGCGAGCACACCCGCGACCATGACCAGGAAGGCGGCCAGCACCAACCACGGAGCGCTGTAGCGGGTGGCATCGAAGCCCGGCACGTCGCCCGACGGCGCGAAGGTGGTGGTGATCAGCCCGTTGCGCCAGCTCACCACCGCGAGAACCGCACAGCCCAGCGCGAGCGTCAACTCGACCAATGCCGGAAGCATCCGGTCACCCAGCGCGATCAAGCGCGTCAACGATCCGCTCCGTTCTCGCTGTCTTCGGTTTCCTCGGTCCGTGTGGTCGGTTCGGCATCGGTTCGCCCGAGCGCTTCGGTCAGTGCGGCCCGCAGTCCACGGTGATCCTTCGCCCACGCCTGCACCAGTTCACCACCGACCAGCCGCAGCCCGATGCCCTTGCGTCGGCGTGGCACTCCGCTCAATTCGCCGAGCGAACGCGCCGATTCCCAGTCCTCCTCAGCCCAGGAGTCCTCGTCGCGTTCGGGCAGCACCGCGGCGATGGTCGCCAGTGGCAGGGTCTCGGTGCCCTCGCGCAGCGTGTCGGGGGTCAACTCGATGCTCACGTGCCGCTGCCCCGCGATCACCTGCAGCACAACGAAAGCCGCGATCAGAGCGGCACAGAAGATGAGGGCGAACCAGTGCACCTGGTCGGCGGTCACCATTTCCAGAATCAGCACGAGCAGACACAGCAACGGCCCGTAGGCCACCGAACGCCAGCGCGCGCCCGGTTCGGCGAACAGGATGGTCGCGCCATCCGCGGAAGCCGTCACCCCATGCTCCCGGTCGCGCCGAGTACGGCGACGGGAATCGACATCCGGCTCCTGATCAGCCGACCGCGCCGGGCAGCAGCAGCACGGCGACGGTGACCAACGCGAACAGGATCAGCAGGCTCAGCACGAGCAGATCTCGTCGAATGCTCTGCGGCTGTTGGATCACCACTCGCATCGATGCCTCCGATCTCCCGGAGCCATCTGGTCGACGTACTTACAAGAAGTAAGACAACGCGTGACAAATGACTTCCGGTTCCCATGTCCTCTGTGACAACCCTCACGATACATGCTGCCGATTTCTTGACAAACTCACGGACCGGTCCAGCCGCCGTTCACCTGCGATTCATCTGGAAGTACGCGGTCGAGTCCGGACGGTGACTCAGATACACCGCACCCGCCGCCAGCACGCCCTGCACGATCGCCGCGGCACCGGCCACCAGCGAGGCCGCCCCGGTCACCGCCTCCAGCGCGAACAGCGTGCCGACCGCGACCAACACCAGCCAGACGCCCACGGCCGTCAAAAGCGTTCGCGCCCAAAGCTTTCCGCGCACAAGCTGGTGCACGAAGAGCAAAGCGAACGCGGCCAGCGCCAACCCGATCACCACAGCGACCACGAAGGCCAACGAAACCATCAGCTCCGCACCGGCCATCGTGAAATTCGGATCACTGACATGCACCTGGTCGAACATCTTCTGCGCGAAGTCCTTGCGCTGCTGAAACGCCGCGACAACCGACGCGATCATCTGCAGAACACCGAATCCGATGACACCCCACCACAATTGCCGCGCCGTCCGGATGTCCTCCGGCGGTTCCGGCCGCGGCGGCGGCGGTCCGACAACCGGGCCGCCCGGGTACGGCCCCGGCGGATACGGCATCGGCGGCATCGCGCCCTGCGGATGGGGTCCGGACGGACTCGCCCCGGGCGGATACGACTTCGGACTGCCGGACTCCGAACCCGGAGTCTCGGGTCTGGACGGATTCACGACAGCCAGTGCGCGGCCTCGGTCGCCCAATAGGTGAGCACCATATCCGCGCCCGCCCGGCGGATGCCGATCAGCGATTCCAGGATGGCGGCGCGGCGGTCGATCCAGCCGCGCTGTGCGGCGGCGGTGATCATCGCGTATTCGCCCGAGATCTGGTACGCGGCCACTGGCACCGTCGATTGGTCGGCGACATCACGCAGGATGTCCAGATACGACATCGCGGGCTTGACCATCACGATGTCCGCGCCCTCGGCCAGATCCAGTTGCAGCTCCCGGATCGCCTCCCGGCGGTTCGCCGGATCCTGCTGGTAGCTGCGCCGATCCCCGTCCAGCGAGGAGGCGACCGCCTCGCGGAACGGGCCGTAGAACGCCGAGGCGTACTTCGCCGCGTAGGCGAGGATGCCGGTATCGGTGCGCCCGACCGCGTCCAGGCCGCGCCGGATCGCGCCGACCTGACCGTCCATCATGCCGCTGGTACCGAGCAGATCCGCACCGGCGTCGGCCTGCGCGAGCGCCATCTCCACATAGCGATGCAGGGTGGCGTCGTTATCGACGGCACCGTCCGCGGACAGCACGCCGCAGTGCCCGTGATCGGTGAACTCGTCCAGACACGTATCGGCCATGACCACCGTCGAATCGCCGACCTCGTCCGCGAGCGCGCGCAGACCCCGGTTGAGAATGCCGTCGGGATCGCTGGCCTTGCTGCCGGTGGCGTCCTTGTCCTCGGGCAGCGGCACACCGAAGAGCATGAGCCCGCCCACACCCGCGGCGACCGCCTCGACCGCCGCCTTGCGCAGCGAATCCATCGAATGCTGTAGCACGCCCGGCATCGAGCCGATCTCGCGCGGCTCCTCCAGTCCGTCGGCGACGAACATCGGCAGCACCAATTGCCGTGGCTCGAGAGTTGTTTCGGCCACGAGACGACGCAGGGCGGGAGTACGGCGCAACCGCCGCGGGCGGTCCAATCCGGTCATAACCGCACGATACGCCCGGCATGAATGCGAGTCGCAAGCGGCCACCCGGCGGTCGCCGAGGTTTACCGGCTATTCGAAGAATGCGTTGCGAAGGGCGGATGATGGTGGGGAGTGGCCGGTCTTTTTCCAGGAGTGCGCGATGACCGAATTCGCGAAGCCACCGCGCCGACGCACCGATTGGGAGGGTCTGCGCAGAGTGGCGCGCGGCGGGGATTCGGGCGTGATCGTGCTGTTGGCGCAGCGGCTATCCGAGGCCGGTGAGACGGCCGAGGCCGAGCAGTGGTTCCGACACGCCGCCGCCCAAGGCAGCGGACCGGCCATGGCTGGCCTCGGCGCATTGCTCGCCGCCGACGGTCGGATCTCGGATGCGATTCGATGGCTGGAGTCCGCGATCGCGGCCGGGTTTCCGGGGGCGGACCAGCAATTGGGCACGTTGTATTTGGAGCGCGGGGATCTCGACGCCGCCGAGCTGTGGTTCCTGCCCGTGGCCGAGGACGGACTGCCCGAGGCGCTGTGCAATATGGGCGTTGTCGCGAGCCGTCGCGGTGTCGACAATGAGGCGCGGCATTGGTACGAGCGGGCGGTGCGCGCCGGAAGTCCAACGGCCATGCGCACTCTCGGCGTATATCTCGCGCACGATGGTGAAATCGAAAGGGCGATCACGCTACTGACCGAGGCGGTCCGGCGCGGGCGCGACGACGCCATGGCGGTACTCGGCGCGATCTTCCTCGACCACGGCGACTGGGTCGAGGGCGAGCGATGGTTGCGTCGCGGCGCCGACGCGGGCGACGCCGATTCGATGTTCCAGCTCGCGCGCTTCCTGCGCGAACAACCCGTGCACGCGGACAACCCGGCCGCAGACGCCGCGGCAAAAGCCCAGGCGCACAAGGACGCCCGCTACTGGCTCGAACGCGCCGCAACGCTGCGTCATCCACAAGCACTCGAATTCCTACACGAACTCTGAACGCGGCGGCCGGGGTCGCGGGCGTGACCAAGATGCTCGAGGCGATGCACCATCGCGTGGTGCCGAAATCGCCCTGCCCCCACGTGGACACCCGTGTCGCGGCCGGGCAAGGCAGACCCGGTGTGTTCGGCTCGAACGCGGGGCGCCCGGATCACAACACGGTTGACCGTTGCCTGCGAAAGCCCTTGTGAGCGGGCGTTTTTGTCGGTGGCCAGGAGTAAAATCGAAGGCGTGTTCGAGGGAATCGCACCGGTTCCCGATCGCGACGGGAGGACGCCACCGTGCCAAACACCGCACCGAAGTCGAAGGTTATCGATCGGCCCTATGTTCCGCTGCAGAAGCGGCCGCTACCCGCCGGGCGACCGCGCAAGTGGTACATCTCGCACAATCGGCGACTCAAGGCGATGCGGCTGACCATCGCCCTGCTGGATTCCGGTATCTATCTGCCGAGCCAGGCCAGTAACGAAAGGATCCGGCGCACAGCCGAACTCATCGATATCCGCCCGCCGTCCGACACCACCTGCCGTCTGGTGCGGACCCTGATGCGCTACAGCCGCTGATCAACGGAGCTCGACGGTTGCGGCGGCTCCGGTTGGGCGGCGGAGAGCGACGCTTTCGCCGCCCAACCGGGTAGGCCGACGGATATCTAGCGGCTGCGGCGGCTCTTCTTGCGCGGCGGGGGCAGCAGGCCCTCGGCGCGCAGCCTGGCCGCATGCTCGGCCAGTGCCTCGACCAGGGGACCGACCTGGGCGACCTCAGGCTGCACATCCACGCGCAGGCCGAATTCGATGGCCGTCTCGGCGGTCTTCGGGCCGATGCACGCAACGATGGTGCGCGCGTGCGGCTTACCCGCGATACCGACCAGATTGCGGACCGTGGACGACGAGGTGAACAGCACCGCGTCGAAGCCACCGGTCTTGATCATCTCGCGGGTCTCGGCGGGCGGCGGCGAGGCGCGCACCGTGCGGTAGGCCGTCACGTCATCGATTTCCCAGCCGCGGTCGCGCAGACCTTCGGCCAGGGTTTCGGTGGCAATGTCCGCGCGCGGCAAAAGGACTCGGTTCACCGGGTCGAAAACGTCGTCGTAGGGCGGGAAGTCGGCGAGCAGGCCCTCAGAGGACTGTTCACCGCTCGGCACCAGCTCCGGGTTGATGCCGAACGAGCGCACCTTATCCGCGGTGGCCTCACCGACGCAGGCGATCTTCACGCCGGAGAAGGCCCGTGCGTCCAAACCGAATTCGGCGAACTTCTCCCAGACCGCGCGTACCGCATTGGTGGAGGTGAACACCACCCACTGGTAGCGGCCGTCGACCAAACCCTTGACCGCGCGCTCCATCTGCGCCGGACTGCGCGGCGGCTCGACCGCGATGGTCGGCACCTCCATCGGAATGGCACCGTGGGTGACCAGCCGCTCGCTCATCTCGGCGGCCTGATCCTTGGTGCGCGGCACCAGCACGGTCCAGCCGTACAGTGCCCGCGACTCCCACCACGACATCTTCGACCGCTGCGCGACCACCTTGCCGATGGTCACCACCAGTGGACCGACCAATTCGGAGGCCGCGCTGTTGAGCGTGGCCAGGGTGGCCTCGATGGTGCGCTGCTGGCGGGTGGTGCCGCGCACCGTCACCGCGACCGGGGTCTGCGGGGCCATACCGTGTTCGACCAGCGCGCTCGCGGTCTCGGCCAGATGACCCGAGGTCGCCGACAGCACCAGCGGGCCGGGCGCGGCGGCCAGCGCCGCCCAGTCGACCTCACCGCGCACATCGGCCTCGGTGTGCCCGGAGCCGAGCGCGATACCTGCGAAACTCGGCACCGCGGAACCATTGGGCAGCCCCGGCAGCACCTCGAAGACCATATGTGAACGCGTCACCGCATTGACCTCGGCGATCACCGAATCGGTCGTCAGCGGATCACCCGCGACCACGCGGACCACGTCGTGCCCAGCACGGGCCTCGGCGATCAGCGTCTTGGCCACCTCGGCGGGGTCGCCGAGCGCGGGCCGCACGTCCACCGGACGCTCACCGTCCTCGCCCGGCTCGACCGCGAGACCGATCAGGGCGAGCACGCCCTTGTCGACGTCTGGATCGGTGAATGCCAATGTCGCCCGCTCCAGCACCTCGCGCGCACGCACTGTCAGCAGTGCCGCGTCGCCGGGCCCCGACCCGACAAACAGGATCCGACCTGGATGCTTCTTGTGTGCTCGGCTCATGCCCGTACCTCGCTAGCGCTCGGCACGGACATCGCCGGGGGCGCTGTGCTTTTGATTCGCTCGCTGCGCTCGCTCATTGGCTGTTCTCCATTGGGCTGGAATTGGAAAAGTCAGTGGCAGGCGGGTTATCCGCTGCTTCCGGCGTGCTGAGCAACTCACGGGCGCCCAGATCGAGCAGTTCCCGTGCCAACTCGCGGCCGAGCTCCGCGGCGCGCTCCGGAGCGCCGACCACAGAGGCTCGCAATACATCGGAGCCGTCGACGGCCGCCGCGCAACCGCGCAACGAGAGTTCGTCGACAATTCTGCCGTCATCGTCGAGTGATTCGACGACTTCGGCGATCGCGCCGATCGGCACGGTGCAACCGGCCTCCAGTTCGGCCAGCAGCGACCGTTCGGCAGTGACGGACGCGCGGGTCGCGGCATCGTCGAGTTCGGTCAGTGCCTTGATCAGTTCGCTGTCATCGCTGCGGCATTCGACCGCCAACGCACCCTGTGCGGGCGCGGGCAACATCTGCACCGGCTCCAGCGCCTCGGTGACCGCGTCGAGCCGACCGATTCTGGCCAGTCCGGCCCTGGCCACCACGACCGCGTCCAACTCCCCCTCGCTGACCTTGCGCAGCCGAGTGTCGAGGTTGCCGCGCAGCGGCACGATGTCGAGACCGAGCCCGAGCGCGCGCAATTGGGCCGCGCGGCGCGGCGCCGAGGTGCCGACCTTGGCACCGGCGGGGAGTTCACCGAGCACCAGACCGTCGCGCGCCACCAGTGCGTCGCGCGGATCCTCACGCGGCGGGATGGCGGCGATGGTGAAGCGCGGGTCCTGCGCGGTCGGCAGGTCTTTGTACGAATGCACCGCGATATCGATATTCCCGGCGGCCAGTTCGTCGCGCAGGGCCGAGGTGAACACGCCGACACCGATCTGCTGCACCGGATCCGCGGACAGATCGCCGGGGGTCTTGACGACCACCAGCTCCGCATCATGTCCGGCCGCGATCAGGTTGTCGCGGATGGTGCCCGCCTGGGTGAGGGCGAGCAAACTGCCTCTGGTGCCGATCCGCCACGGCACGCGAATGCTGCCTGCGGTCACGTTGTCCTCTTCCTGCACAACCGTCATGCCGTCTGCCCCTGTTCTTCGCCGCGGTGTCCGGCGGTGAAGTCGTCGGCCAGCGCGATCTCGCTGGCGCCGACGATCGCTTGCGGGTCGACCGATACATCGCCGAGGAAGCGGATCGCGGTGTGCTCGTCGCTGATCGAACTGAGCTCCATCGGAGCCGCGACCGCTTGCGCCGCACCGGGTTTGAGCTCGAACAGCTCTCGCAGCGCCTCGGCGTAGGTATCGCCGCCCGGGGTGGAGGCCAACTGTTTGACGCGCACCGTCGGCGCGTGGAGCAACTTGTCCACCACGCGCCGGACGGTGCGCGCCACCTCGTCACGTTCCGGATGGGCCAGCCCGGGCAGTCGGGAATCCAGGCGAAGCAATTCGGCCTCGACCACCTCGGCCGCCCGCTGGCGCAGTGCGGCGACGGTCGGGGTGACCTCCGCCATGCGCTGGCCAGCAAGGTATTTCGCGAGTTCGTCGGCGACGATCGAGCGCGCGGCGGCGGTATCGTCGGCGGCCGCACCGGCCGCCGGATCGCGCTGCAATGTCTCGATATCGATGACGGTGACACCGGGCAGTCCGGCGACGGCGTGTTCGACATCGCGCGGCAGGCCGAGATCGCAGAACACCAACGGCCGTTCCACCTGGCTGGCGCGCTCGCGTTCAGCGAGTGCGCGGTGGGTATCGGCCAGCGTCACCACCGCGCCGACCGCGCCGGTACAGGTGATGACGACATCCGCGGCCGCCATCGCCTCGGTCAGGCGCGACAGTTCCATCGAATGCGCATCGACACCGTGACTGCGCGCGGTCGCGGCGAGCCGCTTGGCCCGGGCCGACGTGCGATTCACCACGATGATGCGGCCTATACCCGCCCGCGACAGATGCGCCACCGCGAGTCCGCCCATCGCCCCGGCACCGAGCACAACGGCGGTCTGCCCGGCGAGCGGGCCGAGCACCTGCTGCGACCGATCGAGGGCCACCGAAACCACCGACGCACCGGCCCGGTCGATACCGGTCTCCGAATGCACCCGCTTGCCGACGCGCAGTGCGTGCTGCGCGAGTTCGTGCAGGGTCCGCCCGACCGCCTGCTGGGCGTCGGCGGAGGCGTAGGCGCCGCGGATCTGGCTGAGCACCTGCTGCTCGCCGATCACCATCGAATCCAGGCCGCTGGCCACCGCGAACAGGTGTTCGGCGGCGGCCTCGCTGTAGCGGACGTAGGCGTGCTTGGTCAGGTCCGGCAGCGGCAGTCCGGAATGTTTGGTCAGCAGTTCGCCGACCTCGGCGAGACCGCCGTGGAAGGCATCCACCACGGCGTAGACCTCGACCCGGTTGCAGGTGGAGACGATCATCGCCTCGGACACATGGCTGGAGGTGAGCAGTCGATCGATCAGTTTCGGCCGGTCCGCGTCGGTGATCGCGACCTTCTCCAGGATCGAGACGGGTGCGCTGCGATGCGAAATCCCGACCAAAAGAACGCTCATGGTGTAACCACCGATCCCTTGCTGGATGGCTCCGTTGCCGAATGCGAGGTCGTCGTGTGCTTGAGTGCCGGATGTCCGGCAGCGGTGTGCGCGGGCGCGCGATGCGCGATGCGGCCGGAAGAAACGGCGTGCGCGACCTCGGCCAGCGGCGGCGCATTGCGTGCGGTCTCGAACGACAGCATCTGCAACTCGACCGCCAGATCGACCCGGCGCACCTCCACCGTCTCCGGTGCGGTCAGCTCACACGGGGCAAAGCTCAGAATCGACTGCATCCCGGAGGCGACCAGCAGATCGCAGACATCCTGAGCCGCGTCGTCGGGCACGGTCAGCACCGCGATGGTCGGCTTCAACGCATCGATGGCCGGGGCCAGATCGGCGACATCGCGCACCACCAGACCGGCGACCGAGCGGCCGATCACCTCGGGATGGTTGTCGAACATGCCGACCACGGTGAAACCGCGCCGCCGGAACCCGCCGTAGCCCACCAGGGCCCGCCCCAGATTTCCGGCGCCGACCAGTACCACCCGATGTCCCTGCGACAGCCCGAGCACATCCTCGATCCTGGTGCGCAACTTGGCGACGTCATAGCCGACACCCCGAACACCGTTGGGCCCGAGGAAGGAAAGGTCCTTGCGCAACTTGGCCGAATTGACACCCGCCGCGACAGCCAGTTCCTCACTCGATACGATGGCAACACCGTCGTCGGCCAACATGGCCAAGACCCGGAGATAGGTGGCCAGCCGCGCCACGGTGGCCTGCGGGATGTCCTTCTGCAGAGCCCTGCCGGAGACGCCGTTCGGCGCCTCATGCTGCTCTGTCACGTCGTCGGCTCCTCGTTCCGGCCTCCGGCGAGGTCCGGTTCGTCGTTCGACCTCGGGCCCGGGGCGGTCCGGTGCCATGGTCGAAGTATTCGGAATGCTGGGTTCATTACGCGGTGGATCCGCAGCCTCGGCGAGCGGGTCGCGTGCCACCACCGTAACCGCTTGTGCAGCCCTTCACAAAGTCGGTGAATTTGGCCTCATTTTCCGCCGCGACCAGCAGCGCGGCGGAATCGGGCCGGATCAGCAATCGCTCAGCGAGTCAAGTCGGCCCGCAATCGGCGCTCGTCGACATCGAAATAGCTGTGCTCACGGCCGTCCAAAAGCACGACGGGAAGCCGGTCGCCGTACTCCGCGCGCAGGCCAGGGTCGGTTCCGGCGGCTTCGTCGACATCGACGGTCGCCGGTTCGATATCGAAATCGGCGCAGATCGCCCGGAGTTGCTCGAGCGCGATGACACAGAGCCCGCAGCCCGATCTCGTCAACAGCGTCACCGAATGTGTGGGATTGGTCATGGCCGATATTAAATCCCCTCGCCACGCCCCGATCGGAGCGCGCGGTACTGCCTTAACTGTCACCGCGGCCAGCTAATGTGGTTGTGGTTCGCGCGACGGGCGGAGGTACTGGTGCCGGAACGATCGAAGGTGGCAAGGGCTGGTTTCATCGCGGGACGATTCGGTGAGTTTCCGGTGCGGTGGAATCAGGGTCGACTCGGCCAGGGTCTGCAGGACCAGCTCGCGCGCATCTCTCGCAGCCCCTTCGGCCCGAGCGAGGAAGAGCTGCGGGCCAATCTGGCCGGTGAGGCCAGTGCCGAGGCGGCGCTGTCGCTGCACGATGCCGAACTCGCCGAAGCCGATATCGAGGCCGCCGGGCCCGAGGTGCCGCGTGACCTGACCGCGGCCGCATTCTTCGATGTCGACAACACCATGGTGCAGGGCGCCTCGATCGTGCATTTCGCCCGAGGCCTGGCCGCGCGCAAATACTTCAAGACCTCAGATCTAGTGGACGTCGCCTGGAAGCAGGTGAAATTCCGGGTCACCGGCAAGGAGAACAGCACCGATATGGCCGCGGGCCGGGAGAAGGCACTGGCATTCATCGCCGGTCGCCCGACCGCCGAACTGGCCGCCCTCGGCGAGGAGATCTACGACGAGATCATCGCCGACAAGATCTGGCCGGGCACAAGGGCTTTGGCGCAGATGCACCTGGACGCGGGACAGCAGGTCTGGCTGGTGACCGCGACGCCGGTGGAGCTGGCGCAGGTGATCGCGAAGCGGCTCGGACTGACCGGCGCGCTGGGCACGGTCGCCGAGAGCGTCGACGGAAAGTTCACCGGACGACTGGTCGGCGACATTCTGCACGGCCTCGGCAAGGCGCACGCGGTACGCACGCTGGCGATCCGAGAGGGCTTGAACCTCAAGCGTTGTACGGCCTACTCCGACAGCCACAACGATGTGCCGATGCTGTCCCTGGTCGGCACCGCGGTGGCGATCAATCCGGATTCGGACCTACGCGAGGTGGCCAAGAATCGCGGCTGGGAGATCCGTGATTTCCGCACCGGACGCAAGGCGGCCAAAATCGGCGTGCCGACCGCGCTGGCACTCGGCGCCGCCGGTGGCGCGGTCGCCGCGGCGGTCACCCGGCGCCGCGAGCATTAGCCCGTGAACGGGTTGCGGCGCTTGGTGAGCAGCTTGTAGAGGGTCTGCTGAATGGTTTCGCGGACCTGGTCGGTGACCTCGAACATGGTCATCGGATCGTCCGCGTCCTCGGCCTCGTAGCCGGTAGTCGCGATGGGCTCGCCGAATTCGATGTACCACTTCGACGGCAGCGGCAGCGCACCGAGCGGACCCAGATGCGGAAACAGCGGCGTCACCGGGAAGTACGGAAGATTGAGCAGCCGGGCCAGCGGCTTGATATCGGCCAGCTTCGGGTAGATCTCCTCCGAGCCGACGATCGAGCACGGGATGATCGGCGTTCCGGTGCGCACCGCCGCCGCGACGAATCCACCGCGACCGAAGCGCTGCAGCTTGTAGCGGTCGGTGAACTGCTTGCCGACGCCCTTGAAGCCCTCCGGGAACACACCGGTCAATTCACCTGCGCGCAAAAGCCTTTCGGCATCCGGATGGCAGGCCAGGGTATGTCCGGCCTTGCGCGCGAGCACCCCGAGCACTGGCGTCTCGAAGACGAGATCAGCGGCTAGCAAGCGTAGTGCGCGTTCCTTCGGATGCCGGTCGTGGATCGCCAACTGCAGCATCAGCCCGTCGAGCGGGATGGTGCCCGCGTGGTTCGCGACGATCAGGGCGCCGCCCGCCTCCGGAATGTTCTCGATGCCGCTGACCTGCACCCGGAACCAGTAATCCGAGAGCGGGCGCAGCGCGGGCAGGATCAACGATTCGAGCAGATGCTCATCGAAGCCGAATTCGTCGATCTGATAGTCGCCGGTGAGCCGACGGCGCGCGAAATCCGCGGTGGTGCGGATCTGCTTGCCGATGGCGCCGCGCAGCATCTCCGATACCGAACGCGGCGCCGGGGGTTCGGCGGCCGCCAGACGTTCGGTCAGCGACGTCACCACCTTGGTCGGCGTAACCTCGCCGGTCAGCGGCTCCGGCCAGCGCCGCGGGGTGCTCCGCTGGCGGGTTTCGATATTCAGATCGTGGAGTTGGATGACTTTGGCTACGTCATTCATGTATGTGCTCCCGTACCGGCCCCGAGCAGGCCGAGCAGTTTATGTTCTGCGGCATCGATCCACGCTGGATCGATGACGGGCCGCGACGCTGCGCCCCCGATGAAGTCGTCGAATGCCTGCACCGTCGTCCAGCGTGGGACGAACCCGAGTTCGGTGCGCATGCGGGTGGTGTCCAAGCCACAGCCGAAATGGAAATAGTCGATCTGCTCACTGGTGAAATCGCGCATGATCGGGCCCATGAGCGCGCGGCCCGCGGTGCGGAAGACCAACCATGGGATCGGCAGCTCGATCCGGCCCGCACGCCGGATCGCCTGCGATAACACCAGTGCGCCGTCCCCGGCGATGTTGTAGGTGCCACCGGGTGCCTGCCGTGCCGCGTGCGCCATCGCGGCGATGGCATCCTCCTCGTGCAGCAACTGCAATCTGGCATCGCGGCCCAACACCGTCGGCGCGACCGGTGAACGCAGATACTGCACACCGCGCCCGGCCAATCGCGGGCCGACAATGGGCGCCAAACGCAAAATGGAAGCGGCGATATCGGGACGCCGCCGCGCGAGTCCGCGGACGAATCCTTCGATTTCGATCATGTCGCGGGCAAACCAACCACTCGGTGGGGTTCGCGCGCTCATTTCTTCGGTGAATTTGGCGGGGTCCTTCGCGCTGCATCCGTAGACCGCGGAGGTCGAGCGCACCACCACGCGCCGAACAGAGGGCGATTTCTGACAGACCGCGAGCAGCTGCATCGCGCCGAGCACGTTGAGATCCTTCATCACCGCCCGGCCGCCACCGGCCGGTGGATGGGTGAGCATCGCGGCATGCACAACGGTGTCGACCGCATTGCCGCCGATCACCTTGCGGATCAATGGATTTCGAATATCGGCGCGAACGAATTCGGCGCGGCCCATGCGCCGTTGCAGCTCGCGACCAGGGGTCATGGTGTCGACGGCCAGGATGCGTTCGATGTTCTGATCCTGGGCCAAACGCGCGACCACGTTGCCGCCGAAGAATCGGCTGGCACCGGTCACCATCACCACTTGGGGTGTATGTCCATCCCGCATCTCAGAACCCACCGCACCGGATCCCAACTGTGACAGCCCCCAATTCTGTTTACCGCGGTACCAGAGTAGCCGGTCGACTCCGATACGCAGAGGGTATTAACCAGGTTCTAACGATGACTTCAGTCACCTGATACATGAGCAACTTTCAAAATATTCTGTTTCAAAAAGAAAAGCCCGCCACCATTCGGTGACGGGCCCCTCAGCTAACGCGCAGCGACTCACTTGCCGAGTTTGCGCCGCTGAACACGCGTGCGGCGAAGCAGCTTGCGGTGCTTCTTCTTCGACATGCGCTTGCGGCGCTTCTTGATCACAGAACCCATAGGGTTGTCCTCGCGTTCTCTCTACTCGGCGCGCACGCCAATCACGTACGCCTATTTCAGCGTCCGCGCCGCCAGCTGGCACCGGACACCACAAAGCGGTGCCGCCGACAGGCGCACACGAACCGAGGGTTCATCCTACCGGGACACCCTCGAGCTGATAAAACCGCCTCATCCGGCGTCGAAGTAGGACGTCTCCAGATAGTCGTGCACCGCCTTGGCATGCACCCGGAACGAGCGACCCACGCGTACGGCGGGCAACTCACCCGAGTGCACCAGCCGATAGACCGTCATCTTGGATACCCGCATAAGATTCGCAACCTCGGCGACGGTGAGGAACTGAGTACCTCCGCCGAGCACTGATTGCGTCGGAGCCGCCGAACCGCCTTGAGTCCGGGAGTTAGCCCGGCCACCCGATGGTCCGGAACTTCCTGGCGACGTCCCTGAACTATTCGCAGACATCTTGTTAGACATCATCGCACCACTGACCTCCGGCACGTCCGCGCCGCCGGCTTCCCCACCGGCGGAACAGACACGCACGTGCTCCTTGAAGCTTAGCGGGACCAGTGGGATTACTGCGACGGGTGTGAGAAATCCGGTTTACACGCGGGGAACCGACCGGTCACCCCATGGTCGCACGATGTTTGATCGACGCCCGCCCGAAATGGCTAGGAAGCGCTGCCGCCCGCACCGTCGTTCGCCCCCTGTTCGGCGGACCGGTGCTTCGCCGCGTGCAAAGCCTCCAGGAAGGCCGAGCGCACCCCGCCGCGCTCCAATTCGCGCACGGCGGCGGCGGTCGTGCCCGCCGGTGATGTCACGGCGGCGCGCAGCTCGGCGGCGGTCTGTCCGGAGCTCTCGAGCAGCGCGGCCGAACCGAGCATGGTCTGCACCACGAGTTCGGAGGCGACGTCGCGCGTCAGGCCGAGCCCGACACCGGCATCGATCATCGCCTCGGCCACCAGGAAGAAGTACGCGGGGCCGGAACCCGAGACCGCGGTCACCGCATCCATCTGCGCCTCGGTCACGGTCGCCACCTTGCCTACCGCGGCGAGCAGCTCGGTCACCTGGGCCAGCTGTTCCGACCGCGCGTAGCGTCCCGGTGCGAGCACACTCATGCCCTGGCCGACCAGCATCGGGGTATTCGGCATCACCCGCACCACCGGGAAACCGGCGGGCAGCTTGTTCTCCAGCCGCGCCGTCGGCACACCCGCCGCCAGCGAAACCAGGATCTGATCGCGATCGGCGTCGAGTTCGGCCTTGCCCAACTGGGTCAGCACCGTATCCACATCACCCGGTTTGACGGCGATGACCAGGACATCCGCGCCGACGATCGCGTCCGCGATCGAATCGGTGACCCGCACGCCGAAGCGATCGCCGATGAGTTCGGCCCGATCGGCATGCGTCTCGACGACGACCAGATCCTTCGCCGCCCGGCCGGATTCGAGCAATCCGGCGATCAACGCCTCCCCGATGCGACCGCCACCGATCACCGCAACTCTCGTCATGATCTCAAGGCTAGCCCGCCTCCCCGAGCCTTTTGCCGGCCGTAGGTGCCACGCAACTTTGCGTACCGGGCCGGCGGGTGTCGAGTGGACGATTTCTGGGCGTACCCGATGAGTTACCGATGTGCTCGCGAAACCAGGTGTTGCGTTTCTTCCGAACGGGCGCGTTCAGCGCTGCGGCACAAGGGCCAATTGACGGCTCTGTGCCACCACGGCGCCGGTGGAGTCGATGACCAGCTGGTCCTCGTCGAACATGCGCTCGCCGACCTCGTGGCTGGTCGCGATGATGCGCAGCCAGCCTGGGGCCGGGCGGCGGCGCAGGTAGGTGGTCATCTGAACCGTGGGAGCCCAACCGAACTGGCCGAGGTTCGCCGGGACCGGCGGGCTCATATCGGCGGACATGATCGCGAAGTACATGGCGATATCCGAATCCTGCTGGTCGCCGTCGAACGGACGCATCCAAAGACGCAGGCGCGGTTCACCTTTCGCGCCGTCGAGGAATCGGGCCCACTCCCGGTCGATGAACAGGTCGGCGCCGCGCGCCACATGCACGAGCTTGCCCATCGAGGAATCCCGGTAGCCGACGGCGTCGGCGGGCGGTTCGATCGGCATATCGGCGTGCTGCTGCGCGTAGATCGGGTCGGCATCGTCGAGATGACCGAAGGTGAACGCGGTGCGCACCAGCGTGCGCCCGCTCTGGATCAGGTTCACATCGACCAGGCAGATCTGGCGGCCGACCTTGCGGATGTGCACCTCGTACTCGACCTCGCCCGGCTCGGGTGCGCCGAGGAAATCGGAGCTCGCCGCGATGGGCGCCATGGCGACCAGGGCCGGATCGGAGGCGCGCAGCCAGCGGGTGGCCGCGGCCGCGCTCGCCGCGACCATGGTGCCGCCGTGCACCTTCGGACCGATGGTCCAGATTTTGTCGATGATGCCCAGGTAGCGGCCGCTATCCGGGTCAGCCGACAGCAGTTCGGTCAGGGCGCACACCCGGCTGAAGGGTGCGTCCGTGGTGATGGCCTGCTCGAGTTCGGCGGTCAGCTCCGGCATCGTCACTCCTGTCGTCGGTCGGCCGCGTCGGCGAGACGCGGCGTTCGTACAGCGTAGAACGAAGCGATTCGTGGTCGGAATTCCCCTGTGCCGACAGATCGGTGCGGCGTCACAGCTGGCTGGCGTGCGTCGGGGCCGGAGCGGGTGCGTTGAGATGTGTCCTGGCGAACTCGAGCGTGCGGTTCAACATGCCCGCGCGGCCTTGGGTGGTGCGGGCGTTCTGGGTATTGATCTCGGCGACCGCATGACCGGCGAAACCCGACCGCAGCAGGGCCGCGCACAGTTCGACGCAGGGCTGGGTGCCCTCGCCCGGCACCAGGTGCTCGTCGTGCGCCGCACCACGGCCGTCGGCGAGATGCAGGTGCGCGAGGCCTGTGCCCATCCGCGCGGCCAGCGCGAGCGGATCGGCGCCCGCGGTCGCGGTATGGGAGATATCGAGGGTGTAGTGCCGGAATCCGGTATCGGTCGGATCGTAGGACGGACTGAAGGCCGTCACACCGGGACCGGGTCCGCCGCGGCGCTCCAGCCGCTTCGCCGAGCCGGTTTTGCGGCCGAAGAGGGTGTCCGCGCGCATGGGGAACATATTCTCCACCGCCACGATGACGTGGCTGTGCTCCTCCAACTCGGCCACCTGATCGGCGAAGCCCTGCGCATACCTGCGCTGCCAGCGGAACGGCGGATGCACCACCACGGTGCCCGCGCCGAGCGCCTCGGCGGTGCGCACACTGCGCTCCAGTTTGGCCACCGGATCCGAACCCCACACCCGCTGCGAGATCAGCAGACACGGTGCGTGGATCGCCAGCACCGGCACCCCGTATTTGCGGGAGTAGGCCTGGATCGCGGCGATGCTCTGGCTGGCCGGTTCGGCCCAGACCATCAATTCGATACCGTCGTAACCGATTTCGGCCGCGTAACGGAATGCCGACTCGGTGTTCTGCGGATATACCGAGGCCGTCGAGAGACCGACGAGAATCTGCTGACCACCGGATCCACCCGCCGCCTCGACCGGCGAATGCGGTTCGGTGCGTATGTCGGGATCGGGAGCGCGCCCCCTGGCCGCGCTCGCCGTTCTGGTGTCGTCCGCCTGCCCGATGTTCCCCACAGCCGCTCCCTGCTCAGTTCGTACTGAGTAGAAAGGCTAGCGGTCCCAGGGTGACAAAGATGCCGACGACGACGGCTATCACCGTGCTGAGGATGTCATCGGTGCGCCGCAGTATTCGCACCAGTGCCACCAGGCCCAGGATCACGATCATCGCCAGGCACAGTGCCACCCAGGGCAGCATTTCCCACATGCGCTCGAAACCCTTGAACAGCAACATTCCGGCGACCGCTGCGCCGGTGCTCTGACCGCCGAGAATCATCCACTGTCGGCGATTGGCGTCGTATTCGGACTTGCGCGCGATCCGCGAGCGAGCGCGTCTCGGGGACAAGCGCGAGGCGAACGAATGGTCCGAATCGACATCGTCGCCGTCGAAATCCTCATCGTCGTCCAGGACATCGCCGGTCGGGAACGGTTCGTACACATCGGTCAGACCGTCGTACACCTCATCCGGTTCGGGCGTCGATCGGCCGCGTCGACCACGTCCGTTGCGTTCGGCCGCACGCCCGTTCGCCCGTTGGGCCTCGGCACGTTCGACTTCGTCGCGTAGCAGGTCGCCCGCCACGGTCTGGCCGGAAACCAGCTGTTGATCCTGGCTGGCCAGTGACCACGCGGCCGTCGGGACGCTCTCGGCTTCGGGCGGCACGTTGTTCTTAGGCGGGACGTTTCTTCGCGCCGACCAGGCGGGCAGAGCGCCATCGGCCGGACCGTCACGGCGTGCGGATCTTCGCTGATCCGGCGGCTCGGGATAGGCGCCGCGCGATGGACCGTCGGGCAGCGGGGACATCGGCATCGGCGCGGATTCCGGGGCGAAGCCATTGGTGGACGGCGACCATGGCGCGGTCGAAGGTCCGGCATTATTTGCCTCGGCTTCGGCTGCCTCCGCCGCGCGTCTGCGGGCGGCACGACCGCCGGATCTCGAGCCGTTCGGCGGGCTTTCGGGCGGGGCGCCGATGCCACGGCCGAGATCGCGCAGCGGCTGTACGTCGGTGGTCTCTTCCTCCGGTTCGGCATGCCTGCGTCTGCGGCCGGTGCGGCCGGAGCCGACCGCCGAAGCGCCATCTGCGAGCGGGTTCCGCGCATACGGATCAGGTGCCGGGGTATACGGATCCTGGGCCGGGGCATACGGGTCGGGGCGGGGGGCGTACAGATCCGATATCGGCGCGGACAGCGGATCGGCGGCCGCGGCATGCCGCGACGAATCCGCGCCCGGCATTTCCCGCCCCGGCATGATCCGGCTCGAATATCCCGGCGCGGGCAACGGGTCGGCCGGTGCCTCCGGAGCGGCGTAGGCCGAGAGCGGGTCGTATCGGGTGATCGGCCCCGACATCGGCGAGTAGTTGGGTAAGTCGGGTGCGGCGTAGGGCGCCGGATCCGGCGCTGCATACGAAGTGGGTTCCGGCGCAGGCGTTTCGAAACCGGACGCGTACCCGCTCGACTGGAAACCGGAAGGTTGGTACCCCGACGCGTCGTACCCGTTGGCTTCGTACGCGGGTGGTTCGTACGCCGGTTCGTCATCGTCGGGTGCGGCGTGCGCGGAATGGCCACCACCGCCGCCGACCGGTATGGCGGGCAGATCGCCGGTCAGCTCGGCCACCGAGATGCCGCGCCCACTGCGCCGCCGCCGTCCGCCGCCACCGGGGGATGCCGCGCCCTGCTGGCCGTTGCGTGCCAGCAGCTCGGCAACCGATAGCTGCTTGGAATCCTCACTCATGACGACACCGTTTCGATCGGGCCCGATAAACCGCCACCGGGCACCGGCTTACCGCTCGCTTCCACGACGACACCCGGCAATGCCGTAGCCCTCGGTCCGCCGTTCATATCGGTATCCAGTTTGCGCAAGATGAGCCCCTCGCGCAGTGCCCACGGACAAATCTCGAGGGTATCCAGCGATAGTGCCCGCATACTCGCCTCCGCGACCAATGCGCCAGCCACCAATTGCTGTGACCGATCGGAACTTACGCCTTCCAATTCTGCACGGTCCGCCGCCGTCATTCTCGAGATGAAGGCAATCAGTTGGCGCAGACCTGAGCTGGTGAGTGTACGGCGCACCCGAAGCCCGGCCGAAGACGGTGCCGCTCCGGTCAATCGGGCAAGCGACCGAAACGTCTTCGAGGTGCCGACCGCCAGATCCGGTTTACCGACGTCCAGCAGCTGTTTCGCGGGTGCGACGAGTTCCGCGTCGAGCCAATCGCGCAGCACCGCGATGCGGCGTTTGCCCGGCGGATCCTCGCGCAGCCACTCTCTGGTCAACCGTCCGGCGCCCAGTTGCAGCGAGACCGCGAGATCGGGCTCCTCGTCGCCACCGTTGGTCATTTCCAGTGAGCCGCCGCCGATATCGAGGTTGAGGATCCGGCCCGCGCTCCAGCCGTACCACCGGCGCACGGCGAGGAAGGTCAGCCGAGCCTCGTCGACACCGGAGAGCACCTGCAGTTCGACGCCGGTTTCGGCGCGGACCCTGGCCAGTACCTCATCGGAGTTGGCGGCCTCACGCAGCGCGGATGTCGCGAACGGCATCAGCTCCACGCAGCGGGAAGTCTCGGCGATACTGGCGAATTCGGCGACCGTCGCGATCAGCCGTTCGGCCCCCTGGACGGTGATGCGACCGTCGGAATCCATGTTCTCCGATAGCCGGAGGGTGGCCTTTGTCGAGCTCATCGGCATCGGGTGACCACCGCGATGGGCGTCCACCACAAGCAGGTGGACGGTATTGCTTCCGACATCGAGTACCCCAAGCCGCACATGAATACGGTACTGGGTGAACCGGCCCTTTAGCCCAGGCGACTGAACTGTTAGCGTCCTGAAGTGTGACGGTAGGCGCAACGAACAGCGGCTCCACGAGGCCCCGACCAGCGGGGAAGATCGATCCGGCACCGGAGGTCGATCCCGACTTTCCTCGCGAATGGATCGAGTTCGTGGACCCGGCAAACGACGAGCATGTGATCGTCGCGGATTTGACGTGGCTGCTGTCGCGCTGGACGTGTGTCTTCGGAACTCCGGCCTGTCAGGGAATTCTGAGCGACCGCCCCGATGACGGCTGCTGCTCGCACGGCGCGTTCCTCTCCGACAAGGACGATCGCAAGCGCCTGACCAATGCTGTGAAAATGCTCACACCGAGCGACTGGCAGCTGATGGACGAGGCGACCGACGCCGACGGCAAGATCACCAAGAAGGGTTATCTGGAGCTCGACGAACTCGAGGACGAGCCCGCGCTGCGCACCCGCCGCTTCGACGGCGCCTGCATTTTCCTGAACCGCCCCGGCTTCCAGGGCGGCGTGGGCTGCGCGCTGCACACCATGGCGCTGCGCAAGGGCATCGAGCCGCTCGAGGTGAAGCCAGATGTCTGCTGGCAGCTGCCGATCCGGCGCACTCAGGACTGGGTGGAGCGCCCGGACGGCGTGCAGATCCTGAAGACGACCATCACCGAATACGACCGGCGCGGCTGGGGTCCAGGCGGCGAAGACCTGGACTGGTACTGCTCCGGCTCCCCCGACGCCCACGTCGGCGCCCGTCCGGTATGGCAGTCCTACGGTCCCGAACTGAAGGAATTGCTCGGCGCACCCGCCTACGAAGAGCTGGCCAGACACTGCAAGCGGCGCGAGGGACTCGGCCTCATCGCGATCCATCCAGCGACCGTGCATGCCGATCGGATGAAATCCGACCAACCCATCGCCGACCAGTCCGCGTGAGGTTTGCATAGCGGGCGATTCACCTCCCCGCCATGCAAGCTTTACTCACATCGGGTTGGATGTGCGGTCATGTTGAAGAAAGCCCTGACCCTGACCGCCATCGCGCTCGGCGCGACCGCCGCACTGACCGGTGCCGCACATGCCGAACCCAATGGTGACCCGGCCAAATACGCCGATTTCACCGCCGACTTCCTGCCCGCCAACACCCCCGAGGCGATCAATGCCCAGGCGAACGGCAAGAACCTGATCATGAGCCCGTACGGGGTCTCGCGCACCATCGCGTGCCGCGGCACCAGCGCGGCCGACGTCTACGAATGCATGCAGGAAGACGATCTCGGCTGGATCACCCTGCACAAGCAGGACGTCCCCGGCATCGGCCCCACCTGGGTCTACCTGCCCTGATTCGGATACGCAGCAGCACCGAGGTTGTCGGGGCCTCGGTTGCTGGGCTTTGTTGGAACTTCTACTCCAGCGCTGACCGTCAAGCCTCGAGCTTGTAGCCGAGGCCGCGGACGGTGACGAGGTGCTCCGGCTTGGCCGGATCGCCCTCGATCTTCGAGCGCAACCGCTTGACGTGCACGTCGAGGGTCTTGGTGTCGCCGACATAGTCGGCGCCCCAGACCCGGTCGATCAGCTGGCCGCGGGTCAGCACTCGCCCGGAATTGCGCAGCAGATATTCGAGCAGATCGAATTCCTTCAGCGGCAGGGTGACCTGCCTGCCGTTGACGTGCACGGTGTGGCGATCGACATCCATCCGGACCGGTCCGGCCTCGAGCACATTGCTCTCATTGCCGCCGTCCAGTTCATCGCCCGCGCCGCGGCGCAGCACGGCCCGGATGCGGGCGATCAGTTCGCGCGCGGAGTACGGCTTGGTGACGTAGTCGTCGGCGCCGAGTTCCAGGCCGACCACCTTGTCGATCTCGCTGTCACGTGCGGTGACCATGATCACCGGTACGCCGCTGCGGGTGCGCAGCTGTTTGCAGACATCGGTGCCGCTCATACCGGGCAGCATGAGGTCGAGCAGCACGATATCGGCGCCGGAGCGGTCGAATTCGGCGAGCGCGGACGGTCCGTCACCGACGACGGTGACCTCGAAGCCCTCCTTGCGCAGCAGGAATGCGAGCGGATCGGCCAGCGACTCCTCATCTTCGACGATCAGAACACTCGTCATCTGCGTGCCTCCACACCGTTGGGTCTGCCCGGCCCCGAGAGGCGCGGGTGTGTTTCTCTCATGCTCACCGCGGAACCGTCGACCTCTTCTTCGCCGCCGGATTCATGGTGGGCAGGTATTCGCAAGGTGAACGTCGATCCGGTGCCGAGCTTGCTCCACAGGGTGATCTCACCGTTGTGGTTGGCCGCCACATGCTTGACGATAGCCAGGCCCAGCCCGGTACCACCGGTGGCGCGCGAGCGCGCCTTGTCGGATCGGAAGAAGCGCTCGAAGACCCGCTCCTGGTCTTCCTTTGCGATGCCGATGCCGCGATCGGTCACGGCCATCGCGACGTGATCGCCGCGCAGTGAGCGGCTCACCGAAACGTGCGAGCCCGCGGGTGAGTACGCGATGGCGTTTTCCACCAGGTTGGACAGTGCGGTGACGAGCAGGGTTTCATCGCCGAGCACCTCGAGTCCGCTCGGGCGGTCGGTGCTGACGGTGATGCCCGCGGCCTCGGCGGCGGTGCGGGAGCGATCGACCGCCTGCATGACCACGGTGTCGACGTCGACCACCTCGAGTTCGGGTAGCTTTTCCGCGCCCTGTAGTCGCGAGAGTGCGATCAACTCGGTGACCATCTTGCCGAGCCGCCGGGATTCACCGAGTACGCGCTGACCGAAGTGCCGGACCGCCTCGGGATCCTCGGCGGATTCCAGCATGGCCTCGGCCAGCAGGCTCATCGCACCGACAGGGGTCTTGAGTTCGTGGCTGACATTGGCGACGAAGTCCCTGCGGGTGGCCTCCATCCGGGCCTGCTCGGAATCGTCGTCGGCGAACAGCACGGTGAAACTGGTCTCTTCGCGCGATAGCTGTCTGGCCACTCCGCGCACAGCGATCCGGCTGCGGCCGGGCATCGGGTTCTTGGCGGTGAGATCGAATTCGGTGGATTCACCGGTGGCGAGCACCTTCTCCACCGCGGCCCATGCGCGTTCGTCGAGCAGCCGGTTGCGGACCAGGCCCAGTTCTTCGGCGCGCGGATTGACCAGCACCACATCGCGGTACTCGTCGACGACCGCGATTCCGCTCTCGGAGGCGAGCACGATGAGGTCGAGCACCTGCGACATGGTGAGACCGGAATCTGCCTGTCTGCGGGCGGCCTGCCTGGCGTTCATGAACGGGATCAGTAGCCCGCCGACTGCCAGGCCGACGACAGCCGCGAGGACTGCCAGCAGGACGGCCTGGGGAACACTCACACTTGAATCGTACGGTCGCCAACCGACAACCCGACTCGGGGTACGGGAAGTTTCGCGCAGGTCATGGGCACTTCCAGGACCGTTAGCCGCTTGTTTACGCGTTGTTCGCGCGCTGGCGCCCGGATCCTTTTCACTCCGGCGAATCCGACATCGCCGATCGCACCGACTCGCCGTGCCGATCCGCCCATTCGCCCAGGGCGTAGATCGGAATGAGCAGATCGCGTCCGGCTTCGGTCAGTTCGTATTCGACCCGGGGCGGCGCCTCGGCGTAGCGGCGGCGCTCGATGAGGGTCATGGTCTGCATCCGGCGCAGCGTTTGGGTGAGCATCTTCTGGCTGATGCCGCCGATGGCGGTGCGCAGGTCGCCGGGGCGCATCGGGCCGTCGCGCAACATGTAGACGATGACCGCGAGCCAGCGGTTGCCGAACAGGTCGACCCCGAGTCGGGCCGGACAGTCGGCCTCGAAATCGCCATAGGGCGCGAATTCCACCGGTTCGGCATGTTCGACCGTCATGTCACCAGCCTGCCATCGTCATTGCGCACCTTCGGGTGCCTATCGAAATCCTTAGCGTCGGTGCCGAATACATCCGAACCAGGAGTTGATATGCGAATCGGAATCATCGGGGCGGGCGCGATGGCGAAGGCACTCGGCGGCGGCTGGGCCGCGGCCGGTCACGAGGTCGTCATCGGCGCGCGCTCCCGCGCGGCCGCGGATGCGCTGGCGGCGACCATCGGACACGGAGCGCGGGGCGGAAGTGTCGGAGCGGCTGCGGAATTCGGTGCGGTCGTGCTGTTGGCACTGCCGGTAAGTGCCCTTGACGAGGTACTGGATGAAATCGGCGGAAAACTCGCCGGGCGGACGGTGATCGACTGCACCAATGCTTTCCTGCCGGACCAGGCCGCGCCGGAAGGAGTCCCGGCGTTCGTACTGTCCGAGGACGCGGTCGCCGCACGCATCGCGGCAACGGTTCCCGAGGCGAATGTGGTGAAGGCCTTCAACGTATGCGCCGCGGAGGTGTGGGAATCGCGGGCACGGGTGTTCGAGAACCGCAGACTGGCCGTGCCGATCTGCGGTGACGCCGCTGCCGCAGTAAAGCAGGTCGCGACACTCGCGGAAGATATCGGACTGCAACCGATTTCGGCGGGCGGACTGCATCGCGCCAGATATCTCGAGGCCACCTCGGTCTTCACCGTCGGTCTCTGGTTCGGCGGCGCTGATGCCCGCGCGATCTTCCCGCCATTGGAAGCGGCCTTCGCCGTGGCCGACTAGCGACCGGACCCGGTCCGAGCGTGCACGACCGCCCATACCCCGCGTTTCGAGCATGAATGCGCGAGAGGTGCACGCTCGGGCCGGATACGGCTTACCAGCCCGGGTTCCCCCGCACCGGGATATTCACGAAACTCGGCCGATTCGGATCGAGTTGCAGATATTGTGGTTTCAGGCCCGTATCGATCAGCATCGGCAGTACCGGCAGGCCCTTGGGGAAGTTGCCCGCGAAGACATCCACGCGCAGGCGGTGGCCGGGCCGCAGAATCGCCTCGGTGGCGGGCAGGGCGATATCCAGGGTCGTCTCCTCCCCCGGCACGGTCGGCTGACGCAGGTCCAGCGAGGTATAGGGGCGCGGGTCGGTGTAATCGCCACTGACGGAACGGGTGCTGTTCGCCTCGTCGACCTGACGCAGCGACGCCATCAACTGGCCCGAGGAGAGCACGGTGGACTGTCCGTCCGGCGCGACATCGTTCACCGTGACCACCCAATAGCCGTCGGCGGCGTCCTGAACGGTATTGAGGTGCGCGGCGATTCGGCCGGAAATGGTGGTCGGTTCGGCGACCGGGTCGCTGGTGAAGGTGAGCCCGTTCAGCTCCGCGATCCGGGAGTCCTTGGCACAGCCATCGATGATCGAGAGGAAACCCGCACTACCCTGCGCTGCGTCGTTGGAGCACAGGGTAGTCAGGCCTGGCGCGACCGTGAGCCGCGCCGAGTCCGGGCTCGCCGCGGCGAGCAACGATCCGTCGTACCGGCTGTTCGCGGTGCCACTTCCGTTGGCGGACAGATACATTCGGCGATATTCGGCATCCTGGGATCCGGTCCGCGGATCGGCGAACGAGTCGGTGGTGATCCAGCCGCCACCCTGCTGCCGCAGGGTGATCGGACCATACTGATCGATACCGTTGTCGATTCCCTTGAGCCACTTGTCGAACCACGCGCGCTGCAATACGTCCAGCCGCGGCGGCAGGCCGGGCTTGCCGTATTCATTGCCGGAGCCGACGTGGTAGGTATTGCCCATCAGCAGCTGCTTCTGGCCAGCGGGCAGCGGAATCTCGTTGTAGATCTTGGATTCCGAGTAGGTGAACAGATCGTGCCAGCCGCCGGTGACGAAGGTGGGCACCTGAATCCTGCTCGGATCGCTGAGCCAGGCCGCGCGCGCGGCCGACGAACCGGTCAGCAGTTCCTTGGCGCGCGGGTCCAGGTCCTCGATCCGGGTGGTGCTGTAGACATTGAGCAGCACGTCCATGAAGGTGAACGGATCCTTGGCACGATCCGCGAGCCACTTCATATCGAACTGTCCGTTGAGCATCGACGCGACATCCGGAACGAGCTTGAGGCCGTTGATGGCGGTCAGCCACAGCGGAATGAAGTTGAAGCCGAAGCCGCCGCCGGGTGCGAGCACATCGTTGACCAGGTCACTGCCCGGCACGACCGGGAAGATCGCCTTCAGCGCGGGCGGGTGCATCGCGGCCACCTGGACCTGATTGATACCCGAATACGACAGGCCGTTCATGCCGATGCGGCCGTCGGACCATGGCTGACGCGCGGCCCAGTCGATCACCTCGAGGGTGTCCTGCTGTTCGCGCTGGCGCAGCATGTCCCAAATGCCCTGGGAGAATCCGGTGCCGCGCACGTCGACCACGACCTGGGTGTAACCGCTCTTGATGAGCTGCCGGTCGACCGCGAAGTTGCGCAGTTCGCCGCCGCCGAAGGATTTGGTCAGATCGGTGACGCCGGAGAGCGGGGTCCCGCTGAGGTCGATCTGGCGGAACAGTTCGATCAGCGCATCGGACAGGCCCGGAATGGACATCGCGCTGTCGGCGATGTTGGAGACCAGTTTGGTGTACGGGGTCAGGTTGACCACCGTTGGCGTCGGGGTGTCGATCGGGCGACCCGCCGCATCCGCCGGACGGTACACATTGCCCTCGAGGACGGTGCCGTCGCTCATCGTGATCGGGATATCCCATTGGATATTCACATTCGGGTACTGCTGGGGACCGTCCTCGGCCGCGACCCAGGCGGCCCCTGCCGCGCCGCCGTCGGGACCGGACGGTTCCGGCTCGGCGATCGCGCTCTGGGTGACGAATGGAATGAGCACCGCCGTGGCGACTGCCGCCACTGTGGCACGCAACATTGTCTGCATCAGGTGGTGATCCGCCTCTCGGACTGGTCGAACGACCAGAGCTTACATACCGACGAGTAGGTTCGAACTCCGGGTTACATGAATTTCGGGTCGAATACTGGTTCACATACAGCACCAGGCACCGCATAAAGCTTGCGCAAGGCTGAGGAAACCCCCACCAACCTGCAGAATTCACACTAACCCAGGCGAGAGCAGCTAACCGCTCGCGACGCGCGCCCCAGTTCCATCCCCGGTCGAGGCAAACGGCGTGTCACCACCTGAAACGGCGACGCGCCGCGACCGAATCCGGTCGCGGCGCGTCGCTCGAGGTGCTTACTTGCCGCCCTGGCTGGCGACGGCCGCGGCACCCGCGGCGGCGGCCTCGGGGTCGAGGTACTCACGCGGACGAATCGGGCGCAAGTTCTCGTCCAGCTCATAGCGCAGCGGGATACCGGTGGGAATGTTCAGCCCGGCGATATCGTCATCGGAGATCCGGTCCAGATGCTTGACCAGCGCGCGCAGCGAATTGCCGTGTGCCGCAACGAGAACGGTCTTGCCCGAGAGCAGATCCTTCGAGATGGTCGACTCCCAGTACGGGACCATCCGGTTCACCACATCGAGCAGGCATTCGGTCTTCGGGACGTCGATGCCGTCGTAGCGCGGGTCGCTCTCCTGGCTGTACTCGTTGGCGGGGTCGATGGGCGGCGGCGGGGTGTCGTAGCTGCGCCGCCACAGCATGAACTGCTCGTCGCCGTACTGATCGCGGACCTGCGCCTTGTTCTTGCCCTGCAGATCGCCGTAGTGGCGCTCGTTGAGGCGCCAATCGCGCACCACCGGGATCCAGTGCCGGTCGGCGGCGTCCAGCGCGATATTCGCGGTGCTGATCGCGCGACGCAGCACCGAGGTGTAGACGATATCCGGCAGGATGCCGTGTTCGGCCAGCAGTTCCCCGGCGCGCTTGCCCTCGGCGATGCCCTTATCGGTCAGGTGCACATCCACCCAGCCGGTGAAAAGGTTCATGGCATTCCATTCGCTCTCGCCGTGGCGCAGCAACACGAGGGTGTACGTCATGCAGGCCATTCTGGCATGTGCGCGAACCGGGCTCACACCCGTTCCCACTGCTCAGGAGATGGCATCGGCGGTATCGTGGCTCGCCGCGAGCACACCGGCGCCAACCAGGGTGGCGCCATTGGTGATTCGCGACGGCACCACCCGCAGCTCGCCCAGGAAGTCCAAACCCGCGTGCCGGGTCACGGCCGCGCGCAGCGGTTCCCACAGTGGTTCGCCCGACTGCGCGAAGCCGCCGCCGATCACCACCCGGTCGATATCGAGTGTCGAGGCCGCGGAGGCGATGGCAGTGCCGAGCGCGGTTCCGGCCCGGTGCAGCGCGGCCAGCGCGATCTCGTTGCCGGTATGCGCGGCCTTCGCCAGTGCGGCGCCGGTCTCGCCGCGCCAACCCTGTTCGCGCGCCCAGCGCACCGACGACATGCCGCTCGCAATCGCCTCGACACAGCCGACGCCGCCGCATTCACAGGGCACATCCCAACCCGGCACCACGATGTGGCCGACGTGTCCGGCATTGCCGGTGCGCCCGAGCAGCACCCGCCCGTCGGCGATGATGCCGCCGCCGATGCCCGAGGAAACCGTCATGGCCAGGCCGTTCGGAATGCCGCGCAGCGCGCCGACGTGATGTTCGGCCAGGGCGAGGCAGGCGCCGTCCATAGCGAATCGCACTGCGGCCGAAGGGAACAGCCGCTGCACTTCGGCCACGATCGGAAAGCCCGGCTTCCATTCCGGAATGTTCAGCGGCCTGGTGACACCGGTCCGCACATCGACCGGCCCGGCCGAACCGATGCCGATCGCCGAAACCGTCGCGTCACCGGCGACTTCCAACAGCAGCTCGCGACATGCCGCCCACACCGACTCCGGTGGCACATCGACCCGCCGCACATCACGTACCTTCCGGCCCGCGGAGACGACCCCGGCGGCGAATTTCGTCGCACCGATATCCAGAGCAAGAACCATCATCGCCGGGCAGCCTTTCCTGTACCTCGCGGCATTCCCACAGCGCGATTGTCGCCTACGCCGAGCGCGTCGGCGTCGGATCGACGTCGACGAACCCTGCTCGGATCCGGACCCGGCCGCTGTCTCCGCACGCACGGTCGCGGACTCACACCAGGTCTGCGTTCACCCGCCGCCTGTGCATCCACAGTCGCGGACTCACACCGGGTCCGCATTCACCACAGCGGGTTCGCACCCGGGCGAACTCAGGGTTGGTCGGCGGTTTCCACCAGATGCTCGAAGGCGCGCAAGTTCTGCAGGGATTCACCGCGCGATACGCGCCACTTCCATTCCCGGCGAATGGATTCGGCGAAGCCGAGTTCCAGCAGCACATTGAAGTCGGCGTCGACGGCCTCCAGGATCTGGCCGAAGATCCGGTCCAGTTCGTCGGGGGTGACGGCGTGCGTGGCCATGCGGCCGACCAGGTAGATATCGCCGACGCGATCCAAGGTGTAGGCCACCGCGTAGAGGCGGCGGTTGCGGCGCAGCAAGAATTTGTAGACGCCCTCGAAGTTCTCGTCGGGCTTTCGGCAGACGAACGATTCGATCCGCAGTCCGTGCTTGCCGACGGTGAGCATCACGGTGGTCTTGAGTTTGCGCTCGCCGGGCAGGATGACGACGAAGGTCTCCTGGCTGGGCTGGGTGTACTCGATTTCGCGCTCGCGCAACGTTTCGTCGATCAGCTGCGCGGTCGCGGCTACCGTGCTCATCGGTGCGCTCCCGTCCGGCGCCGCCACAGCGCCCGCGATCTGGCCTGACTGCTCTCGCCGAGGAGAACAGCACTGCGTTCCCCCGCGAGGGTAGTGCGTTCCTCGGCCCGCGCGGCCTCGAAGACCCGGCCGCGGCCGGTGCGCAGCGCGCGGAAATCGGCCAGCGCCGCCGAATAACTGGCGAGCAGTCCGTCCGCGGTGTGCTCCCAGGAGAAATGCCCCGCGTGCTCGACCGCGCGCAGCCCCATCCGGCGTAGTCGCTCGCCGTCGTCGAGCAGGTGGCCGAGGGCATCGGCCCAGTCCGGCGTCCGATGCCCGGGCACCAGCAGGCCGGTCTCACCGTGGCGCACGGCGGTGCCGAGTCCGCCCACATCGGCCGCGAGTACCGGGGTTCCGCTGGCCTGCGCTTCGATGGCGACCAGACCGAAGGATTCGTTGTAGCTGGGCACCGCGACCAGGTCGGCGGCCCGATACACCTGCACCAGGCGGTCCGGCGGCTGCGGCGGCAGGAAGGTGACGTGCTCGGCGATGCCGAGCGCGGCGGCGAGTTCGATCAGTGCGTCGGGGCGCTCCAGTCCGGTGCCGGACGGCCCGCCGACGATGAGCACCCGCAGCTTGCGCGACGGATCGCGGTAGAGCAGCTCCGCGGCCGCGCGGACCAGCACATCCGGGGCCTTGAGCGGCTGGATGCGGCCGATGAAGGCGACGATCCGCTCGTCGGCGGCCAGCCCCAATTCGGCTCGGGCCGCGGCCTTTTCACCGGGACGGTAGCGAGTCAGATCCGCGCCGGGCGGTACCACATCGATGCGCTCGGGATCGGCGCCGTACAGCTCGATGAGCTGGCGTGCCTCCTCCGCGGTGTTGGCGACCATCCGATCGGCCTCGGCGATCACCTGCTTTTCGCCGATCTCGCGGGTCGCGGGTTCGGGGCAGTCGCCCTCGGCCAGCGCCGCGTTCTTCACCGCGGCCAAGGTGTGCGCGGTGTGCACCAGCGGCACCCGCCAGCGGTCCCGCGCAAGCCAGCCGACCTGACCGGAGAGCCAGTAGTGCGAATGGACGAGGTCATAGTGACCGGGCAGGTGTCTGGCCTCTTGGCGCAGCACCTCGGCGGTGAACGGGCACAGCTGGGTCGGCAAGTCGTGCTTGTCCAGTCCCTCGAACGGGCCAGCCACCACATTGCGCACCAGGACCCCCGGGGCCGCCTCCTGGACCGGCGGCACGTTCGAGGAGGTGGCCCGGGTGAAAATCTCGACCTCGGTGCCGCGTCGGGCCAGCTGAAGGGCGGTTTGCAGCACATAGACGTTCATGCCGCCCGCATCACCGGTGCCCGGTTGAGCAAGTGGTGAGGTGTGCACCGATAACACGGCGATCCGATTCGGCCGTAGGTCCGGGCGTTGACTCACACCATCCATAGTGCACGTTGGATTGCCCAACTCAGACGCCGTAACCGGGGCGAGTGACAGTCGTCACAGCAGTTTCGTGAGGGTTCTCACGCGCGGTGCGGATATCCGTCCGGCGCTGATCTTGTGCACCGCGACAGGACCAGTCTGCTCGAGCCGAGCGCGCGACGCCAGCGAATTTCGGACGGCTAATTCAGATCATCGATGAACGCGCTCACCTCGGCGACGAAGCGGGCGCGATCCTCGATGAACAGTCCGTGCTGCGCGTCCGCCCAAAACGAGCCGCGGCCGTCGGGCACCGCGTCGAGGATGTAGCGACCGTTCTCGATCGGCACCACCGGATCCTTGGTTCCGTGCAGGACCAGCACCGGAATGTCCAGGGTGCGTAGCGTTTCGGTGTTGTCGACGGTCCGGTAGAACAGCGCCTTGCGCACCCGAGGCGGCGTGCCGAGGCTCGCGCCGAAGATGCGCTGCGCATCGACGCCCTTATCCGGACCGGGTCCGGTATTCGCATTGCCGAAGGCGCCGAATGCACGCAAGGCACGTCCCGCACTTTCCTCGAAGACACCGGGAATGGCCTGATGCATTGCCGAACCGGTCTGCGCTCCGGGTGCGCGGCCGATATTGGCCATCGAACCCGAGTAGACGACCCCCGCGACCGCGCCGGTGCCGTAGGCGCTCAGATAGTCGCTGATCACGATGCCGCCATAGGACCAGCCGAGCAGCACCGCACCGGAATCGATGCCCTCGGCCGCCAGCACCGCGGCGATATCGGCGGCCCAGTTCTTCGGATCGTCGTAGCCGGTCTCCGGCGCGCCGGAGTAGCCGTGGCCGCGCAGGTCGACGGCGAGCACCCGGAAGCGCTCGGCCAGGTCGTCCGCAGCCGCACCCCAGCACTGCAGATTGGCCGACCAACCGTGCACCAGCAGCAGTGGCCTGCCGTCGGCCGGACCGCTGACCCGATAGACGATGCTCGTTCCGTCCGCACTGACCGCTTCCCGAATAGCCATGTCACCGAGGCTAACGGCGGCCGGTCCGATGCGGTGATCCGGGCAACTGCCGGACTCACCAGCAAACCACCTGCACTTAGGATCGGATCCATGAGCATTCGCACTGCCGTCGTGACCGGAGCCAGCTCGGGAATCGGCGAGGCCACCGCCAGGGAGCTCGCCAAACAGGGCTATCACGTGATCGTCGGCGCGCGAAGGCTCGATCGGCTGCGGCGCCTCGCCGACGAAATCGGCGGTACCGCACTAGAACTCGATGTGACCTCGGAAGATTCCGTGCGCGCGTTCACCGATGCGGTCGAGAACGCCGATGTGCTCGTCAACAACGCGGGTGGGGCGAAGGGGCTGGCCCCCGTGGCCGAGGCGGATCTGGACGACTGGCGCTGGATGTGGGAAACCAATGTGCTCGGCACGCTGCGAGTGACCAAGGCCTTGCTGCCGAAGCTGATCGCGTCGGGTGACGGGCTCATCGTCACCATCACCTCGGTCGCCGCCTTCGAGGCCTACGACAACGGGTCCGGCTACACCTCGGCCAAGCACGCACAGGCCGTACTGCACCGAACATTGCGCGGCGAATTGCTCGGCCAGCCGGTGCGGCTCACCGAAATCGCCCCCGGCGCAGTCGAAACGGAGTTCTCGCTGGTGCGATTCGCCGGGGACGAGGAACGTGCGGCCAAGGTGTACGAGGGCATCGATCCGCTGGTGGCGCAGGATATCGCGGAGATCATCGGGTTCGTGGCGTCGCGACCGTCACATGTGAATCTGGACCAGATTATCGTCAAGCCGCGTGACCAGGCCGGTCCGGGACGCTTCGCTCGCCGCGGCTGACGTAATCGGCGATACTCCATCCGAATCGAACGTTTCTCGATTGCTGAAAATTCGCTCATCCTTGGCGCGAACGTTAGCATCGGGTGCTTGAAACGCGTTTAGACCGGATTGGAGTAGCTCGGCTCATGCTCAAGGGTTTCAAAGATTTCGTGATGCGCGGCAACGTTATCGATCTCGCTGTCGCGGTGGTCATGGGTACCGCGTTCACCGCGGTGGTGACAGCGGTGACAAAGGGAATCATCAACCCGCTGCTCGCGGTATTCGGTAAGACCAATGAGCTGGGACTCGGCGTTCAGCTGGTCTCCGGTAAACCGGCCACCTTCATCGCGATCGGGCCGATCATCACCGCACTCATCGATTTCGTGCTGGTCGCAGCGGTGCTGTACTTCGTGCTGATGGTGCCGATGAAGACACTGAAGAACCGCTTCGGCACCGCCAAGGTGGCCGAGCCGTCCGAAATCGAATTGCTCATCGAGATTCGCGATCTGCTCGCCAAGCAGCAGAAGGATTCGATCGTCGATGCCGAATCGTTCGGTGCGGACGGTGCGCTCGTCAAGGAGAATGCGCGGTAATCGCCACGCATTTCGCCCCCGCACGGTTCGTCCGAGCGGGGGCGATTTTCGTTATGCGCCGACGTATGCCGCCAGATGTTCGCCGGTGAGGGTGGCCCGCTCGGCGACCAGGTCGGCGGGCGTGCCCTCGAAGACGATCTTGCCGCCGTCGTGGCCCGCGCCGGGACCGAGGTCGATGATCCAGTCGGCGTGCGCCATGACCGCCTGGTGGTGCTCGATGACGATCACCGACTTACCCGAGTCGACCAGCCGGTCGAGCAGGCCGAGCAGCTGTTCGACATCGGCGAGGTGCAGGCCGGTCGTCGGCTCGTCGAGGACGTAGACGCCACCCTTCTCGGCCATATGGGTGGCCAGCTTGAGCCGCTGCCGCTCGCCGCCGGACAGCGTGGTGAGCGGCTGGCCGAGGGTGAGATAGCCGAGTCCGACATCGGCGAGCCGGTCGAGGATCTTCTCCGCGGCCGGGGTGCGCGCCGCGCCGTCGCTGAAGAACTCCTGCGCCTCGGTCACCGACATCGCGAGTACTTCGCTGATATCGCGGCCGCCGAGGTGGTACTCGAGCACCGCGGCCTGGAACCGCTTGCCCTCGCACTCCTCACAGGTGGTCGCGACACCGGCCATCACCGCCAGGTCGGTGTAGATGACGCCCGCGCCGTTGCAGTTGGGGCACGCGCCCTCCGAATTCGCACTGAAAAGTGCTGGCTTGACGCCGTTTTCCTTCGCGAATGCCTTGCGGATCGGATCGAGCAGTCCGGTGTAGGTCGCCGGATTGCTCCGGCGGGAGCCGCGGATCGCGCCCTGATCGACGGACACGACGTCCGCGCCAGGGGGTATCGATCCGTGCACGAGTGAGCTCTTACCCGAGCCCGCGACGCCGGTGATGACGGCGAGCACACCGAGCGGAATATCTACATCGACATCACGCAGGTTGTTCGTCGATGCACCGCGAATCGCCAACGCGCCGTTGGGCTTTCGTACCGTTTCCTTCAACGCGGCCCGGTCGTCGAAGTGGCGGCCGGTTACGGTGCCGCTGCCGCGCAACCCATCGACGCTGCCCTCGAAGCAGACGGTGCCGCCGCCCGTACCCGCGCCGGGCCCCAGGTCGACGATGTGGTCGGCGATGACAATCGTCTCCGGCTTGTGCTCGACGACGAGCACCGTATTGCCCTTGTCCCGCAGCCGCAGCAGCAGTTCGTTCATCCGTTGGATGTCATGCGGATGCAGACCGGCGGTCGGCTCGTCGAATACGTAGGTGACGTCGGTGAGCGAGGAGCCGAGGTGGCGGATCATCTTGACGCGCTGCGCCTCACCACCCGACAGCGTGCCCGCGGGCCGTTCCAACGATAGGTAGCCCAGCCCGATCTCCACGAACGAGTCGAGGGTGTGCCGCAGCGAGGTCAGCAGTGGCGCCACCGACGGCTCCTTCAGTCCACTGACCCATTCGGCCAGATCGCTGATCTGCATGGCACAGGCGTCGGCGATGCTGATGCCCTTGATCTTCGACGATCGCGCCAACTCGCTCAGCCGGGTGCCGTCGCATTCCGGGCAGACCTGAAAGGTGACCGCCCGCTCCACGAAGGCGCGGATATGCGGCTGCAGCGCGTCGACGTCCTTGGCCAGCATCGACTTGCGGATCCGCGGGATCAGACCCTCGTAGGTCAGGTTGATGCCGTCGACCTTGATCTTGGTCGGTTCCTTGTAGAGCAGATCGTTGAGTTCGCGCTTGTTGTACTTCTTGATCGGCTTATCCGGATCGAAGAAACCACAGCCGGTGAAGATGCGCCCGAACCAGCCGTCCATGCTGTAGCCGGGGATGGTGAGCGCGCCCTCGTTCAGCGATTTGGTGTCGTCGTACAGCTGGGTCAGATCGATATCGTTGACCGAACCCCGGCCCTCACAGCGCGGACACATACCGCCGGTGATGCTGAAACTGCGGCGCTCCTTCACCGTCTTCCCGGCACGCTCGATCGCGACCGCACCCGCACCGCTGATCGAGGCGACATTGAACGAGAACGCCTGCGGTGAGCCGATATGCGGCTTTCCGAGTCGGCTGAACAGGATGCGAAGCATGGCGTTGGCGTCGGTGGCGGTGCCGACGGTGGAGCGCGGATCGGCGCCCATGCGCTGCTGGTCGACGATGATCGCGGTGGTCAATCCGTCGAGCACGTCGACCTCTGGCCGCGCCAGAGTGGGCATGAAGCCCTGCACGAAGCTGCTGTAGGTCTCGTTGATCAGCCGCTGCGACTCTGCGGCGATGGTGTCGAATACCAGCGAACTCTTGCCCGACCCGGAAACCCCGGTGAACACCGTCAGTCGGCGCTTCGGGATTTCGATGCTTATGTCCTTGAGGTTGTTCACGCGTGCGCCGAGCACGCGGATCAGATCGTGGCTGTCGGCAGCGTGCGTTCGCGTATCCGTCTTCTTGGCCATCTGCTCGGTTCTCCATCTGGTTGCGCGGGCCGCATGCGCGGTCTCCGTCGGAGTCGACTAGCTCGATCTAATCAGCTTCGAGCAGTGCGTTTCGGTTACTTCTGCGGCGGTGGTCGTGGCAATTGCCCGGCTCGACGCCGGTGACCAGCGGTCGCCACCGGTGTCGAGACGGTGCTGCGATTCTCAGCTCACCTGCTGGATACGGACCATGTTCCCGGCGGGATCGCGGAAGGCGCAGTCGCGAACCCCGTACGGCTGATCGGTCGGCTCCTGCACGACCTCGGCATTGGTGGCCTGCACCTTCTCGAAGGTGGCGTCGACATCCTTGCTAGCCAGCAGGATGCTGGCGTAGGTGCCCTTGGCCATCATCTCCGCGATAGTGCGGCGCTCGTCGTCGGTGATGCCCGGATCGGCGGCGGGCGGGTGCAGGACGATGGATGTGCCCGGCTGGTCGACCGGTCCGACGGTAAGCCAGCGCATACCGTTGAATCCGACGTCTTTGCGCAGCTCGAAGCCGAGGGCGTCGCGGTAGAAGGCCAGCGCGGCCTCGGGGTCGTCCTGTGGAAGGAAGCTCGCTTGAATGGTGATGTCCATGGCTTTCACGCTAATTGCTGCTAGGTGACCCGCGCTTCTCGATTCCTGATCGGTCTGGTCACCCGTTTCACGATCAGCGTCGGCAGATCCACCGTGGCGTGCTCGGCCTGCTCCCGGTAGGCGCTGGGCGGCATTCCGACCAACTCGGTGAACCGAGTGCTGAAGGTGCCCAATGACTGGCAGCCGACCGCGAAACAGACCTCGGTGACGCTGAGATCGCCACGCCGCAGTAGCGACATCGCGCGCTCGATGCGCCGCGTCATCAGGTAGGAGTACGGCGACTCGCCGTAGGCCAGCTTGAACTGACGGCTCAGGTGACCGGCCGATATGTGCTCGTCCCGCGCCAGCCGCTCGACGTCGAGCGGCTGCGCGTACTCCCGGTCGATCCGGTCGCGGATGCGACGCAGGCGCGCGAGCTCGCGCAGGTTGTCCTCCGTGGCGGGTCTACTGGTCACCTGACCGATCGTCGCATGTCACGCCGGGTTTGCCTAGCTCAGCGACCACCGGCGGGCAGCGGCGGCACCGGGGTCGCGGACACCGGATTCTTGGGCTCGCCCTGCAATGCGGACAGCCCGGTCCAGGAATTCCAGTCGATGGTCCAGTCGTAGAGATCGCCGTCGGCGGCCGACAGTGCGATCGATGTGCCGATCACCTCGACCGGGTCGCCGTAGAGCGCGGTCGGGAAGTATGCCTGCGCGTCGGTCGGCGACAGGTTGATGCAGCCGTTGGTGACATTCGAAGAGCCCTGTGCCGAAAGGGATTGCGGGTTGGCGTGGATGAATTCGCCGTTATTCGAGATGCGTACGGCCCAGCGTTCGCGAACGTTGGTGTAGAACGGCGGATTCGACATCATGAAGTCTTCGTACTTCTCGGTGACGACGTGCACACCGGAACGCGTGACATTGCGCGCCTCATTGCCCTCGCCATAGCTGACCGGGAAATCGAAGACGACCTGTCCGTCGCGCACGACCTGCATGCGATGGCTCGGTGCGTTGGCCTTGACGATCTGGCTGCGGCCGATCCGGAAATCCGAAGTGAGATCGGTATATCCGTAGTTTCCACCGCCGAGATCCAGACCGTAGAGCTTGGCCGCGACGTGCACGGTGGTGCCGGGCACCCAGTAGTCCTTCGGCCGCCAGTGCACGCGCGAGCCGCCGTTGTCGTCCGGGAACCAGGCCCAGGCGCCCTCGGTCGGCGGGTTCGTGGTGACGGTGAGCGCCTTCTCCACCGCGGCCTTGTTCTGCACAGATCCCTTGAACTGCAAGATGATCGGCGCGGCGATGCCGACTTCCTGGTTATCGGCGATATTGAGCGTCGCGGGGAAGGTGTTCTTCGGTGCGAGGGTGGTGAAGGCGCCCCCGATCGGGACCGGCTTGTTGTCGACGCCGACCGCGGTGCCGGACCAGGTGTACTTGGCGTCGTAGCCGAGCGCTTCGGTGATCTTGTAGCTGTGCTTGTCCGCGGCGAGTTCGCCCGCGACCTGCTTGCCGTTGGCGTTGGTCAACGCGATCTGATCGATGGCGCCGTCGGTGACGGTGACCGAGATCGGTGCGGTCGGATTGACGTTCTTGGCGTCGGCGGCAGGTGTCAGCGTGACCTTGGCGACGGGGTTTTCTTTGGCGGAGTCGGTCTTTCCGCCTTTGTCGGACGTGCATCCGGCCACCAGCGCGACTACCACGAGCAGCACGGCGGAGACGGCGGCGGCCGGTCTGTGGATGACTGGACGATGACTCACTTCATCGAATTTACGCGGCGAAAACCGGGTGTCCGGCCCGCGAAGAGTGTGGTGTCCGTTTCACTCGTTTAGAGATCCACCCCGATGGGTACCGGCTCTGGTTCCAGTCGGATACCGAATCGCTCGGCGACACCGTCGCGGACCGTGCGGGCCAGTGCGACCAGATCGGCGGCGGTCGCGCTGCCGCGGTTGGTCAAGGCCAGCGTATGTTTCGTGGACAGCCGGGCCGGGGCATCCGGACCCGGAAATCCCTTGGCGAAACCCGCTCGCTCGATGAGCCAGCCCGCGGAGAATTTCACGCCGTCGGGCGCGGGATAGATCGGGATCGTGACATCGCCCACATGAGCGATGATCGCAGCCTTCACTTCCTCGACACGATGGTTCGCGACGACCGGATTGGTGAAGAACGAGCCCGCGCTCCAGGTGTCGTTATCGGCCGGATCGAGCACCATGCCCTTGCCAGCGCGCAGCTTCAGCACCGCCGCCCGGACCTGATCGGCCGGACGTGAGTCACCGTTGCCGGCGCCGAGTGCGTGCGCGAGTTCGCCGTAGCGCAGTGGTGCGCTCGAACCGTCGGGATTGAGTGCGAAGTCCACCGCGAGCACGACGGCGGTATCGCGATGCTTGAGTGCGCTGGTGCGGTAGCCGAAGCCGAGTTCGGCCGGTTCGACCCAGCGGATTTCGCCGCTGGCCCGTTCCAGCAGCCGCACCTGGCGCAACAGGCTCTCGACCTCCACGCCGTACGCGCCGACATTCTGTACCGGCGTCGCACCGGCCGACCCTGGTATGCCCGACAGGCATTCCAGGCCGCCGAGACCGGCCTCGATCGTGGCCGCGACCACCGTGTCCCAGTTCGCCCCGGCCTCGGCGACCACGCCGTTCGAGCCGATCTCGACCGCCTCGTTGCAGACCCTGACCACGACACCGTCGAAGCCGTCGTCACCGATGAGCAGATTGGATCCGCCCGCGAGCAGTAGTAGTGGAATGCCAGCGGCGTCCAGCGTCCGGACCGTCGCGACCAACGCATCGGTCGTCGCACACTCCGCGACCGTGGCCGGACCGCCGACCCGCAATGTGGTCAGCTCGGCCAGCCGAACCGACTCGCGCAGCCGCGCACCGCTATCGACCAGCAGCTCGCGCAGCTGGTCCGCCGACACCACCCGTGAAGTTCGCACGCCCCAGACGGTAGCCTGTTCGACCATGGCTACACCCCTGGCGTACACGGCTCGCTACTCGCATCCGGTCGCCGCCGTACGCGCGGCCTTCGCCGATGAGCAGTATTGGAAGGACCGCATCGCCGAGGTGGGTGGCGAAAATGCCCGGCTGGATTCGGTCACCGTCAACGGCGACCAGGTCAAGGTCGAGATGGTGCAGGTCATCGCGGCCGAGCTGCTGCCAGCCGCGATCACCGCGGTACGGCCCGGCGATCTGATCATCCCGCGCACCGAGACCTGGACCGGCGATTCGGCCACCTTCACCGCACGGGTCGAGGGTGCGCCCGCCGAGGTGCGCGGCACCATTGAGCTCACGGCCGACGGCTCCGGTTCGGTCGCCCAGACCAAGGGCACCATCGAGGTGAAGATTCCGCTGTTCGGCGGGAAGATCGAGGCCGCCATCGCGGAGCGGTTGACCGAGTTGCTGACGAACGAGGAAGAGTTCACGAACAACTGGCTCGCTAAGCACTGAGCTTGGTCGGCATGACCTCTGGTGAGCTCGACAGCCACCAGCGTTTCGACGCAAGTCCGGCGAGCATGGCTCCGATCGCGTTGACGAGGACATCGGCCGCCACGCGAGGGCAACGGCAAGCGGAAATGCCGCGATCGTCGCCGTGATCACCCCGCCCCACGCCTCCCACGTCCTGTTCATACTGCGATTCTGTCCGGACGATGTGCGGATTCCGCGTGGCATGGGTGTGGAGATTGTGGCGAATCCCCAGACCCAACGCCGAGCGATGCGGCGGCCGCCGGTCCCGGTAACGTAACCCCACATGGCTCGCCGACTGGACTATTCAGCCCGCTTCCCGCTGCACACCACCAAGGAGCTTTACGCGGCGCTGTCGACCCGGGAGTACTGGGAAGACCGGTGCGCGGAGATGTCGAAACTAGCGCCCGGCAATGAAGTCGCCGGCCTCGATGTCAGCGACTCCGGTATCGACATCGTGCTCAACCACATCCTGCCGCGCGACATGCTGCCGGAGATCGCGCAGACCGTCATGCGCAAGGACATGGTCATCACCCGCAAGGAGAGCTGGGGGCCGTTCGACGAGAACGAATCCGTCGGCAAGTTCTCGGCATCCATTCCGGCCGGGCCGGGCAGCCTCGGCGGCACCATTCGCCTGTTCCCCACCGATACCGGCTGCACCATGCGGTTCTCCTCCGAGGCCAAGGTATTCATTCCGATGGTCGGCCCGCGACTCGAACAGCTGATGCTGGTCAACCTGGTCGACCTGTTCCGCGCCGAGGCCGAGCAGACCGTGAAGTGGCTGGAAGAGCAAAACCCGACCCGCTGAGACCGGTCGGCACCATCACCAGAGGCACCACCGGTGTCAACCGATTGCGACGCAGCGACCGCTGGCTGATCCACGACGAGCTGGTCACCGGCCGACTGCGCGATGCGGCCGATCCACTGGTCGTCGACCTGGGCTACGGGGCGAGTCCGTGGACCACGCTCGAGTTGGCTGGTCGACTGCGCACGGTCCGGGCGGATGTGCGGGTGGTCGGACTGGAAATCGATCCGGAACGGGTGGTGCCCGGTCGCGACGGCGTCACCTTCGCCCGCGGCGGTTTCGAATTAGCTGGACTGCGGCCGGTGCTGGTGCGCGCGTTCAACGTGCTGCGGCAATATCCGGAGTCCGCTGTACCCGATGCCTGGGCCACCATTGTGTCCGGAATGGATCCGGCCGGTTTACTCGTCGACGGCACCTGCGATGAGCTGGGCAGACGGTGTGCATGGGTGCTGTTGGATCGATCCGGGCCGCGCTCGCTCACCCTGGCCTGGGATCCGTTCACGGTCGAGCGTCCGTCCGATATCGCCGAGCGCCTGCCGAAAGTGTTGATCCACCGCAACATTCCCGGCGAACCGATCCACGCGCTTTTGTCAGCCGCTGACCGCGCATGGGCCCGTGCCGCCCCACTCGCCCCCTTCGGCCCCCGAGTCCGCTGGCGCGCGGCGGCCGAGTACCTGCGCCAAGAGGGTTTTCCAGTCCGCACCTACCGCCGCCGCATGCGCGACTGCGTGCTCTCGGTCCCCTGGGCCACCGTCGCGCCTTAGATCAAGATCAGGTGGCACTGGTGGCGGTGGCTTCTCGACCGATGCCGCCATAGTTTCCACCTGATCTTGAAAAGGGGTGGCGTCCATGGCCACGCTGACTGTTGGGTGGCTGGGCTGCGGTTTGTCGAGGGGAGTCGAATGGTGGTTGGTGGTCGAGTTTCGGACGACCATTTGACTACGCCCGACCTGTGGCGCCGTCTGTCTACGCTCGCTTCTCGGGGGCGTCAGGGGCGGCCGAAGAGCCCGCGGATATGGCCGATAAGGGCCGCGAGCGGGAGGGTTGAGGTCGGCTCGTAGGGCTGACGCCAGAGGCCGCCGTGGGCGGCACCGGCCACGAATAGGGCCTCGGGGTTGGTGTCGGCGGGGGTTTCCGGTGGGGCGAAGAGGTCGGCAACGAGCTTGGCCGCCAAGAGGGTTCGGGCGGTGTCGGGGTCGAAGACTTCGATACCGAAGTGGCGGGCGCCGCGGTAGGAGGCGGCGAGGGAACGTTGGGCGCGCAGGGATTTCGTGCTGGCGGGTGGTGCGACGGCGCATGAGACCGTGCGGCCCGCGGTGTGCGCGATGATCGCGCGCCAGCGCAGCAGCCGTTGGGCCAGCGCGTGATTCGGTCCCTGGGCTGGGAGCAGTATGTCGGCGACGCTCCAGGTCGCGCCGAGGTGGTCGGGATTCGTGGTGCGGTAGTTGGGTCGGTAGAGGGCTGATGCGGTGAGCACGCGCAAAAGGTGCGGGCCGTGCTCGCGCAGGCGGGCGTGGGCATCCGCGATGACGCCCTCGGGAACGGCGTAGCAGTCGGTCGGCGAACCGAGGTATGCGACGGCAGCGTCATCGCGGTGCTCGAGCAGATCCTCGACGAGGAGATCCAACGCGGCGGCCAGCCGAACCCCTTGCGGTCCCGGGCCACTCGCGTACAGGCCGAATACCGGCCGAGCGTCGTGGTCGAACTGCGCGCGTATCCAATGCACCAATGCCGGGAACTGCCTGGTGATATCCGCGCCGGGCCCGGCCGTGACGGGATAGCGCAGTCGGCCCGCTCCCGCTTTCGCGATCTCCGAAATCCCATGCCACCGCCGCGGTCCGGGCAAATCGATCGCGAGAATGTCGGCGCCCCATCGCGATAGTGGACGCAGCGGACCGAGTTCGGACGCCGCCCCGGTGACGATTACTCGGAAACCGGGTAGCGACAACCACTCCGGATTATCGATCACCCGCTCGACCGCCGCCGCGAAGGCGGGCTCGATAATGCCGCGGCGACGCCAGTCGGTCAGCTGCTGCCAGAGCGCCTCCTCGGCCAATAGCGTTCCACGGAACGGAATTTCGAGCCGAGACGCGGGCTTCGCGGTCCCGTCGATCCGGCCGGTCCCGAGTCCGTCGGGTGTGGCGATCGCGTCCACGTCGACGCTGTGCAGCGGTGCGATGGTGTGTCCGGTCACGAATCGCAGCAGCTGGCGTGCCGCCCGCAACCCGTCGGTCGCGATCCCCACCGAGACCGCGGGCGAACTCGCGGCCAAGGCGGTCATGGCGCGGAAGATATCGCGGTAGGCACGGTGCCAGTCCCGGCAGGTTTCGACCTGTTGCGCGAGGTCGGCGTCATATCTGCGGACCGCGTCGGCGACCACGGCGGTGGCGAACATGTCGCCGATGCGCTCGGGCGCTCCGGACGGAAAGACGAGATCCCACTTGCCCTGACCTACCGTCCCCATGGTCAGTCACCCTGCCATGATCGCGCGCCGGGCAAAACCGGAGATCGACCGAATTGATAGCCGAATCGGATCATTCGCGTCCTCACCGCGCCGATCAGGCGACGGTGAGGGCCCGGTACACCCGGGCCGCGGCACGCGGGGGTAGTCGCCCACTCGCGGAACGGATTTCGTCGGTATCGCAGCGATGGATGGCCACCGCATCGCCGACCACCTCATCCAATGCGGATTGTCCGATAGCGGCCTCGGCCAGATCGAGCACCGTGCGCACGGGCGTGGTCACCAGAAATCCACCCGCGGGTTCGAGATCGGCCGGAATCAGCGGACGGCGCAGCACCACAAGTCGCGGGGTGACCGGCGGACGTCCCGCGCCGACCGACATGTGCAGGAATCGCGGCCTCAGCCGACCGAGTCCGTGCAACTCCGCAGCACTCTGATGCGATACCGCGGCGGCCCCATCGAACCAGGCCGCCCACATGGCGTATTCGTCGAGCGGGCCGGTGGGCCAATCGGCCAACCGCAGCAGCCCGACCCCGGCCCGTGTCACCGAGCCGTCGCCGAGACCGGCGCGAACGTGCGCCTCGCATCCGGCGCGCAGTACCTGTCTGGTGGTGAAGAACCCCGCATGGCGCCCGGCCAATCGCCGCAGTACACGCCACCCGTGCTCGGTGGAATCGAGTGCGCGGCCCGCCGCATCGCCAGCCATGTCGACCAGGCTACGCTCGAATCCTGTGTCGCATGTCACAATCGAACCCCTCACAGCGCCCACAGAGCGAGCTCAGAAACGTGGGGAAGAATCGAGCCCATGAGTATGAAGAGCCCATCTACCCTGACGGTCAACCGGCGCGCCCTGGTGATCGCCCTCGTTGTGGTCGCGATTCTGCTCGCTACCGTGCTGGTCGGCGGGGAGGCATATGCGCGGTACCAGGTTTCGCGGTGCATCAGCACACAATTCGAGAAGGATATGGGTTCGAAGATCGATGTGAGCTTCGGAGCCAAGCCGATGCTGATCACCTGGATCGACGGGAAGGTCGATCAGGTGAAGGTGGACAGCGACGATTCCAAGTTCGGCCCGGCCGTCGGCATGGTGGTGCACGCCAGATTCAACAACGTCGAGGTCAGCAATAGCGGCAGCGGCAGTACCATCGGCAGCTCCTCGGCCGATGTCACCTGGGGCAACGACGGTATCCGGGAGACGCTCGGCGGCCTGGTCAGCGGTGTGTCGTCCTCATCGGCGACCGGGATGCTGACCCTGGATGTGCTCGGCGGGCTCGCCCAGCTGCAGGTGAAGCCGGAGATCAAGGACGGCACCGTGCAGGTCGAGACGAAGTCGGCGGCGCTGCTCGGCATGGGGATACCGACCGATCTGGTGTCGGGCATCGTCGAAGTTTTCACGCAGAGTCTGCAGAGCTACCCGCTCGGTCTGAAGGCCACCGATGTCAAGGTCACCGATAACGGCGTCGTGGTGAAGCTGGCAGGTGGGCGGACCGAACTTCCCGCCGCGGACAACAGCGGCAGCACCAGCTGCTGATCCAGCGGCGGTCGGCGAGCCGAAGCGCGACATCGTGGATCGCGCGTTGTGGCGGACGGTGGCCTTTCGGTCGGCGAAATGGCTGTCCAGATTGGCATTTCCGTGTTGTATCGGCGAATCCCGCACGGCCTTCGTCGGATTCGCCGGACTCTTTCAGCCAGCCTCGGGTACATCCGGTTCTACAGACTGCCGCTGCGATATCAGGCGGGCTCGCTGGACCTGGATTCCGCCAGCAGCAGGCGTTATCAGGATTCGCTCGCACGTTCGGCATCGGCATCAGGCGGGAAACCCCTCCAGCACCGCACGGGATTTTGAGAGTCCGAGACGGGTCGCGCCCGCGGCGATCAGTTCGGCAGCGGCCTCGGAGGTGCGGATGCCGCCGCTGGCCTTCACACCGAGTCGTCCGCCGACGGTCTCGGCCATCAGCTGCACCGCGTGCACGCTGGCACCGCCAGAGGGGTGAAATCCCGTGGAGGTCTTCACGAAATCAGCGCCAGCGCGTTCGGCGGCGCGGCAGACTTCCACGATCGCGGCATCGGACAGCGCCGCCGACTCGATGATCACCTTGAGTACCGCGCGATCGGCCACTGCCTCACGCACCGTCACGATATCCGACAGCACCGCGCCGTAATCGCCTGCGCGCGCGGCCCCGACATCGATCACCATGTCGACCTCGGCCGCGCCCTGCTCGACCGCGAGGCGCGCCTCGGCGCCCTTGACGAGCGAATGGTGCTTGCCCGAAGGGAATCCGGCGACCGTCGCGACCACCACTCCTGATGCCCGGATCGGCAGCATGGACGGCGATACGCAGATCGCGTACACGCCGAGTTCGCGTGCTTGCGCAACCAACGCGTCCACCTCGGCGGCCGTCGCTTCCGGCGCCAGCAGCGTGTGATCGATCATGGCGGCCACTTCGGCCCTGGTCAGCGACGCGGAATTTGCCACAGGGTGAGAGTCTGGCATACCGGTGGCGAATTCCATTGCGTGCCTCCGGCACATCGCGCACACTCGATACTGTCGGTGGAGCTGGACAACGCATGTGACTACCGATTGTTGCGCAGTTGCGGATGGCCCCAATCCTTCAGGAGGAGACGACACCGTGCTGATCCGTCGCGAACGCGCCGACGATGCTGCCGCGATCGCGGCCGTCCACCGCAGCGCCTTCGGACCGCAGTACGCGAACGCCGATAACGACCGGGAGACGGCCGAACTCAGCAACGACGGCGCCGCCGACCCACCCGAGGTCGACCTCATCACCCGGCTGCGCAGCGACTCCGGCTGGATTCCCACCCTCTCGATGGTCGCGGTGGAACACGACACCGTCATCGGCCACGTCTGCCTCACCCGCGCGGGCGTCGGCCCGTTCCCGGTGCTCGCCCTCGGCCCGATCGGCGTCCTGGCCGAACATCAGGGCAACGGTGTCGGCGCCGCCATGATGCACGCCGCCATCGGCGCCGCCGACGCCCTCGACGAACCCCTGATCGGCCTGCTCGGCCACCTCGACTACTACCCGCAATTCGGTTTCCTCCCCGCCGCCCGCCTCGGCATAACACCGGACGAACCGGCCTGGGTTTCCCACTTCCAGGTGCGCACGCTGTCGGCGTACGACTCGCAGATCACCGGCGAATTCCGTTACGCGGAGCCGTTTTACGAGTTGTAGTGCTGGGGTCGAGGGGCAACCCCGCAGGCGGGTCAGGGGTGGTGGAGCATGGTGTAGACGTAAGAGCGTTCGTGTTTGCGGGTGACCCAGGCGCCTTCGGGTGGGAGGGGGCCTTGGCCTGGGTTGTCGAAGGGGCGGCTCAGGACTTCGCCGGAGGCGGTGCAGATGGACCAGCCGAAGTCTGGGAGGCGGCGGCACCAGAGGTCGTGATCGATTCGCTTGTACGAGGGGTAGCCGTAGGCCCAGCCGTCGCGTACGAATTCGTACGTCAGCCCATCGAGCTGTCGTACGAACTTCACACGGGTCACATTTCCATTGTCGGCTTTCGTGCAACACTCGCTCAACACCGCAGGCCGGGTGCCGCAGGTGGCACATAGTCCACCTGGGAGGATGAGCCCCATGAGTTCCGCTCCACCTGCCTTGGACGACCGACGCTTCGTGCTCACCCTCGGGTGCCCGGACCGTCCCGGCATCATCGCCAGGATCACCTCCTTCATCGCCGAGTTCGGGGGGTCCATCGTGGAGGCGGGCTACCACTCCGATCCGGATATCGGCTGGTTCTTCACTCGCCAGGCGATCAAGGCGTCGACGGTGCCGTTCGGCATCGCGGAACTGCGCGACCGATTCGCCGGAGTCGCGGCCGACTTCGGCACGGAGACAGAGTGGCAGCTGCTGGATTCCGGTGAACGTCGCCGGGCTGTACTACTGGTCAGCAAGGACGGCCACTGCTTGCACGACCTGCTCGGCCGCGCCGCCAGCGGTGAACTGCCCGCCACCATCGAAGCAGTGATCGGCAATCACCCGGACCTCGCCGGGATGACCGAAGCGCACGGCGTGAAGTTCCACCATGTGCCCTTCCCGAAGGATCCGGCCGAACGCGGCCCTGCCTTCGAGGAGGTGCGGACCCTGGTTGATGCCCACGACCCGCACGCCGTTGTGTTGGCGCGCTTCATGCAGGTGCTACCCGCCGAGTTGTGCGAACACTGGGCGGGCAAGGCGATCAATATCCATCACAGCTTCCTGCCCTCGTTCGTCGGCGCCCGCCCTTACCACCAGGCCTTCGCCCGCGGCGTCAAACTGATCGGCGCGACCTGCCACTATGTCACCGCCGAACTCGACGCGGGGCCCATCATCGAACAAGATGTGATCCGCATCGACCATGCGGACGAGGTCCGCGATATGGTCCGCCAAGGCCGCGATATCGAGCGCGTGGTGCTGGCCCGCGGCCTCCGCTGGCACCTCGAGGGCCGAGTCCTGGTTCACGGCCGCCGAACCGTCGTCTTCTCTTAGAGACTTACCCTGCTGCCTTGGCGGGCTGGCGCACCGAATCGAGGATCAGAGCCAGTTCCTCGTTGAACCGCTCGTACATCTCGGTGTTTCCGAGATGTCCCTGCGGGAGCACCTCGTACTTGACCAGACTGCCTGTTTCCCTGAGCATTTCGGCGATTCGCTCGGCGTGCACGGGCGGGGTCATATCGTCGAATTCACCGGCCAGGATCGTGGTCGGCACGACCAGGTTGCGGGCCGATTCGCCGAGATCCAGTTCGGCGAGCAGGATGCCGAATTTCGCACGGACGCGAGCGGGGCAGGAGCGGACGACGGCGAGACTGTAGTCGACCACGTCGCCGGTGGAGCGCAGGCTCATGATCTGTCGGGTGAAGGCCCACTTCACCGGCGCGATCGGGGGGAAGACGATCGCGGCGCCGAGGCCGAAGCGGCCGATGGCGGGCGGCAGCGCAATTCGCCGGTTCAGCAGTGGGAGTGGTGCATTGAAGATTGGTAGGACGGTCGTCTCGGCGATCAGTCGACCCGGCGCAGTGTTGGTCAGCAGTACTGCGCATGCCTGCTTCACGACCCGTTCCGGATAGCGTCCGGCCCAGGCTTGCAGGGTCATCCCGCCGAGACTGTGGCCGACCATAACCGCTCGCTCGCCCGGGCACAGGGTGGCGTCGAGCACAGCGGCCAGATCGTCGGCGAGCAGATCGGTGGTCAACCGGCTGGACCCGAGCTCGCTCTCGCCGTGGCCGCGCACGTCGTAGACGACTACACGGTACTGATCGGCGAATTCGTTGATCTGCGCATTCCAGTATTCGATGGCGCAGGTCCAGCCGTGTACCAGCACGATCGTCTGCGCATCGGCCGGTCCGTAGACGTGTACGCGCAAGCGCGCACCATCACGAGTGACGACCGGAACGACCTCATGCGGCGCGGTCGGCGGATTGAACGCCGCGGTCGCATAGGTACGGGACCGCAGGTTGGCGCGGTGTGTGTGAAACAACCCCCGGACCCGCCCAGGGAAGCCCACCAGCGCAGGCGGCATTGCACGCATCGGACACTCCTTTGTGTTACTGCCCGATACACTAACTGCAAACGGCCGTGCTTGCTAGTGCAAGCACCCCAAAAGTTATCCGAACTTCTCCCCGAGCCCCTTTGTGACCGATCACAAAACCTGCCGGACCCACCCGGCCGCCCGAGGGCACAAACTGGCCGTCACCAGCGCGGTCCAGCCATTGTGCATACGTGCGAGCCACCTCTGAATGGCATCCCACTCCCCCGGGCGGGCCGCCCCAAGTCGATCGAAAATCCCGTTCCGCCGCTAGCCGCATCTGCCGAACTCGGCTGCTACGGCCGCCGGAAGCAACCCAACCCAGAGCCGGTCCAGCACATTCGCCCCGCACCGCCCGCCCGAAATCTCGTCCGCCTTCAGCCATCCGGCATCAAGTCGACATCCCTGTCGCGGACGACGAATACCGACGCTCAGACCGCAAGCGCTCGATCCGCACCGCTCGATCCGCAATCAAGCATCAGGAGGAAGCCGCCCCAGTTCGAACCGCGCTGGTATCAGCCAGTTTTTCGGCTGCGCATCAATCAGCTACGCACGCAGCGCATGCGGGCTGACGACGCTCAGCGAGACCACCCCGAGTACGCACCTACGCCCGCCGAGGGACCCCGTCTCGAGCCATCTCAATCGACACTGCTCACCCCCGACAGAGCGCCAACGACGCAGCCGCTACCAGCACGAATCACACCGCACCTCAGCCACTTTCGGCCAACCACCGAATGCGCACTCTGATTGCGCTGGTGATGACGCAGACCCGAAATCCGGGCACCACCAACTACCAGCGCGGCCCGCGCTGAATCTCATCCACCTTCGGCCGCACATCGGCCAGGTACACGCCGGTCGCGATAATCGACACCAGCGCAAGCAAACTCGTGACGCTCAGCGACAGCAGCAGGAACAGCAGGGCCGCGCCGAGGATTGCGATCCAGATCGGTTTGGTCAGCTTGTCCACCGCGGTGAAGGCGTCGGGGCGCTGGCGGATGGCGTGGATCAGCGCGAAAATCGTCGCGCCGAGCGCCAAGAGCCGCAGCCCGTACAAGATCCAGCTGGCCAATCCGTGCGCTGTGTCCACCAGCCCATCATAGAAGCAACGACCCCGCACACGTCGGTGTGCGGGGTCGTCAGCGTGGAGAAGGGAAGGGCGTCAGGCCTTCTTGGGAGCCGCCTTCTTGGCCGCGGTGGCCTTCTTGGCGGGCGCCTTCTTGGCCGGAGCCTTCTTGGGGGTGCCGTTGGTGGCGGGCGCGGTCTCGGTGGTCACCTCGACGACCTCGGCCTCGACGACCGGCTCGACCTCGACCTCTTCTTCCTTGGCCGGACGGCCGATCAGCTCGTTGACCTTCGCGAGCGCATCCTCGGCGCGGCTGGCCGCATCCTTGTACAGCGTCTCGACGCGCTCGATCTGATCCTCGACGAGGTGGTTGGCGCGCAGCCGCTCGACGGTCTCCTCACCGCGCACGGCCAGATCCGCGTACAGGTCGATGACCTGGGTGTAGTACTTCTCGGCGAGCGCCTTCAGCTCCTCCGAGGTGAACTTCTCGCGCAGCTCGGCGAGGTCCTCCGGCAGCTCCGAGGGCAGTCCGGACAGCCGCTCGCGCAGCGTCTCGAACTGGGCCCGGACATCGGCGGGCACGTTGGCGAAGCGCTCGCGTGCCTCTTCGACGCGACCGCTGACATCGGCGGTGGCGGCGCGCTCACGCACCTGGCTGACGGCGTCGACCACCGCGGTGTACACGGCGTCACCGGCACCGACGGTTGCGAACAGTGGCTTGATGGTTGCGTTTTCGGTCATTCTTCGTTCTCCTGGCGTGGCGGAGTTGGTGATGTGCTCGGAACGTCGCTGTCCCACTCGTCCCCCCCTGGCTCGCTTCCTCCGTTTTCCCGGCGAAACGATTCATAGATGTCCAGCAGCACCTGCTTCTGCCGCTCGCTGATCGACGTATCGGCAAGCAGGGCATCCCGGACCGGACTGTGCGGCCGTTGCTCGAGATAGCCAGCCCGTACGTACAACACCTCCGAAGAGACGCGCAGTGCCTTGGCGATCTGCGCGAGTACTTCGGCGGACGGATTGCGCAATCCGCGCTCGATCTGGCTGAGGTATGGATTGCTCACTCCCGCCAGCGTGGCGAGCTGACGCAACGAGACTTGCGCGGCTTCTCGCTGTGCCCTGATGAAACCTCCGATGTCGTGTGCCGCGTTGGCCACACGTGCCGCCTTTTCGCCGACGCCGCTGGATCTCTCCTGCGACTCGTCGGTGTACTCGGCGGAACCTTCGGGCTGGTCTGCCATCACTCACCTTCTGGCGGTTGTACGTGTCCAATTCTAAAGCAGGGTGCTAGCTATTGCAAGCACGCTGTAAGCACCCTTCCAGCAAACATTCAGCGGCGTTACGGTCAGCCGCCGAACATCAAATGCGAAATCGTGTAGATCACCAGCCCTGCCAGCGATCCTACGACCGTGCCATTGATGCGAATGAATTGCAGATCACGCCCAACCTGCAATTCGATCTTCTTGCTAGCTTCCTCGGCATCCCATCTGGCAACCGTGTCGGTGACCAGAGTGGTGATCTCCCCGGCATAGTTTTCCACCAGATACCGCGCGCCGCGGTCGATCCAATCGTCGACTTTGGCACGCATCTCGGCATCGTCGCGCAGCCGCTCCCCGAGCTGCTGCACGTTCTCGGCGACCTTGCGCCGCAGCGTGGAGTTCGGATCGTCGGCCGATTCCAGGATCAACCGCTTGGCCGCGCGCCAAGTCGCCTCGGCCATGCCGGTGATCTCCTCGCGACCCATGATCTGCGCCTTGATCCGCTCGGCCTTTTTGATCATGGCGTCGTCGTGCTGGAGGTCGTAGGCGAATTCCTCCAGGAACCGATTCGCCGCCAGCCGCACCTCGTGTTCCGGATTCGAGCGCACCTTCCAGGTGAACTCGACAAGCTCGCGATAGATCCTTTCTGAAAGCAGAATGTTTACGAATTTCGGAGCCCATTGCGGCGCGTCCCGCAAAACGATCCGGTCGATCGTTTCCTGCGAACCCAGCGCCCACTGGTGCGCACGCTCGGCAAGCATGTCGAGCAGCGGCAGCTGCCGGTTGTCGGCAAGCAGTTCGGCGAGCACCCGACCGATCGGCGGACCCCACAGCGGTTCGGCGATCCGCTTGACGATGGTGTTGTCGATCACCTGCTCGACATCCTCGTCCCGCAGCACCCCGACCACCGCGCGCAGAATGGTCGAACTTTCCTGCGCCACCCGGCCCGCATGTCCGGGATCGGCCATCCAGCGCCCCACTCGCCAGGACACCTGCGCCGAATTCACCTTCGCCGAGACCACGTCCGGGGCAAGGAAATTCGATCCGACGAAGGCGCCGAGGCTGGCGCCGAGCTGATCCTTCTTCTTCCTGATGATCGCGGTATGCGGGATCGGCAGGCCGAGCGGATGGCGAAACAGCGCGGTCACCGCGAACCAGTCGGCGAGTGCGCCGACCATGCCCGCCTCGGACGCGGCCCGCAGATAACCGACCCAATCATCGCCCGCCCCGCGCGATTCCAGCCAGCGGCAGAACAGATAGATCGCCGTCGCGAACGCCAACAAACCGGTGGCCAGCGCCTTCATCTTGAACAGATCGCGGCGCTTGCCCGCCTCGTCGACGAAGGCCGCGAAACTGGTCGGTGCCGCGGACGTGGGCGCATCGAGCACCGCGCCGGGAGCTTTCTCCATGACACCCATTCTGCTGTGTGTTTCCGACCGACCTCTCGGGGCGATCTCGAGCGACACGCAACCGACGCCGAATGGCCCGTTTATGTGCAACCTGTCGCAACCGACACCCAAACGCGCATGTGGCTCGTTGCCTGGACCTAAGCTGGTGGTCCACGAACCCAACACGAACGAGGGAGCTCACGCTGTCCACCGATGACCTTGTCGATGTCGGCGAGCTTGCCGAACGACCGGCGGCGGTGCGCACCGGCCGGACGGACGGCCGCAAGCGCCGATGGCGGCAGCACAAGATCGACCGCCGCGAAGAGCTGGTCGATGGCACCCTCGCGGCTATTCGCACCCGCGGCAGCAATGCGGGCATGGACGAGATCGCCGCGGAGATCGGCGTCTCCAAGACCGTGCTCTACCGCTACTTCTCGGATAAGAACGACCTGGTCCACGCGACCATGCAGCGGTTCATCGAGACCACCCTGATGCCGCGGGTGTACGAGGCGATCAGCCTCGACGCGGACGAGTACCACCTGGTCCGTTCGGCCCTGGCCGCCTACGTCGGCACGGTCGACGAGGATCCGGAGGTCTACCGGTTCATCATGGGCAACGGCTCGACCGATCAGTCCTCGCTTGCCGAATTCGAGAAGCTCTTCGCCGAGGTCGTCACCACGGTCATCATCGATCGCGGCGCCGAGCACGGCTTCGCGACCGATGGTGCGCTGCTGTGGTCATATGTGCTGGTCGGCGGCATCCAGTTGGCGACGCACTGGTGGACAACGGATAAGGCGATGGCGCGCGAGGAAGTCATCGACTACCTGACCATGATGGCCTGGAGCGCGATCGAGGGAATGGCGCGCGCGGGCGGCTCCCGGGCGATCTTCAACGCCCAGCCGCACATCCTGCCGGAACCTCCGCAGACCGGTGCATGAGCGAGCGAAGCGAGCGATCAATCGACACAGCCGCAATAGCGGTCATGCCGGAGCCGAGCGTCAGCGAGGTGAAGGCATGAGCGAGCGAAGCGAGCGATCAATCGACACAGCCGCAATAGCGGTCATGCCGGAGCCGAGCGTCAGCGAGGTGAAGGCATGAGCGCTAGCTCGCGATCGCCAGCTGATCAATCGCCCGACTTCGCGCGCTAACAGGCCGCTAGCTGGGGCGCTAGCTGAAATGGTGACGGCGGTCTCGACATTGCCGTGAGGTTGGCTACTCTGAAGCCCAGCGCGTCGGCACCAATGGAGGTACCTCGATGGCGAAGCAAGTGCCGACTTCTCGGCTTGCTCGTGGCACCAAGCTGGGTGCGGTGGCAGCCAGTTCGGTAATCCGAACCCAGCGCACACGCCTTTCCATGCGGGGTCGGTCCGCGGCCGTACGCGCGAAGATGGCCGAGGAGTCCATGATCCGCACCACCGAGCAGGTGGTCACGGTCCTCGGGACCATGAAGGGCGTGGCCATGAAGCTCGGCCAGATGATGTCGGTGCTCGACCTCGATCTGGTGCCCGAGAGCCATCGGGAACGCTTCCAGAAGCGACTCGCCGTGCTGCGCAATGCCGCGCCGACGGTGTCGTTCGAGTCGATGCGGCAGGTGATCGAGGAGGACTTCGGGCAGCCGCTGGACGCGATATTCGCCGAATTCCAGTCGGAACCCATTGCCGCGGCCTCGATCGGGCAGGTGTATCTGGGGCGGCTGCACGACGGACGTCAGGTCGCGGTGAAGGTGCAGTATCCGGGCATAGATGCGGCGGTGCGCGCGGATCTCAAGAATCTGGCCATGTTCCGGCGCGTACTGCAATCGGCGATGCCGTGGGTGACGCCCGCGGTACTCGACGAGTTGCGACTGAATATGGAAAGCGAACTCGACTATCACGCCGAGGCCGATACCCAACTCCAGATCGCCGAGCTCTACGCCGGACATCCGTTCATCATGGTGCCGCGCTCGCTGCCCGAACTCAGTACCACGCGGGTGCTGGTCAGTGAATATGTCGCGGGCAAGGGATTCGAGGAGATCCGACAGATGCCCGCGGCCGAACGCAATCGGATGGGCGAGATCATCTATCGCTTCTACGTCGGTTCGCTGTTCAGCTTCAACGAATTCTGTGGCGACCCGCATCCGGGAAATGTGTTGCTGGCCGACGACGGTCGGGTCGGCTTCCTGGATTTCGGCCTGTTCAATCGGATGGATCCCGAACATGTGCGGTTCGAGACGATCTGTCTGCGTGCGGCGGCCGAGGATCGGGCAGAAGACCTGCGGCAGTTGATGATCGAGCGCGGCGTGATCGATTCGCCGGACGAGATCGGCGCCGAGGAATGCCTGGAGTACGTGCTCTCGGCCTCGGAATGGTGTCTGGTCGACGAGGAACTGACCATTACTTCGGAACTGGCCAGCGGTGCGTTTCTGCTCGCGGTGGATCCGCGGGCCAGTGAATTCGCCGGGATGAAACAGCAGAATCTGCCGCCGGAGCACCTGTTCTCCCGCCGGGCCGACTTCCTCACCTTCGGCATGCTCGGCCAGCTCGAATGCACCGCGAACTGGCACAGAATCGCCCGTGAATGGCTCTACGACGAGGCGCCGGTCACCGATTTGGGTAAGGCGCATCGGGAGTGGTTGAACCAACGCAAACCGACGCCGACCAAGAAACCGCGGGCTCGGGCGAAGAAGCCCGCCACGCGCGGTTCCGGCGCCAAATAAATTGCAGCTATCGAACGGAAGATCATGACAGACAACCGCGAATTCGACCTGGTGCTGTTCGGCGCGACGGGTTTCGTCGGCAAGCTCACCGCGGAGTATCTGCTCGGCGCGGCGCCCGCCGAGGCGCGCATCGCATTGGCGGGGCGCTCACTCGACAAATTGGCCACGGTCCGTGCCGAACTCGGTCCGGCCGCCGCGAATTGGGATCTGGTGGTTGCCGATTCGACCGACCAGGCCGCACTCGACGCACTGGCCGCGCGCACCACGGTCGTGGTGACCACGGTCGGCCCGTACCTGCGCTACGGCCTGCCGCTGGTGGCCGCGTGCGCGAAGGCCGGGACCCACTACGCCGATCTCACCGGTGAGCCGCTGTTCATCCGGGACGCGATCGACCAGTACCACGAGCAGGCCGTGCAGACCGGCGCGAAGATCGTGAATTCCTGTGGCTACGACTCGATTCCGTCGGATCTGAGCGTGTACCAGCTGTACAAGCGCACGGTCGCGGACAATACCGGCGAGCTCGAGGACACCACGCTGATCGCGTCGCTGAAGGGCGGGGTGAGCGGCGGCACCATCGATTCGGGCCGAGCCATGATGGAGGCCATCGCGGCCGATCCGGCCAAGGGTTCGGTGATGAGCCACCCGTATTCGCTCAGCCCGGACAAGTCGATGGAACCCGATGTGGGTCGGCAGACCGATCAGGCGCTGCAGCGAGCCAGCAGCATCGATCCCAGCCTGGACGGGTGGGTCGGCACCTTCGTCATGGCCGCGCACAACACCAAGATCGTGCGCCGCACCAATGGTTTACTGGGCTGGGTTTACGGCAAGAACTTCCACTACCGCGAGGTGATGAACGCGGGCAAGTCGGCCACCGCGCCGCTGGTGGCCGCCGGTATGGCGGGCGGCATCGTGGCGACGATGACGGCCGGTGCGCTGCTGTCGCGAGTCGCGGTGGGGCGCAAGCTGCTCGACCGGATCGTGCCCAAGCCCGGCACCGGGCCGAGCGAAGAGGCGCGCACCAGTGGCTGGTTCACCATGAAGACCTACGCGCGCACGTCTTCCGGTGCGAAATACGTGGCGACCTTCTCCGGCACGGGCGATCCCGGCTACCAGGCCACCGCGGTCATGCTCGGACAGGCCGGACTGTGCCTGGCATTCGACGGTGCGAAGCAGCCCGAATTGGCAGGCATCCTGACCCCCGCGTCCGCGATGGGCGACGCACTCACCGACCGGTTGCGCGCCGCGGGCATGACCATCGAGGTCGAGCGCACATAGCGCGAATGAGTTGGCTAGTTGGAGGAGCGGGGGCGGTGTGGTGAATCTTGCTCGGCGCACGATGAACGCGCCCGCGCTCGCCGCGATTTACGAAAAGGCTTGGCGGCCCGCGTTGTTCTATCTGGCCAGTGGTCGGACTACGGCCGCCGATCGGCGCGACGCGGTCACCACTCTGCGCCTCGACGGATCCAAGAAGGTGCTCGATATCGCTTGTGGCCCAGGCAATTTCACTCGCTACCTGAGCAATGCCCTCGGCCGCGGCGGCTATGCCATCGGTCTGGACTATTCCGAGCCGATGCTCGCCCGAGCTGTCGCCGATAACGCGGGGCCGCGCGTCGGGTATCTCCGTGGTGACGCACGCACCCTGCCCTTCGCCGACGGCACCTTCGACGCTGTCTGCTGCTTCGGTGCGCTCTACCTCATCCCGGACCCGATCGCGGCGACCCGCGAAATGATCCGCGTCCTTGCCCCCGGCGGCCGGATCGCCATCACCACGAGTCACCGCGCCGACAACCCGATCGGCCACGCGAGCCGGGTCATCGGCGGCTGGAGCGGACTGCGCGTCTTCGACGACGAAACGTTCCCTCGGTTGTTCGCGGAAGCGGGACTGATCGACATAGATCAACAGGTGCACCGCCTCCTGCAATACGTCAGCGCCACCCGCCCGCTCTAGGACCCGCTCTGTCGTGCGTCACATCACAACGGCGCGCGGTCGTGGACGAGCACAAGCGGGTTACACCGGTCGGTAGCGAACGGTAAAGTGCGCGCAAGCGGTGGGTGGACCGAACGTGAGGGGGCGACCCAGATGGCGGTACCGGATACCGGTCAACGAATGGCCAGGCAGTTGTATGCCGCCGCCACCGGAGCCAGCGGTGGTGAGCCCTTCGAACTGGCCAAGGATGTCGCCGAAAACCTCGCCGCCGCATGCGACAAGCTCGTCGAGGATCTGCAAAAGGCCACGGCCACCGGACATCTCGTCACCGAGGTATCCGGCTTCCCCAACCTGCCGACGGGCCACGGCCTGGCAAAAGGCTTCGGCGACAAGGGCACTCAGTTCCTCGACACCGTCACCGCGTTCCAGGAGACCGCTCTGCTGTACAAGGCCGCCTATCTGGCCGCGGGCAAACGCTTCGAGGATGCCGAGGCCGCGAACCGCGCCGCACTACAGCTGATCACCGACTACCTCGAATCGCCGCGCGACGAGTACACCGACGGAAACCACTGACCCATGGCCGATTCCGTCACCAGGGCAGCCGCCGATGCCATTCGAGTGCAGCAGCGCGCCGTCGCCGCCTCCGCCGGATCGGCAAGCGGCGGAACCGATCCCGCGTACGCGCCAGAGCGCGAACTCTTCGGCGCCTATACGCACCAGGAGATCTGGGATCTGGTGCACGAGGTCATCGATCCCGCGGCCCTCGGCCGGGTCGCCGATGCCTGGCGCGCCAATGCCACCGCGGTCGCCGAGGCATTCCAGGCCTTCTCCGATGCCACCAATCGCGAATTCGCGCACTGGTCAGGTCGTTCCGCCGATGCGGCACAGCGCGCCACCCGCGAATTCGTCCGCGCGGGCACCGAGGCGCACGATGTCTGCCACGCGGTACAGCGCCTGATGGAGCTCAATTCCGATGCGGCACAGGCCATCCGAGCGGCGATTCCGCCGCCGCCGCAGTATCGTGCTCTGGAAGATCCCGCCGCCGAAGCGATCCACGGCGGACAACGCAGGATGGACCACGACATGGCCGCTGCTACGGCGCAGGCCGATGTCCAGGACACGATGACCTATGTCTATACCCCGATCATGCCCGCATCCGGCGACCGTGTCCCCCGATTCACCGCACCGCCCGACGGACCACAGATCGCGCGGGCCGATGCCAGGGGCACGCGGTGAAATGGGTATTCACTCCGGACGAATTCACGCATGTCTGGGAGAACGAAACGAGTCTGGACCGCCGCCCCTACCCGGTCAATCTGGCGCCCGCCGCCACCGTGCGCACCGAATCCGAATACGCCGCACTGCGACTGGCCCAGCGCTTTGCCCGCCAGGCCGATGCCGATCTGGCTGCCGCGCTCATGCTGTGTGCCCGCTCCGACGCCACCACCATCACCGTCTCCGGTGAGTCGGGGGCCAAGCGGATCCTGGTTTTCGCCGCGGTGGTGCACAACCACGCGGGCATTCTGATCGCCGATATCGACAAGGTGACGGTGCGCATGTGCCACGCCCGCAACCTCGGCAAACATCTGGTCGAGATCATCGGCTCGGCCCAGCCGGGCAAGTTGGCGGCCATGCGGGAGCCGCAGGATACGGTGCTGAACTCCGAGGAAGGCGACAGCGCGACCAACGGCCACCGCCGCGCCGCCCGTTTCCGCCAGACCCTACGAAAACCGGTGGACGGTCGCGGCTTCATCACCGTGACCGTGGAACCGGAAAACCCGATGTCGCCGCCCACCCGGCACCGCAGCTGGCTCGATTTCACCGGCGACGGACGCTATCTGCTCACCACCTCGCACGAGCTGACCCTGACCCCGGTCACCGACGAGGATTTCGCCGACCAACTGCTGCGCCTGGCCCAGATCCGCTAGACGCCATCGCCGCGCAGTTGACAAATCGCCACGTCGCAGCATCCGCGACCACAACGGAGCGAGCCTTACGAGCGACCGTTCACGGCCCGTCTCACGTCAGAGCCGTCGAAGCGCATCCGCCGCAGGCACGAGACTCGCCCCATCCGACCGAGTGCGTCAGGCGCCGAACATCCCGCCATCCCCAACCACAACGGAGCGAGTCTTACGAGCGACCCGTTCGCGGCCCG
>NZ_BDAZ01000011.1 GCF_001612725.1 Nocardia anaemiae NBRC 100462 | reverse complement strand
CACGCCGCGCCCGCGCGGCCAAAAACACCGCATAAGATACATCGATGGCGAAGAAATGGTCGCTGCCGCCGAATCAGGCTCTGCGGGCCGATGGCTTGCGCATCACTGAACTCGACGCCGCTGGTACCCCCGGATTCAAGGGTGACAAGAAACAGGGCCAAGGACTGCTCGCCGAACGCACCACCGTGCTGTCGGATCTGCAGGAAAGGCTCTACGCCAACGGCCGTTCCGGCGATACCCGCAGCGTGCTGCTGGTGCTGCAGGGTATGGATACCGCGGGCAAGGGCGGCATCGTCCGCCACGTCATCGGTTCGGTCGATCCGCAGGGCGTCGACCACGCCTCCTTCGGCGTCCCGACCGAGGAGGAGAAGAGCAACCACTTCCTGTGGCGCATCCGCAAGGCACTGCCGCGCGCGGGCCAACTCGGCGTCTTCGACCGCTCGCACTATGAGGACGTGCTGGTGGTGCGGGTGCACAATCTGGTGCCGCCGGAGGTCTGGGAACCGCGCTACGACGAGATCAATGCCTTCGAGCGGGAACTGGTCGACCAGGGCACCACGCTGGTGAAGGTCGCCATGTTCGTCTCGCTCGACGAGCAGAAGAAGCGGCTGCGCGAACGGCTGGACCGACCGGATAAATATTGGAAGTTCAACCCCGCCGATATCGACGAACGCGGCTACTGGCCCGCCTATCAGGAGGCCTACCAGGTCGTGCTGGACCGCACCTCGACCGACTACGCCCCATGGCATGTGATCCCGGCCGATCACAAGTGGTTCGCCCGCCTCGCGGTCACCGAACTGCTCATCGACGCACTCGAGGGGCTGAAGCTCGACTGGCCACCGGCCCAATTCGATGTCGAGGAGCAGCGGCGCCGCCTCGCCCTGGCGTGACCAAGGTTCCTCTCAGGTTGAGCACGGATGATGTGGCCGTGCCCGTCCACGCCCCGGGGCAGTTCCGGATCTACCATCGTGGCGGCAGAAAACCGGCAGGCAAGCGAAAGGCGTGGTGAACGCACGGTGAGCAAAAAACCGGGTGGTAAAACGAATCCGCTGATGGCGGCGGAGCGCGCGGACCGCAACCGCAAGATCCTCATCCAGGTGGGCGTGGCGGTCGTGCTGGTCGGGCTCATCGCGGCGATCGGCATCGGTATCGCGGTGAAGAACGCCGACAAGAACGATCTGGGCGCCACCCCGTCCATCGCCGCCGCCGCGAGCCAGCTGCCCAATGGCGCCACCGCGACCATCACCGACAACGGCGCCGTCCGCATCGGCAAGCCCGATGCGAAGGTGACCGTTCGCGTCGTCGCTGACCTACAGTGCCCGGCCTGCAAGGGTTTCGAGGCCGCCAACGCTCAGGTCCTCCATGACGCCGTCGACAATGGCACGGCCATCGTCGAATACAACATCATCTCGTTCCTGGACAAGGCCTCCACCACGAAGTACTCCTCGCGCGCGGCCAATGCGGCCTACTGCGTCGCCGAGGCGGATCCGTCGAAGTATCTGGGCTGGTTGGCCACCATGTACGAGCAGCAGCCCGCCGAGGGCAGTGCGGGCCTGACCGATGACCAGCTGATCACCATCGCCAAGGGCGTCGGCCTGCCCGATTCGGTCGGGCAGTGCATCAAGGACAACAGCTACAACAAGTACATCGGTGCCAAGACCAAGGACGTGCTGAACAGCGGAGTCAAATCCACCCCGACGGTCTTCGTCAACGGCACCCAGGTGAACAACCAGGACCTCGCCTTGGCAAACGGTCAGTTCAAGCCCGACGCGATGGCAGCGATCATCGCGAACGCCGCGGCCAAGTGAACAACACCTCTTCCAGGGCCGCCTGGGTGCTGCTGATCAGCGGGCTGGCCGGATGGCTCGCCTCGGTCACGCTGACCATCGAGCGGTTCAAGCTGTTCACCGATCCGAGCTACCGACCCTCCTGCAGCATCAACCCGATCCTGTCCTGCGGCAGCGTGATGACCACCGAACAGGCCGCCAGATTCGGATTTCCCAATCCGATCATCGGCATCGTCGGCTTCTCGGTGGTCGTCACCCTCGCGGTGCTCGCCATCGCCAATGTGCGCTTTCCGCGCTGGATCTGGATCGGGCTTTGGGTGGGCACCGTACTCGGCACCATCTTCATCTGCTGGCTGATCTTCCAGAGTCTGTACCGGATCGGCGCGCTGTGCCCGTACTGCATGGTGGTGTGGGCGATCATCACGCCGCTGCTCGCGGTGGCCACCGAGCAGGTGTGGGGTGGTGCGCGCGGGCCGATGCGGATCGTCGTCGAGTGGCGGTGGACCTTCGTCGCGGTGTTCTACGCCGTGGTGCTGCTGCTGATCTTCCTGAAGTTCCAGGACTACTGGCTCTCGCTGGTCTAGTTCGGTGTGCCGAGCGCGAGCACCACGGTGACCGTGCGCCGCATTCCGCCCGCACCGAGGACACCCAGCGCAACGATGTCATCGGGTTTGTGCACGTTGATCGCGGCCCGCAATGCCCTCGCGGTGGTGATATCGCGACCATCGATCGAGGTGATCACATCACCATCGATGAGCCCGGCGGCGTAGGCCGGTAATCCGTACAGTGCGACATCGATCCGTGCCCCACTCGGTTTCGCATCGGAGATCAGTACGCCGAGCGTCGCGGTCGGCCCGATGTGCACGGTTTCGGTGGGCGTGCCGGAACGGATCTGGCCAACCACCCGCATCGCGGTGTCGATCGGCACCGCATAGCCGTTCGGGGTGCGCCCGACCTCGCGCGAGGTCTCGCCCGACGCGGCGGTGATCACGCCGACCACCGTGCCACCGGGTTCGGCGAGCGCACCGCCGGACTGTCCCGCGCTGACCGGCGCCGCGATCTCCACCATCCCGGTCAGCGATTTGCGGGTCAGATCCGAGGAATTGAGCGCGACGATCGAGCTGTTCAGATCGGTGATATTGCCCTGGATCGAGGTCGGCGTACCACCCGCACCGCCCGCATTGCCGATGGCGAGAACGTCCTCGTGCATGCGCAGTTCGGCGGAGCTGCCGATGCGCGCCATGGTCAGATCGGTGGCGCCGGTGAGTTCCAGCAACGCGATATCGACGTTCGCGTCGTAGCCGAGCACCTTCGCGTCATAGACCGCGCCGTTGCCGACATCGGTGACCGTCACGGTTTCGGCGCCCTTGACCACATGATGGCTGGTCAGCACCTGTCCGTCGGCGGTGAGCACGATTCCGGATCCGGCCGCGCCGAGTCCGAACGGCCGCGAGGACGTGCTGATATTCACCAGTGCCGGTTCCACCGCCTGTGCGACCGCCACCGGATCCAGCGGCGGCAGCGGCTCGAGGAGGGCGGGCGGGGAGTTGTCCGCACTCGAGGACGACGACCAGTCGGGCAGTTCACCGCGGAAGCCGAAGAATGCGGCCACGGCGAGCAGGAGGGCCACGAAGAGCGCCAACGCGCGCCCGCCACCGTCTCGCTGCCCCTCGGGCACGCGGTGCCACTCGTCGTCCATGCCGCTCTCCCGCCTCCGGCTGGGCCCTTGACCAATTCCATTGTGGCCGGAGATCTTTATTCGGCGTTGCGTTTGGCAAACCTCCGATGCGGCGGTAGGCATGTAAGCATGAGTGTTGCTGCCGCGTATGGGTTGCCCGCGCCCGATGGCCACTTCGAGAAGCTCTCGATCGAGCGGCGCGAGCTCGGGCCACGCGATGTGCTGATCGATGTCAAATATGCGGGCATCTGCCATTCCGATATCCACACCGCCCGCAACGAATGGGGCGGTGCGATATACCCGTGCGTTCCCGGCCACGAGATAGCGGGCATTGTCGCGGCGGTCGGTCCCGAGGTGACCAAGCATCGGGTCGGCGATCGGGTCGGTGTGGGCTGCATGGTCGATTCCTGCGGCGTCTGCGGCCCATGTCTGGCCAATGAGGAGCAGTACTGCGACAACGGGGCCACCATGACCTACGACAGCGAGGTGGACTCGTCCATCCAGCCCGGTGGGTACACAATGGGCGGCTATTCGACCCAGGTCGTGGTGACCGAGAACTTCGTGCTGTCCATTCCGGAGGGCATCGGACTCGATGTGGCGGCACCGCTGCTGTGCGCGGGCATCACGCTGTTCTCCCCGCTGCGGCACTGGAATGCGGGCCCGGGTAAGAAGGTCGCGATCATCGGCATGGGTGGGCTCGGACACGTCGGGGTGAAGATCGCCGCGGCGATGGGAGCCGAGGTCACCGTGTTGAGCCATTCGCTCAGCAAGCAGGATGACGGCAAACGCTTCGGCGCGCAGCACTACTACGCGACCGGCGATAAGCAAACCTTCCGCGATCTGCGCAACCACTTCGATCTGATCCTCAATACCGTCTCGGCCGATCTGCCCATCGACAGCTACCTGCGCCTGCTGAAGCTGGACGGCACCCTGGTGATCCTCGGTCTGCCGGAGAACCCGTTGACCGTCAAGCCGTTCACCATCGCCGGATACCGGCGGGCGCTGGCGGGCTCGATGATCGGCGGTATCGCGCAGACCCAGGAGATGCTGAACTTCTGCGCCGAACACGGGATCGGTGCGGAGATCGAGCTGATCTCGGCCGATGAGATCGATGGCGCCTACGACCGGGTCGTCGCCAGCGATGTGCGGTACCGGTTCGTGATCGACGCCTCGACGATCTGATCCGTGTCGTCGCGCCGATTCATCGCCGGTTCGCTAGCTTGGCGATGTGTCCGCGGATGAAGAGCAATCCCCACCCGCCGAAGCGGCGGTGGTCACCGCCGATGTGACCGCGGGGCCGCCGCCGTGGCTGTTGCGAGCGTTCCTGCTCGCGGCGGCGACGGTGGCCGGGCTGGTGTGCGGCTTCTGGATTCTGCAGAAATTGCAGGGTTTCCTGCTGGTGCTGCTGGTTTCGCTGTTCCTGGCCTTCGCCATCGAACCCGCGGTGAATTGGCTTGCCGCGCGCGGGTTTCGGCGCGGGCTGGCGACCGGAGTCGTCTTCCTGGTGCTGACCATCGGGGCCGTCGCATTCGTGGGGACGCTCGGCGCCCTGCTGGTCGACCAGGTCACCACGTTGGTCAACAACGCGCCGGAAAATGCGGATCAGGCCGTCGATTGGGTCAATCGCACCTTCAAGACCGATCTGTCCGGCAATGATCTGCGCAAGTACCTCGGTGAGTGGAGTTCCACCATCGACCGCTATCTGGTCGGGTTGGCGGGCAATGCCTGGGGCGTCGGCACCGCCGCGATCGGAGCCATTTTCCAGTCCCTCGGCGTGCTGCTGTTCACCTACTACTTCGCCGCCGACGGACCGCGCTTCCGCAATGCGGTCTGCTCGCTGCTGCCGCCGCGGCATCAGCGACATGTCTTGCGCGCCTGGGATATCGCCGTCGACAAGACCGGTGGCTATATCTATTCGCGTGGTCTGCTCGCGCTGTGCTCGACGATCGCGCACTATGTCGCGCTGCGCATCCTCGATGTGCCTTCCGCATTCGCCCTGGCCCTATGGGTCGGCGTTGTCTCGCAGTTCATTCCGACCGTCGGCACCTATCTCGCCGGTGCGCTGCCGGTGCTCGTCGCGCTGGTGCACGGTCCGTCCACCGCGCTGTGGATTCTGGGCTTCATCGTGGTGTACCAGCAGTTCGAAAACTATGTCCTGCAACCGAGAATCACCGCGACCACGCTGGATATGCATCCGGCCGTCGCATTCGGCGCGGTCATAGCGGGTGCGGCAATACTCGGGCCGACCGGTGCGCTGCTGGCGATTCCGGTGACCGCGACGGTGCAGGCGTTCGCGGGCGCCTACATCCGTCGCTACGAGGTCGCCGACAGCGACACCGAAAAGCCCGACCGGCCGCCGAAGAAGCAACGGAAGTGGACGCGCCAGTTGACCATTCGCCTGAGCGGCAGCGGTCGGCCACCTGAGTGATCATGCAATGCGCTGTAGCGCATCGATCAGCCTCAGGCCGATCTTGCCCATCTGAGCGCGGCTGTACAGGGCGGTGTCGTACTCGACCTGGATGGTCAGCCGCCCACCGACGGTGAAGACGGTGAGTTTCGGCGGCATACCGGGGCCCATGGCGTAGATGTCGTCGCGAATGTGGCGAATACCGTCCGGGGTCGAATGTGCGGGCAGTCGACCGATATTGGAGATGGCGACCGTTGGCGCGGCCGCGAATATCGCGGCGGTCGCCTCGTCCTGGACGCGCTGGGACGCGAGTAGAAATAAGGGAGCTTCGCGCTGCTCCATCGCGGCCGCCATGCCGGTGGCCACCACGTGTGCGATATCGATCGGTCCCGCGTCCTCGGCGACGAGCGCGGCGGTGCCGACACCGGAGGCACAATTCAGGATCGTATGTTCGGACACGGGCGGCTTCAGCTCCGATCGCATATCCACCGCGTGGCCGCAGAAGAGCGGGAGCGCGCCGGTCGCGGGTTCGAGCTGGGCGCGGAATGCGACGAGGGCGGCGCCGCCGATCAGGCTGTTGACCGAGAGTCCGTGCGCGCGAGCGGTGTCGACCAGTTGCCGGGTTTCCTTGGTATCCAATTCGATTCGCTGCAATGCGAATCGGCCGAGCGGATCGTCGCCGGTCCCGTCGCCGTCGATCGGCAAACTCCGCGGACCCGATTCCGGACCCATCATCGCGGCCCCGGCCCGGATCTGGTCGAGCCATCCGGTGACCTCCGCATCCGAGACGACCTCGGCCAGTCGGGTATCGACGCCCGCTGGCAAGTCCTGCTCGGCATCCGACTGTGGCAGCGCGGTTCCCGTCGCATGTGCGGTGTAGCGCTGCCACAGCTGCGCGAGCAACGCGAAAGCCGATCTGCCATCGGCGATTCCGTGATGGATGACCAGGACGATCCGATCCCGATCACCGTCGCGGAGCAGATGGGCGCGGAACAGGCCGTCGCGCCAATCACGTGGTGCATTGACCAGATTCAGGTACTCGGCTTCACCGCCGTCCGCGATCTCGAGGCGCGGCCAGTAGGCATCGTCGCGGTGGAAATACAGTGTGCCGTCGGCATCGGCCACCGGCTTGCTGCGCAGCAGTGGATGCTCGGCCGCCAATTCGTCGAGTACCCGGCGAAGGATCTCGACGTCCAGCAGACCGTGCACGGTGGAGCCGATGAACAGCGGCATATCGCCGGTCGGCACGCTGCCGAGGTGGGTTTCGGAGCCGAAGTAGATGAGCTCGAAGGGAGAAAGCGGTCGCTGTGCGGTCATTTGGTCGTCTCGTACTTCCGTGTGGCTGAGCAGGCTATGTCTTCAACATACAGATGTTTCAAACAATTGTCACAGACTGGTGTTTGAAACGATTGTCACAAACGGATGTCTGCCGCGCTGATAAGGTGCGAGGCGTGGGAACCCGAGAAGATCTGCTCGCCGCGGCCAAGCAATGCCTGGCCGAACGCGGATATGCGCGTACCACCGTGCGGGATATCGTCGCCGCCTCCGGCACCAACCTGGCCGCCATCAACTATCACTTCGGCACCCGCGACAAGCTGCTCAACCAAGCGATGATGGAATCGAGCGCGGCTGCCGTCCAGCAGATTCTCGATTCACTCCCCGCCCGCGACACCGCGGATCCGGCCATGCGATTGCAGGACTTCTTACAGCAACTGATCACCTCGTTCACCGAGAATCACGCCCTCTGGACCGCCAATGGCGAAAGTCTGGCCCAGGCACTGCATTCACCCGAACTGCGTGCCGAACTGGGCGCCGCCCAGGAACGGGCGCGCACGGAGCTATCCGACTTCTTCGGCCCCGGCGCACCGGACGCCCGACTCGGCGCCGTCCTGCAAACCATGATCGGCGGACTGCTGATCCAACACCTGGTCGACCCGGAAAACGCCCCCACCGCTGCCGATATCACCACCGGTCTGCGCGCTCTCGGCGCATTGCTCGGCGGGACGTAGCCTCCGCACGTCGCCCAGGCGTGCTTCCGGGCGGTTCTGATCCGGGCGAATAGACAGCGAACTTACTCCGCGGATATCGCTTCGCGCTGGCGGCGGGTGACCGATGCTGGACCGATGGCGATTCTGCTCGCGCTGGTATCGATGTGCTCGACGCTGGTCGGCGGGCTGGTCGCGGTGCGGATCGGCGACCGCAGGCATCTGGTGCTCGGGCTGGCGGCGGGCGTCCTGTTGGGTGTGGTCTTCTTCGACCTGCTGCCGGAGGCATTGGACCAGTACGGGGGCAGCGTGCTCGGTGTCCCGGCGGCGCTCATCGCGACCGTGGTCGGCTTTCTCACCATCCACCTCATCGAGCGCGCGGTCGCCGTCCACACCGGACATGAAGGCGAATTCGGTGCGCACAAGCACGGTTTCGAATCCGTCGGGCTGGTCGCGGCGGCCGGGCTGATCTTCCACAGCACCCTCGACGGTCTCGGCATCGGATTGGGTTTCCAAGCCGGAGCCACCGTCGGCATCGCGGTCGCCATCGCCGTCATCTGTCACGACTTCGCCGACGGCTTCAATACTTTCACCATCACCACGCTCTACGGCTCCGCCCACAGACGCGCCCTGACCCTGCTCACCCTGGACGCCATCGCCCCGGTCGTCGGCGCGGTAATCGGTACGGTCGTCCAGGTTCCGGCCGGGACGGTCGGCCTCTACCTCGGCTACTTCGCCGGATTCCTGCTCTACCTCGCCACCGCCGATATCCTTCCGGAGGCCCACGCCGAGCACCCGTCCCGGCTTACCCTCGCCTGCACGGTCACTGGCGCGATATTGATGCTCGTCGTGGCCGCGCTCAGCGACTGACCAGTGTCAGTCGAACTCCGGCAGCACCTCCTGGGCCACCCAAGCCATCGCGTCGGCGAATGCGGGACCGGGTACCGGCAGCCAGATCGAGCAGGCGTGCAGTCCGGCTTCGCGCAGGGCCGCGAGTTCGTCGACAATGCTCGCCGCCGTCGGCCGCCCACCACCGAGCAGCCGTCCCGGATCGCGGCCGATGGCGCTGAATCCGGGTGGGACCACGAAGGCAACCGATGTCAGCAGCGGGTGTCGCTCGATACCGGATGCGTCGGCGAGTTCGGTGAGCCGCTTGCGGATGCCGTGCAATTCGCCGGGATCGGCGACCGGACCGTGCCATGCGCTGCCGAAGCGTACCGCCCTGCGCAGTGCGGCATCGCTGCGCCCGCCGACCCACAATGGTGGTCCACCGGCCGTGCGCGGCGCGATACCGATCCGTGGCTCGGACTCGCCCCGCCACAACGAGGTGAGCACTCGCAGATACTCGCCGGTGCGCTTGCCGCGCTCCCCGAACGGCACCCCGACCGCATCGAATTCGCTGCGGTCCCAGCCTGTTCCGACGCCGAGCGTGAACCGTCCACGCGAGAGTCGGTCCAGTGTCGCGGTCTGATGGGCCAGCACGACCGGGTTGTACAGCGGCAGGATCAGCACGCTGGTCGCGATGCCGATGCGCGAAGTCGCACCCGCGATGGCCGACAGCATGATCAACGGCTCATGCGTGACACCCAGGTCACCTGCCAGCACGTGACTGCCCGCGACAAGGTGATCGAAGCCCAATTACTCTGCGGTGCGCGCTGTTTCGACAATATCGTCGATTTCGCTGGCACGGTCGGGCCATAACCCGTGCGGTGCGATACCGAGCCGAAGGGCGTTGGTCTCGCCGACTGTTTCTGCCGAGGGCATAGCGTGGGCTCCCTGTTCCGGTGTCGTGACAGAGATGGGCACCCCTGTCTGATCACCGGGCACCCTTGATGGACGGGATGCCCGGTTTACCGGAGCAACACCGATAGGCTGCCCTCCCATTCCGGCCGGTCAGCGCGTGATCGCGCGCAGCACGGCATCCACCGACTGATCGGCGAGGGTTTCGTTCAGCGGAAGATGACCGAAGAGCGCACGGTAGTAGATCGGTGCGGCGACCGCGTCGAGAACGAAATCGAGGTCGATACCCGGATCGATATCGCCACGGTTGATGGCCGACTCCAGGGCGATCGCGGTGGTTCGTCTGCGCGGTTCGAATACCGTTGCCAGGAAATGCGCGCGTAGGTCCGGGTCGTTGGCGAGATCCGCCACCAGGGCGGGCAATACCTGACTCAACGAGGTATCACGCAGTGCGGCAACCAGATTGCGCATTGCGATGGTCAGGTCGGCGCGCAGGTCGCCGGTGTTCGGGGTTGGTTGCGGACCCAGTAGATCTGCGACCACGTCGACCACGAGATGACGTTTCGAGGGCCAACGGCGATAGATCGCCGGGCGATGCAGACCGGCACCGGCCGCGACCTGCCCGATGGACAGTTCGGCATAACCCTTCTCGTCCAATAGCTTTCGCGCGGCAGCGAGCACTGCGGCATCGATGCGGTCCTCGCGCATGCGTCCCGGCATCAGAACACCGGGCGTGGCATCAGGACGACTCGCCAACCGTCCGGATCTGGAAAGGTCAAGCCGCCGTTGGCCGCCCAGTACGGATTCTCGGCGGCGACCGGCTGGACCCCGAATTCACCGAGTCGCTGTGCCACGTCGTACATCTGGGTTTCGGTCGAAAAGTAGAGCACCAGCAGATTTTCCGCGCTCGGCGCATCGCCGGGGCTGCCGTCCACATGGGTGGTGAACTCCAGGTGATATCCGGTGCCCGGCAATCCGAGCATCACACCGTCGTAGCCCGCGTGATTTTCGAATCGGTAGAGCTCGCGCAGCCCCAACCCCTCGACGTAGAACCGCACGACCTCTACCAACCGATCGGTGGGCCTGGCAATTCGAACCTGGGCCACCGGCAACGACTCGGGCCATGTCTGCTCAGCCATATCCCAACGATACGGTACGTACTGTACCGATTCGATATGGCATCCATCACCCGAGCCGCAAAAGACCGCCGCCACGTCCGAGACATGGCGGCGGCCTTCGTCTTCGGTATTACTCCGTCGGCGTGGCCCGCCGACGAACGCGACGCGCGGCCGCGACCAAATTGCGCAGCGACGGCTCCAGCTGCCAGTAGTGCCTGGTCTTCAGACCGCCGTCCGGATTCGCCCACAGACGTTCCGGACTGATGGCCTCGGCTGCGGCCGTGAGCAATTCGTCGAGCTCATCGATATCCGGGATCCGCGCCGAACGACTCTCGTAGACACCGGGACCGACGCCATGACTCAGGCCGTGACCCGATGCGGAGTCCTCCCTGAGCGCCTTGAGCACCCATTCGATCGAGCGGGTCGCCACGATCGCGGTGACATCGGCGTCGAGCTCCTCGATCGCGTCGACCACCTCGGTGCGACCGGAATAGCCGATATGCGTATGGATCTGGGTCTCCGGCTTGACGCCGGAGGTGGCCAGGCGGAATGCCGCGACCGCCCAGCGCAGATATTCGGCGCGCCCCTGCGGACGCATGGGTAGCAGCTCGCGAATGGCGGGCTCGTCGACCTGGATGATCGAAATCCCGGCCCGTTCCAGATCCACGACCTCGTCGCGAATGGCCAACGCGACCTGATCGGCGGTCTCGTACAGCGGCTGATCCTGGCGCACGAAAGAACGCGCGATCATGGTGACCGGACCGGTGACCATGCCCTTGACCGGCTTATCGGTCAACGACTGGGCATAGCTGATCCACTCGACCGACATCGGCGCGGGTCGCGAGACGTCACCGTAGATGATCGGCGGTCGCACACAACGGGATCCGTACACCTGCACCCAGCCGAAGTGCGTGGTCGCGAAGCCGTCGAGCAGCTCGGCGAAGTACTGGATCATGTCATTGCGCTCGTGTTCACCGTGCACGAGCACATCGAGGCCGATGTCCTCCTGCAGGCGGATGGTGGCCTCGATTTCGGCCTCGATCTTCTTGCGGTATTCGTCGTAGGACAGCTTGCCCTGGCCGAGGTCGTAGCGGGCCTGGCGAATCTTGGTGGTCTGCGGGAAGGACCCCAGCGTGGTCGCGGGCACCGGCGGCAGATTCAGCTTGCGCTGCTGGGCTTCGCGGCGCACCTCGTACGGTTCACGCGAGCGCATACCGGGCGTGATCGCGTAAACCCGTTGCCGCACCGCGTGTTTCTGCTTGAAGTGCACCTCGGTCGGCCGCTTGCGCCACTTGTCCGACGGCCCCTCGGTGAGGGCCTTGGCGAGCGAAACCACCTCGCCCACCTTCTGCTGCGCGAAGGCCAACCGGTCGGCGACATTGCCCTCGATATCGTATTCGGCGAGCACGTCATAGGGCACGTGCAGCAGTGTCGTGCCGGTGGACACCACCAGGTCGGGGCACACCTTGGCCAACTCGTTCAGGTATTCCAGGGTCACGTAGCGATCCGCGCGCCACACATTGAGGCCGCTGATCACGCCCGCGTACAAGCGCTTACGGCGAATGCCCGGAATCTGCGCAAGCTCCTCGGGCTGGATCCGATAGCTGGCCAGATCCAATCCGATGGCCTCGACATTGGTTTCGGCCAGAATCCGCAGCGCCTCACCGAAATCGCCGTACTGCCCGGTGACGAGCATGCGCGGCCGCAGCGCCGAGGTCGAAAGTCGTTGGTAGGCACGCTCGAACGCGGCCAGCTCTTCCGGAGTGCGCTCGCTGGTGAAGGACGGTTCGTCCAACTGCACACAGGTCGACCCCCGCTTGGCGAGGATTTCGAACAGCTCCTCGTACACCGGAAGCAGCTTGTCCAACAGGCTGAGGGTGTCGAAACCGCCCGCCTCGCCGGGGATATGCCCCGCCTTGGACAGCAGCAGCAGCGACACCGGACCGAGCACCACCGGACGCAGCTCGATATCACTGGCCTTGGCGCGATCCCATTCGTCGAGCAAAGCCTCCGGATGCAGCGAGAATTCGGTGTTCTCGTCGAGTTCGGGCTGGCGGTAGTGGTAATTCGTACCGAAGAACCGCACCAGCTCCAGCGGTGGCAGATCCGGACGACCGCGTGCCATCAGGAAATAGAAGTCCAGCGGGTGCAGCTCGTCCTGGTAGGGCTTGAATCGCGCGGGCACCGCACCGAAAAGCAGCGCATTGTCGAGAATGTGGTCGTAGAAGGAGAAGGTGTTGCCCGGCACCTGGGTCAGGCCGGTGGCGGCCAGCCCGCTGTACTGCCGCTCCTGGATATCGCGCCCGACCGCGAGCAGTTCGTCGCGGGAGACCCCACCACGCCAATAGCCCTCGAGGGCCCGCTTGAGTTCGCGGTGCGGCCCGATCCTCGGGTAGCCGAGAATGCTCGACCCGTATCCGTCCTGAACGTTGACCATGAGCGGGGCACTCCCTTTCGATCACCTGCGCTGTGTTCAATTGCCGCGCCTCGGCGCGGCGTGTTCGCGGCCCCCTGGTGTCTCGCGTCCGAGCCGTCGAGACTCGCGACTTCGTCGCATGCGCTTCGACGACTCGGACGCGAGACGGGCCGCGAACGGTCGCTCGTAAGACTCGCTCCGTGGTGCTCACGTGGGTGCGGAACGGCGGCAGACGCCCACGACAGCACGTCTTCAACAGCCTATTCCGCTGACCGCATCGGCTCTGTCTGATTTGCGGCGTCTGATGGTTCGCATCCGAGTGGCGCCGCCACCGCGGAGTCAGACCAGAAGCGACGCGGCATTAGACCTTGTACTGATAGAAGCCCGCGCCGGTCTTCTTGCCGAGCAGACCGGCCTCGACCATGCGCATCAGCAGCGGCGGCGCCGAGTACAGCGGCTCCTTGAACTCCTGGTACATGGAGTCGGCGATGGACTTCACGGTGTCGAGGCCGACCAGGTCGGTCAGCGCCAGCGGACCCATCGGGTGGGCGCAGCCGAGCACCATCGCCTTGTCGACGTCTTCCTTGGTGGCGAAGCCCGATTCGACCATCCGGATGGCCGAGAGCAGGTACGGCACCAGCAGCGCGTTCACCACGAAACCGGAGCGGTCGGCCGAGCGAACGACCTGCTTGCCGAGCACATCACCGGCGAAGGCCTCGGCCCGCTCGGACACGGCCTCGCTGGTCTTCAGCGTGGTGACCAGCTCGACCAGCGGCAGCACCGGCACCGGGTTGAAGAAGTGCATGCCGACCACACGCTCGGGGTTGGCAGTGGCGACGGCGATCTTCATGATCGGGATGGAGGAGGTGTTGGAGGCCAGCACGGCGTCCGGATCGGTGACCACCTTGTCGAGTTCGGCGAAGATGGCGGTCTTGACCTTCTCGTCCTCGAGCACCGCCTCGACCACCAGCTGGCGGTCGGCGAAATCGCCGAGGTCGGAGGTGAACCGCAGCCGCCACGCGGCCTGTTCGCGCTCGCGCTCGGTGATCTTGCCGCTGCTGACGCCGCGGTCGAGTGAGCGCAGGATGCGGGCGCGACCTGCGGCGGCTAGCTCCCGAGTCTGTTCGTAGACGAGCACGTCGATATGCGCCCGCGCGCACACCTCCGCGATTCCGGCACCCATCTGTCCGGCACCGATGATGCCGACGCGCTGAATCTTCTCGCTGCTCACGTCCCGCTCCTGCTGGTTTTGTCTGGCTGTCGGGTGGCTGGTGGCGAAGGACGCTCGGATGGGAGCGGACCTTCGATGGTCCAAGGTATAGGGATGCCCTCCCGGCTGGGGCTGTTCAGCCGGGAGGGCGGTGTTGGAT
>NZ_BDAZ01000010.1 GCF_001612725.1 Nocardia anaemiae NBRC 100462 | reverse complement strand
CCGGGGTCGGTTCAGCGGCGAACGCTGGTACACCCCGGTGTTCGACCGACTCCGACCGAGCGATGGCCATCGTTTGTGTCAGCTCAGTGGAACTGTCCCTCTTCGGTGGAACCCTTCAGGGCCGCCGTCGAGGTGTTCGGGTCCACGGTGGTTGCGATGGTGTCGAAGTATCCGGCACCGACCTCACGCTGGTGCTTGATGGCGGTGAAGCCACGCTCGGCGGCAGCCTTGAACTCGCGCTCCTGCAGGTCGACGAAGGCGGTCATACCCTCGCGGGCGTAGCCGTAGGCCAGGTCGAACATGCCGTAGTTGAGCGAGTGGAAGCCGGCCAGGGTGATGAACTGGAACTTGAAGCCCATCGCGCCGAGCTCACGCTGGAACTTCGCGATGGTCGCGTCGTCCAGGTGCGCCTTCCAGTTGAAGGACGGCGAGCAGTTGTAGGCCAGCAGCTGGTCCGGGAACTCGCCGCGGACGGACTCGGCGAACTTGCGCGCGACCTCGAGGTCCGGCACGCCGGTCTCCATCCAGATCAGGTCGGCGTAGGGGGCGTAGGCCTTGGCACGCGCGATGCAGGGCTCGATGCCGTTCTTCACACCGAAGAAGCCCTCGGCGGTACGGGTGCCGTCCAGGAACTCCCGGTCGCGCTCGTCCACGTCCGAGGTGATCAGGGTGGCGGCCTCGGCGTCGGTGCGGGCGATGATGACCGAAGGCACGTCGGCGACGTCGGCGGCCAGACGCGCGGAGGTCAGGGTGCGGATGTGCTGCTGGGTCGGGATCAGCACCTTGCCGCCCAGGTGGCCACACTTCTTCTCGGAGGCCAGCTGGTCCTCCCAGTGCACACCAGCGGCACCGGCGGCGATCATGGCCTTCTGCAGTTCGTAGGCGTTCAGCGCGCCACCGAAGCCCGCTTCGGCGTCGGCGACGATCGGGGCCAGCCAGTTGGACACCGAGGTGTCGCCCTCGACCTTGGCGATCTCATCGGCACGCAGCAGCGCGTTGTTGATCCGGCGGACCACGGACGGCACCGAGTTGGCCGGGTACAGCGACTGGTCCGGGTAGGTGTGGCCGGACAGGTTCGCGTCACCGGCGACCTGCCAACCGGACAGGTAGATGGCCTTCAGTCCGGCACGGACCTGCTGAACCGCCTGGTTACCGGTGAGGGCACCGAGGGAGTTGATGTAGTCCTCGTTGTTGACGAGATCCCAGAGGATCTCCGAGCCACGACGGGCGAGGGTGGCCTCTTCGACGACGGTGCCCTGCAGCTTCGACACCTGGTCGGCGGTGTAGTTGCGGGTGATGCCCTTCCAACGGGGGTTGGTGTCCCAATCCTGCTGGATCTCCGCAGCGGTCTTCGGGGTGCCGACGTTCGACATCTCTGACTCCACTTCTTCGTTTCGGTGCCCCACGGTCGAGCGTCGCTCGAACTGCTGTGGCGGCAATTTGCAGGCTTGCTAGGCCCATGGGGTGTACTTCCACACGATGGCACACCAGGAAATAGCCGTCTACCTGTTGCAAGTGTGAATCCGAGCTAGGTTTCGATCGGCGTTTGCCAACTTTGCGAAATTTGCCTGCGAATTGCGCGCATGCAACCTACCCGCCGGTAGCTCTGACGTGCGGTTTTAGCGTAACGCTCGTACTGTTTGCGATCGCCCCGCGGTCCGCCTCCGACGCGCCCGGAATTCCGGTGTGTGAGCACCTTCACAAGCGTTCGTGTGGCCTGCACCACCTCCAGATCGGTGTGATGGTTCGATTGACGGACCAGTCCATCGCGGACAGATATTCAGCGTCCGATAGGAGCTTTTATGCGGAAACTGTGGCTCACCGTTGCCGTCGTATGTGGTCTCGGCCTGCAGCTGCCCGCGGCGAGCGCCGATCCTGGCACGGTGGAATCCGTCGCGCCGCTGGCCGCGGTGGCGACGCCGCCCGGTGCGGTCGATTCCAGCCGCATCCTCTACACGACCTCCACCGCGAACGATGTGCCGACGGTAGCCAGCGCCGCGGTCTACTTCCCGCCCGGTGCGGCGCCCGCGGGCGGCTGGCCGGTGATCGCGTGGGCGCACGGCACGGTCGGACTGGGCGACGACTGCGCCTACAGCATCGCCGGGCCGAGTGCGGTCGAGCGGGACTGGGCGTATCTCAGCACCTGGCTACAGCAGGGGTACGCGATCGTGGCCGCGGATTACGCCGGACTCGGCTCGCCGGGCGAACATCCCTACGTCAACGGACGCGTGGAAGCGCACAATGTCGTGGACGCCGTCAAGGCCGCCACCGGGCAATACCCAACCCTGGCGAAGAAATGGGTGGTCGTGGGCCAGTCACAGGGCGGCGGAGCGGCCGTCTACACCGCGCGCTACGCGACCGAATTCGGCGGACCCGAACTCGACTACCGGGGTGCGGTCGCCACCGGTGCGCCCGCCTATATCGAGGATGTCGTGCCGCTGCTGGGGCCGCACGTGCCGCCGGTGAAGCTGTCGGATTACACCACCGCGTATGTGCTGTACATCCTCAATGGCCTGCGCACCACGTACCCGGAGCTGGACATCGAGTCGTACCTGAACGATTCGGGTCGCGACTGGCTCGTGCGGGCCCGCGAGGCCTGTGTCACCCCGCTGCGCGACGAACTCGCGGCCAACGGCGTGGTGGCCGGTGACCTGTTCGCGCGCCCGCTGCTGCAGATTCCGGATCTGCACGGACTGCTGACCCGCTATCTCGGCCTGCCCGAATCCGGTTACGACAAGCCACTTTTCCTGGGGCAGGGACTGTTCGACACCGATGTGGTCACACCGGAGACGCTGCGGTTCGCGGCGGTGCTCGCGGCCAATCGGCAGCCGGTCACGCTGCATGTCTATCCGGATGATCACAGCGGGGCGGTCAATGGTTCGCTGCCGGATTCGCTGCCGTTCGTGCGGAATCTTTTCGCCTAGCCGATCGCCGGATGCACCCGACGCCAGTGTTCGGCGATATCGATGCGACGCGCGACCCACACGTCGGCATGCGACTGGACGTGGTCGAGAAAGCGTTCCAGCGCGGCCATGCGCGCGGGGCGGCCGACCAGCCGACAGTGCAGACCGATCGACAGCATCTTCGGACTGCCCTCCGCGCCTTCGCGATAGAGCACGTCGAAGGCGTCGCGCAGGTGGGCGAAGAATTGCTCGCCGCTGGGGAAGCCCGCGGGCGAGGCGAAGCGCATGTCGTTGGTGTCGAGGGTGTACGGGACGACGAGGTGGTTGCGGCCGTGCACGGTGACCCAGTACGGGAGATCGTCGGCGTAGGAGTCCGAGTCGTAGACGAAACCGCCGTGTTCGACCACCAATTCCCTGGTGTGCGGGGAGTCGCGGCCGGTGTACCAGCCGAGCGGGGCCGCGCCGGTGAGTTCGGTGAGAATGCGCACGGCCTCGGCCATATGCTCGCGCTCGGTGTCGCGGTCGGTGAGCTGGTAGGACTGCCAGCGCAGGCCGTGGCCGGCGATTTCGTGACCGAGTTCCCGAAAGGCGGCCACCGCCTCCGGATTTCGCTGCATGGCGCGGGCGACGGCGAAGATGGTCAGCGGTAGGTCGCGGCGTTCGAAGGCGCGCAGGACACGCCACAGTCCGGCGCGGGAGCCGTATTCGTAGAGCGATTCCATGCTCATGTGACGGTTCGGAAAGGCCTGTGCCGGAGTCATTTCCGAGAGAAACGTCTCGGAGTGCGCATCGCCGTCGAGCACATTGTTCTCCGCGCCTTCCTCGTAATTGAGGACGAATTGGACCGCGATCTTCGCACTACCCGGCCACTGTGGATCCGGCGGCGTCGCGCCATAGCCCACGAAATCCCGCATCCCGCTCAGCCCCCGAGTTCGCCGTAGAGCCGCAGTCGTGCGAGCCCGCCGTCCGGGTAGATATCCAGGCGGACCTCCTCGACCGAGGCCGCCATCGGCGCGATCGCGAAGCGGTGCCTGGTATCGGGCAGCAATTCGGTGCGCGGCAGCAATTCGAGTTCGGTGCCGTCGGTGGTGCGACCGGTGAGCCGGGCCGAACCAGGGCTATTGCCGAGAAAGTAGGACGTATCGATCTCGGCGAGGCGGATGAGGCCGGGTCCGGCCAGCCGGATCTGCACCCAGTCGTTGCTGTCGTCGCGGCGGCGGGCGGTTTCCCAGCCGTCGCCCATTTTCCGCGCCAGCCCCGGATAGAGCAGCTGATTCGGCGAACTGTAGAAGCGGTTGGAGCAGTCGAGGACCAGGGCCCCGTTTTCCAGTGCGGCCAAGTCCAGGGGGCCGAGGCCGAGCAGCTTCGGGTCGGGCCTGCCCTCGCCGTGTACCCGCAGCCGGGCTACGCCACCGTCCGGGTGCATGGTGAGTTTCACGTGGGTCCAACGTTTTTCGTTCTCGATCGAGAACGGATTGCGGCTGTCGCCGGATACCGGGGCACGGTCGATCAGTGGCACCCAGTCGTCGCGCTCGGCAATGGTTTCCGCGGGCGGATAGCCGTCGATCTCCAGCGCGGAGACCGAAACCGCGGGCGGATAGTTGCCCTTGAACCAGGCGGTATCCACCACGATGCCGCGGATCACGCCGGGTACGCCGAGGCGCACGATGGCGGCATCGTCGCCGGGGCGGCCGCGATGCCTGCGGGTTTCCCAGCCGTCGTAGATCTGGCCCTTGTGTCCGAAGGTCGACGGTCGGTATTCCGACGGACCGGGATTGATCAAATTCTCCTTCTCGGCGAAGAATTCGTCATTCGCCCAGATGACCGAGCCGCCGAGCGGGCGGACCGCCAGATCCGGCAGCAGTGTGAAATCCGCTGCGTCGCGCCGACCATCGCTACTCATAACACCTCCTGCGTACCCGACCCCCCTCATGGAATCGCTACCCGAAGCTGCACTCATTTCGCCTCCTGCGGAATCGGCTCGCGCGCGACGAGCGCACGCAGCACCTCGGGAGTCAGTACCGGAGCGAGCGCACGCAATTCATCGGCGGTGCGTGCGCCGCAGTTCACGCCGCGTAAAACGGTGGCCGCCAAGGCTTCCGCGGTGGCGGGCTCGTCCATCACGCCACCGGAGCGCCGGTCGAGGTAGGCGACCAGGCGTGGCACCGCGACATCGATGGCTCGACGGAAGAATTCGTAGGTGGCCAGCCAGCGGGTGATCAGGTGGCCCGGATGCATATCCCAGCCCTGGTAGTAACCCAGGCGCAGCGCCCGGTCGACGAGCCGATGATGGTTGCGCAGTGCGGATTCCGGATCGCGGTCCGGCACGATCTGGGTGGAGCCGTCACAGATCCACACCCCCGTTTGGGCCGCGGCCACCTGCATCACCGACTTCGCATAGTCCGCCGCCGGATGGTCGAGCGCCTGATCGGGCGCGGCGATACCGCACGCGGCGGTGTAGTCATAGGTGCCGAAATGCAAAGCACTGCAACGTCCTTCGGACAGCCGGATCATCTTGGCGACCGGGGCGCTGCCGTCGGCGGCGATAATCGCCTGCGGGCTTTCGATCTGCAGTTCGAATCGCAGGGTGCCCGCATCGAGTCCGGACCCACGCTCGAGTCCGTCGCACAGCGCGACGAGCGCCGAAACTTGTTCGGCCGCACGAATTTTCGGGACGGTGAAGACGAAACCCGGCGGCACACCGCCCGCGGCATCCAAGACCAGCTCGAGGGTGCGCAGGGCGCGAGTGCGTTCGATACCCGCCAAGCCCTTCATCCGGATGCCGAGGCTGGTCGGCCCACCGGGTTGTTTCACCCAGTCGGAGAGTGCCGCGCCCGCATCGGCGGCGGCCCGGTCCTCCTCGGCGTCGGCGCGGAAACCGTAACCGTCCTCGAAGTCGATGCGCAGATCCTGGATGGGTCGCTGCTCGAGTTGTTCGCGCACGGCGGGCAGCGCGTCGGTGCCGTCGATTCCGGCGAGCAGGTCGTGGTGGCGATCGAGCAACTCGATCGCCACCGCACCCCATTCGGCAGGGGTCGTTGCGGTGGCCCGGTCGGCCGGAACGTAGGCGGTGTGGATCGGCTGGACCCGGCCGTCGGGGCCCGGGTACCGGGTCCGCAACTCGGCGTCGACGGTGTCGAGCATCGCGTCGATGCGAGCGCGGACATTCTCGGGTAGCCGTGTGCTCACCCCTGGTCTCCTTCCTGAAGGGCGCGCCAGATCCGGTCCGCCGTCATCGGCAAACCGGTCTGTCGTACCCCGACAGCATCGCGGATGGCATTCGCCAGCGCGGGGGCGACCGGGTTGTACGGGGATTCGCTCATCGACTTGGCGCCGAGCGGGCCCAGGTCATCGGCGGTTTCGGCGAAGTAGACCTCGGTATGCGGCAGGTCGGCGAGCTGCGGGATGTGATAGTGCCGCAGCGTCCGCGTGGTTACCTCGCCTCGCACGGAGCGCATGTTTTCGTAGAGCGCGGTGCCGATCGCCTGTGCGACGCCGCCGACCACCTGGCCGCGGCACTGCGCCGGATTCAGCACCGTGCCCGCGTCGGCGGCCTGGACGGATTGCAGGATGCGCACCAACCCGGTCTCGGGATGCACGGCGACCCGGAATGCCTGCACATTGAAGCTGACCGAGCGCGGGCTGCCCGCGTGTTCGCCGTATCCGGACAACTCACCGTCGGCCAGGAGTTCGGTGGCACCGATCAGTCGATCGCCGCAGCGGACGCCATCGGCCACCGGGACGCATTCCGCTTCGGCGCGACCGGTCAGCTTGGCGGCCCGGACCAGTATGTGCTCGCGCAGTGCCACCGCCGCGGCGTAGGTGGCGTTGCCCGCGACGGTGATGCCGGTGGATCCGAAGGCGCCGGTGTCGTGGCCGACGACGTCGGTGTCCGACTGGCGGATCACTATGCGGCGCACGTCGGTGTGTAACGCTGCCGCCGCGAGTTGGGCGTGCACCGTCGTGGTGCCATTGCCGAATTCGACTGTGCCGACGCGGAGTTCGTAGCGTCCGTCGGGAAGCAGGGTGACGGTCGCCTCGGAGCGGTGGCCGCGCGGCGGGATGGTGGCAATCATGGCCAGTGCCATACCGGTGCCGACCTGCCAATCCGGCCCTGGAGCGCGAACAACGTTGCCGCGCAGCAAAGCTCGTTCGGCGAGGTCGATACATTGATCGAGGCCGTAGCTGCCGAAGTCCAGGTCGCTGTCGCTCACTTGCGCACCGACGAATGCGTCGCCGGGGACGATGACATTGCGGCGGCGGAAATCGAACGGGTCGATATCGAGCGCACGCGCCAGTTCATCCATGGCCGATTCGACGCCGAATATGATCTGACCGAGGCCGTAGCCGCGAAATGCGCCGGAGGGAATGTTGTTGGTATACACCGTCTTCGCCTCGACGCGCTTATTGGCGCAGCGGTAGACCTCGATGGATTCGCCGACCCCGTGGAACAGCACACCCGCGCTGTGATTGCCGTAGGCACCGGCATCGGCGAGCACGTCGATCGACAGTGCGGTCAACAGGCCGTCGGCATTCGCGCCCGCGGTGACCGCCACCCGCATCGGATGACGACAAGTGGCGCTGGTGAATTCGTCGGAGCGGGTGAATTCGTACTGCACGGGTCGGCCGGTGCGCAATACCGCCAGAGCTATCAGGTCCTCGGCCAGCATCTCCTGTTTGGCGCCGAACCCGCCGCCGACGCGCTTGGCGAATACGCGCACGCGGTCACGCGGTAGCCCGAATATTTGACACAACTCGTCGCGCACCAGGAACGGCACCTGAGTGCTGCAGCGGATGACCAGCCTGCCGTCCGCGTCCAACCAGCCGATACCGCCGTGGGTTTCCAGGTGCACGTGCTGGCCCCGCGGCGAATGCCAGACCCCGCTGACCACCTGTGCCGCCGCGGCGAGGCCCGCCTCGAGGTCGCCGACCTCCCCGTTGATCTCGGCGATCAAGTTGCGTTCGGTATCGGCGATGCGAGCCGAAGCCGGTTTACCGCCGTGAAGTTTCGGCGCTTGCGGCAGTAATGCCTCGGCCGGATCGAATACCGCTGGCAGGATGTCGTATTCGACCTGTATCGCCCGGCAACCCGCGCGGGCGATATCCAGGCTTTCCGCGACTACGACGGCGACCCGCTGTCCGATGAATCGCATCGTGCGATCCAGCACGTAGGTGTCATCGGGATCGTCGGCCCGGATTTCATGGCGTGCGGTGGAAAAGGCGATATCGGGAGCGTCGGCGTAGGTGAGCACTGCGTGCACGCCCAGCAGTTTTTCGGCGGCGGAGGTGTCGATGGACGCGATTCGCGCGTGCGGGTGTGGGCTCGGTAGGACGGCGATATGTAGTGGGGCCGTGGGCGGCGCATCGGAAGCATCCGAGTCCATCGCGGTATCTCGCGGCAGGACGTCAAAGGTGAACGGCTCTGTGCCTGTGACGATGCGGAGACCGGCGGGCGCGCCGACCGAACTGCCTACCCGACCTGAGGACGCGTCTACACCCGGGCCGACGCTGGTCGCGATCCGCGGCCCGGCGACTGCACCTTCGCCGCCTGCCGACGCAGCACCCGAGTCGACGCATGGCGCCGAATCCGCGCCGTCTCCCGAGTCCACGCCATCCACCGAGACAGCGCCCCGCTCGAGGCCCGACGCCGGATCGCCGCCCGCCGATGGGCCGTCGACTACGACCTCCGGAGTCGTGCCATTCAGCGCATCGGAGATGACGCGGTAACCGGTGCAGCGGCACAGATTTCCCTTCATCAGCTCCGGTAGCGCCTCGGGATCCGGAGCGGCCGGGCCGCCACAACCGAGGCCCGCGGCGGTGACCACCATGCCCGCGGTGCAGAAGCCGCATTGGAAGGCAGCGGAGTCAAGAAAACGTTGCTGCACCGGGTGCGGCTCATCGGGGGTACCCAGTCCGGCGGCCGTGGTTATGGTGCGGTCGGCGGCACGGTAGGCGGGAATGATGCACGAGTGCACCGGGATTCCGTCGAGTTGCACGGTGCACGCACCGCAATCGCCCGCATCACAACCCTTCTTCACCGCGAAATGGCCATGCTCACGCAACAATGTGCGCAGGCATTGCCCAGGACGCGGCTCGGCTTGCACCGACCGACCGTCGACCTCGAATCTCATTGCCCGTCACCGACTTCGGCGCGTAGCTCGGCCGCCACCTCACCGGCGAGCACACCGGCGACATGCCGACGCCAGTCCGGCGCTCCGTGCGGATCGTCGAACCACAGCGACGGATCGATGTCCGCCACCGCACCCCGGACCTCGGCAGCACCGGGCATCGCATCGAAATCCAGCACCATCGGCTTGGTCGTCGCGGCGGTGATGGTCAGCGCACAGCGGCCGTCGACCTCACGCCGACCCATGACAACCGCACCGGAGCGACCTAGCGGAGCCAGCGCGATCTTCCGGAATGCGGTGCGCGCGAGCAGACTTCGAGTCGGAACGGTGATCGATCGCAACACCTCCCCCGAGCCGAGAACGTTGCTTCCGGGCCCGAGCACGAACTCCCGCAAGGGAATTCGCCGATCGGAACCATCCGGGGACCACACCAGCGCGACACCGTCCAATGCCACCAGCGCCCCCAACACCGCCCCGGCGGGCAACGACAGACACACATTCCCACCCACCGTCGCGGTCCGCCATATCTTGTGCGACGCCACCAGCGCCCGGCACGCCCGCGCGAACAACGCCGTCCCCGGCCACTGCGCCCGCAACACCTCCGCGCCCAACTCCTGCCCGACCCCGGCCCCCGCCAACTCCGCCAACGTGCAGGTAGCCGCGATCTCCAACCCCTGCGCCGTCTCCGTCAACGCGGGCCACCCGAGTGCGGTGATATCGACCAGCCGATCCAACTCCTGCTGCGGCTCCGAGAACAAGAACGTCCCCCCGGCGAGCACCCCGCACGCTCCGCCCAAAAGGCCGAGGTCACCCCGCCCCCGAGCCACCACCACATCCCGAATCGTGTCCAGATCCACGCCACACCTCGCTCCACTACCGCTGCCGCCACAGTAGAAGCTGTGGGTTGCCGCAATGTTGCGCAACACCCGCCCCAGGTTGCGCGGCCGTTACCCGCCGAATAGAGCACCCGTGCCCTCGGCCGCCGAGCCACGCAGTCCGAGACGTCTCTGTTCCAGTATCCAGCAATACCGTCTGATCAGGACCTTCGCAGCCACGGAGCGAATTCGATCGGCCTGTCCGGCTCTTGCGTTCGACGCTGGCTCCCATCACCACCGGATTCTGGTCCGTCATGCAGACTCGTGGTGCAGGCATCCCACACGCTCGGCGTGAAGACCTGCGCTGAGGCAGTCGGGTTCTCAGAGTCGAACGCCGTCGCTCAGCCAGGCGACTTCCACGCATTCCCCAGTCCACTGGCTGTAGCTGATCTCGAGCCACCGGCTGGCGCTTCGATGCCTCCTGGTCGAATCGCCGCGCGACGGCGCTACCCCGCCTTCGCTACCAGCGCCGCCTGTGCTCGAGCGACCTCGCCGCCGATTTTCTCCTCGTCGACAGTGCGCACCTCGCCATCCCGAACTATCGTGCGCCCGTTGACGAGCAATGCGGTCAGCGGCGGCGCGGAACCGAGAATCAATGCGGTCACGGGATCATCGATGCCCGCGTGTGCGGGTGTATCGAGCCGCCAGAGCGCGAGATCAGCGAGTTTGCCCGGTTCGATAGACCCGATTTCGGCCGCTCGCCCCAGCACCCGTGCGCCGCCGATGGTGGCCAGCTCCAAGGCTTTTCGAGTACTGATCGCGCGCGGTCCGCCCTTGGCCCTTGCGTAGAGCAGCGCATTGCGCGGCTCCTCGATCATCGAACTGGATTCATTGCTCGCCGCACCGTCCACACCGAGCCCCACCGGCACGCCCGCCGCAATCAGATCCGCCGTGCGCGCGGTGCCCGCCCCGATCCGGGCATTGGAAGTGGGGCAATGTGCCACTCCGGTACCGGTTTTCGCCATGGTGTCGATGGCGGCATCATCCAGGTGGATGCCATGTGCGTACCAGACATCCGAGCCGAGCCAGCCGAGCCGCTCCATGTACTGCGCGGGTGTGCAGCCGAATTTATCCGCACAGAACCGCGCTTCATCGATCGTCTCGGCCAGATGCGTATGCAGGCGAACGCCGAGGTCGCGTGCCAGCACGGCGGATTCGCGCAGCAATTCGGTGGTCACCGAGAACGGCGAACACGGCGCGAGCGCGATCCGCAGCATCGAATCGAACGACGGATCATGCCAGCGCGCAACGGCATCCGCGCTCGCGGCGAGAATGGCGTCGAGGGTCTCCACCACCTCGTCGGGCGGCAGCCCACCCGAACTCTGCCCGAGATCCATCGAGCCGCGGGTCGGATGGAATCGCAACCCGACCTCGGCGGCCGCGCTGATCTCCGCGCCGAGCAGGTCGCCGCCGTCGCGCGGGAATACGTAGTGATGGTCGGTGGACGTGGTGCAACCGGTGCGGGCCAGCGCGGTGAGCGCACCGGTCGCGGCCACCCGAACCGCCTCCTCATCGATGCCAGCCCAGATGGGATAAAGCGTGGTGAGCCATTCGAACAGGGTGTTATCCGCCGCAAGGCCCCGGGTGATCCACTGGTAGAGATGGTGATGGGTATTCACCAGCCCGGGCGTGAGCAGGCAGCCACGGCCATCGATGCGGTGCACGTCCGCGCCGAGATCGGGCGCATCACCGGCACCGACCGCGGTGATCCGATTGCCCCGCACCGTTACATACCCGCGGCGGTATTCGGTGCCGTTCGGATCGACGGTCGCCACGGCGCACCCGTCGATGACCGTCGTTGTCGTCATGGCACCTACGGTAGCCATGCGGGCCCGGCTTCCGGGGCGTCTTCCCGCCGCACTGTGGCATGGATGAGTCCGTACGGCCGGTCGTCGGCGTGAAAGACCTCGCCGTTGTTCTCGATGCCGAATCGAGCGAGGTCGTAGTCGAAATGATGCTTATTCGGCGCGATCAGCCGGATTTCGGCGAGCACAGGAAAGGCCTCGAGCGCGGCCTTGCCCATCTCGAACAGCGTCTGCTGCATAGCCTTCGAATGCAGCGTCGCGAAGACCTCGACCATCCGCTGCCGGACGCCCGCGTACACCGCATCCCAGTCCACGCCGGTCGTTGCGGCGAACCGCCACTGCGCCACCAGGGAGGTCGCGAGCATCCGGTCGTGCGTCGGCGCGAGCACGGTGAAATCATCGGTGAGGAAGTCGGCGAACTCCGAGCCGGTCGACTTGAGGATGACCAGATCCTTGACCCCGCCGATGACCCAGGCCTGCTGCCGTTCGCCCTTGCCCGCCACCGTGACGGTCGCGGTCCGTACCTCGGAACCCTGCCGCACCCAGGTGTGATCGTGCTCGCTGCCGTCGACGGTAAGGCGCTGCCAGGCATACTCCTCGACCTCGATGCGCGCACTGTCGACCGGCGCGATCTCGTCGACGAAATGCGCGGCGAGGGTGTGCGCGTAGTCCTCGATCGGTTGCAGCCCAGGCTTTTTCGCGTACGCGTAGGCAGTCTGCTTCTGGGTATCGGTGGGCAGCACCTTCGACTGGTCACCGGCGACATAGGCATCGGCGAAATCGCCACGCAGCACCGTGGATACGTTCACATCGCGGATCTCGTGGCGCGGCTGGTCCCGGTAGATCCGGACAATGCGGTTCTCCGCCTTTCCGTACCGGTTGTCGGACAGCACGATCGGCCCGGTCAGCTCCATGGATGGCTCAGCTCCCTCGGTAGGTGGAAAAGGCGAAGGGCGACAACAGCAATGGGACGTGGTAGTGCCGCTCTTCGATGACAACGAAGGTGACCGCGACCTCCGGATAGAACGATTCGACCGCGCGCTCGGCGAAGTATGCGCCGGTATCGAACACCAGCCGATACGTGCCGGGCGGCAATGCCGCGGCGAGCGAGGCGATCCGGCCGTCGTCATCGGTGGTTGCGGAACCGAGCACCTCGGTATCCCGATAGAGCACCACCGCGATACCTGCCGCGGGCGCACCCGCGACGGCATCGAGCACATGGGTACTGAGCGTGCTCATTCGCCGCCCCCGACCAGCCGGGCCAACCGAATCCGATTGATCTTCGCCAATTCCGTTCGCATAACCCGCCTTTCGGTCTCCGGATCGTTTCCGAGCCGGGCGGTCAGCAAATCCAGCAGCTCGTCGCCGGACTTACCGGTCGCGCACACCAGATAGATATGGCCGAACTTCTTCTCATAGGCCAGATTGCCCTCGGCCAGCCCCACCCGCACCGCATCCTCGGCCCCGGCTACCCCCGCCTGCTCACGTGCCGATGCCGCGGTATCGGGGCGGGCGCCGATGCGCGGATGCCCGTCGAGGGCGCGATCGATTTCCACCTCGGACAACTCGGCCAGCACCGCATCGGCCCTGTCGAATAGGGCATCGACATTCGCGTACGGCCGCGCGGCGGCGAGTGCCCGCGCCCATTCCGGCGAGGCGCAACACACGAGCAAGGCCGCATTCGCCTCGGCTTCGGACAACGCGTTGAATTCCGCGAGGCCCATCCCGTCGTATGTCATCGGACCAGCATCGAATACGACCGACCCGGTCGCCAGTCGAACGGGACAGATCACTTCCGGCGTGTCGTCGGCGTCCGACTGTCGACGTCAGAGCGCTTTTGCGTAACCCACTGGCTACGCGACCGGGCTACCGTCTTTTCATGGCGGCATCACCCGAACCGGTCTGCGCGGGCATTGTCCTGGCCGCGGGTGCCGGAACGCGCTACGGGATGCCCAAGGCATTGGCCGAGGGCGGCGCCTGGCTGCGTTCGGCGGTGGCGGCACTACGCGAGGGCGGCTGCGATCCGGTGATCGTGGTGCTCGGCGCGACCGGACCGTCACCGGCCGCGGTCGATCTACCCGACGGTGTCGATCATGTGTGGGCGGCCGACTGGGCCACCGGACTCGGGGCCTCAGTGCGGGCGGGTTTGCGAGCCGTCGCGCGAACGCCCGCCGAGTACGTCGCGATCATGCCGGTGGACACCCCCGATGTCGGGGCCGATGTGGTCGCACGGGTGCTCACCGCGGCCTTCGCGGCACCGACCGGCCTGGCGAGAGCTGTGTTCCACAACACACCAGGCCATCCGGTTGTGATGTCACATAAGCATTGGACCTCGGTGTATCAAGCCGCCGTTAGAGATTCCGGCGGGCGCACCTATTTAGCCGGTAATAACGATATGGTGTGCGTCACGTGCGACGATTTGGCGACAGGCGATGATCGTGACTTCCCGGCCACGCCGCACGCGTGAGCGGAGCTGAACAGATGCGGGACATCGTCGACGACCTATTGCGGGTGTGGCATTCGGGCCGGACGGGTGGACTGGCCACCGTCGTGCGAACTGTTGGTTCCGGACCGCTGCCGGTCGGCACATCGATCCTGGTAGATGCCAATGGTGCGGTCTATGGTTCGCTGCTCGGCGGCAGTGTCGAGACGACCGTGATCGAGGCGGCCGCCGATGCCGCGCGCAGCGGCCGACGCGGTCTGCACCGTATCGGCGTCCCACCCGGCGAGCCCGGATTGGACTCCGGCGGCATGGTCGATGTTTTCCTCGAGCCGTTCTCGCGGCGGGACTTTCCGGAGTTCCCCTCCATCGCCGCGGAAATCGCCGCGCACCGCAGGGTCACCCTCTTCACCGTGGTATGGAATCCGGATCCGGATCTGATCGGCCAGCATCTGATCACTCCGCAGCGGCATGCGACGGAATTGGTCGCGCTGCCCGAATCCGATGTATTCGTGGCCTCGTTCCCGCCGCCGCCGCGGCTGATCATCTTCGGCGCCAATGCCTTCGCCGCGGCGCTGACCGTTCAGGCCAAACTGCTCGGCTACCGCGTCACGATCTGCGATTCCCGCGACACCTTCGCAACGCCCGATGCCTTCCCGGGGGCCGAGGTGGTCGTCGACTGGCCGCACCGGTACCTGAACACCCTGTCGGCGGCGGGCGAAATCGATAGCAGCACGGCAATCGTCGTGCTCGGACACGATCCGACCTTCGAAATCCCGCTGCTCACCGTGGCACTGCGACTACCGGAACTGGGTTACCTCGCCGCGAACGGCTCCTGGTCCGCACATCTGAGACGCGTCGAAGATCTGAGAGCGGGCGGTTTCGACGATGCCACGCTCGCCCGCCTGCACTCCCCCGCCGGTCTCGACATCGGGGCACGCACCGCCGCCGAGGTCGCCGTCTCGATCGCCGCCGAACTGCTTGCCGCCCGGTCGGGAGCCGGCCGACAGCACACCGAAAACCGGAGCGCCGAACCGGAATTCAGGGAATTACCGGCCAACGCCCCGGTGGCACTCTAGCTCTACTTCAGGCCCGGATTCTCCGCGTACACCTCGCGCAGCACCGAGAGGTCGAACAGCTGATCGGCCTTGATATCGATCTTGGCATTGCGCAGCGCGGCGATATTCTGCTCGATCAACTGATCGGTCATGGTCAGCAAACCATTGGCGGTCGAATCAGCGGAGACGACGAGACCGTTCTGCGCGGTCGCCTCCTGGGTCTGTTCGTTCAGATCGAGTTTCTGATCCTTGCCGTATACCTCGACCGCGAGCCGCGCCGATTCGGCCGGATTCGCGACCGCGTCCTTCCAGCCCTTGATCTCGGCGATCAGGAAGGCCTTCAGTTTGTCGCGTTCCTTATCGATGGTGGACTGCTTGACCGTCAGGGTCTCGGCCACCAGCGGCAGGTTGTAGTCGGCGAAGAGGAAGTTGGTATTCGGGAACCCTTTGGCGGTCAACGTGATCGGCTCATTGGTGACATAGCTGACCCAGCCGTCCACCTCACCGTTGGCCAGCGGTGTCGGATCGTATTGCGCGGGCACAATGGTCACATCGCTCGGCTTCATGCCATTGGCGTTCAACAGTGCGTTGAAGATCAGCTGATTGGTGTCCTGGACGCCGATCTTGCGGCCCTTCATATCCTGCGGAGTCTTGATCGGCTTGGCGGCCGAGCTGACGATGCAGAACGGATTCTTCTGATAGGTGGTCGCGACGATCTTGGCCGGTAGTCCCTCCAGGATCGCGGGCGCCGTGGTCTGCGGGGCCGAGGTGCCGAGCCAGACCTTGCCGGTGTCCAGACCGGCCTCGACCGAGGTGCTCGCGGCGCCACCGGCGATCAGATTCACCGAACCGAATCCGGCCTCCCTGTAGTAGCCCTTGGCATCGGCGAAGTATTCGCCCGCGAATTCGATGTTCTTGAGCCAGGACAGTTGGATGGCGACGGAACCGTACTTGGATCCATCCGCCACCGACCCGCCCGACGAGTCTTTCGAATCATCGCCACATGCGGCCAACAGGCTGGCACCGCCCAATGCGGCACTGGCCAGCGCGGAGTAACGAAGCAGGGATCGCCGGTTCAGGTTCGGCCCGAACGTAGAGCGTTGTACGGGGTTCATGGGCCGAATCTAGGGGGATTCCGTTTCGATTTCTTTACTTTGACGTTCCGAGCATTGATTTGCGAAAAACTGACCGGTCAGCGGCGGCCCGCCTCGGGGCCGAATCGGGCGAGCACCAGATTTTCGATGACACCGACGATGGCGTACAGCAGCACCGAGACAATGGTGACGATCACGATCGAGGCCCACAGCTTGCTGTATTGGAAGGTCGGAATGGCGCGAATCAAACTGGCCCCCAACCCGGTTCCACTGCCCAGCCATTCACCGAGCAATGCGCCGATCAGCGCGCCGGGCACCGAGATCCGCGCCGCCGCGAAAACCGAGGGCAGGGCGGCGGGCACGGCGACCATGCGCAGTCCGGTCCAGCGGGAGCCGCCGTACGCGGCCACCAGATCCATCGCCTGCCGCGGTGCGTTGCGCAAACCGGCCATGATCATGACCAGTGCCGGGAAGAACACCACGATCGCCGCGAGCACCGTCACACCGGCCAGTCCGCGTCCGAATACCAGCACGATGATCGGGGTCAGCGCCACCAGGGGCACCGAACGCAACAGCATGGCGACCGGCATGAACGTCTGCTCCACCACCGAGAACGAGACGAACAGCGCCGCGACGACGAGTGCCGCCAGCATGCCGACCCCGAAGCCGATCGCGGCGTCGCGCAGGGTGATCTGCAGGTCGTCGAATATCGCCTGACGTGCCGTATGTGCGCCGGAGGAATTGAACAGGTACTTCCAGATATCGCTGGGCGTTTTGCCTACTCGCGGGCCGACTTGGGGGAAGGCCTTCAGGAAGACGTACCAGATCACCAGCATCAGCAGGAGCGCGGTGACCAGGGGGAACAGGAAGCGGCCGATCCTCGTCAGCACAGCGACTGTCCCCGCGGCGGCACCGCGCTGGGGTCGCGTGCTCTCCATGGCGGTCGGTTCGGGGGCAGTCACGTTGTCCACCGGCCCGAGTTCCTCAGTCATCGCACTCCTCCAGCGTGGCTCATCTCGACTCCTGCGCGGTCCATGGGGCGATCAGTCGGGCGGCCAGCGCGACAATCGCGTAGCCGAGGCCCGCGAGGGCGGCGGCGGCCAGTGCCATCCCCCAGGTGCGCGGCACGTTATAGGCGGTCTGCGCGGCGGTCAGCGCCACACCGATCCCACTGTCCACGCCACCGAGATACTCGCCGATGATCGCACCGAGCACGGCCGACGGTGCGGCGATCTTCAACGCCGCGAACAGATTCGGCAGTGCCGCGATGGCCTGCACCCGGTAGAGCTGCTGCCAGCGACCGCCGCCATAGGCGCGGATCAGGTCGAGGCTGGTGACATCGGCCGAGCGCAATCCGGTGACCGTGCCGACCATGGTGGTGAAGAAGCAGTACATCGCCGCGAGGAATACCGTCGGGGTGCGCCCGCCGAACACCACCAGGATGATCGGACCGAGGGCGAGCAGCGGGATGCAGTAACTGAGAATAGCGAGTTGGGTCGCCAGCGGTTCGATCCACGGAATCAGCACGATCAGCATCGCCAGCGCGATGGCCAGCGCATTGCCCCAGATGAAGCCCTTCAGCGCGCCGAGCGCGGTGATCCGGAAGTTGGGGCCGTACAGATCCCAGCCGTCGGTGTACATGGTGTGCAGGACGGTCCACGGACTCGGAATCGTGCCGCCCGCGACCTCCAGCGCGGCAAGCAGCCACCAGATCGCGATCAATCCGAGAACGCCGACCAGTCCACCGATTCGTTTCATGCCGCACCCCCCGGGTGGTCACGGACCGATGCGGTCCAATCGCGATCGCTCATGCGACACCGCCCTTGCCGGACTTCCCGAATAGCAGCTCGGACAGGTAGTCGTGCAACTTGTGGAACTCCGGCGTGCGCATCATCTCGGGCGTGCGCGGGCGCGGCAGATCGATCTTCACCAACTCCAGCACCCGGCCCGGCCGCGGACTCATCACCGCGACGACATCGGAGAGGAATACCGCCTCGGCGATGCCGTGCGTGACCATCAGGGTGGTCGCGGGCTTCTCGGTCCAGATCCGCAGCAGTTCCAGATTCAGCCGCTGCCTGGTCATATCGTCGAGCGCGCCGAACGGTTCGTCGAGCAGCAGCACGGTCGGCTTCACGACCAGGGCGCGTGCGATCGAAACACGTTGGCGCATACCGCCGGACAGCTGCGCCGGTTTGGCCTTCTCGAAGCCTTCGAGGCCGACCAGCCGGACCAGATCCGCGATCAGTCCCGGATCCGGCGAAATGCCCGCGACCTGCAGCGGCAGCTTGATATTGGATTCCACCGAACGCCACGGCAGCAGCGCGGAATCCTGGAAGGCGATGCCCAGTTCGTGGCGGCTGCGCAATTGGGCGGGCGTCTCACCGTCGATGAGCGCCTTGCCCGCGGTCGGTGTCTCTAGTCCGGCCAGGATGCGCAGCACCGTCGATTTGCCACAGCCCGATGGGCCGAGCAGGGACAGGAATGCGCCCTGTTCGGTATGCAGCTCCACATCGTCGAGCGCCTGCACCGTCTTCCGGCCGACCCGGAATGTCTTCGTCAAACCGCTGATGTGGATGCCCGTCCCGCCGATGGGCTCCTCGGTACCGCTCGCCGTCATGACCAAAACACTAGGAGCAGGTCGTTGCACGGATATTGCGAATCGCGATCCCAGATTGCGCAATCGTTACGCGGCACACCTCGCAGACCTTTCTCAGACCTCGCACACCGGCTCGCCGCGCGAAACGCCGTCGCCGGAACGCGAAGGTATGCGTGAAGGGCAGTGGCTTCGGGATGAGAAGTTGGGGTGGGCGGGTTGTAGCGGGGGTGAGCCCTTTGGTTGCGTTGCTCGACGCCAAGTTGGATGTCGGGGGGTCGGAGATTCTTTGGCGGGAGGTCATCGGCAATGGGTTCGGGCTGGCGTCCGCGGTGGGCGGTATGCGGCGGCGGGTGTGGGCGTGGCCGATCGGGATCGCGGGCAATGCGCTGTTGTTCACCGTTTTCGTCGGTGGGATCTTCAACACGCCACAGCATTTGAATATGGCCGGACAGGCCGGGCGTCAGCTGATGTTCATCGCGGTCAGCGTGTACGGCTGGTGGAGTTGGTATCGGCATGCGCGCGCCGAAACCGGACTCGAGCACCGCGGTGTCGCGCCGCGCTGGGCGAGTGGGCGTGAACGGCTGGTGCTGGTGGCTGCCATGTTGGTCGGTACGGCCGCATTCGCTCGATTGTTCGCGCTGATCGGTTCCTACGGGCCGTGGGCGGAGGCCTGGATCTTCACCGGGTCGGTGCTAGCGACCTACGGGATGGCGCGCGGGCTCGCCGAATTCTGGCTGATCTGGATAGCTGTCGACCTCGTCGGCGTGCCATTGCTACTGAAGGCGGGGTATTACCCGTCGGCGACGCTGTATCTGATCTATGCGGGCTTTGTCGCGTGGGGGTTCGCCGTCTGGGTGCGCACCCTGCGCAAAGCCCCTGTCGTCGCTGATCTAGCGCCTTCGCGTCCCTAGAGACTTTTTTCGCAACCTCCGATGAATCGGCGCCGCGGCGCCGGTATGTACCCGCACAACCCATCGGAGGAAGCAATGAAGATGACTAACGGGCAGCGCTGGGTGCTGGCGCTGACATCACTGGCAGGCTTGATGATCGTGCTCGACGCACTGGTCGTCACGACCGCTATGCATGCGATCCAGCTCGATCTGCACGCATCGATCGGCGAGCTGGAATGGACCATCAACGCCTACAACCTGAGTTTCGCGGTGCTGTTGATGGCGGGCGCGGCGCTCGGTGACCGCTACGGCCGCAGGCGGGTGCTCGTCGGCGGGCTGGCATTGTTCAGCGCGGCGTCGGCCGGATGTGCGCTGGCACCGAATCTGGGTCTGCTGATCGCCGCAAGGACGGCACAGGGCATCGGTGCCGCCGCCATCATGCCCGTCGCGGTGGCCTTGCTTTCGGCGGCATTCCAGCCGGAGCAGCGGACCAAGGCGCTCGGATTATTCGCGGCGGCAACCGGATTGGCCACCCTCGGCGGCCCACTCGTCGGCGGTGCGGTTGTGCAAGGACTGGCCTGGCAGTGGATCTTCTGGTTGAACCTGCCGATCGGTGCGGTGCTGATACCGCTGGTGCGCACGCGGCTGGCCGAAAGTATCGGCGAGGCGCGCAAATTGGACTTTCGCGGGATCGCATTGGTGAGCGTCGCCGCGTTCGGCATTGTCTGGGGACTGATTCGAGGCAATGAATCGGGTTGGACCAGTGCCGAAGTCGTGGCCGCCTTCGTTGCGGGGGCGGTGGCACTGATCGGATTCGTGCGCTGGGAACTGCGCACCACCGCGCCGCTGATTCCGATGCGCTTCTTTGCCTCGCGCGCCTTCTCCGCGGGCAATGCGGTCGGATTCCTACTGGCCGCCTCGATTTTCAGTGGTGCGTTCTTCTTCGCCCAATTCCTGCAGATCGTGCAGCAGCAGGGTCCACTCGGCGCCGGACTGCGATTGGCGCCGTGGACGGTGACGCTGTTCCTGGTGGCACCGATCGCGGGCAAGCAGGTCAACCGGTTCGGTGAACGTCCGCTGGTTATCACCGGCTTGCTCATGCAGGCGGTCGGCTACGGGTGGATCGCCGTCACCGCAGGACCGGACCTGTCGTACGCCGCGATGATCGCGCCCTTCGTCATCTCCGGTGTCGGTGTTTCGATGGCGATTCCGGCCGCGCAGGGTGCGGTACTGCGGGCCGTTCCGATGCCCGCCGTCGGGGCCGCATCCGGGACCTACAACACCCTGCGCCAACTCGGCGGCGCATTCGGAATCGCCGTTCCCGCAGCTGTTTTCGCGGCCGTGGGCTCCTTCGCAAGCCCGCGGGCCTTCAGTGCCGGTTTCGCCGCCGCCATCGGGACCGCGGCTCTGCTCGCGCTCCTCGGTGCTGCGATCGGCCTGCTGATTCCGGCCGGTGCGCCCGTACCCGGGCCGAACACCACCGAGCCGGTTTCGACCGACCCCGCGGAACCACCCAGCGACTGGTTGGCCTCCGCCCCCGCGGTCACACCGAGCGACGGGTTGACCGCCGACTCGGCAGGTCGCGATGACCGCACCGGGGTGCAGGCATGACCAGCGCCACAGATTCCTCGGTAAGTTGTGCACCCATGACGGTCAGTGCGGATTTCGCGGCGCGCACCGCGCCCTACCGGCCCGAACTGCTCGCGCACTGCTATCGGATGCTCGGCTCGATCCACGATGCCGAGGATCTGGTACAGGAGACGATGCTGCGGGCCTGGCGCTCGGCCGACCGTTATGACGAGGACCGGGCGTCGCTGCGCACCTGGCTGTATCGGATCGCCACCAACGCCTGCCTGACCGCGCTCGAACAGCGCGGCAGGCGGGCGCTGCCCAGCGGACTTGTCGGGCCGAGCGATACCGTGGTCACCAAACCGCAGCGTCATCCCGAAATCCCTTGGCTGGAACCGATTCCCGACGCACTGCTCGGCACCGCGTCCGACGATCCGGCAACCGTGGTCGCGGCCCGCAGCGGCATCCGGCTCGCATTCATCGCGGCCCTGCAATACCTACCCGCCCGCCAGCGCGCGGTATTGATCCTGCGCGACGTACTCGCCTGGTCCGCGGCCGAAGTCGCCGACCTGCTCGAAACTTCCACCGCCGCAGTCAATAGCGCACTGCAACGCGCCCACGCCCAATTGGAGAAAGACGCCCCCATGCTCGACCGCATATCGGAATCGTTGAGCCCGGTCGAACGCGCGATGATCGACCGATACGTCACCACCTTCGGCAACGCCGACATGGCTGCTTTCGCCGAGCTCCTGCGTGACGATGTGGTCCTCGAAATGCCACCCGCCCTGCTCTGGTTCGCCGGACGCGCCCACGTACTCGCCTTCTTCACCGACAAATGCGGTTCCACCCCCGACCTCTGGCGCGCAATCCCGACCTCCGCCAACACCCAACCCGCCATCGCCTACTACCGCCGCGACGAAACCGACACCTACCAGGCACATTCCATCCACCTACTCACCCTGCGCGACACCGCGATCGACCGAATCACCGTCTTCCTCGACGCCACCCTCTTCCCGGGCTTCGGGCTCCCCACCTCCCTCTGAACAGGGACGCGAAGAACTGAGGGGTAAGCGGGTGCGAAATTCGTGGTGGCAAACGGTGACCGTCAAGCGGTGCATCTCGCACGGTCGCGAAGCGCCGTAACAGCAGGATGGATGCGAGTCGCGGTATTGCGCAGCGCGATTCCCGCCTTCGTCGCCGGAATGAGCATCGATGCCGCGGTGGCAACGCCGTTGAGTTTGGGGTCGACCAGTACGCGGTGCCGCGTCTCGTAGCGCTGGAACGCCGTTTCGTGGTCCTCGGGTGTAGCCGCCAGTTCCTCCGCCAACGTGTACGCCCCCGCGATCGCGAGGGTGGAGCCGTCGCCGAACAGTGAGACACAGGATGCGGCGTCACCGAGCAGCGCGATGCGTCCGTCCGACCAGCTCGGCAGTTCGCCCTTGCTGACAGAGTCGAAGAACAAGTCGTCGGTATCGCGCACGCGGTCCAGCAATTCGGGAACCCGCCAGCCCTGGTCGGTGAAGGCCTCGATGACCAGGCGCTTGTGCAGTTCGGTGTCGCGATGGTCGAAACCGGGAACGCCGTTGTGGCGGAACATGAATGCCGCGAGGGCGCGACCCTTCGTCGGGTGCACCGACAGTGCCCGTCCCGGCGTGTTGTAGATGAGGACTTCGCTGTTGCTGCCGAATGGTGCATCGATCCGAATGGTGGCGATGTAGATGCCCATATGCCGGACGAATTCGGATTCATCGCCGAAGGTCAGGCGGCGCACGACGGAATGCAGTCCGTCCGCGCCGATCACGAAGTCGAAGCTGCGCGGATCGGCGTGTTCGAAGGCGACGTCGACGCCGTCGGCGTGCTGGCTCAGGCCGGTAATGGTGTCGCCCCACAGGAATTCGGCGCTGTCGCGGCTGGCGTCGAGCAGGATCGCGGCGAGATCGGCTCGGGGGATCTCGACCTCGCGGTCGCCCGCCGATCCCTGGAAGGCCTTCAGATCGACCCGCGCGACGCGGCGGCCGCTGGCGTTGACGAAATTAATCTGGGACACAGCGGAATTCGCGGCGCGCAGCTGCGGCATGATGCCCATGCGCTCGACCACATCGATGGCAGGTCCCTTCACGTCGACCGGGTTTCCGCTGGAGCGTTGGTCCCTCGCCCGCTCGACCACCGTGACTCGGAAGCCGCGGTCGGCCAGCCAGTACGCCAGGGTCGCACCGCCGATGCCCGCGCCGGAGATCAGCACCGTCTTGTTCATGACAACACCTTTCGACTAAGTGGACGAATTTCGTCCGGTTAAGCGGAGAGTACAGTAACCGGAAGGATTTCGTCCACTTAACTTTGGAGGTGAGGACGACGACCGGTCCGAAGAGGGCTGATGCCAGGAACAACCGGGATCAGATCATTGCCGCGACGCTGGTGACCTTCCGCGAGCAAGGTGTCGATGTGCCGATGAAGGAGATCGCGGATCGGGCCGGTGTGGGTGTCGGCACGCTGTATCGGCACTTCCCGGATCGGGATGCATTGATCGCCGAAACTGCCCAGTCCTACCTCGCCGAGCTGGCTCAGTTGGCGGCGACCGCATTGGCGCAGGAGGGGGCGGCGTGGCCCGCGCTTTCGCGTTTTCTGCACGAGTGTGCGCAGCGGCGGGTCGGAGCGCTGGCATCGGCGATCGAGCCGAATCTGCATGCCGAGATTCAGGCCGATCCACGGTTGCACGAGGTGCGGGGGCGGATTGTCGAATCGGTCTCGCGAATGACCATGCAGGCGCAGCAGGCCGGTGTCATGCGCGCCGATATCGAGCCGGGCGAGGTGGCCGCGCTGATGACCCTGCAGATCTATGCCCGGACCGGTGAGTCGTACGCGGACGCGGTCCGCCGGGTGGTCGATCTGGTGCTCGATGGATTGCGGGCACGGCGATGAAGGTGTCCGACTTGGTAATACGGCGGCCGAATCTCTACGGTCGGGCACGTGCCTGTGCTCAGATTGTTCGCGTGCATGGAAAAACAGCAGGTCGCTCGCGTGGACGGGAAGGTTTGACATGACCGCACCGACGGACCGGCCGCAGCGATGGAACCGACTGCTGGAACTGCTCGCCGACACCGGGCGGCTTTCGGTGGAGGAGGCCGCCGAACGCCTCGGGGTTTCCCCGGCGACGGTGCGCCGCGACTTCACCGCACTCGCCGAACAGCAATTGGCGACCAGGACACACGGCGGTGTGGTCGCGACTTCGGTCGCCTACGACCTGCCCGCGCGCTACCGGCAGGGCGCGGATGAGCCCAAGCAACGGATCGCCGAACACGCTGCGGGACTTATCGAACCGAGTGCGGTAGTCGGAATGAACGGTGGCACAACGACGACCGCCGTCGCACGCGCATTGGCCGGGCGAACCGATCTGGCCACTGCCGCCGGTGACCCACTGACCATCGTCACCAACGCGCTCAATATCGCGGGCGAGATGGTGTTGCGGCCACATATGCGCACCATCGTGCTCGGCGGAGTGGCGCGCCGGGAGTCCTATGAGTTGCATGGACCGTTGGCCGAGCGCGCGCTGGCCGAATTGCGTTTGGACGCACTGATCCTCGGCGTCAATGCGATATCCGCCGAGGGCGGCGCGCAGTGTCGGCATATCGACGAAGCCGGGGTGACCACCGAGATGGTCCGGCGGTCCGGTCAGGTGATGGTCGTCGCCACCGCGGACAAACTGGAGCGCTCAGCACTGGCCCGAATCTGCGGGATCGAGCAGGTCGATGTACTGGTGACGGATTCGGATGCGGATCCGAGTGCGGTGGCGACGATTCGGGCGGCCGGGGTTCGGGTGGACGTGGTTTAGCGCATATCAGAGGAACGCCAGAAGGTGGCGAGCGGTCTCCTCCGGGGCTTCCTCCGGTAGGAAATGTCCGACGTCGAGCGGTCCACCACGGACATCGTCCGCCCAGCGGCGCCATACCTCCAGCGGCCGATGCCAACTGCCGACAGCGCCTGTGGCACTCCACAATACGAGAACCGGACAGGCGATCCGCCGCTGCCCCCGGTCGGCTTCGTCATGCGCGTAATCGAGGGTCGCGGCGGCCCGATATTCCTCGCAGATCGCATGCACGGTATCCGGGTCGCGGAATTTCTCGATGTATTCCGCACGGATGTCATCCGAGAACACGCTGGGATCCTCGGCCCAGCTATCGAGCATATGGTTCACGAGAATCGCCGGGTCACCGGCAATGAGCTGTTCCGGAATCGGTTCCGGTGCGGCGAGGAACGACCACACCCAGAATCCGAGGCTGAAGTCCATATCCGCCGCACGGAAGCTGTCCGCGGTCGGCACGATATCCAAAACCGCCAACCGCGTGATGCTTTCCGGATGATCCAGCGCCATGCGATACGCGCACCGCGCGCCACGATCATGACCGGCCACGCTGAACCGATCATGGCCGAGGCTCGCCATCACCTCGACCTGTTCGGCGGCGATGGCTCGCATGCTGTGTGGACTGTGGTCCGGCCGACTCCGCGGCGAGGCGCTGTCGCCGAACCCCCGCAGATCCGTTGCCACGACGGTGAACCGCTCGGCCAACCGCGATGCGACCTTATGCCACATGAGGTGCGTCTCGGGTATCCCGTGCAGTAGCAGGACGGGCGGCCCGTCACCACCGCGGCGCCCATGCACGCGACCTTCGGCGGTCTCGATATCGAACTCGACGAATCCCTCGAACATCATCTCTGCCACCATAGCGTTTGGGCCCGAACCATTTCGGTTCGCCGGTTAGGTCAACGCAAGTCCAGAATTCACGAAATATGCGATCTCCTTGCATATTTCGTCGAGGGACACCTCGGTATCGGGATGGGTGGTCCGCACCAACTCCTGGGCCAGCGAATTCACCGCGCCGATCACCGCGAGCGCGAACAGATCGAACCGCCGCGGTTTGGTCTCGCCGCGCTCGACGGCTCGCTCCGCCTCACTGATCAACAGCGATGAGAGCAGGCGGCGCTGCTGACGGCGCCAATCCTCCACCGCCGGACTGACCCCGACCAGTTCGACGTAACACACTCGCGCCGAACGATGATCGGCACAGGTCACCTCGAGATAGGCACGGAAAGCATCGACCACCCGGGTGGAAAGCGGTTGCCCTGCGGTCTTCGCCATACTTTCCAGCGCACGTTCGACCGCGTGCGAGGTAATGCGATTGACCAGTGCAATCAACAATGCCTCGCGGCTGCCCATATCCTCGTAGAAACTGCGCGTGGAAACATTCGCGACGGTACACAGCCGTTCGATCGATGTGGCCGAATAGCCCTGGGTGCCGAATAATTCGAGTGCGGCATCGATGAGTCGTGTCTGCCGCTGGGCTACCCGCTGTTGCTTGGACAGCCCGCCGTAACTGCGGCCCTCCTTGGTTTCGTCATCCTGCCGTGCCACGGATTCGATGCTACCGGTCGGAAGCGCCTGCCCCGAGGCCGATTACTTGACGCTGCCCGCGGTAAGCCCCGCGACCAGACGCTTCTCGATGAATGCGAACAGGATGACCACCGGAACTATGCCGACCGTCGAGATCGCGAAGACGTACTGCCATGCAGTGTCGTACTGCCCGACAAATTTGGTCAGCGCCACCGACAGCGGCTGATTCTCCGGGGTGGTCAGCACCACCAGGCTCGCCGCAAATTCGTTCCAGCAGGCCACCACCACGAAAATCGTCGCGGTGACGATGCCCGGCCAGACCAGCGGCAGACTCACCCGGACCAGGATCTGCCAGCGACTCAGACCGTCGAGCTGCGCGGCCTCCTCGATCTCCACCGGAATGGCGGCGAAGAAGCTGTGCAGAATCCACACCGCGAACGAGAGGTTGAACGCGGCGTTCACCAGGATCATGGCCAGCCAGGTGTCATTGATGCCGAGGGTGAAGAACTCCCGGATCAGGCCGGTCACCAATACCGTCGGCTGCAACATCTGGGTAACCAGCACCAGCGCGAGGAATATCGCGCGACCCGGAAACTTGTGCCGCGCCGTGTAATACGCGGCCGGAATGGCCACGAAAAGCACAAGCAAGGTGGCACACACCGAGATGATGATCGTGCTCGCCAGATTGAACGACAGTGGCGTCTCCGGGGTGTCCCACATGGTGGCGTAGTTGTCCGGATGCCAGGTCTCGGGCAGATATGTCGGTGGGATGCGCAGGATTTCGGCGCGGCTCTTCAGCGAGCCGAGCACCATCACCACGAACGGGGTCAGGAAGATAACGGCGAGCACCACGCCCACCGCGGTGAGTTCCCAACGCCGCCGCCGCGGTCGCCTGCTCGGGGGCTCGGCAACCGTGGTGTCCGGCGGGATTTGCACACCTTCGATGAGAATTTCGGCCTGCGTCGTCATGCGTCCACCTGCTGGGTCGGCTTGATGACCTTCACATAGATCGCGATGATGACCACGATCAGCGCGAAGTTCAACACGCTCATCGCGGCCGCGGTATCGAGCTGCTGATTCTGCCGAATCAGCTTGAACGTCAAGGTCGTCGTCGTATCCGCACCGAAGCCCGCGATACCGCCGGTGATCACCTGCAGAATGGGCAGTGAGTTGAATACATTGATGATGTTGATGATCGTGGCCACCGCGATCGCCGGACGCAATTGCGGCAGTGTGAGATATCGATAGCGCTGCCACGCACTGGCGCCGTCGACCCGGCCCGCCTCCTCTATCTCGGCCGGAATCGATTGCAGCCCGGCCAGAATCGTGTAGGTGGTGAACGGGATCGAGACGAAGACCGCGACGCCGATCGCCACCAGGAAGGCGGGCGTCGGCTGTTTGGTGAAACCGTAGCCCCGATCCAGCAGCCCGATATCGACCAGGAACCGGTTGGCGATGCCGACATCGGGATCGAGCATGTAATAGAAGATGGTCGTCGTCATCACCACCGAGGCCGCCCACGGCACCAGAATCGCCATGCGCACCGCGGTGCGTCCCGGGAAATCCTTGTTCAGGAACTGTGCGAGACCCGCCGAGAGCACCAGGGTGATCAGCACGACGGTGACCACCCAGACCACGGTGTGCGCCAGTACCGATCCCAATTCGCTGATATCGAACAGGTTTCGGTAATTGGCCAGTCCGGCGGGACCGCGGTCCTGGCCGTAGGCGCTCAGGTCCCGGGTGCTGGTCCAGACCATATAGCCGACCGGGAACGCGACGATGGCCGCGATCAGCACCAGGGACGGCCCGATCCAGGGGACGGCCCGCAGTGTCGAATTCTTCCCCGCGAGTACCCGGGAACCTGGACGCCCCACGCTACTTCGCTGCTTCCTGAATCCGCTGCAACACCTGAGCCGGGTCCGCGCCCTGCGCGATGGTGCCCATCTGCTGATGCATGGCACCCTGCGCCGCGGCCCATTTCGGGTTGTTGCTCGGGTAGAACTTGGCCACCGGCAGGGTCGCCGCGAACGCCTTGGTCACCGGATCGTCGGCGAGCACCGCGGTGGCACTGGTCGTGATCGGGATGAAGTGCTCGTTCTTGACGAAGTTCGCGTACACATTGGCCGAGTAGAAGAAGTCGAGGAACTTCTTGATCGTCTCGGCCTTCTTGCCGTCCTTCTTGAATGCCATCAGATGATCGGCCACCCCGAGCGTGACGGGCGCACCGTCCTTGGTCGGCGAGGGCGCGGTGGCGTACTTCAGGCCCGGATTCTTATCGGCGATCTGGGCGATGGTGGGCGGCAGCCCTTCGATCATCCCGATCTTGCCCTGGATGAACGAATTGATGACGTCCTTGCGGTTGGTCGCACCCGGATTCGGCTGGGTGACACCGGCGTCGAAGATCTCCCGCATGGCCTTGACCCCCTCCAGGTTCTGCGGGGTATCCACGGTGATCTTGTCGCCATCGGACCAGTTGCCGCCCGCGCCGAAGGTCCACAGCGACGTCTCGGCCTGCGATTCCTCACTGCCGAGCGGCAGACCGTAGCCGGAGACACCGCCGCCGAGCGCCTGTATCTTCTTGGCGGCATCGGTCAGCTCCGCCCAGGTCTTGGGCGGCGTACTCACCCCGGCCTTCGCGAAGAGGTCGGTGTTGTAGAACAGGGTGCGGGTGGAGGCGAACAGCGGCATCGCATACTGCGTGCCGTTCAGCGAAGCGTTCTTGGCGAAGCCGGGCTGCACGTCCGCCAGCACATTCGGGGAGACGACCTCGGACACCGGATAGAGCATGCCGTCACCGGCGAAGCTGGCGTAGGCGTCGATATTCAGCAGATCCGGGGTGGTGGACTTGGACTGCAGTTTGGTCTTCACCACATCGTTGATCGACTCCCAGGACTCCATCTGCAGGTTGACCTTGTAGTCCGGATTCTGCTTCTGGAAGTCGTCGATGATGCGATCCCACAGCGCCTTCGTGCCATTGGCACCGTCGCTGTAGGTGGGGGCCAGGAAGTTGATCGTCTTATCGGAGTCGGCTGAATCCTTGGAGCCGAAACCACATGACGAGACGGCGAGCGCGAGGCCGGTGACCAGCGCGATCCCCGCGAGGACGCCGTGCAGGGGTCTTTTCACGAGCAGAACCTTTCAAATTTTCGCTCCGAGCGCTACCGCAGCGCCGATGATGGAGCGAACGAATCGCTTGACCAACAGGCTAGACCCAATCTTGATCATATGTGACTGATTCGCTCGTAAATTTGACATGAACGATCACATCGGGTGATTCTGTTGTTGTGCCCATCTCCGCTCACTCCACCCCCGTGACTCATCTGGCCGCCGAAGTCGCCACCCAGCCGGACGACTGGGTACGCGCCGAGACCACCGCCGCCGAACACCGCGCCGTACTGCCCCAACCGGGTGAGCGTGTCGCCGTTATCGGTTGCGGCACGTCACTGTTCATGTCCCGCGCCGTCGCGGCACTACGCGAGAGTTCGGGTCAGGGCATTACCGACGCCTGGCCTGCCAGCGAGGTTCGCAGCCGTCGCGATTACGACCGCTACCTCGTCATCTGTCGCTCCGGCACCACCACCGAGGTGGTCGACGCCATGCGGGCGATACCGGCACACATTCCGCGCACCGTCATCTGCAGCAGTCCGGGCACCCCGGTACTCGAGCTGGGCGATCCGATCCTGATCGACGAGGTCGACGAACAGTCGGTGGTGCAGACCCGCTTCGCCACCACCGCGCTGGCGATCCTGCGCTGGCATCTGGGCGAGCAGCTGCGTCCGGCGATCGAGCAGGCCAGGGCCGTACTCGCCGAAGACCCGGCGACGGCACTGGCCGCTGTGCGTCGTGCCGAGCAGATCAGCTTCGTCGGGATGGGATTCGCGGCCGCGATCGCCGAGGAGGCGGGGCTCAAGCTGCGCGAATCCTGCCAATCCTGGACCGAGTCGTATCTGCAGACCGAATACCGGCACGGTCCGATCAGCATCTCCACCCCCGGCCGCGCCGTGTGGGCCTTCGGAGCGCTGGTCCCCAATTTCGCGGAGGATGTGGCCGTCACCGGCGCGCATTTCGAACACCGCGATATCGATCCGATGGCCGATCTGGTCCGCGTGCACCGGCTCTGTGTGCTGCGCGCCGCCGACCAAGGACTCGACCCGGACCATCCGCGCAACCTGAACCGTTCCGTCGTTCTGGATCGGTGACCGGTCACTACCAGGAACTACTGTGCGGATATGGGAACCGAACAGCCCCCGACCACCGTGCACCGCGACGATCTCGCGGCACGTATGGACCCGGCGGTGCCGGACGCCGCGGCGGCGCCGGGGCCGGTTGCCCAGCAGCCGGTCACGGCGTTGACCGACGACCTGCTGGTGCTCGGCCTCGATGTCGGCGGCACCACGATGAAGGGCGAGGTCACCGATGCCGCGGGCACGGTGCTCGCCGCGGGTGTGGTGGCCACCCCGCAGGGTGAGGCGGCCTTCGAAACGATGGGGGCACTCGGTGATCAGCTACTCGCCGAGTTGACCGATGACCAGCGCGACCGCGTCGCACGCGCGGCCGTCGTGCTGCCGGGCATTGTCGATCCGGTCCGTTCGATCGCGGTATTCAGCAGCAATGTCGGTTGGCGCGATGTGCACATCGGCGATCGGTTCGCCCCTCGCTGGGGTATGCCGGTGCTGATCGAGCACGATGTCGCGGTGGCGGGCTGGGCCGAATGGCGCTTCGGCGCCGGGCGCGGCCACGATGACGTCTGTGTGGTCATTCTGGGCACCGGCATCAGCGGCACCCTTTCCGTCGGTGGCCGTCTGATGCGCAGCGCCTATGGGCAGACCGGCGAATACGGACATATCCCGGTTCGGCACGCGGACGGATTGCGTTGCCCCTGCGGCAATATCGGCTGTGTGGAGACGGTGGCATCGGGTGCGTCCATCGCCCGCGCCTACGCGAAGCGAACCGGTCACGAAACGGCCAGCGCGGCGGATGTTTTCGCGATACTCGATACCGATTCGGACGCCAAAGCCGTTGTGGACGAGGCGATCAGCGCGCTCGCCGACGGACTGCTCGGACTCATCCACGCGGCCTGCCCCGAACTGATCATTCTCGGCGGCGGCCTGGCCGGTGCCGGTTCCGCGCTCACCGAACCCCTGCACCACACCATTGCCGAACGTCTGCGCGTGGTGCCCGCACCGCGGGTGGTGCTCGGCGAATTCGGTGCCCGCGCCGGACTCATAGGCGCGGCCCTGTTCGCCAGACAGGGAGCGCTGATATGAGTCGCGAGATTCGCGGACGGATCGTTTCGGCGACATCCGAATTCGACGACGGCGTCGTGTCCATCCGCGCGGGTCGGATCGATCGAGTGCGGTCACTCGCGGACTGGGTTGCCGCACATCCGGATTCGACCGTGCCCCCGTTCTCCGGCACCGTGCTGCCCGGACTCGTCGATATCCACAACCACGGCGGATGCGGCCACCGGTTCGACACCGTCGACGGTGACGAGGCGCGCGCGGCCGCCGAGTTCCATCACACACACGGCTCCACCACCGTGCTGGCCAGCGTTGTCACCGGCGCTGCGACCGACATGCTCGCGCAGGTCGAGACGCTGCGCGCGTTGGCCGCGGAAGGCACCATCGCCGGAATCCATGCCGAGGGACCATTTCTGGCCGCCGCACGCTGCGGTGCGCAGGATCCCCGATATCTGCGCGATCCCGACCTAGAGCTGACCGAACGCCTGCTCGCCGCCGCCGACGGCCATCTTCGGGTCATGACGCTCGCCCCGGAGCTGCCGGGATTCGACAAGGTCGCCCAACGTCTTTCCGACAGCGATGTGGTGGTGTCACTCGGCCACAGCGATACCGATTTCACTGGGTTCGGACAGTCCTTGCGCCCCAAAGGTTTCGCCAGTCTGGTTACCCACTTGGCGAACGGAATGCCACCGCTGCATCACCGAACACCCGGTCCGGTGGCCGCCGCTCTCGTCGCCGCGGCGCAGCGGCAGGTCTTCGTCGAGCTGATCGGTGACGGAGTACACGTCGACTCCGGCTTCGGCGCATTGGTTTTCGCGACCGCGCCCGGACAGGTCGCGCTGATCACCGATGCGATGCAGGCCGCGGGCATGCCCGACGGCGAATATCAGCTCGGTCCGCAAGTCGTCCATGTCGCCGATGGCGTGGCCCGGATATCCAATGGATCCATCGCGGGCGGCACCGCCCACCTGCTGCGCTGCCTCGCCTGGGCGGTTAACGAATGCGGTGTGCCCTTGCGCGAGGCCGTGCTCGCCGCCACTTCGGTACCCGCCGCGGCGGCCGGACTGACCGATGTGGGCGACCTCAGGACCGACCATTTCGCCGACCTGCTGATAGTCGATGACAATCTACAGTTGCGCCGAGTGCTCAGACGTGGACAGTTGTTGACGTGATCCTCACCGTGACAATGAATCCCGCCTACGACATGACCTACCGGGTAGAACATTTCGAGCGCGGCCAGGCCCATCGGGTCCGTTCGGTCGAGCAGCGCATCGGCGGCAAGGGCATCAATGTGACGCGGGTGCTCAATCAGATCGGAAAGTACGCCAGGGCAACCGGTTTCTCCGACCATGCCTTCGCCGCCGCCGCCGAGCTGGAGATGCCGGTCGACTTCGTGCACGCACTGCCCTGGGTCCGACGCACGGTGGTGATCAGCGAATCCGGTGACGGTACCGCCACCGCGCTGTGGGAGCCCGGCGCGCGGATCTCGAATCCCCATGCCGCCGAGCAACTCTCGGTTCGCGTCGCGGGCATGCTGCCCGATATCAACGGCCTGGTCATCTCCGGATCGCTGCCAGGCGGTATCGCCCACGGCCTGCCCGCCGATATCGCGCGCACCGCCATCGCCGCCGGTGTCCCGACCATCTGCGATGTCGACGGCGAGGCACTGCGGCTGGCCGCACAGGTTCCCGGCATCGTGCTGATGCCGAATACCGAAGAGCTGGAACGGCTCACCGGACGCGTCCCGGTGACCCCGGACGAAGTGGTCACGGCCGCACGACCGCTCATCGAACGCGGCGTGCGCGCCGTCATCGCCACTCGGGGCGCCGAGGGCATGGTCGTAGTCACCGCCGATGGCGCGTGGTCGGCGGTGCTGCCCGAACCACTCGCCGGAAACCCCACCGGCGCGGGCGATTCCGCGACCGCCGCGGTCATCGCCGCATTGTCGGATGCGAAGGACACCCCGGACTGGCCCGCCGTGCTGGTCGACGCCGTCGCCACCTCCGCCGCCGCGGTCGTCATCCCCGTCGCCGGTGAAATCGACCGCCGCGTACGCACCCAAATCGCACCGACGGTGATCGTCGACCGACTAGCCACCCCGCAGGAGACCTCCCCATGAGCTCGAGACCCGTCGCGGACCTGATTGCGGCCGCCCGCCCGGGCGGTCTGGGCGCCTTCAATGTGATCACCATCGAACACGCTGAGTCGATCGCCGCGGCCGCCGAGGCGGCGAAATGCCCGGTGCTACTTCAGATTTCGCAGAATACGGTGCATTACCACGGCGGCAGGCTGGCCCCGATCGCGCTGGCCTGCTTGCGCATTGCCGCCGACAGCAGCGCCGATATCGCGGTGCACCTGGACCATGCCACCTCGTTCGAACTCATCCGCTCCGCGGTCGACCTCGGCATCGGCTCGGTCATGTACGACGGTTCCACCCTCGACTACACCGAAAATGTCGCCGCCACCGCAGATATCGTGCGCTGGTGCCACGAGCGCGAGGTCTTCGTCGAAGCCGAACTCGGCGAAGTGGGCGGCAAGGACGGTGCGCACGCCCCCGGCGTTCGCACCGATCCGGACGAGGCCGTCGAATTCGTCGCGACGACCGGCGTGGACGCCCTCGCCGTGGCCGTCGGCTCCTCGCACGCCATGCAAACCCGTACGGCCGAACTCGATAACGACCTGATTGCCCGACTATCCGCGAAAGTTCCTGTCCCCCTTGTACTGCACGGCTCCTCCGGCGTCCCCGATGCGGGCCTGCGCGCCGCCGTCGCGCACGGCATGACCAAAATCAACATCGCCACCAGGCTGAATGTCCTTGCCACCGAGGCGATCCGGACCGTGCTCGCGGACAGTCCCACCATTGCCGATCCACGCAGGTACCTGGCGCCCGCACGGGACGCGATCCGCGCCGAGGTCGAACATCTGCTGCACGTGCTCGCCGAATAGCTTCGCCAGCCCGGAAAAGCTTTGGGCAGCCGACGGTGAGCAGCGATGATACGATGGATTGCCTTTAGTTTAGCTAAGGATTTGCTGTCCGCTCGAGCTGTATCACCTGATGAAGGAATAACAACTCCATGGCTGTCATCCTGCAAACAGGAGAACAGCGCGCTGCCGGTGCGGGGACGCAGCCCAAGGTCTCGCACAAATTAACGCTCAGTGCCGCAATCGTATTCGCCTCCATGTCCATCGGCGCCTGGCTGCTATTTCTGCGGCCCAACTGGCAGATGTACTGGCACCAAGTCGATCTACAGGTCTATATGTGGGGCGGTGCGGCCGCAGCGACCCATCCCGCGCTGCTGTACGACGGCCGCGGGCCGCTCGGCCTGCCCTTCCTCTACCCCGTCTTCGCCGCGTGGATCTGCGCCGAACTGTCGCGCTTCCCGATCAACTACATCGGGACGGGCGTCACGGTGCTCACCATGGTGTCGCTGTTCGTGAGCGTCTGGAGCGCCGCAAGGCTGCAGCGAATCCGCCGCGGCACGGGTTTGCTGGCATTGAGCATCGCCGTCACCGGCGCCGCGATCTGGTTGGAACCCGTCCAGCAGACCTTCCGGTTCGGTCAGCTCAGCGCGATCCTGATGGCATTGGTCCTGGCGGATCTGGCCATGCCCAAGGAAAGCCGCTATCGGGGCATCCTCATCGGCATCGCGACCGGACTGAAGCTGACCCCGGCGGTCTTCATCGTCTATCTGCTCATCACCCGCCAGTTCCGCGCCGCCGCGACGGCCGCCGCGACCTTCGGCGCCACGGTGGCGATCGGCTTCTGGTACCGGCCGACCCAGGCGCTGCAGTTCTGGACCACGACCACCACCTCGCAGAACCGAATCGGCTTCGCCTATGTGCAGAATCAGTCGATCAACGGCATGTTCGGCCGCCTGGAATGGTCGACCTGGAACGACACCACATCCTCGTTCGTCTGCGCCGGATTGCTCGGACTCGCCGGAATGGCGGCGGCGCGGATCGCCCACGCGCGCGGTGACGAATTGCTGGGCGCACTGCTCGCCGCAACGGTAATGCTGCTGGTCTCGCCGATTTCCTGGACTCACTACTGGGTGTGGATCGCGCCAGCGCTGCTGTGGGCGATCCACGTGCTGCGCCAGCGACCGCTGGCCGTCCGGATAGCCGTACCCGGGCTCATCTATCTGTTCGTATTCGCCTGGCCGCTGCGGGCCGACCGTTTCGGCGCATGGGATCCGGATCTGCCACTACTGCCGCAGGGCCTGATCTGGCAGGTACCGCAGACCGAGGGCCGCGAATTCCGTTGGACGCTATGGCAGTTCCTGCTCGGTGATTCGTATACCCTGCTCGCCACCATCGCACTGATCGCCGCGATCGTCTGGTTGATTCCGCTCCGGCCGACCGCCGCGCAGCTGCCCGACGAGGGGTTCGCGGACCGGCGGCGCGAGCGAGGGGTGGGCGCCGCCGGTCGGCGGGAAGACGGTCCGAGCAGTGAACCGCCGGGGTCGAGCGAATTGGAAGCCGTGGGGTAGGCCCCATTGCACTGGAAGCCGCTTCTCGTTCGCCGACAACCTCATCCTGCTCCGGTCACCTCGAGAACGCTGGCAATCCAGCTGTGAATCGGCTGGGAACCGCTCAGCCCGCACTGCCGGTGGACGGGCGGACCTGCCGCCGCCGGTCACACTCCGCGTGGTCGGCGTCCGGACGGTCGTCGCCGGTCAGTCTGCAACCCTGTTGGTCGTATCCGGATGCGTCACGGCCGGACCGGTTGTAGCCCCAGAGGTCATAGCCGTCGCGGTCGTACCCGAACTTGTCACGACCGGCGTGGTCGTAGCCCCCTGCGTCGTAACCGCTGTGGTCGTAGCCGAACCGGTCGCGGCCCCAGCGGTCGTAACCCGAATGGTCGTAACCGGAGCTGTCGTAGCCGCCGCGGTCGTATCCGAAGCGATCGCGGCCGAAGCGGTCGAAGCCGTCGGGACCGTATCCGTCCGGGCCGTAGATGTCGGGCGGGGTCGGACTCTGGGTCGGTGGGGGTGTCGGGACCTGCGTGGGCGGCGTGGGAGCGGGTGTGGGGATCGGCGTGGGAGCAGGTGTCGGGATCGGGGCTTGGGTGGGGGTTGGCGTCCCGGTGTCCGGGATAGCCAATGCGGGTGCGACAACCGCCGCGGGGGCGAGTGCCAGTGTCGCGGCCACAACGGTTTTCGCCAGCGTCCGTCGTACCGTGTGCGAACTCGTCGTCCACAGCGTCATGATCGACCTCCTTCTCGAAACGAAGCGCCGCGTCGCGCTCCGATCGGACTATCGGTCGGTCGACCAGGATCGGTACAGGAAGAGATCTTCGCCACAGCGAATGCCGTTCCGTCCGAACGGAATTCGGGTGGACCTGCGCTAATCGGCTGTCGGATCAGCGGATTCGGGATCGTTCAGTGGAGTCGCCAGCGGCCAGCCACCGGCCGCCAGATGTGAAGCGACCCTGGCGATATCGTGCGCGTCCGGCTGCTCCTTGGCCATCCGGGCGATCGCCGCCTCGATATCGGCGTGGCTGATCTCGCTGTCCGGATTGGAGTCGACCAACTCCTCGGCGATCGCCACCACCTCGTAGTCGGTCAGATGGCGGTGCAGCACCGCGAACAGGGCGACGTAGTCAGACCGCGGAATCCCCTGTGGATAACCGGCCCGCAGCCAGCCGATGACCCGGCCGAGCAGATTCGGCCGGACCTGAGCGGATTTCGCTGGATCAGTCACGGGTCACCTTTCTCACGCTCCGAACAGATGAATACCGAATCTAGCGGCCAGGAATGCCTTCGCTGTGTAAACAATTCCCGTAACAATCGCGGCGATGATCAGCGCGAAGCAGGCGTACGCACCGGCAAGTGCCAGGTAATTGCGGTGGACGCGACCGCCTTCCGCTGGCATGGTGTCGGCGATCGACCAGAGCCGGACGCCCACGGCGAAGACGATCGGCAGCCCGGCCCCGAGCAGCAGACCGGCGACAGTCACCTGCCACAGCGCATTCAGATTCGTGACGAGTGTGTGCACGGCGCGCCTCCTCAGACCTGGGCCGAACGACTGTTGGTTCCCGGCGCGGACGATCCGTTGGGCGGAACCCCGTCCTCCACGACCGGTGTGGCGTCCTTCGCAACCTCGGTACCCGCGTCCGGCGTGTCGCCGGGCCACTCGTTGACATTGCTGGTGTCCACCGGATCGCGCCGCGACCGCAGATACATCACCGATGACAGCGCGATCAGCAGCGCGAATACCACCAGCACACCGGGCAATCCACCGATGAGGTGCGCGATGGCCCAGCAGATCGCCCCGGCCACACCCGCGAGCGGCAGCGTCAACAGCCAGGCGACCGTCATCCGGCCCATCACACCCCAGCGCACCTCCACACCCTTGCCGAGTCCGGTGCCGAGGATGGATCCGGTCGCGGTCTGCGTGGTCGAAAGCGGCAGCCCGAAATGGGCCGAGGTGAGGATGATCGCGGCGGAGGAGGATTCGGCGGCCAGCCCCTGCGGCGAGTCGATCTCGACCAGCCCCTTGCCGAGGGTGCGGATGATCCGCCAACCGCCGAGGTAGGTGCCTGCCGCGATGGCGACGGCACAGGCCGCCATTACCCACAGCGGCATTTCGTCGTTCTTGGTCAATGTGCCGTGCGCGACCAGTGCCAGGAAGATCACGCCCATGGTCTTCTGCGCGTCATTGGTGCCGTGCGCCAGCGAAACCAGTGACGCCGAACCGACCTGACCCCAGCGGAAGCCCGCGTTCACCTTGTCGGGATCGGACTTTCCGGTGATCCGATAGACGGCCCAGGTGCCGATGGCGGAGACCAGTGCGGCCACGATCGGCGCGAGCAGGGCGGGCAGCACGATCTTGGTCAGCACACCGTCCGCGCCGTGCGCCCAGATCACCCCGCCCCAGCCGAGGGCGGCGATGGTGGCGCCGATCAAGCCGCCGAACAGTGCGTGCGACGAACTCGACGGCAGGCCGAACAGCCAGGTCAGCAGATTCCACAGAATGCCGCCGACCAGACCCGCGAACACGATGATGAGCAGCGCCTCGCCGCGCACGGCGTCGAGCCGGACGATGCCCTTGGCCACCGTCGCGGCGACCGCGACCGACAGGAAGGCGCCGAGCAGATTCAGAACCGCGGACACCGCGACGGCGACCCGTGGCCGCAGCGCGCCGGTGGCGATCGAGGTCGCCATGGCATTGGCGGTGTCGTGGAAGCCGTTGGTGAAATCGAATGCGAGTGCCGTGACGATGACGATCAGGAGTACCAATAGGTCCGCGGTCACCCCTCCAGTGTGCGGCACTCGCGATCCGGATTGCCATGCGGTTGCCGCTTGTCGGGACGCATTTCCGATCGGTTACCGTGGATCTTCGCTCTACCTGTTGATCTTCGTGCAGCCGCCCGGTGCGGGCGTGCCCGCCAAGCGTTGATCGATCCAGGAGTTGGCGGCCGAAACCCCGGCGACGCTGGCGATCAGATGCTCGCCGAGGTAGGCCTCGAAGCGCACAGGAACGCCCAACCGGCACCAGTCGTCGTAGAGATGTTCGGCTCCGGCGAAGGGCAGCCAGAACTCGTTGATGCCGTGATAGAGGAAGACCGGTATCCGCGGCGCGGCGGTGCCGAGGCGGTTCTCGGCCAGGATCTCCCTGATCATTGGCAGCTTCGTCGGGTGGGCCACATCGGTGAGCGTCTGCACCGGTATGGGCGCGAGCGCGCCGAGCAGCGCCGCGTCCAGAAAGCAGAGATCCTTCGCGAATTGCGATAGCCGCCAGCCGTTGTCATTGAACAGCCCCATCATCTCCGGGTACTCCCTGGCCAGCCCGAGAGTCGCGGCCAGGAATACCCCGGACGCGGCATTGGCGCCGTTCATCGTGTTGATCAGCATGCCGAAGTCGGCAGGAACGCCACCGACCACCGCACCGACGAGGTTCAACTCTCCCGCGTATTCCGGTGCGAGTTGCGCCGCCCAGCCAGAAGCGATGGCACCGCCGGAGTAGCCGGACACGACAGTGGGCGCATCGGGCGATAGACCCAACTCGGGCGTCCGCACGGCGGCGCGTATCGAATCCAGCACGGCATGTCCGGCCATGCGACCGGCCGCGTATGCCTGCCGCGGGCCCTGGTGATCGGGCACGATCACCGCGTAGTTCTTCGACAGCGGCACCTGCACCGAGCGGAGACCGGCCGACAGACCCAGCTTGAGCTGCTGCGACGGCGCACAGAGATTGCCGAGTGAATCGATCGCCACGTTGTAGGCGACGAGGGGTCGCGATCCCGAACCCTGCCACGGCGCGATGGGCACGAGCAGGGTGGCGACCACCGGCACCGGACGGCCCTTGGCATCGGTCGATCGGATCAGCAGTTCGGTGGCGGTGACCGGTGTCGGCTCCAGCCCGATATCGACGGCACGGGCCGCGACCACCGCACCCGGACGCAGATTCTCGAAACCCCGCGGCGGTGTATAGAAGGGGTCGTCGAGCGGCGTCGGCATGACGGCGGCGGGATCACGCGCGGGGTGCAGGATATCGGCGGCCGGATTCGGATCCGCCGCAACCGTTCCCGGCACCGCCGCACCGACCGACGCCATCACCCCGAGACAGGTCACCGCACCGAGCACCGCCGCTTTCCGCATCGGCCGACCGATGGCCGACCACGATCCCATCCCTCGTTTTCCTGCCGTACCGAGCAACGCCGAGTCCCCGTTTCCGCGCGTGTACCGGACCGAACCGGAGTCAGTCTGGTCTATGACCAGCACATATGCCGGGAGCAGCACCGTTCGACCCGCATAACGATTCGGTCGTCCTCGCGGCTGTCATGGCAGCACGGACCGCCTGATCACGGCAGCAGCGCACGGACCGTTTCGATGGTGTCGGCATCGGCGGCGGACTTATCGGGTCGATAGCGCACCACCCGTGCGAAGCGCAGCGCGACACCGCCCGGATAGCGCGGGCTGATCTGAACGCCGTCGAGCGCGATCTCGACCACCAGTTCCGGCCAGAGGTAGACGGTGTACTCGTCGCGGGCGCGCTCGTGCCGCGGGAATTCCGCGGTCTGCCACTGCAGCAGCGCATCGGTGAGGCCCTTGAAGGTCTTGCCGACCATTACCGAGTCACCGGTTTCCGGATCCCGCGCGCCGAGATGCAGGTTCGACAGATATCCGGTGCGGCGGCCGTAACCCCATTCCGCGCCGAGCACCAGCAGGTCCAGGGTGTGCGTCGGCTTGATCTTCTGCCAGGACCGCCCGCGGCGGCCTGCGGCGTACGGCGCGGTCAACGACTTGACCATGACGCCCTCGTGCCCCGCGGCCAACGCGCCGTCGAAGTACTCCGCGGCCGCCTCGGCATCGGGACGGATCAGGGCTGGAATGCTGTGCGCGGCCGCCACCTTGGTCAGTGCCGCGCGACGCTCGTGCAGCGGGGCGTCGAGCAGATCCGCGCCGTCGAGATGCAGACAGTCGAAGAAGTACGGGTGCAGCAGCAATTCCCTGGTCGAGCTGACCTCGGCGAAGCGGCTCATCGTCTCCTGGAACGGACGCGGCCGTCCGGAATCGGTGAGCGCCAACGTTTCTCCGTCCAGCACCACACTCGTGCAGTCGAGTTGGGCGACCAGATCGACCAGTTCCGGCACACCGGCGGTGATATCGCGCAGCGTCCTGGTGAATACCCAGACCCGGGAACCGTCGCGGTGCACCTGGATCCGCGCGCCGTCCAGTTTGTGCTCGACGCTCACCTCATCACCGAATTCGGCCATCGCCTCATCCAGCGTCGCGCCGGGCGAGGCGAGCATGGGTTGAATCGGGCGACCGACCTCTAGCCGGAATTCGCTCAGCGCCTCGGCCCCACCGGTCAGCGCGGCGACGGCCGTGACCGGCAGCTGCCCGGAAAGCATGTACGCCCGCCGGACCAGCTCGACCGGCACCGCCGCGGCCACCGCGACCGCCTCGGCGACGATCGCGGTGAGCGCGCCCTGACGCAACTCGCCACCGAGTAGGCGCATCAGGAAGGCCTGCTGGTCGGCGGTCGCGGCGGTCCACAATCCGCGCAGCAATTCCCTGCGCCGGTTGGTCGAGCCGGGGCCGGAGGTGGTGGCCAATTCGCTGAGCGTGTTGTCCACCGACGAAACCGACAGCGTCGCAAGCTCACTCGGCTCGCATTCGAGTGCGGTCAGGGTGCGCCAGCCGGTGCCGATGCGCCCCTGGCGCAGTTCACCGGAGACCCATGCGACCACCGGCTCCAGTTCATCCAGGGCGGCCGCGGACAACAGCGCGGCCAGGGTCGCGATCTTCGTCTTGCGGGAGCGGGTCGCACGGACGGTCTCCGAGGCCTGCACGACATCCGAGAACAGCATCACTCGACGGTAACCCGCCCCTGTGACATATCGCTCAGCTCTGCTGCTAATTACCCGTTGGCAGGTTTGCGAATCCGCCCATAAACTGGACATATGGCCAAGACTTACGTCGGGGCGCGGCTTCGTCAGCTGCGGACCGAACGAGGGCTGAGCCAGGTCTCACTCGCCCAGAAGCTGGAGATCTCGGCGAGTTACCTCAACCAGATCGAACACGATGTGCGCCCGCTCACCGTACCGGTACTGCTGCGCATCAGCGAAGTGTTCGGCGTCGACGCGACCTTTTTCTCCTCCCAGGACGACACCCGGCTCATCGCCGAACTGCAAGAGGTCGTGATGGACCAGGAGCTCGGCATCGAGGCCGATACCCAGGAGATCGCGGATATGGTCTCCGCGCATCCGAGCATGGCGCGCGCACTGGTCAATATGCACAACCGGTACCGCAATACCTCCGCGCAGCTGGCCGCCGCCACCGAGGACCGCTTCGCCGACGGCTCCGGCAGCGCGACGATCAGCAAACCGCACGAGGAAGTGCGCGACTTCTTCTACCAGCGGCAGAACTACATCCACGAATTGGATACTGCGGCAGAGGAGCTCACCGCCCGCATCCGCTTCCACGGCGGCGATGTGAACAGCGAGATCGCCCGCCTGCTGCGCGCGCACGATGTGAGCATTGTCGAGCGCATCGATCTCGGCGAGGGCGTGTTGCACCGCTACGATCCGCAGACCCAGCGGCTCGAGATCGCGCCACATCTGTCCGGTGGCCAGCGCACCTTCAAACTCGCCGCCGAACTCGCCTACTTCGAATGCGGCGATCTGCTCGAAAAGCTGGTCGAGGAGGGCAATTTCGCTTCCGAGGACACCCGCAAGCTGGCCATGCTCGGCCTAGCGAACTACTTCGCCGCGGCAACCGTATTGCCCTACACGCACTTTCACGAGGTCGCCGAGGATTTCCGCTATGACATCGAGCGACTGTCGGCCTTCTTCACCCAGAGTTACGAGACGATCTGCCATCGCCTCTCGACTCTGCAGCGACCCAAGCTGCGTGGCGTCCCGTTCTCCTTCGTGCGCGTGGACCGCGCGGGCAATATGTCGAAACGCCAGTCCGCCACCGGTTTCCACTTCTCCTCGAGCGGCGGCACCTGTCCGCTGTGGAATGTCTACGAGACCTTCGCCTATCCGGGCAAGATCATGACGCAGATCGCCCAGATGCCCGACGGCCGCAAATACCTGTGGGTCGCCCGCACCGTCGAACGCCGCGCGACCCGATATGGCCAGGCCAGCAAGACCTTCGCAATCGGTCTCGGTTGCGAACTGCGGCACGCCGGTCGCGTCGTCTACGCCGATGGCATCGATCTCGACGAGGCCAAGGCCACGCCGATCGGTGCGGGCTGCCGGGTCTGCGAGCGCGCCAATTGCCCACAGCGCGCATTCCCGCCCCTGGGCAAGGTGCTCGATATCAGCGAACACCGAAGCTCGGTTTCCCCGTATGTCCTCAAGTGATGCGGTGCCCCTGCGCCGCCAGGGAACGCTCGCGGTCGGCGGAGGCGTCGCGCGCGGAGTTCTTCATGATCTCCGATTGTCGGGTGTGCACACGCAGACACTGGGCGCTTACCTCCGCCGCGCGTCGTTCGCAAGCTCTCTGCGGCCGCTTGCATCATATGCGCCAGGCCGACATCGGCGATTCCGATGTCGGCCTGGCGCTTTCGGCTAAGCCGGTAGCGACGACCGCTGGATCCGCACCCCGAGCAGGGTCAGACCGAGCGCGGTTACCAGCAGGATGGCCAGCGTCCAGGCCAGCACCGAAAAGCCGTGCGGGGCGGCGACCGCGGCCACCAGTGGCCCGGCGGTGGCGCCGACATAGAAGCTGAACATGGCGACCGAGGATGCGGCAGCGCGAGCCTCACCACCCAACTCCCCTGCGGTTTGCAGGACCGCGGGCGCGATGACGCCGAGCCCGCCGACCAGCACGGCGAGCAGGATGGTCAGCACCGCGAGGTGGGTGCCCTCGAAGGTGGCGATCACCATGGCCGTCGCGGCCACCAGCACGCCAAGCACCATCTGTCCCGGCTTGGTCAGGCGGGACAGCGGGATGGCCAGCAGCGGCAGTGCGAACATGACCGGCAGCGCACCCGCACGCAGCGCGAGCAGTTCACCGGAACCCTTGACCAGACCGGTGATTTCGATGCCGGTGTACACCCCGACCATCACCGCCATGGCCAGCGCGCCCGCGGCCAGCATCGGCAGCAGCGCCTTGATGCGCAGCACCGCCGGAATCGCGGCGTAGCTGTGCACGAGTGGCTTGTCGCGACCGGTGGGCGCGTCATCGAGCATGACCGCACGCAACACGAATGCGAGCGCCACGAAGACGACGGCCGAGCCGATGAACATGGTGCGCCACGGGAACGCGGCGACGACAGCCTGCGAGGCGATCTGCGCCAGCACGGTCGCGGCCAGGAAGGATGTGGCCACCGACATGGTGACCACCGCCCGGTGCGCCGGTGCGATGCGGGTGGCGATATAGGCCATGATCGCGGGCGGTATCGAACCGACCACGAGCCCCTGCGCGACGCGCAGGCCGACCGCGAGCGGCGCACTGAACGATAGCCCGGTCAACAGTGTGACCACTGCCGCGACGATCATGCCGGTGACCAGCACCCGGCGGTGGCCGTAGCGATCCGACAGCGGGCCGAACAGCACGAAGCCGCCCGCATAGCCGAAGGCGAAGGCGCTGATGATCCAGGTCATCACGCCCGCGCCCACATGCCAATCGGCCTTCATGGCCGTGAACAGGGGAATCGGAATGTACATCTGGCCGGTGGCCAGCAGGGCGGACAGGACGAAAACAGGGAGGGTACGCCCGGTGTGCGCGCGTGGTGACGCGCTGCGAGTGCGTGCCGGAGCCGGAATACCGGCCGGAAGCTGAAGAGTCGGCGTTGCCATGTGGACGAAGTTAGGCCTACTGCACCGGCATTGTCAACCAAATAGTTGGTTTAATGAGATGGTAAAGTATCGGTCATGACGGTCACGATGAAACGCAGCGACGCGACCAAGCAGGCCTTGCTGCGCGCCGCGCGCGACGAGTTCGCCGAATACGGCCTGGCCGGGGCGCGCGTGGACCGGATCGCCGAGGCGGCCGGAGTGAACAAGGAGCGCATCTACGGCCTGTTCGGCAGCAAGGACAAGCTCTTCGACGTCATCCTGATCGACACCATGCGCGAATTCATGGATGTGGTCCAACCTCTGGCCGAGACCGATCCCGGCGAGTACGTGGGCAAGCTGTTCGACTACCACCGCGCAAACCCGCAGCTGCTGAGGCTTCTGCTCTGGGAGGGACTGCACCGCGGCACCGACGCGCACGATATCGACGGCTGGCGCGCCCAGCACTACCTGCGCAAATTCGACAGCGCCAAGGAGCAGTTCGATGTCGACGCCAGCCACGCGGGCCGACTGTTGCTCGCCCTGTGCGGCCTGTCCAACTGGAGCCTCGCGGTCCCGCAGACCACCCGCCTACTGCTCGGCGCGGATGCGGAGAACCAGGGTGCGACTCGGGAATTCATGATGGAGTTCGCCAGGGCCGCGCTGCGAACGGACAAATCCATACCGCACCGCGAGCCGGTCAACGAGTTGACCGCCGAACCGGCCAGCACGGTTGACGGCACAGCCACCGACGCCCCGACCGATCCCGTAGACCGCGCCGCCCAACGCCTGCGCGAAGCCCAAGCCGCCGCCGACGCGGCCCGCGACGAGCTCGCCGCCGCCCTGCGCGACGCGCACGCCGAAGGCACCAGCGCCAACCAACTCGCCCGCCAGGTTTCGGGCACCCTGTCCCGGCCGGTCGTTCTGAAGCTCCTCGCTGATTGACTGCCTTTTCGCCGCCCATGGCATCGACGTTGCTCGGGTTCCGCGTAACGCGACCGCTGGCCGAAGCGTCAATCCCGCACGGCGCGTGAGAGTTTGGTGAACTCGATCGCCTGCTGGGCACGCGCGAGCACGTGCTTTCGCGAGCTACCTATGTGTGCGGTGAGGGTGCGCAGCGCGGCATCCGGAGCACCGGCGAGCAGGTGTTCGGCGATCGCGATGTGCTCGGCGGTCATGGTGGCGATCCGCTCCGGCGTCGGCAGGTCGAGGGTGCGGACCGGGCGGACCCGGACGTACACGCCGGTGAGTGCGTCCGCCAGCGCCGTATTGCCCGCCGCCGCGAGCAGAGTCGTGTGGAACTGCTCGTCCGCGGCGACCAGTGCGGGTCCCGGTTCGGGCGGATCGTCGCGGAATGCGCGCCAGATATCGAGTTCCGCGCGCACCAGCGCCGAATCGTGTGCCGGTGCGGGTTCGTCACCGATACCGATGACGCGCTGAATTCCCCTGGTCTCCAACACAATCCGCAACTCGAACAGATTGTCCAGCTCCGCCAATCGCGGTCGATACGGATACAGCCCATCGGCGTGCCGCTGCACAAGTCCGTCGGCCTGCAGCCGGGCGAGCGCTTCCCGCACGGGGGTGCGCGAAACCCCGTAGATCTCGGCAAGGCGTTCCTCGCCGAGCCGTTCGGTGGGCACGATCGCCCCCGTGGCCAGGTCCCGCCGCAGCGATTCGTAGACCCGCTCGCTGAGCGGAACCCGACCCCTGCGCGTCATGGCGGCCAGCTCAGATCGCCATCGCCGAGCGGACCGAGGTCTCCGCGCCCGCTCCGCCGTCGCCGGTGGACGTGACGCGGCCGGACTGCAGGACGTAATAGCGTTGCGCCGCTTGCAGTGCGAACCCGATGTGCTGTTCCACCAGCAGCACGCTGAGTCCGCCACGCTCGGTCAAATCGATTATGGTGCGCTCGATTTCGGCGACCACCGACGGCTGGATGCCCTCGGTCGGCTCATCGAGGATCAGCAGCTTCGGCTCGGTGATCAGCGCCCTCGCGATGGCCAATTGCTGGCGCTGGCCGCCGGAGAGCAGGCCCGCCTTGCGATTCAACAGTTCGCGCAGTGCGGGAAACAGATCCAGCGATTCGTCGATCAATGCCTTACCGCGTTTGCGGCCGTCGGCGACGACCTGCAGATTCTCGGCGGTGGTCAGTTGCGGAAAACTCTGCTGTCCCTGCGGCACATACGCGATACCGCGTTTGACGCGACGCGACGGCGACATCTTGGTGATCGACTCACCGTTGAAGTTGATCTGTCCGGATTTGGTGCCGATCAGGCCGACTGCCGTACGCAGCAGCGTGGTCTTACCCGCGCCGTTGTGCCCCATGATCGCCACCACACTATCGTCCGGAACGGTGATCGAGACGCCGTGGATCACCTCGGTCCGGCCGTAACCCGAATGGATGTCGATGAGCTCAAACATCGGCGGACTCCTTCGCGGTCAGCTCCTGCGCGGTCTGCGCGTCTTCGAGTTCTGTGCCGATGGCCGCCGCGGTTCCGAGGTAGACCTCCTGCACCTTCGGATCGGCCTGCACCTGTTCGACGGTGCCCTCACTGAGTATCTTGCCCGCGGCCAGCACGGTGACCGAGGTCGCGAATGACCGCATGAAATCCATATCATGCTCGACCACAATGACAATGCGTTCACCGCCGATGCGCCGCAACAGATTTCCGGTCTCCTCACGCTCCTCGGCGCTCATCCCAGCGACGGGTTCGTCGAGCAGCAGCACCGAGGCGTTCTGCACCAGCAGCATGCCGATCTCCAGCCACTGCTTCTGTCCGTGCGCCAGCACACCGGCGGGCTTATCGCGCAGCTCGCCGAGCCCGGTGATATCCAGTGCCTCTTCGATACTCGGCAATACCGATTTGCGGCGGCGCAACAGCGTCAGCGCCGAACGCCCCGCGCCCGCGGCGATATCGAGATTCTGCAGCACACTGAGTTGCTCGAAAACGCTTGCCGTCTGGAAGGTTCGACCGATGCCGAGCCTGGCGATCTGGTGCACCTTCTTGCCGAGGAATTCGACGCCGGACTTCTGCGCGGATCCGGTGGCGGGCACCAGACCGGTGATCGCATCGATGAGTGTGGTCTTACCCGCGCCATTGGGGCCGATCAGGAACCGCAGATCACCTTGCAGCACAGTGAGATCCACATCGGAGACCGCTTTGAATCCGTCGAAACTCACCGAGAGACCGCGGATTTCGAGATATTCGCTCGACATGCCCGCATTGCCGCCCGGCTTCGGGTCGTGCGCATTCATCGGGATTCCACCTTCTCCTCGGTCACGACTTCGGGTAGCGGTTCATCGACCAGCACCGGAGCAGGCGCGGATGCGTTGCGAAACCTACTGTCCCGCAACCCCTTCAACATCGGCCACACCCCGGCGAGACCCGCCGGAATGAATCCGACGACCACGATGAACAGCACACCCTGCAGATAGGTCCAGCTGGACGGGAACTCCTCCGAGAGCGCCGTCTGCGCCCAGGCCACGCCGATCGCGCCGAGTACCGGCCCGAGCAGCGTGGTCCGTCCGCCTATCGCGACACCGATTATGAATGCGATGGATGGCACGACGCCGATATCGGCGGGCGAGATGATGCCGACAATCGGGGTGAACAGCGCACCCGCGATACCCGCGAAGAATGCCGCCGCGACATAGGCCACGATCTTGATATCGGCCGGGTCGTAGCCGAGGAAGCGCACCCGTTCCTCCTGATCACGCACGGCTATGAGCAATTCGCCGTAGCGACTGTGCATGAGTTGGCGCACCGCGGCGACCACCAACAACAAGGTGCCCGCCGTGATGAAGAACAGCATCTGCCGGTTGACCGGATCCGAGAGCTTGAAGCCGAAGAACGCACGGAAGTCCGACAATCCGGTGAACCCGCCGATCTTCTGCTGTCCGGTCAGCAGAATCGCGAGTGCCGCGGCCAATGCCTGACTCAGGATCGCGAAATACGTGCCCTTGACCCGACGCTTGAATACGCCGTAGCCGAGTGCCGCCGCGATCAGCGCGGGCAGCACCAGAATGCCGATCAGTGCGACCGGAGCCGACGCGAAAGGCCGCCAGAACGAGGGTAATTCGCGAATACCGGCGATCTCCATGAACTCCGGAACCTCATTGTGCAGCCGGGCCGCATCGGCCATCTGCAGATGCATCGCCATGATGTACGCGCCGATGCCGAAGAAAACGCCCTGCCCGAGCGTGAGCATTCCACCACGGCCCCAAGCCAATCCGATGCCCGCCGCCACGATCGCGAAGCACAGGAATTTGGCGAGCAGGTTGAGCCGGAAATCGCTGAGCACGGCGGGCGCTACCGCGAACAGCAGGATCGCGGCCACGACGAAGCCGCCCCACGCGGTCACGGAAGGATGTGCGCGCCAACGTTGTCCGAGTGTGGTCATGCCAGACTCCTCGTCCGAACGGTGAATAGTCCCTGCGGACGAACCTGCAGGAAAATGACGATGATGACGAAGACGATCACCTTCGCGATCGAGGCCGTCGTGGAGTACTCGATATACGAATTCAGCAGGCCGAGCGCGAAGGCCGCGATCACGGTGCCCTTGATCTGCCCGAGCCCGCCGATCACGACGACCAGGAATGCATCGATCAGATAGCTCTGCCCGATGGTCGGGCTGGTCGAACCGATCAAGGTCAGCGCGACGCCCGCGACCCCGGCCAGGCCGGAGCCGATGAAGAAGGTGCTGATATCGGTGACACGGCTGGAGACACCGCTGGTCTCCGCCAGACCGCGGTTCTGCACGACCGCGCGGATGCGCCGACCGAGCGGAGTCGTTCTGAGCACGGTGGCCAGCGCGGTCACGGCGACGACCGCGAGCACGAGGATGAAGATGCGGGTCTTCGGTACCACCGCGCCGAGAATGGTGATACCGCCGCTGAGCCAATCGGGTGCGAGCACGTTCTTCGCGGGTGCGCCGAAGATGTCACGCGCGGCCTGTTGCAGCACGAGTCCCACACCGAAGGTGACGAGCAGGGTGTCCAGCGGCCGGTCGTACATCCATCGGATCAGACCCATTTCCAGGGCCGCGCCGAGCAAGCCGCCGACCAGGAAGCCGATCAGCAAGGAAACGACCAGCGATACCCCGGCCGACGAGATGACCTTCTGCACAACATAAGTCGTGTAACACCCGGCCATGATGAATTCGCCGTGCGCCATGTTGATCACGCCCATCTGACCGAAGGTCAGCGAAAGGCCCAGCGCCGCAAGCAGAAGAATGGATCCCAGACTCAGCCCGGTGAAGAGCTGGCCGATCAACACATCCATATTCGGATTCCTAACGGGTCGGCCGGATGCGGGCTGCCCCTCACAGAGCCCGCATCCGGCGCCGGTCGACTACTTGAGGCCCTTGGCCCAGTCGTAGGACGTCAGGTACGGGTCCGGCGTCACGGGCTTGCCCGAGTCCCACACCGTGTAGATCAGTCCGTCCGGGCGGATTTCGCCGATGCGGGCGGTCTTGGTGATGTGATGGTTGGCGCCATTGATCGTGACCAGGCCCTCCGGCGCCTCGAAGGTCACGCCGTCGGCCGCGGCCTGAATATCGGCCACCTTGAACGACTTCGCCTTTTCCACGGTGTTCTTCCACAGGAAGACCGAGGCGTAGGCGGCCTCCATCGGGTCCGAGGTCGGCTTGTCGGCACCGAATGCGGCCTTGTAGTCCGCGACGAACTTCTTGTTCACCGGGGTGTCGACCGTCTGGTAGTAATTCCACGCGGTCAGCTGTCCGGCGATATTCTGCGCGCCGATACCGGCGACCTCCTCCTCGGCGATGGACACCGAAACGACCGGCATATCAGCGGCTTTCAGGCCGGCGTTGGTGTATTCGCGGAAGAAGGCCACATTCGAATCGCCATTGAGGGTGTTGAATACCGCGCCTGCCTTGGCATTGCGGACCTTGTTCACGATGGTGGAGAAATCGGTGGAGCCCAGCGGGGTGTAGTCCTCACCCTTGATTTCGATTCCGTTCGCCGCCGCGTACGCCTTGATCTCCCGGTTGGCGGTCTGCGGGAAGACATAGTCCGAGCCGACCAGGTACAGGGACTTGATGCCCTTCTGCTTCAGATAATCCAGCGCGGGCAGGATCTGCTGGTTGGTGGTCGCGCCGGTGTAGAAGATGTTCTTGCTGTCCTCCAGCCCCTCGTACTGGACCGGGTAGTAGAGCAGCGAATTCAGGCTCTCGAACTTCGGCTTCATGGCCTTGCGGCTAGACGAGGTCCAACCGCCGAATACCGCGGCGACACAGTCGGAGCTGATCAGCTTCTCGGCCTTCTCCGCGAACGTCTTCGGATCCGAGGCGCCGTCCTCCAACACCAGGTCGAGCTTTTTGCCGAGTACGCCGCCCGCGGCATTGATCTGGTCAACGGCCAGCTTGGTCGAGTTGGCAACGGTGACTTCGGAGATCGCCATGGTGCCCGACAGCGAGTGCAGCGAGCCGATCTTGATCGAGTCCTTCGAGGTGTCGACGCAGGACGAGGCGTTGGAGCCGCTGGTCGAGGCGTCATCCTTGGCGCCACAGCCGGTCAGCAACAGACCGGCTAGTGCGACGGCCGTCGGCGCGACCAGCGCCTTGCCGACGCGGCGCGAACGCGATCGACGGGTATCACGGGATTCTGGCATGGGGCGCCACCCTTCTCACTCATCAGGTGTTCGGCGGCGCTGCGTGCGCCGCGTCGAATACACCCGCCTTTGCCCCGGTCACGCCGCCGTAACGACTGCTTGCGGGTCGCTCGAACGGGCCCTGTGGACCGGGTTGTATACAACGGCTGTATTCGTGCTGCGAACGTTAGACAGAAGTTGTTGCGGCGGAATATCTCTCGGTGACGAGTCCGTTGCGCACGTTTCCGTCGTGTGAACGTTTGTAGAAATCGTTCGGCAAACCGCTGTGAGTACCGCGTCCTGCCTACGGTTGCGTAGCAAGACAGCGGTACGGCAGGCTCTTTTTGTACAACGTCAAAACGCCGATTCCGCGGCTGCCCGGTCGTGGAGGCGTGAGTCCGAGGAGGACCGGTGGGTCACTACAAGGCGAACGTTCGGGATATCGAGTTCAATCTGTTCGAGGTATTAGAACTGGACAAACTCCTTGATACGGGTGCCTACGGCGATCTCGATTCGGAAACCGTGCGGGAGATCCTGGCCGAGGTGAAGCGGCTGGCCGAGGGACCGGTGGCGGAATCGTTCGCCGCGGCCGACCGTGATCCGGTCGTCTACGATCCGGCCACCTTCTCGATTTCAGTGCCCGAACCGCTACGCAAGACCGTCCAGGCGGTGCACGAGGCCGACTGGAGTCGGCTCGGCATGCCGGAGGGGATGGGCGGCACGTCCGCGCCCGCCGCGGTGGTCTGGTCGATCAACGAGATGCTCACCTGCGCGAACCCGGCGGCGAGCTTCTTCAATATGGGGCCGGTGATGTCCTCGGTGCTGTTCAATGTCGGCACCGAACAGCAGAAGCAGTGGGCCACAAAGGGTTATGACCGCGGCTGGGCTGGCACCATGGTGCTGACCGAGCCGGATGCCGGTTCGGATGTGGGGGCGGGACGGACCAAGGCGATCAAACAGGAGGACGGCTCCTGGCACATCGAGGGCGTCAAGCGCTTCATCTCCGGCGGTGATGTCGGTGAGACCGCCGAGAATGTCTTCCACCTGGTACTGGCTCGCCCGGAGGGCGCCGGTCCAGGTACCAAGGGCCTGTCGCTGTTCTATGTGCCGAAATTCCTGTTCGATCACGAGACGCTGGAGCTGGGCGACCGCAATGGCGTTTATGTGACCGGCGTCGAACACAAGATGGGTCTGAAGTCCTCGCCCACCTGTGAGCTGACCTTCGGCGCGACCGATGTGCCCGCAAAGGGCTGGCTGGTCGGCGAGGTGCACAACGGCATCGCGCAGATGTTCCAGGTGATCGAGAACGCCCGCATGGTGGTCGGCATCAAGTCCACCGGCACCCTGTCGACCGGTTACCTCAATGCGCTCGAATACGCCAAACAGCGCGTGCAGGGTGCGGACCTGACGCAGATGACGGATAAGGCCGCTCCGCGCGTCACCACTACCCACCACCCGGATGTGCGGCGTTCGCTGGCTATGCAGAAGGCCTACGCCGAAGGTCTGCGCGCGGTATACCTTTACACCGCGGCCCACCAGAATGCCGATGTGGCGCAACTTGTTTCGGGTGCCGATGCCGAATTGGCGCACCGGGTCGACGATCTGCTGCTGCCGATCGTCAAGGGCGTCGGTTCCGAGCGGGCCTACCAATATCTGACCGAATCGCTGCAGACACTCGGCGGTTCGGGCTATCTGCAGGATTACCCGACCGAGCAGTACATCCGCGATGCGAAGATCGACTCGCTCTACGAGGGCACCACCGCGATCCAAGCGCAGGATTTCTTCTTCCGCAAGATCATTCGGGATAAGGGCGTGGCATTCGCGCACGTCAACGGGCAGATCGCGGCCTTCCTGGAGGCGAAGACCAGTCGCTTCGAGACCGAGCGGGCGCTGCTGGCCACCGCGGCCGAGGATGTGCAGGCGATGGCTGCCACGCTGACCGGCTATCTGATGGCGTCCCAACAGGATCCGAAGCAGCTGTACAAGGTCGGACTCGGTTCGGTGCGCTTCCTGCTCGCGGTCGGCGATCTGCTCATCGCCTGGCGACTGCTGGTGCAGGCCGAGATCGCGGCCGCCGCACTGGCTGCCGAAGCACCGGAGAAGGATCGGGCGTTCTATTCCGGAAAGGTCGCCGTCGCAAGCTATTTCGCGAAGAACGTGCTGCCGGAATTGACAGCGGTGAAGAACATTATCGCCGCGATCGATAACGACATCATGGAGCTGGACGAAGCCGCGTTCTGATCAGCAGTTGGTCTGCAGGGGCCAGCACGGGGTCGGATGGTACGGCGGCGGCGAGGGCGTCACGCTCGGTGTCGAGGTATTCGGTTCGCGGGCCGGATCGGCCGAATCGTGCGCGAGCGAACTCGCGATCACGATGAGCACCACCACCATTCCGACCAGCGCGGCCGCGAAGACCACCCACCCCGCCGCCGTCTGCCGCTTACTCGGCGGCAGCGGCGCGGGGATGACATGCTGGCGCATCTCCCGCGCCGAGAGCGACGGCGCTTTCGGCTGCACCTCGTCGAAGCCGTCGGCGAGCAACTCGGCGCGCGAAGGCTTTTCGGCGCCGAGCGCATCGCAGGCGGCGACGACCCGATCCGCGGTCCAGCTGCGCGGTCCAGCGGAGAAACCCTCGAGGTAGATGCGCAGTTCGGTCGCGTCACGGGCATTCGAGACGAGGACATCCAGGCCGGGGCGCAGGTTGGTCCGGGCAGGCCGCACCGCGACCCCGCGGAACGGCACGAGCACGACGGCGCCGCAGATGTGGCCGGGATCGATCAGCGCCCGCTCCAGCCGGGTCTTCACCGCATGCACACTGTGTTCCAGCTGATCGACCGGATTGCCGGAGATCTCCTCGTCCAGGTCGGCGGGCTCGGCGCTGATCGTCCACCGACCGTCGCCCGGAATGTTCAGAATCCCGCTCTGGCGGCGCCGAAAGCCCTTGATATCGGCCACGGTAATGCCGCGCGGGGTCAGGATGACCGCGTCGACCCGACGAGATCCATGATCGCCGACCTCGAGACCGATCAATGCGACAGCGGTCGTCGGATACAACCGCAGGCATTCCACGAACTCCTGTTCGGCCCCGGAGAGAATCGTTCCGGTCTTGATCTTCACCAGCATCGCGTATTTCCTACCCTCATCCGGTTCACCCCGGCGCCCCACATCCACCGCGCCGGTACTGATGATGACCCGCCGTCGCCGCGAAGACCACCGGAAAGCGCAACTCGGTACCGCCGACCCGCCGATCGCGGACCTACCCGCTAGTACGCTCGGATTCGGTCCGGCAGGACGGACCCCGCTACCGGCGGCGGACAAGGAGGCACAGGCATGGTTTCGGCGTTGCAACCACGCATTTCACCCGGTCGGCTCCGGGAGCTCGGTCCGGTCAATTGGGTTGTCTGGCAGATACTTTCGCGTGCGGCGGGCACCGACGACGCACATCTGTTCAGCACACTCGGCCGCACCGGGGGATTGTTCCGCGGCTGGCTGCACTTCTCCGGACGGTTGATGCCGGGCGGCCGACTGCCCCGACATGAATCCGAGCTGGTCATCCTGCGCGTCGCCGAGCTGCGCGACTGCGCCTACGAGATGGACCATCACATTCGCCTCGGCAGGCGGGCCGGTGTCACGCCGGAAATCCTGGACCGAGTTCGCACCGGACCCGCCGCCGACGGATGGTCGGACAAGCATCGCGCGCTGCTCACCGCGGTCGACAAGTTGGTCGAGACCCGCGATATCGACGACGCCACCTGGTCCGCCCTTGCCGAGCATTACGACGAGCGCAGCCTGATCGAAATCGTTCTGCTCATCAATCAGTACGAGGGATTGGCCGCGACCATCACCGCGCTGCGGATCCAGCGCGACGGCGTCTGACCGATTTAGCAATTCCAGAGCGATCACATCCGAAAGCCCCTAAACTGAAAAGCAACACGCACTCAGTGACGATTCTCGTTCCCGTCGTCATGCAGCAACCACAGCTTTCGAGACATATAACCGACATGTGTCGCACGCCATAGTGTGCTGGCACCAGGATCGGAAACCCCTCCATCAAGCTAGCTGACCATTAGCTGTCGGCTCGATAGGAGAAAGGGGGCCGTCATGACCGTCAGCCTCGTGTTGATCGTGGCGGGTTTCATCCTTCTGTCCATCGTGATCACCAGCTTCATGCTTCCCATCGGTGCGGACGCCGCACGGCATCCGAAACCGCACAATGAGACCAGCGATCAATAGCCCTGCGGCTCAGCGCTTTTCGATGAGCTCGGCCAAGCCGTCCAGCACTCGCGCCAGGCCGAATTCATAGGCATGGTCGGCGCTGTAGGCGGAGTCGTGCGTCTGACCCGCGACCGCGCCGATGCGGGCGGCGAGTGGATAGCGCTCGGCGTCGAAGAATTGGGCCAGTAGCGGGGCGGCGCGCTCCCACCATTGCCGATCCGATATGGCACTCTCGGCGGCGGCACGCTCGGTGTCGATGGCAATGCGAGCCACCGATGTGACGAAGCCGAGGACATAGGTAACGGCCGCGTCCATTTCGAGATCGTCGAGGCCGAGGCCGTCGAAGGCGCGCAGTTCGTGTTCATATTTGGCGGCGATGCCGGGGCCGAGTGGCGGCCGCGTGGTCGGCAGGTAGGCGACCCACGGGTGGCGCACCAGCATGGCGCGATTCTCGGCGGCGATCGTCGCGACGCGATCGCGCCAGGGCATATCCGCCAGATCGGCCCGCGACATCTCCCGATAGACCGCATCGAGCATGAGGTCGATGAGTTCCGCCTTGCCCGGCACGTAGGTGTAGGTGGCCATCGGCGTCAGCCCGAGCTTGGTGGCGACGGCCCGCATGGTGAGCGCGCCGATCCCATCCGCATCCGCGATTTCTATGGCCGCCGCGACCACCGCGTCCACACTGCTGCGCTGCTTCGGTCCACGCACCGACGCGGCGGGCACGCGCCACAGCAGTTCCAAGGTGCGCACGGGATCGCCCGCGCTGCTGCGGTCCCGTGACTGCTCGGCCATGCCGCCTCCTCGTTTCGCGAGATCCCCTGCGCGAAAGCCGATCGTATCGGCGTGATCCACGTCGTGCGAAAATTTCTGTACAAGGTACAGCGTACTATGTATAGTATTTCTGGTCGACCCCGAGGAGGACCTTTGAAAATCACCGCTTCCGCCATCTCGCTCAATGTCGCCGATCCGCAGGCCTCGGCGAAGTTCGCCATCGACCATCTCGGCTTCACCGAGCAGATGTCGGCCGACGGTTTCGTCTCGGTCGCCCGCCCCGATGCCGGTTTCACCCTGTGCTACCTGCGCACCGGTCTCGACAGCTTCAAGCCGAAGGAGCGGGCGGGGAGTGCTGGCGAGGGTCTACTGGTCGCGTTCGTCGTGGACGATATCGATGCCGAATACGAACGGCTCCAGCGCGAGGGCGTCCCGATCGTGACGCCGATCGAGACCGAGCCCTGGGGCGAGCGCTACTTCCAGACGACCGACCCGAACGGCATCATCCTGCAATTGGTGCAGTGGGTCTGATGCGGTTCCCGCACTTGGCGCACTGGGTCTCATGCGTGTCGAGGTGGCACGCTGTGCGGTGAGCAAGGCGTGCCACCTCGGCGTCCTGACCAATTCCCTTGATGCGCAACAGGCTTGCAAGCGGCATCAATGCCTTGCGGCTGTGGCGTGCAAGCCGGTCACGTGTGGCGGTGTGCAACGGTGCCACCACGCCACCGGTGGTCGATGCATCACTGCGCGACTCGGCGGCTCAGCTACCGATTCATTCCGCGGATAGTGCGGCCACGCGGGATGCGTCAGGCGAGGGCGGTGCGGAAGACCTCGACGGCGGGAGTCGAGGGACGGCCGAGCAGTTTCTGGAGGTCGCCGGAGTCCACATCGAGGATGCCGTCGCCGACACCGGCGTCCGCATCGGCGAGCACCGCGGCATAGTCGCCGGGCAGACCGGCCCGCTCGAGCGCCGCGGTGTAGTCCTCCTTGGACAGGTTCTCGTAGCGCACCGGCTTGCCGGATGCCTGCGAAATCACCTCGGCAAGTTCGGCATAGGTGAGGCGCTCATCGCCGCCGAGTTCGTAGATCTGTCCCGCGTGGCCATCGGTGGTCAGCACCTTGGCGGCTGCCTCCGCGTAATCGGCGCGCGCGGCACCGGCGACTCGCCCGGTACCCGCGGCACCGTGCAGCACGCCGGACTCGACGGTGTGCCCGAGCGCGCCGAAGTAGTTCTCCCAGTACCAGCCGTTGCGCAGGAGTGTGTGCGGGACGGTCGATTCCGCCAGCACCTGCTCGGTGCCCCGGTGCTCCTGGGCCAGGATGAGCGGATTCTCGGTGGCGCGCGGGATGCTGGTGTAGGCGAGCAGTTGCACGCCCGTGCGCTCGGCGGCCCGAATTACGTTGGTGTGCTGGGCGACTCGCGCACCGAATTCGTTACCCGAGACCAGCAGCACCCGGTCGACACCGGCCAGGGCGCGGTCGAGCGCTTCCGCGTCGTCGTAGGAGGCCTGCCGAACCTCGACGCCCCGCTCGGCCAGATCGGCGACCTTCTGCGGATCACGCACGATCGCGACCACCGGCGTGGCCCCCTCGCGCAACAGCGCCTCGACGACGAGACGGCCCAGCTGTCCACCTGCTCCGGTAACGGCGACGGTCATGACTTACCTCCATGGTCTGTACGTTTCATCTAGTACTAACTATTAGTAAGCACTATGCATTCCGTAGCCACTTTGGTCAAGTTGGGTACTATCGATTCCATGACCACTCAGCGCAACCCGTTGGTGGATACCGACGATCCGACGCTGGAAGCCGACGTATTCGCCCGAAACTGCACCTCCCGGCCGGTGCTGCAGAATGTGATCAGCCGCTGGGGCACCCTGGCCCTGGTCGCGCTGCGCGAAGGGCCGTACCGGTTCAGCGCGCTGCGCCGCCGCGTCGACGGCGTCAGCGAGCGCATGCTCTCGCAGACCCTGCAGGCCCTAGAGCGCGACGGCATGGTCCACCGCGAGGTGCAGGAAACCATCCCCCCGCGAGTCGAATACACCCTCACCGACCTCGGCGCCCAAGTCGCCGAACGCCTCGAAGACCTGATCCAGATCATCGAAACCAACATGCCCCGAGTCCACGAGGCTCAAGCCGCCTACCACCGGGACTGACATGGAAATTTCGTCGGCTGTCGATTTTGCGCGGACTACCAAGCGGTCCGTGCTTACTACGATTCGGCGCAATGGGCGGCCACAGCTGTCCAATGTGTTGCATGTGGTCGGTGACGACGGGATCATTCGGATCTCGATCACCGCCGATCGGGCCAAATACCACAATCTGGTGCGTGATCCGTGGGCCGCGATCCACGTCACCCGCGACGACTTCTTCGCCTATGCCGTCATCGAGGGCACCGTCGACCTCACGCCGGTGGCCGCCGACCCGCACGATCAGACCGTCGACGAACTGGTCGCCTACTACCGCGCGGGCTCAGGCGAGCACCCCGACTGGGACGAGTACCGCAAGGCCATGGTCACCGACCGTCGTGCCCTCGTGCGCCTGACACCCACCCACGCCTACGGCATGCTCTAGTGCTTCAACAGCTCCGATACCGTGACGAATTGGTAACCGGCGGAACGGAGTTCGTTGACGATGCGTGGAATGGCAGCGAGGGATTCGTTCCACTGACCCATGACGTGCAGTAGGACGATGGAGCCCGGCCGCACCTCGGCCACGGTTTCGGCGACGATGGCGTCGGTGCTCGCCTGCTTGCCCGAATCGGGTTCCACATCCCAGGTGACCGTCGTGCGGTCGTGGTCGGAGAGATACTTCGGCAGCGCCCAGAGCTTCTTGCCGTAGGGCGGCCGGAAGGTGACCGGACCCTGGTAACCGGTTTTCGCGATTTCCGCGTCGGTTCGTTCGATCTCGTCGCGCACGGTATCGCCGGAGACCAGCACCATGCGGCGATGGTTGTAGGTGTGATTGCCGATTTCGTGACCGGCTTGCGCGATCGCCCTGCCGTATTCGGGATGCGCGGCCAGATCCCGACCCATGAGATAGAAGGTGGCCGGAATCCTGGCTTCGGCAAGGACTTTCAGCACCTCGGGTGCTTTGTCGGTCGGCCCGTCGTCCAGCGTCAATGCGACCACCTTGTCGGTCGTATCGACCCGGTTCACCAACCGCCCCGCCAGTTGGAAGGTGCGCGAGTTCATCAGGTAGTAGCCGCCGACCGCCAGCGCCAACACCACCACGAGTACCAGCGCGGCACCGATCAACCATTTGCGTCGCATCATTCGGCTCCCAAGAAAACGGTGGCGCCCGGACCTTTCGGCCCGAACACCACCGTCTTCGACACGAATCAGAAGTTGATCATGTGCCCGGCGAGGCCGTGGAACGCTTCCTGCAGTGCTTCGCTCAACGTCGGGTGGGTGTGGACGTTGCGGGTCAGCTCATTGACGGTCAGGTCCCACTTCTGGGCCAGGGTCAGCTCCGGCAGCAACTCGGAGACGTCCGGACCGATGAGGTGGCCGCCGAGCAGTTCGCCGTACTTGGCGTCGGCGACCAGCTTCACGAAACCGGTCGGATCGCCGAGCCCGTGCGCCTTGCCGTTGGCGGTGAACGGGAAGGTGGCGACCTTCACGTCGTAGCCCTCGTCGCGGGCCTGCTGCTCGGTGAGACCGAAGCTGGCGACCTGCGGCTGGCAGAAGGTGGCGCGCGGCATCATCCGGTAATCGCCGAGGGTGACCGTCGGCGCACCGGCGATGGTCTCCGAAGCGACGACGCCCTGGGCCTCCGCAACATGCGCGAGCTGCAGTTTCCCGGTCACGTCACCGATGGCGTAGATGTGCGGCACATTGGTGCGCATGTTGTCGTCGATGGCGATGGCGCCGCGCTCGAGCGCGACACCGGTGTTCTCCAGGCCGTAGCCCTCGACCCGTGGCGCGAACCCGACGGCCTGCAGCACCTTGTCGACGGTGACCGTCTCCAGGTTGCCGGTCTTGTTGTCCTTGATCGACACGGTGACCTTGGACCCGTCGTCGTCGATCGACTGCACGGCCGCACCGGTGGTGATGGTGATGCCGAGCTTCTTGTACTGCTTGGTGATCTCCTTGGAGACGTCGGCGTCCTCGTTCGGCAGCGCACGGTCCAGGAACTCCACGATGCGCACGTCGACGCCGTAGTTCTTCAGGACGTAGCCGAACTCCATGCCGATCGCACCGGCGCCGACGATGAGGATCGAGCCGGGCAGCTCGCGGGTGAGGATCTGCTCCTCGTAGGTCACCACATTCGCGCTGAGCGAGGTACCCGGAAGCAGCTTGGTGACGGTGCCCGCGGCGATGATGACATTGCTGAAGGTGATCGTCTCGGTGCCGCCGCTGGACAGGGCGACCGAGAGGGTGTTCGCGTCGGTGAAGGTGCCCTTACCGTCGAACTCGTCGATCTTGTTCTTCTTCATCAGGAAGTGGACGCCCTTGACCCGGCCGTCGGCGACCTTGCGGCTGCGGTCGAACGCGACGCCGAAGTCGAAGCTCACATCGCCGGAGATGCCGAAGGTCTTGGCTTCCTTGGTGAAGATATGCGCGAGTTCCGCGTTGCGCAGCAGCGCCTTGGATGGGATGCAGCCCACGTTGAGGCAGACACCACCCCAATACTTCTGCTCGACGATCGCGGTACGGAGGCCAAGTTGTGCCGCGCGGATGGCGGCGACATAACCGCCAGGACCGGCACCGAGAACGACAACGTCGTAATGGGAAGTCACGCCGTCGAGCCTAACTCTGTCGGGCAAACTTCACCCACCGTCCCCCTGCAACTATGAGACGCGCACCACACGGCACGGCGACTTTCTTGCGACCGAGTCGCTGCGCACGGCCACGACACCTTGGCTGGTGGCCGCAACAGACCGCAGCGGTGAACTAAATCCCTCGCACCATCAGCAGCACTGATAGCGGTCAGCTCTCGAGCAGGAGGCGGCCGATCGGCGCGCACACCAGGCGCGATCGTCGATCCGGTGAACATTATTTACACGATGGCGACCGCAGTCGGGTTGGCCGCATCGTGTACCTGACGCTGTCCAGCTGAGGCACCGCGTCAGTCGCGCCAGACCTGCTGTGCGACCCGGGCGAAGTTGCCACCGAATACCGCCGCCCGGTCCGCGGCACTGAAACCACGATCGGCGAGCTCGGCAGCCAACCCGGGCAGCTCGTCAAGTCCGAGCAGATCCTCCGGCGGCACCCATTGCAGCGGCCCCCACTTCGTATACGCGTCGGAAAACGCCCCGGGGTCCTGGGCGAGCATGTCATTGAAATCCTCGGCATCGAAGGAGTAGTCGGATCCGATGCCGATATGTTCGATGCCGACGAGTTCCGCGCCGTATTCGATATGCGCGGCCATTGCCGCGACCCGCTCGGCCCGGCCATCGATCGCGTTCTGCCCCAGGAAGATTCCCACGCCATTGATGCCGATTACGCCGCCGGTGCGGGCGCAGGTCCGCGCCTGTTCATCGGTGATATTGCGCGGATGCGCCCACAGTGCCGCGAAATTGGAATGGCTGTAGATCATCGGGACCTCGGTGCATTCGGCGAGGTCCAGTCCGGTCCGGCGGGAGCAGTGCGAACCGTCTACGAATATGCCGACCTCGTTCTGTTTGCGCACCAGATCTCGGCCGTAGGCGGTGAGTCCGGTGTCGTCGGTATCCAGACAACCGCAACCGGCCGCATTGGCATGGTTGTAGGTCGGCAGCATCGAGCGAACGCCCAGTTCGTAGAACAGCTCGAGGTTATCCGGATCGCCGCCGAGCGGCCCGGAATCCTCCAGGTCGAAGGCCAGCGAAATGGTATCGGCGGCACCGATATCGGCGAACCGCTCGACCAGCCGGAACCGACCGTCCCCCAGCGCATCCCGGCGGAACTTGTGCAGCAGCGCCAGCGAATCCTCGGTCGACTGGCGCGAATACCCGACGTTCACCGATAAATACGAGCCGAGCGGATAGCGGGCCAGATCCGCGATCCGCGCGGAATGCAGTAATGGCAGGCAGCAGTGCTGCTCCCAGAGAAACTGTGGCAAACCGGCCACCTTCCGCCTCGGTTCGGTATCGGAGCAGCGATCCTACTGATCCGACCGGTACGTATGTCACCCCTTGATTCGATGTCGAGCAACCGGTAACAAGACGCCCGAATTGCCCGATTCACCGAGTGATATCTCACCTTTAATGCCTCTCGGCAACAATGTGGACATGACGGGCGTTGAGCAAACTGTGACCGATCCCTACCTGTGGCTCGAAGAAGTAACCGATGAGCGGGCCCTCGACTTCGCCCGCGCGCACAACGACGTGGTCGTCGAGCGTTTCGCCAGCTCCGATCGGTTCACCGAACTCGAGCGCCGCATCCTCGACATGCTCGACACCGATACCAAGATCGCTTACCCGGCGCGGCGCGGCAGCTGGCTCTACAACTTCTGGCGCGATGCCGAACATCCGCGCGGGCTGTGGCGGCGCACCACCTTCGCCGAATACGCCAAGGAGTCCCCGGACTGGGATGTGCTGATCGACCTGGACGCACTCGGCACCGCCGAGGGCGAGAACTGGGTGTGGGGCGGTGCCGCCGTGCTGCGCCCGGAACAGTCGCGCGCGCTCATCAGCCTGTCCCGCGGCGGTGCGGATGCCAAGGTCGTGCGCGAATTCGACATCGAGACAAGGGAATTCATCGATCCCGCGGACGGCGGTTACTTCCTGCCCGAGGCGAAATCCGAGATCCGCTGGATCGATATCGACTCGGTGTATGTCGGCACCGATTTCGGTCCCGGTTCGCTCACCGATTCCGGCTATCCGCGAATCGCCAAGCGCTGGCGGCGCGGCACCCCGCTCACCGAGGCGGAAACGGTATTCGAGGGCGATGCAGGCGATGTCGCGGTCTCGGCCGGGTACGACCGGACGCCCGGCTACGAACGGCATTTCGTCGGTCGCGCCACCGACTTCTTCAACGAAGAGGTGTACCTGCTCGAAGACGACGGCAGCCTGCGGCATCTCGATGTACCGACCGACGCCAGCGAATCCTGGTACAAGGATTGGTTCCTGGTGCGACTGAAGTCGCCGTGGGAGATCGGCGACAAGACCTACCCCGCCGGTGCGCTGCTGGCCCTCGACTTCGAGAAATTCCTCTCCGGCGCACGGGAATTCGAGGTGATCTTCACCCCGGACGAGCACACCTCGCTGCACGGCTACGGCTGGACCGAGAACCATCTGCTGCTGATCACCCTGGAGGATGTGCAGACCAAGCTCTACGTCCTCACGCCAGGTCCGGACGGCTGGCACAAGGAGCCGCTCGCCGACACCCCGCCGATGGCGACCACCAGCGTGATGAATCTGGACCCGCTCGAGGGCGGCGACGAATTCATGCTGACCACAAGCGGATTCACCACTCCCGCCACGCTGCTCGCCAGCGCGGTCGGCGGCCGGACCGAACAGCTCAAACAGGAACCCGGCTTCTTCGACGCCGACGGCATCGAGACCGAGCAGTTCTTCGCGCGCTCCGATGACGGAACCATGGTGCCGTACTTCGTGATCCGCCACCGCGACCACAAGGGCACTCCCGGTCCGACGGTTATGTCCGGCTACGGCGGGTTCGAGGTGTCCCGCACCCCGGCCTACAGCGGCGCCTCCGGCATGGGCTGGCTGGAACGCGGCGGCACCTGGGTGATGACCAATATCCGCGGCGGCGGCGAATACGGCCCGCAGTGGCACACCTCGGTGCAGAAGGCCAACCGGCACAAGGTCTATGAGGACTTCTCCTCGATCGCCAAGGATCTGGTGACCCGCGGCATCACCACACACGAGCAACTGGGTGCGGTCGGCGGCAGCAACGGCGGCCTGCTCATGGGCGTCATGCTGACCCGCTATCCGGAACTGTTCGGCGCCATCGTCTGCCAGGTCCCACTGCTGGATATGCAGCGGTATCACCTGCTGCTGGCCGGTGCGTCGTGGATTGCCGAGTACGGCGACCCCGACAAGCCCGAGGAATGGGAGTACATCAGCAAGTACTCGCCCTACCAGAACGTCCGCGCCGACGCCCCCTACCCCCCGATCCTGCTGACCACCTCCACCCGCGACGACCGAGTCCATCCGGGCCACGCGCGCAAAATGGCGGCACTGCTGGAGGAACAGGGCCACACCGTCTGGTACCACGAGAACATCGAGGGCGGCCACGGCGGCGCGGCCGACAACAAACAGTCAGCCTTCCAAGCCGCACTCATCTATGAGTTCTTCACTCAGATGTTGATGGAATCGTAAGCACGCCAACCGGCCCGGTGCCCTGCCGAGGTAGCACCGGGCCGCCCTCTTGCCGCCCGGCGAATCTCTGGACGTCGAGGCCGAATTTAAGTCTGGTCAGGTAGAAATCGGCCGCACCATGTACAACGGCGGCTTGAAGTTGTCTGATCGACAGTGGGCCAGCTGAGCGCGCAATGCTTGTGTTGCCGCAGGGTCGGTCGCGTGAGTCATTTCGATAACGCGTCGCACCGTTAGAGCGTCAACGCCGCGGGCATCGGCGTCGGCGATGTAACCGTCGATGATGTCGAGCGTGTCCGGCGTAGGCATTTGAGGTCGGCGGCGGTGCACCAGCCGCTCGCGCTCGATGTCGATGTCACTGTATCCACGGCGTTCACGCAGCAAGTGCTCGATCTCTTCGAGCGAGAAGGTTCGCGTTAGGAGCACTGCCAGCGACGACTCCGCAAGGGGGGTGGCTGCAATCCGGTAGACGCGCGTAGCCGCATCGGTGACGTCTATGACAACACCGCGTTGGGTCTCGACAGAGCCGCGCCAGCCCGACGCAGCCACGGCCAGCAGAGCGTTGGCCTCTGATGGGTGCCATGACCAGATGCTCGCGAATCCTTCCGCGTCCCCAGCTATCAGATCGCCGACATTCTCCGCATCCAGAGCGTTCAACCGGCCGTCAAGCTCAGCACGGGACAATTCGCCGTCGAGACCGACACCGGCGACGAGTACCTGGGTCGGCAGCCTGGATGTAATCGCGGCGGCCAAGGCAGCAGAGTCGGCGAGCGGACTCTGTAACCCTGGCTCATTTCCAGCAGCCAGGATGTCGCCGCCCGTGTCGATCACCACGATTTCGTCAGCGTCGAAGGCGGCTGCCGCGCAGCGGATCTGATGCGCGAGGCCGTTCACCCCAGACTCGATATCCATCAGCAGCAGCGGTTGCGCGACATGCTCCGCGAGGCGCGGGAGTGTCGATTCGCCATCAGCGCGCAGGGTCGCCGCAGGTGGCACCTCGGACACTCCGCAATGGTCGATCAACCCATAGAAGTCGGTCCGCGTCCTCGGGCCGGGTGCGGGGTCGATCATCAGCCGGTCCCAGGAGTAACTCATGATGGCTGCCACGCCCAGAGCTGGCATCCTGTCGGCGAGCATGGCCGCCGTGACCGCGTCGCCGCCCCCGCCCGCAGCGATCGCTACCGTCGTCATCGTCGTTCGCCAACCAATCGCGAGTCATAAACTGGCCAGTGGCATATGGTACTCAGACCAAGGATGAAGCGTTGCCCGAGATCGAAGAGGTACTTCCGAAATACCTGCAAATCGCAGGATACCTGCGGGATCAGATCGTTCGTGGCGACCTGACACCAGGCGCGGAAGTCCCATCTGAACGGGAACTGGCCGCCGCGTGGAACGTATCCCGGCCGACTGCAACCAAGGCTTTGCAGGCTTTGCGGCAGCAGGGCTTGGTCGAATCACGTCGTGGGTCGGGCACGTTTGTCCGTGAACCGAATGCCGCGCCGCGAGCGCGTGAACGTTTCGAGCGTGCCGCGACGATGGGCACGATGTACTCCGACACCGAGCGTGTCGAGTTTCCGCTTGTCGGCAGAGTGGACGCGCCCGACTATGTCGCGACTGCGCTCGGACTCGACCAGGGCAGCCTTGTCGTGCAGCGGCGGCGCGTCATTTACAACGAGGTGAGTGGCCCGACGGAGCTGTCGACGTCGTGGTTTCCTGCGGCCTTGGCCGATTCCGCGCCGCGTCTGTTGGTCGCCGAGCGTATTCGTGGCGGAACGCTCCCGTATCTCGCCGACGCGCTCGGTACGCGCGCCGCCTATGCCCGTGACCAGGTGTGCGCTCGGCCCGCCAACGATGACGAGCGAGCAGCACTCGAGCTGCCGAACGCATCACCCGCGTTGGTTTACTGGCTCGTGGCCTACGACGCCGACGACAGTCCGATTCAGTTCGATGAGGCGGTGTATCCGCCGCAACGCTGGGCGTTCCGACAGGAGTACCCGATAACTTTCTGACTGACTGACCGTCTCGCCGGAACATTTTCCAACTTGCATAAGTGGCATATGCCGCTAGCCAGAAAGCGGCATAATCCAGTTGTGACACAACGGAACCAAGCTGGGAGCCTGCAATGCCAAACCACGCGATACCGGATCGGGCCGCGTTCGTTGGGCCGCAACGTCCGGTGTACTGCGTCGTGTCAGCCGCCGTGCTGACGCGCTTCATCGGTGCCCTCACCGAGTGGGAGGCTTCGATCGAGGAGGCCGTTGATACCCCCGAGTCCCGAATCGAGGCCGAATGCGATCGGCGTGGTCCGCTGGAACAACGCAGCGCAGGGCGCGTCGTCCGCCACCGATTTGAAACATCTGGCGGCAGAGCACAATTACTTCCTCGTCGAGGTCCTCGGATTCGATGTGGGCTCCCGCGCCGCAATGTTGCTGCTGTCGCAACATATCCGCGATGTCGAGGCTGACGCCGTGCTCACCCCCAGCCTCGAGCACGTCGGAGAGTTGAAGTGGGCGATCACTCTCGTGTGCGACCTGGTCACCCTCGATCAGGTGTATCCGTGCGGTTATCAATGGCCCGCGCCCCTTTCAATCGTCAGCGGTGACCGATGAAGCGCGAGTTGACGTCGGAGTTGCTGGCCGATACGCCCAGCAGTCGATGCCTGTTCTATCGGCAGATCTGCGGGCTGGCGGCCGCAGTCGACCCCGTCATCGGGCGGATTTCGGTGCGGGCGGGCGGCGTATCGGCGGTAACCATGCCCGCCGACCTCGGCCAGATGGTCAAGGCACACATGCATTCTCGGCAATGCGCGCTCGGCCCGATCATCTCCCACCCCCGCTCGCGACGATGGACCTTCATCGTCAGACCCGACTTGCCCGACGATGTGCCTCTGTTCTCGGAGTTATTCCGGCTCAACGTCACTCTCGCTCGATTCGGCGCGCAGATCGTATTACCGTCGCCCGCCGACAGGCACGCCGGACTGCGGGTCTGGATCGAACCGCCGCGTGACACGTTCCGGCCTTCGGGCGCCACGGTGGTCGATGCGATCCGCGCGTGCGTTGGCATCCGACCACCCGGACTTTGCCATGAGTGAGCAGATTTCGCCGCTGCCGAGTGACCCAGATGTGCATTTGTCGGTGTTCCTGCATGGCGTGCGGTTCGACTTCGCTGTGTGCCTTACCGCCGCGCTGATCTTTGTAGAGGACTGGCGCGATCACCACTACCCCGACGCAGTGACCGTGATTCCTGGACCTACCCATGGCCTGCCGCGCCTGCCCAACGAACGCTTGTACCTTCCGTGTCCGTACGACAACTAGATTTCATGGGGGAATCGATGCGAACTTCCATCACACGCCTTCTCGTCGTTACCGTCGCCTCCATCGCGGCCGCCATGGCCGCCATTGGCTCAGCGGCAGCCGTCACCGTCCAGCAATGCGAGGAGGCGGGCGGCGTGGTCATCCGGTGCGCTGAGCAACCTGTGACCAAGAACGACAAAACCGCTTGCCCAGCGCCAGGCAGGACAATCCGACTGTGGTGCGTCGGAGCGCGGTTCTACACCATGCCGGACGGCTCTCCGATGGAGGTCTTCGATACCGGCGGCAACAGCAAATACGGGCGATAGTCTCGATGCCATGACCTCACGATTTGGTTCCGTCACCACAATCACGGGGGCGAGCCCGGCAGTGATTTCGCTGCTTCGTCGCGCTGCGCAGGTGGCCGAACAACACGGTCGCAACGAACTGGCACCCGAGGATCTGCAAGTGGCCCTGCTGCAAGGCATCCCATGGTCAACACTCGAGGTGTGGTGGCCTCGCGTCGGTGGAAAACCATTGCAGCGTGGTGTCATCAACGACTTCGATCCGTCTGCGCCGCAGAAGGCGTTGACGTACATGGAATTAGTGGAGCTGGTGACTTCGATGGTGCCCGGTCCGGCCGGGCGCGACGAGTTGAACCCGGTAGAGCCGGTCTCTGTCACCTACGAACTTTCAGGGCCGGATGCTGACGAATTTCGAGCTCAGATCGACGGTTCTTGAGGTCCCGACGAGGGGTCCTCAGCCAGCAGGGTGAGGGCTCTGCCAGCATGTCGCGCCGGCACCAGGATGCTTGTCGGACTGCACGTATTCGCTGCGCTCGGCGCCCCGATAAGCCACTGTAAGCGCTGGTCCCGGATTACAGTTGCGCTCAGGAATTGCCGTTCGCAGGGGCCAGGATGACCACCGGGATCTGCCAGGACACCTTGTCCTGGAAGTCGGCGAGGAAGGGCGCGTCGACCAGTTTGCTTTCCCAAAGTTGTTGCCGCTCTTCACCTTCCGCAACGGATGCGATCACCCGCCACGATTCGGTACCGACCTCGACGACGGCCTCGGGATGCGCCGTCAGATTGTGGTACCACCCCGGACGATTTGGCCGCCCACCGTTGGCGGCGTAGACCACTACTCGGTCACCGTCGCGCTGGTATGCCAGCGGCCAGGTACGGGGTTCGCCGGTGCGGGCTCCGGTGGTGGTCAGCAGTAGCAGCGGGATGTTCGCGAACTGTCCGCCGACCTTTCCCGCGTTGGCGCGGAATTCCGCGATGACGTCCAGATGTAGTTGCCGCCGTTGCTCATTCGACACGGACACCAGCGTAGCGCCGCGTCCAGATCGCTTGCTGCGCTATGTGTCTCCGGCCGCTCGCCGAGCGTAGTGATTGGGCGGTCGAATTCGCTGTGTGCGACCACCATTCGGCTACGTTCGATGGAACGTCGGGTTCAGCGCAGCACAGAACTGCGGTCGCGACCTATCCACGGTGGCCGTGCGCCGGGTCGATGAGCGCCGAGCTGGTAGCCACCATCAGGGATCAGCGGTCCCGCAACCACTTCTCCAGTTGATCGACCGTGCTGCGGTATTGACGAATCCAACCGTTGTGCCCCAACGGTTCCGGTTGCACCCAGGTGGTCACCCCGGCGTTGGGCATCTTGGCCAGCAGGTGGGCGGCCGAACTGCTCGGTGCGACATCGTCGCCGGTGATGGTGATGGATAGCACCGGCAGCTTCAGTCTGGCGATCCGCTCCTCGTAGTCGATATCCGCGTCCACCGGCACGAAGCGGCCGGTGCGGGCCAGCCGGGCCCAGTCCGACAGCAGCACCTTCGACTGGCGTCCGAAGCCGCCTAGCGAGATCCGGTCGCCGGGCCAGAAGCCGGTCAGATTGGCCGTCAGTGACATGGCCGCGGTGCCGACCAGCATGCCTGGGCCCGAAATGCCCCGAAACCCACGGTGATACGGGGTGCCGGAGGCGATCAGGATCAGCCCGCCCAAGCGGCCGCGGATCCGCGCGGCGTACAGCACCGCGAGCTGGCCGCCCATGCTGTGGCCGAGCAGATATGGGGTGCTGTCCGGGAAGCGGTCGCGCACCACCGAGAAGATCGCCGGGAAGTCGACCGAGACCAGTTCGTGGTAACCGAAGGTGCTCGCGGCGCTCGGACGCGGACGACTGTCACCCACGCCGCGCAGCTCACCGATCGCGACATCGAAACCACGCGCGGCCAGCTCCTGGGCGAACAGTTCGTAGTACCCGGCCGGGACACCGAGGCCGGGCACCATCACCACCACCGGACGCGGCGCATCCGGGCGCACCGGATGCCGATGCGCACCGGTCGCCGGGAACAGCCGCACCGGCACGGTGGTGCCGTCCGGCATCTGGATGGGAACCGTCTCCATACAGCGCACGCTAGCCGACGGTGCCGGAACTACGCGCGGACCGCACCCATGATCACTCGGCTGAGCACCCGGATCACATCGTCTAGTGGCGGGCGCGGATCCGAACCGCTCCAGGAATCCACCACGTAGTTGACCGCGCCGATGATGGCCAGCACCCGCATCTCGTAATCGCCCGTTGGGATTTCGCCGTGTAGGGCGGCATCCTCCGCGGCGCCGGCGAGTAGCGAACCCCAGACGCGGCGCAGCTCCAGCCGGAACTTCTCCACCTTCGGCCCGGCGCCGACGACCTCTACCAGCGCCACCCGCGCCTTGCGCGGATCGGAGCCGATGGATTCGACGTAGGCGCGCACCGCGGCATCGATGATCTCCAGCGCGGTCGCATCGGATTTCTTCTCCAGGGCGGCGGTCACCGCTTCGCGCGATTCCTTATCGATCTGCTCGTAGAGCTCGAGTAGGAGGGATTCGCGGCCGGTGAACTCCTCATAGAACTGCCTCGAGGAGAGTCCGGCGTCCTTACAGATAGCGCCGACCGAACTATTGGCGTAGCCGTCGCGTGCAAAGACCGTAAGGCCCGATTCCAGAAAACGCGCACGCCGCTGACGTTGCCGGTCCTCTACGGGTTGCCCGGCATACATTCGTCCCGTATTCGCATCCTGTGACATTGGGGCAGACAATACCGAAGGGCCCGATCCCCTCGTCATGGATCGGGCCGTTCGTCTCAACCTTCGGCCGAATATGCGTTAGCCGAAAGTTGGCCGCTCGGTTGCTATTGCGCTTACCGGCTGCTGCTCTCCGATCTAGTTGCCACCACGGGGGTCGTCACTGGTTGTTTGCCGCAACGGAGGATACCGAGAGGTTCGGCACGCCGAAAGTGTTTTGAAGGACTTTTTTTAGAATTATTCTTTCGGCCGGACTTTCAACAGCGCGGGCAGTTCCGCCACCGAATCGATGACGTGATCCGGTGCGGTCGATGCCGCCGCCAGTACGGCGGCCCGGAATTTGCCGGTGCGCACCAGAACTCCGGTCATACCGACCTGTTGCGCGGCGAGCACATCGGAGTGCAGATCGTCACCGATCATCAACACCTCGGCCGGATCGACGCCCATAAGGTCCGCGCAGGTGCGGAATCCGGCCGCCGCGGGCTTGCCGACCACCGCGATCTCGGCATTGCCCGCCGCCTCCAGACCCGGCAGGTATGCGCCCGCGTCGATGCGCAGCCCGGTGTCGGTGGCCCAGGTCAGGCCGCTGTGCATCGCGACGACCGGAATACCGTCCAGCATCAGCTCGGCCACCCGGCTCAGCGCGTCATGGGTGAATTCCGCACCGGCGCCGCCGATTACGATGACGTCCGGGTGTTGGTCGTCGAGTGTGAGCTCGGCGAGGTCGACCTCGATATCGCCGTGATTGAGCACCCACACTGCCGCATCCGGGTAGTGGCGGCCCACGTATTCGCCGGTGAGCCGGGCGGCGGTGACGATCTCGGCGGCATCGACATCGAATCCGGCGTCGCGCAGCCGCTCGGCGATCTCGGCGCAGGTGCGGGAGGTGGTATTGGTGAGAAACCTTCGGCGCAAACCACTTTCACGCACGCGGCGCACGGCGTCGACCGCACCGTCGATCTCGTGCCACGAAGTCACCAGCACGCCGTCGATGTCGTAGAGCACACCGCGTATGTCGCCAGACATGAGTTCAGCCTACGACGGTCGAACGGAGCCGTCGCCACATCCGTTCGATGTGGCGCGTCAGCGGGCGAAACCACGGGCGGCGCGTGCGAGCATCCATGGCACGAGCCGACGGTGGAATGGGCGCACGACGGCGAAATATCTTCGGCCCCAGCGATTTCGATACTTGACCAGAGACGTGATGGTAACCGCGCCATCGCCGACCAGAACCGAAACGACAGACCGCCATCTCATCGGCGGTCACATGCTCGTGCTCGTCGCTTTCGCGATCGGGAAAAGGCTTGCCGAAGAATATCTTTCGAGTCCATTCCCGAGGATCGATAGGAGCGCCGGGCGGCAACGCTATTCGTAGGAATCGACGTAATCCCAATCGATCCCGGACGAGCGCGCCAGGGTGGCTCGTTCGGGAATCTCATAAGTCGGCATCGCATACCTCCGGCCATTCCATACGTGAGCGTATGGAGTGACCATACGGTAGCGTACGGGAATGGCACAAGGGGATGCGAAGGCACGGCTCAACGCCGACGATTGGGCACAGGCCGCCCTGGACGCGCTGGCGGAGGGCGGCCTGGCAGCAGTGGCCGTCGAACCCATCGCCAAGCGGCTCGGCACCACCAAAGGCAGCTTCTACTGGCATTTCAAGGACCGCGCGGCCCTCATCGATGCGGCACTCGCGCGTTGGGAGCAGCGCAGCACCGAGGATGTGATCGCCGAGATCGCCGTCGAGGCCGACCCCGGCGAACGATTGCATCGACTCTTCGCCCAGGTCATCGATTACGCGGCCACTGGCCGCATCGAATTGGCGCTACTGGCCTCGGCGGATCAGCCGCCGGTCGCCGCGACCTTGCGCCGAGTCGCGGACCGGCGCATCGAATACGTCGCGGAATTGCTACGCGAATTGGGGCTGCCCGCCGGGAAGGCGCGGACCAGAGCGGTTGTCGCCGTGAGCATTTACCACGGTTTCAACCAACTGGCCCGCGTCTCCCCCGACACACTCCCGACCACCGAAGCGCAGCGAAGGGCATTGGTGGACAGCGCATTCGAGAGTCTGCTGCCGACACGGAACTGACTCAGCTGCCGCCGCCGCAACCACCGCCGCCCCCGCCACAGCCGCCGCCACCGCAGCCTGAGCCGCCGCCGCAGCTCGAACCACCACCGCAACCGCCGCCGCCGCTGTCGCCACCGCTGCCCGCGGCCCATCGACTTCGCCTGCGGCGATTGCGGCGCCCCCGACTGTCGCGGTTCGCGTAATTGATGATCGTGAGCGTGCCGAACAGCACTAGGAAACCGATCACGATCGCGACAAAGATTCCGTTCATTGTCCCCACCCCCGAGTGACGTTCGAGGCTTGCCCTCGCAACAAGTGCACCTGCCACCGGGACCGCCCGTAAAGCCAATACTTTTGGGGCGTTTGAACCGCTCAACGGACGCGGGCACCCCGGCACGCCGATGCCGGGCGTGCGTGAACGGGTCAGGATTGCGAGCCGTTGATGATCGCATCGAGCAGGCCGGGAAAACGTTCGTCCAGATCGTCGCGCCGCAGTTCGACCAGCCGATTGCGGCCGGAGACGTAGGTGGTCGTGACACCCGCGTCGCGTAGCACCTTCCAGTGGTGCGATGCGGTCGCGGCGGTGATTTCGACGTCGAATTTGTCGATGGCGCAACTGAGCGGCTCGCGGACCCCGGCGAGCGCGCGGATCAGCTCCAGCCGGATCGGATCGGCGATGGCGCTGAGCACCCGGATCAGGTCCAGGTCGCCGGTGCTCGGCTGCGGTAGCTGGCGCACGTTCATCCTCCGATCGTTTGACAACTATCGAATTATATCTCAGCATCATAAGATGCTTCGACAACCATCGAACAATATGTATCGGTCCCTGATCCCACTCGCCGTCGGCACCTTCGTGCTGGGTACCGACGGCTTCGTACTCAATGGCATGCTCCCGCTCATCGCCCGCGACCTGGACGTTTCGGTGGCCGCCGCGGGTCAGCTCACCACCATGTTCGCCTGGACATACGCCATCGCCTCACCAGTTATCGCGGCCGCCAACGGATCCTGGGACCGGCGTTGGGTATTAGGCGGCGGTGCGGCCCTTTTCGTCCTCGGCATGATCGGACAGGCTGCGGCGCAGGACTTTTCGGTGATGGCGGGGGCGCGCATCGTTGCCGCGATCGGTGCGGCGGCGTTCCAGGCCAATGCCTTCGCCGTGGCCGGGGTGGTCGCCGACGACGCGCACCGCGGCCGGGCACTCTCGGTCGTCACCGCCGGAATCACGCTATCGGCGGTCGCGGGCGTGCCGATCGGCATATTCGTGGAGCGTTGGATCGGCTGGCGCGGGGTGCTCTGGGCGATCGCCGTCGGCGGCGCCATCGCGGCCGCCCTCGTCGTGCTGCTGCCGCGTGTCACCTTGCCGAGTACCGGATTGCGCGATCGCGTCGGCGTGCTCGCCCGGCCCGCCGTACTGCGGGTTCTGCTGGTGACGACGCTGCAGATGACCGCGGGCTACACGACCATCGTCTACCTGCCGGTCGTGGTCGCACCATCGGTGCCGCAGGGGCAACTCGCGTGGCTGCTGCTGGTCATGGGCATCGGCCAGGTCATCGGCAACTCGCAGGCGGGCCGGGCGGTGGACCGCCTCGGCCCGGCACGGACGCTGACCGTCGGACTCGTCGGCAGCCTCATCGGTCTGCTCCTGCTCGGCCCGGCCACCCACGCCAATTGGGCGGTCTTCGCGGTACTCGGCCTGACCGGCCTGTTCGGATCCGCGATCCTCATCCCGCAGCAGTTCCGGCTCTTCGCCATTGCGCACGACGCGCCGACCGTCGCGCTCGGACTCAACGGCTCGGCCATCTACCTAGGCAGCGGCATCGGCTCCCTGCTCGGCGGCACGGTGCTGGATTCGTCGGGCGCGAGTTGGCTCCCGTGGACCTCGGCCGCGGTCGGCTTCATTGCCCTCACGCTCGGCGGCGCAACACTGCGCCGACCGGCCCGCAACGCAACGACGGTAGTCGCGGCGGCGTGAAATAGCCTGCACCCCAATGGCTCCCGGGTCGATGCGGCCCGGGAGCTATTTTTTCGGCGCGGATTCGGGCCGAATGGAGTCGAGCAGGTCGGCGCAGCGGGTGAGCAGCTCGCGCAGCGCGGCGTGTTCGGCCTCGGTGAATTCGTCGGCCAATGCGCGCTCCACCCGCACGGCATTCGCGTCCGCCTCTTTGGCGAGCGCCGCGCCCGCTTCGGTGAGTCGGGTCTCCAGGACGTTCTTGTGCCAGGCATGTGGGGTGCGCTCGATGAGGCCGCGGTCCTGGAGGTTGGTCAGGATCGTATTCATGGTCGGCGGGGTCACTCCGCACAGTCGGGCCAATGCCGCAGCGTTGATGCCCGGGTTTTCGATGAGGAACAGCAGGGCCCCGTACTGGGGAACGGTGAGGCCCGCCGGTTTGAGCGCCGCGCTCTTCGCCGAGTTGAGGGCCTGTTCGGCGCGCTTGAGATACGAGCCGAGGCGCTCGGAGGAGTGCATGGACGTCATATCCGCATGGTAACTGCGCGTCTTCTGGTTAGGATCTTGACGTAGATTAGAGCTCTAATATATGTTCGTGCACATTCCAAGATGTGAACACAACAAGATGTTCGACTATCAGGAGTCACGAGCATGTTCCGCACCATCTCGACCATCGCCACCGCCATTGCCTGCACCGCCCTCACGGCCTGCGGCACGGCGACGCAGGCCGTCAGCCAACCGACGACCCGCATCAGCACCGCATACGAACTGCCCGGTGATCGCGTCTATCCGGAGGGCATCGCCGTCGATCCACGCACCGGCGACACCTACGTCGGCTCATACGCCAACGGCGCCATCTACCGCGCAACGCCAGGCGCCGCGCGGGCCGAAATCTTCCTGCCCGAGGGGGCCGACGGCCGCAAGACCGCCAATGGCCTGAAAGTCGATGCGGCAGGGCGACTGTGGGTTACCGATTCGACGACCGGAGTCGCGGTGTACGACACCGGCAGCCGTGCGCTGATCGCCCGCTTCGATGTCACCGGCACCGGACCGAGGCTGGTCAACGATGTGGCCATCACCCCTGACGGCAGCGCATATCTGACCGACAGCCTGCGACCGGTCGTCTACCGGGTCACCCCGGAGCAGATCACCGCGGCGCACGGCGGAAAGGCGGAGCTGACAGCACAATTCGATCTGAGCACCATAATCAGCCCGCATGCGCCGGACGCATTTACCTTGAACGGCATCGTGTCCGACGATTCCGGTCGCTATCTGCTGATCGTCGATATGAACGCAGGTGAGCTGTACCGCGTTGCGACCGAGCCGAATTCGCCGGATCCGATTCGCAAGGTGACCATGCGCGGCGCCGATCTGAAACACGGTGACGGTCTGGAACTGCACGGCAGCACGCTGTGGGCGGCTCAGAATGTCAGCAACACCATTACCCGCTGGAAGATCGGCGATGATGGCGCGACCGTCGAGCTGGAACGCACGGTCACCGATGAATCCCTGCGCATTCCCACCACATTGGTGCGCAGCAATGATCGGACGCTGGTTGTCTCTTCCCAATTCGATAAGGGTGGGCCGATGGGGCCCGGAACCCCGACCATGCCGTTCACCGTCCTGACGGTCGACGGAATCTGATCCCGCCGCACGGCCGGTCCGTTCAGCGGACCGGCCTTTGCCCTATTCGGCCACATGACAACTTGATCTAAATCACGACGAAACGCCCGCACCGATCGCAAGTATGCCGTCGCGATGACGTAAGCTCGGCCGACTGACCGGGCACGAGGCTGGGGTGGCGACCTTCGGTCGAGTGTCATACGCTTCGCCGCGGAGGAAAACCGCCTCATGGAGGGACAATTGACCACTCCGAGCCATGGCGATGTCGGAACCGGCGGGCCACAAAAGGTTCCACTGTCGCAGCTGATCCACCTGATGGCCGAATATCAGAAGCTCGGCACGCACCGACAGACCTTTCTACCGGCGCCTGCGAGCGATAGCCTCGTGCGCGGCTACGGGATTGTCGCGGGCGGGTTCACGGCAGTCGGGGTTATCTGCGTGACGGTGGGGGCATATCCCGGTGCGCTCGCGATCGGTCTGATCGCCCTGGTCCCCGCGTCGATGGCCTTCTTCCGTGGGCGGCGCAATCGTCGGCACCGCACCGCTCGGCTGGATCTATTCGAATTCGGCATGACCGTGTACCGCTCCGGTGAGCAGGTGGCCGGATTCCGCTGGAACAGTGCCGAAGTGCGCCAGCAGGTCATCCCCTTCCAGAATTCCGCCCACACCGAGTACTCACTCCAGATGTCGGGTCCCGACGGCGCCGAGGCCGCATTCGACGACACCCTGTTCGGCGAGGCGCGCGAATGGGGCAGGGCCATCCAGTCGGCCGTCACCCTGGCCCAACTCCCCCGCGCCGTGGCCGCCATCGATGACGGCGCGACCGTCCATTTCGGCGAAATCGCCCTCGATCTGACCGCACTCTATTTCCGCAGCCGGGCCTACGCCTGGGAACAGATCCAATTGATCGACGCCCGAAGCGGTTTGGTCCGCATGAAGGTAGACGGCAGCTGGGTCTCGCTCACCCCTGTCGGCCAGATTCCCAACTTCTACATCTTCAACGAACTCGCCGAACGCCTACGCCTGGCCGCCGCCGCGGAGTACGCCGCCGCAACCGAACCAGCGGATCCCGAACTACCCACCATCACACCGGCCGCCGAGCCCGATCCGCTCACCCCGGTAATCGACTCGGATCCAATGGTCGACAGCACACCCGAGGCGATCGCCGATCAACAAATCGAACCCCCGGCCCCAACGACCAACGGCACCGCCAAAACAGCCGATGCGCCCATCGAAATAACCCCCGCCCCAACATCTTCCACCGAATCAGTAGCCACAAAGCTTTGATCCGTTCGTCATTCCTCTCGAATAGCAAAGCCCGCGATATCGAAAACCCCTCCGATAACCGCTCGCACACCACCCATCCGGCAAACGCATTGCGCCCTTGGAAAACTCCCACGAGACCAAATAGCCCGAAGGCCGGTCCACCAAATGGTGGACCGGCCTTCGGGTCTAGAAGTGGTGCCGGGAGACTGGACTCAGAAGTCCATGCCACCCATGCCACCGGTCGGGTCGCCCGCGGGAGCGGCGGCCTTCTCCGGCTTGTCGGCGACGACGGCCTCGGTGGTGAGGAACAGCGCCGCGATGGAGGCCGCGTTCTGCAGGGCAGAACGGGTGACCTTGACCGGGTCGGCGACACCGGCGGCCAGCAGGTCCTGGTACTCGCCCGAGTCGGCGTTCAGGCCGTGGCCCGCAGGCAGGTTCGAAACCTTCTCGGCGACAACGCCGGGCTCGAGGCCCGCGTTGAACGCGATCTGCTTCAGCGGAGCCGACAGCGCGACACGCACGATGTTCGCACCGGTCGCCTCGTCACCGGTGAGCTTCAGGTCATCCAGCGCCGGAGCCGACTGCAGCAGGGCCACGCCACCACCGGCGACGATGCCCTCCTCGACGGCGGCCTTGGCGTTGCGCACAGCATCCTCGATGCGGTGCTTGCGCTCCTTGAGCTCGACCTCGGTCGCGGCACCCGCCTTGATGACGGCGACGCCACCGGCCAGCTTGGCCAGACGCTCCTGCAGCTTCTCCCGGTCGTAGTCCGAGTCCGAGTTCTCGATCTCGGTGCGGATCTGCGCGACGCGGCCCTTGATGGCCTCCGCGTCACCCGCGCCCTCGACGATGGTGGTCTCGTCCTTGGTGATGACGACCTTGCGGGCCTGGCCGAGCAGCTCGATGCCAGCGGTCTCCAGGGAGAGGCCGACCTCTTCGCTGATGACCTCGCCGCCGGTGAGGATGGCGATATCGGCGAGCTGCGCCTTGCGACGGTCACCGAAGCCGGGCGCCTTGACGGCGACGGACTTGAAGGTGCCGCGGATCTTGTTCACGACCAGGGTCGACAGGGCCTCGCCCTCGACGTCCTCGGCGATGATCAGCAGCGGCTTACCGGCCTGGATGACCTTCTCCAGCAGCGGCAGCAGGTCCTTGACGGTGGAAACCTTGGAACCGACGAGCAGGATGTACGGATCCTCGAGGACGGCTTCCTGACGCTCCGGGTCGGTCACGAAGTAACCCGAGATGTAGCCCTTGTCGAAGCGCATACCCTCGGTGAGCTCCAGCTGGAGCCCGAAGGTGTTGCTCTCCTCGACGGTGATGACACCTTCCTTGCCGACCTTGTCCATGGCCTCGGCGATGAGCTCACCGATGGACGAGTCGCCCGCGGAGATACCGGCGGTAGCAGCGATCTGCTCCTTGGTATCGATCTCCTTGGCGGTCGCGAGGAGCTTGGTGGTGACGGCCTCGACGGCCTTCTCGATGCCGCGCTTGAGGCCGAGGGGGTTGGCACCGGCCGCGACGTTGCGCAGACCCTCACGTACGAGCGCCTGGGCCAGCACGGTGGCGGTGGTGGTGCCGTCGCCAGCGACGTCGTCGGTCTTCTTGGCGACTTCCTTGACCAGCTCGGCGCCGATCTTCTCGTACGGGTCCTCCAGCTCGATCTCCTTGGCGATGGAAACACCATCGTTGGTGATCGTGGGGGCGCCCCACTTCTTCTCCAGGACAACGTTGCGACCCTTGGGTCCCAGCGTCACCTTGACCGCGTCGGCGAGGGCGTTCAGGCCCCGCTCGAGGCCGCGACGGGCCTCTTCGTCGTACGCAATTGTCTTGGCCATTGCGTTGAGATCCTCCACATGTATATGGCTGACACACAGGACGATCGCAGGTTGGATCGCCCCATTTACGCTGGCCAGGTTCGGTGCCCGCGACGGACGACCGAGGGTGTCGATGGAACCCGGTCTCACCGTCCCGACCTGGCACTCACACGTCGAGAGTGCCAAGCCCTTTTTAGCACTCAGGGGTATCGAGTGCAAGGTCCGCCGCGCAGCTCAGGCCGAGCTGCGGTCGTCCACCCGGAGTATCAATGCGACGAACGCGTCGGCCCGGCGCTCCTCGGGCGTGCGTGGCTCACCCTCATCGACCGTTACGAGTTCCGCGTCGTTCAGCAGCAACTCCGCCTCCACCCGCATGATCGCCCGGATGAATGGTGGCGCGACATCGGGCGGCAGGTCGCCATTGATGATGTAGCTGCCGTCGGGCTGCGATTCGGTGGAGACATAGGTCAGCGCACGCTCGAGATCAGCGCGTCGTTCCCCCGCAACTAGGTCGGAATCCATGTCATCCGCCATTGCTATAGCTTACCGGTGCGCCGGATCAGCCCTTTCCCGACAGGCCGACCAGTCCGGGATCCGGTCGCGCGACCGCAAATCGCTGTCCGCCGATGGCTTGCGATCCGTGTGGCGCGGCGCATGGTCCGCGCCGACCTTATGGTGTCCAGGTGAGTGAAAGTCCCGGCTGGAACGCTATCGACGCCGCGTTGGAACAGCTGTACCACGACACCGCACCCAGCCATTGGGGAACGGGGGTCCCCTGGTCGCTCGGCGGGCCCGATCCGCTGGACGGCATCAGCGCCTATCCGCGCACCGAACCGGTCCCACACTGGCACTACATCAGCTACGGCATGACCGAGCTGTACGAGAAGGAATGGGATAACCCGGCCGAATCCGGCTGGGGATTCGAATTCACCTTCCGGCTGCTGCGCAGACCGGCCGATGAGAAACCGCCGGTCTGGCCCGCGAACTTCCTACAGAACCTGGCCAGGTACGTGTTCCAGTCCGGGAATTGGTTCGCACCCGGCCACACCATCAAGTCGAACGGCCCGATCGCCGCGGACCACCATCCGGATTCGGACATCCACGCCGTCGCCTTCACCATGGACCCGGAACTCGGCGCCATCGATACACCGCACGGGCGGGTGCAATTCCTGCAGATCGTCGGCCTGACCATGCCGGAGTACCGAGCCGCGCAGGGCGGGCACACCCAGGCCGTTCTCGACGAACTCGCACCGCGGCTGCCGCTGTTGGTCACCGATATCGAGCGCGGATCGCTCATGGAGGAACCGAAGGCCAAGGCGAAATGGCCGCGCTGGGGCGGGGGTCTGCGCGGACGGGCGTAATTTCGACAAGGAGGAAAGATCAACGATCCCGAAAGGGGACGCCCGTGCCCGCACTGCCGTTCGACTCCCTCTATCGGCACGGGTTCGCGCGAGTGGCGGTCGCGGTGCCGCGGATCCGGGTCGCCGATCCCGCGTTCAATGTCGAGCAGACGCTCGAGCTCGCTCGACAGGCGGCCGCCGACGGTGTGGTGCTGACCGTCTTTCCCGAACTCGGACTCGCCAGCTACACCGCCGACGATCTGTTCCACCAGGATGCGCTCGACGATGCGGTCGGCGCGGCGATCGAGCAGGTAGTCGCGGCGAGCACGGAAATCGATACGGTGCTGTTGATCGGTGCGCCGGTGCGTACCCAGGGGCGGTTGTTCAACTGCGGGATCGCGGTATGCCGGGGCACCGTGCTCGGCGCCGTGCCGAAGAGCTATCTGCCGAACTATCGCGAGTTCTACGAGAAGCGCCAGTTCGCGGCGGCGCGCGAGACCCTGCACGACCACATCACGATCGCGGGTCAGCGGGTGCCGTTCGGTTCCGACCTGTTGTTCACCGCGACCAATCTCGACGGCTTCGTATTCCACCTGGAGATCTGCGAGGACGGCTGGGTTCCGTTGCCGCCCAGTGGATATGCCGCGCTGGCCGGTGCCACGGTGCTGGTCAATCTGTCGGCGAGCAATATCGTCATCGGCAAGGCCGACTACCGGCGCGCGCTGTGCACCTCACATTCCGCGCGTTACCTGGCCGCCTATCTGTATTCCGCTGCGGGACATGGTGAATCGACCACCGATATGGCCTGGGACGGACAGGCGCTGGTCTGCGAGAACGGCGACCTACTCGCCGAGGGCGAGCGGTTTTCCGACCATCCCCAGTTGATCACCGCCGATCTCGATCTGCAGCGGCTGGCCGCGGATCGTATCCGCACCACCAGTTTCGCCGACAACGTACACGATCACCGGGAACGGCTGCAGCGACTGCGGCGCGTCGAGGTGCAGTTGCCGGTTCCGACGGGCGCCGTCGCCCTGCGACGCGAAATCCAGCGCTTCCCTTATGTTCCCAGCGATCCGGCCGCCCGCAACGAACGCTGTGCCGAGGTGCATCACATCCAGGTCGAGGGCCTGAGCACCCGCTTACGTGCTACCGGCAGCCAGCGGTTGGTCATCGGCGTCTCCGGCGGATTGGACTCCACGCAGGCGCTGATCGTCGCGGCCAAAACCATGGACCGGCTCGGCCTGCCGCGCACCAATGTACTGGCCTACACCATGCCCGGTTTCGCGACCAGCTCCCGAACCCGCACCGACGCGCACGCGCTGATGGACGCACTCGGCGTGAGCGCGCAGGAGATCGATATCCGCCCTTCCGCCACCCAGATGCTGCGCGACCTGAATCATCCTGCCGCTGAAGGTATCCCGCAGTACGACGTCACCTACGAGAATGTCCAGGCAGGCGAGCGCACCTCGCACCTGTTCCGACTCGCCAACCAGCACAACGCACTCGTGGTCGGCACCGGCGATCTCAGTGAACTCGCCTTGGGCTGGTGCACTTTCGGCGTCGGCGACCATATGGCGCACTACAGCGTGAACGCCTCGGTCCCCAAAACATTGATCAAGTATCTGATCGCCTGGGCGGTCGACACCCATCAGTTCGGCCCCGAGGCTAGCCGGGTGCTGTCATCGATCCTGCAGACCGAGATCTCGCCGGAGCTGGTGCCCAGCCACGATTCCACCACACCGGGCCAGAGTTCCGAGGCCACCGTCGGCCCCTATGAACTGCAGGACTTCCACCTCTACTACCTGCTGCGCTTCGGCTACCGCCCGAGCCGGGTCGCCTACCTGGCCCGGCACGCCTGGTCCGAGCGCGACCGCGGCAGCTGGCCGGACCTGATCCCGGCCGACCAGCGCAATACCTACGACCTGCCGACCATCAAACACTGGCTCGCCGAATTCCTGCGCCGCTTCATCCAGACCAGCCAGTTCAAACGCTCAACCCTGCCCAATGCACCGAAAGTCGGTTCCGGCGGCTCACTTTCACCCCGCGGCGACTGGCGTGCGCCGAGCGACGCCTCCGCCGCCGCCTGGTTGGACGAACTCGCCCGCAACGTGCCGGAGAACTGAGCCGCCGTCCCGCCGCACAGGACTCGTCCCGCCGCGCCGGACACGGGATCGGATGGCCCGCCGCTGCCGTGCCCTGGCCGCGTGCGCGCATCGAATGCCGATGACTATCCAGGAAATTCGACATTGTCCGGCGGCGAACGCGGCCCGGACGTTCATGATTTCTCGGCGGCGATCACCGAAAGCAGTTCGGCCAGATCGGCTTCGGCCTTCGCCTTGTCGACCCCGAGATCGGACAGGATCCCGGAACCGTTCTCCTGTTCGAGCAGTGCGAGCAGGACATGTTCGGTGCCGATGTAGTTGTGTCCCAGGCGAAGTGCCTCACGGAAGGTCAGCTCCAGCACCTTCTTGGCATCGGGTCCGAACGGAATGAGCGCGGGCACCTTCGCCGGATCGGCTGGCTGTTGGGCGATGGCCGCCGTCGCCGCATCCCGGACGACGTCGAGTTTCACCCCTTGCGCCACGATCTCCCTGGCCCCGAGGCCCTCCGGTTGGGACAGCAGGGCCAGCACCAGATGCCCGACGGTGATCTCCCGATGATCGGAGTCGCGCGCCAGCTCCTGGGAGGCCACCACGATCTGCCGTGCGCGCGGGGTGAACTTCGCGAAACCCGCACTGGGATCCATGGTCGCGGCCTCCGCCGGATCACCCGGCCCCTTCGGCACGAACCGCTTCTGCGCCGCCTGTTTGGTAACGCCCATGCTCGCGCCGATATCGGTCCAGGAGGCGCCGGAGCGGCGGGCCTGATCCACGAAGTGGCCGATCAGATGATCGGCCACTTCGCCGAGATGCCCGGCCGCGACCACCGCATCGGAGAGTTGGTCGAGCACATTGTCCGGACGTGCCTTTTTGATGCCCTCGATCAGATCGTCGAGTCGTACGTTGATTGTCATGCGTCAACCATAAGTTGACGATCCGACTTCGTCAACCATTAGTTGACGCGAATTAGGGACGCGCCGCTCCGGCCGCACCACGCACGATCTGCTCCTTGAACCAGGCCGCCGTCCGCCCGGTGAGCACGGTCCTTCCCGGCGAGTCGTCCGCGTGCAGAAACTGGATGACACCATCGCGGCGACCGAGACTGATGCACTGGAAGAAGTACCGGAACCGCAGCTCACGCGGCGCACGACCGGCCAGCCGGGCGACAACGGCATCGGCGGCGTACTTACCGGTGGGCAATGCCGTCGCACAAGCCATCCGCAGCTCCCGACCACCCGGACCCGCGATCACAGCGGCGTCACCGGCCGCATACACATCCGGATGCGATATCGAGCGCAATGTCTCGTCGGTCAGCACCCGACCGTGCCCGTCCACCGCGAGCCCGGACCGTCGCGCCAGCTCCGGCACCCCGAATCCGGCGGTCCACACCGTCGCGGCGGCCCCGACCACGGCACCGTCAGCCAACCGGACGCCCTCCGGCGTCACCTCGATAACCTTTGCGTCCGAACGGATCTCGACGCCGAGCCGCTCCAGCACCCGTCGCACGTGATCTCGCGCCCGCGCGGACAGCCAAGAGGCTGGCTCATCCGAGCCGAGCAGCAACACCCGCGAATCCGACCGGGACTCGGCAAGTTCCGCGGCCAACTCTATTCCGGTGGCGCCGCCACCGACCACCACGATCCGCCCCGCCGCACCGGTCCGCAAATGTTCCGAACCATCAGGTGTGGCAACAGAATACGCGTACTCGGCCACTCCCTCCACGCCCGGATCGTTGGTACTGCCCAACGCGTAGATGAGTGCGTCGTATTCGAGATCCGGTGCGCCGTCCAGGATCACCCGCTTGTGCTCGATCCGGTGCGCCCAGGCCTGCACGAATCGGATTCGCTTGGGCTCGAGCAACTCTCGCAGATCCCATTCCGGAATCGACTGCCCCGCAGCGTATTGGTGCAACCGCACCCGTTCGACAAAGCTCGCGCGGGCGTCGACAACGGTGATGTGGGCGTCGCGGGCGGCGCGCGCCAACCGGCGGGCCGCCGCCAGCCCCGCGTACCCGGCGCCGAGGACGACGATTCGATGCTGTCCGGTCATGATGTGGCTCCCTTTCGATCGGCCGACACCCCTCAGACCGGACAGCCTGGCGATCGCTGACAGCCTCGGATAATGACCCGCGTCACTTCCGACCGATATGGGTCAGTTTCTCCGGATTGACGATCAAGCGCAGCGCGGTCACCGCATCGTCGAGGGTGTCCACGCCGACAACGAGTGCGGGCTCGCCCGCCAGTCGCACGACGACCGCGAGCGCGCCGTTGATCTCCTCCAGCGCCATTGCCATCCCCGGCACTTCCCAGCGGAACAGTCCGGCCACATACCGCGCGACCGCGGCAGCCCCGACAATCGGCCGCCGAGCAGCGGTGACCTGACCGCCGCCGTCCGCGGTCGAGACCACATCGGCGGCGAGCATCCGTTCCAAAGCCTCGAGATCGCCGATCCGCGCGGCCTTCAGGAAGCGTTCGATCAGTTCGCGGGCCTGGTCGGCCGGAACATCGAAGCGCGGCCGCCCCTCACGCACCCGGATACCGGCCCGACGGAAGATCTGCTGCGAATTGGCCTCGGATACCGCGAGCATGTCCGCGATCTCCCGGTGCGCGTATCCGAATGCCTCGCGCAGCACGAAAACCGCCCGCTCGATCGGGCTCAACCGTTCCAATGCCGTCAGCAGCGCCAGCGATACCAGCTCGCGCTCCTCCACCGTCTCCAGCGGCCCGAGTTCACCGCGCCCGGTCGGCACCGGCTCGGGCAACCAGGGGCCGACGTAGGTCTCGCGGCGAGCCCGCGCCGAAACCAGCCAGGTGCGGCAGAGATTCACGATCGTGGTGGTCAGCCAGGCCTCCGCCGAGCGAATCGTGCTGCGGTCGGTGCCATCCCAGCGCAGGTAGGTCTCCTGTACCGCATCCTCGGCCTCGGTCGCGGAGCCGAGCATCCGATAGGCGAGCGCGAACAGACGCGGGCGATGCGCCTGGAATTCGCGCAATCCGTCCGGTTCCACCGCCACCTTCTTCCGTGCTCGGCCGCCGAAGATGACGGTACCGGTCGCGATCCGCCCGGCCTTCGAGAGTTCGCCTGCCGATCCGATGGTCCGGCCGCCACCGAAAACCCGACCCAGATCGAATCCCCAGAACCCCAAACCACCAAGTGCCGCAACACCGCTCATAGCTGCAGCATTCCCGCGCGACCTAGATGATTCCTTAAGGAATACCTGCGACCAGCGACGGCTCAGTGATGCAGTTCGTCTACCGGACGTTCCTTACCCGGACGGCGCAGCCGCAAGCGGCTCGCCCCGCGGATCGCCGGACGCCGCAGAGCGGGCCGTCGGCGCTGCGCCCGCCGCTGGGCCCGGCGTTCGGATGGCTTGTGCTGCCAGGTCTCCGGACGCGCGGCCACCCAGCGCTGCGAATGCCATGCGAACGGGATGTGCCCGAGGTATAGCGCGACCAGCACCAGCAGCAGCACGATCGGATACGTGACCAACAGCGCCGCCGCGAGCGCGGTCAGCACCAGCAGCCCGGCCGCCGCCTGCGGCGCCACCGATACCGACTTCATGGCCAGCGTCGGAATCGTACTGACCGCCAACCCCGCCGCGAACAACGTCCAGGCCGCGACCTCGTAGTAGCCGACCCACCAGCCGTCACCGAACTGCACGTACAGCCCGATCGGCACCAGCGCGATCAACGCCGCCGCCGGTGCGGGGACGCCGACGAAATACTCGCGCGCCCACTGCGGTCGGGTGTCGTCGTCGAGCAGGGTGTTGAACCTGGCCAGGCGCAGCACAAGGCTCACCGCGAAAACCAGCGCGATGATCCAGCCCGCGCTGTTGCTGTCCAGCAGCGCGATATAGATCACCAGACCGGGCGCGACACCGAAGGAGATCGCGTCGGAGAGCGAATCGAGTTCGGCGCCCATCTTGGTGGTGGCACTCAACATTCGGGCCAGCCGACCGTCGAGGGTATCCAGTACGGCCGCCGCGCCGATCATCGCCAAGGAGATGTCGAGCCTGTCGTCCAGGGCGAACTTCACCGCGGACAGTCCGGCGCACAGCGCCATGATTGTCACAATGCTCGGCAACAGCCGGATGGACCGGCGCCTTCGCTGCGGTGTGGGCAGGGCCTGCTCCATCATGAGTCGGTGGCAAGTACGGCCAGCACGGTCTCGCCCCCGATCGTGCGCTGTCCGGGTTCGACGAGCAGTTCGGTGCCCGCCGGGAAGTATGTGTCGACCCGGGACCCGAAACGGATCAGGCCGTAGGTGTCGCCGATGGTCAGTTTGTCACCGACCTGCGCGTCGCAGACGATGCGCCGCGCCAGCAGGCCCGCGATCTGCACGACCACGAGCTGCGCGCCACCGGGGGTATCGATGACCATGCTGTTGCGCTCGTTCACCGCACTGGCCTCGGGCAGATCCGCCGAACGGAACTGACCGGACTGGTGCAGCACCGTGCGCACGGTGCCGGAGATCGGCGTGCGCTGTACATGCACATCGAGCACCGAAAGGAAAATGCTCACGCGCGGCAGCGGCGCATCGCCGAGGCCGAGTTCGGCGGGCGGAGTCGCGGTATCGACCAGGGCGATCTCACCGTCGGCCGGGGCGACGACCACGCCAGCCCGGTTTGGCGGCACCCGATTCGGATGCCGGAAGAAGGTCGCGCAGGCCGCGGCGGCCAACAACCCCGTTCGGCGCACCCACTTGCGTTTACCCCCGATTACCGCCACCGCGAGCGGTGCCGCGACGAAGGGCAGCCCGGCGGGATGCAGCGGGGGAATCGCGGCCCGGACCAGATCGACGACATGGCCGACTCCGGTCGTCTCGGGCGTGCCGGGCGGGGTGGGACGGCGTGCCACAGGCTCCTCTTTCGTGCTCGATGCAGACGGTTTGCGCCCCTCAACGATAGGTCGGCGCAAGCGTTCACACCTTACGGGAATCGAGCCTGTGGCACCCCACGGTCAGCGCATGGCTTTACGGCCGGTGAACAGCCGCACCAGGAACAGCAGAATCACCGCGCCACCGAGGCAGGTGAAGAAGCTGAACCAGAGACCGCCGCCCTCGACGTCGACGCCTAGCAACTTGAGTAGGAATCCGCCTAGTAGGCCGCCGACCACACCGACCACGATATTGAGGAGGATGCCTTGTTGGGCATCCGTCTTCATTATCTTGCTGGCGATCCAGCCGGCCAGACCGCCGATGATGATCCACCCGATAATCCCGAGTCCGAGCATGGTGACCTCGAATCACTAGTTGGGGCAGCGCCGCAGCACAGGGCGTGCTTCGAGGGGTATACCCGTCAAATGTGAGAATACGCACTCCCAACAAGCACGACTCGGGCTAATATGAGGGGGCCTCATGTCTACGGTGACGTAGGCGGCCGGCCGATGAGGGACTCATTTTTTGCTTTCGGGGTAGCACCCGGCGGCGCCGCCGCAGGTACATAGGAGACGCATCATGGCTGCTCGAATCGCCCAGACAACAGGGGCTGAGCACACGGCGATCCTCGGGCTCGGCGTTTACCGCCCCGCTCGGATCGTCACCAACGACGAGGTGGCCGGACCCATCGACTCGAGTGACGAGTGGATCCGCACCCGTTCCGGAATCAAAACGCGGCGCTTCGCCTCGAAGGAGGAGACGATTCAGAGCATGAGCGTCGCGGCCTCTCGCGGCGCGCTCGAATCCGCCGGAGTCGAAGTCGAACAGGTCGACTGTGTCATCGTCGCCACCTCCACCCACCTCTTGCTGACTCCGGCGGCCGCGCCGCAGATCGCCACCGAGCTGGGCATGAACGGCACGGCGGCGTTCGATATCTCGGCCGGATGCGCGGGCTTCTGTCACGCGCTCGCGCTGGCCTCGGATCTGGTGCGCGCCGGAACCGCCGGACATGTGCTGGTGATCGGCGTGGAGAAACTGACCAACACCATCAATCCGAAGGACCGCGCGACCGCCTTCCTGTTCGCCGACGGCGCGGGCGCGGTGGTGGTCGGTCCCTCGGAGGAGCAGGGCATCGGCCCGACGGTCTGGGGTTCGGACGGCACCCAGCACCATGCGATCCGCCAGGACAAGGACTGGATGGAGTTCTTCGCCGAAATCGAGGAGAAGGGCCTGGACGCGGTGCGGCCCTACCTCGCCATGGAGGGTACGGCGGTATTCCGCTGGGCGGCACATTCGTTGGAGAAGGTCTGCCGCGATGCCATCGATCGCGCGGGCCTATCCACCGACGACCTGGACGCGATGATCCCGCACCAGGCCAACGGCCGGATCATCGAGATCATGGCCCGCGTGCTCAAGCTGCCCGAGCACTGCGCACTCGCCAACGATATCGAGGAGACCGGAAATACCTCGGCCGCCTCGATTCCGCTGGCCATTGAGGCGCTGCTGCGCAAGGGCGAGTCGAAGCCGGGCGATACCGCGCTGCTGATCGCCTTCGGTGCGGGTCTTTCCTACGCCGCGCAGGTTGTCACGCTGCCCAACTGGCAGTAGCTCAGCCCGGACCCCAGGTGACCTTCACCGTGAAGGTCACCTGCTGGGTGCCCGGTTCCAGCTGGCCGGTGCAGCGACCTTCGGGTCTTGTTGTCGTCGCGGCTGCTGGCCTCGCTGATGGTGATGACAGGCCGCACGAGTTCCATCAGACTTCGTTGCGCTGCCGCAGGTCTCGTCTTCGTACGGCTGGCAGGAAGTAGTCCCCAACCCTATCCGGCCCCGGTAGATCGCCGTTGCCGACGAGCGCGATCGGAAACCCCACCACTAAATACAGATCTACCAACCACACGGCCAACAATCGTCCGAGCGAAGGGAAGGTTCCGTCGTCGGGGCGGATGACGCGCAATCCGAATACGGCCTTGCCAACGGTCGTGTGGAAGATCGCCTGCACACCGACGCGGTCGGCTACCGACGCCAGCATCCAGAACCCCAGCACGACAATCGGACTCACACCCAGATGCTTCCAATCGAACCGGGTAGCGGCCTCGACCGAAAACTCGGGACTGACGGCGATCGCCGAGCCGATCCCGACGCCGAGATGTAATGCCCAATCAAGTGCGAAGGCCAAGACTCGACGGAGCACGCGGGGTGACGGATAACGAGTGTCTTGTGAGCCACCATGCCGCGCCGCTGATTCACCGACCGGCTTCATCATCACGCGACCGCGGTCTGGATTCAACTGAAATTCGCGAACGGACTGCGGCGGCGATCCCTGTGGATCGAGTCGATCGCCAGAACGATTCTCGGTGAACGCGAACGCGGGCGGTTGTCTCGCCGGAGAATAGTATGCGTACCGAAAGTCGCCGCCACCTGGCGCCGATATGACGCCACGTTTGCGTGGATCGCCTGCGAACCATGCTGTCGAAGAGTTGCCGTCTACCACTGAACCTATTTGATGAACCCAACTGCTGACGATCAGTTGTGAGATGCGGGTGTTGTTTGCGTCTTTCAGCTCAACCCACTCGTACCGGCCGTTGGTGACATGGCCGACTCGATACTCCAACCAGGGGTGCCGCAGCAATATCTGCCTTGTCCGTCTCCTGATCCACAGCATGCATCCGCCGATAATCCCCGCGCAGAACAGGATTACCGACAATATGCACCCGGGAGCGGACATGCGGTGGGCCAAATGGCTGTGGCCGGAATCGCCCATACTGATAAAGATTACCGATGCTGGAATGCTGGCGATCCCGGCGGCCAGCGCCATCCACGGCAACAGCGCGCCCTTTCGCAACGCGGCGCGTGTCGCTGGCCAGGATGCGGCAGTTGATGATGTTTCCACGATGAAAGCCCTCACAAGTCCAGCGACGAGAGACGGGGCGTCGACCGACTATGTGCCCGGAACTCGACCGACTGCGCCATATCGACCATCATCTTTCGGAATTCCGGACCATAGTCGACTGCCGCGGTCGATAGCTCGACAGCAGCAAGGGCTGACCCGTCATTTGACGGCACTACCGCTTCGAGTTGGTACGTGGCCGTTGCGTTATTCACGTACGGCCTCCCGGGAAGTTCCGGCGTGGGGAGCTCTGTCACTCGTTCAGCGAACATCATTGGCCGACTGCCCACATCTACCATCTCGATATCATATTTTTCGCCGGATTCGGCCCTGGACTCGATCAGATTCGTCAAAGCCAATCGGGGGTTGATCTTCTCTCCGTCGGTTTCATAAACGCAAACCGTGATGCATGATGTGATCAGTTTTCCGTCCGATGTCAGATGCCGACCTATGCCACAGTATCTCGTATCCCTGTGGGCCAGCTCGGTGAAAAGTGCTGCGGCAGCGGGTAAGATGGCCTGAGCCATGGATTTCATGGTCGACGGCCGCATTTCCCCAACTATCTCCTGGGCAACGCCGATCCGGCTCGCGATATCGGTCAGAGGCATTTCCATGAAGCCGTGCGGAATCCAGATATCTACCGTTGTCTCAGCCATTGCCGACGTTCCCAATATTGAAGAGGCCGAGACCTGCCTTACCCGCGCGTGAGAATAATTCGATGCCAGCCGCCGAGGTTCCCGCCTCGGACTTGCCTGCCTGGCTGAAGTCCTCGAAGAAGCTAGTGAAATCGCTCATGGATCGGGTCACCGCCGACGGCATCAGCGGAACCTTGTTGACAACATTCGGAACACCATCAATAATTTTGGTAGCTATTCCCGGCGCTTGCGCTCCCTCAGTGAATGCCCTTACTGCGGGCGCCAGTTCTCCAAGTTCGGTAAATGCTTTCACACCCTTTACCGCGCCTCCAACGCCAGGTATGACACCTAGGCTGTCAAGACCCACTGTCATCCCTATCTTCTTCAGTGCATCACCATTGAAATCCCCAGAAAAGACATCCTTGAATGCGTCACGGACTTCGGGGTCGAGCGCATCCATTGCCAGGACACCCACACCGGCGACGAGCGCGATACCTGCGAAGATCGCGTCGGCGGGCGGTGGTGTAACCAGTGCGAGCAGACCCGTAACCGCAGTTATTCCTGCCAACACATCGTGGATCTGCTCTCGGTGATCGCTGATCCACTGGCCGACACCTTTTATCGCATCAGTGATGCGATCCCAGATGCTCTTGTCCGGCGGGCCGGGCGCGAAATCCTTTGCGGCCGCATCCAATTCGCTGGCGAACCGCCGAGCCACGGTGTCATGTGTGCTTTCGAGATCTCGCGCGCGACGGATGATCGAATCGACGTTTCCTTCCCAGGTGTTGACTGCAGCGACGGCAGCGTTGACCTGCGCGGTGGCCGCGTTGAGGCGGGTCTGCGCGGCCTGCAACTCAACCGGATCGGTGAAGGTCATACTGCCCAGACCCAGGTCTGTGTTCGACCGAGCTTGCTGCAATGTTTGTAGCGCGCTGTTGTACTGCCCTTTGGCCTCGGCGGCTTCGGCTTCCAAAGCCTTGGCGGTGTCCTGGAAGCCCACCAGGTCCGTGTGCCATTCGGCGAGGAGCCCGACGGCCTTTTCGAGGGAATTCTGTGCGTAGCCGAGATCCTGGGCGAGGGTGGCATCGAAGTGGGCGCGGAAGGCATCGCCGCCCTCGCCCTGCCAGACGTTGTCGTTGCTGTTGCGCAGACTGTTCAACAGCTGATTGGTTTCCTTGACCGCCTCGGCGGCGGTGCTGATCTGCCCGCGCAGCCCCGCCACGTCGTCAGGTGCGCCCGGGACAGGGTTGAAACCGAGGTAGGGGTACGGGTTCTGGCTCACGCTGTGACCGACTGTCCGTCAACAGCATTCTTGGCCTGCTCGACGACCTTGGCGAATGCTTCGTCAGTCTGCTGATAGGCATCGAGGCACTGCGCGACACCGTCCGCGGTCGCCTTGGCCGACTCGCCGATCCGTTCGATGCCGAATTTCCATCGCCGTTGGAAGCTGTCGGCGGCATCGTTGAGAGTCTTGGTCCCGATGTCGCCGTGGCCGCCTTCCTTCATCGCGTTCATCGCATCGTTGAGAACCTGCTCGGCGCCGCGCAGAGACTGAACCGTCTTACTCAACACATCGATGTCTACCCCTAGAAACCCGGCCAACTCGACACTCTCCTTCACACGCGATCACGTACATGCCAGCCGCCGAGAACCCTGCCCGGCCCGTAGGACGGTTCACGGGGTGGAGTGGAGTTCCGGTCGGATCCAGGCACTTGTATCAGTAATGGACGCACCGGCTTCCGGAACGGTTCCATCGAGTGACCATTCTTGTGTCCCAGGTATCCGCCACCCCACCGCACGAGTCCGCCGTCGAGGACGCGACCTCCCCCACCGACCGCCGGTTTCCCATGCGCATCGAACATGAGTCAGGCCCGGCCCGATGATGCGGACCGGGCCTGACTCGTGTTCAGGGGACGCTACCCGCGGTCGACAGCCGCCTCCACTGCGGACTTGATGTTGGCGAGCGTTTCGTTCATCCCGCGTTCGAGCAGCTCCTCGAACGGCTGCTCGCCGCCCATCGCGGCGTCGATGGACTTGCGGGAGAACCAGCTCGTGCCATTGGGCACGTCGCGGCGTTCGATCAGCCGGGTGCCGGTCGCGGTGGGCTCCAGCGTGTAGCTCCAGATGCTGCGGTTCTCGTTGATCCGAAATGCGAAGGCCTGGTTGGGCTCATAGCGCACAATGCGCGCGGTGGTCGGCCAGTACTTCTTGCCGTCGGTATTGAGGTTGATCGTCCAGGTACCGGCCTTCGGTGTGCCGAGCGCGAGCATCCGCACGCACTGCGGGCTGAACTCGGGCATCCGCTTGAGATCGGCGACGACGGCCCAGACCTGTTCCGGCGGTGCCGCGATCTCGATCGTGGCTTCGATATTCTTCGGCAACGTTGCCTCCGGAGAACTGTGCGACGGACGTCCGTCTAGCACTACTTGACGTTTCGGCAAACAGCCTAGTCGGCGGCTGTTGGAAGACAAATGGGTCACTTTTTCGCGATTTGATTGCCCGGCCTTGTAATGGCGGGCGCACAATGACGGATAGACGAAGCATCAGACACTGCCACAAGCTTTTCCGTCAAGCGTGAGGTGATCGGCCGTGAAACTGCGCTCGCTCTTACATCGTCGGCACGCGGATCAGGTTCCGCTGCTCCCCGCTATCGAACCTGAGATCCGCGCTACCCGAGACACCTCCGCGCCGCGCACCACCCACCCGCTGGTCACGGATGAACAGCTAGAGCGCCTGCTCACACCCACCGAGCTCGACTTCGTGCGCGAGCATCGCGTTTGACGAGCGTTCCATACTCGATAGGTGACTGCACCCGCTGCTACGAAACCGGCCATCCTCAGCGTCGACGACGATCCGGGAGTCTCCCGCGCGGTCGTACGCGACCTGCGCCGCCGCTATGGGGCCGATTACCGGATTCTGCGCGCGGAGTCCGGCGCGGACGCGCTCGACGCACTGCGCGAGATGAAACTGCGTGGCCAACCGGTCGCGGTACTGATCGCCGATTTCCGGATGCCGGGCATGGACGGCATCGAATTCCTCGAGCAGGCCATGGACCTGCATCCGTACGCGCGCCGGGTACTGCTGACCGCCTACGCCGATACCAGCGCCGCGATCGATGCGATCAATGTCGTCGACCTGGATCACTACCTGCTCAAGCCGTGGGATCCGCCGGAGGAGAAGCTGTATCCGGTGCTCGACGGGTTGCTCGAGGCCTGGCGCAGCAACGACCACAAACCCGTCACCGAGACCAAGGTCGTCGGCAACCGCTGGTCCCCACGGTCGTCGGAGGTGCGCGAATTCCTGGCCCGCAATCAGCTGCCCTACCGCTGGTACCTGGCCGAGGAACCGGAAGGCGCCCGGCTGCTCGAGGCCGCGGGCGCCGATCCCAATATCTGTCCGGTGGTGATCACCCCGGGTGGGCAGGCGCTGGTGCAGCCGAGCGACGGCGAGCTGGCCGAAAGCGTCGGGCTGAACACCAATCCGACCGGTGATTTCTACGACCTGATCGTGGTCGGCGGCGGACCAGCCGGGCTCGGCGCGGCGGTATACGGCGCCTCCGAGGGCCTGCGCACGGTGCTCATCGAGCGCACCGCGACCGGCGGCCAAGCGGGCCAGAGTTCGCGCATCGAGAACTATCTGGGCTTCCCGGACGGGCTGTCCGGCGCACAGCTGGCCGATCGGGCGCGGCGGCAAGCCGCGAAGTTCGGCGCCGAGGTGATCACCACGCGCGAGGTGGTCGGGCTGGAGGTGAACGGGTCCGCGCGGACCGTGCGGTTCGCCGACGGTGGACGGCTCTGCGCGCACACGGTGATCATCGCGACGGGTGTGGACTACCGGCGTCATCCCGCGCCGGGTGTGGACGATTTCACCGGGCGCGGTGTCTATTACGGCTCGGCCATGACCGAGGCCTCCGAATGCGCCGACCATGATGTCTACATCGTCGGCGGGGCGAATTCGGCGGGGCAGGCGGCGGTATTCCTGTCCCGCAACGCGCGCACGGTGCATCTGGTGGTTCGCGCGGATTCGCTGGACAAGTCCATGTCGCACTATCTGATCCAGCAGATCGGGCAGATACCGAATATCCGCGTGCACACCGATACCGAAGTGATCGCCGCCGACGGCGGCGATCACCTGCAACAGATCGTGCTGCGCAACAACCGGACCGGTGCGGAAGAAAAAGCCGAGGCCGAACGGTTGTTCCTGTTCATCGGTGCCGCACCACAGACCGACTGGCTCGATGGCGTGGTCAAGCGGGACGAGGCGGGCTATGTGCTCGCCGGTCCCGATCTGCTCGTCGACGGAACCAGACCCGCGGGCTGGGAGCTACCCAGACCGCCGCATCACCTGGAGACCAGCGTCCCCGGTGTCTTCGTCGCGGGTGACGTGCACGCCGACTCGGCGAAGCGGGTGGCCTCGGCGGTCGGCGAGGGCGCGATGGCGGTCATGCTCGTGCATCGGTACCTGGCGTGATAGGAGGCTGGACCATGAATTCGAAGGAAACAGCGGATCGCAGCAGTCATCTGGTCTGCGATCCGGCGGAGCTGCGCAGCCTCTTTCTGTTCGAGAAGCTCACCGACGAACAGCTGGAGCTGCTGTGCGCCGATGGCCGCATCGAGACCATCGAACCGGGACTGGTCTTCCGCGAGGGCGATCCGGCCACCTGCTTCTACGTGTTGATCGAGGGCGAGGTGCAGCTCACCAAGCTCTCCGGCGGCGCCGAGATCGAGACCACGCGCACCGACTATCGCGGCGCGTACGCGGGCGCGTGGACGGCATATCTGGGCGACAAGGTCGACCAGACGTATACCGGTTCGATGTATGTGACCCGTCGGTCGCGCTTCTTCGTCCTGGATGCGGGCGCCTTCGCGCGAATGATGCACGACTGGTTCCCGATGGCCGTGCACCTGCTCGAGGGCGCATTCTTCGGTAACCGCAACTCCGCGCAGCGAATCGCCCAGCGCGAGCGTCTGCTCGCACTCGGCTCGCTGTCGGCGGGTCTGACCCATGAGCTGAACAATCCGGCCGCCGCCGCGGTGCGCGCCACCTCCGGCCTGCGCGATCGGGTCGCGGGCATGCGGCACAAGTTGGCCATGATGGCCCAGGGCAAATTCGACACCGAATCCTTGGAAGCGCTGGTGCGGTTGCAGGAGGAGGCCGCCGCCCAGGTCGCCAAGGCACCGGAGTTGACCACCTTGGAGGCCTCCGAGCGCGAAGACATCCTCAGCGAATGGCTGGAGGAGCACGGCATCGAGGACAGCTGGAACCTGGCCCCGAATTTCGTGCAGGCCGGTTTCGATGTGGACTGGCTGGAACGCGTGTCGGCCACTCTGGAGGGCAGTCCCGACCAGGTGTTCCAAGGCGCGATTCGATGGCTGAACTACACCATCGAGACCGAATTGCTGATGAACGAAATCGCCGATTCGACCACACGCATCTCCACCCTGATCGGTGCCGCCAAACAGTATTCGCAGATGGACCGGGCGCCGTTCCAGGTGGTCGACATCCACGAACTGCTCGACAGCACACTGGTGATGCTGAGCCGCAAGATCGGCGACGGCGTCGAGGTGGTCAAGGAGTACGACCGGACGCTGCCCGAAGTGCCTTGCTACGCGGCGGAATTGAATCAGGTGTGGACCAATCTGATCGATAACGCGGTCTACGCCATGAACGGCGCGGGCACGCTCACCATTCGCACCAGGCACGAAAACGATTGCGTCGTTGTCGAGATCGGCGATACCGGTCCCGGCGTACCGGCCGAGGTGCGCAGCCGCATCTTCGAACCGTTCTTCACCACCAAGCCGGTCGGCGAGGGAACCGGTCTCGGCCTGGATATTTCGTTCCGGATCGTGGTGAACAAGCACCACGGCGATATCCAGCTCGATTCCGAGCCGGGCAATACCAGATTCACGGTCTGGCTCCCGCTGCATCGTCCCGAAGAAATGCCGGAATCCGGCGAGGCAGCCGAAGCCAATGTAGGAGGTCAGTGATGACGCAGGAGTTGGAGGGCATCGATCCCGCGGTCGCGCCCAGCGGTCCGGGCTGTATGGAATGTGAAGCGGCCCAGGGCTGGTGGGTGCACCTGCGGCGCTGTGCGCAGTGCGGCCATATCGGCTGCTGCGACACCTCACCGGAGCAGCACGCCTCCAAACACGCCAAGGACACCGGACATCCGTTCATCCAGAGCTATGAGCCGGGCGAGGATTGGTTCTTCGACTTCCGCTCCGAGGAGATGTACAGCGGCGGACCGGAACTCGCACCCCCGACGCATCATCCGGTGGACCAGCCGGTGCCGGGCCCGCGCGGCCGGGTGCCCGCCGATTGGCAGAGCCGCATCCACTGACCCTCGGGGATCGTTGGGAAAAACGTAAGGCCCGCACCGCACTGTGGGCTCTATGACACCAAAACGATCTCACCCGGTAGCCTGCACCGGACGCGCCGGAGACTCCGGCGCCGCGAGTTACCTGGGAACGCACGTGATCAAGCGAATTACCGCCATCGTCCTAGCCACCGGGGCGGTGGCCGTCGCGCTGGCCGGATGTGGCAGTTCGGACGATTCCAGCTCCGACGCGAACGGTCTGCGCAAGGGCGCGACGGGCACCAGTACGCCTGCGAGCACCACGTCCGCGACCGGCGCCGCGGCGACCACGGCCGCCGACGCACCGACCACCACCAAGACCACGGTGAGCTACCCCTCGCTCGGCCCGGCTTCGAGCACCACCTGCGGTGCATTCAAGAAGTTGGACAGCACCGAGGAGAAGGAGCTGATCGAGAAGGTGCTCGCGGAGAATCCGGGCAGCGAGTTCGAGGGCAGCCCAAATGTCGCACTCGGGACCGCCAAACTCGTCTGCCTGGCACCCAGCTACGCCGATACCCCGGTCGCGGTGGCCGCCGGGATCGTCCAGAAGGACAAGTAGGGCCCGCGCTGCTCGGTCGCGGCACCAGCGGCCCACACACAGAACGCGCGTACACGGCGGACAGTCGCCGTGTACGCGCGTTCTACTTATGGCGCGAGGATCAGGGCTGACCGGTGGCGAACGCGATCACGGCGTCCAGGAACTCCTGGCCGCCCATGACGTATCCGCCGATCAGCGCACCAGCCGGGATGCTGATAATCCACAGGAAGGGGATGAAGGCCCCGATGACGGCACCGATGACGATGCCGGGCAGGTTCTTGTTGACCTGCTCCATGAGCCGGTCGTACGAGCTGATGTCCTTCAGGCCCGCGATGTCGTTCAGCTTCGCGGTGTCGGCGGGGGTCATCGTCGAAGTCAGCGCGAGGGTGTGGCCATCCGCGCTGATCTGCTGGCTCACCGCGATCGGAAGTCCGGCGACCTCGGAGTGCAGCGGCACCTGGTCCACCGTCGCGCCGTCGTCGGACTTCAGCAGCACTGCGGCACCGTCCGAGGCGAGCTCGAACCGGCCGCTGTCAACCGCCCAGGTGATGGTCTTATCAGTTGGGGAAACCGTTGTGTGGTAGTTGATTCCGTGTGCAACACCAGAAGTCACGCCCCCCTGGGTCACTGCCGCCGGATGGTCAGTCGCCACGGCGGGCTGCCCATTGGCGGTAGCCGCGGTAATCCCCACCGCGGTGACGGCCATGAAGACAGCAGTAGTGATCTTTCCGAACTTCATTTCTTGAATTCCCTCCACTTTGTTGTCCCGCCCGACAAGGGGCGGGCCCAGAACGTTAGCGGGTGGAATTCGTTGTCGCACATCCGTGTTCGTCAATCGGGAAACTGGGCGGCGTGATCGGCCGAGGCCGATGCGATCGACTCGGACAGGCGTACCAGCCGCCGCGGCGAAATTACTGGTCAGAGCGCACCGCCGCGATTGCCCGTCCGATCGGTGAAATCGACGACGATCCGCGACCGTTTTCGGTTCCGTGAGCACATTCACAATTTCGGGTGGCCGGGGGAAATGGCGGATCGAGGTACTCCCCATCGATGTTTTTCCGCGCCTCTGGGGATCTATCCGGCAGACCACTGACCAACCAGGCCTCGACGCGGGCAGAATGGCACAGTGGCAGAACTCGCGCTCACCGCTCGACTGAATCCCTCCGCCGCAGATGCCAGGCGCGGGGTGGTCCGGTTGCATCCGGAGGCGCTGACCGCGCTCGGCCTGCGGGAATGGGACGGTATCGCGCTGATCGGGGCGCGCCGCACGGCCGCGGTGGTCGGGGTGGCTCCTGCGGGCACACCGGCCGGGGTTGCGCTGCTGGATGACGTGACATTGTCCAACGCGGGCCTGCGCGAGGACGCGAATGTGGTGGTCTCCCCCGCGACGGTCTACGGCGCAAAGCAGATCTCGGTGAGCGGTTCGGTGCATGCCACCAGGACCATTCCGGCGGCGACGCTGCGGCAGGCACTGCTCGGGAAGGTGGTCACGGTCGGTGACGCGGTATCGCTGCTGCCCCGCGATCTCGGTCCGGATATCAGTTCTTCGGCTGCCACCCAGGCCCTTTCGCGCACCTTCGGCATCGCGTGGACCACCGAGTTGCTGACGGTCACCGCGACCGATCCCGGCCGCGTTCCGGTGAGTGTGCAGCCCAATACCGCGGTGGTCTGGGGCGCGAGCGCGGTGGCG
>NZ_BDAZ01000009.1 GCF_001612725.1 Nocardia anaemiae NBRC 100462 | reverse complement strand
GTACTGGGCGGAATTCGCTCCGCCTCCGAGAAATTCACGAGGACGGTTCGGCTAGTGGACGACGATAGGCGACTTCGGTCGGTGCCGACCGAACCTACGGCGGTGCGGATTCGCCAACTCACCGCGCGAGCGGGACGTGCGGGATATCGGCTCGAACGCGCTTCCAGGGTGCCCTACGACTGGATGCTCATCGACGCCGAAGACGATACGACCATCTACTCGGCCGCTGACCTCGATCAGATCGAGCGGTGGCTCGACGAGTAATGCTTTCAGAAATGTGACCTAAGTCACATCAATCTGGTCGGGCCGCAACATCGATCCTCGGAGACCGATACACAGCTGTGACGTCTGCGTCCGCTGGGCGGAGGCGTCACAGCGCATGGCTTATATGATGACTCGGACTGGTTTGACCCCCGGGCGCACGACGCTTTTGGCGGGGTCGGGGGCAGGTCTTAGCTCGACCCGAGAGGTGATTGCACCCGAATGGAAACTGCTCGTCGTTCCGCCCGAGGTAGTCGCCGACGTAGGTCGGGCAGCCCGCTGTTGGCTCAGCTGCTCACGGCCGCGGTGGAGTCCGCGGCCACCTCGGTCGCCCTGCGGTTCAACCCCACCGGTGATCCCGCGGATCAGCGTGAACTCACCTATCGCGAACTCGATGCCCGCTCGTCCCAGGTCGCGCGCGAGCTGATCGATCGCGGGATCGGCGCGGGCGATTACGTGGCGATGGGCATTACCCGTTCGGTCGAATCGATCGTCGCGCTGTGGGCCATCGCGAAGACCGGTGCGGCGTATGTGCCGGTCGATCCGAATTATCCGGCGGAGCGGATCCAGCACATCGTCACCGATTCGGGTGCCGCACACGGCCTGACCACCTCGGCGCATCGCGCCAAGCTCGGCACCTCGGCCTATTGGATCGAGTTGGATGATCCGGTGGTTGCCGAGCGCATCGCCGCACGGCCCGATCATCCGGTCTCCTACGCCGATCGGGTGCGGGTGGTCAACGAGAACCATCCGGCTTATGTCATCTACACATCGGGTTCCACCGGTAAGCCGAAGGGTGTCGCGGTCACACACACCGGTCTGGCCGGGCTGGCGGCGATCGGCGAGCACTACATGATCGACGCGGATTCCTGCGTCTCACACCTGAGCTCGCCAAGTTTCGACTTCTCGATGATGGAGACGCTGTTCACCTTCTCGGTGGGCGCGACGCTGGTCATCGCGCCGCCGACGGTATTCGGCGGTATCGAACTCGCGGATCTGCTGCGCCGGGAACAGGTCAGCCATCTGCTGATCACCCCGGGTGCGCTGGAATCGCTCGATCCCGCCGATCTCGATGACGTGCAGGTCGTGGTGGCGGGCGGGGATCGGCTGCCAGCGGAATTGGCGGCGCGCTGGGTGGATAGCGGCCGCGCGGTATTCAATGCGTACGGGCCGAGCGAGGCGACCGTCATGGTCACCACCACCGAGGCCATCGCGCCTGGTGAGCCCGTCACCATCGGCACCGCCATCGCGGGCGTCGGCGCCTTCATCCTCGACGCGCGGTTGCGGCCGGTGCCCGCAGGTGTCGTCGGTGAGCTCTACGTCTCGGGTGCGGTGCTCGCCCAGGGCTACCTCGGTAGACCGGAGCTGACCGCGGAACGCTTCGTGGCCAGCCCGTTCGGCGCGGAGGTCGACAATCCGGGTGCGCGCCTGTACCGAACCGGAGATCTGGTGCGGCGCACCGAAACCGGCCAGCTGGAGTACCTCGGGCGGTCCGACTTCCAGGTCAAGATCCGTGGTCTGCGGATCGAACTCGGCGAGATCGATAGCGCGCTCAGCACACATCCGGATGTCGCCTTCGCGGCCACACTGGGCAAGACGCTCCCTTCGGGCACGACATCGCTGGTCGCGTATGTGCTGCCGCGTGACGGCGCCACTCTCGACACCGGTCAGCTGGCGGCGCATATCGGAGAATCGTTGCCGGACTACATGATTCCGGCCGCCATCATGGTGTTGGACGAGATTCCGCTGACCCCGGTCGGCAAGCTGGACCGGGCGGCACTGCCCGAACCGGTCTTCGCCGCACGTCAGTTCCGTGCTCCGGCAACGCCGGTCGAGGAGATCGTCGCCGACGTCTTCGCGGCACTGCTGCTCGGTGCCGATACCGACGCACGCGTCGGCGTCGATGACGACTTCTTCGAACTCGGCGGCAATTCGCTGCTGGCCACCCAGGCCGCCGCGCGCATCGGTTTCGCACTCGGTCTCCGAGTGCCGGTGCAGCTGATCTTCGAGGCCTCGAAGGTTTCGGTACTGGCCCAGCGTGTCGAGCAGCACGCGGGTTCGGCGGTCGGCCGCGCACTCACGGCGCAGGTCCGGCCCGATCGGATTCCGCTGTCGTATGCGCAGCAGCGGATGTGGTTCCTGAACCGTTTCGATCCGGCCAGCGCGGTCAACAATATTCCGCTGGCGGTGCGGCTGACCGGGCGACTGGATGTCGAGGCACTGCGCGCTGCGGCGCGCGACCTGACCGAGCGGCACGAGGTGCTGCGCACCATCTACCCGGATATCGATGGTGAGGGCTTCCAGGTCGTCCTGCCGGTGAGCGATGCCCGCGCCGTGCCGGAAATTCCGGTGACTACCGCTGTGACACAGGAACTTTCGGATCTGATCAGGTCCGAAGTACTGGGCGGATTCGATGTGACGGTCGCGCCGCCGGTGCGCCTGCGGCTGCTCCAGCTCGGCGAATCCGAGTATGTGCTGGTATGCGTGGTGCACCACATCACGGCGGACGGTTTTTCGCTCGGCCCGCTGGCCCGCGATCTGATGGCGGCGTACTCCGATCACGTGCGCGGCGGCCGACCCGAATGGCCGCCGCTGGCGGTGCAATACGCCGACTACACCATCTGGCAGCGCGAAACCCTCGGCAGTGAGTTCGATCCGGAATCGGTGTTCGCGCAGCAGATCGAATTCTGGCGCGACGAATTGGCCGCGCTGCCGGAACAATTGGATCTGCCCGCGGATCGGCCGCGCCCCACCGCGGCATCCAACAACGGCGCCGTCGTCGCCTTCGATATCGATGCCGAGATCCACGGCCGACTCGATCGACTTGCGCACGAACACAATTCGACGCTGTTCATGGTCGTGCACGCCGCGCTCGCGGTACTGCTCGCCAGGCTGTCGGGCACCCGCGATATCGCGATCGGCACCCCGGTAGCGGGTCGCGGTGAGGCGGCGCTGGACGATCTGATCGGCATGTTCGTCAACACCCTGGTGCTGCGGACCGAGATCGATCCCGCCATGACCTTCGACGACCTGCTGCGTGCCGTGCGCAAGGTCGATGTCGCGGCCTTCGGCCACGCCGATGTGCCGTTCGAGCGGTTGGTCGAGCTGCTCGATCCGGTGCGCTCGGCCGCGCGGCATCCGCTGTTCCAGGTGATGCTGGTCTTCCAGAATCTGGCACGCACCGAACTGGAGTTGCCGGGCCTGACGGTCGCGGGCGTGGAGCACGGGGTGTCGCTGGCCAAGTTCGACCTGCAACTCGAGATCGCGGAGAAGCCTGCGGCGCAGGGTATGTCGGCGACCTTCACCTACGCCACCGACCTCTTCGACGCCGCCACCGTGCAGGACTTCGCCGATCGCTTCCTGCGGGTGCTTTCGGCGGTGGCCGCCGACTCCGATGCGGTGCTCGGCGATATCGATCTACTCGCTCCAGGTGAGCGCGATCTGGTTCTGCACGAATGGAATTCGGCCGGAGCCACCGTGCCGGATGTGACGCTGCTCGATCTCATCCAGACGCAGGCGCGCCGCCGTCCGGACGCGATCGCGGTCCGATTCGGCGATACCGCACTGAGTTTCGGTGAATTGCAGCGGCGCGCGAACCAGGTGGCGCGGGCGCTGATGGCGCGCGGCGCGGGACCGGAGGCGCTGGTCGCCGTTGCCGTCGGACGGTCCGAGCAGCTGCCTGTCGCGCTGCTCGGTGTGCTCACCGCCGGTGCCGGATATCTGCCGATCGACATCACCTATCCGACGCAGCGACTCGAGTTCATGCTCACCGACGCGCAGCCGACCTGTGTGCTGACCACGTACGATCTGCTGGGCGACATTCCATCGACGGATGTCCCGGTGGTGCTGCTCGACGAAACCGCGGGCTTCGGCGAATCGCCGATCACCGATATCGAGCGCACCTCTCGGCTGCGTCCGGACAACCTGGCCTACGTCATCTACACCTCTGGCTCCACGGGTGTCCCGAAGGGCGTCAGCGTTTCCCATCGCAATGTGGTGGAGCTGTTCGCCAACACCCAGTTGATGTTCGAATTCGACGAGACCGATGTGTGGACGCTGTTCCACTCCTTCGCCTTCGACTTCTCGGTGTGGGAACTGTGGTGTGCGCTCGCCAACGGCGGCACCGTGGTCGTGATCGACTACCTGACCTCTCGCTCGCCGGAACAGTTCCGCGACTTGCTGATTCGCGAACAGGTCACGGTGCTGAACCAGACGCCGTCGGCCTTCTACCAGCTCGCCGAAGCCGATCGCGCCTCACATGCCGCAGATCAAGGCAAATTCGCGCTGCGCTACATCGTATTCGGTGGTGAGGCACTGGATCTGCGGCAGTTGCGGCGCTGGTACGAGCGGCACGCCTTCGATACGCCGTGGCTGGTCAATATGTACGGCATCACCGAAACCACGGTGCACGTATCGTTCCTGGCACTGGATGAGCAGCTCGCCGAGAATCCGGCCAGTGCCATCGGCCGTGCGCTGCCCGGCCTGGAGAGCTATGTGCTCGACGACCGGCTGCATCCGGCTCCGGTCGGGGTTGCGGGCGAAATCTATGTCAGCGGTGGCCAGTTGTCCCGCGGTTACCTCGGTCGGCCCGCGCTGGCGGCGACCCGTTTCGTGGCGAATCCATTCGGGGCGCCGGGATCTCGCATGTATCGGACCGGTGATCTCGGTCGCTGGGCCGGTTTCGCGGGCCATGCGAATCTCGAATACGCCGGGCGCAGCGATCAGCAGGTGCAGTTGCGCGGGTTCCGGATCGAACTCGGTGAGATCGAGTCGGCACTGCTCGCCCAGGCTTCGGTCAGCCAGGCCGTCGTGCTGGTGCGCTCGGATGAGCATGCCGGTGACCGCTTGGTCGGATACGTTGTGGCCGAGGCGAATGCACAGGCTCATGGCGCGGACCTGCGCGCCATGATCGCCGAATTCCTGCCGAGTTATATGGTTCCGGACGCGATCGTCGTGCTGGACGCACTGCCACTGACCCCGAACGGCAAACTGGACCGAAAGGCACTGCCCGCACCGGAATTCGTCAGCAGCGCCACCTACCGTGCCCCGCAGACACCCATCGAGCAGGCCGTCGCCGGGGTATTCGCCGGACTGCTCGGCGTCCGCGATGTCGGTCTGGACGACGATTTCTTCGTTCTCGGCGGTAACTCGCTGCTGGCCACCAGGGCGGCCAGCCGGATCAACGAGGCGTTGGACGCGAATGTCTCGGTGCGCGAACTGTTCGAGGCATCGACCGTTTCGGCACTGGCCGGGCGCATCGTGCCCGGCTCCTCGACCGGAACCCGTGCCCCGCTGGTTGTCGCGGCACGCCCGGAACGGGTGCCGCTGTCGTTGGCGCAGCAGCGCATGTGGGTGCTCAATCAGTTCGATACCCGCTCGGCGGCCTACAACATCCCGCTCGGCATCGGCCTGACCGGTGCGCTCGATGTGCAGGCACTGCGCGATGCCATCGCCGATGTGCTCGAGCGGCACGAGGCGCTGCGCACCCGCTACCCGTCGACGGGACCGGGCGGGCTGCCGTACCAGGAGATCCTGCCGGTCGCCGAGGCCTGGCCGGGCGGTCTCGCGGTCGAGTCGAGCACCGATCCGATCGTCCGCATCACCGAGCTGATGTCGACCGGATTCGATGTGACCCGAGAGGTTCCGGTGCGCGGCGTGCTGCTGCGCGGGACACCGGAGCGTCATCTGCTCGCGATGGTGGTGCACCACATTTCCGCCGACGGCGCCTCGATGGCACCGCTGGCCCGTGACCTGATGCTCGCCTATGCCGCGCGCTGTGCCGGTGATGTCCCGACCTGGACGCCGCTCGAGGTGCAGTACGCCGACTTCGCGATCTGGCAGCGCGAGGTCATCGGCACCGATGACGACGAGAACTCCGTGGCCGCACAGCAATTGGCCTACTGGCGCGAGCAATTGGCCGGACTGTCCGGCGCGCTCGAGCTGCCGCTGGACCGACCGCGCCCCGCCGTGCCGTCCATGCGCGGTGCGTCGACGGCGTTCACGCTCTCACCCGAGGTGCACGCCGGGCTGATTCGTATTGCGCGGGAGCACAATTCGTCGCTGTTCATGGTTGTGCACGCGGTGCTCGCGGTGCTGTTGGCGCGGCTGTCCGGCAGTTCCGATATCACGATCGGCACCCCCATCGCGGGCCGCGGTGAGCGCGCGCTCGACGATCTGGTCGGCATGTTCGTCAATACCTTGGCGCTGCGCACCAGGACCGAATCGGGAACCACGTTCGACGCGCTGGTCGAACATGTTCGCGAGACCGACCTTTCGGCCTTCGGCAATGCCGATATCCCGTTCGAGCGGGTGGTCGAGGTGGTGCTGCCGAACCGGGCGACCTCGCACAACCCGCTGTTCCAGGTGGTGCTGTCCTTCGACAATCTCGAGCCGCCGAAGCTGGAACTGCCCGGTCTGACGGTCGCGGCACTGGATACCGGTGCGGTCGCGGCGAAGTTCGATCTGCAACTGACCGTCGAGCCGCGCCACGGCGCCGACGGCGCGCCGGGCGAGCTGGTCGCGGTATTCAATTACGCCACAGATCTTTTCGACGCGTCGACGGTGCAGGCATTCGGCCGCAGGCTGACCAGGATCTGCACCGCGGTCGTGGCGGACCCGCAGGTCAGCGTGGGCGATATCGATATTCTCGATGCCGACGAACGCGATCGCGCACTGGCCGCCCCGGAGAGCGCGCCGGAGCCCGCCGCCGACGGTGTGCCGGTCACCAGCGGCGCGGCGTTGACCCAGGCGCTGGCCGCCGCGGTGGAGGAGGATCCGGACGGGCCCGCGGTGGTCTTCGGCGAGGACGCGGTGTCCTTCCAAGATCTGGACGCGCGGTCTTCCCGACTGGCGCGGGTGCTGATCGCCCGCGGCTGCGGTCCGCGCACCGGTGTCGCGATCCGGCTGGATCGCGGTGTGGACGCGGTGGTCGCCACCTGGGCGGTGCTCAAGGCCGGTGCCGCATTGACCCCGGTGTCCGCCCTCGACGGACCGCTGCCCTTCGGCTTGGAGGTCAAGGTCGGACTGACCACCGGTGCCCGACCCGCTTATCGCGACAACATCGACTGGGTGGTCCTGGACGATCCGGACGTGCTCGCCGAGATCGCCGCGGAATCGCCGCGACCGGTGACCTACGCCAACCGGACCCAGGCGCTACGCGGCGAGGATCCGGCCTTCGTCGCCGGAGTTACCTTGTCCTACAACGATATTTCCGTCGCGACCAAGCGGCTGCGGGCGCGCACCGAACTCACCTTCGAGTCGCGGCTGTTCCGGCACGGCCGCGCGGATTCGGCGGCGGCGCTGCTGGCGGTGGTCGCGGCCGGGGAGAGCGGCGCGTCGGTGGTGGTGACCGCCGGTGATCTGGACGACGTAACGCTTGCGGCACTGTTGGCCGACGAATGGGTGACGCATCTGTTCATCGATCGGGCCGGACTCGGGCCGGTCGATGTGACGGGGCTGGAGGATCTGCACGCGGTGGTGCTGGATGACGGCGCGCCCGCGCCGGAATTCGGGGCCGTCTCGGTTGTGGTCGACCTCGGAACGCTATTGGGTGTCCAGGAACCGAGTTGATCTTCCACCCGGAGGTTCCTGCGGCCGGTGCTCGCACGGGCCGTTACCGGTGGCAACCGGTCCGGGTAGTGACGATGAGGGAGGGGAGGAAAGTTCCTATGCCGGGATACCGGTCGGTGGGACAGGATCGGGCGCGGACGCGCGGTATCGGAGGGGGGTCGTTCGCGTGACCCGGCCAGCCCGGGGCCGTCCGGTCCGGACCCGCCAGTCACGGGTACCGACGTTGCCGCAGCTGATGGGTGCGGCGGTCGAGGCGAATCCGGACGGTATCGCCGTCGTCTTCGCCGATGCCAGCGCGACACTCGGCCAGCTCAGCTACGCCGAACTGGATGATCGGTCCAGCCGGTTGGCTCGCTTGCTCATCGAACGCGGCGTTGGCCCGGAAGACCTTGTCGCCGTGGGCATTCCGCGGTCGCTGGAGTCGGTGGTCGCGGTGTGGGCGGTGGCCAAGACCGGTGCCGGGTTCGTACCGGTCGACCCGAATTACCCGGTCGAGCGCGTCGCGCATATGGTGACCGATTCCGGCGCGGTGCTCGGGCTCGCGGTCGCCGAGGTGGCGGCCGAGCTGCCGGATCGGGTCGAGTGGCTGGTCATCGATACGCCCGAATTCGCATTGCGCCTGGCGGAATACTCGGGCGAGGCCATCACCTATGCGGACCGGATCCGCGCGGTGCGGGTGGAGAACCCGGCCTATGTCATCTACACCTCCGGCTCCACCGGCAAGCCGAAGGGTGTGGTCGTCACGCAGGCCGGACTGTCCAGCTTCTGCGATGAACAGCGCGAGCGGTATCGCGTCACGAACCAGTCGCGCACACTGCATTTCGCGTCGCCGTCCTTCGATGCGTCGGTGCTGGAGCTGCTGCTCGCACTCGGTGGTGCGGCGACCATGGTGGTGGTCGCGCCGGAAATCTATGGCGGCGACGAATTGGCGGCGCTGCTGCGCAGGGAGCGGGTGACGCACGCGTTCATCACCCCGGCCGCGCTCGCCTCGGCCGATCCGGCGGGGCTCGACGATTTCCGGGTCGTCATCGCCGGTGGTGAGGCCTGTCCGCCGGATCTGGTGCGGCGCTGGGTATTACCGATCGCCGACGGGCGGACCCGCGAGTTCTTCAACGGCTACGGGCCGACCGAGACCACGATCATGACCAATATCAGCGCGCCGATGACGCCCGGTGCGGTGGTGACCATCGGCGGCCCGATCCGCGCCATTACCGAATATGTGCTCGATGACCGACTGAACCAGGTGCCAGGTGGCGTGGTCGGCGAACTGTACATCTCGGGTTCGCAGGTGGCGCGCGGCTATCACGATCGGCCCGCGCTGACCGCATCGCGTTTCGTGGCGAACCCGTTCGACCCCAGCGGTTCTCGGCTCTACGCCACCGGCGACCTGGTGCGCTGGACCACCGCCGGTGAGATCGAATATGTGGGCCGTAACGATTTTCAGGTGAAGATTCGCGGCTTCCGCATCGAACTCGGCGAGATCGATGCGGTGCTCGGCGCGCACGACAGTGTGGATTTCGTCGTCACCATCGGCCACAAACTCGACACCGGCGCAACGATTCTCGCGTCCTACGTGCATCCGGCGGGCGATGCCGTGGTCGATACCGATGAGCTGACCGCCTTCGCTGAACGCTCGCTGCCCGCGCATATGGTGCCGACCGTCATTACCGTGCTCGATACCATTCCGCTGACCCCGGTCGGCAAGCTGGATCGCCAGGCGCTGCCCGCACCGGTGCTGGAGACCAAGCAGTACCGGGAGCCGGAGACCGAAATCGAACAGATCATCGCCGAAGTGCTCGGCGAGGTGCTCGGTATCGAACGCATCGGTCTCGACGACGACTTCTTCGCACTCGGCGGCGACAGCATCACCTCGATCCAGGTGGTGTCGCGGGCCAGGGCGCGCGGGGTGATCTTCACGCCCCGAGACGTTTTCGAAACGCGCACAGTCGCGGCTCTCGCGCCGCTCGCCACCCAGGGGGCACCGGTCGAGACCGGTGCGCAGGGTCCGCTGGTCGAGCTGTCCGAGGCCGATCACGACCGGCTGGCGAGGCAATACCCGAAGCTGGCCGAGGTGTGGCCGCTGACCCCGCTGCAGTCGGGCATGCTGTTCCACGCGCAGTTGGCCGAGTCTTCGTTCGATGCGTATATGACCCAGTTCATGGTCGATCTCGGCGGCGATGTCGATGCCGAGCGACTACGCGCGGCGGCTGTTGCCGTGGTGGGTCGGCATGTGAACCTGCGGGTGGCCTTTGCCGAGGACGGTGCGGGCAATCCGGTGCAGGTCGTGCTCGACGAGGTCGAAGTGCCTTGGCGTGCGGTCGATCTCACCGATCGTGCCGATGCCGCCGCCGAGTTGCGGCGGATCATGGCCGCGGAGCTGGCCGACCATTTCGATATGCGGCGCGCGCCGCTGCTGCGGTTCACCCTGATCCGCACCACGGCCGAGGCGTATCACCTGCTGGTCACCAGCCACCACATCCTCATCGATGGCTGGTCGATGCCGCTGCTGACCCAGGATCTGCTGACGCTCTATGTGCTCGGTGGTGACGCGAGCCAGTTGCCGCAGGCCCGCTCCTACCGTGACTATCTGGCCTGGCTCGGCGCACAGGATCACTCTGCCGCGCGCAAGGCTTGGCGCGAGGTGCTGGACGGTATTACCGAGCCGACACCGCTGGTTTCGGTCGATCCCTCTCGCCGAATCGCCGCAGGCGTGGGCGAAGTCGCTTTCGAACTGTCCGAGGCGGAGACCAAGGCGCTGAGCCGGTTGGCCGCCGATGCCGGGGTGACCGTCAATACCGTCATCCAGGCCGCCTGGGGACTGTTGATCGGCCGGAGTGTGGATCGCGACGATGTCGTCTTCGGCGCCACCGTTTCCGGGCGGCCGCCGCAGCTCGACGGCATCGAGACCATGGTCGGGTTGTTCCTCAATGCGATTCCGGTCCGGGTGCGCCTGGATGCGAACGACACGCTCGCCGGATTGCTTCGGCAGTTGCAGTCCGAACAGGCGGCGCTGCTGGACCACCACTACCTCGGACTGAGCGAAATACAGGAAATCGTCGGCGTGGAAGGGCTTTTCGACACCCTGGTGGTGTTCGAATCGTTCCCCGTCGACGAACAGGCGCTGTCCGTGGCGGCAGGTGCGCTCGATGGCATGAGCATCGACGGCGCGGTCGCGGTGAACGGCACGCACTACCCGGTCACCGTGGTGACCGTGCCGGGCGCGCGCATGCACTTCACCTTGAAATACCTGCGTGATGTCTTCGACGAGTCGGCGGCACAGGCGCTGGCCCAACGCTTCTCGACACTGATCGGCCGATTCCTCAGCGATCCGTTCGCCGAGCTCGCCGAGGTCGATGCGCTTACCGATGCCGATCGCGGCGTACTGGACGCGGTCAATGCGACCGAAGTGGCCGAGCTGCTCGATGATTCGACACTGCTGACGCTATTCGACGCACAGGTCGCCCGCACGCCGGACGCACCCGCGGTGATCTACCGCGATACCACGCTGAGCTATCGCGAACTCGATGCGCGTGCACGGGACCTCGCACGGGACCTGGTCCGTCGTGGTGTCGGCCCGGAATCGCTGGTGGCGGTCGCTATGCGGCGCAGTATCGAGATGGTCGTCGCGATCTTCGGCGTGCTGCGCGCCGGTGGTGCGTATGTGCCGATCGATCCCGATCATCCGGCCGAGCGCAGTGAATATGTGCTGTCCAGCGCGGCTCCGGTATGTGTTTTGACCACCACCGGGACCGGCGTCGACACCGACGCACCGCTGGTCTTTGTGGAGCGACCTGTTCGTTCTGTGGCTGACGCCTCGAACTTCGACGACCTGCCGACCGGCTCCATCGCGACGCTGCTGCCCGACAACACCGCCTATGTCATCTACACCTCCGGCTCGACCGGTCGGCCCAAGGGCGTGGCGATCACCCACCGGCAGATGGCGAACCAATTCCGTTGGGCACAGCGGACCTATCCGCACGGTCCCGGCGATGTGGTCCTGCACAAGACGCCGATCACCTTCGATATCTCCACCTGGGAACTGTTCTGGACCTTGCAGACCGGTGCCGCGGTGGTCATCGCCGAACCGGACGGGCATCGCGACCCCGCCTATCTTGCTCGGATAATCGACGAATTCTCCATCAACACGGTGCATTTCGTGCCATCGATGCTCGACGCGTTCCTCGATGGCGCGCCCGCCGGGCAGGACGCGTACCCGTCGTTGCGGCGGGTCTTCGCCGCCGGTGAGGCGCTGTCCGCGGACACCGCCGCGCGGTTCAGTACGTTTCTGCCGAACGCGGAACTGTTCAACTGGTACGGCCCCGCCGAGGCCACCGTCGTCACCGCCTGTCCGGCCGAAGCCGACGGGCGCGTCGCGATTCCGATCGGCGCCGTGGTCGCCAACACCCGGGTGCGTGTCCTCGACCGGCAGTTGCGGCCGGTTCCGGTCGGCGCGATCGGCGAGTTGTATGTGGCCGGTGTGCAATTGGCGCGTGGCTATCTGAACGCACCTGCTCTGACCGCCGAACGGTTCGTCGCGCACGCCGATGGTACGCGGCTGTATCGCACCGGCGATGTGGTGCGTTGGGTGCCGGGGCGCGATGGCGAATTCGCCCTGGAATACCTGGGGCGCAGCGACTTCCAGGTCAAGCTGCGCGGGCAGCGCGTCGAACTCGGTGAGATCGAGACGGTGCTGCTCGGTTCGGACGCCGTGCAGCGCGCGGCCGTCGCGCTGGTCACGGGAAGCACTGGTGATCGGCTGGTCGCGTATGTGGTGGCCGCGCCCGGTGCGCAGATCGATGACGATGCCCTGCTCGAGCACGCGCGCGCGGCGCTGCCGTCGTATATGGTCCCGTCCGCGATCGTGCATCTGGATGCCTTGCCGCTCAACGCAAGCGGGAAACTCGACCGCAAGGCGCTGCCCGCACCGGAGTTCATCGGACGGCCCTACCGGGAGCCGTCGACAGCGCTGGAACGTACCGTCGCCGAGGTATTCGCCGATGTGCTCGACGTCGAACGCGTGGGTGCGGACGACGACTTCTTCGACCTGGGTGGCAATTCGTTGATCGCCACCCGCGTTGTTGCCCGGCTGGGTGCGGCCATCGGGAGCCGCGTCCCGGTGCGCGCCGTCTTCGAGTCGCCGACGGTGGCGGCGCTGGCCG
>NZ_BDAZ01000008.1 GCF_001612725.1 Nocardia anaemiae NBRC 100462 | reverse complement strand
GGCAGGTCCACGGCCGGAACATATTCCGCTGTCGCTGGCACAGCAGCGGATGTGGTTCCTCAACCAATTCGATACCGAATCGGCGGTGAACAATCTGCCGGTCGCGGTCCGGCTGACGGGTGCGCTGGATACCGCCGCATTGCAGCAGGCCGTCGCGGATCTGGTGGAGCGGCACGAAACGCTTCGTACCGTCTATCCGGCCGACCGGGACGGTGTCGCACATCAGGTGATCGTGCCTGCGGCACAGGCGGTTCCGGATCTGTCCCCGCAGCGGGTCGCCCCGGATGCCGTGCACGCGAAGGTCGTGGAGATCATCACCGCCGGATTCGATGTCACCGATCAGGTGCCGCTGCGCGGTGCGCTGTTCCGGGTGGACGCGCCCGCGGACGAGTACGTGCTCGTCTTCGTCGCCCATCACATCAGCGCGGACGGCTGGTCGATGGGACCGATGACCCGCGACCTCATGCTCGCCTACGCCGCGCGCGCGGCCGGTACACCGCCTGCCTGGCAGCCGCTGCCGGTGCAGTACGCGGACTTCAGTCTCTGGCAACGGGAAGTGCTCGGTTCCGAGGACGATCCGCAGAGCCTGATCACCGCGCAGGCCGAGTTCTGGCGCACGGCGCTGGCCGGACTTCCCGACGAGTTGAACCTGCCCGCCGACCGGCCACGCCCTACGACACAGTCATTCGCCGGTGGCACAGTGGGTTTCACGGTCGATCCGCGAGTGCATCGCAGGCTGCGGGAGATCGGTCGCGAACAGAACGCGACGATCTTCATGGTTGTGCACACCGCGCTCGCGATATTCCTGGCGCGCCTATCCGGCACCGAGGACATCGCGGTGGGCACGCCGGTCGCCGGTCGTGGTGCGGCCGAATTGGACGATGTCATCGGCATGTTCGTCAATACGCTGGTGCTGCGGACCCCGGTGCGCGGCGGTGCGACCTTCACGGAATTGCTTTCGGTGGTGCGCGACGCTGATCTACAGGCCTTCGCGCATGCCGATATTCCGTTCGAGCGGCTGGTCGATCTGCTGAATCCGGAGCGGTCCACGGCGCGGCATCCGCTGTTCCAGGTGGCGCTGTCGTTCCAGAACTTGCCGGACAACTCGTTCGAGCTGCCCGAATTGCGTGTCGACACCGTCGATCTCGCTATCGATACCGCGAAATTCGACCTGTCGCTGGCGATTACCGAGCTGCCGGGCGCTACCGAGGGCATGTACGCGGTGTTCTCCTTCGCGCGTGATCTATTCGACGAGTCCACCGTGCGGGTTTTCGCCGATCGGTTCGTGCGGCTGCTCGAGGCGATCACAGCCCGGCCGGACCTGCCGATGGGCGATCTGCCGCTGCTGGCCGAATCCGAGGCGAAATTCCTGACCCGGGTGCATCCGGCTCATGTGACGGCTGCCGGGCTGCTGCCCGATCTGCTGACGCGCGGGTTGCGTCGCGGTGCGGATCGTACGGCCATTCGCTACCAGGGCCGGTCGATCAGCTATCGCGAACTCGATGAGTACTCGTCGCGGTTGGCCAGGGTGCTGATCGATCGTGGTGTGGGTCCGGAAAGCCTTGTGGCACTCGCACTTCCGCGCTCCTATCAGATGGTGGCCGCGGTGTTGGCGGTGTCGAAGGCCGGTGGCGCGCATGTGCCGGTCGACCCGAATTACCCGGTGGATCGGGTGCGGCACATGCTGACCGATTCGGGTGCGCTCGTCGGGCTCACCGCTTCGGAATACCTGGGCGAGCTGCCCGCCGATGTGCAATGGCTCGCGCTCGACGATGCCGAGACCGATGCCCTGTGCGCCGCCCGATCCGCCGCGCCCATCACCGACGCCGACCGGATCATGCCGCTGCGGCCGCATCATGTGGCCTACGTGATCTACACCTCGGGCTCTACCGGTATGCCCAAGGGCGTCGCCGTGACCCACACCGGACTCGGCGGCCTGGTCGACCACTCGGTCGGCCTGTATCGGCTGGAGCCGAAGCATCGGCTCCTGCATATCTGTTCACCGAGCTTCGACGTGTCGGTGCTGGAATGGCTGGTCGGACTTTCGGTCGGCGCGACAGTGGTGATCGTGCCCGCGGCCGTCATCGGCGGTCCGGAACTGGGCGATCTGCTGCGCGCCGAGCAGGTCACGCATTCGATCATTACCCCGGCGGTGCTCGGCTCGGTGGATCCGGTCGGGCTGGATCAGCTCGAAATGCTCATGGTCTGCGGCGATGCCACCACACCTGAGCTGCTCGGCAAGTGGCAGCCGGGTCGCAGGTACTACAACGGCTACGGCCCGACCGAGGCCACGGTCATCGCTTCCTACGCGACACTGCGCGCGGGTGAGCCGATCACCATCGGTACACCGGTATACGGCATGTCGGCGCTGGTGCTGGATGCTCGGCTGAACCCGGTCCCGCCGGGCGTGGCGGGGGAGCTGTATCTGTCGGGTGGCGCATTGGCACGTGGGTACCACAACCGTCCGGGGCTTTCCGCGGAGCGTTTCGTGGCCGATCCGTGGGGGGAACCGGGGGCGCGAATGTACCGCACCGGTGACGTGGTGCGCTGGTTCGCCGAACCGGAAGTACGGGCGGGCAATGCGGCGCTGCCGTCGATACCGTGGGCGCTGGAATACGTCGGCCGCTCGGACTTCCAGGTGAAGATCCGCGGCTATCGCATCGAACTCGGTGAGATCGATGCCGTGCTCGGCGGGCACGCCGATGTGGAGTTCGCGATCACCGTTGGCAGGCAGAGCGACGCAGGTGTCACGATCCTGGTGTCCTATGTGCTGCCGGTGCCCGGCCGGGTCATCGAGCCCAGTGTGCTCGTCGAGCATGCGGCGCGGCGGCTGCCGTCGCATATGGTGCCGTCCGCGATTGTCGTGCTCGATGAGATCCCAATGACTCCGGTCGGCAAATTGGATCGAAAGGCCTTACCGGAACCGGTCTTCGAGCAAGCCGCCTTCCGTGCGCCGAAGACCCATACCGAACAGATCGTGGCGGGCACCTTCGCCGCGGTGCTGCGTATCGGCGCCGATGACGGTCGGTACCTCGGCCTGGACGACGATTTCTTCGCGCTCGGTGGAAATTCGCTGCTGGCAACGCAATTGGTGGCGCGTCTCGGTGCGGCACTGGATACCCGGGTTCCCGTGCGGGTGCTCTTCGATGCATCCACGGTCGCCGAACTCGCCGCCGAAGTGGAACGGCTCGCCGGTACGGGCGGTCGCAAGGCATTGACGGCAGGCCAACGGCCGCAACACATTCCGCTGTCACTGGCCCAGCAGCGGATGTGGTTCCTCAACCGGTTCGACACCGACTCCTCGGCCTACAACATTCCGATCGCCGTGCGACTCACCGGCACCCTCGATGTGGTGGCGCTGCGCCAGGCGGTCGCCGATGTGGTCGAGCGGCACGAGATCCTGCGCACCATCTACCCGCAGACCGATGCGGGTCCGGTTCAGCTGATCCTGCCCTCGGACGGGGACGTGCCGACATTGGAGGTACGCGAGGTCGCGCCGGATGAACTCGAATCCGCTGTCGTGGAGCTGACTTCGACGATCTTCGATGTCACCAGTGACGTGCCGGTCCGGGTTGTGCTGTTCGATGTGGCTGGTGCTGGTGCTGGTGCTGGTGCTGGTGCGACGGGCTCGGAGGCGGTAGGTGGCGTGGCGGCGGGCTCTGAGGATGCTGTCGTCGGTGCTGTCGGCGATGCAGGTGCCGCCGGAGCGGTTGATGCGGCCGGTGCGCTTGGTGCTGCCGGTGCGGTGGGTGCTGCCGGTGCCGCAGGTGCCGTCCCAGCGGTTGATGCGGCGAGTGCCGCAGGTGCCACAGGTGCTGTCGGAGCGGTTGATGCGGCGGGTGTGCTTGGTGCTGCCGGTGCGGTTGGTGCCGCCGATGGTGAGGCTGTAGGTGGCGTGGGTGCGGGCGCTGCCGCTGGCGTGGCTCCACCGGGCTCCGCGGACACCGACATCGAACACGAATATGTGCTCGCACTGGTGGTGCATCACATTGCCGGTGACGGCTCTTCGGTCGCACCGCTGACCCGCGATCTGATGCTGGCGTATGCGGCCCGTTCTGCGAATGCCGCGCCCGGCTGGGCGCCGCTGAGTGTGCAGTACGCGGACTACAGCATCTGGCAGCGCGAAGTGCTCGGGAGCGAGGACGATCCGGAATCGCTGGCGGCCGAGCAGATCGCCTACTGGCGCGACGCACTGGCCGATCTGCCCGAACAGCTGGATCTGCCCGCGGACCGGCTGCGTCCCGCGGTGCAGTCCTTCGCTGGCGGCACCGTCGAGGTGCGCATCGATCCCGAAACCCACCGTGGTCTCATCGAATTGGCCCGTGCCGAGGGCGCGACGCTGTTCATGGTCGTGCACACCGCGCTTGCCGTGCTGCTGGCGCGGCTCTCCGGCACCGATGACATTGCCATCGGTACTCCGGTGTCCGGTCGCGGTGATTCCGCGCTGGACGATCTGATCGGCATGTTCGTCAATACCCTGGTGTTCCGCACCCGAGTGGATGCCGGTGCGAGCTTCACCGAGCTGACCGCGCGTCAGCGAGAAGCCGATATCCGGGCCTTCGCGCATGCGGATATCCCGTTCGAGCGGCTGGTCGAGGTGCTCAACCCGGTTCGCTCGACCGCGCGGCATCCGCTGTTCCAGGTCGGACTGTCCTTCCAGAATCTGGCGCAGTCCAGTCTCGAACTGCCCGGCCTCACCGTCTCCGGTGTCGGCATCGACATCCAGGTGGCGCAGTTCGATCTGAACCTCATCGTGAGCGACGCCTACGATGCGAACGGCGTGCCAGCCGGTATCGCCGGTCAATTCGTCTACGCGAAGGATCTTTTCGATCAAGCGACGGTCGAGGGCTTCGCGGAACGCTTCACCCGCCTGCTCGACCGGATCATCGCCGCACCGCGCATCCCGGTCGGTGAACTCGACCTGCTGGCACCGGCGGAGCGGCAGCGAATCCTGTTCGAGTGGAACCAGACTGCCCATCCGGTGGCCCCGGAACTGCTGCTGGACAGCTATCGCCGAGCGGTCGCGGACCATCCCGATGCGATCGCGGTGGTCTACCACGACACGACGCTCACCTATCGCGAATTCGATCAGCGGGTCAACCGTTTGGCGCGGCTGCTGATCGAGCGCGGCGTCGGTACGGAATCCCTGGTCGGCTTGGCGATCCGGCGTTCGCTGGAGCTGGTCGTCGGGATGTACGCGATCGTGACGGCCGGTGGCGCGTATGTGCCGCTGGATCCGGATCATCCGGCGGAGCGGATCGCGCACATTCTGGATACTGCCCAGCCCGCGGCTGTGCTGACCACGACCACGGATGCTGTTGCTATGCCAGGTGATACGCCGGTATTGCACCTGGATGACTTGGAGCTGGACGAATTCGACGCGAACCCGGTGCGCGCGGATGAACTGCTGCGACCGGTGCGTCCGGAGAACCCGGCCTACGTCATCTTCACCTCGGGCTCGACCGGTCGCCCCAAGGGTGTGGCGATATCGCATGCGGCGATCCACAACCAGATCACCTGGATGCTGGCGGAGTATCCGCTCGGCGTCGGCGATGTGTACTTTCAGAAGACCGCGACCACCTTCGACGTCTCGCTGTGGGGCTATTTCATGCCGCTGCGCGCGGGCGCGAAGCTGGTCGTCGCCACCCACGACGGCCACCGCGACCCGGCCTATATCGCGGAAACCATTGCCGCACAGGGCGTTACGGTCACCGACTTCGTCCCGTCGATGCTGACCGTCTTCGCCGCGCACACCCCGGCGGGCTCCTGCCCGACGCTGCGGGACATCTTCGTGATCGGCGAGACGCTGCCGCCGGAAACCGTCGACGCGGTGCGCGCCATCTCGAATGCCCGCGTGCACAACCTCTATGGCCCCACCGAGGCCGCGGTCTCGGTGACCTACTGGCAGGCGCGCGGCAATGACCGCCCCAGTGTCCCGATCGGCCTGCCGCAGTGGAACACCCAGGCATACGTGCTGGATGCGCGACTGCATCCGGTGCCAACGGGTGTGGCCGGTGAGCTGTACCTGGCCGGTGACCAGCTGGCCCGCGGCTATGTTCGCCGACCCGATCTGACCTCGGACCGGTTCGTTGCCAACCCATTCGGCGACGGCACCCGCATGTACCGCACCGGTGACCTGGTCGTCCAGCGCGCGACCGGTGTGCTCGATTACCTCGGTCGCACCGACTTCCAGGTCAAATTCCGCGGCCAGCGCATCGAACTCGGCGAGATCGAAACGGCACTGCTGGCACAGGCTTCGGTGAGCCAGGCCGTTGCGGCCGTGCTGCCGTCGGCGCTGGGCGACCAGCTGGTCGCGTATGCGGTACCGACCCCCGGTCACCGGATCGATCAGACCGAACTGCTGACCGCGATCGCGGGCACCCTTCCGGCATACATGATTCCGGCCGCCATCGTGGCACTCGACTCGTTCCCCCTGAATACCAGCGGCAAGCTGGATCGAAAGTCGCTGCCGGAACCCGCCTTCGCGAGCCACGAATTCCGGGCCCCGGCAACACCGGTCGAGGAGATCGTGGCGGGCGTCTTCGGCGATGTACTCGGCTTGGCGCGGGTCGGCGTCGATGACGACTTCTTCGCACTCGGCGGTAATTCGCTGATCGCGACCCAGGTGGTGGCCCGGCTCGGTGCCGCCATCGGCGGGCGGGTGCCGGTGCGGACCCTGTTCGAGGCGTCGATGGTCGGCGGGCTCGCGGTCCGGATCGAGCGGCATGCCGGATCCGGTGATCGCCGCGCGCTGACCGCCGGTCCGCGTCCGGAGCGGATTCCGCTGTCGATGGCGCAGCAGCGGATGTGGTTCCTCAACCAGCTCGATCCATCCTCGGCGGTGAACAATATTCCGGCCGCCGTGCGGCTGACCGGTGCGCTGGATCTGGTCGCGCTCGAGCTGGCCGTCGCGGATCTGATCGAGCGGCACGAGGTGCTGCGCACCGTGTATCCACAGACCGATGACGGCCCTGTGCAATTGATCCTGCCCGCCGAACAGGCGCTGCCGGATCTGACGCCGGTGCCGGTCAGCGCGGCCGAACTGCCCATGCATGTCATCGCGACCGCCTCGGCCGGATTCGATGTGACGGCCGAGGTTCCGGTGCGGGCCGAGCTCTTACAGGTCGAGCCCGACGAACATGTGCTCGTGCTGGTGGCACATCACATCAGCGCGGATGGCTGGTCCATGGGACCGCTGACCCGCGATCTGATGGTCGCCTACGCATCCCGCTCGGCCGGTGCGACACCGGCCTGGGCGCCACTTCCGGTGCAGTACGCCGATTTCAGCATCTGGCAGCGCGAGGTGCTCGGGTCCGAAGCCGATCCGGACAGCATCATCACGGCCCAGGCGAACTACTGGCGCAACACACTCGCCGGGATGCCGGACGAGCTGAATCTCCCCGCGGATAGGCCGCGTCCGACGACGCAATCCTTCCGCGGTGGTCGGGTGGGTTTCTCGATCGACACCGAATTGCACCGTGGGCTGGCGGAACTCGCCCGTGCGGAGAAGGCGACCATGTTCATGGTCGTGCACACCGCATTCGCGGTCTTGCTCGCGCGGTTGTCCGGCACCGATGGCATCGCCATCGGTACCCCGGTCGCCGGTCGTGGTGCGGCCGAACTCGACGATGTGATCGGCATGTTCGTCAATACCCTGGTGCTGCGCAGCGAGGTACCCGGCGCATCGAGTTTCACTGCGCTGCTGGCACATACGAAGGATGCCGATCTACAGGCCTTCGCCCACGCCGACATTCCGTTCGAGCGACTGGTCGACCTGCTGAACCCGGTGCGCTCGACGGCACGGCATCCGCTGTTCCAGGTCATGCTGTCGTTCCAGAATCTGCCGGACACCTCCTTCGAGCTGCCCGGATTGCTTATCGGCGCGGTCGATCTGGAGATCGATGCCGCGAAATTCGATCTCTCGCTGACCATTCAGGAGTCCGCGCAGAGTGCCGGTATGGTCGCCGAATTGTCCTTTGCCAGGGATCTTTTCGATGAGGTCACGGTCCAGGGATTCGCGGACCGGTTCGTCGGCCTGCTCGAGCAGATCGTGGCTCGGCCGGACGCACCGGTCGGCGATATCGATCTGCTCAGCGATACCGAACGGGCCGAGGTGCTGTGGCGGTGGAACGACACCGACCATGAGCTGGGTGCGGTCGGCACGCTTGTGGATGAATTCGCCCGGCAGGCCGCGGCGACGCCTGATGCGGTCGCGATCGTGGACGGCGCAACCGGTACGTCGCCGGTCTCCTCCTCGCTGACCTACGCCGAATTCGGTGCGCGCGTGCACCGGTTGGCGCGGCGATTGATCGATGCCGGTGTCGGCCCGGAAAGGCTTGTCGCCCTTGCCCTGCGGCGTTCGGTCGATTTCGTGGTCGCCGCCTACGCCGTGCAAGAAGCCGGTGGCGGTTATGTCCCGCTCGATCTCGAGCAACCAGCGGAGCGGATCGGCCATGTGCTCGAATCGGCCGCGCCGGTGTGCGTGCTGACCACCTCGCGCGACGACTTCACGACCGACCTGCCGACCCTCACCATCGATGAGCTGGATCTGTGCGGCTACTCGGACGAGCCGGTCACCGAGCGGATCCCGCCGCTGCGGCCGAGCAACACCGCATACGTCATCTTCACCTCGGGTTCGACCGGTCGGCCGAAGGGGGTGGCGGTACCGCATTCGGCGGTGCTGAACCAGATCCGCTGGATCACCGGCGAATACGGCATCGGTGCCGATGACATCGTGCTGTTCAAGACCCCGGCGACGTTCGATGTGTCGGTGTGGGAGCTGTTCGGCCCGCTGTCCACCGGCGGCCGAATCGTGGTGGCCGCACCGGAGGGCCATCGTGACCCGCAGTACCTCGCGGAGGTCATCGCGGCCGAGCAGGTCACCATGACCTCGTTCGTCCCCTCGATGCTGACCGTATTCGCGGGCGCGGTCGAGGCCAGCGCCCTCGTATCGCTGCGCACCCTGCTGATCGCCGGTGAGGCATTCTCCGCAGACGCGGTTCGGGCCATCCGCAAGGTCAGCTCGGCCGAACTCTACAACCTTTACGGACCGACCGAATTCGCCGTCCACGCGACGCACAGTCCGGTGGCCGCCGATATCGAGGGCGCGGTGCCGATCGGTCTGCCGGTGTGGAATGCCCGAGCGTACGTATTGGATGCCCGGCTGCACCCGGTGCCGTCGGGTGTCGCGGGCGAGTTGTACTTGGCCGGTGCGCAGTTGGCGCGCGGCTACGCGGGACGCACCGATCTGACAGCGGATCGGTTCGTCGCCAACCCATTCGGTGCCCCCGGTTCCCGGATGTATCGCACCGGCGACCTGGTCACCCGCAGGGCCGACGGTGCGATCGGCTACCTCGGCCGCACCGACTTCCAGGTCAAACTGCGCGGCCTGCGCATCGAACTCGGCGAGGTCGAAACCGCGCTCACCGCACACGAATCGGTGGCACAGGCGGTGGTGGTGGTGCGTTCGGATCAGCTCGTCGCTTACGTCGTACCCGCGACCACAGTCGATGCCGAGGCACTGCGGACCCATGTCGCCGAACACCTCCCGTCCTATATGGTTCCGGCCGCCATCGTCGAACTCGATGCCTTGCCGTTGAACCCCAACGGCAAGCTCGATCGCCGAGCGCTGCCCGAACCGGTCGTCGCGCCACGGGAGTTCCGCGCACCGACGACCCCGCTCGAATCGACCGTCGCCGATGTCTTCGCCGAAGTGATCGGCGTCGACCGGGTCGGCCTCGACGACGACTTCTTCGGCCTCGGCGGCAATTCGCTGCTGGCCGCCCAAGTCGTCAGCCGACTGCGCAAGGTGACCGGTGCGCAGATCAAGGTCGCCTGGTTCTTCACCGAACCGACGGTGCTCGGCATCTCGAGGCAGATCATCGCGGCGCTCGAGCACGGACACGATTACGAATCCAGCTCGGCGGCCGCGCTCGGCGTGATCCTCCCGATCCGCGCCGCGGGCAGCAGGCCGCCGCTGTTCTGCGTGCACCCGCTGGCCGGACTGTCGTGGTCCTATGCCGGGCTGGCCACGGTCCTCCCGGCCGACCAACCGATCTACGGCATCCAGACGCCCGCGCTCACCGAGGACGACTATCACCCGAGCTCGATGGCGGAGATCGTGCGCCGCTATGTCGCCGAGATCCGTGCGGTGCGGCCCGAGGGACCGTACCGGATACTCGGTTGGTCGCTCGGCGGCAAACTGGCCCACGCGGTGGCGACCGAATTGCAGTCCGAGGGCGCGCAGGTCGAATTGCTGGCGATCCTGGACGCCTACCCGGGCGGCGACTTCACCGATTTCCGGAACCAGATCCGCGAGGCCTTCACCGAATTGGGTCTGGATGCCTCGGCGCTGCCCGCGGCGGAAAACCTGCAGGACATCGGTGACGAGGCCGTGGCAGCGCTGCACGCGATGGCCGTCGGCCAGGGCGTGGACGTGCTCACCCCCGAACGACTGCGACTGATCTATCGCACGGCCATGCGCACGGTCGAGCTGGAATCGCAGTACCGGCCGGGAGTGTTCGAGGGGACGCTCGAGTTCTTCAGAGCCACGGTCGACGCCGAGGCCCGCGGCGGTCGCGCACCCGCCGACTGGCAGCCTTTCGTCTCCGATGAGATCATCGATCGCCCGATCGGGTCGACGCACGAGTTGATGACCTCTGCCGAAGCGTTGGCCGAGATCGGTCCCCGGCTCGCTGAGCTGCTCGAAACCCCCGAGCGGTAGCGATCGGCCGGGGAACGCAGGCAGATCGTCGGCGGGAACAAGCGGCCATTGCGGTTACGATCGGCGTCTGACCATGCGATGCTTCTGAGCAAGCGCTGGGAGGGGAGCACTTTTTAGGGATTACAGGGTAGGTGAGCTCCTTCATGTTTCGGGTGGTTGCACAACGTCGGCATGAGGAAGCTGCGTTGTTTCCAGCGACCTGCGAGCAGTCGCAAGCGGTGATCAGGTGACGCGCCAGGCTCGGGTGCGACCGGCTCGGACACGGACACAGCGGACGCGCGTCATCACCCTGCCGCAGCTGATGGCGGCCGCCGTCGAGGCGAATCCCGGCGGCCTCGCCGTGGTATTCGCCGATGCCGATGCCACTTCCGGCGGGCTGAGCTATGCCGAGTTGGATGAGCGTTCGACCCGGTTGGCCCGGCTTCTCATCGATCGTGGTGTCGGACCGGAAGATCTGATCGCGGTGGCCGTGCCGCGCTCGGTGGATTCGGTGCTCGCGGTGTGGGCGGTGGCCAAGACCGGCGCCGGATTCGTGCCGATCGACCCGCACTATCCGGCGGATCGGGTCGCGCACATGCTGACCGACTCCGCGGTGAGCTTCGGCCTGACCGTCGCCGGGGTCCGCCGCGACCTGCCCGATTACACCGAATGGCTGGTGCTCGACGACCCGATCACCGCGCAACTGATGCAACGGTATCCGGTGGACCGGGTGACCAATCAGGATCGGGTGCGACCACTGCACGGCGCACATCCGGCCTACGTCATCTACACTTCCGGCTCGACCGGCGTACCCAAGGGCGTGGTGGTCACCCATCAGGGACTATCCGGCTTCTGCGATGAGCAGCGCACCCGCTACCGGGTGACCAGCACCGCCCGGACACTGCATTTCGCCTCCCCGTCCTTCGACGCGTCGGTGCTGGAACTGCTCTTGGCACTCGGCGGTGCGGCCACCATGGTGGTCGTCTCGCCGACCGTCTACGGCGGCGCGGAATTGGCCGCCGTGCTGCGGCGCGAGCGGGTGACCCACGCCTTCGTCACGCCCGCGGCCCTGGCCTCGGTCGAGCCCGACGGACTCGACGAACTGCGGGTCGTGGCGACCGGCGGTGAGGCCTGCCCGCCGCAGTTGGTGCGGCGCTGGGTACTACCGATCGCGGGCGGGCTGCTACGCGAATTCTTCGATGCCTACGGTCCGACCGAGGCCACCATCGCCACCAATATCACCGCGCCGATGGTGCCGTGGGAGCCGGTGACCCTCGGTCCGCCGATCCACGGCATCGCCGCCTATGTGCTCAACGATCGACTGGTGCCGGTGCCGAACCGGGTGGTCGGCGAACTGTATGTCGCCGGTGCGCAACTGGCGCGCGGTTATCTCGGCCAACCTACGCTCACCGCAACCCGGTTCGTGGCCAATCCGTTCGAACCGGGCACCCGGCTCTACCGCACCGGCGATCTGGTGCGCTGGACCGCGACCCGTGAACTGGAGTACCTCGGCCGCAACGATTCCCAGGTGAAGATCCGCGGCTTCCGCATCGAACTCACCGAAATCGACGCGGTACTCGGCTCATGCGATCGCGTGGATTTCGCGGTGACCGTCGGGCACGAACTCGACAGCGGTACCACCGTATTGGCCTCGTATGTGCATCCCATCGACGGACAGCACGTCGATATGGCGGAACTGAAGGCCCTGGCAGAGCGGAAATTGCCCGCGCATATGGTGCCCGCGTCCATCACGGTGCTCGACACGGTGCCGCTGACACCGATGGGCAAAGTGGACCGCAAGGCGCTGCCCGCACCGGTATTCGAGGCCAAGGTATTCCGCGCGCCGACGACGCCGGTCGAGGAGATCGTCGCGGGCACCTTCGGCGATGTGCTCGGTGTCGCGCGGGTCGGACTGGATGACGACTTCTTCGAGCTGGGCGGCAATTCGCTGCTGGCCACCCAGGTGACCGCGCGACTCGATGCGGCGCTGGATACCCAGTTGGCGGTCCGGGATCTGTTCCACGCCTCGACGGTCGCCGCCTTCACCGCCGTGGTCGAGCGCACCGCCGGATCCGGCCGGAGTCGGCCGCGGCTGGTCGCGGGGGAGCGGCCCGAGCTGATTCCGCTGTCGCTGGCGCAGCAGCGGTACTGGTTCCTCAACCAGTTCGATACCGAGACCTCGGCGGTGGACAATATTCCGCTCGCCGTGCGGCTCACGGGTGAGCTCGATGCGGCGGCGCTGGGGCTGGCCATCGGCGATGTGCTGGCCCGGCACGAGATATTGCGGACCACCTATCCGAGCATCGGTGGGCGGCCGCATCAGGTCATCCATCCGGTGCCGGATACCCGGTTCGCCATGGTGCCGGTCGATGTGACCGAGGACGAACTGGTATCTCGGCTCATCGACTTCGCGGTGCTGACCTTCGACGTGACCGTCGAGGTTCCGGTCGCGGTCTCGCTGTTCCGCCTGGCCCCGCGCGAACATGTGATCGCCCTGACCGTGCACCATGTCGCGGCCGACGGCGCATCGATGGGACCGCTCGCCCGCGATCTCATGGTCGCCTACGCCGCGCGCATGAACGGGCAGGCGCCGCTGTGGCAGCCGCTGCCGGTGCAATACGCCGACTACGCGCTGTGGGAGCGCGCGGCGCTCGGTGACGAGGACGATCCGGAATCGCCCGCCGCACAGCAGATCGCCTACTGGCGGCGGACCCTGGCCGGGCTGCCGGACCAGATCGAACTGCCGACCGACCGTCCGCGCCCCCCGGCCCAGTCGTTCCAGGGCAAGTCGGTGCGATTCGAGATCTCGGCGGATCGGCACGCGAAACTGCATGCGCTGGCGCGGGCCAATCACGCCTCGCTGTTCATGGTCGTGCATGCGGCGCTCGCGGTGCTGTTGGCACGGCTGTCGGGCACCGACGACGTCGCGGTCGGTACGCCCATCGCCGGTCGTGGTGAGCGCGAACTCGATGATCTGATCGGCATGTTCGTCAACACGCTGGTGTTCCGGACGCGGGTACGTCCCGGTGATACCTTCGCCGCTCTGCTCGCCGACGTGCGCGAGCGCGATCTCGAGGCCTTCGCCAATGCCGATGTGCCGTTCGAGCGAATCGTCGAGGCGCTGAATCCAGTTCGCTCGATCGCCCGCAATCCGCTGTTCCAGGTGGGGCTGTCCTTCCAGAACCTGGCCGAAACCACGCTGGAGCTGCCCGGGCTTTCGGTGGCGACGGTCGATTTCGATCTGCAGCTTGCCAAGACGGATCTGCACATCTCGCTGGCCGATCGCTACACCGACGACGGCGCGCCCGCCGGAATGGTGGCCGACTTCGGCTATGCCACCGATTTGTTCGACGAGCCGACGGTGCAGGGCTTCGCCGACCGATTCGTCCGGGTGCTCGATGCCGTGCTCGCCGACGCGGCGGTGCGGGTCGGTGAGATAGAACTGCTTGCCGCGGACGAGAATTCGCGGATCCTGGCAGCTTGGAACGATACCGCGCACCCGGTAGATACGGCGGCGACGCTGGTGTCGCTGCTGGATGCGACGGTGGCCGCCGACCCGGACGCGGTGGCGGTGGTATCCGATCAGCCGGGACGCAAGCTCAGCTACGGCGAACTCGACGCCAGGGTGAATCGGCTGGCGCGGTATCTGATCGAGCGCGGCGTGCGCCCGGAGGACCGGGTGGCCTTGGGCATCCGGCGGTCCATCGATCTGATCGTCGCCATGTACGCGGTGGCGAAATCCGGTGCGGCGTATGTGCCCATCGATCCGGACCAGCCCGCCGAACGCGTCGAGTACATCCTGCGGACCGCGGGACCGGTCTGCCTGCTGAGCTCCGTACACGACGGCTTCCATACCGATGCCGTCGATTCCGTGACGATCGATGAGCTCGACCTTTCGCACTACTCGGACGCTCCGCTCACGGCGCGCGAACGCCGCGGTGCGCTGCTACCGGGGAATACCGCGTACGTGATCTACACGTCCGGTTCGACCGGGCAGCCGAAGGGGGTTGCGGTTCCGCACGGCGCGATCGTCAACCAGTTGCTCTGGGAGACAACCCGATTCGGTCTCGCAGACGATGATGTGGTGCTGCTCAAGACGGTGGCCACCTTCGATCTGTCGGTCTGGGAGTTCTGGACTGCGGCGGTATGCGGCGGCACCGTGGTCATCGCCGCGCCGGACGGTCATCGGGATCCGGCCTATCTGAACGAATTGATGGCGCGCGAGTCGGTGACAACCCTGCACGTCGTGCCATCGATGCTGGACGCGCTATCGACGGGGCAGCTGTCCCGCTCGCTGCGTCGGGTGCTGGCCATCGGTGAGACACTACCGGCCGCCACCGCGCAGCGATTCCGTCAAGGCAATGGCGCGGACCTGTTCAACCTGTACGGCCCGACCGAGGCGGCGGTGTCGATCACCAGCCACCGGGTGACCGACGCCGACGCGGTAACGGTGCCGATCGGCGCGCCGCAGTGGAACAGCCATGTCTACGTCCTGGATTCGCGCCTGCGGCCCGTGCCCGTCGGCGTATCCGGCGAGTTGTACCTGGCCGGTGCGCAATTGGCGCGCGGCTACTTCGGACGAACCGATCTGACCGCGGAACGGTTCGTGGCCAACCCGTTCGAATCCGGTGCCCGCATGTACCGCACCGGCGACCTGGTGTCCTGGAACGCGCACGGCGAACTGGAGTACCACGGCCGCACCGACTTCCAGGTGAAGATCCGCGGTTTCCGCATCGAACTCGGCGAGATCGAGACCGCGCTGCTGGCCCGTCCCGAGATCGCGCAGGCCGCGGTGGTCGTCAAATCCGATGCGCGCATCGGTGATTGGCTGGTGGCCTATGTGGTACCCGTCGACGAGGTCGTGGTCGCCGAACTGAAGGCCGGGCTGGCCGCGGTGCTGCCCTCGTACATGATGCCCAATGCGTTCGTCACGCTGACGGCCCTACCGCGCAACGCGAACGGCAAACTGGATCGCGCCGCGCTGCCCGATCCGGAGTTCGAGACGCAGGTCTTCCGCGCGCCCGCGACACCGGTCGAGGAGATCGTGGCCGGTGTCTTCGGCGATGTGCTCGGTGTGCAGCGAGTCGGGCGCGATGACGATTTCTTTGCCATGGGCGGTAATTCGCTGCTCGCCACGCAGGTGGCGGCCAGGGTCGGCGACGCGCTCGACACCAAGGTGCTGGTGCGATCGATCTTCGAGACACCGACCGTCGCCGGACTCGCCGCCAATGTGGAAACCCATGCCGGTTCCGGGCGGCGACAACCGCTGCTGGCCGGGCTACGCCCCGAACAGGTCCCGCTGTCGCTGGCGCAGTTGCGGATGTGGTTCATCAACCAGTTCGATCCCAGCTCGACGGCCTATCACATCCCGGTGGCGATCCGGCTGTCCGGCGAACTCGATATCGCCGCACTGGGTTCGGCGGTCGAGGATATGGTGGCGCGGCACGAGGTGCTGCGCACCGTCTACCCGCAGACCGCCGACGGACCGGTGCAGGAGGTGCTCGCACCCAACGAGGTACCGATCGACCTGGTCCCGATACCGATCGCGGAATCGGAGGCGGTGCAGCAGGTACAGCGGATCGTCGCGACGGGCTTCGATGTCACCGTCGAGGTGCCCTTCCGCACCGCCCTGTTCCGGCTCGATACCGGTGACCACATCCTGGTGTTCGTCGCCCATCACATCGGCGCCGACGGCTGGTCGATGTCGCCGCTGGTCCGTGACGTCATGCTGGCCTACTCGGCACGCAGCGCGGGCGAGGTTCCCTCGTGGTCACCGCTGCCGGTGCAGTACGCGGATTTCAGTGTCTGGCAACGCATGGTGCTCGGCTCCGAGGACGATCCGGAGAGCCTGATCTCGGCCCAGGCCGAATACTGGCGCAGCGCACTGGCCGATCTACCCGACGAACTGAACCTGCCCACGGACCGACCACGCCCGGCGCTGCGTACCTTCACCGGCGGGCGCACCGAATTCGAGATCGACCCGCTGGTGCACGCCGGTCTGGTGCGCCTGGCCCGCCGACACAACGCCACCATGTTCATGGTGGTGCACGCCGCGCTGTCGGTATTCCTGGCGCGCATGTCCGGCACCGACGATATCGCCATCGGCACCCCGGTCGCCGGTCGCGGCGCGGCCGAACTCGACGACATGATCGGCATGTTCGTCAATACGCTGGTGCTGCGGCTACCGGTGCCCGACGACCGCACCTTCGGTGATCTGCTCGCCCATGCCAAAGACACCGACCTGCAGGCCTTTTCGCATGCCGACCTGCCGTTCGAGCGGCTGGTCGAACTGCTGAACCCGCCGCGTTCCACGGCTCGGCACCCGCTGTTCCAGGTATCGATGTCGTATCTGAACCTGCCGACCAGCACCTTCGAACTGCCCGGATTACGCGCGCAGACCTTCGATTTCGCCGTCGACACCGCGAAGTTCGATCTGTCACTGACCATGTGGGCGCCGGGCACCGCCTCGGAAAGCCTGCGCGGTGAGTTCATCTTCGCGCGAGACCTGTTCGACGACAAGACAATCGAGATGTTCGCCGCCCGGTTCACCCGGCTGCTCACCGAGATCGTCGCCCGCCCGGATGCTCCGATCGGTGACCTGCGGCTGCTCGGCGTGGCCGAGGAGCAGGCCCTGACACCGGTGCGCCGCGGTGAGACGCCCGCCGTCCGGCTGCTGCCGGACCTGCTGACCAGCGCGGTGAGCGTCGATCCCGAACATGTCGCGGTGCGCACGGCCGGTCGCTCGATCTCCTACCGGGAACTGGACGAATACTCCTCGCGACTGGCTCGGGTGCTGATCGATCGCGGCGTCGGCCCGGAGCGCCTTGTCGCCCTGGCCTTCCCGCGTTCGCTGGAAATGGTCGCGGCCTTCTGGGCCGTCGCCAAGGCCGGTGGCGCGCATGTGCCTATCGACCCGACCTATCCGACGGACCGGATCCAGCACATGCTCACCGATTCCGGTGTCGTCCTCGGCATCACCACCTCCACCTACACCGAGCGGCTGCCCGAGGAGTCGAGCGAAACCAGCTGGCTACAGCTCGACGATCCCGCGATCCACGCGGCCGTCGCCAGCAAGTCGCCCTCGCCCATCACCGATGCCGAGCGGCTGGCGACACTGCTGCCAGAGCATCCGGCGTACGTCATCTACACCTCCGGCTCGACGGGGACACCGAAGGGTGTCACCGTCACCCATGTCGGCGTCGGTGGGGCCGTCGCGAACGCCAGCGCCGTATTCCAGCTCGGTCCGCAGCATCGGTTCCTACATCTGTGCTCGCCGAGCTTCGATCCGTCGATTCTGGAGTGGCTGTGCACCTTCCACAACGGCGCGACACTGGTCATCGTGCCGTCCACCGTCCTCGGCGGATCGGAGCTGACCGCGCTGCTGCGCACCGAGCGGGTCACCCACGCGATCTTCACTCCCGCCGTGCTCGGCACCGTCGATCCGGCCGGTCTGGACGAATTCCGATACCTGTGCTGCGGTGGCGAGTCCAGCACGCCGGAGCTGGTCGCCACATGGCAACCGGGACGGCACTTCATCAATGGCTACGGACCGACCGAGGCCACGGTGGCCGCGTCCTGGAGCGAGCTGATCGCCGGACAGCGCATCACCATCGGCGGCCCGGTGCCGGGAACGCCGATGGTGGTGCTGGATTCGCGGCTGCGTCCGGTGCCGCCCGGTGCCGTCGGCGAGCTGTATCTGGGTGGCACCGCGCTGGCCCGCGGCTACCACGACCGTCCGACGCTGACCGCGGAACGCTTCGTCGCCGATCCATGGGGACCGCCCGGTGCGCGGATGTATCGCACCGGCGATCTGGTGCGCTGGGTCGGCGAACTGGGGGAGTGGGAGCTCGAATACCTCGGTCGCACGGACTTTCAGCTCAAGATCCGCGGCCAGCGCATCGAACTCGGTGAGATCGATGCGGTGTTCGGCGGCCACGACGATGTCGAGTTCGCCGTCACGATCGGTCGGGAAAGCCCAACGGGTGAAAAGATTCTCGTCGCCTACGTGCTCGCGGTGCCGGGACGGACCATCGATACCGATGCGCTCACCGAATACGCCGCGCGCAGCCTGCCTCGGCATATGGTGCCCTCGGCGGTGGTGGTACTCGATATGGTGCCGCTGACCCCGGTCGGCAAGCTCGACCGGGCGGCGCTGCCCGCACCCGAACTCGCCCCGCGCCCCTACCTCGCGCCGTCGACCCCGCAGGAGCAGGCCGTCGCCGACGTATACGCCGAGGTGCTCGGCATCGAGCGGGTCGGCTCCGACGACGATTTCTTCGCACTCGGCGGCAGTTCGCTGGCCGCCATGCGCGCGGTGCACAAACTGCGCGAGCTGACCGGTATCGCGGTTCAGGTGCAGTGGTTCTTCACCGATCCGACCGTCGCGGCGCTCACCCAGCGCATCATGGATGCCGACGACACCGAGGCATACGAATACGGATTGAACGCCGAGGCCGCACTCGACGTGCTGCTGCCGATCCGGCACGGCACCGGTGAGGCGCTGTTCTGCATCCATCCGATGGCCGGATTGTCCTGGTGTTACACCGGTCTCGCGCAGTACCTGCCCGCCGACCGTCCGATCTTCGGTCTGCAATCGCCCGCGCTGTCCGAACCGGACTTCCGGCCGGATTCGCTGGATGCCATGGCCCGGCGCTATGTCGAGGAGATCCGCGCGGTGCAGCCTGAGGGGCCGTATCGGTTGCTCGGCTGGTCACTCGGTGGTGCGCTGGCGCATGCCGTCGCGGTCGAATTGCAGTCGGCGGGTGCGCAAGTCGCGCTGCTCGCCATGCTGGACAGCCGCACCGGCGGCAATATCGCCGACTTCTGGGCGGAACTGCGCTCGGCCTTCGCCGAACTCGGCATCGGCCCCGACATGCTGGGCGACACCAATATCCGCAACCTCACCGAAGAGGCGCTCGCGGTGCTGTACGCCAACATCCCGCCCGAACTGGCGCTGCTGACCCCGGAACGCCTGCGCCAGAGCTACCGTGGCGCGGTGCGCTCGGTGGAGCTCGGAATCAACCATCAGCACAAGGTTTTCCACGGCACGCTCGAGTTCTTCAGCGCCACCGGCCACACCGCCGAATCCCGGGCCTGGCGACCGTACGTCGACGGCACGATCAACGAGCATCCGGTCGAGGCGACCCACGAGCTGATGACAGCACCGGCGGCCTTCGCCGAAATCGGACCGATCCTGGCCGCTCTGCTCGCCGAGCCCGAGCCGCCGGTCGAGAAGGTCGCGGAGCCGACCGAAGGCGCGGTCGGATACGCCGCCGCGCCGGAGGGCTACGAGTACGCGGCACCGCTGGCCGATCCGGCCGCGTTCGACCACGACTACCCGACATCGGTGCTGGTCCCGATACCTATCGATGCCCCGGAACCGGCGGAGGACATGGCACCGGCCGATGACCTGCCCCCGACGGTCGAGGCTCCGGTACTGGAACTCGACGACGACGAACCCGAGATTGCGCATGAACCCCAGCGGGTCCCGTTCGCGGTCATCCATGACGACGACCCGATCGAATTCGCCGTCGCGCACCGCTCCGACGAACCCGACGACGCCCCCATCCCGCTGTCACTGACCCCGAATGCCGTGCGGCTGTTGGACTTCGGTGTCGAACTGCGCGTCCTGACGCTCGAGATCCCGCCCAACTACTCGCCGGAAGCGGTGCAATTCGCCGTCGATACGGTGCTCGAACAGCATCCGATGCTGTGGGTGCGGCTGCATCGTGACGGTGCGGGCGCCCCGGTCTTCGAGATCCCGGCCGAGGCACAGCGTCTCGACGAGGCCTTCCTCGGCCTGGAGTACGGCATCGACCAGAGCCCGCCGCCGGTCGACGATGTGGTGCGCGCGGTCGCCTCCGAACTCGATCCGACACGCGGCCGCAATATCCGCTTCGTACTGGTCGGCGGCCGCGAGGTGCCAACGACCATGGTCATCGTCGCCAATGGCCTCGTCGTGGACGACACCTCGTGGCGCACCATCATCGACAAGCTGTCGCTGGCCTGGTCGCGCGGCAGGCACCGCACGCCCGCCGTCCCCGAGGCCGGACTGTCCGCCCTGCTGCGGGTGCTGTCCGAGGGTGCGAGCGGCCCGGCAGCAATCGAGGAAGTGGCGTGGTGGCACCACACCCTGAGCGCGGTTCCCGCCGCCAAGGCCGGTGCCACGAACAAGAACCTGCGCGCGCGGCGCCGGGTCTCGCTGACGATCACCACCGAGGGCACCGCCGCCGTCGTCGCCGCGGCCGCCGCGCACGGTGCCAGCGTCGACGAAGTCCTGCTCACCGCCCTCGCGCTGGCACAGATCACCTCCGCGGGCGAAACCGTCACCGAGGCCATCGGCCCGGTGGTCCGGCTGCCCGCCGATAGCCGGGCGATGGCCGAGACCGATACCCTGGTCGGCGCCTTCACCACCGATTACCCGCTCCCGCTGCGGTTGGAGGGGGTGAACATCGAGGAGGCACTGGTCGGTGGTCGCGCGGCGGGCGTCGCGATCGAGCAGGTCAAACGGCTCACCGGTGCCGTGCCGTCCTATGGCGTCGGTTACGGCCTGCTGCGCTATCTCAATCCCGATACCGCCGCCGCCCTGACCGCACTCCCCACCGGCCGGTGCGGGTTGCGCTACCGGGATCTGCGTCCGGCGCGCGTGCACACCGACGCACCGGCCGCGGATCTGCTGCTCGATATCACCGCCGACGCCACCGCCGACGGCCTGCTCGTACGCTTCGACTACGCGGCCGAGGTATTCGGTGGCGACGAGGTCAAGACCTTCGCCGAACATTGGATCCGGGCGCTCGGCGGGCTGGCCGAATACGGTCAGCGATTTCCGGGGCGACCCTGATCACATTCCGACCGTTCAGGCATGATGGAGCAACATTGTGGTAACGACGTCCACTATCGTCACGACTAAATAGGCCGTATGGTCGGCCGCGGTGCATGCCCGCGGCAATGGGAAGCCCTCCCGTAATCACGATACGAAGTGAAGGTGTGAAATTGATGCGTAGTCTGATCCGGCGTCGCGGCACACGTGCGGCGGCGGTGATCGCGGCAACCGCGGTATTCGCGGGAGTCATGTCCGGTTTCGGCGCATCTACCGCGACGGCAGACCCGATCATCGATTCCAAGACGCTGCTGGCGAACCCGGTCGCGCCGGACGGCTCGAAGATCACCAAGGCCGAGTACAAGGACGACCGCAGCATCCGCCTCTACGTCTGGTCCGCGGCCATGGACCGGACCTTCCCGGTCGACGTGCAGCGCCCCGCCGATGCCTCGGCGCCGCGTCCGGTGCTCTACCTGCTCAACGGCGCGGGCGGCGGCGAGGACAGCGCGTCCTGGGTGGCCAAGACCGATGCGCTGAAGTTCCTCGGCGACAAGGACGTCAATGTGGTGCAGCCGATCGGTGGCAAGTGGAGCTACTACACCGATTGGATCAAGGATGATCCGGTACTCGGCCGCAACAAGTGGAAGACCTTCTTCACCGAGGAACTGCCGCCGCTGATCGATGGCGCGCTCGGCACCAACGGCACCAATGCCATTGCGGGCCTTTCCACCTCGGGCACCACTGTGCTCGCGCTGCCGATCGCCAAGCCGGGTCTGTACAAGGCCGCCGCGGCCTACAGCGGCTGCGCCCAGACCAGTGATCCGGTCGGCTCGGAGTTCGTCAGGCTGACCGTGGAGACCTGGGGCGGCGGCAATGTCGACAACATGTGGGGCCCCGTCGGTGGGCCGGAGTGGGTGGCGAACGACCCCTATGTGAATGCAGAGGGTCTGCGCGGTACCGATCTCTACATCTCGACCGGCAACGGTCTGCCCGGCCCGTACGACACCCTCAACGGCCCGTACACGCTGCCCGGCCCGGGCGGTCTGGCCAATCAGATCCTGATCGGCGGTGTCATCGAGGCGGGCACCAACTACTGCACCAACAACATGAAGGCGAAGCTGGATTCGCTTGGCATCCCGGCCACCTTCAACTTCCGTCCCAACGGCACCCACTCCTGGGGCTACTGGAACGACGAGCTGCACAACTCCTGGCCGACCCTGGCCAAGGGCCTCGGGCTCTGACCTGATTCACGGTCTCAAACCGACCGCCGTGATTGTGACTTTACGCACAGTCGCGGCGGTCGGTATTTTTTGTCCTGCGTTAGGTGACGGTTGATTTCTGCAGCACATGGGTAACTCGTCGGGGACGGGCTGAGTTGACGAAGCCCGACCGACGGCCGCCGATGTGACGCTTGTGACGCCTGAGTCCGGCCTGAAGGTTCGGGAGGCGGGGAGCACTAAACGAAAAGTTCGGGAAGCCGTAAAATTCTGTTCTATGAGTACAACCCTGGCTGAGTCGGCGCGGAACGCGACGACCCGGGCGAGATCCGTCAGCGTCTTGCTCGGCCCGGCCTTCGTAGCGGCCATCGCCTATGTCGATCCCGGCAATGTCGCGTCGAATATCAGCGCGGGCGCCCAGTTCGGCTACCTACTCGTGTGGGTCATCGTGATGGCCAATGTGATGGCCGGACTGGTGCAGTTCCTCTCCGCGAAGCTGGGGTTGGTCACCGGTATGTCGCTACCGGAGGCGGTGCGATCCAAGTCGAGTCGTCCAGTGCGCCTTGCCTATTGGGTGCAGGCCGAGACCGTCGCGATGGCCACCGATCTGGCCGAGGTGGTCGGCGGCGCGATCGCGCTGAAGCTGCTGTTCGACCTGCCGCTGCTGGTCGGCGGGCTGATCACCGGCGTGGTCTCGATGGCGCTGCTGCTGGTGCAGAACCAGCGCGGGCAGAAGCCGTTCGAGCGGGTGATCACCGGTCTGCTCGCCATCATCGCGATCGGCTTCCTGGCCAGCGTGGTGATTTCACCGCCGTCGGTCTCCGGCACCGTCGGTGGTCTGCTGCCGCGGTTCCAGGGCACCGAGAGTGTGCTGCTCGCGGCGGCCATGATCGGCGCGACCGTCATGCCGCACGCGGTGTATCTGCACTCCGGACTGGCCAGGGACCGCCACGGTCAGCCCGAGGTCGGTCCGCTGCGGACCCGGCTGCTGCGGGTCACCCGATATGACGTCGGACTGGCCATGGTGCTCGCGGGCACGGTCAATATGGCCATGCTGCTGATGGCCGCGAACACCCTGCGCGGCCGCGAGAATGTCGACACCCTCGAGGGCGCGCACGCCGCCGTCGGCGATGCGCTCGGCCCCGTGGCCGCGCTGCTGCTCGCGGTCGGCCTGCTGGCCTCCGGTCTGGCATCGACCTCGGTCGGCGCGTATGCCGGAGCGATGATCATGGAAGGGTTGCTGAACCGCAAGTTTCCGCTGTTGGTCCGGCGCATGGTCACCCTCATCCCGGCCATCCTCATCCTCGCGGTCGGCATCGATCCCACTCGCGCACTGATCATTTCGCAGGTAGTGCTGTCGTTCGGCATTCCCTTCGCCCTGATCCCGCTGGTCCGCTTCACCAGCGACCGCATCCTGATGGGCGCCGACGTCAACCACCGGGTGACCACCAGCCTGGCCTGGCTCGTCGCCATCATCATCAGCCTGCTGAACGTGGCCCTGATCTACCTGACCGTCACGGGCGACTAGGCGAACAACGTGCGCTGGGCATAGCCCGTATCGAAATACTCACGGGCCTCGGCGATCTTGCCGTCCGCGACCCGGAAGACGATCGCCACATTATTGACGTACGGTTCGCCCGCCTTGGTGGTCGCGCGGGTGGTCCATTCGGCGACCGCCTGCGCGCCGTCGGCAAGCACGGTCCGCACCTCCTGACCGATCGGTCGCGACATATCCATTCGCTCGAGCATCTGTGCGACGAATTGCCCGAAGATCTCCTCCGGCCCGGTCCAGGTGCGCGCGGTCGGCAGATCGCCGAACAGGGTCCAGGTCGAATCGGGGGTGAAGAACCCGGCGGCCCGCTCGGCGTCACCGGATCCGAGTGCCTCGATATAGGCCAGGATGGTGGCGCGGGTCTGCTCGGTGGTCGACATGATCGCTCCTTCAGGCGTCGATGGTGAGGATCGCGTTGCCGCGGATCCGGCGGTTGTTGAGATCGGTGAGCACGCTCGCTGTTTCGGCCCAGTCGGCGACCCTACCGAGCTCCGGATGCAGGCGGCCGGTGCTCGTCAGGTCGACCAGTACCCGCAGATCCTCGGCATCGGTCGTATCGGCGACCCAGTGCGGGAAATGCCGCAGCGTGAACGGTGTGACCGTGAGGTATTCGAAGAAGCTGAGCCGGATCGGTTGCAGGCTCGCCTGGCCGAACCACAGCACGGTGCCGCCGGGTGCGATCCGGGCGAGCGCGGCCGCGAAGACATCGCCGCCGACCGATTCGAAGATGACATCGAAGGGTCCATCGGCGTCCGCGACATCATGGACGACGGCAGTCGCGCCGAGTTCGGCCAGCCGCGCGCCGCGTTCGGGCGAGGCCGCCACCGCGGTCACCGAAATGCCTGCGGCCGTTGCCAATTCCACCAGATAGTGGCCGACGCCACCGGACGCCCCGGTGATCAGTGCCTTCTTGCCTGCCGGGGCCTCGACGTGCCGGAGCAGGCGCAATGCGGTCAAACCCGCGAGTGGCAGGGCGGCTGCAGTGGTGGCCGTGACGGTGTCGGGCAGTTCGGCCAGCGCGGAGGTCGCGACGGCCACCCGCTCGGCCCAGCCACCGTCCTGCGCATGACCGACCACCCGGGTTCCGACCACAGGCCCCGACCCGTCGGCGGCGGCCGCGATGACCCTGCCGACAACGTCCTGTCCCATGACCGTGCCCGGTGCGGTCGCAGTGCCATAGGCGCCGGTCATGGCGAGAATCTCGCCGCGGTTCACCGAGAACGCCTCTACCTGAATGATCGCCGCATCGGCGGCGGCCGTGGGTTCAGGTTTCTCGGCGAAGCGGACGAGGGTCGGATCACCAGTTGCTGCAAGGGCTTTCATCTGACTTCCTCCTGGTCGTTGCGATGAAAACGACACTAAGAGGGTTGGTTTCCGGATGAAAGAAGGCAGTAATTAGTGGTATAGGTACCTGGTGGATACCAACGATCCCATGGCATACGATATCTTCAACCTGAACTGCCCGTCCCGCGCGGTCTTCGATCGGCTCGGTGAACGCTGGACCGGGCTCGTGCTGCTGGCCCTGAAGCCGGGAACGCTGCGCTTCTCGGAGCTGCGCAGGCAGGTGCAGGGCATCACGCAGAAGATGCTCACCCAGACGCTGCGCGGTCTGGAACGCGACGGCATGGTGTCGCGCACGGTCTATCCGACCGTGCCGGTCACCGTCGAATACACGCTGACACCGCTCGGTCGCAGTCTCAGTGCCGCCGTCGATGTGCTGCGGGACTGGGCCATCGAGCACATCGACGAAATCGACGCGGCCAGAGCCGAATACGAGCGGGCGGGCTGATCAGACCCAGTTCTCGATCCAGTACTTCCAGATCAGCGGGGCATAAGCGGCCAGCGGCGGCACCTTGATGTCGGTGCCCGCGAGTGCGGCTGTGGCGTTGCGGCAGTCGAACCAGCAGCTGAATTCGCTGTGCTCCAACACATCCTGGGGGACGCCGACGCGGGGGAGCAGCCAGCTCGTGCCGGGCACGCGAAGCATCATCTCGAGGGTGCGCTTGGGCATCACCTCCACCAGATGCGGCGCACCGGCCTCGTCGGCGAACAGATTCAGCGCCTCGGCGGCGCTCTGTCGACGCGGATCGGCCAGGTGGTAGGTGGTGTGGTTGGCGTCGGGTCGGTGGGCGATGTGGGCAAGTGCGCGAGCCACGAAATCGACCGGGACCATATTGGTTTCCCCAAGTTTCGGCACCAGCACCGGCAGAAGCCTCGGCAACTGCGCGGCCATCCGCAGCAGCCGGAAGAAATAGTACGGACCCTCGATTCGATCGATCTCACCGGTGCGCGAGTGTCCGATCACGATCGAGGGCCGATAGATCCGCCAGCCCAACCCGGATTCGCGCACAATCTTCTCGGCCTCGAATTTCGCCCGCTGCATGGGCGAACTCAGCACCTGCCCCTCGTCGAACATGTCCTCGGTGAACAGTCCGTCGAATCCGCCCGCCACATCCACCGTCGAAACATGATGCAGCAGAGTGGCTTCCAGCTCCCGCACGACATCGATGACATGTCTGGTGCCGCCGCCGCGCTCGGCGAGGTCGTAACTCGATGCCAGATGGAAGACATGCTCGATCGAACCCCGATGCTCGGCGATCCACGCTGGATCGATACCGAGCCCGGGTGCGCCCATATCCCCGCGCACCGCCCGCACCCGCTCGCCACCCATCCACTCCCGAGCACAGCAGGTATACCGATCCGCCGAATCAACCCCGGGCCGGACCAGCACATGCACATCCCCTTCCCGTTTCAGCAGCTCGGGAATGAGAAATCGACCGATGAACCCAGTTGCTCCAGTAACCAGGTAAGCCATAGCCGATCAACATAGTCGCTCGTGCGGGCACACTTGTGTTCGGGATCACTCTGCCGCGTTGGCGCCGATGGTGGGTGCGAACTTTCCGGGCTAACTCGGGTGCGGGCTGCGTGGATCCGCACGCACCGCTCGCCATGCGGCGGCCCAGGGGAACTCGTCGATAGAGTTCTCCCCGGCGTCCGGCTCCTGCTGTTCGTAGATGTCGATCATCGCTACGCCCCAACTCGACAGCTTGCGAATCGCCTCCTGCACTGCGGGAAAGCTGATTTGCGCCCGACTGGAGAAGGGCACGGCGACGACCGGCAACCCCTTGCCCACCGCTTCGACCAACAAACCGAGCGGCAACGTATCCGAGATTCCGGCCGCCCACTTCGCAACCGAATTACACGTAATCGGCGCGGCGATCATCGCATCAGCGGGCGGAAGCACATCGGGAGCACCCGGGTCCTTGTACTCGGTGCGTACCGGATGCCCCGTCTCGGCCGCCAGCGCATCCGTATCGATGAACCGCCGCCCCTCCAGCGACGCGATCACGCACACGTCCCACCCGTCGGCTCGAGCCAGATCAACGAGCTTGCCGACATCGCGAGCCGCGGACGCGCCGGTGACGATGGCGTACAGCACAGGGTCTCCGTTGTCGTTCATCGCTCCATCGTCGCAGTCGAGGATGCGAGAGGATCCGCCTTGGATCCCGCCTCGGCGATCAGCCGCTATTCGAAGCCGAGGAGCACGGCCTCCATCAGGGCGCAGACTCGGGCCAGTTGCTCGGGACGTGGGTCGAATTTGGTCAATCGGCCCACGTCGATCACCTGAGCGATGGCGGCGTGCACGCGGAAGCGCGCCTCCACCGAATCGCCGTCGAGCAGGTTGGCCCACTCCAGCACGTTCTGGCGTTGGATGACGCGCAGCTTGTGCTGTTCGGCCTGCGGCAGATTGCTGAATTCGGCGTAGTAGACCGGCAGGATCTCCGGCATCGAGAAGGTGAGCCTGGCATAGCGGTAGGCGATGCGCCGGGCCGCGTCCGGACGGCTGGCGGCCTCGGCCAGCGCCTCGGTGATCGCGATGGCCAACCGGTCGCCGGTGCGGTAGAAGGCGGCGGCGAGCAGGTCGGCCTTGCTGGTGAAGTACCGGTAGACGCTGGAGGCGTTGATGCCGACGGCCGCGCCGATTTCCTCGATGCTGGCCTCGTGATAGCCCTGGCGACCGAAGATTCGGATCGCCTCGGTGAGCAACTGTTCGCGTTTCGAGGTGACCGGCAGGCCGCGGGTGGCCGGTGCGGGCTCGGGCTCGGTCGGTGCCGGTGGCAGTTCGGCGCGCAGGATCGACCAGCTCATCTCGCGCAGCAGCGGCATCAGCCGGGCGGTGGCGAGCGTGGTGCGATGCGAGGAGATGCTGGCGATGGCGCTGAGCACCCCGGCGGCGAGCATTGCCACGTCGGCGGGTGGTGCGGTGGGGCGCAGCTGTCCGATCGGTTCGGCCAGCGTCGCGTTGAGCGCGTCGTAGACCTTTCTGATCCGGGCGCGGTCGTCGGCCTCCAGGTAGCGCCGCTCCCAGCGGTACAGTCCGGCCTCGCGACGGATATCGATGGTGTGTTCGCTGATCGCCTTGATCAGGGCGTCGAGCCTGGGTTCCGGATCGAGATTCGGATCGTCCGCCGCCCGCGCGATCTTCAGCAGGTGCAAGGCGCCTTCTTCGGCGGCCGCGACCAGCAGGGCGTACTTATTCGCGAAGTGGCGATACAGCGCGGGCCCGGAGATGCCGACCTCGGCGGCGATCTCGTCGACGCCGACCGGGTAATACCCGCGTTCGCTGAACGCGCGCGCGGCGGCCCGGATGATCTGGACCTTGCGATCCTTCGGGCGCCGCCGCACCGACTGGGCAGGCTCGGCTCCCGTCCTGCTCGCAGCTGTGTCAGGCCGCGCGGAAGCGAGACCGACCTCGCTGCGATCCGCGACCATCCAGCTCTCCGTTCCGCTACGGCGCCGCTGGTTGACAGCGCCGGACAAATCATCCTAAGTTAACCACAATTCGCAAAGTTAACCACCATTCATGGGAATGCCCCGCCGGATTCCAGACCAGGAGCACCAAATGAGCAACCCCGATTCGGCGACCACATCCGCGGGTTTCAGTGCCGTCCGCGACGGCAAGGTGCTCCGGGTCACGCTCACCAAGCCCAAGCGCAAGAACGCCATCGACTACGACACGATGGTCGCCCTCGGTGACACCTTCCTCGCAGCCGCCGAGGACCGTTCGGTGCGGGTGATCGTATTGACCGGCGAGGGCGGCGACTTCTGCACCGGCGCCGATCTTGCCGCAACCGCCTCCGAGGCGCAGCGCGGGATCACCTCGGACATGGTGATGGATGCGGCCAACCGGCTCGTGAAAGCCATTGTGGACGCGCCGATTCCGGTCATCGCGCGGGTCAAGGGGGCGGCCGCGGGTGTCGGCGTCGGCATCGCGCTGGCCGCCGATCTGGTCTATGCCGCCGAGGATTCCTACCTGCTGCTTGCCTTCATCAATATCGGTCTGATGCCCGACGGCGGCGCCGCGTCCATGGTCGCCGCCGCGGCCGGACGCCCGCTGGCCGCGGAAATGGCACTGCTCGGCGAGCGACTCCCCGCGCCAGCGGCCAAGGCGGCCGGGCTGTTCACCGCCGTGGTTCCGGAGGACGAACTCGACGCCAAGGTCGAGGCCGCGGCCGCCAAGATCGCCGCGGGCCCGCGCCGCGCACTCGAACTCACCAAGAAGGCACTCAACGCCGCAACCCTCTCGGCACTGGACTCCACCCTCGCCGCCGAAAAGTCCGGCCAGAGCGAACTGCTCCAGTCCCCCGATTTCTTCGAGGGCGCCACCGCCATGCTCACCAAGCGCAAGCCGGTCTTCGCCGACTGATCGCGCGGGCACCCCGCCACCGATCACGGGACGTGCCGGATGCGCGGAGTCACCGCGGCGCTAGCGACCGTGGCGCATCCGGAAGATGGCTTTGGCGGTGCGCAGGTGGCGAGGACGCCGGTCGAAGGTGGACAGATTCACCGGCGCCCGATACCGCTTGCGCGCGATCGCCAGCGTCCGGCTGAACTCGCGCAGTCCCTGATCGCCGTGATGGTGTCCCTGCCCGTATTCGCCGACCCCGCCGAAGGGCAGCGCCGGAATTCCGGCATACGCGGTCGAAGAATTGATGGTCACAACGCCGACCCGAAGCTGCTCGGCGAAGGATTCGATGCCGTGCACGTCGCGAGTGAACACCGACACCGCGACACCATTGCCGACCGCGTTGATCCGTTGCGCCGCATCGTCCATATTCGCGACCTTGTTGACGATCAGCAGCGGTCCGATGCCCTCGCCGGTAATCGCGACGCTCTCCTCCGGCACGTCGGTCAAGACGATCGGTTCGATATAGGGATCGCGAATCGAATCCAGTCCGCCGACCACCGCGCGCCCGCCCCTGGCCACCGCGTCGCGCACCTGCTTGCGCACCACGTCGACCTGCGATTCCAGAATCATCGGACCGTAGGACGCGCGCTTATCCGCGCCGGGCCGCAGCCGCCGCGCCTGTTCGATCACCAGTTCCAGGAATCGGTCGTAGACGGAGTTGGCGACATAGGCCCGCTGGATGCCGGTGGAGTTCTGGCCAGCATTGGCCATCGCGCCGAAGACGGCGGCCTCGGCCGCCTCGTCGAGTTTGGCGTCGACGTGGACCACCATGGTGCCCTTGCCGTTTCGCTCGACCACCACCGGTGTCAAGGTCTGCGCGCACAGCTTGATCACCTCGCGCGAGCCCGCATCCGAACCGGCATAGGCGATTTTGTCCACCTTGGCCCGACACAGCGCCGCCGTGGTGGCGTGATCCCCGGTAACGACCTGCAGCACAGGCTGATTCGGCGCCAGCCGGTTCCAGCTGTCGGCCAGCCAGACCCCGACACCGGTGGTGAGCTCATCGGGTTTGAACACCACGGCGTTGCCAGCGGCCATCGCGTAGGCGATCGAGCCCATCGGGGTGAACACCGGGTTGTTCCACGGCCCGAGCACGCCGACCACACCGAGCGGCAGATAGCCGACCGAGGCGTGCTGATTGCGGGTCAGCCAGGTGGAGCCGAGCTTGCGCCGGTCCAGCACGCGCGCGGCATTGCGGGCCGCCCAATCCAGATTCTCGACGGCGAGCATCACCTCGATTGCCGCGTCCGCCTCCGGTTTTCCGGTTTCCTCGCACAGGATTTCCACCAATTCGCCTGCGCGCCTGGCGATACTGCGTTTCCAATCCAGTAGCCAGCGTTTGCGGGCGCTGAATCCCAGTTCCGCCCACCACTTTTCGGCGGAGCGGGCGGCGCGCACGGTGCGGTTGATTTCGCCAGCGCCCATCACGGCGTAGTTGCCGACGATTTCGCCGGTGCGCGGGTCATAGGACGTCAGCACGTTCGGTCGGCCCGATCCTCCCGTATGCGCTGCCAGCCTCGGCTGCGCGGTCTCGGCCATGGTCACCTCTCGCAGGGTCGATCCACCGCAGCCGCTGAACGCTTGGCGAAGCAGCGCTGCCGCAAACGAGTGAGTGCGTGTTCCCCCATTAGCAGACTATGGTCGCCGCGACGGCCGGACAAGGTGGCGCCACCGCCCCTACGCTGCCCCTGGAGGGCCGTCACCAGCGACGTTCTCCGCTCGGGCGGAGCAGCGGGAAGAAATGTGAGTAAGGACACACTTAGGTCGCAGTTCACTGGGTATGGCTCGGTCGGCCCTGCGGAGATGGCCCTGCCGGTAACATCACGCTTGGCGGCAGGGATCACCAACCGGGATGTATTCATTGCCCACACTCTTGGCGACCCGCGGTCGCCGCCCAAGGCCCCGCGAACGCCGCCGATCAGACAAAGTGGAGAGTTGATGCCGAGCTTGAACCAAGCGGATTCGCATACCAGCGAGCCACCACCCATCGATGGTGGTGACGTCGCGGTCGCGGTTGCGGATGTCCGGAAGTCATTCGGCGATGTGCACGCGCTGCAGGGCATCAGCTTCACCGCCGCGCGGGCCAGCGTGCTCGGCATCCTCGGGCCCAACGGTGCGGGCAAGACCACCATGGTCAAAGTGCTGTCGACCCTGCTGCGCCCGGACTCCGGCACCGCCGTTGTCGCGGGCCACGATGTGCTGAAGGATCCGGCGGGTGTGCGCCGCTCGATCATGATGACCGGCCAGTACGCCGCGCTCGACGAGAACCTCTCCGGTCGGGAAAACCTGGAATTGTTCGGCCGCCTGATGGGCCTGGGCAAATCGGCCGCCCGCAAGCGCGCCGACACCCTGCTCGAGGAATTCGACCTGGTGCACGCGGGCCGTCGCGCGGTGCGCCATTACTCCGGCGGTATGCGTCGTCGGGTCGATATCGCCTGTGGGCTGGTGGTGCGTCCGGAGGTGGTATTCCTCGACGAGCCGACCACCGGTCTGGATCCGCGCAGTCGGCAGGGCGTGTGGGATCTGGTGACCGCGCTGAAGAATCAGGGCATCACAGTGCTGCTCACCACGCAGTACCTCGAGGAAGCCGATGTGCTCAGCGACAACATCATCGTCATCGATAAGGGCACGGTGATCGCCGAGGGCACCGCCGACGAACTCAAGGAGAAGACCGGCGGCAGCTATTGCGAGGTGGTCCCGCTGGATCCGGGTCAGCTCGGCAAGGCCGCCAACGCACTCGGTGATCTGGTGCCCGCCGCCGTGCTCGCCGACCTCGATGGCGGCGACCGGATCTCGATTCCCGCACCCGACGGCGCGACCACGCTGTCGGAGGCATTGCGCAGGCTCGACGCCGCCGGGATCCAATTGGCCGATATCGCGCTGCGCAGGCCCTCGCTCGACGATGTCTTCCTTTCCATCACCGGCCATTCGGGCGGCCACTAGTGAGTTCCCCAACCGTCGAGCGGCCCGATTCGGCGCTGCTCTTCGCCGAGCTGCCCGTGGCCAGACTCTCTTACTTCGCGCAGTGGCGAGCGCTGGCCGGACGCATTGTGCGGACGATGGCCGTCAAGGGCGAACTGATCGTCGCGATGATCACCCCGCTGGTGTTCACCCTGGGGTTCTATCTGCCGCTGCGGTTCGTGATGAAGTTCCAGGGCATCGACTACGCCCAGTTCGTCATGCCCATCATCGTGCTGCAGACCATGGCGTTCACGATGATGTCGAATGCGCAGCTGTCCGCGTACGAGGCGCTGACCGGTCTGAGCACTCGACTACAGACGATGCCGATCGGCGCGCTTGTGCCATTGAGCGCACGCATCGGCGCTGGCCTGGTGCGTTCGCTGACGGCGCTGACCGCGGCGATCATCTTCGGCTACATGATCGGCTTCCGCTTCATAGCCGGACTCGGTCAGGCCGTGCTGTTCTGCGTCTTCTCCATCGCGGTCGGTACCGTGCTCGCACTCGGCGCGGACGCGCTCGGCAGCCTGACCAAGAGTCCGGAATCGCTGAGTCAGGCATTGACGCTGCCCACCTTGATCTTCGGCATGCTGTCCTGTGGATTCGTCCCGGAGCGCAGTTTTCCGATGTGGATCCGGCCGTTCGTGCGCAATCAGCCGATCTCCCAGTTCTCCTTCGCGATGCGCGATATGGCCCATGACGGGGTGAGCTGGGATGTGCTGTGGGTGCCGCTGACCTGGCTGGGCGGTATGGCGATCGTCTTCACTCCGTTGGCGATCTGGGCGAGTGTGAGGCGGTCATGAGTTCGGTCGAGACCTTGGAGCGCACCGAGGTGGACGGATTCGACCCGCTGCCGCGGGTGGCCACGCCATCCGAACGCGCGCTGTCGACCTGGATCACGCACAGTCTGATCCAGTGCAAGCGGCTGCTCTTGGTGTGGGCGCGCGATCCCGCAACAACCATCCAGACGCTGCTCTATCCGGCGCTGACGCTGTTCATGTTCCGCGTCGTGCTCGGCAATTCGATCACCGCGGCCACCGGTAAGCCGAGCATCTATGGACAGGTCGCGCTGATCACGTTGGTCGCGGCGATGTCCGGTGCGGTGGTCAGCGCGCTCGGCTTCAAGGGTGAGAAGTTCACCGGGCTGCTCGGTCGGTTCTGGACCATGCCGGTGCATCGGGCGGCCGGACTGACCGGCAGGCTGTTCGCCGAGGCGGTCCGGGTGCTGGTCACCACGCTGTTCGTGATCGCGGTCGGCTTCTCGCTCGGCTTCCGCTTCGGGCAGGGGCCGCTGGCGGCCATCGCATTGATCGGCATCCCGGTGCTGTTCGGCGTCGGCTTCGCGGTGCTGGTCACGGCGCTGGCGACCATTACCGAGGGCGTCATGCTGGTCAGCGTTATCGGCATCGTCAATACCCTGCTGATGTTCTTCAATTCCGGGTTCGTGCCGGTGATCGCGTATCCGACCTGGTTGCAGGATGTGGTGGCGAATCAGCCGATGAGCTGTGCCATCGACGCGATGAAGGGACTGTCCTACGGCGGTGCCGTCGCCGAACCACTGTTGAAGACCGTCGCCTGGGTGGTCGGGCTCATCGTCGTATTCGCGTACCCGGCGATCCGCGGCTACCAGCGCGCCGCCGAAACCGGCGCCTGATCTTCGTCAGCCGATCCGTCGCTCTTCGCGTTCGGCTGCGGCGAAGTCGAAACCGGCCCAGCGGTTTCGATTCGTCCAGCCGACCAGGTCGTAACGCCAGCGGAACGGCCAAGTGCGAGCGACGGTATTGAAGAGGACCGCGCCGAGGGCGGCGTAGTCGTCATGGGCGGAGAGCAGGGCGCGCTGACCGCGGGGCGAGGCGCTGAAGAAGGCATCGAACATCGAGATGGACTGTTCGGTCGTCAGGCGGCCCATACCCCAGAGGCCGCGCATGCGCATCCAATAGACCAAGCGGGCCTGCCACGGCCAGAGTTCGGCGATCGGGTCGCGGCCTTGTCGAAGGGCGGCGACGGCGATGTCGACCAGGGTCAGCGAGTCGGCGACGCTGTAGCCGGTGCAGGGGTGCATCATGCCGCCGCGGGAGCCGAATGGAATCGCTTGGGCAGTGCCCTTTTTCGGCGGTGGCTGGTCCAGCGGATAGTGCGCGGCCTCGGTGGGCTCGGTGCCGGTGAGTCGAATGCCATGGGCGGCAAGACGGTTCAGGGTGCGCCTGCGCAATTCGTGCTGTGGCATGCCGCCGCGCAGGCCGAGGCTGGTCTCCTCGAAGATCACCGTGCCGTCACCGAGCGGGACGGCGTAGAGGAACGACGGCGGCGCATCGGGTCCCGCGCCGTTCTCCGGCCGCCAATCCAGCAGTAGCCCCTCGCTCTCGGTCACCATGGGCGCGGCGGTTTCGGCGTCGACGAAGATGCCGTGCGCGCTGGCGGCGCGGCGCTGTCCCGGTGTCGGCAGCCCGCGGGTATCGAAAACCGTTGCGGCCCTGAGGATCGTGCCGTCCGCGAGCTCTACCTCGTTGGCGTCGACGCGAGTTGCCCGCCCGGCGACGACGGTGGCATCGTCGAGCGGAAGTGCATCGCGCAGTCCGGTCTTCGAGAGCACGCAGTAGGGGCGGTCGATCCGATGCTCGGTCTTCGTCCAGACCGTCGGCTTCGGAATGCGGGCGGCAATCGCGCTGGATGGCAACCACTCCGGCAGCTCATCGATCCAGCAGGAGAACGTGGGCGGCCACAACCGGTCCGGCCGCGGATCGACGGCGGCGACGCGGAACCCGGCCCGCATCGTCCGATGCGCCAGCGCCCGACCGGTCGGTCCGAGCCCCACCACGCAGAGGTCGAACTCCCGGACCGCCCTGTCACCCATGCTTCGCATTCAAACCGCTCCGTCCGTTCGCCCGCAATACTGCTCCCGGCCGATGCGGCGAACCGCACACCTCGGGTGTGACCTGCACACCTGCTTCAGACGGTCTGCAGTAAGGCCCGCGCTGCCTCGAGACTCCGGCGCGCTCACCTACTTGGGCGTGATCCAGGTCGTGATGTCGGCGTGCACTACCTCGAGGCCGTGCTTGTCGTAGATGGAGACCGGGACGGTCAGCTCCTGCCCCTCGGTGATCCGGCTGAAGTCGGGCACCTCGGCCAGCTTCGCCACCGCGCGCAAACCGGTCTCGGCCTTGGCCAGGTACTGCACATTCATCGCCTTGGGAATCCAGCGGTGGCTATCGGGCACCGTGGCCTCGCTCAGCATGCCCATGGCCACCTCGGCCAGATTGCAGGCCGCGATCGCGTGGAAGGTGCCCAGGTGGTTGTGGATGCCGAACCATTTCGGCGAGGTCACCTCGCACAGTCCCGGCTCCAACCGCACGACGCTCGGCAGCACCGTCCCGAAGTAGGGCACCCGGGCCACCATGCCGAGCGAGAACAGGGTGTGCCCCAGCCGGTTGTCCGGCAGCTTGTTCCAGATCCGATGGGTCGCGGTCGGTTTCGTCATGGCTCTATCTTACTCAGAAGTAAGTTCATTGGCGGCAGTAGTATGGGCGCGCCCGGGATTCACGCCCTGACCTGCTGAGGAAGCGTTGGTAGGGGGCGGATTTGAAGTCGCCAACTCGGTCGGGCATACTGTTCGGGTTGCCTTGCACCGGGTCATGCCGTTCGGCGGTTGTGGCGGGTGGTGAGGCGAGCAACACCCAATCGTGTACCTCGCTGGACATCCAGCGTGGGTGCGTCCGGGACAAACGTTCCAGGCCAGGTGAAGTTTCGAGCCGGGGCCGAGGAATGAGCGGCTGCGTTGAATTCCGATCAGAGATCGGGGCGACACGCCCGACCGCGTGGACCGGAGAACCATGACAGATGAACAGCGGCGAGGATCGGGCATGTCCCGATCGCGGTCTCCTCTGAGACGTCTTCGTGTGTTCGGGCTGTGCAATTGAAGGTGGTACGGAACCCGGCTTCCGGACCACGAACGATAAGCGGAGAAAAGGACACTTAGCGTGGCGGGACAGAAGATCCGCATCAGGCTCAAGGCCTATGACCACGAAGCGATCGACGCGTCCGCGCGCAAGATCGTGGAGACGGTGACCCGCACCGGGGCCCGTGTGGTCGGGCCGGTGCCGTTGCCGACCGAAAAGAACGTGTACTGCGTCATCCGTTCGCCGCACAAGTACAAGGACTCGCGCGAGCACTTCGAGATGCGGACGCACAAGCGGCTGATCGACATCCTCGACCCGACGCCGAAGACGGTTGATGCCCTGATGCGCATCGATCTCCCGGCCAGCGTCGACGTCAACATTCAGTGACGGGGACTCGAATCATGACTGACAACAAGAACAGGCCAGCGGCGGGCATCCTGGGCACCAAGCTCGGTATGACCCAGGTGTTCGACGACAAGAACCGCGTCGTCCCCGTGACCGTAATCAAGGCCGGACCGAACGTCGTTACCCAGATCCGCACCGTGGAGCGCGACGGCTACAGCGCCGTCCAGGTCGCCTTCGGCGCCATCGACCCGCGCAAGGTGAACAAGCCGGTTTCCGGCCAGTTCGCCAAGGCCGGTGTCACCCCGCGCCGCCACGTCGCCGAGATCCGGATCGCGGACGCCTCCACCTTCGAGGTCGGCCAGGAGATCAACGCCGATGTCTTCGAAGAGGGCGCCTACGTCGACGTCACCGGCACCAGCAAGGGCAAGGGCTTCGCAGGCACCATGAAGCGCCACGGCTTCCGTGGTCAGGGTGCCTCGCACGGTGCCCAGGCGGTGCACCGTCGTCCCGGTTCCATCGGTGGTTGCGCCACCCCCGGCCGCGTGTTCAAGGGCATGCGCATGTCGGGTCGCATGGGTAACGACCGCGTCACCACGCAGAACCTCTCGGTTCACAAGGTGGACGCCGAGAACGGTCTGCTGCTGATCAAGGGCGCGATCCCGGGTCGCAAGGGCAGCGTCGTGACCGTCAAGAGCGCAGTGAAGGGTGGTGCGCACGCATGACCAGCGTCGAGAAGAAGACCAACCTGACCCTCCCGGTCAAGGAACTCGGCGGCAAGACCAACGGCACCGTCGAGCTCCCCGCGGAGATCTTCGATGTCACCGCGAACATCTCGCTGATGCACCAGGTCGTCGTCGCGCAGCTTGCCGCCGCACGCCAGGGCACGCACGCGACGAAGACGCGCGGCGAGGTCTCCGGTGGTGGCAAGAAGCCGTACCGCCAGAAGGGCACCGGCCGCGCCCGTCAGGGTTCGACCCGCGCGCCGCAGTTCACCGGTGGTGGCACCGTGCACGGTCCGCAGCCGCGCGACTACAGCCAGCGCACCCCCAAGAAGATGATCCGCGCCGCGCTGCGCGGCGCCCTCTCGGATCGTGCGCGCAACGAGCGCATCCACGTGATCACCGAACTGGTCTCGGGTCAGACCCCGTCGACCAAGACCGCGAAGTCGTTCCTGTCCGAGCTGTCGGACCGGAAGAAGTTCCTGCTCGTCCTCGGACGTGAGGACATCGCGGGCTGGAAGAGCGTGCAGAACCTGGAGTTCGTGCACCCGATCGCGCCGGATCAGCTCAACACCTACGACGTGCTCGAGAGCGACGAAGTGGTGTTCAGCGTCGAGGCCTTGAACGCCTTCGTGCACGGCCCCGCCGAATCCGCACAGGAGGACAGCAAGTGACCACGATCGCCGACCCCCGCGACATTCTGCTGGCGCCGGTCATCTCGGAGAAGTCCTACGGACTGATCGAGGAAGGTACCTACACCTTCATCGTGCACCCGGATTCCAACAAGACGCAGATCAAGATCGCCGTCGAGAAGGTCTTCGGTGTGAAGGTGACCAGCGTCAACACCGCCAACCGTCAGGGCAAGCGCAAGCGGACCCGCTTCGGTTACGGCAAGCGCAAGGACACCAAGCGCGCGCTCGTGACCATCTCGGCCGACAGCAAGCCCATCGAGATCTTCGGAGGCCCGGTCGCGTAAGCGCCTGGGAATCCAGAAAGCAGAGAAGAACTCATGGCAATCCGTAAGTACAAGCCGACTACGCCGGGCCGTCGTGGCTCCAGCGTCTCGGACTTCGCTGAGATCACTCGGTCGACTCCCGAGAAGTCGCTGATCCGCCCGCTGCACAGCAAGGGTGGCCGCAACGCCCACGGTCGCATCACCACCCGCCACCGCGGTGGCGGCCACAAGCGTGCCTACCGTCTGATCGACTTCCGTCGCCTGGACAAGGACGGCATCCCGGCCAAGGTCGCGCACATCGAGTACGACCCGAACCGCACCGCCAACATCGCGCTGCTGCACTACCGCGACGGCGAGAAGCGCTACATCATCGCCCCCAAGGGCGTAGTGCAGGGCACCCCGATCGAGTCCGGCCCCACCGCCGACATCAAGCCGGGTAACAACCTGCCGCTGCGCAATATCCCGACCGGTACCACCATCCACAATGTGGAGCTGCGTCCGGGCGGCGGCGCCAAGCTGGCCCGTGCCGCTGGCATGAGCGTCCAGCTGCTCGGTAAGGAAGGGCCCTACGCCACGCTGCGTATGCCCTCCGGTGAAATCCGTCGCGTCGACGTGCGCTGCCGCGCCACCGTCGGCGAAGTCGGCAATGCCGAGCAGTCGAACATCAACTGGGGTAAGGCCGGGCGCATGCGCTGGAAGGGTCGCCGCCCCACGGTCCGTGGTGTCGTGATGAACCCGGTCGACCACCCGCATGGTGGTGGTGAGGGCAAGACCTCCGGTGGTCGCCACCCGGTCTCGCCGTGGGGTCAGCCGGAAGGCCGCACCCGCAAGCCCAACCGTCCGAGCGACAAGCTCATCGTCCGCCGTCGCAAGACCGGCAAGAAGCGCTGAAGGAGGAGGTAAGAAATGCCACGCAGCCTCAAGAAGGGCCCGTTCGTCGACGACCACCTCCTCGCGAAGGTGGACGTACAGAACGAAAAGGGCAGCAAGCAGGTCATCAAGACCTGGTCCCGTCGTTCGACCATCATCCCCGATTTCATCGGTCACACCTTCGCCGTCCACGACGGCCGCAAGCATGTGCCGGTGTTCGTCTCGGAGTCCATGGTCGGCCACAAGCTGGGTGAGTTCGCGCCCACCCGGACGTTCAAGAGCCACGTCAAGGAAGATCGGAAGAGCAAGCGGCGATGACCACTGAGACTCAGAATCCGACTGCGCGCGCGACCGCCAAGCACGTTCGCGTCACCCCGATGAAGGCTCGCCGTGTCGTGGACCTGGTCCGCGGCAAGCGGGTCGAGGACGCCCTCGCGATCCTGAAGTTCGCGCCGCAGGCCGCGAGCGAGCCGGTCGCCAAGGTCGTCGCCAGCGCCGCGGCCAACGCCGAGAACAACCTCGGCCTGAACCCGGCCACGCTGGTCATCTCGACCGCCTACGTCGACGAGGGCGCGACCATGAAGCGTTTCCAGCCGCGGGCCCAGGGCCGCGCGTTCCGGATTCGCAAGCGCACCAGCCACATCACCATCGAGGTCGAGAGCGTGCCCACCGCCGGTGCTGCTCGCAGCCGCCGGAAGGGAGGGGCAAAGTAAATGGGACAGAAAATCAATCCCCATGGCTTCCGCCTCGGTATCACCACCGACTGGAAGTCGCGTTGGTACGCGGACAAGCAGTACGCGGACTACGTGAAGGAAGACGTCGCCATCCGCAAGCTCCTCGCCACCGGCATGGAGCGGGCGGGCATCTCCAAGGTGGAGATCGAGCGCACCCGTGACCGGGTTCGCGTCGACATCCACACCGCGCGTCCGGGCATCGTCATCGGTCGCCGCGGCGCCGAGGCCGATCGCATTCGCGCCGAACTGGAGAAGCTCACCAAGAAGCAGGTGCAGCTCAACATCCTCGAGGTCAAGAACCCCGAGTCGGATGCGCAGCTCGTCGCCCAGGGTGTCGCCGAGCAGCTGTCCAACCGTGTGGCGTTCCGTCGCGCGATGCGTAAGGCCATCCAGTCGGCCATGCGTTCGCCGAACGTCAAGGGCATCCGGGTGCAGTGCTCGGGCCGCCTCGGCGGCGCCGAAATGTCGCGCTCGGAGTTCTACCGTGAGGGCCGCGTCCCGCTGCACACGCTGCGCGCGGACATCGACTACGGCCTCTACGAGGCCAAGACCACCTTCGGTCGCATCGGCGTGAAGGTCTGGATCTACAAGGGCGACATCGTCGGTGGCAAGCGTGAGGTCACGGCCGCGGCCGCGCCCGCAGCCGGTGACCGCCGCGAGCGTCGGGAGCGGCCGAGCCGCCCGCGTCGGTCCGGTTCCGCAGGCACCACCGCGACCAGCACCGAGGCCGGGCGTGCCGGCGCTGCTACCGCGGTTGCCGACGCCCCGGCAGAAACACAGGAGGGCTGACGCATGTTGATGCCACGGAAGGTCAAGCACCGGAAGCAGCATCACCCGAGCCGCAGCGGCATGGCCAAGGGCGGCACTTCGGTCGCGTTCGGTGAATTCGGCATCCAGGCTCTCGAGCCCGCCTACGTCACCAACCGGCAGATCGAGTCCGCGCGTATCGCGATGACCCGCCACATCAAGCGTGGCGGCAAGATCTGGATCAACATCTACCCGGATCGCCCGCTCACCAAGAAGCCCGCCGAAACCCGCATGGGTTCCGGTAAGGGCTCGCCGGAGTGGTGGGTCGCGAACGTCAAGCCCGGACGCGTGATGTTCGAAATGAGTTACCCCAACGAGGAGATCGCTCGCGAGGCGCTGCGCCGCGCGATGCACAAGCTCCCGATGAAGTGCAGGATCGTGACCAGGGAGGAGCAGTTCTGATGGCTACCGGTACACCGGCCGCAGAGCTCCGCGAGCTCAACGAAGAGGAGCTCGTCGCCCGCCTGCGCGAGTCGAAGGAAGAGCTGTTCAATCTGCGCTTCCAGATGGCGACGGGACAGTTGGACAACAACCGTCGCCTGCGCGTCGTGCGTCACGAGATCGCGCGCATCTACACGGTCATGCGCGAGCGTGAGCTCGGCCTGGCCTCGGCACCCGCTGGTAAGGGAGATGCGGCATGAGTGAAGAGAAAGCGACCCCCGAGGTCAAGCGCGGCACCCGTAAGGTCCGCATCGGCTACGTGGTCTCGGACAAGATGAACAAGACCATCGTTGTCGAGCTGGAAGACCGCACGCGGCACAAGCTCTACGGCAAGATCATTCGCTCCACCACCAAGGTGAAGGCGCATGACGAGAACGAGATCGCCGGTGTCGGCGACCGCGTCCAGCTGATGGAGACCCGACCGCTGTCGGCCACCAAGCACTGGCGGTTGGTCGAGGTCCTGGAGAAGGCCAAGTAAGCCTCTTCCGGCGGAAAAGCAAAGGCCCGCTTCCCATTTGGGAAGCGGGCCTTTTTCATATTTGCTCAGCGGTTCGGATTATTCACCCAGTCCAAGATGAAGCCGGTCGGTCGCTTCGATCCGATATTGCTCCCAGCGTAGTGCTGATTACGGTCGAAAGCATTGGCATCAATTGGTCGCGGCGCGGTGGATTGATCCAGTGCGCTCCTTCACGGGTCCAACGTCCGAGGCTGGTCGGGATCATCAGCGCGCTGCCGATCACGGGCACACAAATGTTTTTGCGTGCCAGTAGTTCCAGGACTTGATTGCTCGGGGAGTAGTCCGCGGCCGCCAGGAAGGTCCAGCGAATCTGCCGCGCCAGCAATGGGCCGAGAGTGCCCTGCTGTACCAAGGAAACCCGAACCTTTTCGGCCAATAGCTTGGGCATGTGGATGATGCCCAAATGGTTCGTCACCGGCAGCATGACGTATCCGCCACGTTCCTCGGCTGGAAGATGAAAATGACGGCGGTAGTAGTCCGCCCAATCGACGACGCTCTCGAGTTCCTCGGTGTCCACGGTGGCCTTGTCCCGTTCAGCACTGATGTCGTTGGTTTTGCAAGTAGCCTGAGGCCGAATCAGATGTATGCCCGGAATATCTTTCCGGGATCGTTGCCCAGCCGAGTCGGAAGATTGTGTTGTGCGCGGAATGACCCAGAACCTCACCATCGGTGAGCGGGTGTCTTGGTACCGACGGCGTCGCGGTATGTCCCAAGATGTGCTAGCCGGACTTGTCGGGCGGACAGACGATTGGATGAGCAAGGTCGAGAACAATCGGATTCCGCTGGACCGTTTATCAGTGATCCGCCTACTCGCAGACGCATTGGATGTTTCACTGGGGGATTTGATCGGTGATCCGAGTCTGTTGCAATGGACCACTGATAGCGGGACTTCCACCATTCCCGCACTCCGGGCCGCGTTGATGGACTACAGCCATTTGATGCCCGCACCGGTGCCGCCTGCTCGTGATCCGGACACGTTTCGACTCCCGGCACTCGAACGGGAGTTGTCCGGTGTCTTCGATGCCTATCAGGGCGCCAGGTTCGGATTTGTCGCGGGTCGCTTGCCCGCCCTGTTGTCCGCCGCGTTGGCGGTCGCCCAGCGCGATGGGGACGAATCCGGGTATCGGCTGTTGGCGCTGTGCTACCAGGTGGCGGCCTCGGTGTTGACCAAACTCGGTGAAACCGATCTGGCTTGGAATGCCGCCGAACGAGGTCTCGCCGCGGCTCAGCGGACCGATGATCTCGCGATTGTCGGTTCCCTGATGCGATCCGTCGCTTTCACGGTGATGTCGACCGGCCGTGTGCAACCCGCTGTCGATCTGGTCGAAGCCGGTGCGGCCTACCTGCAGCCGTACCTGCGTGAGGGCCGGGACGACATTCTGTCGGTGTACGGAACGTTGCTGCTGGTCGGCTCGATGGCCGCAGCGCGCAGCAATCGTCGTGACACCGTGCAGGAGTTTCTGGCCGAAGCGGAGTCGGCCGCAACGAAGTTGGGTGGTGATCGGAACTGCCTGTGGACGGCGTTCGGGCCCACCAATGTCGCGATCCATCGAGTCAATACGGCGATGGAACTCGGTGATGTGCAGATCGCGCTGCGATTGGGTCCCGGCCTCGATACCTCCGCCCTTCCGGTGGAGCGGCGGATTCGGCACCAGCTCGAGCTCGCTCGCGCGTTCAATCTGGCGGGCCGCCAACAGGATTCGGTATCGGCTCTGCTCGATGCCGAGCAGGCGGCTCCGGAACAGGTTCGCCATCATTACCTCAGCCGCCAACTCGTACTTACCTGGATGCGCAATGCGCACGGCAGTCCTTCGTTCGTTTTGCAAGCCTTGGCCCGACGAATGCAGGTCGTGAGGTGAATCAATGACCGGCGAGGACAATCTGTTTGCGCGCGCACGTCTGGCGGCGGGAGCGCTTTTCGTGCGCGGCGACGAGGTGCTATTGGTGCACAAGGTTTACGGCAATGGTTGGGATATTCCCGGCGGGTATGTCGAGCCGGGGGAGTCACCGGGTGCGGCCTGCCGCCGTGAGATCAGTGAAGAACTCGGAATCGACCGTGCGCCAAAGCAATTGCTTGTTCACGATTGGGCGCCGAGCGAAACCGATGGCGACAAGATTCTCTATGTTTTCGATTGCGGCGATCTCGGATCCGATGAGCAAGCAATTACCCTCCAGGAGACCGAACTCGACCAATGGGCCTGGGTTCACTTGGCACAACTCGATGACTATTTGATTCCGCGGCTCGCTCGCCGACTACGGCAAGCGCATATCGCGCGTTCCGGCGGCCGTGCGGCTTACCTCGAACACGGAGAGCCCGCGCCGTAGTGGGCGATGTGAACCGGTTGCTTGGGTGCGTGCTGGTTTCGGCGAGAGTTTTTGTGTGGGTGCGTAGTTCGCGAGTTCGGTGCGCAGGGGATCGGCGTGGTCCTAGCCGTTCGACGTTCGCTGGTCGGCGGGCTGGTCTAGGGTGCGCGGCTCGGTGTGGTCATGGACGTTTGGCGTTCGCTGGTCGGCGGGCTGGTCTGCGGTACGCAGGGGGTGGTTCGGTGTGGCCATGCCAATTTGGCGTTGGCTGGTCGCCGGGCTCGTCAACGGTGGGCTGCGGCGATCTGTGCTGCTCGCCGGACTCGGCGCTGTCACCAGTGTGAGGTGCTTCACCGGCGGGTCCGCTATCGGCGTGAGCGCATTGTCGGAGAGCTTTGTGCGCCAACACTTGTCGTATCCGTCGGCCGGTCGGGCCCGGGACGTTCCGGAGGGTGGGTGCGGTGAGGTGGTCGGCTGTCACAGCACCGCAATCAAGCTTGGTGTCGGCAGGTACCTCGGCGGTTTCGCGATCGGATTCCCGGCGGGCAATGATGCTTGAATCTGGCTGTCGCTGCTGGTCAAGGCGGTGCGGCGGCCCGACCGTGAGGGGTAGTCCGCGAGGGTGATCCGAAGCCGCTCGACGCAAGTCTTGCGTTATACGTATACATCTACTTATAGTGATTCCCGACGGTCGCCGCTGAGCCTGCTCGAGGTGACCGGAAAGCAACAGATCAACTCACCGCGGCGGACCGAATCGGGGTCCGCTGGCGTCGAACCCATGCTGTATTGCATATCTATTTATGGGACGGGGAATCATGGACGCGGATTCGCAGACACCGGCCGACAGCGCTTCGGAGGTGGTCACGATCAATATCGATAAGAGCGCATCGGATATGCGCGATGTGCTGCTCAAAACCGGGCCCGGTGGCCTGCACAGGCAGCGCTTCGTCGGGCGACAGCTCGGTGCGGCACGGGAATTCACCAAATCGGGAATCGCGGTGATCCGGGTCTACCTGAGCCGCAAGGGCAAATACGTGGTGCATCGGCAGCAGGCCGACTGGATGGACTTCGCATTCGCGAACTGGACCAGGGATCTGAAGGACTGGCGGGAGATCTTCGACGTCGACGACCAGACCTGGGGCGACTACACGGTGGACATCGTCGACTCGGTCGAGGAACTCGCCGGACGGATTCCGGCCCGCATCTACCGCGAACTCGTCGACATCGAGACGAGTCCGAAGATCGACGAACTCGACATCTGAGACCGGTCCGCTCGTTCGGACCTCGAAAGGACTTCTCCCACATGTTCGCTCGACTGGGCGCGATCGTTGTGCACAACCCGTGGAAGGTGATCGGTCTCTGGCTGTTCATCGTGATCGCGGTGGTGGCCTCGGCGCCGCAACTGAAATCGACCACCGACCAATCCGAATTCCTGCCATCGCATTACGAGTCGATTCAGGCAATGCAATTGCAGCAGAAGGCGTTTCCGCAGCAGCAAGCGCCCGCGGCGCTACTGGTCTTCGTCCGGTCGGACGGCGCACCGCTATCCGAGGCCGATTCGGCTGGCGTGACGGCGATCGCGTCGAAGCTCGATGACGCGAGAATCAAAGACGTCATCGGCATCCAGGCCGTACCCGCCTCGGAGAACCGCTTGGTGCAGATCGCCGCCGTGCAGATGACGAAGGTGACCAATGCGGGCGACACCACGCAGAGCGACGCGGTCAAGAAACTGCGGGACGCATTGCAAGATCAGGTGCAGGGCACGGATCTGAAGGCGGGCGTCACGGGTCAGGCGGCGCAGATGCTCGATCAGACCGAATCCGGCGAAAAAGGTATGGCCATAATCGGTATCGCGACGGTGGTGCTGATTCTGGTGCTGCTGCTGATCATCTTCCGCAGTCCGGTGATCGCGCTGCTGCCGATCGTCGTGATCGGCGCGATCTCTGGCACCGTCGGCGGGTTGATCGCGATGGTCAGCAAGGCCTTCGATCTGAAGGTCGACAGTTCGGTGAATTCCATTCTGCTGGTTGTGCTGTTCGGTGTCGGCACCGATTACATCCTGTTCCTGATGTTCCGGTATCGGGAGCGCCTGCGCGCCGGTGAGGATCCGAAGACCGCGATGGTCAGTGCGGTCACCAAGGTCGGCGAGGCGATCACCTCGGCGGCAGGGGCGGTGATCATCGCATTTATGGCGCTGGTCCTGTCGACGCTCGGCATGTTCCGTGCGCTCGGTCCGGCGCTGGCGATCGCGGTCGCGGTGGCGCTGGTGGCGGGACTCACGCTGGTGCCCGCCGTGGTTTCGCTGTTGGGCACCAAGGTTTTCTGGCCGTCCAAGGCGTGGCAGCAGGAGCCGAAGGGCACCCGCTTCGCTGCGATCGGCGCGGCGATGGGGCGGCGGCCCGGTGCGTTCGCGGCGATGTCCGGCGGGCTGCTGGTCGCCCTCGGCGTGTTGGCGTTCGGTTTCCACCCGACATTCGATCTGAGCTCGGGCTCGACCTCGGATTCCTCCGAATCGACGGTCTACAACAAGGAATTGCTCAAGGGCATGCCCGCGGGGTCGACACAGCCGTCCGAGGTGCTGTTGCGGTCGGATACCGGCGCACCGCTCGCCGATGACCAGCTCGCCGCCTACCGAGCCGTGCTTGCCGCGGTGCCAGGCGTGAATCAGGTTGGGACGCCGACGGTGTCGAATGATCGACTGGCCGCCGACTTCCAGGTGACCCTCGATGGAGCGCCCGAATCGGATGCCGCGCTCGATACGGTTCGCGATCCGCTCCGCGATGCCGCGCATTCGGCGGCACCCGCGGGCACTACCGCTGCGGTGGGCGGCATCTCGTCGGTGTACGTCGACTTCCAGGATGCGATGGTGCACGACTACAAGATCGTGTTCCCGGTGGCGGCGATCCTCATCATGATCGTGCTCGCGCTGCTGCTGCGCAGTCTGGTGGCGCCGTGGTATCTGATGGCCTCGGTCTTCCTCGGCTTCGCCGCGACGCTCGGTGCAGCGGTGCTGGTTTTCCAGCACTTCCAGGGCAATTCCGGACTGATCTTCACCCTGCCGGTGATCATGTACCTGTTCGTGGTCGCCCTCGGCACCGACTACAACATTCTGATGGTCGCTCGCCTGCGTGAGGAGGCGCGAGCCGGAAACGAACCGAAACAGGCTGCGGCCCTCGCGGTTCGCCACACCGGCCCCACGGTCGCCGCGGCCGGTGTGATCCTGGCGGGCACCTTCGCGTCGATGATGCTGGCAGGCAACAATGTGCTGTCGCAGATGGGCTTCGCGATCTCGGTGGGCATCGCCATCGCCGCCTTCGTCATGGCGATGTTCTTCACCCCAGCCGTGACTGCGCTGATCGGGCACCGCGCCTGGTGGCCAGGACATGGAGACCGCGATTCCAACGGTGAACCCGTAGGGAAGCCACAGGATGCGCGCAGCAACCAGTACGCCTACTCGGATACGCACTACAACTAAAGACAGCGGCTCCAGGGCAACGCCGATAAGTCCAGCCCCTCAGTGACAAGGCCGTCCGACTCGGAACATCCGAGTCGGACGGCCTTTCTCGTCGTCCTCAACCCTCGTTGCCGCATACCCAGTGACTACCTAGCACATAGTGCAACCTATGCGAGGTAGTCACTGGATATGCGCGAGCGGGAATCACCCGAACGCCACGCTCGGGTAGTAAGCCTGGCTGGCATATTCGCCGACGTCATCGTGGAGATGAATCCGCACCCAGACGGCGCAGGAGCGCCCGGAGTTGACCGCGGTAGTAGTCCTCGAATTCCTTCGAGCCGGGTTTCAGTCCGGTCGGGCCTACTGCGGCGTGCGGGAACACCGCGGGGGCCATGACGATGGCCATGAGGGCGGTGCGGACGAAGGCCGGATCCAGTTCGGCGGCGATTTCTCCGCGTTCCTTGGCGCGCGACAGGTTGGCCAGGTCGGTGGCGACCGAATCGTCGGTGAGGTCGGTGGTGTGGGCGTCGGCGGTGAGGCCCTGCCAGGCCATCAGCCGGGCGGCTCTGGGGTCGGCCAAACCCGCGGCCAGGTAGCGGTCGGCGACTTCCTCGAGGGATAGCGCGGGATCGACGAAGGTGGTCTCGTGCTCCTGCCAGCCGCGCTGGATCTCGCGGTAGAGGTTCTCCTTGCCACCGAAGTAGTAGGAGATCAGCTGCTTGTTGACCCCGGCCCGCGCCGCGATGTCCTGTAGGCGAGCACGATCGAAACCCTTCTCGGAGAACTCGTCCAGCGCGGCGCTCAGCAGCGCCTGCCGGGTGCGGTCGGCATCGCGGAGACGCTCGTCGGGATTCGGCGCGCGCCGCGGGCGACGGACCGCACCGCCGGCGCGGGACTCGGGGGTCTGGCTGGATGTCGCCGTCATGTGCCCAACCCTACCCAATCACCTAGCCAGATGACTTCGCTAACCCGACAGGCACATTAATCAACCCGTGGGTTGACAGAGTTGTCTATAGAGATGACACTTCCTGGGTGACAGCATCCTCTGATTCCGAAAACCGCACCGCGCAGCCCGAACTCACCCTCACCCCACAGGCGCGCAAGGCCGTCATAGTCGTGCTGATCGGCGCGATACTCGCCTTCCTCGACGCCACCGTCGTCAATGTCGCCCTGAAATCGCTGTCCACCACATTGGGCGGCTCACTCGACACCACCCAGTGGGTCGTGACCGTCTATCTGCTTACGCAGGCCGCGGTCCTACCGGTCACGGGCTGGGCCGCACGGCGGATGGGAGCCAAACGGCTCTATTTCGCCTCGCTGCTGGTGTTCGTCCTCGCCTCGATCGCCTGCGGCCTGGCCAGCGATATCGGTCAGCTGATCGGGGCGCGGGTCGTGCAGGGGATCGGCGGCGGAGCCATGGTGCCCGCCGGGCAGATCATCCTGGTGAAGGCCGCCGGTCAGCGTGGCTTGGCGAAAGTGATGGCAGCCGTGGGGATTCCGATGGTCTTGACTCCGGTGGTTGGACCGACTATCGGCGGACTGCTGCTCGAATCCGCCGGTTGGCAGTGGATCTTCCTGATCAATGTGCCGCTGGGCATACTCGGGCTGATTCTCGCCGCGCGCCTGCTACCCACCGACGACGACAACCTCTCCGCTGAGCGGCTCGACATTCGCGGACTCGCGCTGGCCTCGCTCGGAATGATCGGGCTCACCTACGGATTGGCCGAGCTCGGGCCACGAGGGCTCTGGTCACCGCACGTCTTCGCTACGCTGCTGGCCGGAAGCGTCGCGATCGCGACCTTCGTCGTTCGGTCGTCGCGAATCGCCCACCCACTGCTCGATATTCGGCTCTACCGGAACGCGCTGTTCAGTTCTGCCGCGGTCACCACATTCATCTTCGGCGCGGCCACCTTCGGCGGAATGGTACTGATGCCCTTGTATTTTCAGATCGTCCGTGGCCAAGATGCGGCCCATACCGGCATGCTGATGGCACCGCAGGGCATCGGCGCCGCGGTGGCGATGGGATTGTCCGGACGCATCTTCGACAGGATCGGTAGCCGAATCTGCGTCATCGGCAGTGTCATCGGCGTGGTGGCGACCGTACCGTTCATGCTCCTCACCGACAGCACCCCTTACTGGCTGCTCGGTCTCGCGATGACGGTGCGCGGAGCCGGAATCGGCTTGGCCGTGATGCCCGCGATGACCGTCGCCCTGCGAACACTCACACCGGCCCAGATCAGCGACGCCACACCACAACTGAACATCATGCAGCGGATCGGCGGATCGATCGGCACCGCACTGTTCGTCGTCGTCCTCAATGACCACCTGCGCGACGCCAACCTGCAGGCCGACCGAGCATCGGCCTTCGGAACCACCTTCACCTGGGCCCTGGCCGCCGCCATCCTGGCCGTCGTGCCGACCGTCGCGATGGCAGTACTGGAGCGACGGGCCCGATCACATAGGCCGGTTCCGCAACAGGATTGACGGCAGATCTGCCTGTAAGTGAGGTCCTAGATGACCTGCTAGAACCACAGACGGTGGCAACGACCGCTGCCGCACTTCGTCTCGACAGGCACCCGGTGCACGCCCGCTCGAACCGCGGCCCATGATTTCGGTAGCTACTCCGCTGAGATGGCCAGAAAGCCGCGGATTGTGCGGTCCGCAGCAGTTGTGTCGACGGTGTCGTGCCTTGCTTTCTCGTTGTCCTCAATGCTCATCGCCGCATATCCAGTGACTACCTCGCACATGGTGCAACCTGTGCGAGGTAGTCACTGGATATGCGTGAGCGGGGATCACCGACCGCCGTGCCGTGCTGCTGCTTCCGCGACGCTGCTTGCGGCCGCAGCGGCAGGGTTTGGCTAGCTGCTGATTGCGTAGGGGCGGCGGACTCGGCGGGCGAATTCCAGGACCTGGGCGATGGCGGTGCGGGACAGGCCGACCTCCGCGCCGATGCTGGTGGGGGTCCAGGATTGGTCGGCGAGCATGAGGATTTCGGCGAGTTGCTCCACCGGGATGACCGAGAGGCCGCGGCCCGCGATTGCGCGGGCGACCGACCAGACCTCGATATCATCGCTTTCGGAGCCGAGGTTCTCGGTCAGCAGGTTCTCGGCCGAAAGTGATTGCACAACTTCGCTGATCACCTCGCTGGTGGTGCGACGAGGCGCGTCGTCCGGAACGAGTTGCTCGATCTCGGCCTCGGATTCCGCGGTCTGATCCACGCGATCGGTTGCGGAATTGTCGGTGCTCGAAGTGCGGTGCACCTCCATTGCCCGGGTGACTTGTTCGGCCGGAGTCGGTGTCGCGGAACCGCGGGTAGCACGCTGGGGTTCGATGGGTGAGCTTTCGTGCGCCGCGTCGGCTGCCGCGCTTGTGCGCGAAGAGGTTTCGGTACGGGTGCCGGAATTCGCTGGGTGGCGAACGTCAGCTGGTGTAGCGGTGCCCGCCGCGGCGGGGGACGCCGTAGCGCGACTTGTGTCGGCCATGGCCTGGTCTGCGGTTGCGTCGACGGTGCCGCTACTTGTTTCGACGATCGCGGTATCGAAGATGCTCAGCTGCGACTGCGCTGCGGGGCGGGTGCCAACGTTCTCGACCGCTCCGACAATGGAGGTTGCACCCACATCGCGCGCGGACCGCACGTCGCGAGTGGAAGCTGCGGTTGTGGGATCAGTTGCGAGGGCGGTTGTGCGCTCGTTCCGGGCATCGGCTGCAGCTGCATTCCGAATGCGTGTGGCAGGAGAAGTCGCACCGTCGCCCGCAGCGGAAGGGGTGCCCGCCGCAGGTGCCGTGCGCTCGCCGCTGGCCCCGTCGCGAGCGGAAGCAGTAGTCCCGGACGAACTACCGATGTCGGCACCAGACGTACGCTCGTCGGCACCAGTCACCGCGGTCTGTGCATCGAATCCGGTTGCGGCAACTATCGTGTGCTCGTCGCGGGTGCTGGCGGCACTGGGCGCTGCCGTCCGTGGTGCGATGCCGGTGTCAGTGAAAGCCGTGGGCTCATCGGCGGCGGTCACTGACGCGTCGTGCGGCGCGAATCCGGTTGCGGCAACTGTCGTGTGCTCGTCGCGAGTACCAGCGGCATTCGGCGCTTCCGTCCGATGCTGGACACCTGTGGTAGCGAAAGTTGTGCGCTCATCGCTACCGGTCTGGGGGTCGAGGCCGGTAGTGGCGAGAGTCGGGCGCGCATCGGCAGTCATCGACATGGTCTGGGGCGCGGAGTCGGTCGTGTGTCGGATGCCAGGGTTGGTGGCACTCGGAGCTGCCGGACGGGGCTCGAAGCCTGTAGTGGCAAAAGTCGTGCGATCGTCGGTAGCAGTCGCTGCTGTATCGGGCTCGAATCCACTAGTGGCAGTCGGTGCGTGCCCGACGCGAGTGCCCATCGCGGCCCCCGGGTGCGCGGTGGCGTGCGGTGTGCTCCCACTGACGCTCGCGGTGCGGAGATCGAAGTCGTTGGCGTGAAAGGCCTTCTCGCCGCCGGTATTCGTGGCCGACGGATGGGCAGGCTGTGCACCGGTAAAGGTGGTCGCGGTGTCCTGGACCGGATCCGAGGTACGCGTCGTGTGAGCAGAGCGGTAGTTCTCGCTCGGAATCGGTTGGGTGAGACGGCCGTTGGTCGAGCGGGTGCTCTGCGCGTGATACACCAGGGTTTCCGTGCAGTCGAGGCGCGAGACCGGAACCGCGTCGGGTTGCGCGGCGCGCATCGCCGCCTCGGCGACGTGGGTATCCATGTCGACCGGGAAGCGGACTCCGGCCTGGTCGAGCATGGGGTCGAAACCCTTGGCCGCCAGTAGCTCTCGACGGTCGATGGGGTCGTCGTGGAAGGTGTCGATGGGCGCGCCGCGTTCGGTGGTGACTCGATGCCGGGGCGGCGGTTCGGGTTCGTTCTCGACGATCGGAACACCATCGATGAGCAGGGCGTATCGCGCGGAAACCCAGGCGTGCAACCAGATAACGACGCCGACCATGACCGGTGCGATCGCGTATTCGGCGGCCTGGCCGAAGGCTCCGGCGGCCAGATGTGGGCCCGCATTGAGGGCGACGGTCGTGCCGAGCAACGCGGTCTCGAAGAAGACGACCTTGCCTCGGTCGAGTTCGCGGCCCCAGCGGGCGGCCGTCGTCGCGGCCACCATGATGGTGATGATCGGGATGGAGATCATCGCCTCGATCCCGTAGCTCAACCAGTACAGCGGATCCGCCATATTCCCGCTGGGCACCAGGTTGTGCTGCACATTGACCCCGGCCCACACCATGCCGAGCACCACGACGGCGATCAACGCACGCGAGGACCATTCGGCCCGGCGGTACAACTGGGCAAGGCGCGCATCCTGATTCGAGACTCGCCGCCGCGCCGCGAGCGCCCGCCGATGCCAGCGCGCATCCGCGTCATCGGCGCGCTGGATGGCGGACATGGTCCGCCGGTTGCGCTTCTCGGCTGCGAGTTCATCCTGGACCGCTCGCTTGCGCTGCCCCCGCCGCTGCGCCCGAACCCATTGCGCGAGTTCGCGTTCCGCATCGATCTCGGCATCCGACAACGCCTGCACCAGCGCCGCGTCATCCTGCAGCGGCAACCGACCCCGCGCGTTCGCGACCCGCTCGGTCAGTGCGGCAATCTCGGACCTACCGGTCGACTGTTTGTCGCGCATCGCGAGCCTTCCCAGGAGCAGGTGTCATACCGACGCAGACCTACATGCTCGAACATATGTGTGATCGCACCGAGATTAAACCGCTACCCGCCCGAGGTCAATGCTCCGCACCCCGAAAACTCGAACAAATGCGCGAATCGCAGGCCGGTGCCGTATCGCTGCTCGGGCCCGGGGTTCCGGCGAACGTAGTCGAATGGTGGTCACCCGCAGCGGATTCGACCGCCGTATCACTGCGCTCGGCAAGCGCAGCAAGCAATCTGGACGCGGCACCAGTGGGCTTGCGCGGAATTTCAGGTCAGGTGAGGGTGGTGTGCCAGACGAGGGCGGCGGCCAACGCACCCGCGCCGTTCACCGACCAGTGCAGGGCGATGGGGGCCAGCAGGCTGCCGCTGCGGCGGCGCAGCCAGGTGAAGACAACGCCCGCGGCGGCCGTGGCGAGGACGGCGAGCAGGATCCCGATGATCTGTCCCGCCGGACCGCCGCCGACGAAGCCGCTCAGGCCGCGGTTGCTGGTGGTCAGACCGAGAGAAGAGGCGATATGCCAGAGGCCGAAGAGCAGCGAACCCGCAGCGAAGACGCCGCGGACGCCATAGACGCGGTCGAGCGTGCCGTGCAGGACACCGCGGAAGGCCAACTCTTCCGGAATCGCGGTCTGCAGCGGAATGACGATCATCGAGGCGATGAGTGCGCCGGAGATGGTGGCGTAGCGGTCGGCGAGGAAGAACGGCCGGGTGATCGGCAGCAGCGCCCCGATCGCGACCACCGCGAGCACCAGGCCGACCGCACCGACCGCCCAGAGTGTGCTGCGCCGCCAGTGTCGCGGCGAGAGTCCGAGCTCGGACCAGCCGAGTCCGCGTCGGCGCATAAGCGCGAGCAGGACCACGGCGGCGGTCGGAACGGTGAGAATGCTCGCCCACGCCGTGGTGAAGTGGGCGATCAGATTGCTGCAGGCCAGGACGATCACCACAACGGCCACGTCGAGATAGGCGTGCAGTTTGTGGCGGGGCGGTGCCGCTTCGTCGAGGTCCTGGTGAAGCACCCGGACCAGTGTACGGATGCCCGCAACCGGCGCGCGGGGATCGGCTTCGGGGGTTCGCGTCATCAACATGGTCGTACCCTGTTTCGCGTTACGCACCGGAGGCGTTAATGCCGCCCCGCCATCCGTGCGGATCGGCCCATGCCTGCAGCGTCCGAGTGCTGTCGAACCGGCGCGGCACGCCGCTGATCGGGTCGGTGAATTCGAGTGATGCGGCCAGCAATTGCAAGGGCCGAGTGAAGTCGTGCACAGATTTGTCGGTGAGTACCGGATAGAAGTCGTCGCCGAGGATCGGAATGCCGAGCCCATTCATATGTAACCGCAGTTGATGGGTGCGACCGGTCAGTGGCCGCAGCCGATAGCGACCCAGTCCGTCGCGCTGCTCCAGCAATTCGATCCAGGTCTCCGCATTCGGCTCCCCCGCGACCTCCTGTGCGGCGAGTACCTGTTTTTCCTTGATGATCCGGCTGCGCACCGTCCGCGGCAGCGTCAGCTTCGGATCGAAGGGGGCGATGGCCTGGTACTCCTTGCGCACTGTGCGCTTGTGGAACATGGTCTGATAGGCCCCGCGCCGGGCCGGATTGATCACGAAAAGCACCAGTCCCGCCGTGACGCGGTCGAGCCGGTGCGCCGGAATCAGATCGGGTAGGTCCAGTTCGCGACGTAGCCGCACCAATGCCGTCTGCAGAATGTGCTGGCCGCGCGGAATCGTCGCCAGGAAGTGCGGTTTGTCGACGACGAGCAGATCGTCGTCACGGTGGACGATCGGGATATCGAACGGCACTTCGGTCTCGTCGGGCAGGTCGCGATGGAACCAGACCGCGCCGCCCGGCACATACGGCGCGTCCGGCCCGATCGGACCGGATAGGTCGACGATTCCGCCCGCGTCCAGCAGCTCATCGATCCGCGCGGCGGGGACACGAGGCAGCCGGTCCACCAGATGGTCGCGAATGGTCGCCCAATCACCCTGCTCCGGTAGGCGGAGCCGGGCCGGATCCAGGCCGTGCCGCTTGGGCAACGGCGGCTGCTGCCTCCTTCTCATCACCGATGACCTTAGTCGGCGACGAATCCGCAGCTCACGGCCGGGTCGGGCTCAGAATCCGCGCAGTCGATCCGGTGTGATGCGCAGCGTGACCGAGTATTCGGCGTGGAACTGTTCCTCGGTCATCGAAATCGAGGCGAGCCCCTCGGTGTATTTCTCGGTGAATGCGGCGACTTCCGCCGATGTGGGCCCGGCCTCATCGATTCGCGCGGTGCCGGTGAGAATCACCACGTCGCCGCCGGTCGCGGTGCTGTTGAGATGCAGCGATACCCGTGGGTTGCGGGCGATATTGCGCAACTTCGACTTATCGGCCTGGCTGAAGATGAGGAATTCACCGTCGCGCCATTGGAACCACACCGGATTCGGCTGTGGTGTCCCGCTGCGGCCGACGGTGGTCAGCCAGATGACATTCTCGCGTTCCAGGCGTTCGGCGACCCTTGCACCGAATGCGGTGCCGGTGTCGACGACGGGCGTGGCGGAGCGATCGGACTGGGTGGTCGTCATGCTTGTGCCAACGCACAGACGGCACGGTCGATTCCACGGCGGCGCGGTTGCGCCTTGACGACTACGGCTCGGCGCGTTCGTCCAGCACCATCCGGCGGGATTCGACGAGCGTCTGTCTGGCACGGCGGCGGACTTTGCAACTGTCGACACTGCAATACAAGTGCACTTGCATCGCCCGGTGCGCCTGCTGCTCGGTCAAGGCGCCGGGGTCACGGCGGCAGTCGCCGATATTCGAAATAATTGTCGTGACAAACATTTTCACCTCTCCAATGGCAGTAGCAATCTGTGTAGCTCGATAAGCTAGTAATGCTTGTGCGCGAAAGTTGCTGGGATAGTCCGCCGTTCACGCAAGCTTCCCCGGCGCGTCGAAGATGTGTTGCCAAGTGCGTTGGGAGAACCGGCCATTCGGTATTGAGCAGGTATCCCGCAGTACCTGTTCGGTGGCGAGGTCCCACTGTGCGAGCTTCGCATCGCAAGTGTCTTAGCCTGCGCAGGGTTACGGCCGGAGCGGCTGTGCACCCCTGTTGGCGGGTCTTGTGAAGTTGCCCAGATCGGATGCTCGTCGTCTGTGTATCGACAGCCGGGATTTCGGTAACACCGGGACGAACTCGGCGCTACCGTGATCGGCGAATCGGTTCCCGAAGGGCAGCGGGATGTAACGACATGTGTTTCCTTCGAGTTGCGTGTCAGTAGTCGGGCGAACCATTCCTGGCGGTTGGTTCGAAAAGTAGATCGCCGCGTGCTCCGCGGCGAAGATCGTTGTGCGAGGGGAAGTTCCAATGGCAACAGGGGTGGCGCCGTCGAGCGCACAAGACTATGGCTCGGATAGATATACGAAAGGATTCGCGGTATTCGAAGAATGGCAAATGCACCGCTACAACCGGGAAAGTCATCTCGGGCATCCGTTGCGCAGCGCGAAGCTGGGAATGCGCTATCTGACACTGCCGCATTATTTCGGCAGAGTGCCACCGGTTCGGCTGTGGTTGCGGCGGTTCGGCGGGCCACGGGTATTGCCGGATTTCGCCTGCGTCGGCGCGCTGAAGAGCGGAACCACCGATCTCGCCAGCTATCTCATGCAGCATCCGAGCATCCTGGCGCCGCTCACGAAGGAGATCGGCCACGGCTATACACAGTTGTGGGGGCCGTTCTTTCCGACCGAGCGGGAGAAGGCCGAGGTGCTGCGATGTACCGGCCAGGCGCTGGCGGGCCACTTCGACCCAGCGCTGCACGATCTGCTGTTGATCGACAACTACCGTGCGGCCCGACCGGACGCCAAGATCGTGATGATGCTGCGCGACCCGGTGGATCGAGCGCACTCGCATTACAAATGGGATCTGTTTCTCAGTAGCAAGGACGGCCTGCGCGCCATGCCGTACGGCAGGACCTTCGCCGATTACGTCGGGTACGCGCTCGAGATGTTCCCCATATCGCCACCGACCACACTGCCCTCCATGCCGGTGCTCGGCACCGGTGTCTACGTCAATTCGGTGGCCCGCTGGCTCGAGGCATTCGACAAGGGGAACGTCTACATCGTCACCGCCGAGGACTTCTTCGCCGACATCTCGAAGACGGTGTGCGGTATCCACGAATTCCTCGGACTGCCCGCCGTCGAGCCGATCCGCCATCACGTGTTGAACCGCAATCCGCTCGAAGTCCCGGAGCCCGACGAGGATTCGCTGGCCCGGCTGCGCGAGTTCTATCGCCCGTGGAACGAGAAGTTGTTCGAGGTGATCGGGCGCGACCTCGGCTGGAATGATCGTTAGATAACGGGCGGTCGCGGGCCACGGGTTGGAGCCCGCGCCGCTCTCGACCTACGGCGCACTGGTACTCAATCGGCGCGAGTCCCCGAGGCGAGAAATATCGGGACGGCGACAAACAGCCGATCGTCGCGCCCCCTGGTGGCTTGGTCGTCGAGCCAGGCGCCTTCTCCCGCGATGTTGGCGAGCACAGGCAGTGCCGTGGAGTCTGTCCACACGATCGTATGAACCTCGACGGTAACGTCGACGAACCCGTTGTCCAGCAGGAGGTTACGGTATCGCCGCGCAACCCGCGGGTTGGACATTCCGTCCGCGCGAGCGTGCACCAGCGTGCGGGTGAGTTCGGCATCGTCGGAGTCGATCACCAAGGTGTCCCAGTCTTGGCCGATGAGTACCGCGCGGCCGTTGCCGGCCAGGATCCGACGGGCCTCGATGACGGCTCGCTCGGGCTCGGCGAGGGTGTGCAGAACCTTGTCGGCGCGGTAGCCGGTGACCGAGCCGTCATCGAGCGGCAGCGCGGTGGCGTCGCCGACGTGGAACTCGCCTGCGGGCCAGCGCTCGACGGCGATCTCGATCATCGCCGGGTCCAGGTCGACGCCGATGGCCCGCACCCCGCGCGCGGCCAACTCGCCGACGGCGCGCCCGCTCCCGCAGCCGACGTCGACAACGGTGTCGCCCAATGCGTCGTAGGTGTGTTCTCGCAGGTTACGGACCTGGGGCAGGTCGTCGAAGGCGTCGAGCAGAGTGAGCAATGTAGACATGGCAGTCAGTGTGCGACTTAATGTCGACATGAAGTCAATCGGCGAGGTGGCGGCTCAGTTCGGGTTGCCGACACATGTATTGCGATATTGGGAGGCCGAAGGACTGCTTACACCGGGTCGCGTGGGTGACCGCCGCCGCTACACCGATACCGACCTGCACCGGGTGGCGGCGATCCTGGTCTCGAAGGAGGCGGGCTTCGGCCTCGCGGACATCCGCACGATGCTGGCCGCCCGGTCCGCACCGGACCGCCATGAGGTGACGGTCCGGCACCGCGAACGGCTGCTGGCGCGGATCGCTCGGGCGCAGGCCGCGCTCGACATGATCGAGGGCGAATGTCCGTACGACGACATCATGACGTGCCCGCGTTTCCAGGGACTCCTGGCTGATCGACTGCAGCCCGCTTCCGGCGCCGCACCGGACCCCGAGTGCCCATCCTGAGGATGACTATTTCCAATAGGCCCGGGATTTGATGGCGGTTTTCGGCAGCCCATGGCTGGCCTTGAGCGCCTTGACGATCGACCGTGTGGTGTGGCCGTCGCACGCGACCCAGGCGAAAGCGTCCTTCGGGCAAGCCATTTCATCGGCCTGCTCGCGCAGCAGTCGACCGTTGTCGATCCGCTGCACCCATTTCACCTGGTGGTGCGGCTTATTGCGGACCGGGAGCCCGGTGTCGGATTCGTATTGCCATTCCAACCAGACCCGGGCGGGCACATCGCCGATCGCGTCGAGCAGTGAATTGATGGCGGGCAGCGATGCGGTATCGCCGAAGACGACGAACTCGCTCGGAAGTGGGTCGGGCAGTTGGAAATCCGAGCCGAGCACCGAAACATCGATCTGGTCCCCGACGGCCGCCTGCTGGGCCCACATCGAGGCGGGCCCATGGTGTACCGCGAACTCGATCGAGAATTTGTTCCCGTCCGGATCGGGATCGACCAGCGTGTAGCCGCGCTGATGCTCGCGCTCGCCATTCGGAATCCACAGCCGCACCCATTGCGTCGGGTGCACCGGATGATCGGCGAGCAGTCCGCCCGCATCGAAGCCGAGCCGCAGGTATTTATCGCTGATGTGCTCGGTCGAGGTCACCGTGAGCCGGTAATCCTCGGCGCGCCACGCCTTCAGCATCAACCCTTCGAAACCTCTACCCATGCAGCTAAGGTTAGCCTAAACATACTCTGATGTCGTGGGGTGTCCGGAGCGGTGATTCCGAATAGCCGTGTGGCTCCGAGGTAGTCAGCTACCTCGGAGCCAATGTGCCCGTATCGCAGGCGATTACAGGTTGCAGGGCAGCATCGCGACGCTCGCGATGGTGCATTCGGCCGCACGGGTCAGCTTCCAGGTGCCATCGATCTGCTTCCACGACAGGTCGAAGTACCAGGGGTCCCAACCGTCGATGGCGGTGGTCAGCTGGGCGGTGAGCAGATCGCCGGAGACATTGACCGGGCCGAGGACATTCCAGCGGAAGCTCGGCGGAGCCGAGGCCATGGCGCCCCCGACCTGGTCGACCAGGCTCAGACCGGCCTCGCCCGCCTCGAGCTCGGCCGCGCGGGCGGAGCGCGCGGCGCCGGTGTTCAGCACCAGTTGCAGCTTGGCCTTCAACTCGCCGAGGCCGGGGGCGGCGGTCCGCATCGGCGCGCCGATGGGCGCGGCACTGGCCGGGGCCACGGTGGCGACGGTGCCGAATGCGCCGATCGCGGCGGCCGCGGTGAGGGAAAACGCCACGGCGGCAAGGCGCGCCACCGGCCTATTTCTGGTGCTGAGCATCGGATCATCCAATCGTTCGTTTGCCGGGAGTGTGCCGATCCAGGACTGGCACTACAGTGCAATATAAGGTAAGCCTATGCAAAGCTGAAGGCCGGAAGTTAGGTGACCCTGGCTCCGCCCCGGATCGAACGCAGGAGAACCGTGGACACACTATTGGTGGTCGGAGCAGGGCCCAAAGCCCTTGCGGTGGCGGCAAAAGCGCACGTCCTGCGGAAATTGGGGCTCGCGCCCCCGCGCGTGATCGTCGTCGAGGCGCATGCCGTCGGCGGCAATTGGCTGCCGAGTGGCGGCTGGACCGACGGCCAGCACCGGCTCGGCACCAGCCCAGAGAAGGACATTGGCTTCCCGTACCACTCGACCTTGGTGCGCGGGCACAACCGGGCTATCGACGAGGCGATGATGGCCTACAGCTGGACCTCGTTCCTGGTCGAGCACGGCACCTACGCCGAATGGATCGACCGCGGCCGCCCGAGCCCGCACCACCACGTCTGGGCCAAATATCTGCAATGGGTGGCCCGCGCGATCGATCTCGAATTGGTCCTCGCAAGAGTGGATTCGGTCGCGGCGGCGGCCGACGGCTGGCTGGTTTCGGTGACCGACGCCGACGGCGTGACCACCCAAATCGACACGGACGCATTGATGATCACCGGCCCCGGCCACAGCGGGCGAGCCCTGGCCGAACACCCCAGTGTGCTCAGCATCGCCGAATTCTGGGATCTGGCGGGCAAACGCGCGCTGCCGGTTTCCTCGCGCGTCGCGGTGATCGGCGGCGGCGAGACCGCGGGTTCGGCGCTGGACGAGCTGGTCCGCCACGACATGCTGACCATTTCGGTGATCACGCCCAAGGCCACCATCTATACCCGCGGCGAAAGCTATTTCGAGAACGCGCTTTTCAGCGATCCGACCAAGTGGAACGCGCTGAGCATGGACGAGCGCCGCGACGTCATCCGGCGCACCGACCGCGGTGTTTTCTCGGTGCGCGTGCAGGAGAGCGTGATCGGCGACAACCGCGTGCACCATCTGCAGGGGCGAGTCGTGCGGGTCGCCGAACAGGGTGACGGCGTGGCGGTGACGCTGCGCAACGACCGCCGTCCGGATCAAGTGCACAACTTCGATCTGGTGGTCGACGCGACCGGTGGGCAGCCGCTGTGGTTCCTGGAACTCTTCGATTCCGATGCCGCCGATCTGCTCGAGCTCGCCGTCGGCGGTCCGTTGACCCAGGCCAGGCTCGAGTCCGCGATCGGCTACGACCTAGCGGTCTCCGGACTGGACGCGAAGCTCTATCTGCCGAATATGGCGGCCATCGCGCAGGGTCCCGGTTTCCCGAATCTGAGCTGCCTCGGCGAACTTTCGGATCGGATATTGCGAACCGCCCCAGCGCGTCAGGTCGTCGGTGCGCGGCGGGGTGCGGCCGCCCGACTCGGTTGATTCGGCCCCGACATCCCCGGATACATCTACGTGAGGTTTTCATGCGCATCGTTTCATTCGGCTTCCAGACCTGGGGCCGCAAAACCCTGCAGGCACTGATCGATTCGGAACACGAGGTCGTGCTCGCGGTCACCCATCCGGCCAGTGCGGATTCCTACAAGGGGATCTGGTCGGATTCGGTCGAGGGCCTCGCCCGTGCGCACGACATCCCGGTGCATCTGACCGAACGGGCCGATGCCGAAACCATCGACCTGGTGAAGCGCGCCGAACCGGATGTCATCGTGGTGAACAGCTGGTACACCTGGATGCCCGCCGAGCTCTACAACCTGCCCCCACACGGCACCCTGAACCTGCACGATTCGCTGCTGCCCAAGTTCACCGGCTTCTCCCCGGTGCTGTGGGCGCTGATCGGCGGCGAGTCCGAGACGGGCCTGACCGTGCATCGGATGGACGAGGGGTTGGACACCGGCGACATCCTGGTGCAGCGCTCGTTGCCCATCGGACCCACCGATACCGGCACCGAATTGGTACTGCGCGGTATGGAACTCATCCCCGGCGCGCTGCGGGAAGCGCTGCACGCCTTGGAATCCGGTACCGCGCAATGGAAGCCGCAGCGCAAATCCGAGCGCACCTACTTCCACAAGCGCTCCGAGCGGGACAGCCGCATCGATTGGACCTGGTCCGCCGTCGATCTGGAGCGTTTCGTGCGGGCACTGTCCGAGCCGTATCCGCGTGCGTTCACCTACTACCGCGGCGAGCGGATCGAGGTGCTCGAGGCGGCGGTTTCGGAGGCGCGCTACGGCGGCACGCCCGGTCGTGTGATCGTGCAGGAGGGTGGCGGCGCGGTGGTGTGCGGTCCGGAGGCGCATCGCGGACGCAATCGCGGCTTGGTGCTCACCCGGATTCGCACCGAGGACGGCACCGAACATTCGGCCGCGGAATTCTTCACGCGCGGTGGCTATCTCACCGACCAGTGACGCAGTGGGCGTCCGCCTAGACTTGTTAGGATAGGCTACGCTAATATTGGGCGACCGTTCAGAAGTAACCACAGATCAGTGCAGCGAGCCGGGGGGTGTTGTACGCCGCCGATTGAATGACGCTGCCTGGCGCGAGCATTGCGCCGGGACGTCCGGCGGAAGCGCAGGAGTCAAGAAATGCCAGCAAATCTCGGATGGATCCGGCAATTCCACCAGCCCCGCTCCGCCGCTAGCGACTGCTCGCAGGTCGCTCGAAACGGCACAGCACGCCCGCCCTTGCTGATCTGTCCGCACGCGGGTAGCGGTGCGTCCGCGTATCGTGCGTTCTCGAAGGTGCTCAGCGAACACTTCGACGTCCTGATCTTCCAGTACCCGGGTCGCCAGGACCGCGCCCGCGAGGCGGCACTGACCACGCTGCCCGAACTCGCCGCCGGTGGCTTCGCGGAATTCCTTACCTCCGAACACAATCGCGGGCTGCCACTGACGGTCTTCGGCCACAGCATGGGCGCGATGGTGGCCTTCGAACTGGTTCGTCATGCCGAGGCTGCCGGACTCGAGGTGCGACTGCTCGCGCCGTCCGCCGCGGTCTCGCCGGGAAGGGCGGTCGACCTGCCGCCGCATCCGACCGAGGACGAGCAGATCCTCGACCACCTCGGCGCGCTGGAGGGCACCGGCGCCGATGTGCTCGGCAGCCGGGAGGTCATGCGGATGGCGCTGCCGGTAGTGAAAGCCGATTACCGGGCCTTCGATGCCTACACCTGCCCGGTGGATGTCCAGGTGCAGGCCAAGATCCACGTGCTCGGCGGTGCCGAGGACACCTTCATCACGCCACGTGAGCTATACGGCTGGTCCAACCACAGTGCACAGGAAATCGACGTCACCATCTTCGACGGCGGGCATTTCTATCTGAACGACAATGCCGCCGGTATCGCGGAACTGCTCGCACCAAAACTGGATCGCGTCGGATGAGTGCGGAAACGGATCCGATCGTGATCTCCGGTATGGCCGTCGAGGCGCCGGGTGGTATCGAGACGCTGCCCGACTTCTGGTCCGCGCTTGCCGAATCGCGCGAACTCATCGGGCCTTTCCCGCGCAATCGGGAGTGGCCGATCGAGGAATTGCTATCGCTGCACCGCACCGAAGGCTGGAGCCGGGTCGCCGATGCGGGTGGGTTCCTCTCGGAGGCAACCGAATTCGATCCAATGTTCTTCGGTATCACGCCGCGCGAAGCGGTTTCGATGGATCCGCAGCAGCGGGTCGCGCTGCGGGTGGCCTGGCGGGCGCTGGAGAACGCGGGCATCAATCCGGGCGCGCTGGACGGCGCCGAGGTCGGCTGCTTCATGGGCGCGTCCATCAATGAATACGGGCCGCAGTCCGGAGTGGTCACCGAGTACTCCGGATACCGGGCCACCGGGACTGCCCTCGGCGCGGTGGCGGGTCGGATTTCGCACAGCCTCGGACTGATCGGACCGTCGCTGACCACCGACACCGCCTGCGCGTCTTCGCTTACCGCATTGCATTTGGCCGCCAATGCCGTGCGTGCCGGTGAATGCGATCGGGCACTGGCCGGCGGCGTCTGTGTCATGGGCTCGCCCGCCGCATTTTTCGAATTCGCCAAGAACAACGCACTCGCCGTCGACGGACACTGCCGCTCCTATGCCGCCGACGCGACCGGCACGCTGTGGGGTGAGGGCGCGGGTGTGGTCGTCATCGAACACGAGTCGCGCGCCCGCGAACTCGGCCACCGGATCTACGGCCGCGTTCTCGCCACTCGGGTCAACCACAATGGCAAGGGCGCGCCACTCGCGGTACCCAGCGCGACGGCACAGCAGCGACTGATCGAGAAGACACTGGCTGCGGCCGGAATTCGACCGGAAGACATCGGCCTGATCGAGGGCCACGGCACCGGAACGCCGGTCGGCGACCCGCTCGAGCTGACCGCCCTCGCACAGTCCTATGGCGCCCTCCACCGCGGCACCGACGGCCCGCGCCTCGGCTCGGTGAAATCGAATATGGGGCACGCGCAGGCCGCCTCCGGGGTGCTCGGCCTGATCAAAGTGCTGCTGAGCGGCGCGAACGGACAGATCGCGCCGAGCCTCTACGCGGACAACCCGACCACCGAGGTGGATTGGGACATCACCAGCCTGCGGTTGGCCACGAAGCTCGAACCCTGGGATCCGATCGACGGCGTCCGCTACGGCGCCGTCTCTTCGTTCGGCGTCGCTGGCACCAATGCGCACGCGATTTTGGCCATGCCCGTGCTGGAGGATACCGATGCCTGATTACCGACTTCCGGACGGAACCGTCCCGGTACTGCTGTCCTCCGATACGGCCGACGGACTGCGCGGCGAGGCGGCGGCGATCCTGGGATACCTCGAGCGGTATCCCGAGGTGACCCCGGATCGCGTGGCGGACATGCTGTTTCGCACCAGGGTGGCACGCCGACGGCGGGCGCTGGCGATGGTCGAGGACCGCGACGGCCTGCTCGATGCGTTGCGAGCGATCGTCGCGGGTGCCGAACATCCTGCGGTGGCGGTTGGCGTCGCTACCGCGCGCGGCGTCGGATTCGTCTTCCCGGGCCAAGGCAGCCAGCGGCCGGGCATGGGCAAACTCTTCTACGAGATCTCCCCGACCTTCCGTCGCGCGGTCGATGACTGTACCGCGATCTTCGAGGAGCGCTTCGGTCATCGGGAGCCGCTGCACTATCTGCTCGATAACGAAGGGCAGTTCGAGGACCAGGTGCGGGTGCTCCAGCCTGCGTTGATGTTCCAGATGTACGCCTTGGCGGCCATGTGGCGGGCGGCCGGTGTCGAACCCGCCGCGACCATCGGGCACAGTCAGGGTGAACTGGCCGCCGGTGCGGTATCGGGAGTTATGACGCTGCGGGATTCGGTGCTCGCTGTGACGCATCGGGCCTTGGCCGTCGATCAGCTTTCGCCGCGTGGCTATTCGATGGCCGTACTCGGCATGGACCGCGATCAGTGCGAGGCGCTACTGGCCAGGCACTCCGGCTGGGCCGAGCTGTCGGTGGTCAATTCGGCACATATTCTGGCCATATCGGGTGATCGCGAGACCATTGTCGATATGGTGGCGACCGCGACCGCGCGTGGTCAGTTCGCCAAGGAGATCCGCGTCGCGTATCCGGCGCATACCTCGGTGGTCAGCGAGTACCGGGAGGCGCTGGAATCCGCGCTCGGCGACGAAATGAGCGGGACGAACTTCATCGCGACTGAAATCCCTTGCTACGGCGCGACACTCGGTACGACCATTACGCCCGACCTGCGGCACGACCAGTACTGGTATTGGAATCTGCGCAACCGCGTCCGGTTCGATCGGGCGATCACGGCGGCAACCGCCGACGTCGACACCTTCGTAGAGATGTCGGAACATCCGATGCTGCAGTTGGCCATTCAGGAGAACCTCAGCACGGTGCGCCCGGACCCGGCCGGGCCGCGGCGGGAATTCCGCGTGGTCGGCACCTCGTTGCGCACTGCGGCGGGGCTCGGCGAGTTCACCCGCAATCTGGCGTCGGTCGCGGTACATGATTCGAACTATCGATGGGATGCATTGCGGGTCGAATCCGATTCGGGCACAGTGCGTTTGCCGCTACGGGATTTCCCCAACACCGTGTTGAATCCGCAGCGGCTGTGGGCGCCCTACCGCACGATGACGCCGGTCGCCCCCGAGCACCCCGCGACCCGGCTGGCGGAGCATTGGGTGCGGCTCGAGCGTCGTTCGCTGGTTTCGCCGCGGACAATGCTCGTCGTCGATCACACCGGTCAGTGCGCCGAACTCGCCGCGGCGCTGTGCACCGCGGCGCACAACCACGGCGGTGGCGCGACCATTTACCATCCCGATCGGCCCGCCGACACCGCCGACTACGACTCGATCGTTGTGCTGCTGCCGGAGTTGCCCGATCTGGACGGACCCGCCGCGATCGCCGAATTGGCACGCTTCTATGACTCGCGTTGGCTGCCCGCTCTGGATGCCACGGTCGCCGACTGTTGGTTGGTGACCGTGCGCGGTGAAGCCGCCGTCGACGACGATCCGGCACCGCATCTGTTCCACGGCGCGGTATCCGCCGGATTCCGCTGCATCGGACTGGAAAATATCGGCACCGCATTCCGACACCTCGACCTCGACGCCGCTGATGCGGGGCAGGCCGCGAAGATCGTGCGCGCACTGCATGCCAAGGACGAACCGCAGCTGGCTTTGCGCGCGGGCGGGCTCTATGCCAAACGGCTCGAGGTGGAGCTCGAACCGGCTGCCGGAGTTCCGGATGACGCTGAGCTCGAACACGTCGTCATCGTCGGCGGGACCGGCACCCTCGGACTGAAGTTCGCCGAGCACTTCGCCGGTCGTGGCGCGCGGCGGATTACGCTGCTCAGTCGGTCCGGCGAAACCGCTACCGGCACCGGCCGTTTGCGGGTCGTCCGACAGGTGAGCACCACCGAGATCACGGTTGTCGCATGCGATGTCAGCGACGAATCGAGCGTGCGTGAGCTCGCCGCCGCGCTGACGGACACCCCGGTGACCATGCTGGTGCACGCCGCAGTGAACTATGTGCGCGCCGAACTCGCCGATGTGACCACCGACAAGCTGTTCGAAATGGCGGCATCGAAGATCATCGGTACCGACCATCTGCTGCGGCTGCTGCCACTTGCCCCGGATGCCCGGATCGTCATCTGCTCGTCCGCGGCGGCGACCTTCGGCGGGCGCGGGCAGATTCTCTACGCCACCGTCAACCGCATGCTCGACGTGTTGGCCATGCGCCTGCGTGCGGCGGGCACGAATGCCGTTGCGATGCAATGGGGTATCTGGGATGTGGAAGGGCCACTGCATGCGGTCGGCGTGGATCGGATCGCCGCCGCGGGCGGCCAGTCGATGGACCCGCGCGACGCACTCGCCGTCGGTTTTACCGAGTACGCCGAAATCGGGCGGCCCGGCAATCGCATTGTGATGGCCGCCGATTGGTCGCAGTTGAACGACATCATCTCGGCGGTCGGCTGGGGTCCGCTGCTCGCCGATGTGCTCGCGCGAGTGGATATGGCCCCGCCGCGGGCCGAGGCCACAGTCGCCGCGCCTGCCGTCGTGGTTCGGCCGGAGGCGGTCGTGCCGTCCGCCGGTTCACTGTCCGACCAGGTGCGCATCGAACTGGGCAAGGTCATGGGGGCCGACGGGCTCGACGCCATCGATAGCTCGGTGCCGCTGGTGGCACTCGGCCTGGATTCGCTGCAGGCATTGGACTTCCGCAAGCGGGTGCAGGCCGAACTGGACCGCGATCTTCCGGTGGCGGCCATTCTGGGCGGCGCGTCATTGGACGACGTCGTGCGCCTGATGGCCGACAGCAACGTCCAGGCGAGGGATTGACGATGTCGAACAACGAATCAGCCAGCGTGCTCGACCGCCGGAAGGCGCTGCTGCGCCAGCGTTTGGCCGAAAAAGGGTTGACCGCAGCGGCTTCCGATGCGGTGCCGATCCGAAGATCGAAACCGGGTGAGCGTCATCCACTTTCGGCCGGACAGCGGCGGATGTGGTTTCTGCAGACCCGCGATCCGGAGGACACCACCCTCAATATCTGTGTGGCCTATCGGCTGACGGGTGGGCTCGACGAGACGCGGCTGCGCGATGCCGTCGCGGCGGTCGTGAACGGCCACGACATTCTGCGGACCACCTACGGTCTCGACGAGGACGGCGAGCCGTACCAGATCGTGCGCGCCGACCTCGAATTGTCCTGGCAGACACACGATCTGACCGATCTGCCCGATTCCGGCCGGTCGCGCAGGCTGGAAGTGCTGGCCCGCCGGGAGTTCGGTCGCCCGTTCGATCTAGCCACCGAGTCGCCGTTGCGCGTCAGCCTGGTGCGCACCGGCGTCGATGAATTCGTCCTGCTGTTGGTCGCGCATCACATCAGCTGGGATGACGACTCGTGGACCGTCTTCTTCACCGAACTCAACGCCGCCTACCGCGCCGAATCCGTCGAGGCCGACCGTGCCCAGTTCGTCGATGTCGCGGTCTTCGGCGATACCACCGCCGACAATGTCAGCGCCGATATCGACTACTGGCGCGCAACTCTGCGCCCGCTGCCGGAATCCTTGGAACTGCCTGGTCCGGCCGCGGTCGCCACGATTGCGGCCAAGCAGTCCGATCGGTGCACCCTGCCGGTGCCCGCGGAGCTCGCCGGTCGCGTGGCGGCCTTCGCGCGTGCGCACGGCGCCACCCCGTTCATGGTCTGGCTGGCCGCCTACGACGCGGTGATCCATCGCTACACCGCCGCGACGGATTTCCTGGTATCGGTACCGGTGACCGTGCGCCGCGATGCGGCCGCCGAATCGTTGATCGGCTACTTCGGCAATACGCTGCTGCTGCGCGCCACCATCGGCGCCGAGGACACCTTTGCCAGCTTCACCGAAACCATTCGCGACACCTGTATCGGTGCCTTCGCGCACCAGAACGTCGGTATCGATCGCGTTGTGCGGGAGGCGAATCCGGATCGCGTCGGCGGCCGGGACGGGTTGGAACAGTTGGTCCGACTCGGCTTCGGGGTGCGCAGCAGCGCCCAGGGTTTCGACCTCGCGGGTGTCGAGGCGACGCTGCTGGACCTCGGCAGCACGGTGGCCCAGGTTCCGCTGGGCCTGACCGTTGTCACGCAAGCCGATGGCGCCTATCTCGAGGCCGAGTACCGGATCGCCGATTTGGACCGTGCCATGGTCGAGCAGCTGCTCGGCCACTACCTGCAGCTGTTGGACAGTGCGCTGACGAATCCCGATCGCAGGCTCGGTGATATCGATATGCTCGGCGCGGTCGATCGCGCCGCGATCCTGGCACTGTCGCACGGCCCGATTGTCGAGGCCGAACCGACCACCATGGTCGCGCTCTTCGAAAACCAGGTCGCGGCAGAACCCGACGCCCTCGCCATTGTCGCCCCCGCCGAACGCGGCACCGCCGACACCGAACTCAGCTACGCGGAACTGAATCGCCGCGCCAACCGGTTGGCGCACTGGCTGATCGGGCAGGGACTCGGCACCGAGGACATCGTCGGGCTGCGGCTGTCGAATTCGGTGGAGTTCGTTGTCGCGGTGTTGGGTGTGCTCAAATCCGGTGCGGCTTATCTGCCCATTGATCCGGCCTACCCGGACGATCGCATCGACTATCTGGTCGAGGACGCGGCGCCCCGGCTGGTGCTCGGGCGGGTCGAGCTGGACGCCGCCGAATCCGCCGCTGCCGAACTGCCCGAAACCGATCCCGGCGGCACCGACCGGGTGCGGCCGCTGCTGCCCGGCCATCTCGCGTATGTCATCTACACCTCCGGGTCCACCGGAAAGCCCAAGGGCGTCCCGGTATCCCACGCCGCGATCGCCGAACATCTCGCGGGCTTCGTCGCGGAATGGAGTATGACCGCCGAGGACCGGTTGCTGCAGTCCTCTTCGGTGAGCTTCGATGCCTCCCTGCTCGATATCTTCGTCACGCTGACGCTCGGCGCCCGGCTGGTCATCCCGAAACCCGATGCCTTCCGCGATATTCCGTATGTCGCCGAGTTGATCACCCGCTGCGGAGTCACCGTGCTGCATATGGTGCCGTCGATGTTGAGCACCTTCCTGCTATTGCCGGAGGTGAGCGAATGGCGTGCGCTGCGGCATGTTCCGGTGGGTGGTGAGGCGCTGCCCGGTGAGGTGGCCGACAGGTTCGCCGGTGTCTTCGATGCCGAATTGCGCAATCACTACGGTCCGACCGAGGCCGTGGTGTGTGCGACGCATATGAATGTGGAAGGTCCGCAGGGCACCCGGATCGTGCCGATCGGTGTGCCGAATCAGAACGTCACGGTGTACCTGCTCGACGAGGCGCTGCAACTGGTGCCATCGGGTGTCGTCGGTGAGATCTACTTGGGCGGAGCGCAATTGGCGCGCGGCTACCTGAATCAGCGTGGGCTCACCGCGGAGCGGTTCGTCGCCGATCCGTTCGCGCCGGGCGCTCGGCTGTATCGGACCGGCGATCTCGCGCGACGCAATGCCAATGGCGAGATCGAATTCGTCGGCCGCGCCGATGAGCAGGTCAAGGTGCGTGGATTCCGGATCGAACTCGGTGAGGTCGAGGCGGCCGTCGCCTCCCATCCTGGTGTCGGGCACTGTGTCGTCATCGCGGTCGAGGATGCCGCGGTCGGTGCGATGCTGGCCGCGTATGTGGTTGCGGCCAACGGCCTTTCGGAGTCGACCCTCGATATCGATGAGGTGCGTGGGCACGCCGCAGCGACGCTGCCGGAATACATGGTGCCCAGCGCCTTCGCGGTGATCGATGAGATTCCGTTGACCGTGCACGGCAAACTCGATCGTCGTGCGCTGCCGGATCCGGAACGCGCCACCACGCAACGCTACCGGGAGCCGAGCACAGCTACCGAAATCCGGCTGGCTGGCCTGTTCGCGCAGATATTCGGCCGTGAGCAGATCGGCGCGGACGATTCCTTCTTCGAACTCGGCGGGCATTCACTGCTGGCCACCCGACTCGTCGTGCGGATACGCACCGAATTCGGCGTCGAGATCGATGTGCGGGCACCGTTCGATACCCCGACCGTCGCGGGACTCGCCGCACTCATCGAGGCCACACCGGCGCGTGCCACCTCTGCGGTGCCCGCCCTACTGAAACGTGAACGGCCCGAGCATATTCCGCTGTCGTATTCGCAACTCGCATTGTGGTTCCAGCGCAAGCTGGAGGGGCCGAGTGCGATCGGCAATATTCCGTTCACGGTGCGAGTGGACGGTCCGCTGGATCTGGACGCGCTGACTGCCGCGCTCGCCGACGTCGTCGCTCGTCACGAGGTACTGCGCACCGTCTTCCCCGAGAACGGCGGTGTGCCATATCAATTGGTCCTGCCCGCTGGGCCGATAGCGGTGCCGGTGACGGAACTGGACGATCCGAAGAAACTGCGCGCCGAACTTGCCGCTGCGGGTGGGCACTGCTTCGCCGTTGCTACCGAGCTGTTGATCCGGCCGCGAATCTTCGTGCTGGACAACAGGACCCACGTACTGTCGCTGCTCGTACACCATCTGGTGGCGGATCACTGGTCGTTCCGGACGATTCTGGACGATCTCGGCACCGCATATCGTGCGCGCACCGCGGGCGGCGCGCCGGACTGGACGCCGCTGGACGTGCAGTACGCCGACTACGCACTGTGGCAGCGCGAGTTGGTCGATTCACTCGGTTCCCAGATGGACTACTGGCGCGACGCGCTTGCCGGTCTGCCGGAGGAGATCAATGTCGCGCTGGACCGTCCGCGTCCCGCCATACTCGGCAAGAACGGGCATGTGGTGCCGTTCGCGGTGCCCGCTGAATTGCGCGGCAGGCTGAGGGCACTGGCCGAGGCGAGCGGCGGCAGCGAATTCATGCTCTACCAGGCCGCGGTCGCGACACTGCTGCACAAACTCGGTGCCGGTGTGGATATTCCGCTCGGTACCCCGATCGCGGGCCGGGTCGATCCGGCCGCCGCCGAGTTGGTCGGCTTGCTAGCCAATATGGTGGTGCTGCGCAATGACCTGTCCGGCGACCCGACGCTGCGGACCGTGCTGGAGCGCTCCCGCGATACCGCGCTCGGCGCGTACAGCAATCAGGACATTCCGATGCAACGCCTGGTCGACGCGCTGAATCCGGCCCGCTCCCGGTCCAGGAATCCGCTGTTCCAGGCCATGATGCACTTCCGCGAGGAGAACTGGGACGGCGCGGGTCACGGTTTGGACGCGCACACCGCGCTGACGGTGCTGCCGGTGGATTTCGACACCTCGCTGCTCGATCTCAGCATCAATTTCTTCGCGGGTTCCGGCGGCGGCTTCGATGCCAGCGTCATCGTCAATACCGACCTCTACGAGCCCGCCACCGGGGAATTGTTCGCGCAGCGGATGCTTCGCGTACTGACTGCCTTCGCCGAAACTCCCGACAGCACGGTCGCTGAACTCGACATCATGCCCGCCGCCGAGCGGCAACGGGTCCTCGGTGAATGGGCCACCGGTGTGGAGCTGTCCAGGGTGCCCGGCCTTGCCGAGCTGGTCCGGCGTGGCCGCGGTGTTCCGTCCGCTCGGATCGCGCTGCGCTGCGGTACCGAGACACTCACCTATGGCGAGCTGTTCGAACAGCTCGATCGAGGAGTGCCGCAGCTGGCAGAAGGCGCATCGGCGGCCGGAGTGGTACGACGGCTCGCCGCACTGGAAGCGGCGGCGAATATCGATGGAGCCATTACGGTTTCGCACGTTGTCCTCGACCATGCGGCCGTGGCCGCCGCGGTAGCCGATCGACGGGCCATTGCCGCCGATCGCCGCGGCGAATCACTGGACCGGGCAAGGGGTTCGGCGGATGTGCGACTTGTCGCCGCGCCGTGGACGGGATCCGAGATCGAGGTCGAGCTGCTGGCCGCACTCGCCGACGGGGCGACGCTGATCCTCACCACCGAACGGCAACGCCGAGATCCGGTCGCGCTGGTCGAGCTGATCACCGCGCATTCGGTCACCCATGTGGTCGCCGAGCCCGTCACGCTGTCGCGTTTCGTGCAGACCGGCGTTTCCATGCTGCCGTCGGTGCGCAGCTGGGAGGTCATCGGAACCGGTTGGCCCGCAGCACTTCCCGACCTGCTGCCCGCGCTCGCTGCCGGTTCGGTGGCCACATTCGACTTCCGGATTCCGGAGTACGCGGGCGCGGTGGCGCGCGGTGCGGTCGATGGCAGCGGACGTGCGCGTCCCATTCCAGGGGCGCGGGTATTGGTGCTGGATGAAGCCCTGCGACCGGTTGCACCCGGCGTCGACGGCGATGTGTATGTCGGTGGGGCGGGACTTGCCGAGGGGTACGTCGACGATTCGGCGAACGCATTCATCGACGACCCGTACCTGTCGGGGGCCCGCTTGTTCCGCACCGAGCAGCGGGCGCGTTGGGATACCGCGGGGCGACTCGCGTTCAGGACCGATAACGCCGGTGAAACCAACTCGGGCACAACAGCTTCCGATGCCGAGCACACCGAAACCGAACAGCAGCTCATCGCCGTTCTCGAGGAACTGCTGGAAATCGAGGATGTCACCGCCGATGACAACTTCTTCGCACTCGGCGGCGACAGCGTGATTTCCATCCAGTGGTCGGCACGCGCCAATCAACTCGCCCTTCCGCTGTCACCGCAGCTGATATTCGAGCACCTCACCATCGCCGAACTGGCGGCCGCGGTCGACGAGGCGGTGGCGGCAGGTGTGACCACGACCATCGGTGAAACGTTCGGTACGGCAGTCGACGACGGCGTACAACCTGCTCAGCCATCAGAACCCGACCAGCACCGGCATGCCGCCATGAGTGTGTCCGGCCTCAGCTCCGACACGCTGGCCGCGTTGGGCGCGGCATGGAAGCAGTCGCAATGAGGGGCGACTGCTTCCCAGTGGCTGGCCGGACGGGTGGCGATGGCGCGATGACCAGAAAGGCATTGCGATGACGGTGGACCGGAGCATCCCGGCCGAAATCGAGGATGTGCTCGCGCTCAGCCCACTACAAGAGGGGCTGTTCTCGTTGGCGCGGTTGGCCGCCGACGGGGTCGATCTGTACACGATGCAGTTCGTCATCGATATCGGCGGTCCGATCGACGTGCCGATGCTGCGCCGCAGCGCCGAGGCAATCCTCGAGCGGCACGCCAATCTGCGGGCCGCGTTCTGGGATAAGGATCTACCCAAGCCGGTGCAGATCGTGCCGACCTGGGTCGATCTGCCCTGGTTCGAAATCTCCGCACTGCCAGCGGAATTCGATGCCATTGCCGAGGCCGACCGGCAGCGACGGTTCGATCTGTCGCGCGGTCCCGCCCTGCGCATCACGCTGGTCACGCTGCCCGAGGGGCGACACCGGGGGATGGCAGCCGACGGAGCTTGCGGAGTCGGCGGGGCGGGTAAACACCGGGGGATGGCGGCCGACGGAGCTTGCGGAGTCGGCGGGGCGGGTAAACGCAGAATGATCGTGACCGCACATCACATCCTGATGGACGGCTGGGCGGTCGCGGTGTTCTTCCGCGAGTTGATCGCGGTATACGAGGCCGGGGGACAGGCGGATTCGCTGCCACCGGCGCGGCCGTACCGCGACTACATCGGCTGGCTCGCCGCGCAGGATACCGCCGCCATCACCCGCAGCTGGACCGAATACCTCGCGCCGCTGAGCGGTCCGCTCATGCTGGCCGGTGGTACCGCGACCGAGGTCGGCGCGGCGATCCCGCGCCGCAGCCGATTCAGCCTGGACGATGCCGAAACCGCGCGGCTGGTGCAATGGGCGCGGGCGAACGGTCTGACCATGAGCACGGTCGTCCAATTCGCCTGGGCCGTCGTACTCGGCAGGCTCACCGATCGACGCGATGTCGTCTTCGGCACCACCATCTCCGGCCGCCCGGATGCGCTGCCCGGTGTCGAAACGATGATCGGACTGTTCATCAATACCGTGCCCGCGCGCGTTGTCATCGATAGGACGCGCACCGTCGCCGAGCAATGTGCGCAGCTACAGCGCGAATCGGCGGCCATGCGGGATGCGGGATATGTGAGCCTGTCGACCATTCAGCGCGCGGCCGGGCACGGCGCGCTGTTCGACGTGCTGTTCGTGTTCGAGAACGCGCCCATCGGCGCGGCCACCGATCCGATCGTCACCGCGAACGGCACCCGCTTCCTGCCGGTGGCCATGGAAAGTCTGGTGCACTATCCGCTTTCGGTGGTGTCGCATCTGAACGGCGGCACGCTCGTCGTCATGCTCGAGGCGATTGCCGAAGCGCTGCCGTACTTTCCGGTCGGCGATATCGGCGAGCGGATGCTATCGGTGCTGCGTCAGTTGCCGGAGCATGGCGATTCGAGTCCTGATGCGCTGGATCTGCTGTTGGTCGATGAGAAAGTCGTCGATGCCGAGTGGCCGGACTCCGCGAATGAGACGGCTTACGGGCTCTTCCTCAACCAGGTGGCCAGCACCCCGGATGCGATCGCACTGAGCACCGGTTCGGATCGCTACACCTACCGCGAATTGCGGGTGGCCGCAGGACAACTGGCGAATGAGCTGATCGGCACCGGTATCGGTCCGGAAACGGTTGTCGCCCTTGCGCTGCCGCGATCGGCTCGGTCCATCATCGCGATCCTCGCCGTACTGGAAGCAGGCGGAGCCTATGTGCCGGTCGATATCTCGGCGCCCGTCGCACGCGTCGAATCCATCCTGAGCCAAGCGCACCCGAAACTAGTTCTGACGGTCGCAGCGTCCGCCAACGTGCTCGGCGAGACCACGCGCCCGGTCCTGGTGCTCGACGATCCCGAGGTAGCGGAGCGGATCGCAAACCACCCGATCGAGCCCTACCGACCGGTTTCCGCACAGACCGCCGCCTACCTCATCTTCACCTCCGGCTCGACCGGCGAACCCAAGGGCGTCATCGGCACTCACGCCGCTCTGACCAGCTACTTCACCGATCACCGCGACCGCGTCTACCGTCCGGCGGTGGCCCGGCTCGGCCGCCGACTGCGCATTGCGCACGCCTGGTCGCTCAGCTTCGACGCCTCCTGGCAGCCCATGATCGGCCTGTTCGACGGTCACACCATCCACCTGTTCGACGAGAACGAAATGCGCGATGCGCAGGGCCTCGTCGACGGCATCGTCCGGCACCGGATCGACATGATCGACACCTCGCCGTCCATGTTCACCCAGCTTTCGGCCGCCGGTCTGGTGGACGGTGAACGACTGACCGTGCTCGCCCTCGGCGGCGAGGCCATCGGCGCGCCCATGTGGGAGCAATTGCGCGCACTGCCGGGCACGGCGGTCTACAACTGCTACGGGCCCACCGAGACCACCGTCGAGGCGGTGGTCGCGACGGTGAATACCGGTTCCAATGAGCCGGGCAATGCCAGCCCCACCATCGGCGGACCAGTGGATCGCATGTCCGCATATGTCTTCGATGCCATGCTGCGGCCGGTGCCGCGCGGGGTCGTGGGTGAGCTGTATTTGTCCGGCGCTCAGGTGGCGCGCGGCTATATAGGCAAGGCGGCCATCACCTCGGATCGCTTTGTCGCCGACCCTTTCCGACCCGGCGCGCGCATGTATCGCACCGGTGATCTGGTGCGGCAGTTGCCGAATGGCGATCTCGCCTATCTCGGCCGCGCCGATGATCAGGTCAAGATTCGCGGCTACCGAATCGAAATCGGCGATATCGAAACGGCTCTGCTGCAACTGCCGCTGGTGCGCGCGGGCGCCGTGCTGGTTGTGCAGCGGCCGAGTGGCCCGAGTCTCGTCGCCTTCGCGGTCGGTGCCGATTCGGCCGACTTGCGTGCCGGACTTGCCCAGCGCCTGCCCGCATATATGGTTCCGGCGCAGGTCATCTCGCTGCCCGAATTACCGGTCACCCGGAACGGCAAGCTCGATGTGCGCGCTCTGCATACTCTCGGGCTGGAGGCATTGCAGGGTTGCGCCCAGCGCACCCTGCCGAGCACCGATACCGAGCGAATCCTGTGCCGCGCCCTCGCCGAGGCATTGGGCGGCAGCACACCCGGCATCGATGCCGACTTCATCGAACTCGGCATGGACAGCATTGTCGCCATCTCGCTGGTGAACGCCGTGCGCCGCGCGGGACTCTCGGTCAGCCCCGCCATGGTCATGACCAACCCGACCGTCCGCGATCTGGCCGCCGCCATCGATTCCCGTGCCGCACCGCAGGTGAGCGACCCTGTCGAGATCGGCGCCGTAGTCCCGACGCCGATCATGTCCTGGATGTACGAGTACGGCGGCTTCCGCAGACTCGCACTCTCGACGCTGATATCGCTGCCCCCCGAAGCGGATCGGGCCCGGTTGGCAGCGGTGCTGCAGGCACTCCTCGACGGTCACGACATGCTGCGCGGCCGACTGTCGGCAACCGTGTTCGAAACCAGAGCCCAGGGCAGCGTGCGTGCCGCCGATGTCCTGCACGAGGTTCGGGTATCCGGTGATTTCGGCGCGGTACTCGAGGAGCATGCGCGAGCGGCGATCGATCGCATCGATCCGAAGACGGGCACCATGATTCAGGCTGTCCGCTTCGTCGGCCCTGATGTGCTGCTGCTATCGATCCACCACCTCGCCGTGGATCCCGTCTCCTGGCACATCATCCTGGCGGATCTGGCAGCGGCATGGTCGCAACTCAGCGCTGGTCAAATCTCCGCTGTTGCAAGCGAATTCACCGGATACAGGAGCTGGGCCGAACTACTCGACAAGCGCCGGACCGCACCGGAAGTGTCGGCCCAAAGCGACTTCTGGATCGAGCAACTGACCGGCCCCGATCCGGAACTCGGTCTGCGTCACCCGGATCCGACCCGCGACACCTGGTCCTCCTACCGCCTCACACCGTCGTTCACGCCGACCGACACCACCCGCCGCATCCTCGACGGCATCGGCACCGATCTCGGCATGCACGAAATACTGCTCACCGCACTGACAATCGCGCTGACGACCTGGCGCGCCCGCCGCGGCCAGAGCGGCTCGTCCGGCGCACTGGTCGCCCTCGAGGGCCACGGTCGCGAGGATGCCATCGTCGGCGACGTCGACACCTCGCGCACGGTCGGCTGGTTCACCACCGTGTATCCAGTGCGCATCGGCGCGGGCTCGACACTCGACATCACCCGCGCCGAATCCGATCCCGCCGAAACGGCGTCCCTGCTGAAGGCCGTTGCGGCCCAGCTGGACAGCATCCCGAACAAGGGCTTGGACTATGGCCTGCTCCGCTACCGCGAAAGCGAGCCGCATGCCGACCCGCAGGTAATGCTCGACTACCTGGGCCGCATGGACCTGAACGCGGGCAAATCGGGTCCATGGACGCCGATCACCGATCTCGGCCTGCACCAACGGCTTCCGGTCGCCCCCGAACCGGATATGCCGCTGCGCTATGCGCTCGACCTCGTCGTCGCCGTCTATCCGAGCGCTGACGGCCCCCAGCTGGCCACCCTGGTCCGCTGGAGCGACGCACTTTTCGACAGCACGGAGATCGACCGCTTCGCCACCATCTGGCAGCGCTGCGTCACCGCAGTGGCCGCCGCCATACCGAGCCCAACACCGGGAGAACGATGAACACGATCGAAAACGCCATCGTGGTCGAGGACGTCCGCAAGTCTTTCGGCGACGTCCACGCCGTGCGCGGCCTGACCTTCTCGGCGCCCGCCGGAAGTGTGCTTGGCATACTCGGCCCGAACGGCGCGGGCAAGACCACCACGGTCTCCATCCTGTCCACGCTCACCAAGCCCGATGCGGGCCGCGCCATGGTCGCAGGGCACGACGTCGTGCGCGAGGCCGCGGCCGTGCGGGCATCCATCATGCTCACCGGCCAGTACGCGGCGCTCGACGAGGTGCTGACCGGCCGGGAGAATCTCGTCCTGTTCGGCCGTCTGATGGGGCTGCGCCCGAAACAGGCCAAGGTGCGCGCCACCGAACTGCTCGAACAGTTCGATCTGGTCGAGGCCGCCGATCGCCGTGTCGGCGGCTATTCCGGCGGCATGCGCAGACGCATCGATATCGCCTGCGGCCTGGTGCGCCCGCCCAAGGTCGTCTTCCTCGACGAACCCACCACCGGCCTGGATCCGGTGAGCAGACAGGGCGTTTGGTCGCTGGTGCGTTCACTGCGGGAACAGGGGGTGACGATCCTGCTCACCACGCAGTATCTCGAAGAGGCGGATGCGTTGAGCGACAACATCATCGTCATCGACAAGGGCCGGGTGATCGCCGAAGGCACCGCCGACGAACTCAAGGCCCGCTCGGGTTCCAGCTACTGCGAGGTCGTCCCGGTCGATGCGGCTGAGCTGCCCGCTGTGGTCACCGCGCTCGACGGCCTCGGCACCGTCACCGTCGCCGAATCCAAGGACCGGGTTTCGCTTCCGGCTCCCGACGGTGCCGCCACCCTGGCCGAGGCGCTGCGCCGGATAACCGATGCCGATATCGAACTCATCGATATCGCCCTGCGCAGACCGTCACTGGACGAGGTCTTCATCAAGCTCACCACCGACGAACCGGGATTGGTGACCGCATGACCGAATCAATCACCGTTCCCGCCGGAATGCAGTGGACCGCATTGAGCGGCCGCACCGTGCGCGCGGCGGTGCGCGAGGGTGATCTGCCCTTCGGCTTCGTCGCGCCGATGATCTTCTTCGTCTGTTTCTATGTCCCGCTGCGCAAGTCGATGGAGCAGACCGGTGCGGACTACGCCCAGTACCTGCTGCCGGTCATCGTGCTACAGGCGATGTTCTTCACCGCGATGTCGGCGGGCGATCGCGCCGCCCGAGACACCTTCAGCGGCATGGGAACTCGCATGCGGTCCATGCCGGTCAAATCCTGGGTGCCGCTGGCCGCCCGGATGTCCGCGAATCTGGTTCGCGCGCTGGCCGGACTCGCCGGAGCGCTGGTGATCGGTACGGTGTTCGGTTTCCGATTCCACAGTGCGGCAGCGGCTCTCGTCTTCATCGCGCTGTCGCTCGCCTTCGCCGTGGCGCTGGTGATCGGTGCCGACACACTCGGTGTCGCAACCGGTAAGCCGGAAATCGGCGCGTCCGCGCTGCTCGCACCGCAACTGCTGCTCATCATGATGTCCACGGGTTTCGTTCCGGCCGAAGGGTTTCCAGGTTGGATCCAACCCTTCGTCCGCAATCAGCCGGTTTCCCAGGCCGCTGCCGCCCTGCGCGGTCTGGCCAGTGGCGAATACACCTCGGCCGTCGCGGTCGCGGTGGCCTGGATTCTCGGTCTGATCGTGGCTTTCACCGCGATCTCGGTCTGGGTGGAAAGGCGGCGGCCGTGAGAACACTGATCGACCAGAGCTTGGTCGAAATGGGCCGACTGCTGCGCCGCTGGCCGCGCGAGCAGGAGGTGCTGACCTCGACGCTGATCCTGCCGGTGCTATTGCTGTTGATGTACCAACTGGTGCTGAACAAATTCCTCAGCGCATCCTCCGGCGTGGACGCCATCTACGGTTTCGTCCCGATGATCGCGGTCACCGGCGCGATGTACGGCGCCATGGGCACCGGCCTTTCGCTCTACGCGGAGCGGGAAAGCGGTCTGCTGCGGCGCATCTGGGTGCTGCCGGTGCACCGCGCGGCCGGACTGATCGGCAGGCTGCTCGCCGAATGCGGACGCACCTTGATCGCGACGATCATCGTGGTCGTCATCGGCGTCGCGCTGGGATTGCGTTTCGAGCAGGGCTGGCCCGGTGTGCTCGGTGCGCTGGCCGTTCCGGTGCTGCTGATTCCCGGCTTCGCCACCATGGTGATCACGGTCGGCGTCAGCAAGGCGGGCGACAAGGTCGTGCAGTTGTTCTCGGCGCTCGTGCTGCTCGGGATGTTCTTCAATTCCGGATTCGCACCGCTGGAGAACTATCCGGGTTGGCTGCAGCCCGTAGTGCGCGTCCAGCCGATGAGCTGCGCCATCGAGGCAATGCGCGGCTGCACGCTCGGCGGCCCCATCGTCAATCCGTTGCTGCAGACCATTGCCTGGTCGGCGGGGCTCGCCCTGGTCTTCGGCGCCTTCGCGGTACGCGGCTACCGCAAGGCCGCGGCGGGCTGAGCAGTCCACTGAGCGGGGCCTCTTGTTGATAGTTACATCGGCTAACTATATAGTTTCCTGAGGTAACAATCAGCAAGGGGCTGCCGTGACGATTCCATCCGCCGATCTCGACCTGGATGATGTCCAGACCATTCGCCGTCGCCTGCGCTACGACCGGGACCATCCGAACTACAAATGGATCGCCCTGACCAACACCACCCTCGGTGTGTTGCTGAGTGCGGTCAACGCCTCGATCGTGCTGATCTCGCTGCCCGCGATCTTTCGAGGTATCGGACTGAATCCGCTGGAGGCGGGCAATGTCGGCTATCTGCTGTGGATGCTGATGGGCTATCTGCTCGTCACCGCGGTGCTCGTGGTGATGTTCGGGCGGCTCGGCGATATCTTCGGCCGCGTCCGGATCTACAACCTCGGTTTCGCGGTCTTCGCGGTGACCTCGGTCGCGCTGTCCTTCGATCCGTTCCACGGTGGTTCGGGCGCGATGTGGATCATCGTCTGGCGTGTGCTGCAGGGCATCGGCGGCGCCATGCTGACGGCCAATTCGACGGCCATCCTCACCGACGCTTTCCCGGCCAAACAGCGCGGTACCGCGCTCGGCATCAATATGGTCGCCGCGGTCGCGGGCTCGTTCCTCGGACTGATCATCGGCGGCGTGCTGTCGGAATGGGATTGGCGCGCGGTGTTCTGGGTCAGCGTGCCGATCGCCGTAATCGGCTCGATCTGGTCCTACCGGTCGCTGCACGAGGTTGGCACGCGCACCAAGGGCAAGGTCGACTGGGCGGGCACCATCACCTTCGGCCTCGGTCTGACCGCACTGCTGACTGGTATCACCTACGGCATCCAGCCCTACGGCGGCCACCCCACCGGCTGGTCCAATCCCTGGGTGCTCGGTGCGGTGCTCGGCGGCATCGCACTGCTGGCGGCGTTCTGCGTGGTGGAGACCAAGGTCGCCGAACCGATGTTCCACCTCGCGCTGTTCGGCAACCGCGCATTCGGCCTCGGCAATTTCGCCAATCTGATGGTCTCGATCGGCCGCGGCGGCATGCAGTTCATGCTGATCATCTGGCTGCAGGGCATCTGGTTGCCGCTACACGGCTACGACTACGAATCGACGCCGCTGTGGGCCGGTATCTATCTGCTGCCGCTGACCGTGGGATTCCTTGCCGCCGGACCGGTTTCGGGCTGGCTGTCGGACCGCTATGGATCGCGGCGGTTCACCACCGGCGGTGCGGCGCTGGCCGGGCTCACTTTCCTGCTGCTGCTCGTCATCCCGGTCGACTTCAACTATTGGGTATTCGCCGCGATCGTGCTGCTCAACGGCATCGGCTGCGGACTGTTCTTCTCGCCGAATACCGCCGCCATCATGTCGAGCGTGCCCGCGTCCCAGCGCGGTGCGGCATCCGGTATGCGGGGCACCCTGTTCAACGGCGGCAATGCGCTGTCGATGGGAATCTTCTTCTCGCTCATGGTCGTCGGCCTCGCCGCCAGCCTGCCCTCGGCCCTCGACAGCGGTCTGCGCGCCCAGGGCGTATCCGCGGGCGCCGCGTCCCAGCTCGCCGACCTGCCGCCCGTCGCGAGCATGTTCGCCGCCTTCCTCGGCTACAACCCGATCCAGGAATTGCTCGGTCCCAGTGGCGAATTGGCCAAGCCCGGGGTCAACGCGGACACCCTCACCGGTCAGGAGTTCTTCCCGCATCTGCTCACCGGACCGTTCCACTCGGGTCTGATCGTGGTGTTCGTCTCGGCTGCCGTGATGATGTTCCTGGCCGCCGCGGCGTCGTACTTCGCGGGCGATAAGTACATCGAGGAGGAATTGGCCGAACTCGCCGAGGCCGACGAACTCGTCGCCGCGCGCTGAACCTATTTCGCCGCGTTGGCGAAGGCGGGCTGCAACTTGTTCAGCAGGTAGGGCAGCGACAGGGCGGTCGGCTGGTTGACGGCGCTGATCTCCTGCACCGTGAGGAAGACCACCGAGCCCTTCTGCACCGCGGGCAGATCGGCGTAGCCGGGCAGCTGCCGGTACTTGTCGTCCATACCGGGGGAGTAGCCCGCGAGCAGCAGATCGGCGGTGAGCTCGTCGACTCGCTCCGGCGACAGCGCGAGCCTGCCCTGATTCGACGGCTGATCGGTGAGGTTCTTCGGGATGGTCAAACCCAGCTGGGTGAAGATCTTGGTCGACCCGTCATTCGGATCGGTCAGCACCATCAGCTGTGCCGGACTGGCCAACCAGGTGCTCGCGAAGGTTTTGCCCTTCAGGCCCGGATTGGCCTGGCCGATGGATTCCACCTTCTTGTCCACATCGGCGATCACGCGCGTCGCGTCATCTTCTTTGTGCAGTACCTTGCCGAGCGTGGTCACCAGGTCCTGCCAGCGTTGGATGGACGAGGAGGTGAGTGCGGGCAGCGTTGGGGCGACCTTGGACAGCTCGTCATAGGTTTTCTGGTCGGCCAGGAAGCCGTCCACCAGAATCAGATCCGGCTCCAATGCCGCGACCTGCTCGGCGATATTGCCGGTGGTATTCAAGGCCTTCGCCGATTCGAGCGACTTCGGCTCCCATGCGGGGGTGCTCTTGGATATCGAGGCGACATTGTCGACATAGCCGACCGGCGTCACACCGAGCGCCAGGGTCGAATCCAGCCACTGATTCCCCAGCGTGACAATCTTTTTCGGGCTGCCTTGGACCGTTGTCGTACCGCGCGCGTGAGTGATGGTGACGGGTGCGCCACCGTCGGATTCCGCGTCATCGCTCGACGACCCGCAGGCGGCGATACCCATGCTCAGCGCACCGGCCAGCACGGCGACCGCCGCCCGCTGCCAGCCACGAGACGTCCGAACAGACTGCATTGTCACCCTCTCCTTCATCGAGGGAATTCCCCGACTCGGCTCTTTCGAGCCGCAGATAGCGTAGGCCAGCCTAACCTACATTGCTGGCCTTACTTTCCTGCTTGTGGGTCGCTGTCATGTCATCTGTTGTGAACCTATTGAACGTGCCGCTATCTAGCGGTACGTTGAATGACGTCAATAAATGATCCTCTCGACCGGGAGGCATCGACGTCGAACCCGCGAACATCCGGGTCTTCGCACGACTGACGCATACCGAATTGAGGTTAGTTCCGATGAACCAAAAGAGTTCCGCCCGACGCGTCCGGCCCATGGTCGCCCGTATCGCCATCACCTCCGCCCTGGCCCTGGCCCCGATCGCCGCGCTGGCCGGCCCGGCGCTCGCCGATACGACCGACACCCAGGGCCCGGCAATCGTGCTGGTAGATCAGGCCGAAGATATCCACGGCCACGGCGGATGGGGCCACGGCGGCTTCGGCGGCTGGGGTCACGGCGGTTGGGGCGGTTGGGGCCACCACAGCTACCCCGGCTACCCGAGCTACCCCGGCTTCTACCCCGGCTGGCCCGGCTACTTCCCCCGCCCCTCCACCGGCAGCGCCTTCTGACCCGAGTCGCGTCAGCGGCGAAGCCATTTCCCAGCGGCGTCTCGCCTCCGAATGAGCCCGGCACACAGCCGGGCTCATTTCATACCAATCCGACGATCGCCACCGGCGCGGTCGACTACCGCCTGCACCGTTTGCATCGCGACGGATTCGTCCAGCTCGAGCACGTCGTGCTGGGCGAGATCAGCTTCGCGGACCTGGTTCGATAACAAAGCAGCCCAGCATGGGCCAGGACTGCTTCGAGATGGGTTTCAGAGAGTGATGCGCTGATTTTCGGGGAGTAAGAGTTTGTCGCCTTCCTTGACGCCGAAGGTGTTGTAGAACTGGGCGATATTGCGGACGATCTGGTTGCAGCGGAATTCGTTGGCGGAGTGGACGTCCTGTAGTTGGCTGATGGTGGCTTCCTCGGTCTGCTTTTCCCGCCAGCTGCGGGCGTAGGAGAAGAACATCTGCTGGTAGTCGGGGTCGATGCCCTCGCGCTTGGCGGCGATGCGGTAGGCCTCGACGGCGATTTGCAGGCCGCGCAGGTCGGCGAGGTTTTCACCGACGGTCAGTGCGCCGTCGACGTGGTATTTGGGATCGAGGCCCTCGGGCACCAGCACGTCGAATTGGTCGATCAGCTGTTTGGTCTTGGCCTCGAATGCGGCCAGGTCCTCTGGTGTCCACCAGTCGCTGCGATTACCGCTGGCATCGTATTTGCGACCCTGATCGTCGAAGCCATGGCCGATCTCGTGGCCGATGGTCGCACCGACGGCACCGTAATTGACCGCCGTGGTCGCGTCCTTGTCGAAGAACGGCGGCTGCAGATAAGCGGCGGGGAAGGTGATCTGGTTGCTGGTGGGTGAGTAGTAGGCATTGACGGTCTGCGGCGACATGCCCCATTCGGACTTGTCGACCGGAGTACCGAGCCGGTTGAACGCCTTCTTGGATTCGAAAGCATTGACCGCGCGCAGGGATTCGATCAGCTTGCCGCGGGTGATCTTCAGCGCGGAGTAGTCGTCCCACTTATCCGGATATCCGATCCTGGCCTCGATCTTGTCCAGCTTGACGATCGATGCGTCCCTGGTCGGCTTCGACATCCAGGTGGAGTTGGTGAAGTTCTCCCGATAGGCGGCCATGAGGTCGGCCACCATTTCCTTGGCCCGATCCTTGGCGGCGGGCGGAAAGTGCTTGTCCACATACAGTTTGCCGAGTTGGTCACCGAGATTGTCGTTGACGACGCCGACCGCGGACTTCCAGGTCTCCGGCCGGTCCTCGAGTCCGCTGAGCACCTTGCCGACGAATTCGAACCGCGCGTCGCGGATCGCCTTCGGCAGGAAACGGGCGTATTCCGCAACCACATTGACCCGCAGGAACTCTCGCCACAGCGTGATATCGGTGTCTGCCCACAGGCGCGCGGCCGCGGTCACGAAGGACGGTTGTGACACCACGATCTTGTCGAACAGCGAGCGCGGTCGGTCGGTATTGCCCGCCATCCACGGATCCCAGTCGAATTGCGGTCCGAGCGCGACCAGATCGTGCCAGCTCATCACGTTGTAGGTGGCATCGGTATTGCGATTGCGCACGCTGTCCCAATGCGCCGCAGCGATCTTGGTCTCCAGATCGACCATGCGCTGCGCGATCCCCGCCGGATCGGTGAAGCCCGCGCCCTCGGACATCTTCTCGAGGTAGGCCTTGTAGCCAGCGAGCTGTTTGGTGTATTCGGGCTTGCGGTAATACTGCTCGCTCAGCGCGATACCCGACTGACTGATGGTGGGGATATAGGCATTGGAGTCCTTGCGGTCGATGCCGACTCCGATGCCGATCAGCCCGGCGATCGGCAGCTCGGCCATCACCTTGGCCAGATCCGGTTTGGTCGCCGCGCCATCGATCTTGGCGAACAGATCGGTCAGCGGTGTCATGCCGAGCGTTTCGAAGGCGGCCTCGTCCAGCCGCGCATCGTAGAGATCGCGAATCTGCTGCGCCTCGGAACCCGGCTTCGGATCCTTGATGCCCTCGATGATCTCGCGCAGCTGATCCAGCGTCTGGTCGCTCGCATCGCTGATCGCGCCGACCGTGGACTTATCCGGCGGCAGCTGGTATTCCCGCAGCCATGTGCCGTTGACATGCCGGTACAGATCGTCCTGCGGCCGGATCGCCTCGTCCGCGCCGCCCATATCGACCCCGGTGAGCTGCACCGGATGCGCATCCTTCGAGCAGGAGGCCAGGGCGAGGGCCGCGGGCACCACCCCGAGCGCGACCAAGAAGGCACGACGGTCCAGCTGACCGAGACGACCGGTTGATGTCACGAGGATTTCCTCTCCCGATGCGGTCCCGGCCGCATCCTCGTCAGGCGCGATAGTGCTGGCCCGAGGCTACCTGTCTCCGGCGTTGCCAGCCCGTCGGATCACAGCGAGCCCCGCTGGTCCTGGGGCAGGTACAGCTTGTCGCCGGGACCGACGGCGAAGGTGGTGTAGAACTCGTCGATATTGCGGACCACCTGGTTGCAGCGGAATTCGTTGGGCGCGTGCGGATCCATGGCCAGTCGCAATTCCATGTGCTGTTTCGTCGACTTCTCCCGCCAGATCCTGGCCCAGGACAGGAATAGCGTGCGGTTGTCCGGGTTGGCCCTGCCGTCGCGTTTATCGGCGATGCCGAGGGCGGCCAGCGCGATACCGAGACCGCGCAGATCCGCGAGATTCTCCCCGACCGTGAGCGCGCCGTCGACGTGCTTGCTCGGGTCGAGTCCCGCCGGGACCAGCGCGTCGTATTGCTCGATGAGCTGCTTGGTCTTGGCCTCGAATGCGGCCCGGTCCTCGGGCGTCCACCAGTCGCGCAGATTGCCGTCGCCGTCGTAGCGCGACCCCTGATCGTCGAATCCATGCCCGATCTCATGCCCGACGACCGCCCCGATCGCGCCGTAATTGACCGCGTTCGCGGCACCGGAGTCGAAGAACGGGGGCTGCAGAATGGCGGCCGGAAACGAGATCGAATTGGCATTCGGGTCGTATTGGGCATTCACCAGCTGCGGCGGCATATGCCATTCGGACTTGTCGACCGGGTTGCCAAGGCGCGCGAATCCGCGCTTGATCTCGAAACGTTGTGCGGCGCAGACGGATTCGATCAATTTGCCGCGGGTGATCGTCAATCCCGAATAGTCGATCCAGTTGTCCGGATAGCCGATCTTGGTGACGATTTTGTCGAGCTTCGTGATGGCGGCCTGCCTGGTCGGCGGCGACATCCAGGTCGAATCGGCGAAGTCGGCCCGGTAGGCGGACATGAGATCGGCGACCATCGCCAAGGCGCGCTCTTTGGCGGCAGGCGGAAAGTGTTCGGCCACATAGAGTTTTCCCAGTGGCTGGCCCAGATTCGCATTGACGGTGGCGATGCCGTCCTTCCACAGCTCCGGACGCTCCTGCAAGCCCTGCAGCACCTTGCCGACGAAATCGAATTCGGCATCGGCAATGGCCTTGGGCAGCAGCGAGGCGAACTGTTTGACAACCGCCATGCGCAGATACTCCCGCCAGGCCGCGATATCGACCTCGGCCCAGAGTTTTCCGGCCGTCGCCACGAACGACGGCTGACCGACCACCACGCGCTCGAACAGTGCGCGCGGTCGGTCGGTATTGCCCGCCAGCCACGGCTCCCAGTCGAATTGCGGTGCGAGCGCGGTCAATTGGGTCCAACTCATCGGGTTGTAGACGGCGTCGGGATTGCGCAGCCGAACGTCGTCCCAGTAACCGGCGGCGATCTTGGTCTCCAGTTCGAATACCCGCTGGGCGGTGCCCGCCGGATCGGGAAATCCGGCGCCAGCGGCGACGCGTTGCAGATAGGTCTGATAAGCGGCACGCTGCTCGGCGTATTCGGGCTTGCGGTAGTACTTCTCGCCCATATTCGGGTCGATACCGGACTGCGAGATATTCGCGACGTACTCGGCCGAATTCTTCTGATCGGCCCCGACGGACAGACCGACCAGCCCGCCGATCGGCAGCCCACCCATCACCCTGGCCAGATCCGGTTTGGTCGCCGCGCCGTCGATCGCCGCGAACAGATCGGCCAGCGGGGTCACGCCGAGCCGCTCGATTTCGGCCAGATCGACTCGGGCGTCGTAGAGATCGCGGATCTGCTGCTCGGCCGTCCCGGCCTTCGGGTCGTGGATGCCGTCGATGATCGCCCGCAGCTGCTGTTCCACCCGGTCGCCGACCTCGTCGAAAGTGGTGTAGGACGGCTTATCCGGCGGCAGCTGATAATCACGCAGCCAGCCGCCGTTGACGTAGCGGAACAGATCGTCCTGCGGACGAACCGCCTGATCCCCGCCTTGCATATCGACACCGGTGAGCTGCACCGACCGCTCCCGGGTGCAAGAGACCAGCGCGGTAGTGGCCGGAATCACGCCGAGCGCGATCAGAAAAGTGCGACGACCGAGTCGGGCGGAACGCGCAGACGAACTCAAGGAAACCCCCTATATCAGCGACGATGCGGAATATGCACAGTTCATCCGGTGATCTTGCTCGCCCCGAGGGTAGTGACGGGAAGGCCCGCGAGCACTGATCCACGCGGGTTTCACAGCGGAAGTTCAGCCTGCGCTAGCGGTGCCCGATTTGGGACCGACCTGGGCGTTCACCTACACTGAACCGGTTGCCTGCGGGAGCTGTGCCCGCAATCCGGCCGCGAACCCCCAGTGGTTGATCCATCCGATCGAGAAAACCGCTGGCAGGCGCGCGTTCGGGTGGTGACACGACCATGCCCGTCGGGTCGGCAATCCGGCGTGCGTATACATCCAGGTCAAGGAGGCTGAAGTGATTCAGCAGGAGTCGCGACTGCGCGTCGCCGACAACACGGGTGCGAAGGAAATCCTCTGCATCCGCGTTCTCGGTGGTTCGTCGCGTCGCTATGCCGGTATCGGCGACATCATCGTCGCCACCGTCAAGGACGCTGTCCCCGGCGGCAACGTCAAGAAGGGCGAGGTCGTCAAGGCCGTCGTCGTGCGCACCGTCAAGGAGCGTCGTCGCCCGGACGGTTCCTACATCAAGTTCGACGAGAACGCGGCCGTGCTGATCAAGGCGGACAACGACCCGCGTGGCACTCGTATCTTCGGCCCGGTCGGCCGCGAGCTGCGCGAGAAGAAGTTCATGAAGATCGTTTCGCTGGCTCCGGAGGTGCTCTGACATGAAGGTGCACAAGGGCGATACGGTGCTCGTCATCTCGGGTAAGGACAAGGGCGCCAAGGGCAAGGTCATCCAGGCCTACCCGAAGGAGAACCGGGTACTGGTCGAGGGCGTGAACCGGATCAAGAAGCACGTTGCCAACTCCACCAACCAGCGTGGCGCCTCCTCGGGCGGCATCGTGACCCAGGAAGCTCCGATCCACGTGTCCAACGTGATGGTCGTCGACTCCGACGGCAAGCCGACCCGCGTCGGCTACCGGACGGACGAGGAGAGCGGCAAGCGGGTCCGGATCTCCCGTAAGAACGGGAAGGACATCTGACATGACCACCTCTGAGAAGACTCAGCCGCGTCTGAAGGCGCGCTACCGTGCCGAGATCAAGGACGCGCTGAACAGCGAGTTCAACTACGCCAACGTGATGCAGATCCCGGGCGTGGTCAAGGTCGTCGTGAACATGGGTGTCGGTGACGCCGCGCGCGACGCCAAGCTCATCAACGGCGCGGTCCGGGACCTGGAACTGATCACCGGTCAGAAGCCCGAGATCCGCAAGGCCACCAAGTCGATCGCGCAGTTCAAGCTGCGTGAGGGTATGCCGATCGGCGCGAAGGTCACCCTGCGCGGCGACCGCATGTGGGAGTTCCTTGACCGCCTGGTCTCCATTGCGCTGCCCCGTATCCGCGACTTCCGCGGTCTGTCGCCGAAGCAGTTCGACGGCAACGGCAACTACACGTTCGGCCTGAGCGAGCAGTCGATGTTCCACGAGATCGACGTGGATTCCATCGACCGCCCGCGCGGTATGGACATCACCGTGGTGACCACCGCGACCAACAACGAAGAAGGCCGTGCCCTGCTCAAGCACCTCGGCTTCCCGTTCAAGGAGAACTGAGCACATGGCTAAGAAAGCACTGGTCAACAAGGCCAACAGCAAGCCGAAGTTCGCCGTTCGCGCCTACACCCGCTGCCAGCGCTGCGGCCGCCCGCACGCGGTGTACCGCAAGTTCGGCCTCTGCCGCGTGTGCCTGCGCGAAATGGCGCACCGCGGTGAGCTCCCCGGCGTGCACAAGAGCTCCTGGTGAGCTTGCGCTCTCTCTGAGCGCACCAATCGAATAGCGAACGAGGGCGCGGACTCCGACGAGTCCGCGCCCTCGGCTGTATTCAAGACGGTCCCATCCTTGTGGCTCCGTACGTCGAAAACCCGGTTTGACAAAACGATCGACGGCGGAGATGGTGTAGGCGGCGGCCGAAAGTGCGGCTGCTAGGACGCACGCGTGGGGGGTTCATGCCGATCCTTAGGGGGATGAATGTTGCCCACCCGCAAAACCTTCAGTCGAATGAGGTGCGGTGATGGCAACCCAGGGACACTTCAATCATCTCGACGACCCCGACGAGTTTTGGGACGACGAGCCGCTCGAGATAAGGCCGCCCAAGCCCGCTCCGGTCGTTCCGGATCTGAAACCGCCCGCGCCCCAGCCGAAGCCGGTTGTTCAATCCGCGAGCTCCGCTGCTTCTTCCCCGAGCTCGCAGGTACCTCCGCCGAGTCCCAATGCTCCTGACAGTCTGCCGAGTCCATCGACCACTACGCCAGGAATTGACCTGCACGATCTGATCGGCAATCTGAATCGGTTGCAGCGCAGAGTAGAAGCAGAAGCGGCGGAATACGAGTGGATAGATCGGGTCAGCCGCACGATGGAGCGCCCAGGTCGAGACTCGAGCGGAGCGGTGCAGACCGAGCTCGATGAGCACAACCTGCCCAAGCACTTCACTGTCTCTCGCGACTGGCAGTCACGTCTCATCGGACGACGACTCGACGCCGCGATCATCGAGGCCATGGGCGTCGCGTACGCGGACGGATGGCGGAAGGCGACCGCTGAGGTGAAACGTGCCCGCGAAAGAGGCGAGCAACCCCCACTCTCCAACCAATTTGTCGTGCCGGACGCACCTAGCGACCGACCTCTAGAAGAGATAATCGAAGACATACTCGCCGTGTCTTCGAAACCGGCCGTGGTAATAGGGCGGAGCGAGCCCGCACCACCGGTAAGTGGCGATGCGCGCATCAGGTTCGAATTCGCCGATTACGGCATCTCCGCATGCCGCATAGATCAAGACTGGGCGGAGCGGCGTGCGGCCAGCCAACTCGCTACCGAGATAAATGCCCAACTGATAATACAGCGAGATCAGTTCATCGCGGAAAAGGCGCTGCGGCCCGGGGTAAGCGAATTGTTGACCGCAACCGAACAGCTGGTCGGTCTGCTGCAGCACAATAATCTGAAAAGGAAGCCCTGATGGCACCAACGGCCGCACAAATATCCGTCGCGCTCGACGCCCTCCGGAAGCAAGCAACCGGGTGGGCGGAAAGATCCACCGAATTGGGTAAGCTCGCGAGCGATGTGACCGACTACTATTATAACCCAGGAGAAGGCGGGATTTTCTGGGGATTCATCGACGAGTACAACGCTATCATCGATAAACTCGAGGTCCGATTGAAAGAAGGGGAGCTGGCCATGAAGGATATCGCTCGGACCTTGAATACCGCAGCTGATGTTTATGAGCAAGAAGATCTTGCTCGTGAGCATGAAATTCGTAATCTGTACTGATCAACTTCGAGGATAGTTCGATGACGCCGTCTACGGCCCAAATAGAGCAGACTGTTCAGGATCTCATCGATAAAGTTGAGGAGTTGTCGGCGGTCCCCAACACGATCCGAAATTCGTTCAGCGACGCAGCGGATACAGCGATCGTGCGCTACGTTTTGCATATCGGTGACGAAATCAGGGAAATTGGCAACAAGTTCGCCGACGCTATCAGTAGTCTATGGTCTGATTTCGTAGACGCGCTGAAGGGCTTTGCGGCACCAGGCTACTTCATCGCGACATCATTCGACTGGGTGGATGTTGCCAAGGCGGCAAACACCATGGCCTCGGACCTGGAAGATACGGCTGTCAAGGTCGATGGCTACTGGCAGGGTACTGCGGCCACGGCGTATGGCAATGCGATCGCAGCCCAACGGACGGCTGTGGCGCGGGTCGGATCGATCTCGAATGCGGCTCGGTCGGCAATGATCACGGTCGGAACGGCTGGTGTCGCGTTTTACGCGTCACTATTGGGTGTAGCTATTTCCGTTGTGGTCGAGGCTACTGCCGAGTGCATTGCCGCAGGTACCGGAATCGGTGCGATTCCGGCGGGAATCGCAGGTCTCATAACGGCCGCGAAGTTCGCGGCTCTTGTTACCGCGGCGATTACCGGAACTATCGCAATCGTCAATTCTGTGGTGACGCAAGCTCAGGCATTGCAGGTAGAACTCGATAATCCGCAGGGCTTCCCGTCCGGTCATTGGCCGGTGTCGGGTTCCGGGGCGTATAATGACGCAACAGTAAAGGATGGCGATGCGGACTGGTCGGTGAAGACGGCGTAATGACATCCAATCCAGATGTTTATGGCTCTGCGGCCACGAGCGGTCGGATCGCACGGATCCGAATAGTGGCAGCCTGCCTGGCTGCGATACTGATGCTCGCAGTATCTGCTGCGATTGTCTTCCTGATCCGCGCTTCCGATCCACTGGCGAATGGGTTCACTGCGACCGATAAAGTCGTCCTGCTGACCGCCGCATTCTCTGCAGCGATTTTCGTGTTCGTCGGAATACTGCTGTTTCGGGGCCGTGCAAGCATCGTCGGCATTCGCGCCGCAGAAGCTGTCCTATGGCTCGACTTTGTCGTGCTCGGCGCGTCGGCGATTGCGCTGTTGGTTGCTGGGTCGTTCACAGTCGCCGTTTGGATAGCCGCCATCGGCTTTGGCTTCGACCTAGCGAAGCAGCTCAGACAGTATCGGCCGCCGAACCAGCGTCCGCGTCGCTAGCCATCGGCGATGATCCAGCGGCAATAACGACCGCATCACCTCCAGAATGCCACCTGCTCCTGGGCCTCGAACCGTGGGCGACCAGATTGTTGGAAGGCACGCGCGGCCGCGAGGAGGGCGTCGTGGCCGGAGTCGGCGAGGCCGCGGCACAGCCACTGAAGTTCGATGTCCGACTGTGTGCGCAGCGAAGCAGGTAGCCGATCCGCCAGCGCATGCTGGATCAGATCGTGCCGAAACGCCACCTCGGAGTGGACGCGGGGGCCCGACCCGGATTTTGTCCTGGTAGCGACCTTGCCTACACTAGAGCGGTTGCTCGGGCACCTCTGTGTCCGCATGTCCTTGATGCGATGCGGCATCGACGTGTGGACGGCCCGGGTACCGAGAGCTCATATGAGAACTCAATCCGGTCGGCAAATGTCGGCCGGACCGCCGAATTGCTGTAGGCCCACGGCTGGCATGCCTATTGGTGTGCCGGTGTTGCATGGGAACCGCGGCGAGAAAGGTGTCAAGGTCGAACCATGACCATGACTGATCCGATCGCAGACTTCCTGACACGTCTGCGCAACGCCAACTCGGCGTACCACGATCAGGTGAAGGCTCCGCACTCGAAGCTCAAGGCGAATATCGCCGAGATCCTCAAGCGCGAGGGCTACATCGCCGACTACCGGACCGAGGACGCGACCGTGGGCAAGACCCTCGTCGTCGACCTCAAGTACGGCCCCAGCCGTGAGCGCAGCCTGCAGGGCCTGCGTCGGGTGTCGAAGCCGGGTCTGCGTGTGTACGCGAAGTCCACCAATCTGCCCAAGGTCCTGGGCGGCCTCGGCGTGGCGATCATCTCCACGTCGACCGGTCTGCTCACCGATCGTCAGGCGGCCAAGCAGGGCGTGGGCGGCGAAGTCCTCGCCTACGTCTGGTAAGGGAGGTAGGACAAATGTCGCGTATTGGTAAGAAGCCCATCGCCATTCCTGCCGGTGTCGAGGTCGCCATCGACGGCCAGAATGTGTCGGTGAAGGGCCCCAAGGGCACCCTGACCCACGTCGTCGCCGAGCCGATCACCGTCACCAAGGGTGAGGACGGCCAGCTCGAGGTCGCCCGCCCGGACGACCAGCGCCAGAACCGCTCGCTGCACGGCCTGACCCGCACCCTGGTCGCCAACATGATCGAGGGCGTCACCAAGGGCTACGAGAAGAAGATGGAAATCTTCGGCGTCGGTTACCGTGTCGCGGCCAAGGGCTCCAACCTGGAGTTCGCCCTCGGCTACTCGCACCCGGTGCCGATCGAGGCCCCGGAGGGCATCACCTTCGCGGTGGAATCGCCCACCAAGTTCTCCGTGTCCGGAATCGACAAGCAGAAGGTCGGCCAGATCTCCGCTGTCATCCACGGACTGCGTAAGCCCGATCCCTACAAGGGCAAGGGCATCCGCTACGCCGGCGAGGTCGTTCGCCGCAAGGTCGGAAAGACGGGTAAGTGATCATGGCGCAAACCGAAAACCAGAAGGCCAAGCGCATTCCGCGTGGCAAGGACGTGTCGACGACGCGTCGTCTGTCGAAGACCCGCCGTCACTTCCGTCTGCGCAAGAAGGTCGTCGGCACCACCGAGCGTCCGCGTCTGGTGGTCAACCGCTCCTCGCGTCACCTGCACGCACAGCTCATCGACGACTCGCTCGGCAAGACCATTGCCGCCGCGTCCTCGATCGAGGCCGATGTGCGCGCACTGGACGGCGACAAGTCGGCCAAGGGCAAGAAGGTCGGTCAGCTGATCGCCGAGCGTGCCAAGGCCGCGGGCATCGAGGCCGTCGTATTCGACCGTGGTGGCCACGACTACCACGGCCGCATCGCGGCGCTCGCCGATGCCGCTCGCGAAGGTGGGTTGAAGTTCTGATGACTGCAAACATTTACGGAAGGAACGTCTGATGCCGGGACGTCAGAGGCGTGACGGCGGCAACGGACCCGCCGGACAGCAGAATGGTGCCGCCGGTGGCGGCGACAGCCGGGACGGCCGCGGCGGTGGTCGCGATCGTCGTGGCGGTGGTGACCGTCGTGACCAGCAGACCGACAAGAACCAGCTGGAGCGCGTCGTAGCGATCAACCGCGTCTCCAAGGTCGTGAAGGGTGGTCGTCGCTTCAGCTTCACCGCCCTGGTGATCGTCGGTGACGGCAATGGTCTGGTCGGCGTCGGCTACGGCAAGGCCAAGGAAGTTCCCGCGGCCATCCAGAAGGGTGTCGAGGAGGCTCGCAAGGGCTTCTTCCGTGTTCCGATGATCGGCTCGACCATCACCCACCCGGTACAGGGTGAGGCGGCGGCCGGTGTGGTCATGCTGCGTCCGGCCTCGCCCGGTACCGGTGTGATCGCCGGTGGTGCGGCGCGCGCGGTGCTGGAATGCGCTGGTATCCATGACATTCTGGCGAAGTCGCTCGGTAGCGACAACGCCATCAACGTCGTGCACGCGACCGTTGCGGCGCTCAAGCAGCTGCAGCGTCCGGAAGAGGTCGCGGCTCGCCGTGGCCTGCCGCTCGAGGATGTCGCTCCGGCGGGCATGCTGCGTGCGCGCGCTCAGGCAGCGGGAGGTGCCAGGTAATGGCAGATCTCAAGGTGACCCAGATCAAGTCGTCGATCGGCGCCAAGGCGAATCAGCGGGAGAGCCTTCGTACGCTCGGCCTGCGCAAGATCCGCCAGACCGTGGTTCGTGAGGACAATCCGCAGAACCGTGGGCTGATCAACGTCGTGCGCCACCTCGTAACAGTTGAGGAGGTCTGACATGACCATCAAGTTGCATCACCTGCGTCCGGCTCCCGGCGCCAAGACCGAGAAGACCCGCGTGGGTCGCGGTGAGGGCTCCAAGGGCAAGACCGCGGGCCGCGGTACCAAGGGCACCAAGGCTCGCAAGAATGTCCCGGCCGCCTTCGAGGGTGGGCAGATGCCGATTCACATGCGGCTGCCCAAGCTCAAGGGGTTCACGAACCGGTTCCGGGTGGAATACCAGGTCGTGAACGTCGGCTCGATCGCCAAGCTGTTCCCCGAGGGCGGCGCGGTCGGCAAGGCGGAGCTGGTGGCCGCCGGCGCGGTTCGCAAGAACCAGCTGGTCAAGGTTCTCGGCGACGGCGAGATCGGCGTCGCGGTCCAGGTGACCGTCGACAAGGTGACCGGCGCCGCCAAGGAGAAGATCACCGCGGCCGGTGGCACTGTCACCGAGCTGGGCTGACGGTACTCTGACAACAAGTGGCACCGGACGAGTGAAGGCTCGTCCGGTGCCACTGTTAGAGTTCAATTGTTGTCTGCCAAAGCCTCGTCATGGGTTATTTCCATGGCATGACCATGTCGTTCGCCAGGAGGATCTGTGCTTTCCGCCTTCGTATCGGCCTTCCGGACTCCGGACTTACGGCGGAAGATTCTCTTCACGCTGGGGTTGATCGCGCTGTACCGCTTGGGTGCTTCGCTGCCGTCCCCCGGTGTCGACTACAAGAGCGTCCAGGAATGTATAGACCTGGTCTCCGGCGGTGACTCCGCCGGTATCTATCAGCTGATCAATCTGTTCTCCGGTGGTGCGCTGCTGCAATTGTCGGTCTTCGCGATCGGCATCATGCCCTACATCACCGCGAGCATCATTATCCAGCTGCTCACCGTCGTCATCCCGCGCTTCGAAGAACTGCGCAAAGAAGGCCAAGCAGGCCAGAACAAGATGACGCAGTACACCCGCTACCTCTCGATCGCGCTGGCGATTCTGCAGGCCACCGGTCTGGTCGCGCTCGCGGCCCGCGGTCAGCTGCTGCAGGGCTGCCAGAAGGACATCCTGGCCGACACCAGTATCTTCGGCATGGTGATCATCGTGCTGGTGATGACCGCCGGTGCCGCACTGGTCATGTGGTTCGGCGAGCAGATCACCGAGCGCGGCATCGGCAACGGCATGTCACTGCTGATCTTCGCAGGTATCGCCGCGCGTATCCCGAACGAGGGCAACAACATCCTGCAGAACCGCGGTGGACTGGTCTTCGGTCTGGTCTGTGTGGCCGCGTTCGCGATCGTCACCGCGGTCATCTTCGTCGAGCAGGGCCAGCGCCGGATTCCGGTGCAGTACGCCAAGCGTGTGGTCGGCCGCAAGATGTACGGCGGTTCCTCGACATATCTGCCGCTGAAGGTCAACCAGGCCGGCGTCATTCCGGTGATCTTCGCGTCCTCACTGTTGTATCTGCCGAACCTGGTCGCGCAGCTGACCTCGTCGAAGACCGCCACCGATAGAAGTTGGTGGCAGGAGATCATCCAGAAATACTTGGTGAATCCGGGCAACCCCGTATACATCGCGATCTACTTCGGTCTGATCGTGTTCTTCACCTACTTCTATGTCGCGATCACCTTCAACCCGGAGGAACGCGCGGACGAGATGAAGAAGTTCGGTGGCTTCATTCCCGGATACCGTCCCGGTAGGCCGACCGCCGACTACCTCAACTTCGTATTGAGCCGCATTACCCTGCCCGGCTCGATCTACCTCGGTCTCGTGGCCGTCCTGCCCAACCTGTTCCTCGATATCGGCGCGTCCGGTGGCACCCAGAACCTTCCGTTCGGTGGCACCTCGGTGCTGATCATGGTGAGCGTCGGCTTGGACACCGTGAAGCAGATCGAAAGCCAGCTGATGAATCGAAATTACGAAGGGTTCCTCAAGTGAGACTCGTACTGCTCGGACCGCCGGGCGCCGGTAAAGGCACTCAAGCCGACCTCCTGTCGGACAAGCTGGGTGTCCCACACATCTCCACCGGGGACCTGTTCCGCACCAATATCACCGCCCAGACACCGCTGGGTCGGGAGGCGCAGAAGTACATCGACGCGGGCGATCTGGTGCCGAGCGATGTGACCAACCGCATGGTCGAGGCTCGGGTGGCCGAGCCGGATGCCGCGAACGGCTTCGTGCTGGACGGCTACCCGCGCACGGTCGATCAGGCCGACGCGCTGGAGAAGATCCTGGCGGATATGGACAAGAAGCTCGACGCGGTGCTCTGCTTCGTCGTGCCCGAGGAGACCGTGGTCGCCCGGATGATGGCGCGCGGCCGCAACGACGACAACGAGGACGTGATCCGCAACCGGCTGCGGGTGTACCGCGAGGAGACCGAGCCGCTGCTGGAGCATTACGACGGTCTGGTCGTCTCGGTCGACGGTGTCGGTGAGATCGACGAGGTCAACACACGCGCGCTGCGCGCCCTGGGACACTGAGGCCGGATGGTCTTCAACCGCAAGAAGAAGGTCGTGCCGTTCCGGACGGCGGGCGAACTGGACGCGATGGCCGCGGCCGGTGCGATTGTCGGCCGCGCGCTCGTCGCGGTGCGCGCGGCAGCCAATCCCGGGGTTTCCACCCTGGAGTTGGACGAGATCGCCGAGCAGGTGATCCGCGATGCGGGTGCGGTGCCGTCGTTCAAGGGCTATCACGGCTTTCCCGGTTCGATCTGCGCGTCGGTGAACGACCGTGTGGTGCACGGGATTCCGACTTCGTCCGAAATTCTGACCGAAGGTGATCTTGTCTCGATCGACTGCGGCGCGATTCTCGAAGGCTGGCATGGTGATTCGGCCTGGACCTTCGGCGTCGGCACGATCATCGAGGCCGATCAGCTGCTCAGCGAGGCCACCAAGATGTCGATGGAGGCGGGTATCGCGGCCATGCTGCCCGGTAACCGGCTGACCGATATCTCCCATGCCATCGAAATGGGTACGCGCGCGGCCGAAAAGGAGCACGGCCGGTCCTACGGCATCGTCGACGGTTACGGTGGGCACGCCATCGGCCGGGAGATGCATATGGATCCATTCCTGGCCAATGAGGGTGCGCCGGGTAAGGGGCCGAAACTCGTGGTGGGATCGGTGCTCGCGATCGAGCCGATGTTGACGTTGGGCACAACGCAGACGAAGGTGCTCGACGATGACTGGACCGTGGTGACGCTGGACGGTAGCCGCGCCGCGCACTGGGAACATTCGGTCGCGGTTACCGAGGATGGGCCGCGGATTCTTACGGTTCGTCCGGAGTAAGAGCGGTATCCCGCACGTTCCTGCATGTGCGGTGGTCGGTCACCCTATCCGACTCCGGGTTCGGTGACGTCGCGCGGCGAGGAGCCGAGCCGCACCGACGCCCGCAGGTCGTAAATGTCTGGTATTCAACGGCTTCGGACACAATGCGTCCGCCGCCCTACCTGACGTTACCCAGCTCGCGCTGGATCGGTGACGTCGTTCCTTGCACCCGCGCTCGTGCGTCTTACCGCGCCTCGGGGTCATCCAGGAGATCGACCGCAACCACAGTGGCGATGATTTCTCCTCTGATTCGTACTGAATTTCGACGATGGGAGAAGCGTATGGCCGAGGATGGGTGGTCACCCGAGTAGATAGCTACTCGAATTCCCTTGTGGCATTGCGTAGTTCTGCGGCGAACAGTGATCTCTCGATGCGCGCTTTCGCCGCGGCGATGCGGTCTCCGCACAGCTCAGGGCGGTACTGCGGGGTGCGTGAGGTCTCGAGTAGGTAGCTGCTTCCGCTAGACCGCCACGCGGCTCGATTCGGCTGTGGCGCCGGGGTCGATCAACTCCCGTTGCCTCGGAAGAACAGGACGTTGTCGCCGTAGTCCGCGAGCGGAATGGCCAGTGCCGCCTGCCGGATGCCGCTAGCGGGCAGGTGGGTGAGTTTGGCGAACATATCGGTGTTGCCGAAGGCGGCACGGACCTGGGTTTCGGATGCGTAGTCCGCGCCGTAGTCGGCCAGGGCGGCGAAGTCCAAGGGGGCCAAGGGGGTATCGAGCGGAGCCTGACCGCTCGGGCGGCCGAGTGCAGCGTACTGGGTGGCCACGCCGTCCTCGTATCGACACAGCTCGTAGGACATCTTCTCGTTCGCCGTGACGCTGATAACCGGCCAGCGCGCGGAAAGATGCTGTGCCAGTGGGTGTTTGCCGACGGGCGCCATCTCCCAGTTGAGGCTCATGACGACAACGGAACCGCCGTATGGCTGTTCGATCAGCACCACATCGTCGCCGAGCGATTCGGCCGAGTTCAGTTCGGGATCGAAGGTGTGCCAGTGCGTTTCGTGCGCGCCGCGCACGGCCGTGCGATCGACCTGGCGTGCGTTGTCGGCGGCGTAGGCCGCGATGATCGCGGCGCGGACCTGGGCGACGGCGTCACGAGCGCTGCAACGGACACTCAATGCGCCGAAGGTCGCGCCGATCTCCACCGGCCGCGACGGTGGATCGGGTAGCGCACCCGCGGCCAGCGGCTTCAAGCCGACCAGCGCGAGTTTCCAGTTGATCTCTTCGATGGTGGCGAGATCGCCCGAGGTTTGGTACAGGATCTGCTGCTGCGTCAGATGTCCCGCCCGCTGCAAGGTTCGCGCTTCGAGTTTGGTGAGCGCGGTGAAGGACTTATTCGTGAGATCGATGTCCTCGATGCGGGTTTCGCGCAGTCGCGCGGTCATCTCCGGCGAGGTCAGTGCCGCGTACCGCTCGCGGTACATCGCCACGGCCTGTTTGCGCTGGCGGCCGACCATCAGCGTGCGCAGCAGCATATTCAGGCTGGCCAGATACTTTCCGGATTGATCCGGATTCGCCGCGAACAGCGCGCTGCGGATGCGTACGGCATCCTCGCTGGCGGCGACGGCCGCCTTCGGGTCGAGGCGGCACAACCATACGCCGCATTTCGACAGGCCGTCCGCGCAGACCGCTGCGACCTGCGGATGCGTCCGCGCCACTTGGCGGTAGGTATGGCAGGCATTGCGGATGGTGCTCGCCGCCAGCTCACGGTGACCGATGTGCCGGGTCGCCTGCTCGAAGACGCGCAGCGCATCCTGGACTTCGCCCGCGAACTCGGCGGTCACGCGACCGGCGGCGAGCCAGTGCAGCCGGATGCCAACAGACTCCTGCGATGGCGCGAGCGCCTCGGCTGTCCGGTCCCGGCCGGGGCCGCTCTTGGTGGCGACCAAGCCCTTTGCCAGGTCGCACAGCGACGTGGCCAAACGCAATTCGTTCTCGACCGTCCGGTCGATGGCTGCCCGGCGATCCTCGGCTACCCGACGCTCGAGTGCACTCAGATCCCTCAGATCCATCGCGACCTCAACTCCCGCTTCACCTTCCGCGTCACGGTCGTCGAGCGGCCGCATTCTGCTCGACCGAGTTTGCCATACAAATGGCCGGAATGAGCAGGCAATCAACCGGCGACCGCGGCCGCCGCGATCGACCTGTTGACGGCTGCGGCGAATCAGCCCTCGAGTAGCAGTGTCACGGGACCATCGTTGACCAGTTCGACGTGCATGTGCGCGCCGAACCGTCCGGTGGCGACGGTCGCGCCGAGCTCGCGCAGTGCCTGGGCAAACGCATCGACCAGCGGTTCGGCGACAGCGCCCGGCGCCGCGGCGGACCAGGACGGCCGCCGTCCCTTGCCGGTATCGGCGTAGAGGGTGAACTGGCTGACCACGAGAATCGGCGCATTCAGATCCGCGGCGGCGCGTTCCCCCGCCAGGATTCGCAGCCGCCACACCTTGTCCGCCAATGCCTTCGCGGTGGCTTCGGTGTCGTCATGCGTCACGCCGACCAGGGCGAGCAGGCCCTGCGGATTCGGTTCGATCCGGCCAACGGTCTGTCCGTCGACGGTCACTTGCGCGGCGGATACGCGCTGCACCAGTACTCGCATGCTTCGATCCTCGCACCCGAGTGAGCGCGGCACCCGGGTGCACCTCAGCTCTCGTCCGGGTCGTCGGTTGTCTCGGCTTCGGTGATCGGGCGTGCCTCTTCGGCGTGTGACGACGCCAGGTCGCGCAAGACTGCCGGGTCGATCGCGAGATCCTCCATCCCGGCGATATCCATCGACGGCATCGGCGTATCACGGACTGCCAGAAAGGTATCGAGGAGCGCGAGTGCGTCGGGTGAGAGACCGGCACCGGCGCACGACAGCTCGTCCTGCAGGATTTCCAGCCCGGATGCCGCCTCGATACCGGGCGATGTGGGATCGACCCGCCGCCACCGCACCGCGGCCGTCCAGGACGGGTCGGCACAGGCCCACGCCCAGATGACATCGCGAACAATCTTGTGCCGCAAGGTGTATACGCGAAAATGTTCCGATGGGGACCCGGCTCGGTGCTCTATTTCGTAGACGCACTCGTGGCGGCGTGTTCGGATATAGGTCTCGTCCGCGCGTGCGACGACCAGGAAAGGATCATCCGGGTCGGCGGCGGCGACCACGAAGTCGTCGAGCAGTGCGCGGGTGAGGTAGGGCAGTGACCGGTCGTCACCGACGGTCACGTGGACCTCGACGTGTCCGCGCGGGTCGTAGAGGTGGCCAGTCTCGACGTCGAGCACGGAGAGACCGCGGTTCTTGGTGAGTTTCAGCACGGCGAGCAGGTGCTGGCCTCGGTTCGGTCCCCAGGTGCGCAGTACCGCCCCGCGCGAATCCGCCACTGCCGCAACAAATCCGACAGCGCCACCGTTGCGGTCGATTTCGGCGATGAGGTCGTCGATGGCGGGTGGGGTCGCATTGTCGTCCCGGGCGGTGCACATCTGTCGGTACTGTTCCAGCGCGTCGAGCGCGGTATCGACCCCGTCGGCGGGCACCACCGCGAATTCGCAGGTCACTGCCAGGCTGGTCAGTAACGCCTCGAATTCCGGGGTCGGGCGCACCTCGACATTGCCATCGGGATCGATCTCGGTAATAGCGGCCACGCCGATCTCCCCGTCTCGCCACCAGTAGACCGCCGGACTGATGGGCTGCGGTTCGCTGCGATAGGTGTTGGCGGCAACCTTGCCCAGCAGCATCATCGCCGTCAGCGCATTCGGTCCGACAATCGGATGCGCGTAGATGTTGCCCTCGTGCGAGACGACGAAAAGTGCTCCGTACGTGCCGATTACCGGATAATCGCCGAGCCAGTTCGCGTGCGCGCTCGCGGAATCCGAGCCGCTCAGAATGGCGAAATGCGCATCGTTGTAGTTGCGCCATTCGATCTCGAGCCGCCTGGCGGCGCGGGTGTTCGTCTCGGCCAGCTCGAAGAGTTCGGTGCTCTCGATCTGCCACTGTTCGAGCTGATCGGTGGTGACGGCCTCGGCGGCGCCGAGTTGCTCGATCACCACCACCTGAATGATGCCCGGTGCGATGTAGCGCCCGACGATGTCTACACCGGCAATGGTGTCCGACGATGCGAACCGCGTCCTGAGAAGTCCACGCGCGGTGGGCAATTCGTCGGTGTCGAGTGGATGCTCGGCCGCCGCGGTCACCTGCGAAATCGACGGGTCCGAAGGCAAGTCGGCCACGACATCTCCTGAGGTCGGTGTCTTCTCGACCCTAGGCGACGGATCGGTGCCGACTGTTGCCGTTCGTGGGAGGTCCACTGATCGGGCCGCGACGGTGTGTTCCCAGCGGTGGGTACGGCTCGGGACGGTAGACTCGAGGTAGTCGATAGGGTTCGGCTCGTCGGGGTGATGGAGGCGTTGAGCGACCGAAAGTCACAGCACTGGACCAATTCTCTTAGAAGATTCGGGGATATGACCAAGGGTTACGATGAGAGGCCGGTCACGCTGGCTCCTATTTTCCTAGCCAGCTTCGCACTGTGGGTCGGTCGGAGCGTTCGGGATCTGGTGAGTCCGTCGACGGGCGGGCGGCAGGGACTGGTTGTACCGGATCGGGATTTCCAACTCGAGGCCGTCTTCGATGAGCAGACTCCGGTCGTATTCCGCGGAGTCGCAACAACTTGGCCCGTATTCGATGATTTTCAGCCGCAAGCGCTGCGCGAGAAATACGGCGACCAGAAGGTTGCCGCGCTGACCAGCACGACCAACGTGTTCACACAGGAGACGTCACCGGTCGAGGTGCTCGAGTATCGCGATGTCATGGCAGCCGTCTTCGACGAGCCGAAGCCGGGCAAGAACTACTACTCGCGTGCGGCCGCCGACCCGCAGCCACTCGCCGACCAACTGCCCGCGCGCGTCGGGACCCGGCAGCAGAGCTCGGCGGCGAGCAGTGTGTGGATCGGCCAGCAGGGCAATCTGACGCCGCTGCACAATGACCCATGGCACGGCCTGCTTATTCAGCTGCACGGTCGCAAGCGGGTCCGGCTGTTTCCGCCGAATGAGTACCGCAATGTGTACGGCCGGATCCCGATGACAGTTTCCGACCCCTACACCGGACTTCCCGACGAATTCGATCCGGATGTGCGCAGCTTCGAAAAGCTGGGCGAGGCATCCTGTTACGACGTGGTCCTCGAGACCGGTGACATCCTCTACATCCCGATGTTCTGGTGGCACCAGGTCGAATCCGTGGATCCGGCGATCTCGTATGTCGCGCGCTACAACCCGAGCTATTTCGAGTTCATGAAGGCGGCCTTCTTCCCGATGGCCGTGCGCGGTGTGCTGCGCATAGTTGACGCCGTCGTGGGCAGGTTCCGCAAGCGGAAGTGACCGCGAACCGCGGTTGGTGGGCGCGGCACTGGGCGGGTGGTCCGGTGCCGGTGCGCGGATGAGGGAGATTGCGGCGACATGACCACATCTGATGGCGAAGCGACCGAGCAGGCCGAACAGCTCGTGCACCGGATCGCCCGCGCACTCGCGGCCGGTGGCCCGTCCGGCTGGCGTCGCCTGGAGGCCGTGTTCGCGATGACCACGAGCACCGAGATCGGGTTGGTGACCTTCGCCGATGACGAGCAGCGGGAGGCGCGGGTCCAGCCGAGCGATGATGTGCTCGAGTTGGTCCGCGAACAGCGGCATCTTTCGGCTCAATTGGGCGACGGCCCCTGGTGGCGACTATTGATCGACTCGGCGAGCACCGGCGAGATCGAGGTCGATTACGACTATGGTGACGAGCCGTTCCCGGACGATCACCTATTCCTTCCCGAGGTCTATCTAGCGGATTTGCAGGCGTATCCGCGCGACCGGCTGCCGGTCTGGCTCGCGGCCTATATCCGCCACGGTGACCGGCAATCGCGTCCGGCCGCCGCCGCGGCCACGCAGGCCAGAGCGGACCGGGAAAATGGGGTGCGCCCGGTGCTGTCCGAGCGTGAATTTCCGGCCTTCCCGGTGATGTCGGCCCGCTGGGCGGTCATCGCGGCCGCCTTTGTGGCGGCTGGATCGCAATGGGGGCCAAGGGTTTTGCCCGCCCTCGGCTGGTTCGAGGGTGCGCAACGCAGCGGGTCGACCCTGTATGCCCTGCCGGGGGGTCGCGCGGTGCTGTCCGGTGGCGTGTGGAATTCCCCCGAACTCGATGCCGTCTACAACGGCGGGACGCCGATGCCCGCGCTGTATGCCGGTGCGCCGGAGTGGGTCGCCGATCCGGTGCTGAATCCGCGCGCGTCCAGCGGGTTGTTGACGTTCTGCTATTGGTGGGACGGCGGTCGGTGGTATCGCGGCGAGTCGCCCACCGCGGACCGGCTCAGTGCGGCGGTGCCCGGCATCTGGACCTCCGATACGGTGGCCGGTGTGGTCGCGGGCCTGGTCGCGGAGCAGCCGACCGATGGGCAGCGAGCTGCGGTGGCAAATCTGGTATCGGCGGCGGAAATCGGTGTGGTAACCCGGGATACGCTCGTCGAGGTCTTCGGCGACGATGGCACCTTCGATATCGACAGCGCGCTCTATCAGCTCACGCTGGCCGGTGTGGCCATCACCTTGCCGGAGCCGATCTCGCGGGGAGCCGCGATAGCCCGGGTCCGGCAGTTCATTCTGGATCAGAACATGGACACCACCGGCTATCGGCTGGAAAATCTGCGCGCGGACCGGATCAGCATCGGCTGGATGGTGTACGTGCCGACCGAACCGGGCGAGATATCGATCGGGCGCGCGATCTTCTATGTCGCGGATGACGGTGTGCTGGAACAATCTTCGTCATCGGTGGCGCCGTCGGTCTATGCCGCGGAGTTCGAGCAGCGCTTTCGGCAGCGGCACGGTTCGGTGCGGAGCTAGGATCCGTCGGTGCGCCACCAATAGCCGAAGCCGCGGATGGTGGTGATCAAACCGGGCCGGTCGAGTTTCGCGCGCAATCCGGCCATATGCACATCGAGCGCGCGTGATACCGAGGCCGATGAGTCGCCCCAGATACGGTCCATCAGTTCTTGCCTGCTGATGGCGGTATCGGGTCGCTCCGCGAGGATCCGAACCAGCTGGAATTCCTTGTGGGTGAGCATGATCGGCACTCCGGCGACCTCGACCCGACGAGCCATCAGATCCACTCGAACATCGTGGGAGACAACCGCTTCCACGGGTGCGGTGTGGACCACGACGCGGCGGGTCATGGCCTCCAGCCGTGCGACCAACTCCGCGATGCGCGGCGGTTTCACCAGATAGTCGTCCGCGCCAGAGCGCAGCGCGAGCACGACGGTGCGTTCACCCGCGCGGGCGGTGAGGATGAGCACGGGAACCGTGCTGACCGCACGCAGCCGCCGCAATACCTCGAGCCCGTCCATATCCGGTAGTCCGAGATCGAGGATCACCGCGTCGTAGTCGCGGTGCGTGCGTAGTAGGTCGACACCGCGCCGCTTGCGGTCGACGAGGTAGCCGCGGGCGGTGAGGGCGGCCTGCAGCGCTTCCCCGACTCCGTCGTCGTCTTCCACCAGCACAAGCCGCACGCGCCGATCCTTGCAAAGCGAAGGTTCGACGCGCAGGCATTTGCGGATAGCCATGTTCAATGCACGGCCGCCTCGGCGTCGGCATCGACCTGCGCATGGATCGCGGAGTTGTTCGAGGTCTCGCGCATGAAGCGCGCGTCGGCAGATGCGGTCGGATAGCGGCCGCAGCACGACGAACGCCAGCAGCGCAATGAATTATTGATCCAGGCCGCGGTCGGCTTGCAGATCGAGCCGAATTCAGCGCTCGAAAATTCGACAGACGCCCAGGTGGGAGGCGGTTCTAATTCTTAACAGTCCCTTTAGCTAGTCGCCATCGGTAACGGGATGCGGGCGCCGATCGGCATGCCACTATCGGAAATGACACCGATGGCCACTATGTGCGAGCACTCGATACAACAGTGCACGATCGGTGAATCGGTTGTGTTGGAACAGGAACGAGAGCAATGACTCGAGCATCGCGTGGCGATTCCGTGCGGGGTGGTGATCGGGCGACGGATGGGCGCGACGAACAGATCGTCGTCGCGGACCACGGCCGGTACGCCGACACCTTGGTTTCGCGCATCGCGAGCGAGTTGGGCGAACTCGGACCACTCGGTTGGCAGCGGTTGAACGCGGTATTCGCGTTGACGGTGACCGTCGAATCGGCGCGGGTCGAGTTCACCGGCGACCATCGGCCGGTACGCCTGGAAGTGCCGGAGTCGGTGGTCGCGCTGGTGCGGCAGTACCGTGCCGAGATCGCCGCGTCCGGCACCGAGCCGTGGTGGCGACTGTTGTTGCGGGCCAACGCATATGGTTACGTCGAGGTCGACTACGACTATGGCGACGAACCATTCCCGGCCGATCAACTCTTCCGCCCGGAGGCGTATCGCGCCGATGTGGCGGCGTATCCACGGCCGCGACTGCCGGTGTGGTTGGCGGCCTACATGGGCCACCGAGACCGGCAGTGTCGCCGTCCGCGCCGCGCCGTGGCCGCAGCGCTCGTCGACCGGGCGCACGGGGTGACCGCGCGCCTGGTGGATCCGGAACTGCCCTCGTTTCCGCAGTTGTGGGCCCGCTGGGCGATGATTTCGGCGGCGCACGTCGCCGTTTCGTCCAACCGCGGGCCCCGCGTCGTGCCGTCGAACGGCTGGTTCGAGAGCGGCGGGAACCGCAGTAGCGGCTCCACGCTGTATGTCGTGCCGGGTGGCCGTGCCGTGCTTTCGGGCGGGGTATGGGACGCACCGGCCTTGAACGCGGCTTACAACGGCGGCGTCGACCTGCCGAATTTCTATGCGGGAGCACCGGATTGGGTGACCAACGCGGTATTGACTCCGCGCGCGGCCGTCGGCTTGCTCTCGTTCTGCTTCTGGTGGGACGGCCAGCGATGGTACTGCGGGGAGTCGCCCTCGGTACAGCAGTGCGGTGTGGCGATGCCGGAAATCTGGGAGTCGCACACCGTGGTCGAGACGGTGGCCCGGTTACTGTCGGGGGATCCGGGCACCCGAACGCGAACCGCGATAACGCGCTTGCTGACTGCCACCGAGCGCGGCGAGGTCACCCGGGAGCTGCTGGTGGACGCCTTCGGGCGCGATGCCGATCTCGAAGCCGCGATGCGTCAGCTGTCGGCGGCCGGATTGTTTGCGCCGCAGCCGAATCGCGTCCATATCGGAAACCGGTGGCCCGAGCCGGTTTCCGCGAGTATGCCGGGGTTTCGTCTCTTGGACGACAGACGTCCATGCGATGATCGAGTTGTGCTGTAGCCCTCGCTCCGCGAGAATCCTGTGCGGATCGCCTATCTGCCGCCGCTGTGAGCCTCCGGCGCGGGCTGCGGCGTCGGCTGCGACACATGGGTGAGCATCGGTGTCGTCGGCTCGAAGGTCCAGCTGTCGGAGCGGCGTTGGAACAGCGCACGGGACGGTCCCGAGGCGGCCGGGCCCGCGATCCTGGCCAGATGGAAGCCTTCCCTGCGGTAGTAGTCGTGCAGATCGGTATTGGTGGTCCAGGCATCTAGTCGGACCCAATGGCGTTGGCGTTGGCGCGCAAGCGATGCGGCGTGCGCCAATAGCCGGTGGCCGACGCGCTGCCCGGCGAAGCGGAGGTCGACGATCATGAAATGCGCGATCACCGCATCGGCCAGTTCCCATGGCGACCACAATCCGGGGTCCGCGTGGTCGTTGACGGTGATCGTCCCGGCCGGTTCCCCGGCCACCTCGGCGATCCAGGTTTCGCCCGCGTCCAGCGATCGACCGACCGCCCGCGCGAAGATCTCGATCGGCAGGCCACGGCCCGCGACCGTCCACTGATCGGAGCCACGCGCCGTGAGCCAGGCGGTGCGCTGGATCCGGAGCCGACAGATGGTGCCGAGGTCACTCAGGGTTGCCCGGCGGATGGAATTCATGACTGCACCGTATTCATGGCGGAACGTTTTTCATGGCAACGAGATACCCGGCCGGTAGGAAATCCCGAGCGTATGTCGGATGACGTTGCTGCCCTCGTCGTCGCCGAGCTCATAGGCCAGCCGGTTGCGGGTGGCGATCGACCGATGCCGGGTGGCCCTGGTGATGCGCTCGTGATTGGCGCCGATGCGGAGATGGTCCAGCAGGACAGTGCCGGTCGCGACACCGAGCACGATCGCCTCCTCGGCACTGGCCGGGCGGGCGACAAGCGTGTCGCGGTGCGCGGTCTCGGCGTGGCCGCGGTCGGCAAGTCGGCGTGTCGTGCCCTCGGGAATATCGTGCGGCGAGTCGATGCCGGTCGCCTCCGCCAAGTCCCGTGGATAGAAGCTGACCTCCCACGACCACGGCTCGTTGTCCAAGTACTGGACGACCGTCCTGGCCAGCACCCAGGAATCCTCCGGCACGCCGAGCCAATGCGCCACCTCCGGATTCGCCGGTTCCATCTTCGCGCTGAACTCCTTGGTCGGCTCGCGATGTGCGGCGCGCGCGATCTCTTCGAAAATATCGTGGGCCGACTGCGGACGATCCGGGCGAATATGGTCGGTGACAACCGATTCCAGAACTTCTTGGTTTCGGACGATCGTGCCGCGGGAAGTAGCTGTGTAGACCAGATTTTCGGTGACAAGCACCTGAATGGCATTGCGCGCGGTAGTGATCGAAACCTGCATTTGGTCGGCAAGCTCGGTATGGCTGGGCAACCGATCGCCCGGATTCCACTTGCCTGCGCGGATCTCCTCGCGGAGGAGGTCTGCGATCCGGAGATACGTCGGACCGTCCGCCATCTTGCTCCTCGGTCAGTCGTGCAGGTAACGAAGTGTACTCTTCATCACACCTTACGGCCGGGTAACGCTTGACAGGTGCCTTCAGAGGTTTATTGTAATGAACGTCCTGATCCAGGTGTTGTGCGGCGATGACGGCGAGGCAACGTGGCAGGTTCGGATTCATCAACGGTTGTGATGGCTCTTCCAGGCACACCGAGGTGTGTCGATTCGACGGTGCAGTCCCTTACTCCTGGACTACTTCCCACGTCGGATCTACTTGTTCGGGCGTGTCGCGGTCACCGGGTTGTCGGTGGTCCGCTGCTCTGGTTCGCCCGTGACCTGGCGATTCTGCATGAGAGACGGCTCGTGGGTCGTGGCGGATCGGTATCGACCGATCCGGCGACGATCCTCGAAATCGAGCGTCGCAGAATCGAATTGGTCATGGCGATCGATGATTGGGTGGCGCGCAGTGTGCCGCAGCACCGGCTCGGCGCGACACTACACACCGAAACCGTCGGTTCGGTCATCGACCGGATCGCGGAGTCCTCGGTCCGCGCGCACCACGCGCTGATGACCCTGGACGCGCACGACGAACAGCTACACGGCGCGTGGCATCACCTGGCCGAATTGGCCGATGCCTACGACGATTTGGTCCGCGATGTACTCGCGGGGCGGCGGCGACTCCCGGAGTGGTGACGACCCGGGTTGACGAGGGGCCGTGGCTTCCCTGCCGGGTAGTCACGGCCCCTTGCTGATTCGCGGCGGTCGAGTTACCGGTTTCTGGTGTTGGCTGACAGGCACCAGCGCCCGTCCTCGGCCTCGCGGACCAAATCTCCATAGGCATTCGACAATTCGGCCAGTCGCGTCCATGCCACGTGCATATGTTCGCCGGTCAGATCACCGGTCATCAGCAGGTGGAAGGCGCGGTCGGCGGTGGCCGCGATGCGATCGATGATGTCGCCGAGTGCGGCGCCGCGCTGGTCGGTGGTGCGCAGTGTCAGATGCTCGGTTGCCCAGGTATTGATATTGGCAACCAATTCCATTCGGAGACAGTCGATTACGGCTGCGCGCTGGGGATGCTCGCGTCTTATGCGGTGCAACCGGACCAGATCGTGCGACCATCGGCAGACATGCCCGCGGATCTGTTTTCCGCTCAGTGCGCACAGTAGTTCGCTGGTGCTCGGCAGTGCCGAGCCGACATTCGTGCGCACCAGCGTTGGCGGCCGACGGAACGTCGGGTTACTACAGTGCGCCGGCGCGTTCACAGCGGTGCGGTGAGCTCGAGGTGAATACCGTCGGGATCGCTGAAGGACAGGATCGCGATGCCGAGTCCGTCCAGCGGCGTGACCTCGCCGTGCTCGATTCCGGCCTCGGCCAACCGGGCGGCGGTGCGGGTCAGATCGTCGACCGAGGGCACGGTGAAGCTGAGATGGTCCAGGCCGACGCGCTCGGAATCGAATTTGTCGCTCGGTTCGGCCACCGGACGTAGTCCGAACAGCATTCCGTTCGTTTGGAATACGACGCCGCCGTAGAACTGGGCCGGGTCGGTGCGCACCTGCGGATCCTCGGGACGGCCCGGCGATTCCACCGCGATCTCGAAACCGAGCACGTCGCGGTAGAACGCCTTGGAGCGGTCGATATCGGTCACGGTCAGCCGGATGTGGTGGATACCGTTGGTTTCGACGATCGTCATATGAACTCCGCAGGGCAGGCCGGGTAAGTAGTACGAAGACTAAGCCGCTTATTCCGCAGTTCCGAGTGTCGGAAACGACATATTCAGTACTGTTTGCGACATGCATGTTGCGGTCTTCGTGCAGGACGGCGTCGCCGACCTCGGGCTCACCGCCGTACTGGAGACCTTCGCCACCGCCAATGGACTGCGCGAGGAGCTGGAGACGGCTCCCGAACCATGGCGGGTGCATCTCGTCGCCGATGGCGAACAAGTGCTCACGGCGCACGGTTTCCGCGCGCCGACGACACCGATGACCGAACTGCCCGACGATGTCGGTCTGATCGTCGTTCCGGCAACGCGCGTCCTGGATGCGGACGGGCTGATCGGCTTGGTTTCCGCACCCGCGAATCGGCCGGTGCTACAACTGATGACGCGGGCCTACGAATCCGGTGCACACCTCGCCGCGGCCTGCACCGGCACCTTCTATCTGGCCGAGGCGGGTGTGCTGGACGGCGTGGCGGCGACGACGAGTTGGTGGCTTGGCCCGGCCTTTCGGCGCCGGTATCCGCGCATCGACCTGGACGAGAGCCGAATCCTGTGTCGGGCGGATCGGCTCACCACGGCGGCGGCCTCGCTATCGCATATCGACCTCGCGCTGGCGCTGATCGCCGCGCAGAGTCCGACCCTGGCCGAATTGACCGCGCGATATCTGGTGGTCGGTGATCGCCGAACGCAGATCGACTCCGCGATCCCCGAGGTGATCGCCCGCAACGACTCTCTGGTCGCCGCATTCGAGCGGTGGGTGCGCGACCACATCGCCGAGCAGTTCCGCATCGCCGACGCGGCGCATCTACTCGGCGTCACCGAACGCACGCTACAGCGCGCCACCCAAGCCGAAATCGGAATGTCACCAAGGGATTTCGTGCACGAGGTGCGGCTGGAGCGCGCCACCCAACTGCTGCGCACCACAACGCTGACGATCGACGCGATAGCGGACAAGGTCGGCTACCTGAACGCGGGCACACTGCGCGGACTGTTCCGCCGCCGTCGCGGGCGATCGATTGCGGAGGTGCGCGCGTCCCGGCTGTCCTGGTGAGTTCCCGGCTGCGCATGGTTGCGGCCGTGATGATTCCACGGAGCGAGTTTCTACGAGCGGAGTTCGCGGCCGGTGTCGCGTTCGTGCGAAGGCGCGGCCCTCTCAGCCGAGTCGTCGAAGTGCCTGCGCTGCGGGCGCTTCGACGACGTCGCTCAATTGCTTGCCGGTCGCTCGGAATGGTCGGACGCGTGGCCTCGTCGGTCGCCCGGCCACCGCTGCTCATCGAGTCGCTACGCGGTGCGGACATTCTGGGCCACGAACACGCCGCGTCGCGGGTGCGGCGAATCAAACACCGTAGCGGCGGTGATCGATGCCGAATTCGTCTGCGACGGTAGCGGCGAGTTCGACGTAGGCGCGCTTGGTGGTCTTGTGTAGCCGGTGCAGATCGATCTCGGCGCCCTCGGACAGGTGCGAGTCGTAGGGGATGATATGCACGGCGCGGCAGCGCGACAGGAAGTATTCGCGCAGCTGCTGAATGCCGACATTCGGGGAACCCTCACGCGGCAGGTTGATGACCACGACCGCATTGCGGACCAGATGGTCGTGGCCGTGCAGGGACAACCAGTCGAGTGTCGCGGCGGCGCTGCGCGCGCCATCGATCGCGGCCGACGAGATCAGCACTAGCGAATGCGCGAGGTCGAGTACGCCGCCCATTGCCGAATGCATCAGTCCGGTACCGCAGTCGGTCAGAATGATGTTGTAGAACCGCTGCAGAATGCGCGCGACCGCGCGGTACTCCTCATCGTTGAACGCCTCCGACGCCGCCGGATCGCGTTCGCTGGCAAGCACTTCCAATCGGCTGGTGCCCTGTGAGGTATGCCTGCGCACATCCGAATACCGCTGGATCGCCGGATCGAGCAATAGATCTCGCACGGTCGAGCGGGTCTGCAGCGGCACCCGCTGCGACAGCGTGCCGAAGTCCGGATTGGCATCGACCGCGATCACCCGATCACCACGGATGGAGGCGAAGATCGACCCGAGACCCATTGTCGTGGTGGTCTTTCCGACACCACCCTTGAGCGAGAGCACCGCGATCCGATAGTCACCGCGCACCGGCTGCCGGATCCGCGCCACCAACTCCTGCAGCCGCAACTCCTCCGCGGACAAGCCGGGATTGATCGCGCCACCGGACACATGGTGCACCGCCTTGCGCCACCCACTGCTCGGCGACTTCTTCGCGCGCCGCAACGGCACGTCATCGAGGGAAGGCTGCGGACCATGCGGATGCTGCGGCTGATACTGCCCACCCTGCTGATACCCAGGCGGCATCCCTTGCGGCCCCGGGGGTGTTCGGCCGTATCCCTGCGGATCCCCAACGGGCGCTTGCTGTCCCATCGGCCCCGAAGCCTGCCCCTGCTGCCATTGGTCAGCAGGATCACCTGTCGGCTGCTGCGCCGACCCCCGCGCCGCCGGATTCTGCCACTGCTCACCCTCAGGCGCCCGCCCGACCCACGGCTGCCCATACCCAGGCCCGCCCTGCCGCGGCGCATGATCCCCGCCGGGCGCTTGGCCGATGGAACCGGGCCCCTGCCAACCTGCCTGATCGCCAGACGCGTGCCCTATGGGTCCAGCCACGCCTGGCCAAGGTGCCTGGGCGCCGCCGGGAACCTGCCCCGGCGGTTGCGGTGCCTGGTCGCCGCGCGCTGGGTCAGTGGGCGGGGGTCCGCTTTGCCACGACGCATGGTCGCCGCCAGGTGCGCGCCCAATAGGTCCGCTCTGTGCTTGGTCGCCGCCGGGCGCTTGGCCCGTAGGCGCGGGTCCGCCTTGCCACGGTGCATGAGCCCCGCCGAGGGCTTGCCCCATTGGACCGCTCTGCCATGGCGGGCCAGCCTGATCGCTAACCGGTGCCTGCCCGATGGGCGGCTGCGCGTGCCCGGGCCCGTTCTGCCACGCCGCGGCTTGATTGTTGCCTTCGGCTTGGCCTGTAGACCCGGGGGCGGCCGGTCGGAGGCTTTGGTCGCTGCTGGGTGTGCGCCCGGTGCCTCCGCTCTGTGACAGTGTCTGATCGCCGTTGGGCACCTGCCCCGTGTGCGCAGGATCGACTTGCCATGGCCCTTCGTCGCCGCCGAGCGCTTGGCCCGTGGGACCGCTTTGCCATGGGGGGCCAGCCTGATCGCTGCCAGCGGCTTGGCCCGTAGGCCCAAGGCCGCCTGGTTGAGGGCGTTGTTCGCTGCTGGGTGCGCGTTCGATAGGGGCGCTCTGTGATGGTGCGAAGTCGCTGCCGGGCGCTTGGCCCGTGGGCGCAGGACCAGCCTGCCACGGTGCCAGATCGCCAGAAGCGTGCACCGCTGCTCCGGCTCCGCCTTGCTGTGGCGCAGGGTCGCTGCCCGGCACTTGGCCCGTGGGTGCGGGGTTGCCCTGCCCTGGTGCGTGATCGTCGCCGGGTGCCTGCCCGATGGACGGTTGCGCGTACCCGGGTCCGGTCTGCCATGGCCGGGCTTGGTCGCCACTGGGTGATTGGCCTGTAGGCGGCTGGGCGTATCCAGTTCCGTTGTGCCCCTGGCTATTCGGCTGGTCGGTGCCTGGTGCTTGCGGGCCCGTCGCGGGGTGCGCGAATCCGGCATCGTTGCGGTCGCCGATGTGCCCTTCGGCTACCGCGGACTGCGCTCCGGCTGGGCCTTCTTTGTCGCGTGGCGCGTGCGGTGCCGCCTGCTCGCCGGTCGGAACATGCTGGTCGCCAACAGTGTCGGTCGTCCGCGCGACGTCATCGCCAGACGCACCCGGCTCGTTGGCGGCGTCGATCTCCGACGGCAACCGGTGCCGTCCGCCGACGGGCGTTGGTGCGCCCGTCGTCCCTGGCACGGGGTGCGCTGCCCAACCAGGCGCGGCCGACCCGCGTCCTCGTTGCGCCGCAGCGGATCCAGACTGCCCTGCGGTCCCGGTCGGCACTGGGGCTTCGGCCGAGGTTCCCTGCGATCCCGCGCCCGGCCTTCCGGGCTCCTCGCCCGGCGCCGACGCCGGTCCTCGGAACTCGGAAACCGCCGGATTGGAGCCGGTGGCCCATTCGGGTGTCGCCGATCCGGTCGGCCCCTGCGCATCAGTTTCCTGCGGCGCGAAGGGCGGCTGGTCGAACTCGCCGCCCGGTGCCTGCGGTGCCGATGCCGGTCTGTGGAAGTCGCCGCCAGGCGTGGGTGGTGCGGGGCGGTCGAATTCGTCGGGTGCCTGCGGTGCCGATGGGGGTCGTTGGAAGTCGTTGCCGAGTGCTTGCGGTGTCGATGGCGGTCGGTGGAAGTCGTTGCCGAGTGCCTGTGGTGTGGACGCGGGGCGATGGAACTGGCCCGATGTCTGAGGTGTCGCCCCCGAATCGGGGGCCTGCGCGGCGGCTGGGTCGGCGTTGGGGGTTTGCGTCGCCTGGCCGTACTGGCCGTAGTCGTGGGGTGTGCCGCCACTCGCGGACGATACTGTGCCCGAAGGTGTTCCGCCCGTGGTGGGGTGGCCGGTGCCGGGAGCCCCGCCCGACCGCCTAGTCGGATCGACCGTCGCGGAATCGAATATCGGTGTCGCACCGGGGGATTCCGCCCGGTCACCCGTTCCCGCGCCTTCGGCAGAACCAGCCGCGTCTTCCGCCGCTTGCTCGGTACCGAACACTCGCGCCGAACCCTGATCCGTGCGGCCGACCGTCTCCGATTCATCCGTCGCCGCCCCGGCTGCCGAGCCGGAACCACCTGCCGCGCCAGCGTCCGAAGGCACGCCGGAATCCACGGCCGACTGTGCATCGAACTCTCCAGGTGGCGGCGGCAACTCAGGCCGCTGCCCGCTCCGCGCACCCTCTTGCTCATCAGCGATGCGATCCTGCGGCGCAAGCCAAGGCGGCGGACCATCGTCACCTTGCGAACCCAGCCGACGCGCGTCGTCCAATTGCTGCGCCGAGCCAGCCCCCGACTCGTCGATTCCCGACCTTGCGTTGTCTGTGTGTGAGCCCGGCTGCGACTCGTCGAGTCGCGACGCTGCGTTGTCTGTGCGTGAGCCCGGCTGTGATTCGTCGAGTCGCGACGCTGCGTTGTCTGTGCGTGAGCCCGGCTGTGATTCGTCGAGTCGCGACGCTGCGTTGTCTGTGCGTGAGCCCGGCTGTGATTCGTCGATTCCCGACGCTGCGCTGTCCGTGCGCGAGCCCGCCCGCGACTCGTCGAGTCGCGAAGGTGGACTGTCTATTCCGCGCGGATCATGCGGCCCAGGCTCATCATGCCGGGTGGGCGGTCCGACGAGCTGGCCGTTGTCGAAGCGATTTTCGGGCGCCGAGGTCGGGCCGGAGTGAACGGGTGCCGAGGCTTCGGGGGTGCGCGGGCCCACGCCAGCCGCTTCGGGCGACAGTTGGCCTTGTTCGGTCCGTGGTGTATCGAGCCATGGCGGCGGGGCGTCGAAGTCGCCGGTCGGCGGCGTGCCGGGCTGCTCGCTCGTTGGCGGCTGCGGTGGTGTGGCAGGCGAATATGGTTGTGCGGCCGCCTGGTTCGGCGAGGGCGGCAGGTTGGGGCGCGACGGTTGGTAGCGCACCGTTTCCTCGACGGATGCGGGCGGCTCTGTGGCAGTCGGTTGGCCTACCCCCGGCTGCTGGTAGTCGGCAGTGGGCTGCTGCGGACCGGAAAGGTGTGCGGGAACCACCGGTGGCGTCGGCGGCCTGCCGCCGAGGGGGGCGAATCCGGCGGAGGGTTGACGTGGGTTGCGGGTCGGCAGCGGATTGCTGCCCTGCCAGCCGTTTTCCGAATGCGGCGAACCATCCGGACTCGCGTGTGGACCGTAGCCGGGCGGCGATCCCTGTCGCGAGTCCCCGTGCTCCGGGCCGCGCTGGGGTTCGGGTCCAGGAAAGGCGTTCGGGCCCTGGAAGCCACTCGGTCCACTGTGCAGTTCGAAACCGGGACCGGACAATTCGCGTGCCGCCGAACCCGGGCGCTGGCCGGGGTCCTCGGACTGCTCGTCCTTACCTTTGCGTCGGCCGAATCGGCGCTTTTCCCGGCGCGCGGCTTCGGGACGCTCCGCCTCCGGCGCACGCTTGGAACGTCCACGCCGCGAAGGCGCTTCATCGATGAGGTCGTCGTGTGGCAGGTTCTGTACGGGCGCTTCGTAGCCGCCGGTGACATCGCTCTCGGAAAGCCACGGGGGCAGCATGGGGAGGCCGTCGTTATTACGGCTCACGACTCCGCCTCGCTGGCGCTCAGCTGCGCCGTGCCCGAGGGCGCTGTGCTGATTCGCTCGCTGCGCTCCCTCACGCGTCCCCCTTGATCTGCTCGACCTTTATTCCTGGGCTGGGGTCAGTTTACGCGACGACTCCGCCTCATCACGGTTGGGGAGTGGGCCGTATGACCGGTTTTCGAACGTCCCCGATACCGGGATCTGTTGGCCCCATGCACCTCTCGATAAGCCGCCCGGATGTGTCACGCTGTATGACCGCGCTCACTACGCAGGGCCGATTGCCGAGCGTCTGCTTCACCACCACGGCCCGCTCGATCCTGATCTCCGGCAGGCTTTTACATTCCGGCGAGGGCGGCCTCATGGATCCCGGCAAGTACACGTCTTCTTCGATGCTGCCGTGCCCGAGTGACGAACGCGCTCCACCGCATCCGTTCCGACCCGTTCGCGAAGCACCGCTCCCGTGCGGCAGCGGAACCCGGAGCGTCGACGACGTCCAAGGCAAGACCGGCTCCCGACGGTGCCATGCCGCCGCGCGAAGATCACCGCTGCCGCTCGGCCGGGATGGATAGCGACGAACCCCCGATCTCGACGCCATGGCCGTTCCGAGGAAGGGGATCGTGCAAGATAAGGACGGCCGTGCAGAAGAAGCCGATGGCATTCGACGATGATCAGGTCATCACCGGTTTCTGCCTCGTCACCGACAGTGGCCACTGCGCGACGTCACCGCTCCAACGCGGCTCTTGGCACCACGACTACGCTGGCAATTGCGGCTCGGTGCACCGCCTCGAGCACGTCAGTGGGCGCGTGTGACCAGGGCGAATTGGCCTGCCAGCAATTAAACCGGTAAGCTTGGTCGGCGGTGCACCTACGCGCCGACTGTTTGCATGCCGCCGATCGGTTCGACCGATGGGTTACATGGAATCAGATACAAGGCAATCAAACCAGGTTTGAGCGTAAACCGGGATCGCGGAGGACATGGCGAAGAAGGACGGGGCCATCGAGGTCGAGGGTCGAGTTGTCGAGCCGCTGCCCAATGCGATGTTCCGGATCGAGCTCGAGAACGGGCACAAGGTTCTCGCGCACATCAGCGGAAAGATGCGGCAGCACTACATTCGCATCCTTCCCGAGGACCGTGTGGTCGTCGAGCTTTCGCCCTACGACCTGTCGCGCGGCCGCATCGTTTACCGCTACAAGTGAATCGAGTGGGCGACCGCAAGTGAATCGAGTGGGCGACCGCTGCTCGCGGAGAGCGCTCGCCGTGGTCGATTCACTTGGTGTTTTGTGGGGTGCAACCCCCACACCCCGCCCGGCGGGCTTCGCCCCCGGACCCCCACCAGGGTCTGGGCTTTGCCCATCGAGCACGCCGCCCAGGACGGTGGCAAAGACCAAGCTCGCCGTCCAGCGCGGCGAGCAACAGACTTCCTCAGCCTCCCGGCTGGGGAAAAACTGTGTTCACACCCGTGTGAACCGAACAAGATTGGACGGACGTGAAGGTTCAGCCGAGCGTCAAGAAGATCTGCGAGAAGTGCAAGGTGATCCGCCGTCACGGTCGGGTCATGGTGATCTGCGAAAACCTGCGCCACAAGCAGCGTCAGGGCTGATTTTCGCAGCACCAGCCGTGCACCGATCCATGATCGGCTTGGCCACACAGAACTGAATGGGGGTGAGCTGCAAGCACTCGCCCCGTGAAGAACTCCCAGTTCCAGCCGCACACTGCGGATTTTCGGACCGCGCGGTTCCTTGGAATCGCAAGGTCCGAGGTGTGCGAGCCAACCACCGGTACGGAGGCCGGTGCCCCACCAGACGAGGGGACGGACAGGGAGCAGACCTCCGCAACGATTAAGGAACCTGCCACATGGCACGTCTCATGGGCGTTGATCTCCCGCGTGAAAAGCGCATGGAGATCGCGCTGACCTACATTTTCGGCATCGGCCGTACCCGCGCCAAGGAGATTCTCGAGGCGACGGGCGTCAGCCCCGACCTGCGGTCGAAGGACCTCAGCGACGAGCAGGTCACGCAGCTGCGTGACTACATCGAGGGTTCGGCCCTCAAGGTCGAGGGTGACCTGCGCCGCGAGGTGCAGGCCGACATTCGACGCAAGATCGAGATCGGCTGCTACCAGGGTCTGCGCCACCGTCGTGGCCTGCCCGTGCGTGGCCAGCGCACCAAGACCAACGCGCGCACCCGCAAGGGCCCGAAGCGCACCGTCGCAGGCAAGAAGAAGTAGGGGATAAGGATGCCTCCGAAGAGTCGGGCCTCCGGCCCCAAGAAGACCCAGAAGTCGCGTCGCCGGGAAAAGAAGAACGTCCCGCACGGCCACGCGCACATCAAGAGCACGTTCAACAACACGATCGTGTCGATCACCGACCCGTCCGGCAACGTCATCTCGTGGGCGTCTTCGGGCCACGTCGGCTTCAAGGGTTCGCGCAAGTCGACCCCGTTCGCCGCGCAGCTCGCCGCCGAGAACGCCGCCCGCAAGGCGCAGGAGAACGGCGTCAAGAAGGTCGATGTGTTCGTCAAGGGCCCGGGTTCGGGCCGTGAGACCGCGATCCGTTCGCTGCAGGCCGCAGGCCTGGAAGTCGGCACGATCTCCGATGTCACCCCGCAGCCGCACAACGGCTGCCGTCCGCCCAAGCGGCGTCGCGTCTAGCGGGAAAGGAATAACGAAAAATGGCTCGTTACACAGGCCCCATCACCCGCAAGTCGCGTCGTCTTCGGGTCGACCTCGTCGGAGGCGACCAGGCGTTCGAGCGTCGTCCGTACCCGCCGGGCCAGCACGGCCGCGCGCGGATCAAGGAGAGCGAGTACCTGCTCCAGCTGCAGGAGAAGCAGAAGGCGCGCTTCTCCTACGGCGTCATGGAGAAGCAGTTCCGCCGGTACTACGAAGAGGCCAACCGCCTCAAGGGCAAGACCGGTGACAACCTGCTCCGCTTGCTCGAGACCCGTCTCGACAACGTCGTGTACCGCGCCGGTCTGGCGCGCACCCGTCGGCAGGCTCGCCAGCTGGTCAGCCACGGTCACTTCCTGGTGAACAACCGGGCCGTGAACGTCCCCAGCTTCCAGGTGACCCAGTACGACATCATCGATGTCAAGGAGAAGTCGCTCGGCACGCTGCCGTTCCAGGTCGCGCGCGAGACCGTCGGCGATCGCCCGGTTCCGGGCTGGCTGCAGGTGATCCCGGGCCGGTTGCGGGTGCTGGTGCACCAGCTCCCCGAGCGCGCCCAGATCGATGTGCCGCTGCAGGAACAGCTGATCGTCGAGTACTACTCGAAGTAAACAGCTTCCGCTGCTGGTGCGCGATCGTCCTTATCGGGGCGATCGCGCACAACCCCTAAGACGTGGGCGTCAAATAGTGGGCGCCCGTACAGGAGGATGATCCAAATGCTGATTTCACAGCGTCCGACGCTGACCGAAGAGGTCGTCGCCGAGAACCGCTCGAAGTTCACCATCGAACCGCTCGAGCCCGGCTTCGGTTACACCCTCGGCAACTCGCTGCGGCGTACCCTGCTGTCCTCGATTCCGGGGGCCGCGGTCACGAGCATCCGCATCGACGGCGTCCTGCACGAGTTCACCACCGTCCCCGGTGTGAAGGAGGATGTCACCGACATCATCCTGAACCTCAAGGGTCTGGTCGTGTCCTCGGAGGAGGACGAGCCGGTCACGATGTACGTGCGCAAGCAGGGCCCGGGCACCGTCACCGCCGGTGACATCGTGCCGCCTGCCGGTGTTGTCGTGCACAACCCGGATATGCACATCGCCACCCTGAACGACAAGGGCAAGCTGGAGATCGAGCTCGTCGTCGAGCGCGGTCGCGGTTACGTCCCGGCGGTGCAGAACAAGGCGTCCGGCGCGGAAATCGGCCGGATCCCGGTGGATTCGATCTACTCGCCGGTGCTCAAGGTGACCTACAAGGTGGAGGCCACCCGTGTCGAGCAGCGCACCGACTTCGACCGTCTGATCCTGGACGTGGAGACCAAGAACTCCATCACCGCCCGGGACGCGCTCGCTTCGGCGGGCAAGACCCTGGTCGAGCTGTTCGGGCTGGCCCGTGAGCTCAATGTCGAAGCCGAAGGCATCGAGATCGGCCCGTCACCGGCCGAGGCGGATCACATCGCCTCGTTCGGTCTGCCGATCGAGGATCTGGACCTCACCGTCCGGTCCTACAACTGCCTCAAGCGCGAGGGCGTGCACACGGTCGGCGAGCTGGTCGCCCGTACCGAATCGGATCTGCTGGACATCCGCAACTTCGGCCAGAAGTCCATCGACGAGGTCAAGGTCAAGCTGCATGCGCTGGGCCTCTCGCTGAAGGACAGCCCGGCCTCGTTCGATCCTTCGTCCGTGGTGGGTTACGACGCGAGCACCGGAACGTGGAGCGACAGCGGCACGTTCAGTGACACCGATGGCGGCGAGCAGGACTACGCCGAGACCGAACAGCTCTAGGCCGCTGGGGTAGGCACCCCGGCCCGGCCTCACACAAGGAGAACAAACAATGCCCAAGCCCAAGAAGGGTGCCCGCTTCGGCGGGTCGGCGTCGCACCAGAAGGCGATCTTCGCCAATCTGGCCACGGCGCTCTTCGAGCACGGTCGGATCACGACCACCGAGGCCAAGGCCAAGGCGCTGCGCCCCTACGCCGAGAAGCTGGTCACCAAGGCGAAGGCCGGCACCCTGGCCGACCGGCGCGAGGTGCTCAAGGTCATCCGCAACAAGGATGTCGTCCACGAGCTCTTCGCCTCGATCGGTCCGTCGTTCGAGGGCCGCGAGGGTGGCTACACCCGCATCACCAAGACGCTGCCCCGTAAGGGTGACAACGCACCGATGGCGGTCATCGAGCTGGTCCGGGAGAAGACCGTGACCAATGAGGCCGACCGCGCCCGCCGCGTTGCCGCGTCCAAGAAGGCCGAGGCGCCCGCCGCCGAGACCGTGGTCGAGGAGCAGGCCGAAGAGGCCGTCGCCGAGACCGTCGAGGCCGAGGCCCCCGCTGCCGACGAGGCCGCTGAGGACAAGAAGGACGCCTGACGCTCGCGTTGGAGTTCTCGAACGAGCCCGCCGCCCCTGTGGGTCGGCGGGCTCGCTCGTATCCGAGGCAAGTGCGCTGATATCGGGTTTCGTTCCGGCCGGAGCGAACCGTGTTCGATTAGGAGATCCTGTGACCGAGAAGGATTCGGTGGATGCGGCGGTGAGCGCGTCCGCGCAGGTGGATTCGCCCGCGGCCCTGCAGGAAGCAGCCGTGCAGGACGCAGCCGCGCAGAACGCGGCCGATGCGCGGGCGGAGTCCGATGCCGACTCGGTTCGAGTGCGGCTCGATATCGGTTACGACGGAACGGATTTCATCGGCTGGGCGCGCCAGCCCGGTCTGCGCACCGTGCAGGGCGTGCTCGAGGAGTCGCTGAGCAAGGTCTTGCGGGAGCCGATCCAATTGACGGTTGCGGGCCGTACCGATGCCGGTGTGCACGCCGAGGGGCAGGTCGCGCATTTCGATACCGGCAGCGAACCCGATGCGGCCAAGCTCATCCATCGGATGGCACGGTTCCTGCCGAAAGACGTGCGAATCAAGAATATTCGCGTCGCACCGCCCGAATTCGACGCACGCTTCTCGGCGATCCGCCGCCACTATGCGTATCGGCTGACCACCGCACCCTATGGCGCCGAGCCGCTGCAGGCCCGCAGCGTTGTCGCCTGCCGCCACGACGTCGACCTCGAAGCCATGCGTGCGGCGTCACGAAAGCTATTGGGCCTGCACAACTTTGCCGCATTCTGTCGCCGCCGTGATGGTGCGACCACCGTCCGTGAACTCCAGCGCTTCGACTGGGTGCGTGACGGTGATCTGCTGACCGCCTATGTCAGCGCGGACGCGTTCTGCTGGTCCATGGTTCGCAGTCTCGTCGGTGCGGTGCTCGCGGTGGGGGAGGGCAGGCGCACGCCAGAGTGGGTCGGCGCACTACTTAACGAAACCGAGCGCTCCAGTTCGGTCACTGTGGCTCCCGCCCACGGCCTGAGCCTCATCGCCGTCGACTACCCGGACGACGCCCACCTCGCCGCGCGCAATGCCGAAACCCGCGAAATGCGTACTGTCCCAACCGAAGGCTGCTGCGGCGAGTGATCCGGCGGGGCGCTCCCGCACCGCGATCAGCGGGCGCGGGCGGTGCGGGAGCATGACCCACCGATCTAGCCGGACGAACCCGCCTCGATCGTCCGCGGCTGGTTGGAACCGGAGATTTCGATTCGGCGCGGCTTGGCCTTCTCGGCGATCGGAATCGTCACCGAAAGCACGCCGTTGTTATAGGTCGCGCTGATCTTCTCGGCATCGACATTGTCGCCGAGGCTGAGCTGGCGCATATAGGTACCGGCGAAGCGCTCGGACGCAATCCATTGGACGCCTTCGTCACTCGGCAGGCTGCGCTGTGCGCGCAGGGTGAGCGTGCCGTTGTCGACGCTCACATCGACCGAGCCGGGGTCCACACCGGGCAGGTCGGCGTTGAGTACGTAATGATCGCCTGCCTTGAAAAGATCCATCGGCATGAAGCGCGGCGCGCGCGATGTTCCCATGGATTCACCGAGCAGTTGGCGAGCCACGGTGTCGATGTCATGGAATGGATCGAACCGAAGCACAGCAATCACCTCCATTTCGCTAGCGGCGACGCCTGCCACGGCGGCAGGCGCCGGAAGCTGTGCACCATCTAAGTTAGCACTCTCGGCATCCGAGTGCTAACAATTGGCTCGAATGTTTCGCGGCATGTCTCGGATCAATTGCGTCCCCGGACGGAATAGGGACTGCGGCGGCCTCGTTCATTCGGGACATGGCTATCGGAGATCTCGGACAGTTCGGTGTATGGCGCTACTACGGGGCGTTCACCCCGCAGGACGCGCAGGACTTGGAAGGGCTCGGTTACGGCACGCTGTGGCTCGGCGGGTCCCCGCCCGCCGATCTGGCCGTGGTCGAACCGCTGCTCGAGGCGACCGAGTCGATCACCGTCGCGACCAGCATCGTGAACATCTGGACGGCGCCCGCCAAGCAGGTCGCGGAGTCGTTCCACCGGATCGAGGCGCGTTTTCCGAGCCGGTTCCTGCTCGGCATCGGCGCGGGCCACCCCGAACACGAGGGCGAGTACCGCAAGCCCTACGACGCACTGGTCGAATACTTCGACGAACTGGATGCCGCGGGCGTGCCCAAGGAGCGTCGCGCCCTCGCCGCGCTCGGCCCGCGCGTGCTGAAGTTGGCGGCGGAACGGTCCGCGGGCGCGCTGCCCTACAACGTCACCCCCGAACACACCGCCCGCGCCCGCGCACTGCTTGGCGAGGGTGTGCTGCTGGCCACCGAACACAAGGCGGTCCTCGATGACGATCCGGTCCGGGCCCGCACCGCCGCTCGTCCGCGCGTCGAGTTCTACCTCGATCTGCAGAACTACGTCGCCAACCTCCGCCGCCTCGGCTTCACCGATGAGGACCTCGCCAAACCCGGCAGCGACCGCCTCATCGACGCCCTGGTAGCCCACGGCGACGCGGATACCGTCGTCGATCGCCTCTCGGCCCATCGCGCCGCAGGTGCCGATCACGTGGTGATCCAAGTCCTCGCCGACGAAGCCGCCACACTGCGCACGCTGGCACCGCTGCTCACCAGCTAGAACCACCGCTGGCGATCGGCCCCGGATACCGGCCGATCGCCCTGCGGGACTGTTGAATCGGGTCGAACAGCTCGATCCGAGCTGACGACGCTGCCCTCACTCGGACTTCCTTGGTCAGCAGGGATGAAACATCGGGTCCCTCGATTCGTCCGGCAGCTTCCAGCCGACCGCTGATTCGAAATCGTCCTAAGACAGCGTTAGAAAGCGCCCCATGCGCTTCCATCGCTGCTGTGACTGCGCACACACTGATCTCCGACCGACGCAAGGCCGCGTCGAAGAAGGAGATCTTGTGACTACGACACAGCCTGTCGGCGAGCGCCGGGTGGTCGCGAATGTATTGCGTGGATCCATCGGCAATCTCGTCGAATGGTACGACTGGTACGTCTATACCGCATTCAGTGTGTACTTCGCGAAATCGTTCTTCCCGAAGGGCGATTCCACGGCGCAGTTGCTTTCCACCGCAGCGATTTTCGCGGTCGGCTTCCTCATGCGGCCGCTCGGTGGTTGGTTGCTCGGTCGCTATGCCGACAAGTTCGGACGTCGCTCGGCGCTGACGCTGTCGGTGACGGTGATGGCGGCGGGTTCGCTGCTGATCGCGGCCACGCCCGGATACCAGACGATCGGAATCGCCGCGCCGGTACTGCTTTTGCTGGCCCGGCTGTTGCAGGGCCTTTCGGTCGGCGGTGAATACGCAACCAGCGCAACGTATTTGTCCGAGGTGGCCTCGACAGGCAAGCGCGGATTCTATTCGAGCTTCCAGTACGTCACGCTGGTCGCCGGACAATTGGTGGCGCTCGGTGTGCAGATCATCCTGCAGCAGTTCCTGAACAACGCGCAGATGAACAACTGGGGCTGGCGCATTCCGTTCGTGATCGGTGCGGCGGGCGCGCTGATCGTGATGTGGCTGCGGCGCAGCATGGACGAATCGGAGCACTTCGAGGCCGAGGTCGAGGCCGAGCGTGATCCGGCGGCGAGCAGCGCCGGTGTGAAGCAGCCCGCGCGGGGTTCGCTGCGGATGCTGCTGCAGTATCCGCGGGAATGTCTGCTGGTGATCGGGCTGACGCTCGGCGGCACCGTCGCGTTCTACACCTACACGACGTACATGCAGAAATTCATGATCAATACCTCCGGCATCGCCAAGCCGACGGTCTCCTGGATCAACTTCATCGCACTGCTGGTCTTCGTGGTGCTGCAGCCGCTGGCGGGCGCGCTGTCCGACCGCGTCGGACGTCGCAAGCTGTTGATCTTCTTCGGAGTCGCGGGCACGCTGCTCACCGTGCCGATCATGACCGTGATCGCGCATACCAAGAATCCGATCGCCGCGTGGGCGCTGATGATGGGCGCGCTGGTCATCATCACCGGCTACACCTCGATCAATGCCATCGTGAAGGCCGAGCTGTTCCCAACCAAGATCCGCGCGCTCGGCGTCGGCCTGCCGTACGCGCTGACCGTCGCGATCTTCGGCGGTACGGCCGAAACCATCGCGCTGTCGCTGAAGCAGGCCAACCACGAATCGCTGTACTTCTGGTACGTCGCCGGATGCATCGGAATCTCGCTGCTGACCTACTGGTTCATGCGGGAGACATCGCGCGGTTCCGCCATCGACGCCGATGCCGCCACCGACGATATTTCGCTCACCAAGGCGGATACCTCGGCCACCGAGTCGGACCGTGACCTCTCGGCGGCCCGACCCTGACGGCCCGACCGCACATGCCGCCGCGCCGCTGTGGAAGGATCGGCGTGTGCGGCTTGCGGTGGTCGAGGACGATGACGGCGTAGGCGATGCGCTGGTAGAGGCGCTCAACGCCCGCGGTTATCAGGCCGAGCGCAAACGCCGAGGCGCGGATCTGCTCACCGCCCACCGCGGCTACGACGCGGTCATCCTGGATCTCGGACTGCCCGACGGCGATGGTCTGCATGTGCTGCGCCAGCTGCGGGAGGTGAGTTCCGTGCCGGTGCTCATCCTGACCGCCCGCAGCGACGAACGTTCGATCGTGCGCGGGCTGCGCGGCGGCGCCGACGACTATCTGGTGAAGCCGCCGCGGATCGCCGAACTGATGGCCCGGCTGGAGAATGTGGTGCGCCGCGCGGCCGCCGGGTCGCAGCCGGAGCGGGCCGAGGTGGTCACCGGGGATGTGCGGGTAGATCTGGCGGCCCGGGTGGTCGAGGTGGCCGGGCGGCCGATCCCATTGACCCAGAAGGAATTCGAGTTGGTCGAGGCATTGGTGGAGCGGCCCGGCGCCGCGGTCAGCCGCCAGCAACTGATGGATCGGATCTGGGGTGACGCGTTCGTCGCGGTATCGCGCTCACTGGATGTGCATATGACCGGACTGCGCGCGAAATTGGACCGACCTGGGCTGATAACGACGATTCGCGGCTACGGTTACCGCTGGGGCCAGTGATCGTGTCGGCCCGACAGACCTAGGAGCGGAGCCCGGCATGCGCAGACGACTACTCGTCGCGCTGACGGTATTCGCGGCGATCGCCGTCTTCGCTTTCGCGGTGCCGCTCTCGCTGACCTTCGCGACCAGCCGCACCCAGGAGTTCGTCGCCGCTCGGTCCGGCGATGCCGACCGGTTCGCCAGCCTCGCCGACGCCGCGGTGGCCGAGGGGGACAGCCGGGCGCTGGCCGACGAGGCGGGGCGCTACCACGATCTCTATGGCGAGAATGTGCTCGTGGTCGATGCGCGCGGCGCACGGACGGTGAATGCGGGCGTCGATGCGGCCGCCGCGCCCGTCGAGGCCGCCGTTGCCGCGGCTCGCCGCAATCAGCGGCCGCAGCCGGTCTATCGGCTCACCCCGTGGAGTGGGGCGACGGTGCTGATCGCCCGGCCGGTCGGTACGGGAGTGCAGGTCAACGGCGCGGTGGTGATCGAGGCATCCACCGCGCGCGCCCGGCGCGATATCGCTCGCGCGTGGGCGGTGATCGCGGTCGGAGCGGTGCTGGCAATGGTGGTGTTCACCATGTTGGCGCTGAGCCTGGCGCGCTGGGTGCTGCGCCCGCTGGCGGCGCTTTCGCAGGCGGTCGCCGAATTGACCGCGACACTGCCGAAGCCGCGCGCCGAGGCCGCCGCGCACGTCTCGATCGCCCGCCACCACGGTGGGCCGCCGGAGATGCGGGCGGTCGCGGAATCCTTCGATGCCATGGCTCTCGCGGTCGCCGATTCGGCCGATGCGCAACGTCAGCTGGTGGCGGATACCGCGCATGCCATGCGAAATCCACTCGCCGCCTTGACGATTCGTCTCGACTCGCTGGAAGCCGCCATTCCGGAGAGCGCGGCGGCCACCTTCCGCAGCGCGGGTGCGGAAGTCGAACGGCTGACCGCACTGCTCGATGGCCTGCTCAGTCTGGCGGTCGCCGAGACACCTGCCGCCTTCGAGGCCGCGCGTACTCCGTACGACATCGAAAACCATTGTGACGCAGTCCAAGTGGTAGCGGACCGGGTCGACGCCTGGTACTCCGCCTACGAGAATGCTGGGCAGGAATTGCGGGCGGAACCGCAGGTGGCCGAGGCCGATACCGCTGTGTCCGCCGATGTACTCGCCCAGATTCTCGATGTGCCACTGAGCAATTCGTGCAGTTATGCCGGGTCCGGCACGCAGACCGTCATCGTGGTCGATGTCGAGCCGGGCTGGGTGACGGTGACCGTGCGTGACAATGGTGTTGGCGTCGAACCCGCCGAACTCGACAAGCTGACCACCCGGTTCTTCCGCGGCTCGGGTGCGTCCTCCGGCGGCTCGGGCCTCGGCCTCCCGATCGCGGCGGCCTTGGCGCAAGCGCGCGGGGGGACCTTATCCGTGCTCCCCGTCGAGCCGCACGGTCTCGCGATCCAGATCCGGCTGCCGCAGGCGGTGCGGGCGTGATGCGGCGGCGGAAGTTCCTGTCGCTCACCGTCCTCGGTGTCGCGGCCGGTGTCGTCGGATGTGGTCGGGGCCCGGACCTGGTGCGGCTGGCCTCGGGGGAGATCGGTGGCTTCTATCACGCATTCGCGGAACTGCTCGCGGCGGTGGCCCAAGAGGCGGGCACGGTGCGGATCGAACCGGTGACTACCACCGGATCGCAGGAAAATCTGCGGATGTTGGCGAACGGGCAGGTGGATGCCGCACTGGCGCTTGCGGATTCGGTGCAGAGTGAACGGGCGCCGCTGGTGGCGCTCGGTCGGGTGTATGAGAACTATCTGCAGCTGGCCGTGCGGTCGGACGCGCCGATTCAACGGGTCACCGATTTGCGTGGGACCCGAGTCAACCTGGGGGCCGCGGGATCCGGTGCGGCGGTTACCGGGGAGCGGCTGCTATGGGCTGCGGGCGTGAATCCCGTTTCGGATGTGGATATTTCGCATCGACCGCTGCGAGATGCGGTGGCGGGAGTGGAATCCGGTGAGCTGGACGCGCTGCTATGGGCCGGTGGCGTGCCGACCGACGCACTCGATGTGCCGCAGCGGCTGCGATTGGTGGAACTCGGCGAGTTGGCCGCGCCGATGCGCGAACGCTTCGGACACCTCTACGATTTGGTCGAGATTCCCGCCGACGCCTATGACAGCGGTCGCTCGGTCCGCACGGTCGGCATCGCGAATCTGCTGCTCGCCGCCCCGACCATGTCCGATGCGGCGGCCGGGGCGATCGTCGAGCTGCTGGTTTCCCGCGCGGACCGGCTGGTACCCGCCGAGGCGGCCGGAACCCAATTCCTGGATACCCGCTCGCTCATCGGAACCGATTCCGTCCCTTTGCATCCGGGTGCGGCGGCGGTTTACCGGCGGCGACACGGATGAGGTTCAGGAGCGCACCAGGCGAGCGATGGCGTCGGTGGCCTCTTTGATCTTGGCGTCCGCCTCGGGACCACCGGCTACCGCCGCGTCCACCACGCAGTGGCTGATGTGGTCCTCGAGCAGCCCCATCGCAACGGCCTGCAGCGCCTTTGTCATCGCGGAGACCTGGGTGAGGATATCGATGCAGTACTTCTCTTCCTCGACCATGCGCTGGAGGCCGCGGGCCTGCCCCTCGATCCGGCGCAGGCGTTTGAGGTAGTCGTCCTTGGCGGTGATGTAGCCGTGGCCGTGTGCGGCGTGGTCGTGGGTGCCCGCCGAGTCACTGCCCGGCGTGGGCGCGGTGTCATTGTGCGACGGGGTGGATGTCACCGGCTGTCTCCTCGCTGCTCACCGGCTCGACCGGCCTATTAATACCCCCCTAGGGTACAGTGCTGCGCGGGTGTTGTCAGGTTACCGCGCTGCGCGCCGCGTCGGCCACCGGTGTGCGGGTCCGGTGTTCCGCGCCGCTGTGGGCCAGCCGACCACCAGCACGCCGCCGATCGCCTGCGTCAGCGTGACCGATTCGTCGAGCAGCAGCCACGGCAACACCACCTCGCTCAGCAGATTCAGCGACGTCAGCGTGGAGCCGATGCGTGCCGCGCCCGCCACGCAGATATATGCGACCACCGTGCTGGGGGTGACCCGCCGACGGTGCGCGGGTGGTGCAGGCTGCCGCGCAATCCGATCGGATCGCTGAATGCCGCGACCGTCAGCATGATCGCGGCGGCACCGCTCAGCCGGATCGCTAGCACCGCGCCCGGTGACCAACCGGCCGCCAGCGCCGATTTTGCCAGCGGACCCGAGCTGGCGAAGGCCAGTCCGCTGCCCATCGTCAACCGGCGCACCTTCATCGCCCGTCCAACTCGAGTCATGATCAACGACGGTCCAGTTGGCCAGATGTGGACCCGTCTGGTCGCGGATCGGGCGGGAGCGAGAGAATCGGTGCATGAGTTTGGATGTTCGGCCCGCGCTCGCCGTGATCGGCGGTAGTGGCTTCTACGATTTCTTCGATAACGAGGCGACCACCGTCGAGGTCGAGACACCATACGGCAAGCCGAGCGCGCCGATCGCGGTCGGTGAGGTGGAGGGTCGGCCGGTGGCCTTCCTGCCCCGGCACGGCAAACAGCACGAATTCGCGCCGCATACGCTGCCTTACCTGGCCAATATGTGGGCGCTGCGCTCGATCGGGGTGCGGCGGATCTTCGCGCCGTGCGCGGTCGGCAGCCTGCGCGCGGACTGGGGGCCGGGGACCGTTGCGGTGCCGGATCAGCTGGTCGACCGGACCTCCGGCCGCCCGCAGACCTACTTCGACGGCGGTGGCGTGCACGTCTCCTTCGCCGACCCGTACTGCGACGAACTGCGTTCCGCGGCAACGAAATCCGCCACGGATGCGCTGCCGATGAAGTCGTCGGGCACCATGGTCGTCGTGCAGGGCCCGCGCTTTTCCACCCGGGCCGAGAGCCGGTGGTTCGCGGCCCAGGGCTGGGAGCTGGTGAATATGACCGGTCATCCCGAGGCGGTGCTCGCACGTGAACTCGAAATGTGCTATGCCGCAGTGGCTTTGGTGACCGATCTGGATGCGGGTCTGGAGGAGGGCGATGGTGTGCACGCCGTCGACGTCTTCGCCGAGTTCAAGAAGAATCTGGCGCCGTTCAAGGAGCTGATCCGGCGCTCGGTTTCGGCGGTCACCGGAACCGATACCTGCGACCGTTGCCGTGTCCATGCGGGAGTGTCGCTGCCGTTCGAACTACCGTGATCAGATTGGTTCGGAGCCGAAACGCGGGGTGCGGATGCGATGAGAGTGCTGGTCACCGGGGCAGCCGGGTTCGTCGGGGCGCGGTTGCGGCGGGCGTTGGCCGCGGCCGGGCACGAGGTGGTGGGGGTCGATCTACTCGGGCCGGAAGTGGAAGTGCCGGAAGGTATTTCGCGCACGGACGTGCGCGATGCCGATGCGCTCGAGCCGCTGCTGCGCGGCATCGATACGGTTTGTCATCTCGCCGCCGTCACCTCCGGGCCCGAATCGGCGGTGTTCGCCGCGCACAATGATCTCGGGACGGCGGTGCTGCTCGATGTGATGGGGCGAGCGAAGGTGCGTCATCTGGTGCTCGCCTCATCCGTTGTGGTGTATGGCGAGGGGCGCTATCGCGGGATGAACAGCGGGCCGTTCTACCCCGGACTGCGGCGGCGGGCAGATCTGGATCGCGGCATGTTCGATCACTTGGCGCCGCGCACCGGGGAGCTGCTCACCTGGGAGCCGGTCACCGAGGACGCGCCGCTGCGTCCACGCGGCTTCTACGGTGCGAGCAAGCTGGCGCAGGAAAACTACGCGCTCGCTTGGGGTTTGGCCACGGGCGCGGCCGTCACGGCATTGCGCTACCACAACGGTTACGGCGCAGGCACGCGCTCCGGCTTCATCGGAAACTTCCTCATCGCCCTCGATCAAGGCCGTCCGCCGCTGGTAGGCGAGGACGGCGGGCAGGTCAGGGACATCGTGCACGTCGACGATATCGTGGCCGCCACCGTGGCCGCTGTCGACCGCCGCCCGCCCGGCTTCGTTCCCCTGAACATCGCCTCCGGCCACCCCATCACCATGTGGGAAGTCGCCTCGATCATGGCCAAAGCCCGCGGCGGCCCGGCCCCCGTAGTAACCGGCCGATACCACCTGGGCGATGCCCGCCACCTCGCCGCCGACCCCGAACGAGCCAGGCGCACCCTGGGTTTCACTGCCCGAATCACACCCGCCCAGGGCCTCGCCGAACTCGCCGCCCCCGCAGCCGAGCCCACCACACCCCAACGGGAGTCCGCTCCACTACACGTGCGCGGCGCCCCGAATCCTCCGACCACACACGAACCTCGGCCCGCCGCGCCGCTCGCACGATCCGAACCCCGCCCGGACCCTCCGGTGCCGAACGCATCCGCTCCCCAGCCGGAGCCAGTGATCGAGGGCGCCGGGCCGCATACTGCGCCCTACCCGGAGTTGACGAAACCGGAGGCCGGAGCGGGTTCGTCGATGTGAAGCCGATTGTTGCGCCCCGAGTCGCAGCCGATGCTGCCTCGGCTACCCGCGAAGGTGACGCATAAGCAGTGGGTAGCTCGCACAGGGTATTTGGTGTGCGAGGTAGTCAGTGCCTCTGCGAGGTTGGGCGCGGCGCTGTGTTGGCTGCGCTGCTTCTGGGCGGGTGAAGTGATGGGTCGCACCGTCGATTACGCCTTGGCGAAAGCGTCGGCGTGTGCGTGGGCCCACTGGGCGAAAGTGTGTGGTTCTCGGCCGGTCACCTCGTGCACGGTGGGGTAGACCTGGGATTCGTCGAGGGTGCCGTCGACGAAGAAGCTCCAGAATGCGTCGACGTAGTGCTGCGGCATGGAAGACTCGAGTTCGGCCCGCGTCTCCGCATTCGTCAAGCCCTGGCAGACCAGCGGCCGGTCGAGCACTTCGGCGAGCACCGCGACCTGATCGGCGGGCACGAGCGCTCGCGGACCGGTCAGCTCGAGGATCCGCCCGGCCAGTCCGCCGCCGGTCAGGGCGACCGCCGCGACGGCCGCGATATCGGCGGGATCAATTGCCGCGACCGGTACGTCGGGAAACTGAGCGCGAATCACATCGCCCTGTTCGAGTTGCGGCAACCAGCGCAGCGCATTCGACATGAACGAGCGCGGGCGCAGAAAGGTCCACGCCAGACCGGATTCGCGCACGTCCCGCTCGGCCTGCGTCATATACGCGGAGACCGCATTGTTCATATCCTCGAGCGCCGCCGAACCACCCGAAAGCAGGACGATGTGCTGGACGCCCGCCTTTTTCGCGCGGGCGAGCAGGTCGGGGGCGTCGGCGTAGCCTGGCAGCAGGAACATTCCGGTGACCCCGTCCAGGGCTTCGGTCAGGCTCTCCGGCCGGTTCAGATCGCCCGTCACCGCCTCGACTCCGGCGGGCAGCTGCGCCCGTGCCGGATCGCGGACCAGCGCGCGCACGGCAGCGCCGAAGTTGCTCAGTGCCACAACCAGTTCCGTGCCGATATTGCCGGTCGCACCGGTCACCAGGATCATGCCGTCTCCTTCAGAGTCGCACCGAATAGCCCGGTCCATCATGCGGGCTACCGAGCCGAGCGTCGACCGATCCCGCGAAAGAATCGAGATCGCCGCCCCGCCTCGACCGTACCGTCGGCACTCCGAGTTAGGCTCGCGCAGTGGATACTCCGCTACGGCTAGAGGTCATCGTGGCCAGCACGCGCCCGGAGCGATTCGCTCCGGTGGTCGCCGACTGGTTCCTGCGCACGGTACGGGAGACCCCCGAATTCGATACCGGCGTCATCGATCTGATCACCACCCCACTGCCAACGGATCTGACCTGCACCGCCGAAGTCGAGGCCTACCGCAAGCGCCTAGCCGCCGCCGACGCCTTCGTCGCCATCACCTCCGAGTACAACCACGGCTACCCGGCCTCACTGAAGACCGCCTTCGACAACGCGAAACACGAATGGCGCGCCAAACCCATCGGCTTCGTCTCCTACGGCGGCCTCTCCGGCGGCCTGCGCGCCGTCGAACAACTCCGCCAGGTAGTCGCCGAAATCCACATGGTCTCCATCCGCGAAACCGTCAGCTTCCACCAAGCCAAAAAGCAGTTCGACGAATCAGGCAACACCCGAGACGGCGCAGCCATCGACGCCGCCGCCCGCCTGATCCGCCAATTGGCCTGGTGGGCAAGAACTCTCCGCACCGCCCGCACCACGGACCCCTACCCAGGCTGACCCGCGCGGCCGCACACCTTCTAGCCCGCCCGCGCACACCAAGTACCGGACGTGCCCACGCTCCAACGACTCCCAGCCTCAGCCCGCCACCGTCCGGGCCGCCCGCGGCTCCGATCTCACGCATCGAACCCCAGCGCTATTGCGGACGCCAAGCGATCGCCCGCCACGCCTTTCGGACCGCCCGCGGCCCCGCTGGCTTCGAAGCCGAGCGCTACTCACTCCCAGTGATCGGCCGCCACCTTCCGCAGCCCCACCCGTGCGACGGAACCAAACGGCTACTGCGCACTCTCCGCCATAGCCCGCCGCCCTCGCGGATGTCCGATGTAGGTCGCCTCGCGCGGAATCGACACCAACGTCAGGTCGACTTGAGCGGTCCCGGTCCGCAGCACCACATGGTTCCCGATGGCTCCCGGCTGGTGGATCGACAGGTCCGGGCGAGTCGCGGGCCAGCCCATCGGATCTCCGGTCACATAGATAGTCGTGACACCGGCGTGTGGCGCGGGCGCCAGCACACCGTCGACCACGGTCGCGGTGAACCCTGCATCGGATTGATGCGTTTCCACCGCGATCTGCAGCCGCTCCGGATTCCCGATGGTCGTCACCAGGTGCTCCCAGGCGTGCGTCCGATCGGTGCGGATCAGGATGCGTTCGCCGACCGCCAACGCACGGAATACCAACTGCTGAGCCAGATACAGTTCACCGGCCACATACACCGTCGAAATACCGGTACCGACAATGCGGACCGCGACACCCTGCCCCTCGTCATCTGACCCGATCAGCTGACCACACCCCGACGACGGCAGATGCAGTGCACTCATCACATCGATCGGGTATTCGGTCACCGGCACCGCATCATCGAGATTCGGAATGGCCAGCGGCAGATGTGCGAGCAGACCATCGCGCTGCCGCCCGTTCATCGAGATCAGACCCTTGAGCTTCGTGCGCTCCGGCAGCTCCCGCGTGGTCAACCGCCAAGCCGCGCCAATGCTCACCGATTCGGCCGAACTGCCGGGACGCAGCCGCACCGCGACGGTCGTACCGCGCGACGGCGCAACCCACAACTGCGACAACAGATCCGAACCGAGCCGCTTCGGATCGACCGCGCTACCGATATTCACACTGTTGCCGATTTCGGCGTATCGCCAGCGATGAGTCAGTGTGCGCGGATCGAAGCCCTGTGTGACCTGCAGAACCGCCTTGCGGATCTCGGGTGCGGTGAGGATGCGTGCGCTGCAGTCGGCGTCCTCGAGCGTGCGCATAATGCGTTGGGTCGCAATGGTTACCGCCCGTGACGCACCCTCACTACCGCCACCGCGCCGGGCCGCGGCTTCCGGGCACGCGATGGCGTCGAAGCTGATGGCGAGCCACACATTCCGGTGCGCGGTCGCGGGCAGCGGCCCGAGCAGCGATTCGTAGATCTTGCCCGCGGGCGTACCCGATCGGCTGCGGTGGCCATGGCTGATGATATCGATACCGCTGAGCAGAATGTCGTGCTGGTTCAGGCATTTCGCCAATTCCGGCAGCGGCAGCAGATGTGAGGCGTGCACGGTGGTGCGGGCGATCCGGGTCAGTCCGCCCTTGGGGGCCAGCACCTCGACGACCGTGACGACCCGGGTGCCGTCCCAATACAGCCCCAGCGAGCGGCCGTCCGAGCCGCGGAAGTCGACGGTATCCCCGAGCTGGTAATCGCCGCGGGTGACATAGCGCCACCAGGTGGCGATCCAATCCAGGATGGTGCGCTTGGCGACCGGGATCAGTGGCAGCAGTCCGACGACCACGGCCACGCCCAACGCGGGCCAGGCGGCGAGTCCGACCGATAAGGCGAGCAGTCCGGCAACGAGCCCGATCACTTGCGCGATCAGCAGATTCGGCAGTGAGATGCGCCCGAGCAGCGGGCGTGGTCCCGCGCCGCCTTGTTCGGCCATCGTCGTCCCCCAAGTACCCGGTATCGGCCGTATCGCAGCGGCCGAGCTGAACAATAGTCCTCGGGAACTGTACTGTGTTCCGCGAACGCGAGCATTGTTCGGGGAGGGAAACATGCCTTCAAAACCCACTACACGCTGGCAGGTGAGCGGTTACCGCTTCCTGGTCCGGCGGATGGAACACGCGCTGGTGCGCCGGGACGTGCGCATGCTGCACGATCCGATGCGTTCCCAGTCCCGTGCCTACGCGGCCGGATTGATCATGGCGATCGTGGTGCTGGCCGGTTGTGGCGTGCTCGCACTGCTGCGTCCGCAGGACAAGGTGGGCAGTAACAAGATCCTGATCGGCAAGGAATCCGGCGCCGTCTACGTGATGATCAACGATGTCGCGCATCCGACGCTGAACCTCGCCTCGGCCCGGTTGGCCGCGGGATCGCCGGAAAAGGCAGTCATCGTCAAGGAATCCGAGATCGGCAAGAAAACCCGCGGCCAGCTGATCGGCATTCCGGGCGCACCGTCTTCGCTGCATTTCGACAAGGACGGCAAGGGCCGGATCTGGACCGTCTGTGACCAGCTGAAGGTGGACGGCAGCAAAGACCTCACCACCTCGGTGCTCGCCGGAAGTCTCTCACTCGGCGAGAAGGCCTCGGTGATGGGTAAGGACCGGGCACTGCTGGTCCAGGGCAAGGATTCGGCGTATCTGGTCTACGAGGGCAAGCGCGCCCGCGTGAACCTCAAGGATCGGGCCGTCACCGACGCACTGAAGATCACCGGCGCTACCGCCCGGCCGATCGGCGAAGGCCTGCTCAATACGATTCCCGAAGTGCTGCCGATCATTCCGCCCCACATCGATAACCCGGGCGGCTCGGTGACCTACTCGGTCAGCGGCCACCGAATCGGCGACGTGGTACAGGTGCCCAACGAGCCCGACCTGAATTATGTGGTGCTGCAAGACGGTCTACAGCCGGTCTCTCGCGTGACCGCCGAAATCATCCGCAATAGCAATCCGACCAGTGCCGGCAACAGTTGGATCGAACAGATCGAGCGCACCCGCGCGGACGTCTCGCGGGCGCTGCCGGTGGGGGACTATCCGCAGTCCGCTCCATCGCTTATCCAGGCCAAGGATGATCCCGTCAGCTGTCTGTCGTGGAAACCGCTGCCTGCGGCAGCCGAGAACAAGGACGGCGGCAATCGCGCCGAACTGACGGTGCTCACCGGTGTGGCCCTGCCGATTCCGGATAACGCCAAACTCGTACCGCTGGCCCAGGCCGACGGTTCCGGCGCCAACGCCGATTCGGTCTACATCGCGCCGGGCACCGGAGCCTTCGTCCAGACCACCGGCATCGAGCCGGACAGCCGCCGCAAGGACAGCAAGTTCTACATCGCCGACACTGGTGTCCGCTACGGCATCAAGGACTCCGACGCCGAAAAGGCGCTCGGCATGGATTCGGATTCGGGCACCAAGGCCGAACCCGCACCGTGGCCGATCGTCGGCCTGCTCGCGGCCGGTCCGAGCCTGGCCCGCGCGGATGCCATGGTCGCCCACGACGGCGTCGCCGCGGATCCGTCACCCTCGAAATCTCCTGTCGCCTCGGCGAATTGAGTCAGTCCTCGGAGACCGAAGCGCGCAACTCGGCGACTTCGCTTCGTAGCGAGCGGATTTCGTCGATCAGCACCGTGATCTCTCCTTCGGTGCGATCGGCGGTCACCTCGACGGCCTTCAGTTGCTCCATCACCCAGCTGGTCGTGGTGCCGATGGCGAAGCTGATCAGGCCGATGCCGAGCGTCATCAGGATCAGTGCGATCAGGCGGCCGTGCACGGTCACCGGATAAACATCGCCGTAGCCGACCGTGGTCACCGACACCATGGACCACCACAGGGCGTCGCCGAAGTTGTGGATCTTGCTGTCGGGTGCGCCGTATTCGGCATCGAAGAACGCCAGACTGCACAGCACCAGCGTGAGTGCCGAACTGGTGCCGACGAATATCGCGAGCCGGGCGCGCGTCACCCGATTGCGGTTGAGCTGGTCGAGCACCAACAGCGCCGCCCGCAGCAGCCGCACCGGACGAAACGGCGGCAACAGCACGATCAACAGCTCCAGCGGATGTGTGCGCACGAACCGCCAGCGATCCGACGACAGCCAGGTTCGGATGCCGAAGTCCGCGGCGAATGCCGCCCAGATCATGATGTCGACCCGTTCGAGCCAGGCATCGAGCCGCGGTGACGCTCCGGTATCCAGCACATGCCAGGCGTAGACGCCGATGAAGAGCACGGCGAGTACCAGCATCGGGATTCCGGTCGCACGTTCCCACGCTTGTCTACGAGTCGGATGGCTGTGTGCTGCGTGCATGGGAACTACCTGTATCGATCGGGTGCGACACCCTATGTACCGCCGTTTGCCACGACGACGCTACATATCGTCGGAGTTCACCCCGAATCGGCGGCGGATCGGGAACGAGGCGAGGTAGCCGAGCACCAGGGCGGTCCCGATGATCCCGGTGCCGATCAGCGCCACATTGCGAGCCCGATTGTCCGGCGGCGGAGCCGGTTTCGGCACCGCGAGCTGGGAGCTCTTGGCCGGGCTCGGCCGTTTGGGCGGCAGCGGCGCGCTGCTCACCTCATCGGTCAGCGCCGCGACCGGATCGATCGCGCCGTAGCCGATATAGGGACTCCAGCCCTCGGCGGGCGCATGCGCGGTGGCCTGCATCCGCTTGACCACATCCAACGCACTCAGCTCCGGAAAACGCGCACGGACCAGCGCGACCACCCCGGAAACCAGCGGCGTCGCGAAGCTCGTGCCGCTCATCGCCTGTTGCTGCCCTTGCTGATTCACGGTGCCGGTGGCGGTCCCGGTGCCGCGCGGGTCGAGCGAAACCATATTCTCGCCCGGCGCGGCCACACTCACCCACGGGCCGGGCACCGTGAACTTCGACGGTGCTCCGTTGGAATCGATCGAGCCGACCGAGAGCACATAGTCGTCCCAGCGCGCCGGGCTCACATTGACCTTGACGTTGCTCCACGGATCCGCGGACGGATCGAGCGGATCGATGATCTGCTGTTCGGTCTTGCAGGAGCCGTCTTGGTTTCCGGCGGCAACGACCACGACCACGTCCTTCTCCAGCGTCGCGTATCGCACTGCCGCGCCGATGGATCCGTCCACGTCATTGGACGAGCCGCACCACACCTCGGAGATATTGATGACGCTCACATTCGCATCCGCCGCCCGCCGGATCGCCGAGGCCATGGTGGCCAGATTGCCGTAGCCCTCGGGCAGATCGTCCGGATTTCGCTCCCTGGCCCGGCCTTCCTTCTGATACATCTTGCTGGTCTGGCGGATGGTCATGATGCGCGCTTCCGGTGCGACACCGGAGAATCCCTGACCGTCGATCTTCGACGCGGCGATCAGACCCGCGACGAAGGTGCCGTGCCCGTCGCAGTCCTCGGTGCCGTCGCCCGAGTTCGCCACGAAGTCGCCACCGGCGATCAGTCCCGGCAACCGGGGATGCCGCGCGACACCGGTATCGATGACCGCGACGGTCTGGCCCTGCCCCTTGGAGAACCGCCACGCGCTGTCCAGATCGAGGGAGCGTTGCGCGGTGGGAATCGTCGCGCCCTCACCGCCGGATACCGTATTCGAGCAATCGGAATTCGCGGGCCGCTCGGTCTTTTCGGGCGGCGCGGCCGGGTCACCCGCGGGCAGCAGACCCGGATTCACCGCGGGCGGATGATCCGCGGATGCGGCACCGGCCCCGAGACCCAACGACGCGCTCAGGCCCAACGCCACGGCCGCCGCCGCGACGCGCAGATGCCGGTTCACAGCCCGCGAACGAGCGAGTAGAGCGAGGCCACCCAGAACACCAGCGGGAGCACGGCGGCCACAAACCCGTACTCGAGCAATTCGACGCCGCGACGCATCGGCGGCGTGGCGGACTGGTTCGGAATGATGATGCCGAGAATCAGCGCGGCGACCAGCACCACCATCGCCGCCCCGAAGACGGCCAGCGGCTGCTCCATGCCGATGGCGACGCCGACCATCATGATCAGCACGATGGCCGCGCCGCCCGCGATCAGCACCACGGCTTGTTCCGCACCCGCGTAGGTTCGGCTGCGGAACATCAGCACCACGGCGGTGACCAGTGCCAGTGCGATACCCGGCCAGTACGGATCATCGGCCCCGGGATCGGTGGATGCCAACGCACCCGCCGCCGAGATCAGCGTGGTCGCCGAGACGAGTCCGGCCAGATACATGCGGGCCCGCTCGGACTTGACCCGCAGCACTTCCATGGTCGGCAGCGCGCGGTGATCGTCCGGATCGTCCTCGGTCGGATCGATCGGAGTGCCGGGGGAGGGGACCGGCGGCAGCGGCAATTTGGCCAACAGCATCGAAACCCGTGGTGAGAGTGAAAGACCCGCGAGTCCGAGCGCTGCGGCGACGGCGCCGATGGCCTTCTCCGGCTGGTCGGTCAGTACGCCGACCAGCGACGCCGGTACCGCGTACACCGCGAGCGTGGCCGCGCCGATGAACAGCGCGAGTCCGACGCCGGTGACGCGCCACGCGAGAACCGCCGTCGCGCCGAAAAGTACCGAACCGAGCAGTAGATGCGCCCAGCCGTAATCGTCTGGCACATAAAGCATTCCGGCGGTGAACGCGGCGGGCAGCGCACAGCCACCCAGCACCAGCGCGGTCGAGGTGTCGCCGTACATCCGGCTGAGCACCATGCCCGCGATCACGAGCAGAATCGCCACGGTCAATGCGAGCGAACCGCTGACCCAGCCCGGCAGCGCGTCTTTGGACAGCAGCAGACCGAGGCAGCCGACGATCATGGTGAGCGCGGCGAGTACCGAACCGGTGATCCGCGCGACCTTCGGTGTCCAGCTGCGGTAGTGGTCGGCGTCGGCGATCGCGACGTTGTACATGATGTCGTCGAACAGCGGCGTCGGCGCGGTATGCGAGGCGCTCTCCAACATGAGCAGCTCACCGTCGCGCACACCGTGTTCACCGAGGCTCAGCGAATTGGAGAAGGGCGGATGGCCGATTCGGGCCAGCACCCATTCGGCGGGCTCGAAGCGCTCGCCCTCGTTGTCGAAATCGTTGGTGCGGCTGTGTTGAGCGACCATATCGACGACACTCGGAATCACCAGCGCGACCGGCACATCGACCGGAATCGCCATATCCACCTGGGTGTGCTTCGCGAGAATCGTGACCCGGGCAAGGTCGGGCGCACGGACGATGCCGCGCGAGGATTCTTCGTCGATGTGGTCAAGTCGCGCGTGCGTCAAGCTTCCCCCAACTCGGTCTCTACCTCGTATTTCCGCGTCCCGTGCGCGAGGGGCCGAGCTTGCGAACCCACCGTTCGGGCAGCAGAATGCTGGTCGAACTGTACGACATGTCAGCTGTGCCCTCTACACTGAGGCCGAAAAAGCGCAGCTTGCGAAGAGGGGGATCTCGTCCGATGAGTACCGTCCGGTTCCAGCGGCGTGCGCGTCGCGAGATGCCGCGCACGCCGGGTGGCGAGGTCACGCTGCAGCCGCCGCCCGAAATCCCAAGGGTGACACCGGGCAGCCTGGTATCGAAGCTGATGCCGGTCGTGATGGTCGTCGGCATGGTCGGCATGATGGCGCTGCTGTTCACTCAGGGTGGCAGCATCGCGTCGAACCCGATGAGCATGATGTTCCCGATGATGATGGTCGTCTCCATGGTCGGCATGTTCGCCGGTCAGGGCGGCGGCAAGGGACAGAAGGCGGCCGAGGCGAACGAGGACCGCAAGGACTATCTGCGCTACCTCGACCAGGTCCGCAAGGATGTCGACCAGACCGCGGCCCAGCAGCGCGCTTCGGTCGAATGGAGTCACCCTGAGCCGGGCCTGATCTGGATGTTGGCGGGCACCAGCCGCATGTGGGAACGCCGCGCCGGGGACAAGGACTTCTGCCACGCCCGCATCGGCATCGGCGGACAACGTCTGGCCACCCGCCTGGTCGCGCCGGAGACCGGCCCGGTCGAGGAATTGGAGCCGATCGCGGCGGTCTCGCTGCGCCGCTTCGTGCGTGCGCACTCCACGGTTCCGGATCTGCCGACGGCGATCGCGGTCAAGGGCTTCGCGACCATCGCACTCGACGGCGACCGCGCCGAGGCCCGGGATATGACCCGCGCAATGCTGTTGCAGCTGTGCATGTTCCAGGCGCCGGACCAGGTGCTCATCGCCGTCGTCTGCGGCCCGGACACCGCCCGCGAATGGGAGTGGACCAAGTGGCTGCCGCACACCCAGCACCCGGACGCGCAGGACGGCATCGGCACCCAGCGCATGTTCTACGGCTCGATCCGGGAGGCCACCGCGGGCCTGCATCCATTGCTGGCCAACCGGGTTCGCTACTCCCGCAACCAGCCCGCCAACGCCAACCTGGTGCATATCGTCATCGTCGTCGACGGCGGCCTGCTCGAGGCCGAAGAAGACCAACTTCGCGAATCCGGCTACGAGGGCGTGACCATCATCGACTTGTGCGGCTACGCACCGCGTTTGGCGGTTTCGCGCGGCATCAAGATGGTTGTCGAGAACGGTGAATGCGTCGGTCGCGGCGCCACCGGCAACCAGGAGCGTTTCGCGCTCATCGACCGGATCAGTCCGCAGCAGGCCCAGCAGGTCGCACGCCGACTCGCACCGTATCGCGCCGCGACCCAGCGCAGCAGCGATGTGGAAAACGATGACGCCGAAGTGATCTCGACCTGGACCCAGCTGATGAAGCTCGGCGATATCGGTACGTTCAACCCCGAACATGCCTGGCGTCCCCGTTACGGCCGCGAGCGGCTGCGCGTGCCCTTCGGCGTCGGCGCCGACGGCGCACCCATCGAACTCGACATCAAGGAAGCCGCCGAGGGCGGTATGGGCCCGCACGGATTGTGCATCGGCGCAACCGGTTCCGGTAAATCGGAATTCCTGCGCACCCTGGTGCTCAGCCTGTTGGCCACGCATTCGCCGGACCAGCTGAACCTGGTGCTCGTCGACTTCAAGGGTGGTGCGACCTTCCTCGGCTTGGACGGTGTCCCGCACGTCGCGGCCGTCATCACCAACCTCGAAGAGGAAGCCGACCTGGTCGACCGTATGCGCGACGCCCTGGCCGGTGAAATGAACCGCCGCCAGGAAGTGCTGCGCCAGGCGGGCAACTTCGCCAACGTCTCCGAATACGAAAAGGCGCGCGCGGCGGGCGCCGACCTCGACCCGCTGCCCGCACTGTTCGTCGTGCTCGACGAGTTCTCCGAATTGCTCACCCAGCACCCGGATTTCGCCGAACTGTTCGTGATGATCGGCCGCCTCGGCCGCTCACTGCACGTACACCTGCTGCTGGCCTCGCAGCGCCTCGAAGAGGGCAAGCTGAAGGGTCTGGAGAGCCACCTCTCCTACCGCATCGGTCTGAAGACCTTCTCCGCCAACGAATCCCGCCAGGTCCTCGGCGTACCGGACGCTTACAATCTGCCCGGCATCCCCGGCGGTGGTTACCTCAAGTCCGATTCCGGCGAGATCCAGCGCTTCCAGGCCGCCTACGTCTCCGGTCCCTACGTCGGTGGCGGTTCGCAGCGCGAGGTCACCCAGGCCGGTGTCGCGGGCGGCGAAATCGACGTCAAGGCAAGGCCGTTCACCGCCACCCACGTCGACTTCCGCGCCATCGACCGGGTCCCGCTGCCATCGGAGGCGTCGCACGATCCGGAGCCGCAGTCCGAGGACGGCGAACAGATCTCCAATCTGAACATGCTGGCCTCCCGCATCCAAGGCCACGGCCGCCCGGCCCACGAGATCTGGCTGCCGCCGCTGGACGAGCCCCCCACCCTCGACCAACTCATCCCGCGCAGCGTGCTCACCGGCGAATACTCCGCCGTCGCCACCCTGCGCGCCCCCATGGGCATCGTGGACCGCCCCTACGACCAGCGCCGCGACCCGTTCGTCGTGGACCTGTCGGGTTCCCGAGGAAATGTCGCCGTCGTCGGCGGCCCCCAGTCGGGTAAGTCGACGGCGCTGCGCACGATGATCATGGCCCTGTCTCTCACCCACACCGCCGAACAGGTGCAGTTCTACTGCCTCGACTTCGGTGGTGGCACCCTGGCCAGCCTCGAAGGCCTGCCGCATGTGGGTTCGGTGGCGAGCCGTCTCGATGAGGACAAGGTCCGTCGCACCATCGCCGAAATGACGACCATTGTCCGCCAGCGCGAGGCGCGGTTCCGCCAGTTGGGCATCGAGTCGATGACCGAATTCCGCCGTCTGCGCGCCATGGATCCGGCGAGCAGTCCGGCCGCGGCAGGCGCCCATGAGGACGCCTTCGGCGATGTCTTCCTGGTCATCGATGGCTTCGGCTCGATCCGCCAGGACTTCGATGCACTCGAGCAGACCATCATGAACCTTGGTGTGCAGGGACTTTCCTATGGCGTGCACGTCGTTATCGCCCTCAATCGCTGGGCGGAGGCTCGACCTGCGCTCAAAGACCAGATCGGCACCCGTATCGAGCTCAGGCTCGGTGACCCGATGGATTCGGATCTGGGTCGCAAGTTCGCTCAGCTGGTTCCGCAGGGGCGGCCGGGACGCGGTATGACACCCGAATGCCTGCATATGCTGACCGGCCTGCCACGGATCGATGGAAGTGCCGATCAGGCCACCCTGGGCCAGTCCGTCTCCGAAGCGGTTGCGACGATCGCCCGCTTGACACCGGGACGGCCTGCGCCAGCGGCCCGCATGCTTCCGGAGATGCTGCCGCGCGAGCAGTTGCTGCAGTCTGCCGGTAATTGGCCAGCGCAGCTTCCGCGGGGCGTCAAGAACATGCGAATCCCGATTGGTATCAACGAATCCGAGCTGGCACCGGTCTATCTCGACTTCGTCGAGAGCCCGCACTTCATCATCATCGGTGATACCGAGACCGGTAAGACAACCTTGCTGCGATCGATCATCGAGGGGATCGCCGCGTCCAATACTCCGAACGAGGCTCGCTTCATTCTGGGCGACTACCGGCGAACGATGCTCGGCCTGGTGCCAGACGGCTACCTTGCCGGATATGGTTCCACCGCACCGCAATTCACTCAGAACATGGCGGATCTCGCCGCTTACGTCGCCCAGCGGACGCCGGGGCCTGACGTGACGCCGCAGCAACTGCGAGATCGCTCGTGGTGGAGCGGCCCGGAGCTCTATGTCATCGTCGACGACTATGACCTGGTCGCCTCCTCGTCAGGCAATCCGGTGTCCGCCCTTCTGGATCACCTGCCCCACGCCAGGGATCTCGGTTTCCATGTGATCATCGCGCGGCGATCGGGCGGCGCGAGTCGCGCGATGTACGAGGCAACGGTCGCGCGAATGAAGGACCTCGGATCCGCTGGTTTGATCATGAGTTGTAGTAGGGACGAAGGCGTGCTGATGGGCACCACTCGTCCAGGCCCGAAGCCGCCCGGGCGTGGCACCTATGTCACACGGAACCACGAAGGTCTGATCCAGCTCGCGTGGATGCCTCTGGCCGAGTGATGCCGGCAGTCGATTTGGTGGTTACGGACACCCGCATCTGGGCGTGTGGCCCCACTACACATTGGGATGCGCCACCGTCGGTGGTCTTGGGTAGCAACGGGGATCTGGCTGTCGGAGAACCGCTTACGCCACCGACGCAAGTCAGCTCTGCAGTGCAGTACGTCGATGCGGACCGAATCGCGCTGCTGCCCCGCGTGCCGAGCGTCGCCGAGGCAATGACCGCAGTGGTCGGCACAGCGATGCAGAACCTAGGCGTCCAGGTTCCGTGTGACGAGGTAACCGTCGTACTCCCAACCGAATGGGGTGGTCGGCGTCGGGCGGTTGTCGACAATGCGGTGCGTGGCTTTGCGTCCAATGTCGTGTTCGAGGATATGGCGGTACGCGCGGTAGCCGTCGACGCTGGGGCCGGTCGCAGCAGGCGCGTGGTCGTGCTGGAGTTCGGTTCGCTCTCGACTACTGCGACCTCCGTGATCCGGGGGCATCAGGGTATCCAGATCGAGTGCTGCGCACATGAACCGAATCTCGCGGTGGCCTCGCTCGAACCGGATTCGGCCGCCTTCGCCGAACTATCGGCGCTCATCGGCGACCTGCTTGCTGGGCAGCCCGCGGATGTCGTTCAGGCAGTGGGTATTTCCGATCCGACGAAACTGGAACTGATTCGTTCAGTCGTGCTGCAGGTCTGTGGGCCCGACACCGAACTGCGTCCGATCGCCGGGATGGACCTGGTCCGCAGAACGCGGCAAGAACCCGCGTACCAGCCCGGGGCCGCCCCGTTGCCGACCATGGAATGGATGCAACCGCTGCGTCAGCGTGCCGCGGCAATACACCCTCCTAAGCGAAATGCCAAGGTGTACGCCGTCGGTGGCGTCGTGGCTATTGCGGTTGTCGCTGCCGCCGTCGCCGGTTCAGTTGCTGCGCTTGGTGGTTCGGATGGCAGTCACACGCCGTCATCCGCCGGCACATCTGTGGTCGCGAGCACCGCCGCGCCGATCAGTGCACAGCCATCTAGGACGACAGCACCCGATGCGCACTTCGAAGCCGTGGGGCGTCTGCGTTTTCAGGTACCCATCGGATGGCGTTTCACGCAAACACCTGATCCGAGCAAGCCGCGGATCGACCTTGTCCCGTCGGACGGAACTCGTAAGCGCATCACTGTTATTCAGACCTCGGTCGCCCCGGGCGCTGGATATGAGCAGGTTGCGCAGAATCTCGAAGCGCAGATGAAGCAGCGGCCGAGCGGCGCCGTCAGTGAACTGAAGCGTGACGTTGTGTTCGGAGGCAAATCCGGCCTGTCCTACACCGAGCAACCCGGCGACGGCTCGACCGTTCGATGGCAGGTGTTGGTGGAGCACGGGCTTCAGGTCAGCATTGGGTGTCAGTACCTCGATGGGTTCGAGTCGATTGCGCCGACCTGCGAGCAGTTTGCGGCATCCGTGCAGGTGACGTCATAGATAAGGCGGCTCGGCGCGTCCGCAACGGATGATTCCGATAGCGTCCCATACGCCGCAGAACGATTCGTGCCCCCGGCGGGACCGCCGGGGGCACGAATCGTTCTAACGAATCTCAGAAGAGGCCTGCGAGCGCCGTATCCGTGCCCTGCAGTTCCGCATTGCCGGTGCTGACCAGTTGGGCCGCGCCATTGAGAGTGTCGTTCAGCTGTGCCGCATGCTGGTTCCACATCTTCTGCAGTTCCTGGAAGGCTTCGGAAGCAGCACCTTCTTCCCAGTTGTCCTGCACGAACTTCAAGACATCGCTCTTGAAGTCATCGAGCATGGTCATGATGCTCTGGGCCTGGTTCTTGATATCCATGGCGCCGGCTTCCACGGCATGGAAGTCGGCGGAGATCTTGTTTACGGCGTTTGCTACCATTTCAGCTCCTTGAGTCCTGTTGGTAATTCTGGGATTACACCGGCGGAAGGTCGAGGCTGGAGGCGTGCGACTGCACGCTCTGCTGGAACGCAGAGTCCTGTGCGCTGAACTTTCCGCTGGACTGCACCAGGTTCTCTACCGTCTGAAGCAGCTTGTCGTTGAGCTTGTCGGCCTGGTAGTAGTAGCGCTCCATGAAGGAGTCAAAGGCTCCGCGAGCCTCACCGCTCCAGGTGGCGGTGGTGGCATCCTCATGCGCCTTCACCCGCTGGATTTCCTGAACAAGCCGGGAATGCTTGTCTTCGCATTGCTGTGCGAAGGTTTTGAGCGCTCCCGCATCAACGCTTGCCTTTATTGCCACTGTGGCTCCCTTCGGTTCCGGCCAACGGATCCCCAGTCGGCCTCTTCATATGATTGGACGCGAGCGAGGATGGATCGGTTCCATCCATCTCGGAGAAGTTTTGGTCGATCACGCGTTCGGTCCCGAACTCGTCGACGGAACCCCTCGGACCTTGACACCCCCAGCAATGCGCTCGTCGTGATCTGCCGTGCTCACACGCCCCTCCCTCCGCGTACTCACTATCGCCGACGAGCCATGCCCCCCGGCGGTGTGCCAACGGTACCGTACCTCGGGAGGGCGACGCTACCCTTGCCTACAGGTCAACGAGACATCGGAGGGGCGAGCGCTCGGCAGTGCGCCAGAACAGGATACGGTCCTGTGCGGGGCCGCCCGGAGCTTACTTCGTGACGATCTTGGCGATGGTTGGGACCATCTTGTCGACAAGCACATCGGTCGACTGATCCGTCCATACCTGGAACGCTTGGACAGTCGACGGGTCGTCCACGATGACGATTTTCGCCGACGTATTCAGTAGGCCACTCGGCAGACCACCCAAGCCGCTGTTCCCGGCCTTGCTATCTGCCCTCAGCACAATGATTATGTCGGAATCAATGTCCAAAGAGTAGGTGTTGACCGACAGTTGGCGCGGGGACTTCTCGTCACCGACCGCTTTGTATTTGGAGCTGTACCTGAAACCGATGTCCTGCAGGAACTTGGACTGTGTGCTGGGATTCAGTGTCACCGACAGCGTCGCATTGCCGAAGTTGAACGCAGTAACGGACTTCCCGTCGAATTCCGGATGCGCCTTGCGTACTTCGGCCAGTCGATCGCCGCTGGTGCCGGTGGAGTCGGATTTCCGATTGGTGAAGATGAAGGTCCCCGCCGCGACGGCAGCCGCGACGACCAAAATGCTGAGGGCGGGTACCAGCAGACGGCGGACACGGGAACGCTGAGTACCGCCATTCCGCAGCGTTGCTACCAGATGCTGGTCGGTATCCGCGCGCGGCGGTGCCGACATCGGGAGGGGGGATTGGGCCGCAGTCGGGTAGGAAGACAGCGGTGCGGTGTTCGGGTGCGCTTGGAGAGAGTGCCTCGGGTCCGTGATGTAGGCAGGTCCGGGCGCCGGGAACGGCGGGGTGCCGTACAGTGCGGCCTCCGCATCCTGGACGAACTCTCGACAAGTGCTGTACCGGTTGGCCGGATCTTTGGCCATGGCCTTCTCGATCACCGCGTCGAGCGCCGGGGGCAGACCGGGGCGGACAGCACTCAACTTGGGTGGGGGCTCATGAAGGTGACCCATCATGACGACCGCGGGCATGGTCGATGGATACGGATTCTGTCCTGTCAGGAGTTTGAAGAACGAGCAGCCGAGGCTGTAGATATCGGCGCGGTGATCCAACCTTGTGCCGACCAACTGTTCGGGTGGTGCATAGGCCACCGTGGCCATGAAATTGCCTGTGGCCGTGAGATCTTGGCCATCCTCGGCCGACTTCGCAACGCCGAAGTCGGTCAGCAGCACCCGTTCCTCATCGCCCTGTTCAGCGGCGGAGAGCAGAAAGTTGGCAGGCTTCACATCACGATGCAGTAAGCCGCGCCTGTGGGCATAGTCGAGCCCCTTACCAACCTCGGACACTATCCGAAGTGCCCGCTGCGGTGTCATGACCGAGGGGCCCTTCTTGGCCTCGTCCGCGGCGTCGACGCCGTCGACGTATTGCATGGCTATCCAGAGCTGGCCGTTTTCCTCGCCACGGTTGTACACCGCAACGATGTTCGGATGGTCCAGTCCAGCAGCCAAGTTGGCTTCTCGCTCGAAACGCGCGCGGAACTCATCGTCGGTCGATAGATCCGCGCTGAGGACCTTCAGCGCGTCGCGGCGAGGCAGGATGGGGTTCTGCGCCAGGTAGACAGTCCCCATCCCGCCGCTACCGAGAACCTGAACCACCCGGTATCCGCCAACGATTGCGCCGGGCCGCAACGCCATTCGGTCCTCCCTCGATCATGTCGAATGCCCGGACATGCGAGCCTTCCGGAGAAATCTAGCAAGCCGCAGTCAGCGATTCGACCCGCATCGGCCGTCGACGCAGCGCGGTGAAGGTCCGACGGCCGAACAACCTCAACGCCCGCTCGCCAATAGTTTGTACTGCGCCGCAGTGCGCTGGTGCAGATCTTGGACGTTGCGGCCGCCCACCCGCGCGACATACCGGTCGAACGCTATCCAACACACAGGTGGGTAGTTCGACGGTGATGAGATTCCGGGCTTGGCGTTGTAGCAGTGTGCGGTGGGCAGGTTGGTGGGACTGTCGACCTTGGCGTAGTTTTCCTCGTCGAGATCCGACGCCTCGAGCGCTGCGATGAGTCTGGTCGTGCTGGACGCGTCCCGCGTGCGATAGATGACGGTGGCGGATTCCGCGATATCGTCGACCCCCGCGTCGTCCAAAGCGGCCATGGTCAGATTGGGATGCTGCGCGAAGTGCACCGCCGCGTGCTTGGGGTAGACCGCTGTTGGGTCGGGTCCGCCTGGTCTGTTGTCCTTGTCGAAGGGCAGCGTGCGGCTGAGTAGCCCATCCACGTCGAGCTGGAGCGATTTGATTTGGTCGATCGGCGTCGGCGAGTACCCTTTCAGCCCCTCGATGATTTTGTCGAAGGCGCGCTTCACCAAGTCGGCTTGTTCGGCCGGATCGAACGGAATACTGATCGGGTCGTCGACCCGCACGTACAACAGCATGTCGTCGTGCGTGAGCCAGGATGCCATCCGGGGCGAGCCGTAGGGGACCTTCGGAACATATGTGGTGCGAGCTGCTGGATAGTCTGTGATGCGAAAACCTTCGCCGGGTGTGCGTTCAGCCAGTGCTTGCGCGGCAATGTTTGCCGAGTCAGAACTCGAGAAGCGGATGACGTCCATTTCGATTTCTCGTCCGAGTCCTGGCTCCGCCCGTCGCTGGCCAAAGGTATACCAACCGGCCACGAGCCCGGGCGCAATAGTGTTGAATTCTCCGGACTCCAATTTTGTGCCGGTGAACTCGGGTTTGGATCGCGGTGTGAGTATTCGACTGATATAACCGTGGTAATCGAAGATGAATCGGTTGTCGACTTCCATGACGAGCGGTGTCGCCGCGCCGATCTTGATTGCCTCACGGACTGCGCCGGAGTCATCAGTTCTCGTCTTCTCGACATCGCTCGGGGTGGTCGGGTAGTTACCTGAATCCAGTTTCGATGTCTCGATCACCGCGCCGTTCTCGCCGGCGTCATCCTTGGTATCACGCCCACACGCGCCGATGGTCAGTGTGAAAGCAACTGCGAGCGCGGTGGCGCAAATGCGAAGACATTGTCCCATGATTCGATCACTCGCTCTTCGCTAGAATAGAGTATTGTCCCGCAGTGCGCTCCTCCAGGCGGCGATCAACCCGCGCAATTTCGGGAAATGAAGATATGACAACCGCCACGTAGCGGTCGTAGACTATTGCGCAGAAACTGCTGTACTGGCGATTCAGATCCTTTGAATCGAGTCGCAGGCACCGCGCATCGCTGAGGCCCGGAGGTGGATCCAGGACCGTATCGTTCTTGTCGGGTTTGGTCAGTGCGGTTTGTAATCGGATGGCGGCAGCGAGGTCGCGCGCTCGATAGACGGTGCTGGCCCGGCGTCCGATCAGATCCACCCCGCCCTCCTCGAATGCCTTCCTGACCTCGATCGGGTTGCGCTCGAAATGCAATATCCCAGAAGGTTCGAACGAGCCGAAGTCCTCGTCATAAAGACTGAACCCCGGATCGGAATAGTCTTTTGCTTTCGGCGCCGCTCGACGCATGATGCCGTCCGGGTCCAAAGGGAGGTCCAGCAGGTCGTCGACCGGAACGGGCTTCTGCCTGTCGAGTGCGGGGATCTGCAAATCTATTGTCTTCTTGATGGTTTCGGCGAGCTTATCCTGGTTTGCCTGGGGTATTCCCGCGCTGATCGCGATAACGTATGGGCCGTGCGGCTGGAATGCGTTCGCGGAGAGGTCATCGGCAGACGTCGCGCGCGCATCGGGGTAGCTTTCGACATGTATCGGATGACGTTCACGCTGTTCGGTGGTTATTCTGGCGAAATCGTCCGCCGCGTTCTTGCTGTCGACGTCCGAAGCGAAACGCAGAATTGATACGATCAATCTCTTCTGGCTGCGGAGATTCCCGTTGCTCCGAGAAACATATGCGCCGGCAATGAGGTTATTGTTGTCGCCGACCGGTTTGTAAATTTCCGGAAGAGCTCCGTCTGTGGTCATCGACGTAGCGTCGGCGATCAGTTTGACGAAGCCTACGCTCGTCAGATCGCGATCCACGTCGAAGGGGTGCACAACGTAGTTCAGCATGCGGCGAGCTTCGATGAACCGCACCGACTGAGCGGCATTGGAGCCGGTTCGTAGTTTGAAGGGTGAGGGCTCGGTGGCGGCAGCGCCGGTCTTCAGGGTGGACAGATCAACGGGTGCCAGACCCGGTAATGGTTTTCCGTCGACCGAGCTCGCGCAGCTGCTGCCAGCAATAAGTGCGACCGCCAGCATCGCCACGGCAGACAATCGTCTCTTCACTGGATCGTCCTCATCGTGTGGTCAGGAGCGCGTACTGGGCCGAGATCTTCTGATGAAGATCCTGCAACTGCTTCGCGGCCGCTTGGATGACGTATCGATCGATTTGGGCAATGCAGAAATTCGCTATTATCAGCTCTTTGTCGAGAGACTGGGACGTCTGCGCATGGCACTCGGCATTCTGGCCGAGTCCGGCCGGGACCTCTACTGGTTTGTCATTTTGTCGTGCATGTGTCGATGGCCGCCATTCTTGCCAGAGTGCTTCGGAGCCCTTCTGCGACTTGCTTCGGAACACCACGGCGTCGCCGAATGAAACAAGATCGACTTCGGTGCGCTGAAATAGCGTAAGCGTATCTTGCCCGGGACTCGACAACAGCGACAGTGATCCGCGGCCGGTGTACAAACCGTCGGGCTCGGCACGAACTGGCGCGTCCGGATTGCTGGGGAGGGTGCGCCCGAGAAGCCCCTGCGGATCGAGGGGGATGTGCGGTAGTTCCGTGGCCGGTGTCGGTTGGAACTTGTCGAGCAACGGGAGCTGCACGTCGAGCATCTTCTCGACCTGCGCAGTCAACGCGGGAAGGTCGGGTACGGACGTATCGTCGACCACCTTCATGAAGATGACGTATCGGTCGTGCACCGTCCAGGAGCCGATGGAGGAGACGTTCGGCCGCCAATGTGCCGTAGTGCTCGGATATTTGGCGATCCGGACCGGTTCATTGCCGATGTTGTAAGTGAAGTCGTCGTGTTCGAGCGTCGGGCCGACGGACTGCGCGGTTTGCGCGTCGGGGAACATCAGCACCGCGATGTTCATAGTGCGCTGCCTGTGGTCTGGGTTATCGGCTGTCGCCCACGCATTGACCCAGCCCGCGACCAGGTCTTTGGCGACATCATCGAACGTGTCGTTGATGATGAGCGGGCCCAGGGTCTTGCGGTTCAGCACGATATGTGGCCGGATACTCCACACGTCCTCGACGTAGGACGGATCCGCTTCATACGGCAACGCCACATAGTCCGCCAGCCGCTGGGCCTCCCTGGCCCGTGCCTGCTTATCGCTCTTGGCATTGCCGATTTCCCGTGGCTTGGTCTGGTAGTTTCCGACATCCAGTTTCGAAACATCGGTCGCTACGCGCCGGGGATACCCGGAAACCTCGGAGCCGCAGGCGCCGACGCCTGCCGCTAGTACGCCTGCCGTCACCAAGGCACACGCGGTCCGAAGCCGGAGTGACCTCATGGCGAGCTTCAACGCCCTCCCCCTTTGTTCGCGAACTTCTCGCGGATCCTACTTCACACCCGCGGTCAGCGCCGGGGCCTATTTTCGCAACCGGGAATGCGAACGCAGCCGACAACCTTCGCGCCGCCGGTCAGGTGGAGAGGGGAAATTGCATGTGGCGCATAGGTAGACGAAATCTGTTCCAGCGCGCCGCGACAAAGCCGCCGACGCGATGGGCGAGTGCCGCCGGGGCAGTCGGCTTCACAAGCTATTGGCGAGCAGCGCGTACTGTGCGGTCACCTTCTGTCGCACATCCGGTTCCTTATCGCTGGTGACCACACCGACATACCGCTTGTACGGGACATAGCACCGGTACTTGTACTGCCGCTCCGGATCGCCTTTGCTGTTGAGCTGCAAGCACTTCGCGCCGGGAACATCCTTCGGCGCGTCGATCGGGTCGAAGGTGTTGCGCACCTCGTCGATCAGTCCGTCGATGAATTTCTGCCCGGCCGGATAGTCCCGCACCCGGGTGACCGAACCGTTGTCGACGATGGCGAACCGCTCGACGCCGACCTCGTCCACCAGCTTCTGGGTCTTGCTCTCGTCCTCGGCGGACTGCACGAAGTAACTCGGTCCGTAGACCGCGAAGTTATCGGCATTCGGGGTGTGTCCACGACGATCGGCGACCACGACGCGCGCGAGCATGCCCTCCGGATCGATCTTCAGGGTGCTGAATTTGTCCTGCGGGGTCGCCTGGAACCTGTCCAGCGCACGAGTCTGGGCATCCAGCGTTTTCTCGACCCAGCTCAGCAGATCCGAACTGTCCGCGCGGGGCCGCCCGACGAACAGCGAGATGACGAACTCCTTGTGCGCCATGAAGGTTCCGACATTGGGCACGCCAGGGCGCCAATGGATATACGCGTCCGGGTATTTGCTCGACGTCAGTTTGCGGTTGTCGGGGGAGATATTGATATCGGCGTCCTCGAGTTCGCGCGCGGCGATCTTCGCGGTGGCCTCGTCCGGGAACCGGAATACGACATTGGTGATCGCGGTGGTGTCGGCCGACGGCCGGGTCTGACCCGGCGGATCGGGCTTATCCGAACCGCTGGTGGCGTATCCGGTGAGATAGTTGCGGTTCACCAGCACCGGCTTGGATGCGGACGCGACATGTTCGACGGCATCGTCGATGCTGCTGAGCACCTTGCCTTCCCGCCCGTAGGTGAGCGACGGGTCGATCTTCGAACTGGCGACCACCGCCTCCGACATCCGCATGCCCTCGACCAGCGCTCCGTTCGATCCCGCGTCCTGGTCGTACTTGTGTCGGTCTACCGGATAGGTGCCGACCTCGAGCTTGCGCACGTCTTGCTCGGCCGCCAGCGCCGTACCCTGCACGCCGCTGCACCCGGCCAACACCCCAGTCACCGCGATACAAGCCACGGCGAGCGCGATGCGCGAAGTCCTAACCATGACAGGCCCCTCGTTCCTCCCGATGTGCATCTGAAGTTACCGGACGGACGCCGGAGAGGGGGACCCCTTAGGGCTTGGATTGCAATACCCTTGTCGATGTGGCGACGACCCCGCGAAGTGCACCTCTGGAAGGCCGATACCGTTGAAGGATCGGCAGGTTGAGGTCGTTGTCGGAGGTCACGCCGTCGCCCGGGTCGCGGGTGCGGTGTTGGTCGTCGCACATCGTGGGCATGCGCGTCCGACTCCGGACGCATCCGCCGTTGTCGCGCTGGAATCGCTGGCCGAGCTCGTGCGAGACGCGGCCGAACAGCATCCGGAGGGGCCCGGCGCACTGGTCGCGCGCGCGGCGACCCGCTGGCTAATGACCAACGCCGAGCGGATCAGCCCCGGTGAGCCGATCGATTTCGGCATCCTGTCCGCGGCCGAGACCGGTGGGGTGGCGATCTTCCTGCACGGTGCGGTCACCGCGGTACTCGCCGGTGACGGAACGCTCGAGCGCTATCGGGGCAGCGATGCGGCCTTCACCGTGGACCGAGTCGCATCGGTGCCCACGCGCGCGGTCGCGCTCTTCGTCGACGACCCCAGCGGCCGCATTCCGGATCTGCCCGCCGAGCGGGGGATCGGCTGGTTGGTCGAGGGGATCGCACAGGCGGGCGGTGCGATCGTCTGGTCCGACGCGGTGCGTGCTCGATCCGAACCGGTGCGATCCGAGGGCGCGCATCCACCGCCGACGGCACGCATCGATTCGGGACCGACTCAGCGACCCGAACCACAGTCGGAGCCCGAACCACAACTGACCGAGACCCGTGCCTCGACCGCGATGCTCGATTCGGTCCAGGAACAGCAACCGGTCGACCCGCATCATGCGCCGACCCAAATGGGCGGCACCAATCCGGCCCCGCGCCCGGATCCGGATCTGCAGCGCAGGCTGGAGGCCACCGCGAAGGCCACCGCGCTGACCGTCAAGGTGATGGGATTCAAGTGCGCGCGTGCACATCCCAGTGATCCGCGTTCGGCGTTCTGCACGGTCTGCGGGATGCCGGTGGATCAGACGCAGCAGCTCATCGAGGTGGTCCGCCCGCCGCTCGGCATGCTGGTCCTCGACGACGGCATGACCTACATGCTGGCCGCGGACGCGGTCCTTGGCCGCGATCCGGAACATTCCGAACAGGCTCGCCGCGGCATGGTGCCGTTGAAGGTCGAGGACTCCTCGGGCGGCATGTCCCGCGCGCACGCCGAGGTGCTGCTGGTGAATTGGGATGTGTCCCTGGTGGATCGGGGTTCCACCAATGGCACCCGCACCCGCCTACCCGGTTACCGTGACTGGATCCGCCTACCACCCAACCAGCCGATGGGCCTGATACCCGGCACCGAAATCATGATCGGCAACCGGGTGCTGCGATTCGAACCCGCCGCGCCGCCACCTTTCGGCTGATCAGGAATAACGCGATGTACAGGTGTGCTCGCCGTTGAGTACCCCGGCGCGGAACGCGTCCACCCTGGAGAATCCACTCGGCACGGTCTTGCCCTCGACATCGCTGGCCGCGAGCCCGTCGGCCAGCAGGCCGGAGACCGCCTCGTCGAGATCGCCTGCGGCCAAGACGATATCGCCCTGGGCCTGGGTTCGCCCCGGTTGCGCGAGCTTGCCGGTGACCACGCCCGACAGGCAGGCCGCGCGCAATCCGGTCTTCGCCCCGACGAGCTGCTGACCGTTGCTCTGCTGCACGGCGAGGGTATAGCGCGAAATGAAGACGACGTAGCCGTTGTAATCGCCGGTCACCTTGAGCGGTAACGGATCATTGTCATCGGCATTGGAGGTGCCGCGCTGGGCGAGCGCGGGCACATCGGTCGCGATGGTGTTCTTGGCGGGACAATACGAAACCGGCGGTGTGGCAACGCCGTTCTTGCAGTCGATCTTCGCGCCGGAGTAGTCGTAGGTCGGCGTCTGCTTCAGCGGCAGGATTACCGCGAGTGCCTTGCTGAGCTCGATCAGACTGTCCTTGTCGATCGGATTCTCACCGTGGCCGGGATCATCCTTGAAGCTCTGCGGCAAATTGCCGCGGCGGCGCTCGATCTCGTGCATATCAATTGCTTTGCACGCCTTCGGGCCATCGGTGAAGCCGATCTGCACGGCCGTGACCCGCTCGAATGCCGAACCGTGCACGCTCTCGGGATCATCCGGATTCGAGTCCCGAATGGCGACCGTCGCGGCCAGCACCGAATTCAGGCCATCGGAGGTATTGATGGTGAAGTGCTTGGATTTGCCTTCGGCCACGTGGCGAATGAACGCACCCGAGAAGCAGTCGGCCTGCTGCTCCTTGACGATCACCGGATCCTTCGCCTGCACGATTTTCGCCATGGTCTGGATGGCGTGTCCGTATTCGTGGGCGAGCACCATGATTACGGCCATCTTGCCGAAGGTGTCCTCGATCGTCGGCAACAGCACCGAGCGGTCCCAACCGATCGAATTGTCCAGACGGCAGTAGGCGGCATTCACCAGGTGATAGGTGGACTCCTTGCAGAATTCGAGCGCCTGGCTGCGTGGCGCCTTGGCACTCCAGGAGATCAGCTTGTCGACCGGCTTGAATTCACCGTCGAAGTCCTTGCTGTATTCCGCGCGCCAATATGTCTGAATATCCTCGATCGCGTTGAGCGCCAGGGCATCCACTTCGCCGCTGTCCCCGTTGACCGCGGTGAGCGAGCTATCGGGGACGCCCTCGCGCGGACCACTCGGACCGCTCGTCGTCGGCAGACCAGCGACCTTGAACGGATCGTCGTAGACCGAAACCGCTCGACCGTGCACCGCGCGAGTACAGCCCGGCAACATCGCGATTACGCACAGTGCTGCGGCAATGACTGCGGTCGCTCGGAGTTTCGGCAAGGCTCCCCCTAGTCGGCCGGTCGCACGTTCATAACGGTCTCCGGATCGGGGCAAAAGGCGCATCGGGGGCACCGCCGAAGTCCGGGTGATGGAATAGTATCCGCTGCATGTCTTTACCGGGGGCGCAGACCATCACCGTGCGCCATGATGGAACCGAACGGGTCTTCGATTCGAATCAACAGGTCACGATGGGTCGCGCACCGGAAGTGACGCTGTTCGTGGACAGTCCGCTGGTCTCGCGGGTGCATGCGACGCTAGCCTGGCAGGGCAACAGCTGGGTACTCACCGACAACGGCAGCACCAACGGCGTTTTCGTGGACGCGCGGCGGTTGAGTCAGCCGGTGCCGATCAATCGGCCGACGCAGGTGCGCCTCGGTGATGCGATCAGCGGTCCGCTATTGCATCTGCTGCCCGCGACGCCACGGCCGCAGCAGCCACCCGCGGCGCAACCGCCGTCCCAGTCGCAACCGCAGTCGTCGGTGCCGCCCGGGTACCAGCATCCGCGACGGACACCGCAGCCCCAGCAGCGTTCGGAGCTGCCACCGCAACCATTTTCACAGCCGCAGCCCCAGCAGCGTCCGGAGCAGCCACCGCAACCATTTTCACAGCCGCCGTCTCAGCAGCGCCCGCAACACCAACCCGCACAACCACCTTCGCAGCCGCAGGTCCAGCAGCCACCGCCTTCCCAACCGCAGCAGCCGAACGTCAATATGACCTTCAAGGCCGATACCTCGATGCTGCCGCCGGTCCGCTCCCGCCCGTCCACCGCGCCGATCGCCAGGGGCGACCGTCTGCCGCCCGGCGGGCTCAATATCGGTCGTACCTCCGATAATCAGATCGTCGTCAACGATCCGCTGGCCTCGCGCAAGCACGCGCGTCTGGTCGCGGCATCCGAGGGTCTGACCATCGAGGATCTCGGCTCGGCCAACGGCACCTTCGTCAACGGCCGTCGCGAGCAGCGCACGGTGCTGCGTGAGCGCGACATCATCACCATCGGCAATATCGACTTCGTCGTCCAGCAGGGCACGCTGGTGCATCGGCAGAAGCCGGTCGCCGAGCAGGGGCTGCACGTGCACGGCGTCGGGTTCACCGTCGAGGGCAATAAGCAGTTGCTCGTCGATGTGAATATGCAGGCGGGGCGTGGCACGCTCACCGCACTCATCGGACCCTCCGGCGCGGGCAAATCGACGCTGTCGAAATTGATCGCGGGCACCACGCATCCCTCCGGCGGTGTGGTCACCTTCGAAGGCCGCAATCTGCATGCCGAATACGAGGCGCTGCGTTCCCGCATCGGCATGGTGCCGCAGGACGATGTGCTGCACCGTCAGCTCACCGTGCGCCAGGCCCTCGGCTACGCCGCCGAACTGCGACTGCCGCCGGACAACTCGAAGGCCGACCGGCAGCAGGTGATCGACGGTGTGCTGAAAGAACTTTCGCTCACCGAACACGCCGACACCAGGGTCGACCGGCTCTCCGGCGGTCAGCGCAAGCGCGCCTCGGTGGCGCTGGAACTGCTCACCGGTCCGTCGCTGCTGATCCTGGACGAACCGACCTCGGGTCTGGATCCGGCACTGGATCGTCAGGTGATGACGATGCTGCGCGAGCTGGCCGATGCCGGGCGCACCGTCATCGTGGTCACGCACTCGGTGGCCTGCCTGGACATGTGTGATCAGGTGCTGCTGCTCGCGCCCGGCGGCAAGACCGCCTTCTGCGGTCATCCGGCCAGTGTCGGCGCGGTCATGGGCACCAGCGACTGGGCCGAGATCTTCGGGCGGGTCGCCGCGAACCCGGATCAGGCCTTCGCGGCGTATCGGTCCAGGCTGGCCTTCGCGCCACCGCCGCCACCGCCCGCACCGCCGCGGCAGGGGTCGGCGGGCAGTCCACCGCAATCCGGGCGCGCCAAGCAGTTCTCCACCCTGGCGCGACGGCAGGTGCGGTTGATTTTCGCCGACCGCGGTTACCTGGCGTTCCTGGTGATCCTGCCCTTCATTCTCGGCGCGTTGTCGCTGGTCGTGCCGGGCAGCAACGGTTTCCAGAGCGGTCCATTGGAGCAGGTGCAGAGCGGCAACCAAGTGCTGTTCGTCCCGTCCGGTGGCAGCGAGACCCAGCAGCTGCTCGTCGTGTTGATTCTGGGCGCCTGCTTCATGGGATCCACGCTGACCGTGCGCGATCTGGTCGGCGAGCGCACCATCTTCTATCGCGAGCGCGCGGTCGGGCTGCTGCCCTCGGCGTATCTGCTCGCCAAGATCGCGGTGTTCAGCATTACCGCGTTTCTGCAGGCGGCGGTGCTGGTCGGCATCACGCTGGTCGGTAAGAAGCCGCCACTGGAGGGTGCGGTGATTCCGAACGGGCCCGCCGAGCTCTATCTCGATATCGCGTTGACCGCGGTGTGCTGTGTGGTCTTCGGCCTGTTGCTGTCCAGTCTGGCGAGGTCCAACGAGCAGGTCATGCCGATGCTGGTGGTGATGATCATGGTCCAGCTGGTCATGGCGGGCGGCTTGATTCCGGTGACCAACCGGGTGGTACTCGAGCAGATTTCGTGGTTGTTCCCGTCACGATGGGGATATGCGGCCGGGGCGTCGACGGTGGATATTCGGACACTGTTCGCCAATGCGCAACCCGATGCGTTGTGGAAGCACGAGCCGAATGTCTGGTATCTCGATATCGGCCTGCTCGTCGCGATAACCGTGGTGTTGGCGATTATCACCTGGCGCCGGTTGCGGTTGCGGAAGTCGAACGCGTGATGCCCTGCTCGAGCGGCTTCTCACCGGAGGCGGTGAGCATGTCGCTCGCGCAACAGGCACACTTATGCCTGTGACGGTGCGAGTTGGGGCAGTACATCTCGGGTGGGATGTGGTGTCCGTTGCCGCGGGCGGCGGTGGGACACCGATCCGTCCCGTGCAGGTAGAAGGTACATACACGCCGCCCGCATATCTGCTGGCGGATTCGTCGGGCGGGCTGCATACCGCCGGAATGGAGCGGCAGCGGCCGGATCTCGGGATGGCGATCGCCGATGTGCGCGACATCCTCGGCCATCCGCAGATCGTGGTGGCCGGTGCGACCTGGCCCGCCGAACTGGTCTTCCGTGCCCGCATGTACAACCCGCTCGCGGCCGTCGGCAAATATCTGCGCGGTAAACCGGATCTGGTCGCGCTGCCGTTCCCGGACGGCTGGCCGGACGCGAAGGTCGATGTGTACGTCGACCTGGTCGAGCGGCTGGACGTCACGGTCGAACCGCTGCCGGAAAGTGTCGCGCTGTCCGGATATGTGCGTGCGCTCGGGCTGGTGCGTTCCCCGGACGATCGCAATTCCCGCGGCATCGGCGCGACCGGGGTGTACTCCGACGGACGGACCATGCTGGTGGTCGCGGTGCACGGCGACGATGAGCAGCCGACCGAATCGGTCGACGTGCCGGTCACCGCGGAGGCCATGCGCGATGCGCGTTCGGCCGACAATGTGGTGATCGAGGTGATGGCCGCGGCCCGCTCGATCGGCGCGGACACCTCGACGGTGCTGCTGTCCGGCAATGTCTGCTTCAACGACGCGCTGCGGTTGGCCTTCCAGAACCATCTCGGGCATCGATTGCATGTGGCCGATCACCCGATGCACGCGCTGGTGCTCGGAGCCTCGCACCTGCTGGTGACCGATAACGAGAACGGTGAGCCGGAGTCGGCGGGCAGGCATGCCGAGCCGACACCGCCGCCGCGGGCGCGGCAGATGGAGTCCGCGCAGTATCAGGCCGAATCGGCACAGCAGCAGGCGCTTTCGGCGCAGCGGCAGGTTGAGGCCGCGCAGGCGCTTTCGGCACAGCGGCAGGTTGAGGCCGCGCAGGCGTTATCGGCGCAGCGGCAGGCCGAGGCGTTGCATGTGCCGTCTCGTTCCGAGCAAGGGCGTCCCGAGCAAGGACCGGTCCGTTCTGATCAAGGGCAGGTCCGGCCTGATCAAGGGCAGGGACATGGGCAGGCTCACCGCGAGGCCGGACAGTCGCATCCGCCGGTGGTTCAATACGGGCCCGGATATCCGACCGTGCAGCCGTCGACCGAGCCGACAGGTGAGGAGCCGACCACGCGGGTCGGCCGGGAACCCTTGCCGCCGAACCTCGCCGAGCTGGGTAGCCGATTCACTCGCCCGCCGGGGCAGTATCCGGACGAGCAGCGGCCCAGCGTTATCGGTCGGCCCCCAACGCCACAGGGACCGCCGCCGCCGCTGGGTCCGCGCGGTCCGTACCAGCCACCGCAGGACCAACCGCCGCAGGGCAGTTCGCAGTGGCATCCGTCCGAATCGGACGACGAAGACAAACCGCGCAAGGGCAAGCGCTGGGGCAAGTTGTTCGGCGCGCAGGCGGTGGCCGGTGCCGCCGCACTGGCCGCGATGGCCGTGCCGTCCGGTGGTGACCGGGTCGAACTGGCCGCTTCGGTCGCGGGGACGCCGGTGTCCTGCCCATTGACCCCGTACGTCACCAATGAGCAGCGTGAAGGAATTGCCGCGGCTCGCGGATTCGACCCGGGTCTGGTGTCGGCACAAGGCGACTTCGGCGCCGCGGGCGCGGAGTGCGCGCAGCCGAGCATCGACGTCCCCCGCTATGTGGTTCCCGGCCCGCCCGGCGCCATCGACCACGGGCCGCCGACCGAGATCTGACCGGTTTCATACCGCTGCGGCATGGCTGGTATCGTTGCCCGTTGGCGTGTGAACGTATGTCGAGCCCCGGGTCTCCACCGGCCGCCGGGAACTCACTCGACCGCACGCCGTGGCTGGCAACACCGACTACAGACAGGGAACCACTGTGCCTACGTACAGCCCCAAGGCGGGTGACGTGACCCGTAAGTGGTACGTCATCGACGCCACTGACGTAGTGCTCGGCCGTCTCGCCGTCCAGGCAGCGAATCTGCTGCGCGGCAAGACCAAGCCGACCTACGCGCCCAACTTCGATGGCGGCGACTTCGTCATCATCATCAACGCCGACAAGGTTGCCATCTCCGGCAACAAGAAGGCCGACAAGCTGATCCACCACCACAGCGGACACCCGGGCGGCCTCAAGTCGCGCACTGTCGGTCAGGTGTTGGAGTCGCGCCCCGATCGTCTCGTGGAGAAGGCCGTCAAGGGCATGATCCCGAAGAACAAGCTCGGCAATGCCATCGCGGGCAAGCTGAAGGTCTACGCGGGCCCGACGCATCCGCACGCCGCCCAGCAGCCCATTCCGTTCGAGATCAAGCAGGTGGCCCAGTGACCGCTCCTGAGGAATTCAACGAGGACTACACCGAGGACGCCAACGTCGAGGTCGTCGAGGAGGACTACGGCTACGAGGCCGAGCCCGCCAGCTACGCCCCGATCGTGATCGACCGTCCGGTGCAGACCGTCGGCCGTCGCAAGGAGGCCGTCGTTCGCGTGCGCCTGCTGCCGGGTACCGGCAACTTCGTGCTGAACGGCCGCACCATCGAGGACTACTTCCCGAACAAGGTGCACCAGCAGCTGGTCAAGTCGCCACTGGTGACCGTCGAGCGGACCGAGTCCTTCGACATCCACGCGCGTCTGGTCGGCGGTGGCCCCTCGGGCCAGGCCGGTGCGCTGCGTCTGGCCATCGCCCGTGCACTCATCGAGGTCACCCCGGATGACCGTCCCGCTCTCAAGCGGGCCGGATTCCTGACGCGTGACCCGCGTGCCACCGAGCGCAAGAAGTACGGCCTCAAGAAGGCCCGCAAGGCGCCGCAGTACTCGAAGCGCTGATTTTGGCTACGTCGGCCGCCGTCATCCGGCACCCTGGGGGTGTCGGAGACGTCCTCATTGCCCCTGCGAGGGATGGCAACGAGACGGTACGGTCGACGGGGCACCTGTACGAGAGCAGGCTCCCAGCACCGCTGGGCGCCTGCTCTCGTGCTGTATGAACTCGAGGCATTCGCGGGGCATTTACCGGTCGCAGAGACGGTCGCCTTGGGGTACGCCGCGGATCCACCGATGATGGGCGAGGGTATGGGACGTTTGTTCGGCACCGACGGAGTCCGTGGGCTTGCCAATGAATCACTGAGTCCGGAACTGGCGCTGCGGGTTTCCGGTGCCGCCGCGCAGGTCCTGAGTCGCGGCAAGGAGCGCGCGCTCGCCGTGGTCGGTCGCGATCCACGCGCCAGCGGTGAGATGCTCGAGGCCGCGGTCACCGCCGGTCTGACCGCCGCGGGCGTGAATGTGCTTTCGGTAGGCGTACTTCCGACCCCAGCCGTGGCGTACCTGACCGGTCTGTACGACGCCTGCCTCGGCGTAATGATCTCGGCCTCGCACAACCCCATGCCGGACAACGGAATCAAGATCTTCGCGGCCGGTGGGCACAAGCTCGACGACGCGGTCGAGGACCGGATCGAGGCATTGATCGCCGAAGGCGCGACGCTGCGGCCGATCGGCGCCGGAATCGGTCGCGTGCTGAACGCTTCGGGCGCCCGCGATCACGGGCGGGTGATCCCGGATCAGTACAGCGAGGCGGGCACGCACGAGCGGTACGTCGAGCATCTGGTCGAGGCGACCGGACAGGATCTGTCCGGGCTGACCGTCGTCGTCGATTGCGCGCATGGCGCGGCCTCCGAGGTCGGCCCCGCGGCCTACCGCGCCGCAGGTGCGACGGTCATCGCGATCAATGCCGAACCGGACGGCCTCAATATCAATGATGGTTGCGGCTCGACCCATCTCGAACAAATTCAGCACGCGGTGCGCGAACACGGCGCTGACCTCGGCATCGCACACGACGGCGATGCGGACCGCACGCTGGCCGTCGATGCCGACGGCGCCATCGTCGACGGTGACGCGATTCTGGCCATTCTCGCGCTCGCCATGCACGAGACCGGTTCGCTGGTCCAGAACACCCTGGTCGCCACGGTCATGAGTAATCTGGGGCTGCATATCGCGATGCGCGAAGCGGGAATTATCTTGCGCACCACCGCTGTCGGCGACCGGTATGTCCTCGAGGAGTTGCGGCGCGGCGGCTACAACCTCGGCGGCGAACAATCCGGACATGTGGTTTTCCCCGACTACGGCACTACCGGCGACGGCATCCTGACCGGATTGAAACTGATGGCTCGGATGGCCCAGACTCGCCGCACATTAGCCGATCTGGCTGCGGTGCTGCAGACGGTGCCGCAGGTGCTGGTGAACGTTCCGGTCACCGACAAGGCGACGGTTGCCGCGGCGCCCGAGATCCGCGAGGCGGTGCAGGAAGCCGAGCGCGTGCTCGGGGATTCCGGGCGAATCTTGCTGCGCCCCAGTGGAACCGAGCAACTTGTTCGAGTGATGGTCGAGGCCACCGACCCGGTGCAAGCTCAGCAACTGGCCGATGACTTGGCCAAGCGCGTCGCCGCGGTGTAGTCGCGCCACGGTACACCGCGGCCGAGCGTCGCAGACACCGTATTACAGCTGCGTGCTCGGTATGGCAGGTGGTGTGCGTGGCGGTAATCGGCCTCGATGACCACCTGTCAGCCCGGCTTCGAGTGACCGACCGACGTCGGCAGGAGACGCGAACGTTTGCCGCGGCACGGCGAGTTGTCCACAGGGAATCTGTTATCCACAGACTTTCTGTTCGCGCTGGTCGGGCAGCGAGGGCGCGGTTCGGTTTCACCGATAGTTGGCGTATGCGACCAGGTCTGGAAGATGTACGGGACAAGCAATTCGGTGTCTTCACCTCATGGCAGGTGCTGTGCAAATACACCCGTACGGAAATGCGAACCTTGCTCGACCGAGGCGAATGGGTCCGGGTCTTCCGCGGCGTCTTCCGGGAGGCAACCACTCCACCCTCGGCTCGACTCCGCGTCGAAGCGGCCCGACTATCCATGGGAGTGCCGACCCTGATCGCCGCGTACCACACCGCCGCCGAACTGCACGGTTTCGCGATACCGCCCAGCCAACCCACCCACGTACTCGGCGTGCAGGATTCGCGCTCCCGCCGCCTCATCGTCCACCGCGACCACATCGACAAGGCCGAACTAGAACTGACCCACGGCATTGTGACCACCAACCCCACTCGAACCGCAATCGACGTAGCCCGCGCCGCCTCCCGCCCCGAAGCGTTGGTCACGCTGGAATCCGCACTGCGCCTCGGCATCTCCCGCAGGGCCCTCACCGCCGAACTCCAACGCCACCACAGACGCCGCGGCTATACCCAGGCCGCCGAACTCGTCCCCCTTGCCGCCCAACCCGAATCGCGCCTCTCCACCCGCCAACACTGCATCAACACCGGACTGAGCTCGTTGCGATTCGTTGAACCGCTTCGGAAAACTGGCGTTCCGTCGCCGCCCCTACACGCTCCAAATCAGCGCGGGAGACTGGAAGGCATGGGCATGGAGCGCGCATTTCCGCGCTTGAGTAGGTGACCTAGCTTTCGGTGAGGTGGCCGTTGTTCATGTGCCAGCGGCGGGTTGCGGTGATCGAGTCGAGCATACGGCGATCGTGGGTGACCAGAAGCATTGTGCCTTCGAAGGATTCGATGGCCTGCTCGAGTTGTTCGATCGCGGGTAGGTCGAGGTGGTTGGTTGGTTCGTCGAGGACCAGCAGATTTACGCCGCGGGCTTGGAGCAGGGCGAGTGCGGCACGGGTGCGTTCGCCGGGGGAGAGGGTTTCGCAGGGGCGCAGGACATGTTGACCGCGGAGGCCGAATTTGGCGAGCAGCGTGCGGACCTCGGCATCGGGCCATTCCGGCATTTCGGCGCTGAAAGTATCTGCGAGGGCGGCACTTCCGCGGAAAAGTCCGCGCGCCTGGTCGACCTCGCCGATTTCCACGCCGGAGCCGAGTGCGGCAGTTCCGGTGTCCGGCTGGATTTTTCCGAGCAGCAGAGCCAGGAGTGTGGATTTGCCGGAACCATTTGTGCCGGTCAGCACGATGCGGTCGGCCCAGTCGACCTGAGTGGTGATCGGGCCGAGCTCGAAATCCCCTCGGGTGAGGGTCGCATTCGACAAAGTGGCGACCACCGAGCCACTGCGCGGGGCCGCCGCGATGGCCATGCGCAGCTCCCACTCCTTGCGCGGCTCCTCGACCACATCCAGCCGCTCGATGCGCCGCTGGGTCTGGCGGGCCTTGGCGGCCTGCTTTTCGGTGGATTCGGCGCGCATCTTGCGGCCCGCCTTGTCGGAGTCGACCTTCTTGGGGTCGCGGGCCTTTCGGCGAGCATTGCGAACGCCGTGTTCGAGCCAGTTGCGCTGCATTTGGGCGCGGGCCTCGAGCCCGGCCTTGGTGTCGGCGTACTCCTCGTAGGCCTCGCGAGCATGCTGGCGGGCGATCTCACGCTCCATCAGATACGCCTCGTAGCCGCCGTCGTAGATCCCGACCCGCTGTTGCGCGAGATCGAGTTCGACAATGCGATTCACGGTGCGCGCCAGGAACTCTCGGTCATGACTGATCACCATCAGCGGCACCCGCACGCCGGTCACGAACTGTTCCAGCCGGGCGAGGCCGTCGAGATCCAGATCGTTCGTCGGCTCGTCGAGTAGGAGAATGTCGAAGCGAGACAAGAGAACCGATGCGAGTCCAGCTCGGGCCGCCTGGCCGCCGGAGAGTCCGGTCATCGCGGTGTCGAGGCCGTTCGGCAGGCTTTCCGCGAGTCCGAGATCCGCCGCGACCTCCTCGGCCCGCTGGTCCAGATCAGCGCCGCCGAGCGCGAGCCAGCGCTCCAGGGCAGGCGAATATTCGTCATCGCCGCCGTCGGCCAAACGTGCTGCCGCAGCATCCATGATGCGTTGTGCTTCGGCGACACCTGTTCGGCGGCAGAGGAATTCGAACACCGTCTCCCCGGCGATCCGCTCGGGCTCCTGCGCCAAGTACCCGACGGTGGCGTCGGGCGGGGACAGCGTGATGCTGCCGGTGGGCGTCGAGCGGTTCGCGAGCATGCGCAGCAGCGTCGACTTGCCCGCACCGTTCATGCCGACCAACCCGATCACATCACCCGGCGCGAGGGTGAAATAGAGGTCGTCGAACAGGGTGCGTTCGCCGTGGCCCGCGGACAGTCCACGCGCGTGCAGAGTGGTGCTCACCAGCACGAGTCTGCCGTGTCCGTGCCGCAGGCTGGCACCGCGGGGTCTCGGGGTTGCACCCTGAGTCCACAGCCTGCGGAAATCAGGGTCGGGATAGGTCATGGGACCGATGTGAGGCGATGTTTTCCCGGGCAGAGTTGATGTCGTACCGAACATCACCAGAGAGGGACCACAATGACCGCCCCCGCGCCTACCCGCCGACTCACCCGCTCCGACAACGACAAGTGGATCGCTGGTGTCTGCGGCGGCATCGCCGAATACTTCGGCTGGAACGCCAACGTCGTCCGGTTGCTCTTCGTCCTGTCCTGCCTGCTCCCGGGGCCGCAGTTCGTCGTGTATCTCGTTCTGTGGCTGATCATTCCGAAAAAGTGATCCCCGATAAATAGGGGGCTCGGAGCTGCGTACGGGACTCGCGGATGACACTATGGACCGGTACCCACCGATCGACCGCCGTGTCACCCACGCGAGTCCCGACCAGGAGGAGTCATGATCACCTCAGGTGAATTCCCGGGCATGGATCTACCCGGCATCGACGCATCCTCCGCCCTGGACGGTCTCGGTGAAGTCGAACTGCACCACCCCTCCCAGGACATCGACGGCGACGGCACCCTCGACACCGTCACCACCACCGGCCCAGAGGCCATGCAGGTGTGGACCGACTGGGACCACGACGGCATCGCCGACCAGGTCACCGTCGTCGAGAAGGACGGCGATTACTCCGCATGGGAGTTCCATCGGCATCCGGACGGGACATCCGAGTGGGTGCGGACCGATCAGGGAAAGATCGGGCACTAGGCCGCCCGAGATCCAATTACACTGTCCGACAACGGCCCCCACAACCCAGACCCTTCGTGGGTACACCCGGCCGCAGGCTGCAATGATCCGCGCGGCTGACGTGCGGATCATTGGAACCTGCGGAACAAGTCGGCCGTACTCGAGTCCATCGGACCTTATGCGACGCGTCGACGGTTGGTTGTAGCCGATAGACCCACCCAGTAGATTTCTGCTCATACGACCTGGGCCGATCGATCCGATGGAACCGAATCCCGCCTGTACGCGTCGAAGGAAGTAGGGCAAGTACTCGGCGCGAGCTGCATCGCCGCCGGACGATCGGACAACAGGACTGGAGGGGCCTTACCGATGACCGATTCGAGCCAGATGTTGGGCGTCAAGACCGGGGAACTCGGTCAGTTCGGCAGTGACCTGCAGCTGTCGGCGGCCGTTGTGACGAACAGTGCCAAGCGGGTATCCGACAATATGTTCGGCGAGGGGGATGCCGGTCGTAACTACGGGCCTCAAGGAAAAGCGATCTATTCCGGTCTGGAAAATGTGGTGAAATGGCTGAAGGCCTGGGGCTCCGCGGGTGCGGCCATCGGGGACACGGTCGGTGCGGCCAGCATTGTCTATTCCGATACCGATAAAGAGAATGCGGAAAAGACCAAAAATGCTTAGCCAAATGCCGGAGATGACGGGTTCGACGAGCGAGGAGTCTTAGCATGGCGGATACGACATCACCTGATATGACCGGTAAGAACGTCGATGCAATTCTCGACACCGGATCGTCGGGTCTCCAATTCTTTGCTCAGTTGATCGAGCGGTACAAGAAAGCGTTCGGGCACGACCCGAGTATGACGTTGAATCAAATCTACGCCAGGTATGACGAACAGCGTGGCATGAACCTGGAAAAGTTGGCCAATACCGCTACGGCTCTTCGCTCATCGCTCAACGAGGCTGATACCCAGTGGGATACGCAGTACGCATTGTCGCAGAAGCTGGAAACGATATGGACCGGGCAGGCGGCTGGAGCTGCGAAGTATATGTTCGGACAGCAACTCGCAATGGCCAAGGAGGATCGCCGCAAGGCCAGGGCTGCGCTCGATGCGATTACTACCGTGGTGCCCAAACTGCGGTCGGCGGTTCAATCGAAGGCCGATCACGTCCATGAACTGGCAAGTAGCTCTGGTGAAGTAAAGGTCGATGGCAAGTCTCCCTCGGATATCGACGAGATAATCAAAGGTGCCAATACCGGCTGGTCGGACTTTTCGTGGGAGGATGTGGGAATCACTTCCGCCCTTGGCGGTCTTACTTTCGGTGTGGGTGGCGTAGCAGCGGGCGGTAAGTTGGCTTTCGATCGAGAATCTACGAAGAAGGTCAGCCGCAAGTGGCTCGATGATGTTTTCAAGAAGAAATTCGAGGACACGCTGACCAACTTCGTGGACAAGTGCAACTCGACGGATACGGCAATCAAAGAGGCGTATCCATTGTTGGTCAAGGCCATGGCGGATCTGGGTAGCAACCCTTATCCGCGCCCGCAAGGAACCAGCCCAACCACGACTAATAACAATAACAACAATCCCACTAACACCACCACCAGCGGCACCACGACTTCGTCGACTCCCGGTACGACCACGACGCCGAGCACGACTACTTCGACACCGACGACCACAACCACGACGACACCCTCCGCTACCACCACGGCGAGCAATCTGCTGTCCGGGCTGTCATCCCTCACTTCTGCGGCATCGCAACTGACTTCGCTCGGTCAAACCGTGGGTCAAGGACTCACCTCGCTGGGCACTTCGATCAAGGACGGGATCGATAATGCGGTGAAGGAGATCGAAAAGACTCTCAATCCGACGGGCACTGAAGACAAGGATGGCGACGGCAAGCCGGATGACGACAGTAAATCGAGCGCCGAGTTCGATTTGGCCGGAAAGCATTTGAAGTTCGAAATGGGCCAGGACGGAGAGTTGAAACTGGTCTCGACCGATGCCGACGGAAAGTCGCACGAGTACAGCATGAAGCTGGACGAGAACGGTGCACCGGTCATCTCCGACCGCGAGGTCGAGACGGAAGGCGAAGAGCCTGAGGGCACTTCCCCTGACAACTCGCAGCAGGAGCAGAGCACAGGAAGTCCGGGCACAACCTCCGGCGTGCCTACGGGTACGGGCACCAAGCGGGAAGAGGACGGCGAGCACACGCCGGACCCGGCGCTTACCGGCACTGGGGAAGCGGAACCCGAGCAACCGTTCGACAGTGGAGCGCAACTTGCCGAGGCGGGCCCGCTCTAGTAATGGACGCGATTAGTGGAGGTGCGGGGTGACGAATTACTCGGAAGAGATCGAGCGGATATTCGAAGAGCACGACCGCCAGGCTCGGATGCTGCGCGAGGAACTCGTGGAAATCGAGCAGCGCAGCGCGGACCGGGGTCGCGAATTCGTCGAACAAATGAACGCGGAAATGCGCGAGTTCTGGGAAGAACACGCTGAGGAACTGGAGAAGGCACAGGCGGAGGCGGAGGAGCGAGAACGTCGCGAGGCCGAGGCCCGTGCCGAGCAGGAACGTCTCGCTGCCGAGGCCCGCGAGCAGCGAGAGGCGATCGCGCGGTCGATCGCGGCTCGTAAAGCCCACGATGTGGTCACACCGATCGACGAGGACGACGATCCAGAGTCCGAGTATTACCGCCGCAAGAGCTGGTTGATCTGAGGACTTCGGGGTCTACCAGCGGTTTCTTCGGCTTGGCGGAGGCGTTGGGTTATTTGGTCGATCCAGGTGGTGAAGGGGGTAGTCAGGTCGGTGGGAGTGGTGGGCGGATGGTTAGTTGTTGGGCGCGATGTTCGGTGTAGCGGCCGTCGTTGGTTATGTCGTGCATTGGACGGTGGTGACGGGAGCGCTGAGTTTGTTGGCGGGGCCGGTGTAGAAACGGCGGAGCCGTCGACGGGCGATTCAGGAGGCGTTGGTCGCTCGCGGGGCGGCAGTCCAGGAATGGTGGTTGGCTTCCGGAATTCCGTTGGCTACGTTGCGAACTCCGTCGGCTGCGGCTTGCTTGTCGTTCGATATCTGCGTGATCAGTGGAGTCAGCTCGTGGGCTCTGGTGACGTAGCGGTTGATCGCGTCTTCTCCGGTAATGCGTTCGCGCACAGTCTGCCGCGCCTGACCGCAGGAGCCGCACTCGGCTGCTTCGGGCCTCACCGAGCCCGGAACCGGTTCGGATACGGCGCAATTGCGCAGCGGAACAGGGGCTGGAAATTTCGACGATCTTGTAATGCGACTCCATCACCGGATAGACACTGTTGTCCGAATACCCTGGTGCTCCTGGCCGCCGGTTACATCGAACAGTGCCGGACCCCTATTCAGCTGAATCGACCGTGCCGAGCAGTTGACCGCTGTGCGAGCGCCCGACACCCGAGTTCCCGCCGGTACGCAATCCAGTCGGTTACCCGGAATGCCAACGGCCCGTTGACAGTCCGCACCTCATAGCCCTACCGTCGAATCGGAATAGGATTCCGGTTCATCATTTGACCGATAGGACGCCATGACCACCCACTGGACCCTCCCGCGAATCCTCGTCGGCGCCGTCCTGCTCAACACCCTCGTCGGCCCCCTGCTCGCCGACCTGGTCATCCCCGACATCGCCGACCTCCACCTGCACAACCCCGCTTGGCCCCCACATGCCAAATTCCACGACGCCCAATACATCGGCATGGGCACGCTCATCGGCGCGATCGGACTGGTGGTCCTATGGCAGCGAACAGGGAACCTCCGCGCCCAGTTCTTCCTGGCCGCCGGACTCGGATCGGTCACCTGGCTGGCCATGTTCGGCGCGCTGCTGTTCCCCGGCACCGCAGCCCAGGACCCTGAGCATGCGGCCGATGCCACCAAGGTCATCGGCATGGATCCGCAGCTGTTCATCGCCTTGGTAATGCTGATTGTCTTGGCGGTCGCGATCGTTGTCGAGCGCACTCGCGTACCGATCCGGGGCTAACCTACGGCCAGCAGACAGGGAGATCGATGACCGACCGCAAACTCCGCACCGACGCCGCCCGCAATCGTGACCAGGTCCTCGCCACCGCGTCGGCACTGTTCGCCGAACAGGGTGACGCGGTGCAGATGGCCGATGTGGCGCGCGCCGCCGGGGTCGGGGTCGGCACCATCTATCGTCATTTCCCGACCCGCCGCGCTCTGATCGAGGCGGCCGCCGAACAGCGGTTCGCCGGAATCCTCGAGCATGTACGCCGCACGTGCCTACCGAATCCGGATACGAGGCAAGCGCTGGCCGGTTTCCTCGGTCATGTCGCCGAAGTGCACGAGCAGGGGCGTGCACTGTCCGGCACCATCGAATCGGTGCTCGGCGACACCGAACCGCGCGGTGCGGTACGCGACGACCTCGCCGAACTCGGCGCGGAACTGCTGGCCAGGGGCCGAGCCGATGGCAGCATTCGCGCCGATGCGACCGTCGCCGACCTTTATATGATCGTCGGCGCGGTCGCAACGATCAGTCGCGACGGATTCGGCGACTGGCGGCGGTTCATCGAACTCGCCCTCGACGGCCTCCGGCCATGATCACTTGCGCAACAGTTGCGCGATCTGCATGACCGAAAGTTTCGGCTTCTCCTCCTCGCGCGGCGCTTCCGGATCGATAACAGTGGTGTGCGGGATAACCGCCTCCGGGTCGGAAAACGCCGCATATGTCTTGTCGCGCAAGAGTTTGTGCAGCAGATATCCGGTGAGCAGCGCCCGTGTGGTCCGCGCGGTCTTGGACTCATGCTTGCCCGCACCCAACGCGGCCAGCGCCCGACGTCCTTCGACAATGCCGTTATGTGACGCCCCGTCGACGGCCCGCAACACCGCCGATCCGGCCCACGCGGCGGCCAGCGGGATCGCATTCGAGCTGACCGATTCGATATCGGTTGCCCCCGCCAGCACCAACGCGGGCGTGTCGATATCGGGTGCGATGGACTCGGCGGTCGGCGCGGTCGGCGCCGGGTAGAGGGCGGCAACCGCGGCGACGCGACGCTGCCCGGCGGCAATCACCGCGGCGCCTGCGCCCATGCCGTGCCCGGCCAGCGCCAGCCGCTCCGGGTGCACGCTGATCGCGCCGTCCCCCAGCCGGACACTGGTGCAGATATCGAGCGTGGTGAGTAGATCGGTGGCCAGCCCGAGGTGTGACGGAATCGGTCCGCGCTCGGTATCTGGGGCCGCGGCCACAAAACCCCAGGACGCCAGGTGTTCGAGCGTGGCGCGATAGTTGGCGGCGCCGGTCAGCCAGCCGTGGCCGAAGGCGACCGCGGGTAGATTCAGGCCGGACTCCGGGGTGAACACCACGCCGGGCTGACCGGCGATGGCGAGATTGCCGCGCAGTACGCGGTGGGGCCCCCGGCTGGTCAGGGTGCTCAGGAGTGATTTCACAGACGCCGACACGACGTGAACGTTATCCGATAAGTACTCTGGTGAGCCATGTGCGGAATCGTGGGGTACGTCGGGTACCGGGACGCCCTCGGCGTTGTCGTTGACGCGTTGCGCCGCATGGAATATCGAGGATACGACTCGGCGGGCGTCGCGATCCTGGATGGCGCGGGCGTGTTGGCGGTGGAACGCAAGGCGGGCAAACTGGCCAATCTCGAGGCCGAACTCGCCGAAATCGGGACCGACAACTTCGCCGGTACCACCGGCATGGGACACACCCGCTGGGCCACCCACGGCGCGCCGACCGACCGCAACGCCCACCCGCACCGCGACACCACCAACAAGGTGGCCGTCGTGCACAACGGCATCATCGAGAACTTCGCGCCGCTGCGTCGGGAGCTCGAAGACGCGGGTGTCGAGTTGGGCAGTGATACCGACACCGAGGTCGCCGTGCACCTGGTGGCGCGGGCATACGCCGAAGGCCCGACCGCGGGTGATTTCGCGGCGAGCGCGCTGGCCGTGCTGCGTCGGCTGGAGGGTGCGTTCACGTTGGTCTTCACCCATGCCGACCATCCGGACATCATTGTCGCCGCGCGTCGCTCGACGCCGCTTGTCGTCGGTGTCGGCAAGGGTGAGATGTTCATCGCCTCCGATGTCACCGCATTCATCGAGCACACCCGCGAGGCCGTCGAACTCGGCCAGGACCAAGCCGTGGTGATCACCGCCGACAGCTACACGGTCACCGATTTCGCGGGCAACGACGCACTGGTGCGGACCCGCCCGTTCACCATCGACTGGGATCTTGCCGCCGCGGAGAAGGGCGGGCACGACTTCTTCATGCTGAAGGAGATCGAGGAGCAGCCCGCCGGTGTCGCCGACACGCTGATCGGCCACTTCACCCACGATGAAGCCGGTGGCCGGATCGTGCTGGACGAGCAGCGCCTCGCCGATCAGGAACTGCGCGATTTCGACAAGGTATTCGTCGTCGCCTGCGGCAGTTCCTATCACGCCGGACTGTTGGCCAAGTACGCGATCGAGCACTGGACCCGGCTGCCCGTCGAGGTCGAGCTGGCCAGTGAATTCCGTTACCGCGACCCGGTTCTGGACCGGTCCACGCTGGTGGTGGCGATCTCGCAATCGGGCGAGACCGCCGACACCCTCGAGGCGGTGCGGCACGCCAAGGAGCAGAAGGCGCGCGTGCTCGCCATCTGCAATACCAATGGCGCACAGATTCCGCGCGAGTCGGATGCGGTGCTCTATACCAGGACCGGACCGGAGATCGGTGTCGCGTCCACCAAGGCATTCCTGGCGCAGGTGGCGGCGAACTACCTGGTCGGGCTGGCCTTGGCGCAGGCTCGCGGCACCAAGTATCCGGATGAGGTGGCGCGTGAGTTCGCCGAACTCGAGGCGATGCCGCAGCTGGTGCAGCAGGTGCTGGAGACCGCGCCGCAGGTGCGCGCGATCGCCAGGGAACTGGCGCACGTGCCGACAGTGCTTTTCCTCGGTCGCCACGTCGGCTATCCGGTGGCGCTGGAAGGTGCGCTCAAGCTCAAGGAACTCGCGTACATGCACGCCGAGGGATTCGCGGCGGGTGAACTGAAGCATGGTCCGATCGCGCTGATCGAGGAGGGGCTGCCGGTGATAGTGGTCATGCCCTCACCCAAGGGGCGCGCGGTGCTGCATTCGAAGCTGCTCAGCAATATCCGTGAGATCCAGGCCCGCGGCGCCCGCACCATCGTGATCGCCGAGGAGGGCGATGACACGGTACGCCCATTCGCCGACGACCTGATCGAGATCCCCTCGGCGCCAACGCTTTTCCAGCCGTTGCTGTCGACCGTCCCGCTGCAGATCTTCGCCGCGGAAGTGGCTCAGGCTCGTGGGTACGACATCGACAAGCCGCGCAACCTGGCCAAGTCCGTCACCGTCGAATAGCGAGAGGACTTGTTCGCTCGTCCCGCAAGCGAGAGAGCGACTCCCACTAACCCCCGGAAGCGATCCAACGAGAGGCTGGTCGCCCCGCTCTCTGACCCGTCGATCTGCGCGGCACGAGACCGGTCCAAGCGGTGCCGCACAGGCAGTGACTACCTCGCACAGGCTCTACCTTGTGCGAGGTAATCACTGGGTGTGCGACAACTTGCGGGCGGATCTGTTGCTGGAGCTTCTGTGGCTATGTGCTGTGGCGCCGCCGGTGACAAGGTCTTCAGGAACGCCCGGCCGCGACCAGGGGTTCGGTTGTCTCGCTTGGCGTTTCGACTCCGCGGCGTTCGAGATTGCCCGACAGGACCGCCAGACCCAGCGCGCTCACGACCAGGGCAACGCCGACCCAGTTCGGCGAGGTGTACCCGTATCCTGCGGCGATGACGATGCCGCCGAGCCAGGCGGAGATCGCGTTGCCGAGGTTGAATGCGCCGATATTGAGGGCTGAGGCCAGCGTCGGCGCGTTACCTGCTTGGTCGAGGACGCGCTTTTGCAGCGGTGGGACGGTCGCGAACCCGAGGGCGCCGATGAGGACGACGGTGATGGCGGCCGCGATCTTGTTGTGTGCGGTGAGCGTGAATAGTGCGAGCACCAGCGCGAGGCCGCCGAGGGTGGTGTAGAGCATCGGCATCAGATGCCGGTCGGCGAATTTGCCGCCGATCAGGTTGCCGAGGAAGAAGCCGATGCCGAACAGAACGAGCAGCCAGGTGACCGAACTCGGCGCATAGCCGGTGACCTCGGTCATCATCGGTGCGAGGTAGGTGATCGCCGCGAAGACACCGCCGAAGCCGAGCACCGTCATGGCCATTGCGAGCAGTACCTGCGGGTTGGTGAGGACGGCGAGTTCGTGACACAGGCGCGCATCGTGGGGTGCGGGCTGTTCGGGTACCAGCGCCGTGACGCCGACCAGACCGGCAAGGCCGACCAGCGCGACGAGCAGGAAGGTGAGCCGCCACCCGAATTGCTGGCCGAGCAGGGTGCCCAGCGGCACGCCGACGATGGTCGCGACGGTCAGTCCGGTGAACATCATGGCGATCGCTCCGGCTTTGCGATCCGGGGCGACCAGACTTCCGGCGACCACCGATCCGATGCCGAAGAAGGCGCCGTGCGCGAGTGAGGCGACGATGCGTCCGGTCAGCATGAGACCGAAAGTCGGTGCGAGCGCGGACAATACATTGCCCGCGATCAGCAGCAACAGGCTGACGAGCAGCATGCGCTTGCGGGAGACCCGGGTGCCGAGCCCGGTCATGATCGGCGCGCCGACCAGCACGCCGAGCGCGTATCCGGTGACCAGCAGACCTGCGGTGGGGATCGACACGGTGTAGGTGTCGGCGATGTCGGGCAGCAGTCCGACGACAACGAATTCGGTGGTGCCGATTCCGAAGGCCCCAAGTGTCAGGGCGAGTAGTGCGAGCGGCATGAGCACGAGCCTCCACGTGATGTTGCGCCTGAGCTTTACAGGCGCCAACAATAATTGCATACGCGCTTTAATTGCAAGCGCGGGCTATTGCGATATTCGTCTATCCTGGAGGAACGAGCCCCGATGCAGAAGGAATGCCATGACCGCGGATGCCGCCCTGACCGGCCTGGCCGATGGTTGGTACGCACTGTCGCTGCTGCACGATCGGATCGAGGCGCATATCGAACGCGCCCTGCAATCCGGTCATGAGCTGAGCGTGCGCGAGTTTTCGCTGCTCGTCGTGCTCAGTCGCCAGCACGACGGACCCGGCGGTCACCTGCGCATGAACCAGGTCGCCGAAGCCGTGGTGCTCAGCCAGAGCGCGACGACCCGTCTGGTCACCCGCCTCGAAGACCGTGGCCTGCTCCAGCGCTACCTCTGCCCCGACGATCGCCGCGGCATCTACACCGACGTCACCCCGGCTGGCATGGAACTACTGACCCGCGCCCGGCCCACCCACGACACCGCCCTGTCCAGCGCCCTTGGCCAAGCCGCCGCGGACCCCGAACTTGCTCCATTGGTCGCCGCCGTAGCAGCGATGAACGCCAACGCCGCCCGAATCCCCCAGGCATAACCCTCGTTCGGGATCGAAGGTCGGCTGGTGCAGATCCAGCTGTTCGCCGTGCCCGGACCAAACGCCGAGGCGGGCCATCGCGCCAGGCACCTCTTCCTGGTGCCAGGAGAACCCTCACGCCAACGGACTGCAACGCCAGTCAGGCGCACCGACCTATGTGCGTGCCGCCATGGGGACATGTTGTCCGAATCGGCTGGTGCGCGGGTTGATCGACGTGATGATCTGACCCTGCCGCGCTGGGCTCGGAATGTGTATCGAGTGTCGTGGCCGGGTGATGCCGATGCGGTCGGAGGGGCCGTGATCGTGGCGAACAGGGTTTCTGCGTGAGCTGCGCTTTCGGGCATTATCCGTTCGACTTCCCGCCACTATCCCGCCGTGGAAGGCTGGGCGGACGCTGACGTGCGGAAATGCCTTGTTGCTCGAGTTATCCGAGCCGGATCCCCGGCACCGTTGGGCGTGGCGCGGGCCGGAGCGGCGGGCAGGCCCTCGCGCCCGGCTACTCGACGGTGACTGTGCCGCGCATCTGGGGGTGCAGGGAGCACAGGTAGCGGTAGGTGCCGGGGGCGAAGAAGGTGTAGCTCCATTCGCCCTTGTCGAAGATCGGGCTGTTGATGCCCATGGCCTTATCGCCGATGCCCTGAACGGTGTGCGGGACCGAGTCCTTGAACTTCCAGGTCACGGTTTCGCCGACCTTGACGGTGACATCGGCGGGGGAGAACTTCATATCCGTGACGTCTACGGTGACGGCGGCGGGCTTCGAATCGCCGGACTTGGTGGTGGTGGTCGTGTGACCGGACTTCGCCGTGCTCGATGCGGCGGTCGGATTCGTATCGCCGGAGCCGCAGCCCGCCAGCAATAGTGTCGCGGCCAAAACGAATCCGGTTGCGATCCGGGTGGATATCGCGCGGCGCACCATCGGCATGACGGCCAAGCGTAGTCTGCTGACGGTGCGGGCCCGTGCGGCACCATGGCGTCGCCGCATGGGCGTATCCCGTACCGGCCCGAGCCGCAGTGCCCGATCGACGCAGTGGAGGCGAGCGTTCATGTCCAGTCAGCGGGGCTATTACACCGCCGATGAAGTGCGCGTGGCCGAGGCCGAGCTGTTCACCCGCGTCCCCGAGGGCATGCCCATGCATCGGGCGGCCTATGGATTGGCGCGGGTAGTCGCGAGCGAATTGCGTGCGCGGACCGGCGGCATCGCGGGTAGGTCGGTGCTGCTGCTCGTCGGCTCCGGCGATAACGGCGGTGACGTGCTCTGGGCCGGATCAATGCTGCGCCACCGCGGTGTCGCCGTCACCGCGGTGCTACTGAATCCGGCACGCGCCCACGTGAAAGGCCTTGCCGCCCTGCGCAAAGCAGGCGGTCGGATCCGAAGTGCATCGGACCTGTCGCGCGCGGATGGGTCGAGCTCGTCCGGCTCGAGTGGCGCCGGATCGAGCCACGGTGCGTCAATCCTGGACGAAATCAATTCGGCTGCACCGGATCTGGTGATCGATGGCATCGTCGGAATCTCCGGTCACGGCCCACTGCGACCAATGGCTGCGGAAATCGTTGCTGCTCTGGATGTTCCGATCATCGCCGCCGATCTCCCCAGTGGAGTTGATCCGGACACCGGCGCGGTCACCGGCCCCGCTGTTCGTGCCGAGGTCACCGTCGCATTCGGCGCTTACAAGCCGGTTCATGCCTTGGCGTCGCCCTATTGTGGCCGAATCGAATTGGTACCCATCGGTTTACGGTTACCCGAACCGAACCTCGCGGCGCTGGAACCTGCGGAGATCGGTGCGCACTGGCCGATCCCGGGGCCCGCCGACGACAAATACAGCCAGGGCGTCACCGGCATCTGCGCGGGCAGCGCGACCTATCCCGGCGCCGCCGTACTGTGCACTGGCGCCGCTGTCGCGGCCACCTCCGGCATGGTCCGCTACGCCGGAACCGGCTCGGCCGAGGTCCTCGACCATTTCCCGGAAGTCATTGCCGCCCAGACCATCTCGTCCACCGGTCGAGTGCAGTCCTGGGTGTTCGGCCCCGGCGCGGGCACCGACACAGACGCCCACAAACGACTCGCCGAAATCCTCGCCACCGACCTTCCCGTCGTCGTCGATGCCGACGGCCTGACCTTGCTCGCCGCCGATCCCGACCTGGTCCGCGGCCGCGCCGCACCCACCGTATTGACCCCGCACGCAGGCGAATTCGCCCGCCTGACCGGACACGAGGTCGGCCACGACCGGGTCGCCGCCGTCCGCGAACTCGCCGAATCCTGGCAACTCACCGTCCTGCTCAAAGGCCGAGCCACCCTGATCGCCACCCCGGGCCGCCCTGTACTCGTCAACGAGGCAGGTGGTTCCTGGGCCGCCACCGCCGGTGCGGGTGACGTCCTCTCCGGCATCATCGGCGCGCTCCTCGCCGCTGGCCGCGACCCCGCCTGGTCCGCTGTCGCTGCCGCCCGCGTCCACGCCCTCGCCGCCAACCTCGCCGCCCACGAAAACCACCCCGCCGCCGCCCCCACCTCCGCATCCCCTCTCCTCGAGCACCTGCGCCCGGCAATCCGCACCTTGCGCACGCTTGCCGCGAAGTAACATGGCTGGCCCGGACACCAGTTCGACCAGACATGCTGATCTCGGCACTCCACTCCTCGACCGCCGCCGTCCGGGCACCCACGTCCTACCTGCGCCCGCCGTCAAATACCTGCCGTTGCGCCTGGAGCCGACGCCCTCGCCGCCAACCTCACCGCTTACGAAAATCACGTCTTAGCCGTTCCCGTCTGGGCGGTCCCGCTCCTCGCTATCTTCGGCCCGCGATCCGTATCTTGTGCGTTCGCGCTGTCCTGTAAATCGAGGCTCTTGCCGCCTACGAAAATCGCGTGTCCGCCGTTCCCGTCTCGGCAATGACGCGCCGCGCCATCTCCGTCCCGCGATCCGCATCCCGCGTGCCTCGCCGCCCCGTAACCCGACGCCCTCGCGCGCGTCAGGCGGCGAATGGCAGGATCACTAAGCGTGGAGGCGCAAGTGGAGACGGTTATCGATCTGGATGCCATTGCCCACAACGTGCGGGTCCTGCGTGAATATGCGGGGGATGCGGCGGTGATGGCGGTGGTCAAGGCCGACGGCTACAACCACGGCGCCGTCGAGGTCGGGCGGGCCGCGTTGGCGGCTGGGGCAGCGGAACTCGGGGTCACCACGGTCGCCGAGGCGGTCCAGTTGCGCATGGCCGGAATTACCGCCCCGATCCTGTGTTGGCTCAATAATTCCGATGCCGACTTCGGCGCCGCGATCGAGCACGATATCGAGGTCGGTGTCTCTTCCCTGGAGGTCCTGCGGGCGATCGAGGCCGCGGCGCGCGCAACCGGACGAACCGCGGTCGTCTCGCTGAAGGTCGACACCGGCCTCAACCGCAACGGCATCGCACCGCCCGACTACCAGGCCGTCCTGGTGGCCCTGCGCACGCTGGTGGACGAACAGGTGGTGCGTTTGCGCGCGATCTTCTCCCACCTCGCACACGCCGACGAGCCGGAACACCCCTTCCTCGACGTCCAGCGCGACCGATTCGTCGAGGCCATCGCCGCCGCAAAGGAGCACGGCCTCGAACCGGAACTGGTACACCTCGCGAACTCGGCCGCCACGCTCACCCGCCCGGATCTGGCCTTCGATATGGTCCGCCCCGGCATCGCGATGTACGGCCTGACCCCGATCCCCGAACTCGGCGAGTTCGGCCTGCGCCCCGCGATGACCTTCCAGGCCCGTGTTGCCTTGGTCAAGCAGGTCGCCGCCGGTGAAGGCGTCTCCTATGGCCACCAGTGGCTCGCCCCGCGCGACACCACCGTCGCCCTCATCCCAGCCGGATACGCCGACGGTGTGTTCCGTCCGTTGAGCGATCGCTTCGCAGTGTGGCTCGGCGGCGCGTTGCGCCCCAACGTCGGTCGCATCTGCATGGACCAATTCGTCGTCGATCTGGGCGACAATGCCGCGGGCGTCACCGAGGGTGATACCGCGATCCTGTTCGGCGCGGACCAACCGCGCGCCCAGGACTGGGCCGATCTGCTCGGCACCATCCACTACGAGATCGTGTGCTCCCCACACGGCCGCGTGGTGCGGCGCCATGTAGGGGGAATCCGATGAGAACAGTCGTCCGCGGCGGACTGGCAACCGCCGGTGTGGTCGGCGCGCTGGCCTCGGCCCACGCTTTGCGCCGCATCGGCGCCCGCGTGCTCCGGCCCGCCAGCGCCGATGAGTACCGCGACGAGAACTTCGACCTGCTCGCGGAGGACCGCTCCGGCGCGGTGCTCACCGAAGACGGTGTGCGCCTCGCCACCCGGGAATGCGGCCCGCCCGACGCACCGGTCACCGTGATCTTCGTGCACGGTTTCTGCAACACCATGGAGTCCTACCACTTCCAGCGCCGTCATCTGGAAAAGCGTTGGGGCACAAGCGTTCGCCTGGTCTTCTTCGATCTGCGCGGCCACGGCCGCTCGGGTACCCCGACCACCGACAGTTGCACCGTCGCCCAACTCGGTCGCGATCTGGTCGCCGTCATCGAGGCGACCGCCCCGACCGGTTCGGTGGCGCTGGTCGGTCATTCGCTCGGCGGCATGGCCGTGCTGGCCGCGGCCGCGCAGTTCCCGGAGTTGTTCGCGGCGCGGGTGATCGGGGTCGGTCTGCTTTCGACCGCCGCCGCCGAGGTCACCTCGGCGGGTATCACGCAACTGTTGCGTAACCCGGCTGTCGACGGTTTCCGCTTGGCCGTGTACACCGCGCCCGCGTTGGTGCAGGCCGGGCGCAGCACCGTCCGGCATGTGATCGCGCCGATACTGCACGTCAGCTCGTTTCACGGGCACGTGAGCCCGACTCTGTCCCGCTTCAGCACGCTCATGATCGACCGCACACCCGTGGAAACGATCGTGAAGTTCCTGAAGGCCATCGAACTGCACGACGAATCGGCCGCGCTGCCGACACTCGCGGGCCTGCCGGTGCTGGTGCTCGGCGGCGCACACGATGTCGTCATCCCGTTCCGCAATTCGCGGGCGCTGGCACGTGAACTGCCCGATAGTGAACTCGTCCGACTCGATGACGCGGCGCATATGGCGCATATGCAATTCCCGGATATCGTCAACGCCGCACTCGACCGGCTGCTCATGCGTGCGGGCGTCATCGAGGACATCCCATCGAACGCGGAGATCGCCGGTGGCTGAACGGCAGCAACGGATTCTGCCCACGGTCGCCGACACCGAGGCCTTCGGTCGCGAACTCGCCGCCGGACTGGGCGCGGGCGATCTGGTGGTGCTCGACGGGCCGCTCGGCGCGGGCAAAACCGCATTGACTCGCGGCATCGCCGAGGGCCTCGGTGTGCAGGGCCGGGTCAGCTCACCGACCTTCATCATCGCCCGCCAGCACCGGGCCGGACAGCGCCAGGGCGCCGCGCCGGTGCCGCTGGTGCATGTGGACGCCTACCGACTCGGCGGCGATCTGGACGAATTGGACGCCCTCGATCTCGACACCGATCTGCACCAGGCGGTCGTGGTGGTCGAGTGGGGCAAGGGTGTCGTGGAACACCTCGCCGAGCGGCACCTGTACGTGCTGCTCTCCCGCGAACCGAATTCCGAAGTCCGCACCGCGATCTGGGAATGGGTCGGTTAGCTCGCGAGATGGCGGATAGGCGGGGCGCCGTAACGACCGAGTAGGTCCGCACCGCGCGCAGGTACCACCCGGTATCGTTGGGTCAATCATGCTTGTATTAGCCGTCGACACCGCGACACCCGCCGTAACAGCGGGATTGGTGGAACTGGAGCAGGCCGCATCTGGCACCCTCGCCCCGGGCCGGGTGCATACCGTCGCCGCTCGCGTCCGGGTCGACGCCCGCGCCCACGCCGAGGTGCTCACCCCACAAATCCTCGAATGCCTCTCGGAGGCAGACCGTTCCAGGGCCGATATCGAGGCCGTCGTGGTCGGCATCGGCCCGGGTCCGTTCACCGGACTTCGGGTCGGCATGGCGACCGCCGCCGCCTTCGGTGACGCGCTCGGCATCCCGGTCTACGGCGTGTGCAGTCTCGACGCGATCGCCGCCGACGCGGTGCTCGAACCCGCGCTGCTGCCGGGCATCACACCCGAGAGCGAACTGCTCGTGGTCACCGACGCGCGCCGCCGCGAGGTGTACTGGGCCCGCTACCGTGACGGATTTCGCATCGAGGGCCCGGAAGTGAGCAAGCCGGGTGACCTGGATCCCGTGCAGGCCACCGTGATCGCCGGATCCGCCTCGCACGTGGACCTGTTCGACCTTCCCGTGCTTCCGGCCGAGACCCCGTCGCCCGCCGGTCTGGTGCGGGTCGCGGCTGCCGCACTGCTGGCGCGCGCCGTGCCGGAACCGTTGATCCCGCTGTACCTGCGCAGACCGGACGCGGTCGAACGGAGCTACCGCACGCTCGACCGGACGGGAGCGTGACGGCCGTGCAGCCGAGCAGACCCGCGATTCGCATCGAGCCCATGGACGTCGCGGATATCGAACGCTGTGTCGAACTCGAGCAGTTGTTGTTCCCCGAGGACGATCCGTGGCAGGCGGTGTCGTTCCGCTCGGAGCTGGCCGGGCCGCACAACCGCTATATCGTCGCGCGCGACGAGGCCGGACGGATGGTCGGCTACGCGGGTATCGCGCTGCTCGGTAATCCCGAACATCCCGAGGCCGAGGTGCACACCATCGGCGTCGATCCCGGCTGCCATCGCGGTGGTGTCGGCACGATGCTGCTGGAAGCGCTGCTCGCCGAGGCGGGAAAGCGCGGCGGGCCGGTCTTCCTCGAGGTGCGCACCGATAACGCCCCCGCCATCGCGCTCTACGCCAAGCACGGCTTCCACATCATCGGCCTGCGCAAGAACTACTACCACCCCAGCGGCGCCGACGCCTACACCATGCGCAGACCGGAACTGGCCGCGAATCCGGCCTGGCGCCCGCAACCGACCGAATCGGCACAGCCGAACGAGGTGCTGTCGTGATCGTCATGGGCATCGAAAGTTCCTGCGACGAAACGGGAGTCGGCATTGTGCGCCGACACCCCGACGGCACCTGTGAACTGCTCGCCGACGAGGTCGCCTCCAGCGTCGAACAGCACGCCCGCTTCGGCGGCGTGGTCCCGGAGATCGCCTCGCGCGCCCATCTCGAGGCCATCGTGCCCGCCATGCGCCGAGCCCTGGCCGCCGCGGGCATCAGCAAGCCCGACGCGCTCGCGGTGACCATCGGACCCGGACTGGCCGGTGCGCTGCTGGTCGGTGTCGCGGCCGCGAAAGCCTATGCGGCGGCGTGGGATGTGCCGTTCTACGCACTGAACCATCTCGGCGGACACGTCGCGGTGGACACCCTCGAACACGGCCCGATGCCGCCGTGTGTCGCGCTGCTGGTCTCCGGCGGGCACACGCATCTGCTGCACGTCACCGATCTGTCCGAGCCGATCGTCGAACTCGGCAGCACCGTCGACGACGCCGCGGGCGAAGCCTTCGACAAGGTCGCCCGGCTACTCGGCCTCGGCTTCCCCGGCGGCCCCGCGCTGGATGCCGCTGCGGCACATGGCGATCCGAAGGCCATCGCCTTCCCGCGCGGTATGACCGGCCCGCGTGATCCCCGCTACGACTTCTCCTTCTCCGGCCTCAAAACCGCTGTCGCCCGCTACGTCGAGGCGGCACAGCGCAATGGCTTCACCGCCGATGAGCTGCCGATCCCGGACATCGCGGCATCGTTCCAGGAGTCGGTCGCCGACGTACTCACCATGAAGGCAGTGCGCGCGGCCAAGGACGTCGGTGTCGAGACCCTCGTCCTCGGCGGCGGCGCCACCGCCAACTCCCGGATCCGCTCGATGGCCGAAGACCGCTGCGCCACGGCCGGATTGCACCTTCGTGTCCCCAAACCCCGCCTGTGCACCGACAACGGCGTAATGATCGCCGCCCTCGGCGCCCACGTAATCGCAGGCGGCGCCCCCCCATCCCCCCTAACCGTCGCCACCGACCCCGGCCTCCCCGTCTCCGTCAGCCAAGTCGGCTGACTCCCCCCGGATAGCAATCAAGATCAGGTGGCACTGGTGGCGGCCCCACTCGCGTTTTGCCGCCATGGTTTCCACGTGATCATCCGTCCAGCACCCGAGGCGGTGGCTGGTGCCTGTGATGGTTGGGGCTGTGGGCCTGGTGTGCCTTCGAGAGGTGTCTCGGTGTCTGATAAGTGGTTGTCGAGTGGCCTCGCGCTGGGTGCCCCGCCTGCTCGGTAGTGATTGTCCTTGCGTGAGGTAGTGGCTGCTCTCGCATTTGGGGGCGCCTGTCCTCGCGCTTGGTGCCGCCCGCTCCTGGTTGCTTGCGTGCTGGGTGGTTTTCGCTCTTCGGGTTTGCTCCCGGTTGCTCGCGTCCTGGACGGTTTCGCTCGTCCAGCTCGGTCCCGGTCGCTCGCGTCCGGACGATCATCACGTTCCAGCCTGCTCCCGGTGCCCGCGTCCCGGACGGTTTTCGCCCTCCCGGCCTACCCGGTCGCTCTCAGCCCGGACGATCATCACCCCTCCGGCCGCCCAGACGGGGATCACTCAGTCATGCGGCCCGACCAACTGCCCCGATCGTCCCGCGCTCGACCCCGAATTCCCCCTCGGCGGGAAAGGAATCCGCGATTGCGCAGGCGTCTGCGTCGGCCCGAATTGCGGCGTCGGCGTAGCCGATGAGGCCGGACCGCGTTCCTGCCCGGACGACCCCGCGCCCGGTGCATTCGGATTTCCGAACAACGGCCCGAGCAACTCGGGGAACGGGATCGGCGGCAGGTTCGGATCCGGGCGCAGTGTCGGCGCGGACGGGGTGGTCCCGACGGGCGAGGAGGCGGTCGAGGTGGCCGGTTGGCTGCGGTCCGGGGTGAGGGAGGGGATACTGGCGCCGGAGGGCCGGTTGGTGCTCTCCCGGTTCGGGCCGGTGGTCGAAGTGCCCGCGCCGGTCGGTGGCGCCACCGTCACCGGCGCCGAGGGTAGTTGGGCACTGCTTGTGGTGCCCGCGGGGGAGATCTCGTCGTCTCCGGTCGGCGCGAAAGTCTTCACCCCGTAGCCGATGACCAACCCGACCACCACGATGGCGCCCGCCAGCGTGCCGACGACCTTGGTAAAGGTACCGACCGGCGCGTCGGCCGCGCCGACCACCGGGAATACCGAAGGCTGCGCCGAATCCGCCACCAGCGCGGCACCTTTCGCGATCACCGCCTCCGGATCGTCGATGGTGTGCACCGGAATGGCCAGCTGGTGTTCGAGGGTGGACAGCACGGCCGGAATATTGGCGCCGCCGCCGATCACGATGACGGCCTGCGGCATTTTGGGGGCCCGTGCGAATACCGCGGCGGTGAAGACCGCGGTCTCGCGCAGCAGATCCGAGATCAGTTCCTCGAAGTCGGCCCTGGTCAGCTTGAGCGGCTGTCCGGCGACGTGATCGATGGTCACGGCCGGCGCGATTGATAGATGTTCCTTGGCGGCACGGCCGCGGTTGGTCAGCATGCCCCGGTTGGGCCGGGTGCCGCGCCGGGCGTAGTGCAAATCGACGAGGTGGTGATAGATCAGCTCGTCGATGGCATTGCCGCTGACCGCGGCGGTGCGCTCGGTGCGCAGGATGGTCGAATCGGCCTGGTCGGCGACGGTTACGCTGAGGCCGGTAGCCCCTAGATCGACGATGGCGACCGTGTCGTAGCGGTCCACGAGTCCGGTGTGCCGCAAATAGGTAAGTGCCGCAGTAGCTTCCGGCACCAGCCGCAGATCGCGCAGTTTGCCGGTGGCCGACCGGATCACCTGAGCCTGCTCTTTGCTGCGATAGGCGACCGCGACGCTGGTTGGCGGGCGACCGGCGGCGGAATCGACACCGACCGATTTCGCACCGGCGAAGCGCGCACCGACCGGATGCGCCGGAAACGACACGTCATAGGAGAGCTGCGTGGTCGGTAGTTGGGTGGTCATCAGCTCGATCGAGGACGCGACGAGATCGCCGAGATCGGAGTGGGCCGCGTCCGCGGAAACCACGCGGTAGTCGAAACTCTGCGCGCCATTGGACGCGGTAGCGACCAGCGCCGAGCACACGACCTCGTTACCGGCCGATATGCCGAGGGATGTTCGCATGTCACCTCCCTTCGAGCGGATGGTCATGGTGTCGCCGACCATCTCGAATGGACAGCCGGACAGCTCGCGTGGATGGCGAGCGATCCGGACGCGGGACCGGGCCGACCCGTTGTCCGGATGGGTCGCTGGGACGGCCATGGATCACGTGTGGTCTTGCCCTCTGGTGAAGCTTCTTGTGGAGAAACGCTGGTGTTGTGACGCTGGTTCGAACTCGGTACTGACGCTGATCTTGCTATGGCGGAGCGGTATTGCTCTGTGGCGCTGGGTGTTTCGTGACGCTTGGTGCTCCCCCCACGGCGCCGGTTCGTGACGAACACGGCGAGCGGAGCACGACCGTCGTCAATACTGTCACAATCCGTTATCCGAACGTTACAGATTTGCCGAAGTCTTGGGAAGCCCCAGACAACTGGGCGTGGCGTGGCGCACGCGTGTCGGAAAACGACACGCGGTGCCTGGGACCAACGGTTTTGGCACAGTCCAACCTTGAGCGCTGGCACTCGCATGTATAGAGTGCTAGTCGGCACTGTGTGATGTGCGTGTGCCAGTTCGACTACTGAGCAGGGGTCCCGGCACCCGCGACGACGGGGCTGATGCGCAGGGTCGAGTTCGAGTGGCCGCTGGCGACTGCTTGCCGGTCGCTCGATACAAACCGATACCGATGGTCCGGGACAACAGTTCCGGACGACCGTAAATCCCCTGAAAGTGGAGGGCTCAACGTGGCGAGCGTGAACATCAAGCCGCTCGAGGACAAGATCCTCGTCCAGGCCAACGAGGCCGAGACGACGACGGCCTCCGGCCTGGTCATCCCCGACACGGCGAAGGAGAAGCCGCAGGAGGGCACCGTCATCGCCGTCGGCGAAGGACGCGTCACCGACAAGGGTGACCGCATCCCGGTAGACGTCAAGGAAGGCGACGTCGTCATCTACAGCAAGTACGGCGGCACCGAGATCAAGTACCAGGGCGAGGAATACCTCATCCTGTCGGCGCGCGACATCCTGGCCGTCGTCACCAAGTAGCCGATAGGCACATGCGTTCCGCCCCGGTGTCTTTCGCGACCCGGGGCGGAGTGCGTTCGGCCCAGAACACACAGGAGCTGACAAACACATGGCAAAGCAGATCGAGTTCGACGAGAAGGCTCGTCGTGCTCTCGAGCGCGGCGTCGACAAGCTCGCCGACGCGGTGAAGGTCACCCTCGGGCCGCGTGGTCGCCACGTCGTGCTCGCGAAGGCCTTCGGCGGCCCGACCGTGACCAACGACGGTGTCACCATCGCGCGCGATATCGACCTCGAGGATCCGTTCGAGAACCTCGGCGCGCAGCTGGTCAAGAGCGTCGCGACCAAAACCAATGATGTCGCCGGTGACGGCACGACCACCGCCACCGTGCTGGCCCAGGCGCTGGTGCGCGCGGGCCTGAAGAACGTTGCCGCTGGCGCGAATCCGATCGCGGTCGGTTCGGGCATCGCCAAGGCCGCCGACGCGGTCTCCGAGGCGCTGCTCGCGCTGGCCACCCCGGTCTCCGGCGAGCAGGCCATCGCACAGGTCGCCACCGTCTCCTCGCGTGACGAGGAGATCGGCGAAATGGTCGGCAAGGCGCTGACCACCGTCGGCAAGGACGGCGTCGTCACCGTCGAGGAGTCCTCGACGCTGCAGACCGAACTCGTCGTCACCGAGGGCGTGCAGTTCGACAAGGGCTACCTCTCGCCCTACTTCGTCACCGATGCCGACAGCCAGCAGGCCGTCCTCGAGGACGCCTACATCCTGCTGAACCGGGAGAAGATCAGCTCGCTGCCCGATCTGCTCCCGCTGCTGGAGAAGATCGCCGAATCCGGCAAGCCGGTGCTGATCATCGCCGAGGATGTCGAGGGCGAGGCGCTGTCCACCCTGGTGGTCAACTCGATCCGCAAGACCCTCAAGGCCGTTGCGGTGAAGGCCCCGTTCTTCGGTGACCGGCGCAAGGCCTTCCTCGACGACCTCGCCGTCGTCACCGCGGGCACCGTGGTCAACCCGGATCTGGGTATCGCGCTGCGCGAGGCGGGCATCGAGGTGCTCGGCAAGGCGCGTCGCGTGGTCGTCACCAAGGACGACACCACGATCATCGACGGTGCGGGCACCGCCGAGGACATCGCGGCCCGCGGCGCGCAGCTGCGGCGCGAGATCGAGGCCACCGATTCGGATTGGGATCGGGAGAAGCTCGAGGAGCGCCTGGCCAAGCTGGCCGGTGGCGTCGCGGTGATCAAGGTCGGCGCGGCCACCGAGACCGCGCTCAAGGAGCGCAAGTACCGGGTCGAGGACGCGGTGAGCGCGGCCAAGGCCGCCGTCGACGAGGGCATTGTGCCCGGTGGTGGCACCGCCCTCGTGCACGCCGCCGCCAAGCTCGTCGAACTGCGCGACTCGCTCTCGGGCGACGAGGCCATCGGTGTCGAGGCGGTGCGTACCGCACTGTCGGCGCCGCTGTTCTGGATCGCCACCAATGCGGGCGTGGACGGTTCCGTGGTGGTCAGCAAGGTCGCCGACGGCAAGGAGGGCTTCAACGCCGCCACCCTCGCCTACGGTGATCTGCTCACCGACGGTGTCGTGGACCCGGTGAAGGTGACCCGTTCCGCGGTCGTGAACGCGGCGTCGGTGGCCCGGATGATCCTCACCACCGAGAGCGCCGTGGTCGACAAGCCCGCCGAAGAGGAGCACGACCACAGCCACCACGGTCACGCGCACTGAGCGCAGGCCGCACGGCAAAAAGCCCCCGGGACCGCACGTCCCGGGGGCTTCGTTTTGTGAACAATATGAACGCAATGCCGCGCGAGAAGTCGGAAAATATCAATCGCGACGCGTCGGCGAAGTTCTAAGAGGCGACGGGTGGCTGCTCAGCGGCGATGGCGGCGAGCAATCTGGTGCGCAGGGCGGCGGGCGGCTCGGCCGCCGTCGCCTCCGCGAGAGCGGCGAGGACTTCGGCCGTCTGCTGGACCTCGGTCACGAATTCCGCGCGTAGTGCGGGGTCCTCGCCGTCGAGCACTTCCTGTACCGCATTGTGGTCTTCGTCGTCGATCGATCCGAGCGCGACGGCGTGCGCGAGATCGATCCGGGCTTCGTTCATCTCACGTCACCCCCAAACTTTTCTTCAGTCGTGTCAATCCGTCCCGTATACGGGACTTAACGGTCGGTAACCCTACGCCGAGGAAGTCGGCGACTTCCGCGTAGGTTCGCCCGCCGTAGTAGGCGAGCGAAATGGCTTCCCGCTGAGTCTGTGTCAATGTCCCTAGACCCTGCTGGACGGCCTGCTGCTCGAGCCTTCGCTCTACTTCTTCGGTGACCTCATCGAATTCGTTACCGAGAACCCTTATCCCGTAAGCGACTTCGCGCAGGGTATGGGCCTGTTCGGCGCGGACCCGGTCGACGGCCCGCCGATGCGCGAGTGTCATCAACCAGGTCACCGCGGAACCTTTGGTCGCGTCGAAACTGGACGCGGTCCGCCAGATCTGGAGATACACCTCCTGGGTGGTCTCCTCCGCGTAGCCGGGGTCGTGTAGGACGCGTAGCACCAGACCGAATACGCGCGCGCACGTTCGGTCGTAGAGCTCGGCGAATGCCTCCTGGTCGGACCGGCCGCAACGTTCGAGAAGTGCGGCGAGTTCGATACTTTCGGCGGCGCGTGCCGTTACCGCAGATTCCACCCGGTTGGAAGCAATGGTGGGTGGGATGGCTTCTCTTCGGAACGAGTCGCCCTCTGCGGCCGGCGGCCGCGTTGTCACAACGCTCCATTCTGTGTCATCGGTCACTACCGTAGCGGGCCGCTATCGGACCCCGTGCGGTGGGGTGTCAGCGAACCGCGTACCGACTAGCAACTTCCCTGTAAACCTCGACACGCCAGGCGTTTCTGGCGGGGGGACACGCCGTGACACGCCGATGGTTTTCGCGAAACGCCGTATGCACAACCGACTTCGGCTTGTGGCCATCGCCGGGTGTTTGCTAGGCATTCGGCGCGCCGCGACGCGTGGATGGGAAGAAGTTGGCTCAAACGGCCATGCGACGACGGTTGCGCCGGGCGTGCATCTCGCGCTCGGTTTCGGACATACCGCCCCAGATGCCATACGGCTCGCTGACTTTGAGCGCGTGGCTGCGGCACTGCATGAGCACCGGGCAGGCCCGGCAGATCTCCTTGGCGCGCATCTCGCGGGCGGTACGGGCGCGGCCGCGTTCACCATCCGGGTGGAAAAACACCGCGGAATCCTGACCGCGGCACGATCCCCGCATCTGCCAGTCCCAGACGTCCGCGTTCGGTCCGGGGAGGTGGGTCGGCATGGGCATGGTGAACTCCTCATGGTGCGAGCTCGTCAGCGTTGTCGAGCAGTTGTTCTGCAACAGTTGTGGCCACGGCGCTGGGTCGGCGGCGTGCCATGGGGCTCGCCTATTGCGGTCGCTGCAATTTCGCGCGGCGCCGACCGTGGCGATGAGCTACGTTAGGTCCAGCCGCGAAATTCCGTCAATAGTTCGATGCAGCAGTTTTCTAAATCTTAAGCTGCGAAATTTAACCTCGAAGCTGTTTACTTTTCAGAGCCGTCCGGTAATACTGATCGGTTGACCAGAGGCCGGTATGTCTTCGCATGGCATCAGTATTCCGCATTCCCGCAGGTGGGAACGGGTCGACGGTTGCATCCTCGAGTGGTAGCGAGTAGGCGCGGACGTGGGTCCTATCACATCGTCGACCGGCCGCTGCGATGTCCGTTCGATCGGAGATGGCAGAAACGGGGCGCTGAGGTTAATTGCGCGAAACGCATGTGAATTCCGGTCACACACGCTATGTGATTGCCAGAAGTACTTTTACTTGATGGAAACATCGCGGCGGCGAGGAAATGCTCAATATTAGCCGGAAGTACCTGACGGCCGGTTTCTCTCGCGCGGGCGCCTGCCCGCGCGCGGGTTAGAGTTCGGCCGTGCTCGTGCCCGCTTCCCCCATATATATCGAGTCCGCCATGCTTGCCGACGCGGCTTTCGGTACCTGTCCCGGCCGTGCCGCTGCCGAGTTGCCAGCTGCGGTGAGCCCGCTCGATTGCTGGTATCGGGCGGTGATTTTCGGTGGTCAGGGCTGCTACGCCGCGGCACGCGAAGAGTTGCGGGTGTTGCGCGCGCGCACCACCGATCCGGTGTTGCTGTCGCTGGCCGCGAGTACCGAAGGCTCGTTTCTGCGGCAGCTCGGCTGGCATGCCCGCGCCGCCGCCTACGACGGCCGCGCGGCCGCGTTGATCCTGCCGACCGGAGATGCGATCGGACCCGCTCGCGTGGACGCGATCTGTGACGCGCTGACAGGTCTGGCGGCCGACGCGCTCGGCACCGGCCGCCTGGCGCTCGCGGCCCGGCTGCTCCGGCGCAGCCATGACGCGATGACCCAGGCGCAGTCACCGCACGGCTGGCGAACCCTGATCCGCTGGCATTGGGTCTGCGCGGAGACCGCACTCGCTTCCGGCGCCGCCGAAACCGCCGCACCCCATGCCGCGACGGCCCTCGCGCTGGCCGAGGACGGACCCTCGGTCCGACACCGGATCAAGTCCCGGCTCCTGGTCGCCGCGACCGCCGCGGCATCCGGTGATATCGAACGCGCGAGCACGCTCGCCGATACGGTCGCCGAGCAGTGCCGCGAGCACGGATTGCTCCCATTGCGTTGGGCCAGTTCGATGTTGCGCTCCGGCGTGTGCTCGGGGGCTCGCGCGAGCGCCGCGGCAACCGATGCGCGGGAGTGCGCGCAGACCATCGGCCGTCGTGGCGGGCACTTTCGTCCCATGAGTGATTCCCGAGTCTGATCAACAGACCACCGTGTTGCCCGGATCCACGCGTTGTATCGCTATTGTTAGACCCGTTCCGCCCCTTCGGCGGAAGCACTGGTCATCACCGCCGGTGCCACTTGTAACGCCAGGAAATTCTCTGACGATGACGAACACGGGCGAAGAGTTGGACCTCGCCGTCGCTGCCGCTGCGCAGGGCGACAGATCCGCTTTAGCCCAGGTACTCGAATTGGTCCGCCCGTTGGTGGTGCGCTATTGCCGCGCGCGGATCGGCGCCGCGGAGCGTGGACAGCTCTCCGCGGACGACGTTGCGCAGGAGGTATGTCTGGCCGTGATGACAGCTCTGCCCCGGTATCAGGACCAGGGCAGGCCCTTCATGGCCTTCGTATACGGAATCGCTTCGCACAAGGTTGCCGACGCTCATCGCAACGCCGCCCGTAACAAGGCGGAGGCAATGGCCGAAGTACCAGATGTCATATCCACCGACCAGGGGCCGGAACAGCGAGCTCTCGAGTCCGAAACGAGCAGGCAGATGAACAGCCTGCTCGCGACGCTTCCGGAGAAGCATCGAGAGATTCTGATCCTGCGTTTGGTCATGGGTTTGTCAGCAGAGGAAACCGCAGTCGCCGTGGGCAGTACGGCGGGTGCGATACGCGTCGCCCAACACCGGGCGCTCGCGAAACTGAAGTCACAAGTGGCGAGGGCAGGTGAAATGTATGGCTAGGGATGGCGAGCGCGGTCGGGGCGACTGGAAGGCGCGACGTGGATCGCGGAATAGCGGTCCCTATGCCGGGAGCGGTGACACCGGTCCGGTCGACATCGCGGCGGTGCGCAGAGACGATGCGCTGATCGATGCCATTGCTAGCAACGGCCCGGTACAGACCGATAGCGCGGAGGAGTTTCAGCTCGCCTCGCTGCTTGCGGACTGGCGAGCGGAGCTGATTTCTCCGCCGCTGCCCGCCGGACCGAACCTGGACGAGATCGTTGCCGCGGTCAATCAGGAGATCGGCGCCCGGCAGGTCCGTATCGGTGCGCAGTCCGGTGGGCGACTACGGCTTATCCGTCCGATTCTCGGGACGGCCGCCGCGCTGGCTCTGGTCATCGGTGGTCTGTCGGCGTTCTCCTATGGCGCCGCTCCGGGTGATCCGCTCTGGCGGGTCAAGGAAGTCGTGTTCAGCGAACAGGCGCAGTCGACCGTGGTACAGCGTGCCGACAGCGATCTTGCTACCGCGAAAGCGGCGCTCGCTCAGGACAATCCAGAGCAGGCAAGGGCAAGGCTGGAGGGCGCCAAGGCGAATGCGGAGCTGATCGACGATCCGGTCAAGCGGGACAAGCGAATCAACGAATTCAACCTCTTGCTCGCGGAGTTGAACAAGATCGCTCCGGAGATCGGCAAGTCGCTCGCGGTGAGCACGACACCGACGACGCCCAACCCGGCGGCAACCGATGCCACCAACTCGCCGACCACCAAGCCTTCCGGCGAGACCGGTTCCACCTCATCGGTGGTTCCGCCGGTCGATACGAAGGTGCCGTCGACGGGCGCGAACTCACCGGGCCAGTCGACACCGCCGACCACCGCGCCGCCGGTAAGCACTCCGGAACAGCCGACCCAGCCCAGTCAACCGCCCCAGGCTCCGCCGACCACCGTGGTACCCAAGCCCACGGGGGTCGTGCCGAGCGCGGATACCGGCCCGCCTGCGCAACCCCCGACTTATCAGCAGCCGCCGACGTTCGTGGTTCCCACCGGTTTGCCGTCTTTGCCGGGGTTGCCCGGATCGGGCCCGGCCACTTAATCGGAGTCGATACTCCAACAGCGCTTTGGTTCGTGAAAAGCGCTCGATCCAGCAGAAGCGCTGTGGCGGATGCATATCCGCCACTTCCGCGCGTGCGTGGGTGCGCGGGCATCCGAATAATCGTGCATGAACCGATCGCCGACCGGCGGTCGGCTTCTTGTATGTCAGCTATTTCACATCGCGCCCGCGCGTCAGCGCGCTGTGTGGGCGCGCGATGTCAGCTGTCGAACCCGTCGAATCCGTCGCCGTGGAAGGCCTCGTTCATCGAGGCGTCCGCGTATCCCCGGCAGTAATCCCAGGTGACATACGCTTCCGGCATCGGGTCGTAGGCGGGCTCGTGCGGGCGCACCGTGCCGTCGACCAGCAGCTGAAGCAGGTTGGCGCGCAGCATGTCCCAGTCGTGGTAATGATCTTGTCTGCAGTCTTCGCAGCTGACCACGAGTCCTCGGATGCCGCGGTGCGCTAGTAGTGCCTCGTACACCGCAAGGTCGGCGAGATCCTCCTCGACCGCAAGGCGCTCGTGGGGATCCAGCGGTTCACCGGGCTCGATGGCATCGAGCGCGGCGGACGGGTCGGAGGGGTCTCCGGCGAACGGATCCGGCGGCAAGCCAGGTGGTAGATGGTCACGCACACCCCCACGGTACGCAGAACAGGGGGCTCTTCGCCAGCTATGTGGGGCGCAAGTTTCGGTGGTGGGCTCAGTTCCGTGAGCGAGCGCAGCGAGTGAACCATAGACACAGGCGCTCACGCGCGCGGCGGGGCCGAGCGTTAGCGAGGCGCCGTCGGGCGCGTGTTTGCGGGACAGATACCATGGGTGACAGGCCCCGGCCAGTATCCGACAGCGCTGGCGGAGCCGTCACCGTCCATCCCATCAGCTTCCACGACGCCGGCCACCCCGGCGTTCGTTGCTTTCGACGTCCAGGAGGGGTCGATCCGAATGAGTAATCCCGTATCGGGCGAACGAATCACGGTCCGCCCTCCTACGGGTGGTGACGATCCGAACAAGATCGCCATGCTCGGCCTCACGTTCGACGATGTGCTGTTGCTGCCGGCCGCTTCGGATCTCATCCCGAGCTCGGTGGAGACCTCCAGCCAGCTCACCCGCGAAATCCGATTGCGCACCCCGCTCTGCAGTTCCGCGATGGACACCGTGACCGAGGCGCGCATGGCCATCTCCATGGCGCGCGCGGGCGGCATGGGCGTACTGCACCGCAATCTCTCCGTCGCCGATCAGGCCGCGCAGGTCGAGACCGTCAAGCGGTCGGAGGCGGGCATGGTCACCGATCCGGTGACCTGCCGCCCCACCGACACCCTGGCCGAGGTCGACGCGATGTGCGGGCGCTTCCGTATTTCCGGTCTGCCGGTGGTGGATGAGACCGGCGCGCTTGTGGGCATTATCACCAACCGCGATATGCGCTTCGAGGTGGATCAGAACCGTCGGGTCGCCGATGTGATGACCAAGGCGCCGTTGATCACCGCGCAGGAGGGCGTCACCGCTGAGGCCGCGCTCGGTCTGCTGCGCCGCCACAAGATCGAGAAGCTGCCGATCGTCGATGGCAACGGCCGCCTGCGCGGACTCATCACCGTCAAGGATTTCGTCAAGACCGATCAGTACCCGAACGCCACCAAGGACCGCGACGGCCGCCTGCTCGTCGGCGCCGCGATCGGTGTCGGCGAGGACTCCTGGTCGCGCGCCATGACTTTGGCCGACGCCGGGGTGGATGTGCTCATCGTCGATACCGCGCACGGCCATCAGGCCGGTGTGCTGCAGATGGTCACCAAGGTCAAGGCCGAGGTCGGCGATCGCATCCAGATCGTCGGCGGCAATGTGGCCACCAGGGCCGGTGCGGCCGCGCTGGTCGAGGCGGGCGCGGATGCGGTGAAGGTCGGTGTCGGTCCCGGCTCGATCTGCACCACCCGGGTGGTCGCCGGTGTCGGCGCGCCGCAGATCACCGCGATCCTCGAGGCTGTCGCCGCGTGTAAGCCGCACGGCGTTCCGGTGATCGCCGACGGCGGCATCCAGTTCTCCGGTGATATCGCCAAGGCCATCGCGGCGGGCGCGTCCACCGTGATGCTCGGCTCGTTGCTGGCCGGTACCGCCGAGTCGCCGGGTGAGCTGATCCTGGTGGGTGGCAAGCAGTTCAAGAGCTACCGCGGCATGGGATCGCTCGGCGCAATGCAGGGACGCGGCCAGGCCAAGTCCTACTCCAAGGACCGCTATTTCCAGGACGACGTACTCGCCGAGGACAAGTTGGTGCCCGAGGGCATCGAGGGCCGGGTGCCGTTCCGCGGACCGGTCAACCAGGTGATCCATCAGCTCGTCGGCGGGCTGCGGGCGGCCATGGGCTACACCGGGTCGCAGTCCATCGCGGATCTGCAGGAGGCGCAGTTCGTGCAGATCACCGCGGCGGGACTCAAGGAGAGCCACCCGCACGACATCACCATGACCGTCGAGGCGCCCAACTACACTGGTCGCGGCTAGCCTGCTCGAGGGTTGTGTACTGGACGGAATGGTCCGGGCATGATTGAGCTGCTCGCGAGTCGTTGCGGATAGAGCAAAGAACTCGCGAGGCGAGGCGAGAGGTCGGGATGATCAGTCCTGACTATCGCACCTACTTGCCCACAACGGAGCGAGTCTTACGAGCGACCGTTCGCGGCCCGTCTCGCGTCCGAGTCGTCGAAGCGCATGCGACGAAGTCGCGAGTCTCGACGGCTCGGACGCGAGACACCAGGGGGGCCGCGAACACGCCGCGCCGCAGGCGCGGCCAAAGACACAGAGGAGCAAGCGTGCGCGACATGGTCGAGATCGGTATGGGTCGGACCGCCCGGCGTACCTATGAATTGGACGATGTCGACATCGTCCCGTCGCGACGGACTCGTTCGTCGAAGCAGGTATCGCTCGCGTGGCAGTTGGACGCCTACCGATTCGAGATCCCGTTCCTGGCGCACCCGACCGATGCGCTGGTCTCGCCGGAGTTCGCCATCGAACTCGGCAGGCTCGGCGGACTCGGCGTCATCAACGGCGAGGGGCTGTGGGCCCGGCACGCCGATGTCGCCGCCAAGATCGACCAGCTGCTCGAACTCGTCGCCAAGGGCGGTTACGAGCGTGCCGTCGGGCTGCTGCAGGAATTGCATGCGGCGCCGATGCAGCCGGATCTGCTGGCCGCCGCGGTCGCGCAGGTGCGAGCCGCCGGTGTGACGGTGGCGGTGCGGGTGAGCCCGCAGAACGCACGTGCGCTGACTCCGGCGCTGCTGCAGGCCGGTATCGACCTGCTCGTGGTGCACGGCACGATCATCTCCGCCGAACACGTCGGCGACGGTGAGCCGTTGAACCTCAAGACCTTCATCGCCGAACTGGATGTGCCGGTGGTGGCCGGTGGCGTGAGCGATCACAAGACCGCGCTGCATCTGATGCGCACCGGCGCCGCGGGCGTCATCGTCGGCTACGGCTCCTATCCGGGCGCGACGACCACCGGCGAGGTGCTCGGCATCGGAGTGCCGATGGCCACCGCCATCGCCGATGCCGCCGCCGCACGTCGCGACTACCTGGACGAAACCGGCGGACGCTATGTGCACGTGATCGCCGACGGTGATATCGCCACCTCGGGTCAGCTGGCCAAGGCCATCGCCTGTGGCGCCGATGCCGCCATGCTCGGTGTACCGCTGGCGCTGGCCGCCGAGGCGCCTGGGCGCGGCTGGTACTGGCCGTCCTCGGCCGCGCATCCTTCGGTACCGCGCGGTTCGCTGCTGCATGTGGAGGATCCGTGGGATCTGGGCGGCGAGCTGTCCGGTGATACCGGCGAGACGGTGCGCCCGAGCCTGGAGCGGGTGCTGTACGGCCCCTCCGACGACCCGTTCGGCTCGCTGAATCTCGTTGGCGGCCTACGTCGCTCGATGGCGAAGGCAGGCTACTCCGATCTCAAGGAATTCCAGCGGGTCGGCCTCAGCGTCCGCGCCTGAGCGCCGACCGTAGTCGAATGGCGGTCGCCGGGACCGTTCGAAGGCACCGTTTGACTACCCTTGCCGCTGAAAGCACCGACACTGGACAATGCGGTGAAGTTGCCGAGAGTAGTTGGATGGTGTGGTCGAGACGGTTCGGATATTCGACTCCGCTCGGCGGCTGTCAGCGGATGTGGCTGGGGATGGTGCGGTCTCGGAGGAACTGCTGAATGGCCTGGTTGACCGGGTCTGGGTGGGTCATGGTGACCGCTAGGCGCGCGCCCGCGATCTCGACGAAGGTCGATGCGGTGAGACCGGCGGCCAGTTGCTGGGCGCGCTCGCGGGCGATGCCGCTGTCGGTAGCGTGAATCACCAAGGCGGGGCAGGTGATTTCGGATAAGCGGTCCGATACCGAATCGCGGCCGAGCAGACAGCCCGCGGCGACCTCGATGCCGCGGCGGTCGCGGGCCAGCCAACGCTTGGTCCAGATCGCCCGGTACCACTCGTCGTCGCCGATCAGCCAGTACGCGAGCTGTTCGACCGCCTCCTGCCGGGAGCCGTCGTCATACCATTCGTCCAGGAATTTCTGGGTCGCGGTGGATTGTTCCGGCGTCGGGCCGTGCGCCTCGGTGCTGATCAGGATCAGTGCGGAAACCCGCTCGGGCGCGATGAGCGCGGTGCGCAGCGCGGTGAATCCGCCTTGCGCGGTGCCGCCGATCACAGCGCGTTCGGCGCCGAGATGATCGAGCACGGTGAGGGCGTCGCGCGCGGCGGTCCAGTAGGTGAACGGTAGCCCCTCGTCCCTGGTGCGGCCGTGTCCGCGCGCATCCCAGGACACGATCCGGAATTCCGGTGCGAGCGCGGCCATCTGGGATGCGAACATGGTTCGGTCCATGAAGAATTCGTGTGCTAGTAAGACCACCGGACCGTCGCCGCCACTGTCCTCGTAATGGATGTCGGCGTCTATCGCGCGGGCGAAGGGCACGGCATGAGGATAACCAGCGGTGCGGGGGCGCGCGGGACGATTTCACCCGCTCACTAAACTGTGTGAGTGGCAGAAACTCAGAGACCGGTCCTCGTCGTCGACTTCGGCGCACAGTACGCCCAGCTGATCGCCCGGCGGGTCCGTGAATCGAGTGTGTATTCGGAGGTGATCCCGCATTCCGCCACGGTGGAGGAGATCGCCGACAAGCAGCCGCTCGCGGTGATTCTGTCCGGCGGACCGTCCAGCGTGTATGCCGAGGGTGCGCCGCAGCTGGACGCGCGGCTGTTCGATCTCGGTATCCCGGTCTTCGGCATCTGCTACGGCTTCCAGGCCATGGCGCAGGCGCTCGGTGGGACCGTCGCGCACACCGGGACTCGCGAATACGGCCGCACCGAGCTGAGTGTGGACGGCGGTCTGCTGCACGGCGGCCTGCCGACCAAACAGCCGGTGTGGATGAGCCACGGCGATGCGGTCACCGACGCACCCGAGGGCTTCGAGGTCACCGGAACCAGTGCGGGCGCACCGGTCGCCGCATTCGAGGATCGGGCGCGCAAGCTGGCCGGTGTGCAGTATCACCCGGAGGTGCTGCACTCGCCGCACGGTCAGCAGGTGCTCAGCCGCTTCCTGCACGAACTCGCCGGAATCCCCGCCACTTGGACCCCGGCCAATATCGCCGATTCGCTGATCGCCTCGGTGCGCGAGCAGATCGGCGACGGCCATGCGATCTGCGGACTCTCCGGCGGTGTGGACAGCGCAGTCGCGGGCGCACTGGTGCAGCGCGCCATCGGCGACCGACTGACCTGTGTATTCGTCGACCACGGCCTGTTGCGAGCGGGGGAGCGCGAGCAGGTGCAGCGGGACTTCGTCGCCGCGACCGGCGCCAAGCTGGTGACCGTCGACGCGGTGGACAAGTTCCTCGGTGAATTGAAGGGTGTCTCCGATCCGGAGGAGAAGCGCAAGATCATCGGCCGGGAGTTCATCCGGTCGTTCGAGGATGCGGTGTCCGAGGTCGTCATCGAACAGAGTGGCGGCGCCAAGCCGGAGGTCGAATTCCTGGTGCAGGGCACGCTCTACCCGGACGTCGTCGAATCCGGCGGCGGCAGCGGCACCGCGAATATCAAGAGTCACCACAATGTCGGCGGTCTGCCCGACGATCTGGAGTTCGACCTCGTCGAACCGCTGCGGTTGCTGTTCAAGGACGAGGTGCGTGCGGTCGGCCGCGAACTCGGACTGCCCGAGGAAATCGTTGCCCGCCAGCCGTTCCCGGGTCCCGGCCTGGCCATCCGCATTGTCGGCGAGGTCACCGCGGACCGTTTGGAGACGCTGCGGCAGGCCGATGCCATCGCACGCGAGGAGCTGACCGCCGCCGGACTGGATCGCCAGATCTGGCAGTGCCCGGTGGTGCTGCTCGCGGATGTGCGCAGCGTCGGCGTGCAGGGTGACGGCCGCACCTACGGTCATCCGATCGTGCTGCGCCCGGTCTCCAGCGAGGACGCGATGACCGCGGACTGGACCCGGCTGCCCTATGACGTACTCGAGCGCATTTCCACTCGCATCACCAATGAGGTGGCCGAGGTCAACCGGGTTGTCCTCGATGTGACGAGCAAGCCGCCGGGCACCATCGAATGGGAGTGACCCCGCAATCGGGCCTGATTTGCCGGATTTCGGGAGTACCGTCAGCCGGATAGACCAGTTCCCCAGGGAGTCCGGATGGCAGCGAAGAAGCCGCTCTGTACTGTCAACGCGGTCGTCGAGGCGCCGTGTGGCGTGGTAGCCGCGCTGCTCACCACGGTGAGCGCCGGTCCGGTCGGTCCGGACAACGCTTTCTTCCTAGCCGACGGCCCCGATCCCGGAATGCGCTTGCGCGGCGGCCCGAACGAATTCCGGGCCGCGATCGCCGGAGATCCCAACGGGATTCGGGTCGAGGTGGATCGGGCGCAGGCGATGCTCGCGGTCGAGGGGCAGCGGTGGTTTCGTGCCGAGTGTCGAGTGTTGCCGCATCCCAAGGGTGCTCGGGTGATCCAGCAGATGTTCAACGTCGCGACAAGTGCGCGGTGGATGGTGCCGATGATCGCGCGGGGTGTCGAGGGTAAGCAGCGGGTGAGTATGCAGCGGCTACTCGACCGGATCAGTGAGCATTTGGGCTGCCCGGCCTATTTGGAGTAGTCGGGATTCGTCGTGGGCGGCGGTGTGCGGCCGAGGATGAGCTGTCCGAGTAATAAGCCGCCGCCGAGGTAACTCCGGCTCGGTGTCAGCGGCATGAAGCGGCCGATCGGGATTCCCGTATGGTCGGTCGGGTCGTCATCGGTGTCGAACTGTTCCATGGGCATTGGCGTTGTGCTCCTCCGGAAGAAAATGGCCCGTCCACCGGACGGGCCATTCGGGTGGTCAGCGCGGTCTGCGCGGGGAAATGACCAGCAGGATGCCGACCACGATGGCGGCGATTACGACGACCCAGCCCAGTGAGGCCACGCTGGTGGCGGTCATGGGGGCCGGGCCGACGAAGGCCCAGATGCTCACGCCGAGGGCGAGCAACCCGACGATCAGCAGGGAGACGGACGGCCCCCGCTTGGTGACGTTTTGTTCGGTGGGGTCAGCCACGGTGCACCTCCGCATTGCCGGTCCGGACATGGACTTTCAGATCGAGTACCGGTGCGCCGTCGGGATGCGGGCCGGTAATGCCGGTGGGGCAGTTGACATCTCCCAGATTGACGGTGCAGTCGGTGCGCACCGCCATACTCTCCGGCAGCAGGATCTTGGCATCGCCGAGTTGGACCGCGACCTCGACTGTTCGGTTCTCGGTCAACTGCAGCGAGCGCAGATCCAATGTGCCTGTCCCCACGGTCAACTCGTACTTCGCGGCCAGATCGGTCATCGTGGTCGGTGCCCAGGTGCGATCGCCGACGGTGGCGCTGTCGAATTCGATCGGACCGAGCATCGAGGCCAGCACCACGAATCCGGCGAGCGGTGCGGTCAGTACGAGCAGGCCGAAGCCGCGGCGTAGGAATGCGCCGATCACCAGCCCCAACCCGATCACCGCCAGCGCCACCGCGGCGATGCGTCCCGGTGTCATCCACTCGACGCCGGAGGCGGCCAGCGCACCCGCACCCGCGGCGGCCAGGATGGCCAGGCCGAGCACCACCGGGGTGAGCCGGGAGCGGGGGCGCTTCGGCGGAGGTGCGACGATGGTGCGGGTCGGGGTGGGGTCGGGCAGATCCCAGGCGAGTGGGGCCACGCCGAGCGGGTCCCAGGCGGGTGGCGTGAGTCCGGTCGGGTGCGCGGGTGTCGCGGTCTCCGTGCGGGATGGGGGAGCGCTTGTGCGCGAAATGGATTCGGCTGCGGCAATTCTCGTGGGTGTTCCGTCTTCGGGCGCTGCGGTCTCGACGGGAGGAGCTTTGGTTCCCGCGTCGCCCTTGTCGAGCAACACGGTGTCGGCGTCTTCCTTACGTATCAGGACGGTGTCGGGATCGGCTGGCGTAGCGCCCGCGATCGGCGCGCCGGTCTTTTCGATCAGTTCGGTTTCGGTCTCGCCATTTTCGGTGTCCGGCAAGAGGATCGGATCCGCCTGCTGCGCCGGGGAACTCGGCGCCGCCTGTGCGGGAGCGTCCGGGACATACGCGTCCGGCAACTTCGTGTACGGCGTGTACATGCCGGTCTCCGGCGTATAGAAGTCGCCGGGCATCGTGCGCTGCGGGAATACGGCCCCGGGGTAGCCGGTCGCGGTGAGACCACCATCGAAGCCGCCCAGTGAACTCGTGCCGGGCGGTGGCTGCGGGGTGCGCATATGCAGCATCCACCATCCGGCCAGCATGAGCGCCATGCTGATCATGCCCGAACCGGCCAGTCCGACGCCGACCGGTCCGATGGTGCTGACCGCGATGGCCAGTGCCACGATCAGAACGATGGTCTTGGTCTGCGACTGCGAGCTGTGCCCCTTGCCGAACAGCGACTCGGCCGCAGAGGACTGGTCGCCGGCCGCGCTGAACAGCAGCCAGGCGAGCAGGTACAGCACAATGCCCGCGCCGCCGAAGATCGTCGACACCACGAGTGCGACCCGCACGAGCACCGGATCGATCCCGTAGCGCTGCCCGAACCCGGCCGCGACGCCCGCGATCGGACCTTGCCGCGGCAACCGGACGGGCCGCGTCTGCCACATCTGGTGAATCTGATCGCCGAAGCTCGTTTTCGTCATGGTTTCCATGGTGGGCGTGACCAGTGCTTCGGCACATCGGGGGGAACCCTGAAACTATGGCTGATCCTTTTGGACCAATCGGTCTCTTGGGTTATTGGTCGCAGGGCGGACGGTAGGGGAGCTGGGGCAGGTAGCGCTGCCATAGTTCGGGAGTCATCAGGCTGGCGCTGGCATGACAGATGCGTTCGATCGCGTGCTGCTCGTCCAGATCCCACAGTCGACGCTCGCCACTGCTACTCGAGGCGGACAGGTATTCGCCTTGTGGATGGAACTGGATGAACCAGACGTTGGGGCCGGGCGGTGCGATGGAACTGGACATGAGGCGGGGATGACGGCGATCAGTGAAGTCCCACATCCGCACCGAACCGTCGTTTCCGCTGGTAGCCATGGTTTTGCCGTCGGGACTGAACGAGGTCGAGATGATCGCCAGATTATGTGCGGTGACCCGCTCACCGATCGGTTCGGGCGATGCCGGGTTGCTGATGTCCCAGACCTGGAAGGTTTCGTTCGCCACGGTGACGGCGGTACGGCCGTCGGGGTGCATGATCACGTCGAGCATCAGCGGCGAGTGATCCGGCGAGGATATACCCACCCGGACCGGGCGGTCCGGGTTCGAGATATCCCACAGTGCCAGCCTGGTTCGCAGGGCCATCGACGGCGAACTCGGTTCGGACAGCGTCGTTTCGATGATCGCCAGGGTTGGCCCGGTCGGATTGAATCCGATGGCTTGGACCTGCGCGGGAGCCACCGACGTCGGTGTTCCCAGTAGCACTGGGCGGGAGCGGTCGGCAATGTTCGTGAGTTGGAAGGTATCGACCTTGGGATCCAGCGTCTGCGCCGCCAAGGTCCAGTCGCGATCGAAGCTCAGACGCGACCATTGCGACGATGCGGCCTGCCAGTCGGCCGATATCCGAATGTGCTTCGGATCAGAGAGGTCGACCAGGACCAGCGGCCCCGTCGGACCGTCGCGCGCTATCAGGGACTTCCCATCAGGGCTCAGGGCCCGGATCGACGACCCCGGTTTCGCCCGGAATTCCCCTATCCGGACTGGTGCCCGCGGGTTACCGGTATCCCATAGGCCGAATGTGCCATCGCTGGAATCGCTCACCATTCGGGTGCCGGTGGCATCGAATATCGGACTCCTGCCCCAATCGGTGTGTCCAGTGAGAACCGCCGGAGCCAGCGACCACAGTCGCACGATCCCCTCGGTGCCGCCGACGGCCAATATTTTTCCATCCGAGCTGAATGCCAATCCAGTCGGTTCACCGGTGCACCGGGTGGGAATTCTCGCGTCGTTGAGGCAGCGGGACGGAATCGCCGTCAGCTGCGCGCCCAGTGGCGTCGGCTGGGCGGGATCGGCGATATTCCATAGTTTCGCGCCGGTGGCGCCGCCGGTCGCCAGTGTGTGGCCGTCCGGGCTGAAGGCGAGCAGGGGTACAGGCTGTTGAACCACGTTGTCCACCAACGGATTTCCGAGTGGGCGCGGGTGGGCGGGATCGTCGACGGCCCATAACTGCGTCACGCTGACGTAGGTGTGTCGTACGGTCAGGCGTGGACCGGCCAGGGCGAAGGCCGTGTTGTCGGGGCTGAACCGGATCGCTTCGACATCGTGGGTCACCTCGAATGGTTTTCCAGCGCGGGTGATTTCCCCCGCGTCCGGGACGGACCACAATTCGACCGTCGCGATGCTGTGGTCCCAGTCGCTGGTCGCGACCGCGAGTAGTCGCCCATTGCCGCTGAACGCGAACGCGGACAGGTCCCGATTGTGCGGCGCGGGGATGAGCCGCCCCTGGCTCGGTTCGGCCGGATTGCCGACATCCCAAAGGGTGATGGCATTGTCGCGTGTTGACCCGACTGCCAGCGTCCGTCCGTTCGGACTGAAGGACACCAGATAACCCGTATCGCTGGTCGTCGTCGGCGGTGATCCGAACAGCCGGGGATGCACCACATCACGGACATCCCACAGCTGCGGTCGTGCCGAGGTGCCGGTGGTCGCGAGCACCGTGCCATCCGGGTTGAATGCCATGGACATCGCCCCGGAAGGGGATTCGCGTAAGGGCTCGCCCAGCGGGTGGGGATGGCGCGGATCGGCGACGTCCCAGAGCCGGATGGTGTTGTCGTTGCTGGCGGAAGCCAACACCCGACCATCGGGTCGGTAGGCGATGGTCCTGATTCCCTCGTCGTGTGCGACGAATGGTGTTGCGAGTGCGAGGTTCTGGGTCGCGAGCAGCCGTGCCCGCACCTCGGGATCGCGCGGCCTGAGTTGTCCGGCAACGAGATACAGCTGCGCGGACAGCGACGGATCGATTTGCTGTAGTCGATCCGCCTCTGCCAGTACCGATCCGAAGTTCTTGTCGTTGCGTTGCTGTTCGGTGAGCTCGACCTGCGCGTAGGCGAATGTGCCCAGTACGAGTAGGCCGACGCCGAGCATGGCGAGGACTACGCGGGTCACCGACGACCGTCTGCGGGTATGTGTTCGCGCTGCTCGGGAACTTTCGAGGAAGGCGCGGACCTGGCCGCCGACCACCGGTGGATCGACATGACCGAGAGCCGTCTCGAGCCGGGTGCCGCGATAGAGCAGTGAGCGATCCTGTCCGGTCGAATCCCATTCCGCGGCATCGGCTTCCAACCGCTGCCGGACCAGGTAGCCGACGCGGTCCTCATCGATCCAAGTGTGCAGTCGCGGCCACGCGTCCAGCACGATCTCGTGGGTCAGGTAGACCGAGTCGGAGTCGAGGGTGATCAGGCGGGTGCGGGCAAGCAGTTCCAGTGCGGCCGTGGCGGATACCGGGTCGGTGGTGCGTTGCAGCAGGTTCGGACGGACGGCGATGCGCCGGGTATCGCGCGAATCATTGGCGACGGCAACGAGTCCGAGCAGCACGTCCTTCGCGGAGGACTGCTGAGCGTCGGATAGTTCGCTCCATGCCTGTTCGGCGGTGGCGGCGATGGAGCCGATGACACCGCCCGCCTTGCGATATCCGGCGACGGTGAGTTTTCGGCCTTCGCGGTGCTGCCAGGTGGCTGCCATGACGTGCGACAGCAGCGGCAGTGCGCCAGGATCGTAGCTCTGACGGTTCTCGTGATCGCCGACTCCACAGAGTTCGGTGATTACCAGTTCTGCCAGGCCGGATTCCAGTTCGAGCCCGGCGTGGTCGGCCGGACCGATGAGTGCCTGGGCCAGTTCGTCCAGCCGCATGGGGCCGAGTAGATAGCTGCGGTGTTCGAGAGCGTGCTGCAGGATCGGGTAGTCGAGGCACTTGGCGTAGAAATCGGCGCGCAGGGCAATGACCACGGTGAGGGCATTGTCGGCCCGAGTCGCACAGCGGTGCAAGACATTCAGGAAGGCCTCGCGCTCGCGTTCGTCCGGGCAGGCGGTGAACAGCTCCTCGAACTGATCCACGATCAGCAGGCGGGGTCGGTCGGTGCTCCAATGGTCGAGTGCGGTGAACACCTTGTCGGCGGATGGCTTCGCGATCGCGTTGTCCGCGTGAAAAGCCTTGGCCAGCGCGTGCAATGGTCTCGCGCCGGGTGTCATCGCGGCGGTCGACCAGTTGTCGGTGACGGCGGGTACGAGTCCGGCGGCCAATAGCGAGGACTTGCCCGCGCCCGATGCGCCGATCAGCACGACGACTCCGTCCGCGTCCGCGGCGGCGTCCTGGACCAAATCGACGAGTTCGGCAGTGCATCGGGTTCTGCCGAAGAAGATGTCCCGGTGCTGCTCGCGATAGGAGGTGAGTCCTAGGTAGGGACAGGCCGCGTCGTCCTCGTCATTCGGTGTCCAGGTGATGGCGGCCTGCCACAGCCGTTGCCACTCACGCACTTCCAGCAGATGCCGACTGGCCTGCGACTCGGCCTTCTTGGCCAGGTCGATCAGGGTGAGCACAACCGGAAGCATCGATTCGAAGCGAGCCGGGACATTGCGCCCCGCCTTCCAGTCGCTGATCCGCTGCACCGAAGCACTCGCGGCAGCCCGCGTCCCTTGTGCGGCCCGCATCCGCGCTTCGGCGGCGGTGGCCACCCGTCGCAGCGTCGGATTACCTGCGGCCGCATAGAGATCGGCGAACCGTTGCGCGAAAACCACACGCGGTGATCGGATTTCCCCCCGGCCCTCGGCGGTGGTGTCCCCGGTCACCACGTGCGCCCGAACTTTTTGGGCGACACAGACATAGGGACAATTTAGCCGGTTCGAGGGCAGGTACGGATCGGGCGGCGGTGCGATCGTCGATCGCGCCGCCGCCCTGTTTCCGGGTTACAGGAAGATCCGGTCTCCTGTTACCGCGTCGGCGGCGGTGACCTCGGGTGTGTCGGCAGTGAGGGTCACATAGGACTGGATGGTCAGTGGGCCGCCGCAGTTCTCGACCACCAGGTGGTAGTCGTGGCTGACCAGATAGCCGGTGCCGCCGAGAGCCAGGTTCTTGGTGCCCACTTCGATCGGCTTGATCTCGCCGGGGCCGATCGACATGTCGAGGCTGACCCCGGCATAGATCTTCGGGCCGATGCTGGCGTCGAAGTTCGGTGACGTCGAGTCGCCGCTGCCGCTGACCCCGATACTGAATCCGGCGTCGAAGCCGATCCCGGCCTGGATATCGACCGTGAGATCGAGATCGACCGCACAGGCGACCAGGTAGCCCGCCTTCATGGTGCCGGTCGCAGTCGCGGGGATGGTGCCGTAGAAGGTGTTGTCCAGGAACACCTCTCGGTTGGTCGGCATGCCGTTGAGCGGAGGGACCGGGCGGAACTGTTCGTCCATATGGCCGACGGTGAGCTCGAATCCCCCTGGGCCCGAGTAGTTCTTCTCGTGCGGCGCCATCCCCTGGGCGGCGGCGAGTGGCGCACCCGCCGATGCGATCGCGACCAAGGTGGCGGCGGTGCGCAGTGCCGACTTGATATTCATGATTCCTCCCCGAACCTGTGCTCGGCCCCCTGCGGCGCGAGTCCCGGTGTTGAGTGGGACGTTTCCGGCCCGAAAGAAACGTATGGCGCGGGGTGCTGCGCCGCCGAGGCGATTGATCGGCGGGAGGTATGAAATGCGCTGGTAGACGTGGTAGTGACGAGTTATCCGGTCCGGCAGCGGGCGAATCGGCCGGGTTCGGGTCGCTGGTCCGGTCCGTGCGTCGTGCGACCGCTGAGCGGCGGATAAGAACGAGAGGTCAGCGCGGCTTTTTTGTCCGGACCGGACATTCGGGCAGCCGTTATGGCCGATGTCCGGCTGTGGGCGGACGGTGCGGATAAGCCGCCCGGCCACACCGAGGTGAGTGGCACGACGGCACCATTCGCTGATCGCCGGTGGTCACGATCGGTGAATCAGGGTGATTCCTGATGGTCTTGTGTCGGTGGGCCGTGTCAGTATCGAAGGCATGTACCCGTCCGTGCCCGCGTTCGATGCTGCTCGGGGGGCCGATCCCCGGGGGTTCGGCGCCGCGCCCGGGTTCGCGCCCGGCCCCGGTCGCTTCGGCGCCGCGCCGGTCCTTCCGCCCACTCCGCCGTATCCGAGGATGGTGCGGCGTTCGGGTGGCCGGATCGTCGGCGGTGTGGCCGGTGGTGTCGCCGATCATCTCGGGCTCGATGTGTTCAAGGTGCGGATGGCATTCGTATTGCTGTCCGCACTCGCGGGCGCCGGAATCGTCGGCTACGGGATGCTCTGGATCTTCACTCCGGGCGGCCACGATGCGGTGAAGCCGACCGGTAAGGAGCGCCGTCAGGCGATCGGGTTGGCCTTGCTCGGGCTCGGACTCGCGGTCGGGGTGTCGTGGCTGTTCAGCGGCACCGCGGCGAAGGTGATCGTGCCGATCGTCGTGGTGGCGGTGGGTGCGGCGCTGGTGTGGCGCGAATACGACACCGACGGTCCGCGGTCGCTGCTCGGGCTGCCCGCGCGCCCCTCGGTGGTGACCTGGTCGCGCATCGTCGCCGGGATCACGATGATCGTGCTCGGACTCGGCGTGGTGGTGCTGGCCAGAATCGATCTGAGTTCGCTCGGCTCCGCGCTGATCGCGGTGGCGGTCACATTGATCGGCGCCGGTCTGTTGACGGTGCCGCTGTGGCTGCGCATGATGCGCGCGTTGAATGCCGAGCGCGCGGCCCGCATTCGCAATGAGGAACGCGAGGAAATCGCGTCCCACCTGCATGATTCGGTGCTGCAGACGTTGGCGCTCATCCAGCGTCAGGCCGATGATCCGCAAGAGGTTGCCCGACTGGCCCGCAGTCAGGAGCGGGAACTGCGCCGCTGGCTCTTCGAGGATTCCGGGCCCGCGCAGTCGAGTCTGGCCGCGGCGCTGCGCACGATCGCGGGCGAGGTCGAGGATCAGCACGGGGTGAAGGTGACTCCGGTCACCGTCGGCGATGTGGCGATGGACGGTGCCGACAGCGGATCCGGCCTGCCGAAGGAGCATTTCACCGCATTGCTCGGCGCGAGCCGGGAGGCGCTGGTGAATGCCGCCAAACATGCGGGCGTGCCGGAGATCGATCTGTTCGCCGAGGCGGAACCGCATCAGGTGAGCATCTTCGTGCGCGATCGCGGGGCCGGATTCGATATCGCGGCGGTGCCGCAGGATCGGCGGGGTGTCGCGAAATCCATTCGCGCCAGAATCGAGCGGCGCGGCGGTTCGGTCGAGATCCTGTCCACGCCCGGTCGGGGCACCGAGGTGCGGATCATCATGCCGCGCACCGATTCCGGTGATCAGGATCGAGTAGAGGATGCGCCGGTCGGCGACGAACAGGTCGATAGGGTGCGACAAACGGTTCGCAACCGCCGATAATCGTGGCGTCGAGCAGCTGGTTCGGTGCTGACGGCGTTCGGCCGCAGGTTTGCGGCTCGGCCGATGGTGTCGGATAGATGGAACTCGGGACCGGGCGATGCGGTCGTTCGAATCTCGGGGCGTCTGGTCTGGGTGGCGGGCTGCTTCGCTGGCGGTGGTTGTGCGGTAGTGGCACCGATGACGACGGATGCGGCGCCGGTTGTGGTACCGATGAAGTGCGGACGGCCTGCGGGCGGTCCGCGCGTCAGGGTGGGTCGATCCACCGAGGGTGAGGAGAAGTAGGTGGCCGTGCGGGTCTTTCTCGTCGATGATCACGCCGTATTCCGCTCGGGTGTGCGGGCCGAATTGAGCCGGGAGACCGATATGGAGGTCGTCGGGGAGGCCGGGGGCGTGGCCGAGGCGGTCGCCGGAATCAATGCCGCGCGCCCGGATGTCGTACTGCTCGATGTGCATATGCCCGACGGTGGCGGGGTCGCGGTGCTGTCCGGGATCGATGACGGTCCGGTATGCCTGGCATTGAGCGTCTCCGATGCGGCCGAGGATGTGATCGCGGTGATCCGTGCGGGTGCGCGCGGCTATGTGACCAAGACGATCTCGGGATCCGAACTGGCCGACGGCATTCGGCGGGTCGCCGGTGGTGATGCGGTGTTCAGCCCGCGGCTGGCCGGTTTCGTCCTCGATTCGTTCACCGGCAAATCGCCGGTGCCGGAGCCGCCGCTGGATCCCGAACTGGATTCGCTAACCCCGCGCGAACTGGAGGTGCTGCGGCTGCTGGCCCGCGGCTACACCTATCGGGAAATCGCGGAGAAGCTGTTCATCTCGGTGAAAACCGTTGAGACACATGCCTCCAATGTGCTCCGCAAGACCCAGCAGTCCAACCGCAACGCCCTCACCCGCTGGGCGCACCGACGCCGCATCGACTGACTTCGCGCATTCTGGCGTTCCGCATACGGATTCGCTCGCTCGCACGGTTTCGCCGTGCAAGTTCGTGCGGGCCGGGCAAGTTCGTGCGCGCCGGGCTGGTACATCTGCGGCTGGCCAGTTTGTGCGCGCCGAGCTCAGCTCGTCGGGGCTCGCGGCCAGAGTTCCTGCGCGCCGCGCCATTTCGTCCGCGCCGTAGTGCCATTTATACGAATATCGCCGCGGCGGAGGCGGCGAATTCCGCTGCGTCATCATTGGTTTCGACGGCAACGGGAAGATCGGGCCGCCCGCACGGTACTGGCTGTCGACAAGGGTCCGGCGCCACAGCGCGAAGCGGTGCCAGAGTTCGTGCGCGCCATGTCAATTCGTCTGCGGTGCCATTTTTGCACGCGGTGCCATTTCGTGCGTGCTGCGCGGTCATGCGAAAGCTGAAGAGCTGTGGCGCAGCGGATTACATCATCGCGATGATGACGGCGATGATGAGGACCAGGCCGATCAGCAGGCCGATGGCGATGGCGAGCGGGGCATTGCTCGGTTCCTTCGACTTCGCCTTCGGGCGCTGGGGTGCGGCGGCCGCTGGACCCGAGGTGTTGCTGCGGTGTGGGCGCGGCAGTGGAGTCGAGTGCGGACTGCGCAGGCCCGATGCCGAATTGCGGGCGGCCCATGCCGGAATGGTGCCGTCCTCGGTGCGCACGGGAGCGCCGAGGATATACGGACCGGTGCCGGGACCGAATGCGGCGGTGAGGATTTCGTCCCGCGCCTCGGCCATGGTCGGCCTGCGCTGTGGGGCCGGTTCCATCATGTGCAGCAGGGCGTTGGTGAGCATGCCGCTGCGGCTGGGCGGGATGATCTGAGCCATGGCCGCGCGATAGACCACGGCATCGGTGTCGTCGTCCATACCGAACGGCGGTTGCCCCTCGATCGCGGTGTAGAGCGTGGCGCCGAGGGAGAACACATCGCTGGCCGTGGTCGGCTGTGCGCCGCGAGCCACCTCCGGGGGCAGGTATGCCGGAGTGCCGGTGATCACGCCGTCGGGTTCGTCGGAGTTGTCGGTGGCACCACGGGAGATGCCGAAGTCGCTGAGCTTGGCCATGCCGACGGCGGGTCCGCGGTCGGCGACGAGAATATTGCCCGGTTTGATATCGCGGTGCACGATGCCCGCGGCGTGCGCGGCCGCCAACGCATCGGCGACCTGCGCTCCGATCTGCGCAACTTCGATCGGTGGCAGCGCGTTCACCAGCGCCAATGCCTTTGCGACACTGCGTGATGGCAGATGTTCCATCACCAGCCACGGCTCGCCCGCCTCGAGCACCACGTCGTAGACGGCGATGGCGTGCTCATGCGAGAGCTTGGCCGCGACCCGGCCCTCGTGCATGATCTGGTTGCGGATTTCATTGGCCTCCGCTTCCGGGAGCCCGGCGGTGGTGAGCACCTGTTTGATCGCGACGTCCCGGTTGAGTAGGCGATCGTGGGCGAGCCATACCGCGCCCATACCGCCGCCGCCCAGTTTCGACTGCAGACGGTAGCGGCCAGCGACCAGATAATCGGGGCCGACAATGGGACGAGCGCGTTCGGTCACGGTGCGAGGGTAGCGGAAAACGAGGCCAGCTGGCCTGATTCGCGTCGTGCCGGTTATTGCGTCAAGAGACGATCCGGGTGCATACCGTCCACCATGCCGATGAAGGGCGGGTGAATGCTGTACCCGAGCATGTGCCGGATTTCGGGCGAGACCGCGCGCACGGTATCGCGACTGGTCGAGAGGGTGAAGGCCTCCTGGGTGCGCAACCACGGCTCGCAGTACTGCGCGGTGGCGGCCAATCGCGAGTTCGCCGAGCGGTTCGCGCCGCCGCCGTGCCAGAGGGTGCCGAGGAAGAAGACGCACGATCCGGCGGGCATGACGCCGGGCACGCGCACGTCGTCCTGCTGTGGTGTCCGACCTTCCGGCCAGCGGTGACTGCCCGGGATGAGCATCGTCGCGCCGTTCTCGGCGGTGAATTCGTCGATCGCCCAGATGGTGGCCGCCGACAATGCCTTTCGTGGTCGCGGCACCGGATAGAAGCCGTCGTCGGGATGCAGGAGCTGGGCATTTTCGCCGGGGGCGATATTGATGATCTGCAACTGCGACAGCAGATATCCGGGTAGCAGAAGCCGATCCAAGAGGGCGAGCACGCGGGGATGGTCGACCAGCCGATCGACCATGCGCGTCTTGCCGAGCACGCTGTAGAGCCGCTGAGTCCGATGGCCTTCGAACGCATTTCGCCCGTTCGGGCCTAGCAGGGGCAAGAGTTCTGCGCGCAGTGCCGCGCACTGCGCCGAGTCGAGCAGGCCCTCGAGGATCACATAGCCGTCGCGATCGAGGACGGCGAGATCGGCGTCCACCTGCACGGCGGGGACGTCGCGTACTTCGTGGACCGTTCGATGGGTTCGAGACAGATCGCGCGCGAGGTCCTCGAGCCGTTCGACTTCCGGTTGTGCATTGCTCATCGTTCTTCCTTCCCCGCGCCGGTTGCTCCGGCCACGAATTCCCATACCTGGTCGGCGACGACGGCCCGGTCCGGGCGCGGGCTGCGGGTGAGCGCCACCGCGACGGCCATGTGCACTCCGCCGAGGACGGCCGCGACGAGCAATTCCGGATCGCGGTCCGCGGGCACCATGCCCTGTCGCTGGCCCTGGGCCATATTCCGGATGCCGACCTCGATCGCCTGCTGCAGCCGTTGCCGTTCCACGCCCGCCGCCTCGGCATCACCGAATCGTCCGAGTGCGACGGGGGCGAGCGGATCGTCGTAGAGGAAGTTCACCCAGGCCACCACGCGCGCGTGTTCGCGTTCGCGCCAATCCTTTCCGGCGAACTCCGCATAGGTGACTTGTTCGCCGAGCCGGTCGTAGAAGTCGGTGATGACGGCGGTGAGCAGTCCGCTGCGCGAGCCGAAGTATCGGTAGGGCAGCCCGACGCTGACCCCGGCGCGGCGGGCGACGGCGGCCACCTCGAGTTCGCCGGTCTCGCTCAGCTCCGCGTGCGCCGCCGCCAGCAGTCGCCTGCGTGCTGTCGCGCCGCGGCCGGTCCATTGCTCACTCATGACTCCGATCCTAAGTTGAGTTCAACTCAAAAACAACGGCAGCATTGCGAAGCGGTCGCGGTCGGTGCACGTACTTGACGGAAGTTGGGGGCGGGTTTCTACTGGGCGGGTATCGAACGTATATTCGATATCGATCGATAGCTGGATCGGTGCTGGCCCTTGTTCGTGAGGGTTCGGGCCGCGTCTTCGCCTCGGGTCCATCGTTGGAAGTAGGTGGTTGTGATGGGTTCGGATGAGGATTCAGGGGCGGGGAGACGGCGGGACAGGATGCCGCCGAGGGATAAACCGACACTGGATGAGCTGCGCCGACGGATGGCGGCGATACCCGGGCGCGGGGAAGCGGCGGCCGAGCGGATTCCGCTCGCCGCCGAATCGCGCAGGAAAGCACTTGCGGTGCCGCCAGCTCTTGCCGAGCTTTTGCCTGATGGCGGCCTGGCCAAGGGGTCGGTGGTGGCCTATTCGGGTGCGAGTTCGCTGCTGGCCGGGCTGCTCGCCACAGTGACCGAGGGCGGTGGGCATGCCGCTGTGGTCGGGATGCCGCGGCTCGGACTGCTCGCCGCGGTCGAGATGGGCGCGCAGTTGCAGCGCCTCGCCGTGGTCGCCGATCCGGGGCCGGATCCGGTGGAGGTGGCCGCGGTGTTGCTCGACGGCCTCGATCTGGTGGTGCTCGGCCTCGCCGGTGCCGCCGTCGCACCGTCCCGCACCCGCGTCATCGCCGCCCGCGCGCGTAGCAAGGGTGCCACCCTGGTGGTCACCGACGGCCGCTGGCCCAATCCGTCCCTGCGCGTGGATACCCGAATCGCCGGGTACGGCGGTCTGGGCGCGGGCCGCGGGCGCCTACGTTCGCTCCGCTTGGAGGTCTCGGTCCGCGGCAAGGCGGGCCCACCCTGTCACGGCCGAATCGAACTGCGCCCCAGTGCGAGCCGAGTGGAATGGGTGGCACTGGAAACGGTCGCCGCGGCCGATGAAGCGACCGTCGAGGCGCACGGTGCGGCGTCATGAGTCGGCCCGTCGCGCCATGAGTTCAGCTGCGCGAAGCGGCCTTTCCATCGATTCCGGGTTTCGATGCGGCGGCGAGGCCCCGGGTGGACTGCGCAGCGAGGTGCCGGGGCGGTGATCCGGCCGAGTCGGGTGGGTGGGATGCGGGTGCTGGCGCTGTGGTGTCCGGACTGGTCGGCGGTGACGGCGGCGGCGGTGGCGCGGGTGCCTGCGACGCGGCCGGTGGCGGTGTTGTTCGCCAATAAGGTGGTGGAGTGTTCGGCCGTTGCCAGGGCCGAGGGGGTGCGGCGAGGGCTGACCAAGCGGGAGGCGCAGGCGCGGTGTCCGAATGTGTATGTCGCGCAGGTGGATCCGGATCGGGATGCGCGATTGTTCGAGCCGGTGGTGGCGGCCATCGATGCGACGGTGCCGGGAGTGGAGGTGCTGCGTCCGGGGCTGTTGGTACTCGGTGCGCGCGGTGCGGCCCGGTTTTTCGGGTCCGAGGAGGCAGCGGCCGAACGGCTCGTCGACGCGGCCGCCGCGGTAGGAGTGGAGGTGCAGATCGGCATTGCCGACGAGTTGTCCACGGCGGTGATCGCGGCGCGTTTCACCGCGATCGTGCCGCCCGGCGGCGGTGCGCGATTCCTGGCCCCACTGCCGGTGCGCGAACTCGCGCTGGAACCGAGCCTGTCCGCACCGGAACGCATCGATTTGGTGGATCTGCTGCACCGCCTGGGATTGCGGCGGATCGGTGATTTCGCCGCATTGACCCCGATCGAGGTCACCTCGCGCTTCGGCGCCGATGCTGTGCTGGCGCATCGCTGTGCCAGGGCAGCGCCGGAGCGTCCGCCGTCCGCGCGTCGTCCGCCGAAGGATCTGACGGTGCAGCATCGCTGCGATCCGCCGATCGATCGGGTCGATGCCGCCGCCTTCGCCGGACGCATGCTCGCCACCCAGTTGCACGAGGCGCTGTCCAAAGCCTCGATGGCCTGCACCAGGTTGTCGGTGCTCGCGGAAACGGAAGCGGGCGAACGGCTTTCGCGCATCTGGCGGTGCGCCGAACCGCTGACCCCGGAGGGCACCGCGGATCGGGTGCGCTGGCAGCTGGACGGCTGGCTCACCCGCCGCGACCGGCCGACCGCACCGATAACACTGCTGCGCCTGGAGCCCGTCGAAGTCGTTGCGGCGAGCGCACTTCAGCTCGGTCTGTGGGGCGGCGTCGGCGAGGAGGACGAGCGGGCCCGCCGTGCCCTGATCCGGGTGCAGGGTCTGCTCGGCGGTGAGGCGGTCCGGGTCGGTGTGCTCAGCGGCGGTCGCGGGCCCGCCGAACGCATCACCATGGTCGCGCTCGGTGACGAGCCGATTCCGGCCGCCGACCCGGCCCTGCCGTGGCCCGGCCGCCTGCCCCGCCCCGCACCCGCGGTGATCCTGGTGAACCGTCCGGTGGTGCGTCTGGAGGCCGCGGACGGAACGCCGGTGCAGGTCACCGACCGCGGCCTTTTCACCGCCGACCCGGCCCTGCTGCGCTGGGGCAGTAAGCAGTGGCCCCTTGCGGGCTGGGCCGGTCCGTGGCCGGTGGACGAACACTGGTGGACCCCGGAATCCGCCACCCTCTGCGCCGGAATCGCCGCCCGCATTCAGGTGCAGCTCGCCGGTGAACCGGCCGATGTCCGTGTTCTGCTGCTCATCTACAACGATCAGACCTGGCGCGCCGAGGGGCTCTACGGCTGACTACGTGCGCGACCACACCAGCGCCAGCGTGAACGGATGTCCGCGCAGCTGCGCCCATTTCGGCTTGGCCGCGATCCACGCGTCATCCACCAGCGCCTCGGCCATCTCGGTGAGCACCCAGCCCGCCGCCGATGCCGCCGACACCTGCTCGCTGATCAAATGCAGATGCGTGCTGATCGCGACCGGCTCACCGGACGCGGGGGTGTAGTGCGTCGGCATGCCGGTCACCATCATGAACTGCGGGTGATAGCTGACCGTGACACAGGTGCCGCCGGGTGCGGCCAACCGCCAGGCTTCCGCGTAGAAGGGCGACAGCTCGTCCAGGTGCTCGTCGATCAGCGAGGAGATCACCAAATCGTATGCGCCACTTGATAATCCGGTGTCACGCACATCGGCCTGGGTGAGTGTGGTGTGCACCCCGCGGTCGCGGGCGCGCGCCAGCATTCCCGCACTCACGTCGACCCCATCGATATGCCGAATTCCTCGCTCCCGCAACCAAGCTCCGGTCCGCCCGGTCCCGCAGCCCAGATCCGCGGCGCATCGCACCCCGCCCCAGTCCGGTCGCCGCAGCCGATTCAGCAGCGCGAGATCCATCTCGTCCATGACGGTCTGCTCATATGTCGGCGCCCACCCGTCGTACCCGGCGGCGACATCGACGGTGCGATAGTTGCGGCGATCGAAGTCCGCGAAGGAGGGCATGGCCGCAATATTGCCGCGATCCACCAGCCGCCGCCAGACGTTTTCCGGCACCGCACTCCGTACAACCGGCTCGAAATTCCGCGCAACTGAGTCGGACGGACGATCACCGCCATCACCAACCACCACGGAGCGAGTCTTACGAGCGACGTTCGCGGCCCGTCTCGCGTCCGAGTCGTCGAAGCGCATGCGACGCAGGCGCGAGTCTCGCCCCCATCCGACCGAGTGCACCAAGTGTCGAATGTCCCGCCATCACCAACCACCACGGAGCGAGTCTTACGAGCGACCGTTCGCGGCCCGTCTCGCGTCCGAGTCGTCGAAGCGCATGCGACGAAGTCGCGAGTCTCGACGGCTCGGACGCGAGACACCAGGGGGCCGCGAACACGCCGCGCCGAGGCGCGGCAAATCAAACACAGTACCCTCGGAAATCGTGGATCTAGCGGTGACCAGGGCTGTGCTCGACGGCGTGCGGATCGCCTATCGGGATTCCGTGGTGGGCGATGGCGTGCCGGTGGTGCTGGTGCACGGTATGGGCGGGGACGGGCATACCTGGGATCGGTTCGCGCACACGTTGGTGCGGGGCGGACGGCGGGTCATCATTCCCGATCTGCGCGGGCACGGGCGCAGCGCACACACCGAGTCCTATCTGTTCGCCGAATTCGGCGCGGACGTGCTGAACCTGTGTGACCGGCTGGAGCTGGATTCGGTGGATCTGGTCGGACATTCGCTGGGCGGCTATGCGGTTTCCTGTGTCGCGCAGGAGCGGCCCGAACTGGTGCGGCGGCTGGTCATCGAGGAGTGCCCGATGCCGCTGCGTTCCGGCGATGAAGAGGTGAAGCTGACCCGTCGCTTCCCGACCATTCCGGAACTCTGGCACGCCACCACCAGCCTGATCCGGCATCCGCGCGCGGTGCTCGCCTTCGATCGCTCGATGACGCGGACCGCGCTGGAACAGTTCCGCAAGCCGCATCCGGAGTGGTGGGAGCGGCTCGCCGACATCAGCGCGCCCACCCTGGTGCTGCGCGGCGGCCCCGGCGGCATGGTCGATCCGGAGAAGCTGGCCATTCTGCGCGACACCATCCCGGACTGCGCGGTCACCGCCTTCACCTGTGGTCACAGCATTCACCGCGACCGCTACCGCGAATTCGAGGCAGCCGTGCTGCCGTTCCTCACGACGCTCTCTGCCGCCGCTATCTAGAGTGAAGCGGTGCCCGCGCAAGACCGTCCGGTTCTGTTCTTCCCCGACGAGCAGTCGTTCCGCGACTGGCTCCTGGTCAACCATGCCTCGGTGGATGGGGTCTGGCTGCGCTTCGCCAAAAAGGGCTCCGGACGCGTTTCACTGAACCATGCCGGTGCGCTGCGGCAGGCACTGTGCTTCGGCTGGATCGATGGGCAGGCGCGCGGTGAGGACGCGGAGTTCTGGCAGGTCGGCTTCACCCCGCGACGCAAGCGCAGCCCATGGTCACTGCGCAATATCGGCTTGGTCGCCGAGCTGATCGAGCAGGGGCTGATGCATCCGGCCGGACAGGCCGAGATCGATCGGGCCAAGGCAGACGGCCGCTGGGACGTGGCGTACGGCGACGGACAGACCTTGGGCTGATGACCGGATTCGAAGGGATGCTCTGCTCGGCGGCGGCCGCGGTCGATGTGCCCTTGCCCGGCACGGCGACTCGGGTGACGGGGTGGTTGTGCGTCGAACAGCCGGGCGCGTGGGGTCGGGATGTGATCGGTGACGAAGTGCTCGGTCAGGAGATCACCGCCGAACTCGCCGCCCGCACCGCTGCCGCGAAGGTGCGTCCGACGCTGATTCGGCGGCCGGGTCGCAATGAATTCACTGGTGTTCGAACGGTTTTCATCGCCAGCTCGGGTCCGCGGGGCTTCTGGTGCGAACGCTTCGAGATCACCGACCTGAAGCAGCTGCTCGACTTGGACCTAGACCTGCTGAACGGCCCGTCGCCGGGAATCGGTGCGCCCGTGCGCGATCCGCTGGTCTTGGTGTGCGCGCACGGCAAGCGCGATCAGTGCTGCGCGCTGTTCGGTCGTCCGATCGCCGCGAATCTGGCCGCCGACTATCCGGACCGAGTCTGGGAGTGCTCGCACACTGGCGGTCATCGCTTCGCGCCCGCCATGGTGTTGCTGCCCTCCGGACTGACCTACGGCCGCGTCGATACCGCGGCAGCCATCGCGGCGGTCGAAGCCGTGCGGCGCGGTGCGGTTTCGCTGGCGGGACTGCGCGGTCGCAGCGGTCACCCTCCCGTCGAGCAGGTCGCGGAAATCGCAGTCCGCGAACAGGTTTCGGCGGGACTCGACGAGCTCACCGTGCACCGCGAAACCGATTCCACCGCAACCGGTTCCGACCAGGCCGTGGTAACCCATCGCGACGGGCGGCGCTGGCGTGTGACGACTCGCACCGTCGAACTCCCACCGCGCCAAGCCAGTTGCGGTGCCGCACCGAAACCGGTCACCGCCGTTGTGGCCGATCAGATCCAGCCGTTGACCACAGGGGAGTAGCCCTGAGAACGACGAACGGGACATGGTTGCGGCAGAATCCGCCGCAGCCATGTCCCGTTCGCGGCGACCTTTATCGCCCCCTGCGGGATGAAGGTCGCGGGCTTACCAGTGCGTGCCCGGCACCCAGCGGGCGGCGCGGCGCAGGGCGGTGCCGGTGACGCGGCGGGTCGTCGACTGCTGACGCGGTTCGCGTTGCGGCACAGGGGATTCCGCTGGTTCCCCAGTGTCCACCTGCTCACCCTTGGCGGCGGGGGAGTCGGGCAGGGCACGGTAGTAGCGGTGCAGGATGCGATCGCGCAGCTTCGGAGTGAGCAGCGCGGCGTATTCGGCGAATGTGCCCAGCGGGACGTCGATGCGCTTGGGCCGCTCGCTCAGCGCGCGCACGATGGTGGCGGCCGCCCATTCGGGGGACGCCGACGGACCCTGATCGCCGCTCGGCGTGATCATCGGGGTACGCACCAGCGGCATGTGGATGGTGGTGAAGGTGACGCCGTCGGCCATGGTTTCGACCGCCGCGACCTCGGCGAACTTATCCAGGGCCGCCTTGCTCGCGAGGTAGGCGGCGAAGCGCGGCGTGGCCACCTGCACGCCCGCACTGCTGATATTGACGATGTGACCGAACTTGCGCTCACGCATCTGCGGCAGCAGCGCCAGCGTCAATCGCACGGCGCCGAAGTAGTTGACCGCCATGGTGCGTTCGAAATCGTGCAGCCGGTCGGTGGAGCGGTGGATGGCGCGGCGGATCGATCGGCCCGCATTGTTCACCAGCATGTCGACGTGGCCGTGCTCGTCCAGGATGGTCTTGACGGCATGGTCGACGGAGTCGGAATCGGTTACGTCGCACTGATATCCGTAGGCGCTGCCGCCCTCGGCCCGGATCTCCTCGACCACGGCCGTGAGTTCGTCGGCGCGCCGGGCGAGCAGGAAGACGATGGCGCCCTTGTCCGCGACCGCCAGCGCGGCGGCCCGGCCGATGCCGGAGGACGCGCCGGTAATGAGCACATGTCGCCCCGTCAGGTCGCGGTTGCGGCGAGTGCGCCGGATCTGCCCGCGCAGGTCGGCGTCGTCAGCGGAAGCCCGGGTCATCGCTGCTCCTTCGCAGGTCGAGTTGGCATGAACTTACTCTGAAGTAAGTTTACCTGCCAAGTGTGCTTCGTCACCTCCGGCGTTCGAATCCGACCACGCCGAGGTGTTCGAACCGGTCTCGAATCTATCGAACATATGTGCGATACTCTGCGCATGGCGGACGATCGGATGGCGGAAATCTTTGCCGCGGTGCGGCTCTCCGGCAGTGATCCGGAGGCGGCGCGGCGGATGCTGGCGGAACTGTGGGACGAGCTCGGCGACGGTGGAGATCCGTTGCAGCGCTGCGTGATTGCGCACCACCTCGCCGATCTGCAAGGTGTGGCCGAGGATGCGCTGCGCTGGGATCAACGCGCGCTCGCCGCGGTCTTCGGCCCCGGCGTTCCGCTCGATGAGGGGCTACGCGGATTCCTGCCCTCGCTCTATCTCAATCTCGCCGACAGTCACCGCCGCGTCGGCGACTTCGATGTGGCCTACATGCAGCTGACCATCGCGCGCGGCCATCTCGATGTCCTCGCCAACGACGCATATGGCGCCGTGATCCGCTCCAGCCTGGACAAAGTCGAGGCGGCGCTGGGCGAGAAGTCGACGGAGCCGATCCCGGCCGCCTGATTCGGCAGATGTCTTCACCTCTTCGTAGCTCGAATGTATGTTCGACTATAGCGGAGGTGATGTGTCATGGGTTGGAGCAACGGGCCGCCTACCTGGGCGGAGCTGGAGCGGGTGCTGTCCGGTCGGCCCGGGCCGACTAATCCGGACGCGATGTATCCGGGCGACGGCGGCGACAGTCCGGCGTGGTCGCGCAAGCGCGGGGATTACCGGCCGGAACCGGTCGAACCGGCTGGTGGCAAGGTGGTGCCGTACGCGGAGTTGCACGCGCATTCGGCCTACAGCTTCCTCGACGGGGCGAGCCAGCCGGAGGAGTTGGTGGAGGAGGCGGTGCGGCTCGGGCTGGAGGCGATCGCGCTCACCGATCACGACGGCTTCTACGGAACCGTGCGCTTCTTCGAGGCGGCCAGGGAATTGGGCATGCCGACGGTCTACGGTGCCGAATTGTCGCTCGGCACCGCGGAAGACGCACCGCGACTGGGGAATTCGCTCGGACATGTCGGTGCACCCGATTCGGCACCGCGCACCGGTTCGCCGGACCCGGCCGGTCCACATCTGCTGGTGCTCGCCCGCGGTCAAGAGGGCTATCGCCGACTCTCCAGTCAGATCGCGGCCGCGCATATGGCCGCGGGGGAGAAAGGCATCCTCCGCTACGACTTGGACGCGCTCACCGCGGCGGCGGACGGGCATTGGCACATCCTGACCGGATGCCGCAAAGGCCATGTACGCCAAGCCCTCGAGCGCGATCTGCAAGCGGGAGATACCGGTCTCGGGCGAGCCGAGGCCGCCCTGCGTGACCTGACCGAGCGCTTCGGCCTCGACCGGGTGAGCGTGGAACTCACCCATCACGGCATTCCGGAAGACGACGAACGCAACGCCCACCTCATCGCCCTGGCCGATCGCCTCGGTCTGCCCGTGGTGGCCACCACCGGGGCGCATTTCGCCGCACCCGCCCAGCGCCGTCGCGCCATGGCGCTCGCGGCGATCCGGGCGCGCCGGAGCCTGGACGATATCGCGGGCTGGTTGGCGCCGACCGGTGGCGCGCATCTGCGCTCCGGTGCGGAGATGGCGCAGTTGTTCACCGCATGTCCGGAGGCGGTGGCGAATGCGGTGACGCTCGCCCGCGAATGCGCCTTCGATCTGAAATTGATCGCACCGAGCCTGCCGCCGTTCGACGTCCCCGACGGCCACGACGAGTCTTCCTGGCTGCGTGAACTCACGCTCGAGGGCGCGGCTCGGCGTTACGGTCCGCCGTCGGGAAATCCGGAGGCGTATCGGCAGATCGAGCACGAACTCGCGGTCATCGACGCGATGAAGTTTCCCGGTTACTTCCTGGTGGTGCACGATATCGTCAGCTTCTGCCGGGAAAACGACATCCTCTGCCAGGGCCGGGGTTCGGCGGCCAATTCGGCCGTCTGCTACGCGATCGGCATCACCAATGTCGACCCGGTCGCTGCCGAGTTGCTATTCGAACGCTTCCTCGCCCCGGAGCGCGACGGTCCACCCGATATTGATATCGATATCGAATCTGATCGCCGCGAGGAGGCGATCCAGCACGTCTATGCCAAATACGGTCGCGAATACGCCGCCCAGGTGGCGAATGTGATCACCTATCGCGGTAAGTCCGCGGTCCGCGATGCCGCACGCGCACTCGGCTTTTCACCCGGACAGCAGGATGCCTGGAGTAAGCAGGTGAGCCGCTGGACCGGAGTGGGCGCCGAAACCGGTACCGATATTCCCGCGGAAGTACTGGAGCTGGCCACCGAAATCGAAGGTCTGCCACGACATCTCGGCATCCATTCCGGCGGAATGGTGATCTGTGATCGGCCCATCGCCGATGTCTGCCCGGTCGAATGGGCGCGCATGCCCGGCCGCAGCGTACTGCAGTGGGATAAAGACGATTGCGCCGCAATAAATCTGGTGAAGTTCGACCTGCTCGGTCTCGGCATGCTCTCCGCGCTGCACTACATGATCGATATGGTGCGCGAGCACAAGGGGAAGACGGTCGAACTGCACAAGCTGGACCTGAAGGAAACCGCTGTCTACGAGATGCTTTCGCGCGCCGATTCGGTGGGGGTGTTCCAGGTGGAGTCGCGGGCGCAGATGGCCACCCTGCCCCGGCTGAAGCCGCGGGAATTCTACGACCTGGTGGTGGAGGTGGCGCTGATCCGCCCCGGCCCGATCCAGGGTGGTTCGGTGCATCCCTACATTCGCCGCCGCAACGGCGATGAAAAGGTGCGCTATGACCATGATGCGCTGAAGAATTCGCTGAAGCGCACCCTCGGCGTGCCATTGTTCCAGGAACAGCTCATGCAGATGGCCATCGACGTCGCCGGTTTCACCGCCGCCGAGGCCGATCAGCTGCGCCGCGCCATGGGCTCCAAACGCTCACCGGAACGCATGGAGCGCCTCAAGGACAGGCTGTATCGGGGCATGCGCGATCTGCACGGCATTACCGGCGAAGTCGCCGATCGCATCTACGAGAAGCTGTACGCCTTCGCGAATTTCGGCTTTCCGGAAAGCCATTCGCAGAGCTTCGCGTCGATCGTGTTCTACTCGGCCTGGTTCAAACTGCACTATCCTGCGGCCTTCTGCGCCGGACTGCTGCGGGCCCAGCCGATGGGTTTCTACTCTCCGCAGTCGCTGGTCGCCGACGCCCGCAGGCACGGTGTTCCGGTGCACGGACCCGATATCAATGCCAGCCGCGCCGAACCCACCCTGGAAAACCATGGTGAGGAGGTGCGACTCGGCCTTGCGACGGTCCGCCACATCGGTACCGACCTCGCCGAACGCATTGTCGCGGCCCGCTCGTCCGGTCCGTACACCTCCTTCCTCGACCTGACCGGTCGCGTGGAACTCACCGTGCCCCAAGCCGAATCGCTGGCCACCGCAGGCGCTTTGGGTTGTCTCGGCATCAGCCGACGGGAAGCATTGTGGGCGGCCGGAGCCGCGGCGGGGGAACGCCCCGACCGACTTCCCGGCACCGGCGCCGCCACCACCGCCCCCGCCCTGCCCGGCATGAGCGAATTCGAACTCGCGGCCGCCGACGTCTGGGCCACCGGCATTTCCCCGGGCAGCTATCCCACCGAATTCCTACGCCCGCAATTGGATGCGCTCGGTGTCATCCCCGCCGCGGGTTTGCTCGACGTGCCCGATGGCTCCCGGGTGCTGGTCGGCGGCGCCGTCACGCATCGTCAACGTCCCGCCACCGCCGCCGGTGTCACCTTCCTCAATCTGGAAGACGAAACCGGCATGGTGAACATCGTCTGCTCGGTGGGTCTGTGGACCCGCTATCGCCGTCTGGCCCAGAGCGCCCCCGCCCTGCTCATTCGCGGCCGGGTCCAGAATGCCGAGGGCGCGGTCAGTGTCGTCGCCGAATATCTGCAGCGCATGGACCTGCGCGTCCATTCGAGATCCCGCGACTTCCGTTGAGCCTCAGAACATTCCGTTCGCATTGGCGGCCTGTTCAGGAACCGGCTGGATGACATCCCAGTGTTCGGCCAGCTTTCCGTCGTCGAGGCGGAAGATATCCATGATCGCCAACCCGCGATCGCCGGGCTCGCGCACGCCGTGCACGTGCGCGACCACGTAATCACCCTCTGCCACAATGCGTTTCACTTCGACGCGCAGTTTCGGTGCGCCTTCCTTCAGGCCGGTGAGTCGGGCGAGTAGTCCGTCGAAACCATCGGCGATTTCCGGATTGTGCTGGATGTAGTGCGCACCGAAGAACTCGGCGGTGGCCTCGAAATCCTTGGCATTGAACGCGGCCTCGTAGAACGCGAGGACAGTCTGCCTATTCGATTCGAGCTTTGGATCTACGCAGGTCATGAGGGTTTACTCCGAACTTTCGAGCGATACGCAAGCAGTCGCCAGCGTAACTGAACAGCTGTAGCGTTACAACTGTAGCGCTACGTATGTCCAGCTACAATCCCCTTATGACCTCCGATACGACGACTCGCCGCGGTCGCAATCCGCGCGGCCACGGCGGCCGACTGCGTGCGGAGATCGTCGAGGCCGCGATCCGGCTGCTGGATGAACTCGGCGATGATCAGGCCCTGTCCATGCGTGCGGTCGCGCGCGAAATCGGCAGTGCCGCAACGTCGATCTACCTGCATTTCGCCGATCGGGACGCGTTGGTGTCGGCCGCACTCGAGCGCTATCACGGCGATCTGGTGCGAGCGATCGATGACGCGGAGGCCGCGGTCGACGATCCCGTCGACAAACTGCGCGCTCGGATCCGCGTCCTCGGCGACTGGGCCTATCGACACCCGGGCATGTACAAGGTGCTGCACGAGAGCACCATCAACCAGCGCGTGGCCATGCCGTTCAAGCGGGAACTGACCGAGCGCACCGCTGCCGCGATCCGGCGCTGTATGGATGCCGGTCTGGTACCCGTCGACGACCCGCTCTCGGTCATGCTGGATCTGCGCGCAGCAGTGCACGGCGCGGTGTCGATGCGGCTCAACGAGCCCGGCCAGACCTGGCCGCCGCTCGCCGATCAGATCGAACGATTTCTCGTGAAACTGGTCGGCGTCCCTTCGGCGTTCGGGAATGGGCCGCAACGAGCTTCGTGACCGAATCCGCCGCAGCGGCTACCCTGCGTCCATGCGGAAGCTTGCTGTGCTGGTGATCGGCCTGCTTGGTTTGACATTGCTGGTCGGCTGTGGAGATGACAACGACGACAAGGCCGGTCCGGGCCGGACGAGCATGGCGACCGTCGCGCCGATGGCGCCGCCACCGAGTCTGCGTGAGGGCTCCCCGACGAAGGGGGACACCGGCGGGAATACGGTCGAGGCGCGCAAGGAGGTCATCACCGGCAGCGTCGACATCACCGCGGACGATCCGATCAAGGCGGGCGGTCAGGTGACCGATCAGGTGCGCGAGGTCGGCGGCCGGGTCGACAGCCGCACCGAGCAGCCGGGGACCGATGACAACGATCCGCAGGCCACGCTCACCGTGCGGGTGCCCGCGGATAAGACCGACAAGTTCATCGACGGCCTCGGCGGCGTCGGCCGGGTCACTCGGATGAGCACCAACCGCGACGACGTCACCATGCAGTGGCAGGACCTCGACGCCAGGATCAAGGCGCTGCAGGCCTCGGTCGACCGGTTGCGCGCGCTCATCGCCGGTGCGACCAACACCGCGGATCTCATTGCGGCCGAACAGGCGCTGTCGAGTCGGCAGGGTGAGCTCGACAGCCTCACCGCACAGAAGCGACACCTCGACGATCAGGTCGCGCTGTCCACACTCACCATCGACATCACCACCGAGGACAAGGATTCCGATGAGGGACCGACCAATTTCTGGGACGGCATCGTCTCGGGTTGGCATTCGCTGGTGGATTGGCTGAAGGACGCGGTGGTCTTTACCGGCAAGGCGATTCCATGGCTCGGGTTCGTCGTGCTGATCGCCGCGGTGGTCTGGGGTGCCGTGCGAGTGGTGCGGGTTCGGAAGCATTCGTCGGGATCGGGAGAATCCGAGCGGGGCAAGGCAGCTGCGGATGGTGCGCCGAGTGGGGCGACAGCAGAAGGCGCTGATGCAGGTGCAGGATCGGGTGGAGGGGCCGGTGCGGTTGCCGGTGCCGAGACTGAGACGGGTGCTGGAACCGGTGCAGGCACGGGAACTGGTGCAAGCGCTGAGGACTAGTGCGGGCGCTGGGACTGGTGCGGGCTCGGGAACTGGCGCCCGGGAATGGGTGCAGGTGGGGGAACCGGTGCAGGTGCAGGGACCCCGACCCGGCCGGTGCCGGGACTGGTGCGGACCGGTTCAGGCGCTTGAACTGGTGCAAGCGCTGAGACAGCGAAAGGCGCTGGGATAACAGGAGATACAGGTGCCGACGGTCGTAAGGGCGACGATCAAACCGAACAGCCGTAAGGGTCCGCTCGTCGAAACTCTCGATGACGGCACCCTGCAGCTGTACGTCCGCGCGCCCGCCGTGGAGGGCAAGGCCAACAAGGCCGCCATCGAACTCCTCGCCGACCACTACGGCGTCCCCAAATCCGCCGTCCGCCTCGCCGCAGGCGCAACCTCCCGCTTCAAACGCTTCGAGCTGGACCTCTGAGCCTTCGCGGCACTCTGCTGGCCATCGCGTGGATGGACGGCGCACCCGAGTACATGGCCGATATCGCGAAACGCAAGGCGGACACAGCCATTGCGCTCGGCTTCGACACCGTTCACGTCACAACCACAACGCGCAGGGACTGCCGCTGGTCGGCGGCCAACGGCAGTCGGGTGCGCATGCATTGGTGCCGAACGGCGGCGACGTGGTCATCAGGGTTGATGGCACGGTGCTCGGCGCGCTCGACGTTTCCGGTGCGGCGTCCTCGATCACCGACCACAGGATCGGCGCTGCCGCGATCGCCGAATCGGGTTGAGCGGCAGGGTCACACAGCGCCGGGAAATCCGAACTGGCGCCAGGCCTCGTAGACGGTGACGGCGGCGGCATTGGAGAGGTTCATCGAGCGGCGGCCGGGCAGCATCGGAATGCGCAGTCGATCGGTGATACGCGGATCGTCGAGCACCTCCGTCGGCAGCCCGGTCGGTTCGGTGCCGAACAGCAGCACATCGCCCTCGCGGTAGGCCACATCCGTATACCGCGTGCTCGCCTGGGTCGTGAATGCGAACACTCGCTCGGGCCGCACCGCATCCCACGCCGCCGCGAGATTCTTGTGCACCGTCACCGAGGCCAGATCGTGGTAATCCAATCCGGCCCGCCGCAACTTCGCCTCCGAAAGGTCGAACCCCAGGGGCTCGACCAGATGCAGCTCACACCCGGTTCCCGCGACAAGTCGAATCGCATTGCCGGTATTTCCGGGGATCGCGGGCTCGTGAAACATCAAACGGAACACCCGTGCAGTCAACCAGGTCGCTCGAGCCAGCCCGGCACGACGTCGGCAGCTCGTGCACGCTTCAGTTCGGCACGTTCATGCTCGCGCGCGGAACGCATATTTCAGCCCTCGTGGGCGGCCCTTTCCGGAAGGGCGCATGCCATGCCCTCCGTCATTCCGGTCGGGCGCACGCCGAGACCCTGGTTATGGCGGGCGCGCTGGTTCTCCCAGGCAATGGTGGCGGTCAGTTCGGCGAACTGCCCTTTGGACAGGTAGGTCAGCAATTGCGTGCGCAGATCCGCGAGATCGATGGCCGGGGTGGCGGTCATCGCCTCGGCGAAGGAGATGACGAGTTTTTCCAGGTCGCTGTAGGCGTCGCTGGTGCGATAGCGCGGCAGGTCGCGCAATTGTCGTTCGGTAAGACCGCTCGAGTGCGCCAGCGCAGAGCCGATATCCAGGCAGAACTCGCAATTCACGAGTCCGGCCGTCTTCAGTTCGGCCAGTTCCTTGAGCTTCGGATCCAGTCTGTTGCTGAACAGCAGCGCTGTCTCGTACCCGATCGTGCCGAACAGGATCTGCGGTCGGCGGGCGAGCCAGCCGAAAAGATCGGATCGGTTCCGCTTCGCCTGCCGAATCGCTTGCAGATAGTGCCGAATCCGGGTGAGCGCTCGCATATCCGTACCCCCTTGTGCGGGATGAATCTCTTCTCGTTGAAACTACGCCGTGTAGTAGTCGGAGGCAATGCCTGTTCGGATAATGCGAAACTTGTTGCGGCGCAGTAGCCCTGCCTCGACGCTCGGCAATCGGGTGCGCGGGTGCGTCGCACTGGTGTGAGCGGCCGCATGCCGTCTGCAACAATCGGGGCGTGACCGACGTTGACTCGTCTGCCGCCGAGCGGCAGTCCGACCGGACCAGCCCTGGTGCGCAGTTCCTGCGCTGCCACCTGCCCATGCTGGTCGTGACGGCGGTCATCCTGCTCGCGGTCGTCTTGGTGGCCTGGGACCGCTGGCGCCGCGGCGCGCTGTTCTTCGGCGGAGCGGCCCTGCTCGCGGCCACCTTCCGGCTCTGCCTGCCGACGGCGCGGGTCGGGCTGCTGGCCGTGCGCAGTAAGCCGTTCGATGTCGCCGCGCTGAGCCTGCTCGGTACCGCCATCGTCTTCATCGCCGCCACGATCAATACCCTCGGCGTCGGCTGAGACCGCAACGACATCCGGACCGCTAGTTGTGGCAGGTGTCCCGGTCGTTGTAGAGCATCAGCTGGGTGACCTTGGCATCGGCGGGCATATTCCGATAGATGCCGAGGAAGCCGTAGCGTGCGGGTTGGTCGGGTACCGCGGCCGAACTCCAGTTGTAGCCGATCTCGAGCGTGGGATAGGCGGCGCGCACTTCCTCGACGGTGGAGCCGACGGCTATGCCCTCTGGGGTACGGACCGGCAGTTTGCCGGGCATGATCGCGACTATTTCGCCCTTGTTGGTGAATCCCTGCCAACCGGCCCGCGCGGTGTAGCGGCCGCAGCCGGGCGGATCATTGGTGTCGTCGAAGGCCGCGATTTCACCGCTGGCCTCGGCCTCGCTTCGGTTCATCCCGAGCCGCAGCTTGCCGAAGCCGAGCGGGCCGAGCACGGTCGGCGCCGCTGGCACCGAGGTCGTCGACGCCGCAGGCCGGGTGGGCTCGGTAGGCTCCTCTGAGCACGCCGTCGCACCGGTGAATACCCCGCTGAGCAGCACGAATACCAGTACGGCACGATGAATACGCATGGTCTTACCCCCGATGACGTCCATGAACCGGAATGCCCGCCGAACCGAGACGGGTGCGATGTCGGCCCAGTCTGCACAGCGGCGACTGCCCGAGTCAAGGCAACCCCCATCGGCCCATGTACAGCTTATGCGTCACCACTTCGGCGGCGGCGTCGGCTGAGGCACAACAACTTTCGACGGCCGCGGCTTTCGACCGGGCGCAGTGAAATGGCGGCCCCCGGTCTTGCGGAGCCGCCATTGCACCAGCGACGAAATATCAGCTCGACGGGTATCGCTCGGTGAATATCGTGCGCTCGCGCGGACGGCGACCCGGGTGCGGCGGGGTAGCGTCGCTGTAGCCGATCGCGACCATGACCGCGATGGCGAGGTCGGGGCGGTCATTGATGCCGATGGCCTTCTTGACCAGGTCGGGGTCCCAACCGTTCATCGGGGCCGATGACAGCCCGAGGCTGGTGGCGGCGAGCATGACATAGGTCGCGGCGATCATCGCATTCTTCACGGCGTTCTCGCGGGTGAGTCCGCGCTGTTGCAGCGAGTGGAATTCCTTGCGCGAGTTGAACATTGCGGTGAAGTCCGCATTCCACGCGCCATTGCGTCCGGCCAGTTCGGCGATATCGGCATTCTCGGCCCGCCATGCCGCTGTTTCGGCGACGAAGACCAGCACTACCGGGGCCTCCAGCGGTTGCGGTTGGCCGAAGGCTGCGTTCGGCAGGTCGCGGCGGCCGGACGCGCTGGTCACCACCACGATCGACCGATCCTGCATATTCCACGCGGTAGGTGCCTCGACCGCTAGATCCAGCAGTTCATCGAGCAGTTCACCAGGTACCGGATCTGGACGGTAGTGGCGGGTGGTGCGGCGGGCGCGAATCGCGGCGGGAACCGAAAGTGTCTGTGCGTTCATGATTCTTACTATCGGAGAGTGACAAACTATTGGGAAGGCAGCACTTAATAGTGCGCTACACTCGGATAGGTGCGTACAGTGATCGAGGCCAGTGGGCTGCCTGCCGATGTGTACTCGGCGAAATGCCCCACCCGACAGGTGCTCGACCATGTCGCGGGCAAATGGACCGTGCTGATCGTGGACGCACTCGCCGAGGGCACCATGCGCTACACCGATCTGCACCGACGCATCGAGGGCATTTCACAGAAAATGCTCACCCAAACCCTGCGTCAGCTGGAAACCGACGGATTCGTCACGCGCACAGTACATCCCACCGTGCCGCCGCGCGTCGACTACGACCTCACCGACCTCGGCCACAGCTTGCGCACCCCTATCACGGCCCTGCGCGACTGGATCGAGGTCAATATCATCCGCATCGAAGCGGCACGCCGGGTCGCCCGCTAGCCCACCTCGGTCCCCGCCCCGCCGCTAGCGGACCTCGACCACCGGGCGCCGAGCGTGCCCGCCGTACAACTGCCGCGCCTGGCTCGGCGTAATCGTCTCAGTCGCGCCGGTGGCTCGCCCTTCAGGTGCTGCTCCAGAATTCGCCCCGTCATCGGTGCGATGAACGGCGCGGCGACGACTGCTACCTGACAGACGATAGCGGCAGCGAATTATCAGCTGGCGCGGCCGATTCGCGCCAATCGCATTGTTTCGATCAGCAGCTTGGATACCGCGGGGGCTTCGGTGAGGAAGCCGTCGTGGCCGTCGCGGGAGTGCACGATTTCCAGGCCCTCGCAGCCCGGCAGTCCGTCGGCCAGTTCCTGTTGAGTTCGCAACGGGTACAAGCGATCCGAGTCGACGCCGCCGACCACGCACGGCACCGGGGTGGCGGCGAGGGCGGCCGCGATGCCGCCGCGACCGCGGCCGATATCGTGGCGGTTCATCGCCTCGGTCAGCAACACGTAGGTGGCGGGATCGAAACGGCTGCAAAGCTTTTCGGCCTGATGGTCCAGGTAGCTCTGCACCGCGTAGCGGCCGCCGTTGCGCGGATCCTCATCGCCCTGCGCGTTGTTCTGGAAGCGGTGATCGAGTTCGCCCTCGGTGCGGTAGGTCAGGTGCGCGATGCGGCGGGCGATGCCCATGCCGGTCATCGGGGCGCGATCGGTGTCGTGATAATCGCCGCCCTGCCAGTCCGGATCGGCCTTGATGGCGGCGATTTGCGTTGTCTGCGTGCCGATCTGGTCGGCGGTGGCGCGTGCGCCGACGGCGAGCACCAGCGCGGATGCGACCCGCTCCGGCGCGCCGACCATCCACTCCAGCACTCGCATACCACCCATCGAACCGCCGACCACGGCGGCCAGGCGTTCGATGCCGAGCAGATCCATCAGCGCCGCTTCCGCGGTCACCTGATCCCGGATCGAGATCTCCGGAAACCTTGCGCCCCAAGGCTTTCCATCCGGCGCCAACGTCGAGGGGCCGGTGCTGCCCTTGCAGCCGCCGAGCACATTCGTCGCGATGACGCACCATTCGTCGGTATCCACCGGTGCGCCCGGCCCGACCATGCCGTCCCACCAGCCGGGCAGCGGATGGATATCGTCGGGAACCCCCACGACGTGCGAATCGCCGGTCAGCGCGTGCTCGACGAGTACCACATTGTCCAATGCGGGGGAGAGCTCGCCCCAGCGCTGCACGGCCAGATGAACGTCCGGGATGACAGCGCCGCTCTCCAGCCGCACATCCCCGATGGCGATGATGCCGAGCCTCCCGTCCGGCGGTGGCAGGGCCACCGCGGAGGAACGCGCGGTACGAGGGTCGGTCACTGTCACGTCGTCGCCGCCGTGAAACCGACCCGCCGCGCACAGTGCGTCGCCGACGCCGGGGGAATCACGAGGGAACGCACATCCCCGATGTTAACTATCCGGCTGAACCGGTCCGCGGTCCGGTAGACCGGGAGTGCGGCCGCGGACGCGATGGGGTCACTCATATCGTGCTCCAAAGGGTTGTTCGCCTGCGGGTCTTATCGGGGTGCGGGTGACGGACGACAACTCATCGGAAAAACCTCCTGAAGTGCGCGCTTGCCCTCGACCATCGAGAGCCCGGTCATCACCCGGAGCACCCCACCGCTGCTGGAGGGTTGCCGTCCAGCAAGCCGGGGCTTCGCGCTGGCACTCATGACCTGACGGACATGGTAACCGGCGGGCGGGCGGCGACTGAAATCCGTTACCGGGTTTCCGCCGGGTCGGTCGTGGGCTGCCCGGTGCACACGCGCATGAACTCGTCGAACGACGTTGTGAGTCCGTTGCGGGCCTCGGCTGCGGCCGCGGCGGTGTCCTCTTCGTCGAAGATCGAGTTCTGGCACTCCATGCTGAGATGGCCGATCAGCTGCCAGGCGCCGATGACCAACCGCACCGGCAGCGCGTCGGGCTCGGTGCCGAGGCGCTCGGCGATGACAGCGGCGATCGCCGCGTTCTTATCGTCGGCCAGTTCCATGCTCTGCGCGCTCACCGTCGGACTGCTGCGCAGGATCCGCTGCATCTGCTGGAAGCGCCGGAATGACAGCGTTCCGTCGACCTCTACCGAAGCTTGGTCGACGACCAGTAGAAACGCCTCGCGCAGCGATTGCAGCTCGTTGCCGATGACCGGGAGTCCGCGCAGGCATTCGGCGATCGCGAGCCCGAAATCCTTGACGGGCCCCAGGATGATGGCCTCTTTGCTGTCGAAATACCGGTTGATCGTGCGCGGCGAGACATCCGCGCGGGCCGCGATCTGTTCGACCGTCGTCGCGTCGAATCCCTGTGCGTCGCATAGGTCGAGCGCCACCTCGATGATGCGCAATCGGGTCTGCTGCTTCTTGCGCTCGCGCAATCCCAGTCCGCCGGGCGCACTGGGCCCTGGATTCGCTGGGGCGCGCACAGCGTTCTCGGCTGTGGCGCTCGCGCCGATCGGCGTCGATGACTCGAGCATGGCCCCATGCTATCGCAATCGGGACGATTTGTGTCCTTAACGGCCAAATGTCGGAGTGCGACATTTTTCTCTTGACGACAAATGTCTGTCGATGACAGGATGACTGCACGAACTTCGGACTAGGAGACCAAGGTGAGCGAGACTGCGATAGCGGTGGAAGTTCTGGAGAAGCAAACGAGTTCGGCGCGCTGGCTGGCCCTGGGGGTGATCGCATTGGCCCAGCTCATGGTGGTTCTCGACGCCACCATCGTGACCATCTCGCTGCCCTTCGCCCAGCAGGATCTCGACATCAGCGACGGCAATCGGCAGTGGATGCTGACCGCCTACACGCTGATCTTCGGCGGTCTGCTGCTGCTCGGCGGACGGCTGGCCGACTACCTCGGGCGGCGACGGGTCTTCATCGTCGGCCTGGTCGGCTTCGCCGGGGCGTCGGCGGTGGCCGGTCTGGCGCAGAACGGCGCAGAGCTGTTCGCCGGACGGGCGCTGCAGGGCGCGTTCGCGGCGCTGTTGGCGCCCGCGGCGCTGTCACTGCTCTCGGTGACCTTCACCGAGGCCAAGGAACGCGCGACCGCCTTCGGCGTTTTCGCGGGTATCTCCGCGGGTGGTGCGGCTCTCGGCCTGATCGCCGGTGGCGCGCTGACCGAATACGCCTCTTGGCGCTGGTGCCTGCTGGTGAACACCCCGATCGCCCTGCTCGCGCTGCTCGGCGCGCTGGCATTCGTGGTGAAGGATGTGCCGACACCGCGCACCGGCGGCTATGACGTGCCCGGTGCGGTCACCGTGACGCTCGGTCTGATCGCCATCGTGTACGGATTCAGCCGCGCCGCCGACGACGGCTGGCTGGCCGGTAGCACGCTCGGTCTGCTCGTCATCGGCGTCGCGCTGCTGATCGCCTTCGTCGCCATCGAGCGTCGCTCGTCGAATCCGCTGCTGCCGCTGCATATTCCGGGTGAGATCAACCGCGGCGGCGCCTTCCTGGCCGCGCTGCTGATTCCGATCGCGATGTTCGCGATGTTCCTGTTCCTGAGCTACTACTTCCAGATCACCCTCGGTTACTCGTCACTGAAGGCCGGTTTCGCCTTCCTGCCGTTCCCGGCGGGCATCGCGATCTCGGCCGGTGTCACCAGTGCGCTGCTGCCGAAGCTTGGCCCGCGGCCGCTGATGCTGGCCGGTGCCGTGCTCGGCGTGCTCGGTCTGGTGTGGCTGGCGCAGCTGAGCTACGGCGACGGTTACGCGGTCAGTGTGCTGCCCGCGCAGTTGCTGATCGCGCTCGGTATGGGGCCGCTGTTCGTCGGTATGCAGACCGTCGCGCTGCATCAGGTCGAGGAGGCGGACTCGGGGGTGGCCAGTGCGCTGTTGAATGCGGCACAGCAGGTCGGCGGTGCGGTCGGCACCGCGCTGCTCACCACCATCTCGGTGCAGACGGCCAAGACCTTCGCGCAGAACAATCCGACAATGGACAACCTGATCGCCCGCGCTTCGATCCACAGCTACGACGTGGCGTTCTATGTCGGCGCCGGATTCTTCCTGGCGGCAATTCCGGTGATCGCGTTGATGATTCGGGACAAGCCGGAAAACCTGATCGAGGGATCCGCGGAAGACGCGCGGATTCCGGTCGCGGTCTGATCCTGAAATCGCGATGTCCGGGTATCCGATGGGATGCCCGGACATCGCTATTTCGGCAGGGTGTCGGCACCGCCGACCTACTTGTCGGTAACAATTTCGGACGGCTTCACATGGGGGGCTGCCCGCGCGGTGAGGTCAATGGCAGCAGTACGCTTGTCTTGTTTGCACCACATGTCTCGCCGACAACGCGGGACATATACGTTGTCTGTTGGAACAGCTGGGGTCCGCTCACAAGCGTGTTCGCCTGGCCGTGCAATAAGGGCACCATCCTAGGAGGACACGAAGATCCATGTCCAAGATCAAGGTTGAAGGCACCGTCGTCGAACTCGACGGCGACGAGATGACCCGGATCATCTGGCAGTTCATCAAGGACAAGCTGATCCACCCGTATCTCGATGTGAACCTCGAGTACTACGACCTCGGCATCGAATATCGGGACAAGACCGACGACCAGGTCACGATCGACGCGGCGAACGCCATCAAGGAGCACGGTGTCGGCGTCAAGTGCGCCACGATCACCCCGGATGAGGCCAGGGTCGAGGAATTCGGCCTGAAGAAGATGTGGCGCTCGCCCAACGGCACCATCCGCAACATCCTCGGCGGAACCATCTTCCGGGCGCCGATCATCATCTCGAATGTGCCGCGTCTGGTCCCCGGCTGGACCAAGCCCATCATCATCGGCCGTCACGCGTTCGGCGATCAGTACCGCGCCACCGACTTCAAGGTCTTCCAGGGCGGCACCGTCACCCTCACCTTCACCCCCGACGACGGCAGCGAGCCGATCGTGCACGAGGTCGTGAAGATGCCCGAGGACGGCGGCGTCGTCATGGGTATGTACAACTTCAAGAAGTCCATCGAGGACTTCGCGCGGGCCTCGTTCAACTACGGCCTGCAGCAGAACTACCCGGTCTACATGTCGACCAAGAACACCATCTTGAAGGCCTATGACGGCATGTTCAAGGACACCTTCCAGGAGGTGTTCGAGGCCGAGTTCAAGACCCAGTTCGATGCGGCGGGCCTCACCTACGAGCATCGTCTGATCGACGATATGGTCGCCTCCTCCATGAAGTGGGAGGGCGGCTACGTCTGGGCCTGCAAGAACTACGACGGCGACGTGCAGTCCGACACCGTGGCCCAGGGCTTCGGCTCGCTCGGCCTGATGACCTCGGTGCTGCTGACCCCGGACGGCAAGACCTGTGAGGCCGAGGCCGCGCACGGCACCGTCACCCGGCACTACCGCCAACACCAGCAGGGCAAGCCGACCTCGACCAACCCGATCGCGTCGATCTTCGCCTGGACCCGCGGCCTCGAGCACCGCGGCAAGCTGGACAACACCCCCGAGGTGATCGGCTTCGCGCAGACACTCGAGGATGTCGTCATCAAGACCGTCGAGGGCGGCCAGATGACCAAGGACCTGGCGCTGCTCGTCGGCGGCGATCAGGGCTACCTGAGCACCGAGGAGTTCCTCGGTGCGCTCGACGCCAACCTGGCCCGCGCCCTGCGCTGACCGGTTGAACTGAATACCCGGCGCTGGGCAAGAGCCAGCGCCGGGAGCGACATACGGGCACCCGCACCACTCGGTGGTACGGGTGCCCGCACTGTTTCTCGACGCTCACGTGGGGGAACTCACCTTTGCCCGGGAAGCAGAAGCAGTCGCCGGGCGGTTACATGAATACGTGACCGGATCCGTTGCCACGCAGACCCCAGTACTCGCCGAGGCCGAGCGGACGGACTGGCATATTCCGGCGATGCTGGCGCTGGCCCTCGGTGGATTCGGAATCGGCACAACCGAATTCGTCACCATGGGTTTGCTGCCCGATATCGCGAGCGCCATGAACGTGTCCGAGCCGACGGCAGGGCATGCGGTATCGGCCTATGCGCTCGGCGTTGTCGTCGGTGCTCCGCTGATCGCCGCACTGGCCGCGCGGGTGCCGCGCAAACGGCTGCTTGTCGCCCTGATGGTGGCGTTCACCATCGGAAATGCTGCCACGGTTATCGCGCCCACATTCGAAACTCTGGTCATCGCGCGGTTCCTATCGGGCCTGCCGCACGGCGCGTACTTCGGTGTCGCGTCGCTGGCCGCCGCGACCCTGGCGCCGGTGGGACAGCGCGCCAAGGCGGTTGCCGCGGTTATGCTCGGATTGAGCGCCGCCAACGTTGTCGGCGTTCCCAGCACGACCTGGCTTGGCCAACATCTCGGCTGGCGTGATGCTTTCGTGGTGGTCGCGGTGATCGGTGTCGCCACCGTCGCGGCCCTGATCAGATTCGTTCCGGAGCTGCACGGTATCCGGATCACCAATCCGATGACCGAACTCGGCGCGCTGCGGCGCCCGCAGGTGCTGCTGACCCTGCTGGTCGGCGCGATCGGCTTCGGCGGCATGTTCGCCGTCTACACCTACATCACCACCACCTTGACCGATGTGGCCGGTCTGCGGCTCGGCCTGGTGCCGTTCGTGCTCATGCTGTTCGGACTCGGGATGGTGGCAGGCAATATCGTCGGCGGCATTCTGGCCGACCGCGGCGTCGACCGGGCTATCTACGTTTCGATGATCGCCATGGTGGTCATCCTGGCGGGATTCGTTGCCGCCGCGCACAATCCGTATACGGCGGCCATCAGCGCGTTCTTGGTCGGCGCATCGGGTGCGGCGCTCGCGCCAGGTCTGCAGACCCGACTGATGGATGTCGCCGCCGACGCTCAGACCCTCGCCGCGGCGCTCAATCACGCGGCGCTCAATATCGCCAATGCGGCGGGCGCGTGGTTGGGCGGACTCGTGATCGCGGCGGGTCTCGGCTACACCGCGCCCGCTACCGTCGGTGCGGGCTTGGCGGTGCTGGGCGTTCTGCTGTTCACGGTGACGGTCTGGGCCGGTCGTCGCTCAGTGGCTTAGGTGCTGGGTTCCAGCGCGACGACGGGAATCACCCGATCTGTCTTGGTTTCGTATTCGGCGAAGCCCGGCATGACCCGCACCATCGCGGCGTAGAGCCGATCGCGTTCCGGTCCCTCGGTGATCGGGGTTGCCGTCGCCTCGATGGTCTCGGTGCCGATCTCCAGCGTGACCTTCGGATTGGCCAGCAGATTGTGATACCAGTCCGGGTTATCGGGTGCGCCTGCCTTGGACGCGATGATCACCAGAAGGATGGCGGCACGCACGTCGAAGACGATGCCGCCGCGATCAACTCCGCCGCAAATCGTGTTCTGCCGGGCGTGTCCCCTCCGGCAGATTGTGCGCGAATGGAACGAGGCCGGACTACGAACTGTCCGGGAAGGCAAGGAGTTTCACTCGCGGGATGTTCGGCGGTTGCTGCTAAAGCCGCGCAACGCAGGCTTCATGACGTATGAGTGAAAGCTCATGCATACGGGAAAGTGGTCCCCGATCATCGACGCTGACACTTTCGCCGTCATCGAGGCACTGCTGAAGATCCAGCCCGGTTTTGCACCGGTCGTCGCGATGGTTTCCCGCAGATCATCGCCGTTCGAGTTGCTGAGGATCGACCGGGCATCCTGATCGAGACGACACAGCGGTCCATCGAAGTCGATGCCGCCGGGCTTGGCGAACAACGCTATGGAATGCGGTTTTTCGCGATGTCCTCGATGAGGGGAAGACCTCGTCGCCGTCGTCAGTGCCGAGTTCCGGCGCGACCATATTGCGCTTTCGGCGCTCTAGAACTCAACTCGCGGGCGACGTAACCCCGGAGGCAACTCTCCGGGGGTTACGCGTTCTCCAGGTTCGTAACGGAGGGCACTTTTGAGTCGATAGTTACTCGCTATCCTTGCGCGGTCGTCCAGCTGCGTGGGACCCAAACATGCTGCTACTTGCAGTGTTTGGGTGCATTGTTGCCAGTTCACGTCAAATGAGGGGAACAAATAGATGTCCATGCAACCGCCGCCTCCGCCCTACGGGCAGTACCCACCTTCTGGTCCATACCCGCCGCAGCCACCCAAGAAACGTGCAATCTGGCCTTGGATCGTAATCGGCGCGATTGTCCTGTTGTGCGGAGGGTGTTTCGGGATCGTTGGGATTGCGGCTAACTCGTCGAAGGACACGGCCTCGTCGGCTGCGTCGGACGGGTCGGCCGCGAACGCGAAGGGCGGCGGGTCCGCCGCAGCGCTGGGTGCCGAGGTTCGCGACGGCAAGTTCGGATTCGTGGTGAACAACGTTGAGGTCGGCGTCAAGACGGCCGGAACGAACCAGTTCCTGAAGAAGGATGCGCAGGGCCAATACATCCTGGTACACGTCACGGTCTCCAACACCTCGAACAAACCTCAGTCGTACTTCGGAAGCAACCAGAAGCTGTTCGATACGCAGGGACGCCAGTTCACCAACGACACGGCGGCGGAAATCAACGTCAACGATCACAGTGTGATCGGGACGGACATCAACCCTGGCAACAAGATTGAGGTGACGATCGCGTTCGACGTCCCGGTGGACGCGGTACCGGCCACCATCGAGTTCCACGATTCGGCGTTCTCCGGTGGGGCGAAGGCGTCGCTGAAGTAGGAACCCTCGAAGGCCCTGGAGAGATCGGCTCTCCGGGGCCTTTTTTCGACTTCTCATATCCTTGGAAGTCTTGGACGAAAGGAGAGCGTCATGGATGCGCTCACGCATCCAGCGGTCGATGTTGCTGTCAGGCGCGTCTCTGAACATGATGCGCCTGCGTCGGCGGTCGGGGCGGTGGTGCTCGGTGATGCGGTCGCGGTGCTCGTGGACGCCCAGATGGCTCGCTACGTGGTGTTCATGGATCACAGTGAGGGAAGCTGGGTTGCGCCGGATTTCCTGTGTGGCACCGCGAGGGTGTCCGCCACTCGCGCGGCTGAGACTGTGGATCACTGGCCGCTGTCGCCGTCGTCACGGTCGGGGGGCAGCTCGGCCAGCGGTAGACGCTGGTATGCGCTGTCCGGTACGGCGGCCGAGGATGCGGTGACGGTCTCTGTCGTCTCGGAGCTGGGCCGGGCTGATGTTCCGGTAGGCGCTGACGGGCTCGTGTTCGCGGTGGTGCCGGTGCGTGACGGCGAGAAGCCGCACGTGGTTGTGCATACTCGCGACGGCCGCGCGGTGCCTGCACGGGCCGGGTGGTTGTGATCCATCGCTAGAAATACAGGTGCCCTCTTCGCCCGTCTCAAGGCACTCCAGAACACCGGAGCCCAGCTGCCAGCACGCTGAAACACAATGCGAAGCCCACGACGTGGCGGACCCGACCCATCCTGAGTCCGCGCAGCGCACTCGCGGTCTGGTCGAACAGGCTGCCGGGCTAGGCGTCGACGTGGTCCGGATATCCGGTCCAGCTAGCGATTCGGCGCAGGTGGCTGGATTTCCGGCGTGCGGCGCTCAGTTTCCTCGGACGTGCTCGCGATCTGGAGGAACCGGGCTAGTTGCCATTCGTAGCTCTGTGATGAACCACGGATAGCGAGTCCGATGTCTTTCCGTACGACCTCATAGAAGCCGCGGCGTGCTTGGCTTGCCGCTTCGACTGCTTGCGCCCATGGCGCATCGGAGATTCTGCCGGTTGCTATTAGCTGGAGACAGAAGGCGCTCTCGTGCCAACTGCGGGCGGCGGTGACCGCGTCTTCGCTTCCCAACATCAGGACCGACTCCCACTTCATCGCTCGTTCCTCCTCCGCGGAGGCGAGGGCGAGCAACCCTTCGTCGAGGGGGAGTTTGTCAATGTCGGGGTGCATCCCCTGGTGTGCTGCGATCCGGACTGAGACACCGATCACTTTCTTCACCGCGTGGGCGTACTCGGTGTAGGCGGTGAGCCTCTTCTCGTCCCATCGGATCGCCTGAGTTCGGCGCCATCGTGCTCGCTCAGCGGCCGAGGTCGAAAAGTAGGTGGCCGCAACCCCGAGCAGCACTCCGATCAGGGCGGGGAGTTGCTGTACCAACGATGTCATCTCGAACCATCCCGACGGCGACGATGCGTGGTCGGTGGCGCATGTCATTCTCCCCCACGCGGCAGTTTCCAGGCCTGTCAGATGAATTATCTCCGCATGCACCACCTTTGGGTACAGCTGATCCGGAACCAGCCACATCGTTTCCGGGCAGGGGTTGGGGTTCCGGTATAACTCGCGCGAAAACAACGGATATGACGTCACCGTAGGTCGGCGGTTGGGTCAGTGACGTCGGTCTGCTCCGTTCGCAGTTGTCGCGGTAGGCCGACGGATCCGGCCCACGCCTTCACCGCGTCGTCGTCATCGAATCATCCAGATCCCAGGTCTGCCCGCGCCCGTTCAGCGATCTCGTCGATGCTGGTGTCTTTCAGGAACTTCTCGATCGCCGTGAGTCCCGCCGTCGCGACCCAGCGCCACTCGTCGTCGTCTGTGAGTGCGCCCGGTTGACGATCGAGGTGGCTTCGGACCACCTCCAAGGAGGAGTCGGGTGCAACCATCAAATCTGTTATCGCGCGGTCCCGGCGCTCTAGGGAGGGGCCCACCTCGCTGCCCACGATCCGCATCGCAACTTCCGCGCGCATATGCGCTTGCAGAGGTTCCTGAAGTTTGTTCATTTCCGCTGTGATAGTGGCACGGTCGGGTGGATGGGCGCCCAACGTGGCCCTGATCCGCTGCAGCTGGGCGCTGAGGTTGATGGCAGAAGTCGCATACTCCACATACACCTCACGACGATCTGTGCGTACCGCCTGCGCTGCGGCGAAGTGCTCCTGTCTGTCCAGCTGCGTGCTGCTGACACTGGTGGATGCCCACGCTGATATCCCAGCTGAAATCACAGCTGCAGCGACTGCGGTGACCAGCGCGTATCGTCCGTTCCGTGTCGCGATCCGCAGATCGCGTTGAAGTGCTGCCAAGTCGAACGAGGACGCTGGCACCGAAGGTTCAGCCGGACCGGCGGACTCCTGAGAAGTCCTCGGCGTAGAGGTCTCGTCTTCCATGAGCTCAAATTACGTAGGAGCTGGTCCTCGAAGGGCCAGACGCGCGCGAGTGTGGTCAGTTCTCGATGGCCACCCGGCCGCCGCTGCGGAGTTCGGGCACATATTTGTAGAGGGTTTCTGGCCTCCGATAACCCCCACTTTCCGCTCGCGGCCTCCGCGATCTTCTGCGGAACCTCCCCATTCGGGCTGTTCACACTAGAGTGCGGGTGTTTCCTTGCTGGACTTCGAATACCCCGTCGCCGATCGGGACAGAATCCCGATCGATCTCTTCCTGCCAGTCGGGTGGAAAGCTGGTTTCCAGCGACCAGCGCAAACCATCGAGGTGGATCTTTTCTAGACCATTGGACGCGCGGAAGTCGTCGCCGACGAAATCGTTAAGGGCGTAGATAGTTTCGTTTATGGCCTGAACCAACTGGACGATCGCCCCATTCAAGCGGACAGCGACGAAGTGCTGGAGCTCGTGAGGGCCCAGCGCGCCGCGCTCAAATTTCTTCTGAAGCCTGACGATTTCATCATTGGGCTCCGCTGCAGCCTGGATCAGGTCTATCCACTCGTCGGTCAATTTGTCCACAACCTGCTGCGGAGCCCCTTCGGCATGGGTTTTGAGCAGGTCTATACCCATATTTGCCGAACCCGCGACCTTATCCAGCAACGCCTCGAAGACAGATACATACGTATCGAGCCAGGTAACCCAGTATTTGACATCTGAGGTCATCACGCCCTCCCCGGGCGGTTTGACGGGCGCGCACACCCTGGCCATGCTGACCGCCATCGTGAAGGCTGGCTCAAGTCCTTTGGACAGCATGTTGCTGCGCAGAATCCATCGGGTGTGGAGCGGGAGCAGCTTGAGGTCGTCGACCATGCTGCTCGTGGTGGGGTCATATCGTTCGGGTATGGGCCGAATCGGCAGCCGAGGACGAGCTTCGGGGACGATGGCGGCGAGCCCGGATTCGATGTCCAGTCCCGCGGCGAGATCGGCGATCAGTGTGTGGTGCTGCTCAGGGATCAGAACCTCGCGCAAGCCAGCGTTGATATCAAGTGTGGCGGCAAGGTCGGCGCGCAGCATCGCCCAGCGCTCGAATAGTTGCCATTCGAGAGTGTGCTCGGGAAGTCGATCGGTCATGGTTCTTCACCTGGACTCAGCTGAAGGGAAATCTTGCGGCGGGCCTTGAACAGATTGGAACGAACTGCTTCGGGGGTTATCTGGAGCATGTTGGCGATCTCGGTGGGGGTGTAATCGTCAAGGGTCCATATCAGCACTTGTCGCTGACGTGGTGGCAGCTCGCGCAGAGCGGTCAGAATGTCGTGGCGCTGCTCCCAAGCGGCTATGTCCATATTCGGCGGCAGCAGCGCCGACCGTTCCGGGACGTCGGCGACGGGATATTCGGTGGTGCTGGCTACACGGCGCACGAGGGCCCTGCCCGCGACTTTTCGTGCCCACGCTTGGGGGTGTTGGATCTCAGGCCATTGCTGCCAGACCCGCGTCATGGTTTCTTGGGCGATTTCCGCCGCGTCCGAGAGGGTGGCGCCCTGCCACATCAAGAACCCGATCAGGGTCGGTATGAACTGTCGGTAGAACGCACTGAAGGCGGCGAGATGGGTTGCTTGGTAGCCGACCCCGCCGGGGAATGTGACCGGATACAGCTCGCCAGCCGGATGGTCTTGTTCGTCAGTCATGAGCTGCTGTTTCCTGATCTGGACCGATGGTGAGCCGTGTGCGCTGACCATCGGCGTCCGTATCGTCTACTCGGCTGCCATTGGGCAGGGCCCGTGCCAGAGCGACGACATACCGGCGGCGCCCCCGCTGCTGTTCTGCCCGCCACCGTAGGCGTAACCACAGCCCGCACAGGGCAACTCCATGAATTCCTAGGGTGGTGGCCATTGCGACGACGATGGAGGGCATGGCGGTCTTTCTCGTCGGGTGAGTCAAGCTGTCTCTGTATAGAGCCACGGAAACCGCTGCGCGTGAACTCATTCCGGAAACTATTTCGCCAGGCGTCAGCCGGGTTCAGCGCGTGCTGTACTGCATTCATCGGCGGCGACGGGCAGCTCGGATCTCGGCGTCGGCGACCTTGTCCGCCAGCAGGGTGTAAATCTGGGTCGTTTCGGTGGAGGCGTGCCCGAGGCGCTTGCGCACCACCTCGATGGAGACGCCCGCGTTGATCAGCTCGGTCGCGTGGGAGTGGCGCAAATGGTGGATGTCGAGCTCGACTCCTGCTGCGGCGCAGTACTTCTGCCACCGGTGATGTGCGGCGGAGTACGAGAGCGGGCCGCCGGTGCCGTTGATGCTGGCGCGGAACATCGGTCCGGCGGTGTAGCCGGTGCGGGACAGGTAGAGCCGGACCAAAGCGACGTAGTTGCGGTCATCCAGCAGCACGGAGCGCACGCTGCCGCCCTTGCCGTGTACGCGCACGTGTTCGTCGTCGAGGGCGAGGTCGAAGTCCTCCACGTACAACCCCGCACGCCTCCGACGCGCGCATCCCGCAGATGTAGGCGGTCTCGAACAGCGCCCGATCCCGCAGCACATCGACCGGGAGGTCCTTGCGTGGTCGCCGCGCGCAGATCGCGTCCAGTATTCGGTAGATATCGGCCGTCGGCGCCGGGCGCGGCAGCGTCTTGGGCACGAAGACGGTCTCCACCTTGTCCATCGGGTTCGCCACGAGCCGATCGTGGCGAACCGCCCACCGGCAGAACGCCGCGACGGCGGCGCGTTTGCGTTTGCGGGTGGCCGGGGCCTGGCTGGCGATCTCGGACAGGAACGCCCGCACCGGCTCGACTCCTATCGTCGCCAGGTCGCCGTCGTAGTGCTCGGCGAAGGCGAGTAGATCCCCGCGGTAGGCGCGGATCGTGTTTGCTGGTTTGTTCGCGTCGGCCAGATCGGTGAGGAGTCCTCGATGTGTACCGAAAGCGGCAGGTATGCCTCTGGCTCACTGGAGGTCTCGATCGTGCCGGTCGCCATCGCCGTCCTCGAAGTTGCCCGATAACCAGGAACCGAACGCTGCGTGCCGGAAGGCGTTCGCGCAGATCGTCTCTCGCGATCCTAGGTGATCTTGCCCGATAACCGTAGTTATATGGCAACAGTCGGTCGGTGGACTCCTCCGCTGGAGCTGTCCCCGCCCACCGCAGCGCATGACAGAAATTTGAGCTCTCCTACGTCACGTCACGGATACGGTGTTCTGATGGCGAGGATTGTTTCGAAGAGCACTATTGAGTCGTCGAAGACAACAGGGGATGTCCGTGTCATTCAGGGAGCACATCTCAACCTCTCTGGAATGGTGACCGGGTCGCTCATCGTCGAGGAGGGTGCACAAGCAACCGTTTCGGGGATGGTCCAAGGCATCCACGTGCTCCCCGGCGGGACTGTCTCGTTGCGTGGGACATGTATGGGAAACGTCAAGAACGAAGGTCGGCTAATCGTTTCAGGCACGATCCGCGGTCACATCCAGAGCACTCCCGATGCAGACACAGTTGTCGAAGATGGAGCGATCGTTGGCCGGGGATGGTAAGCGCTCCCGGTCGACACGTTTCCTGGACACCACAAAATTGTTGAGGCCCTGCGACTTCCGGCCCGGACGACCAGGTGTCCAAGAACCGATCGATTCTCGACACCTACCGGCCCTCGTCCGCGATCGGGCAAGGCTTCATCGCCACACAGCCCACGGTTCGGCAGGCAGTTCAACTTCGACGTGACGGTCCCAGGATTCACCTGTGCTACTGGTCCCGCGCACGCGGAGGTGCAGCAGTCGGGCATGTCCCTTTTTCAGTGCGAGGCGCCACGCGGCCTTGTCGGCTGGCTCTATCGGCCCCCAAGTGGCCTGCAGGACGGGCGAAGCCGCACCCGGATCGACACCCCCCTGGCTTGTCGAGAAGCTGACTCCGGTGCCGTCGACGATTGTCGCGGTGACCGTTTCGAGCGGATGGTTGGACAGCAGTCGCAGACACAGTACGTCACCCTCCGGTTCGAAGGTCGGTCTCCAGTCCGGGGTGCGCGCTTCGTGCACCTGGGCGGCGCTATTTCGGGAGCTGCGGTATGCGCTCACCGCACAGACGACGGAGGCCAGGAAGGAACCGAGCGCAATCACGATCGCAATGGAGGCCATACCGCGACAGGGTACGAGCACCAAAGCGGCATCGGATTCTCAGGATTCGCCGGTCGCGTAGCCGCCGGGTTCGCCCACTTATCGGAGGTCAGAAACCGCCGTGATTTCCGCCGATTGTCCTATCTCAGCGAAGTCGGCCAAGTCTCGGTCGATCTGGCCAACGTTTTCAATGAATCTGACCAATCCCGGGATCGCGGCTACCTGTCGTCCCCATCATCACTCGAGTCGTACTCGTCGACATCGAGCTCAGCTCGCGTCGACAGCAGGAAGTCCAGCACCGTCAGCGATAGATGCCATCCCAGCGGTCGGGGCCATTCCCGCGCCTGATCCCATGCAGTGTCATCGGGCGCGGCATCGACGCCATCTGGATCAGCGAAATGGCGCACGACCTGCATTACCGGGCTGACATCGTCGTCGGCGCACAGAGAGACCAGTTCGGCACGAATCGGTTCCAACCGATCCATCAGATGGTGAAGTTGGTCGTCGACGCTCTCGTCGCTACGGCAGACGATCTGCCAGGCATGGAAACGCGGAAGGACACGATCAGGTGATCGGCTGCCCATGACAAGCACCTTGTCCGGCTGCATCCCCAGCCTCGCAGTCATGTCCGCAGCCGACAGCGAGGTACTCCGCACCGAGAAATAGCAGTACTGGCTGATCTTCACGCCGCAGATCCCACCACAAACACCTCGGGACCAACGACTCAATTACCTGCTTCACGCTGTTGAGACCGGTTCACGGCTCGGGAGCTCGGCGGTGAACGGTCCAACCTTGCGCAGGAATCTGCACTAGCCAGAAACACTGAGACCCAGAGACTTTCGTCGTCTCGACCAATCTGGCCAATCCGCAGGTGATCGCTCGGGGAATTGGCCAGATTCACTGAGATCGGACACCGATTTCCGCAGATGTTTTCTCGGCGATTACTGCCGCGAGGGTGTCGATCGCGTCGTCTAGGTCGTGCACGGCCCCAACTAGCTAGCCGAGAGGGAACACCTGGCAAGCGGGTACTAGCGCAATGAACGCCAACGCATTCGGCGTCTCGCGGTCGGCCTCGATCTTGGTGCCGTCTGTGGTCTTCGTTTCCTTGGTGTCGTTGGCGGCAACCGACAGCGCGAGGTCCTTTGCTATCTGACGCTGTGTCGTATTCGGCTCAGTAGCAAGGTGCTTGCAGTACATCGCAACGAACTCCGTCGGCGTCATCGCTCCGCGACCGGTAACCGTATCTGCAAGCGATTGCAGCCCAGCGCTGATGGCAGCGGCATTACCCGTCGACGGAGAAGTCGACACAGAAGTCGACTGGGACCCTCCGCCGCACGCCGTAACACTGGTCATGGAGGTCACAACGGCCGCCAATAGTAATGCGTGCCTGACGATTCTCATGATTTCCTCTTCTGCTGCACAAAAGTGCGCGCACCAGCGCGCACAGCAGAGTGATCTTGCTCCGGCAGGGAAGCGTTACAGACCGAAGGGTTGCGTCCAATAGCGTGGTGTAGCAACACCCTTCAGCGCTATCGAGGGTCAGACGTCGCCCTCCCGCGTATCGGGGGTCAGAATTGCCGTTTCCGGTGGTGCAAGAGCGGATCCGCGATCGGCGACATCTAGGCCGATACAGCAAACTTTGCCGAGACTGATGGAAATGTCAGAAGTTCCGGCCCGTGTCGGGCTTGTGCATGCGCGGCGGATCGTCTTCGGACTCGATACGTTGCCGGATTGCCTGCCCGTACGGTCTTTCGGGATGTGCTCCGGCCAGACGATCGCCGCGAACACCACGGTCACGGGCAAGCCGAACACGATCACCCACCCGAGCGTGATCATCGGTGCACCCCGCCGAGCACGGACCAGCGGGCGAAAGACTCACGCGGGCAAGCGCATTCGACATCAACAAACCCCATCAGTCGATTCAGAGTTTGCGCGTCCAGGTGTGCCGAGGACGGCAACAGCACCACGTCGACGCCCAACCCGGCGGCCTGTTCGACCAGACCGAGTACTGAGCCCGCGTCGGCCCACTGCAGCACGTAGCCCAATCGCCGCGCCAAACGACAAATCTGGGCCTCGTCCCATTCCGAAGTCGGTGATGTCGGGTCTAACCACGCGAGCGCTTCCATTCCCCTGCGCCTTCCGCTGTCTAGTTGGTAGGCACCCGCCGCCGAGGAGCGCTGTCTACCCGGCGGCGGGGCTATGCAGAAGCCTGGCGCTCCGGCGACCGCACATTGCCCCACCGCGGGACAGCGCACGTAACATGAGCCTTGTCAGTGCCATCGAGGGAGCGCACATGAACAGCGAAGACCGGTACATCGGCCAGCGAGTACGCGCGATCCGGGCGCGACGGGGCATATCGCAACAGGTGCTTGCCGACCGGGCGGGGCTCAGTCGTGGGGCAATCGCCAAGTACGAGAACGGCGAACGACCTGTCGACTCCCGTCGCACGTTGCTTGCCCTGGCTGCGGCGCTCGGCGTCACCATCGGCGACCTGACCGGCCACGAGCAAGACAAGCTCGACCCGTCCACCGCCGGTTTCCACGCAGCTGTGCCCGAGCTGGAAACCGTCCTGTGGACGCGGGGCAATGTGACCGACACCAGACCGCCGCGCACCCTTGACGAACTGGCAGCGCTGACCCGCACGGCAACCAAGCTCCGCAACGACTGCGATTACGTGACGCTCGGGCCGATGCTTGCGCCAATGCTGACCGATGCCTACCGGCATGTGCGCGATACCGATAGCGCGAACGCTGAAAGGGCATGGGACGTATTAGGAGTCGTGGCCTACGGGGTCGCATCGGCGCTGCGGGCGCGCGGCTATCACGCTCTGGCCTGGACTGCGGCACAGGAGGCCGAACGCGCAGCCGAACATGTCGGTGCGCCCGCCGCGCTCGCTGCGGCTGCGTTTAGCCAAGGACAGATCATGCTGTCGCGTCCCGGTGCGCTGCCTGCCGCATTGGCCACGACGATGGATACCGCCGAGAAGATTGCGGCCGATGTGCGCACTGTCGGCGAGATCGAGACGTACGGGATGCTGCACCTTCAAGCATCGATGGTGGCCGCCACGATGGGCGCCGACCCGGAACCGCATCTCGTGGAGGCAGCCGAACAGGCGGACCGATTGGCCGGGGCCGAACCAAATACATCTGTGGCACAAAATGATTCATTCGTCCCGACGAACGTCGCACTGTGGCGCATGTCCGCTGCCATGGAGCGGCGCGAACCTGGACAAGTGCTCGCCCTCGCGTCGACGTTGTCACCTGACGATCTGCCGAACGAGGGGCGGCGCGCTCAGTACTTCGTGGAAATCGGCAAGGCGCACGCCATGCGGAAGAACTACCGCGACTCGCTGTACGCCCTGCTGCGGGCCGAACACGCCGCGCCCCAGCATGTCCGCACCATGTCTGCAGTGCGCGAACTCGTCGGGCACATGATGCGGACCGCGCGGCGTGACCTTACCGCCGGGGACCTCGGGCGGCTCGCTCAGCGGGTCGGCGTCGTGCCCGCGTGAGAGCAGTACAGCGGCACGATCGAGGACAATACGCTGCACCAGTGCATTTTGACGGTGACTGCTGGGCCGGTCGTCGCTCAGTGGCTTAGGTGCTGGGTTCCAGCGCGACGACGGGAATCACCCGATTTGTCTTGGTTTCGTATTCGGCGAAGCCCGGCATGACCCGCACCATCGCGGCGTAGAGCCGATCGCGTTCCGGTCCCTCGGTGATCGGGGTTGCCGTCGCCTCGATGGTCTCGGTGCCGATCTCCAGCGTGACCTTCGGATTGGCCAGCAGATTGTGATACCAGTCCGGGTTATCGGGTGCGCCTGCCTTGGACGCGATGATCACCAGACGGTCGCCGTCGCGGATGTAGGCCGCCGGATTCGTGCGCGGCAGTCCGGTTTTCGCGCCGGTCGTGGTGAGTAGCAGCAAATCCTTGCCCTCGAACGGACCGCCGACCTTGCCCGCATTCGCACGGAATTCCGCGATGATGTTCTGGTTCCAATCGTTGGCCATCTGCACTCCTCGGATCGAGAGATCGGGTCGAGGTAATCGTCGCCGATATACGGTCGGCTCAGATGACCTTTTTGAAGAATCCGCGCAGGTCGGCGAGTAGCAGGTCGGGGGCTTCGTGGGCCGCCCAGTGTCCGCCTCGGTCGTATTCGTGCCATTGCACCAGGTTGCGATGGTCGCGTTCGGCGAATTTGCGCGGCGGTTTGAAGTCGAAACCGAAGGAGGCCAGCCCGATCGGCACGGTGGTTGGCTGCGTCGGCGCGGGCGCGCGATCGTGCTCGAAGTAGAACCGGGCCGCGGGTGCCGAGGTATTGGTGAACCAGTAGATCGCCACATTGGTGAGCAATTCGTCGGTGCTCATCGCGTTCACCAGCGCCTGGCCGCTCCAGGCGAGTTGGCCGACCGGGGAATCCGACAGCGCGTGGCCGAGGGTCTGCGGCTGCGCTTGCTGGGCGGCGTTGTGGATAGCGTGCGCGCGGAATTTCTGCCCGAAGTACACCATGATGAGCTCGTATTCGCTGAGTCCGTCGAGCTCACCCGGCTCGCGCCTCGGAAAGGAGTAAAGCTGGGTCACGTGCACGCCGACGACTCGGTCCGGGGCGAATCGGCCCAGCTCGGGGGCGACGATGGCGCCGCAGTCGTTGCCGTGCACACCGTAGCGGTCGTAGCCGAGGCGGTTCATCAGCTCGTCGAATGCCGCCGCTATGCGCGTCGGGTGCCAACCGGCGGTGTGCGTCGGTCCCGAGAAGGCGAAGCCGGGGTAGGACGGTATCACCACGTGGAAGGCGTCGCCCGGATCACCGCCGTGTGCGCGTGGATTGGTCAATTCGCCTACCAGGCCGAGGAATTCGGTGAACGAGCTCGGCCAACCGTGTGCGAGTAGTAGCGGCATCGCGTCGGGCTCCGGCGAGGTGACGTGCACGAAATGGATAGGCTGCCCACCGATTTCGGTCATGTATTGCGGAAATGCATTGAGCCGCCGCTCTTGTGCGCGCCAGTCGAAACTGTCGCGCCAGTATTGGTGCAGCGGGCGGACGAATGACAGCGGAACGCCGTACTCCCAGCCGGGCCGCACCGGCACGTCCGGGTACACCCGGCCCGCGATCTGCCGAGCGGGCAGTTCCGCGACGTACCTGGTGTGCGTCAGGCGGTATGCCAGGTCATCCAGGTCGGCCTGCGGGATCGCGATTCGGAAGGGTTTGATCTCGGACACGTCTGCTCCAGCGGTGTGTTGCCAATGTGCCGCTTCAGCCTGCGAGAGTCGCGCGGCCGGAACAACGCCGAATCCGACTGTCTTTCGATCACTTTCGCTTATCGGCTGCCGTGTGCAGTAGCCGGTCGACCAGCGAATCGACATAGTCGTCGGTGAGCGGGCCCGTGCCGAAAAGGGTGCGGGTGTAGAGCGGGGCCAGGATGATGTCGACCACCTCCAGTACCTCGGGGGCCGCTTCGCCGCGGGCGGTGGCCCGATCCAGCATGGCACGGACCTGGTCCGCGCGTTCGGCGAGGAAGCGATCGCGCGTCTGTTCGCCCGCCGCGCCGGTATCGAGCAGCGCGAGAATCGTGCGCAGCAACGCCAATCCGTCTGGCCCGCTGACATCGCGGGCCGCTTTGGCGGCATAGGCGCGCAGGTCACCCTCGAGCGAACCGGTATTCGGTATCGCCGACTCGGTGCCGAGCCGATCGACGGTCACCTCCATGGCCAGCGCCTCGAGATTGCCCCAGCGCCGGTAGATGCTGGTATCGGCGACACCGGCGCGCGCCGCGACATCGGCGACGGTGAAGTTGCCGTAGCCGCGTTCGGCGACCAGTTCGGTGACCGCCTGGTGTACCGCCGCGCGCACGCGGGCGCTGCGACCTCCAGGACGGCGGGCGCGGGCTTGTTTCTCCATGACTCCCATCTTAACGCAGTAGCGACTTGCGTTTGCGTGCCTACGCTCGCTATCGTGCTCTTAATGCCGCTATCAACTGCGTTTAGGAGCTGACATGGAACCGATCTTCTTTCCCGACAACCACTCGTTCTGGTACGAGACGCTGCGCACCTTCGGTCACATCGCCTATGGCGGAGCGGATTTCGGTGAGGTCGCGGTCACCGTCCAGCGGATCGTCCCCGACGATTACGACAGCTGGTACGACGAGTGGCTGGCAACGGCGGATCGAGTGGCGGCCGCGGCGCGGACGGCGCATCGGGTCAGCGCCCGCGACGGCTTTCTGCGCGCGTCGAACTACTACCGCGCCGCGGAATTCTTCCTGCACGGCAAGGCCGCCGATCCGCGCATCCGGCACGCCTACGATGCGTCGGTCGAATGCTTCCGCGCCGCAATCGCACTCGCGGACCAAATGATCGAGCCGGTGCTGATTCCGTACCAAGGCTCCACCCTGCCCGGCTACTTCTATCGCGCGGACGACTCGGGTGAGCAGCGTCCAACGGTGGTGATGCACAACGGGTTCGACGGCACCGTCGAGGAAATGCACTTCTTCGGCGCGGCAGCGGCCGTCGAGCGTGGCTACCACGTGCTCAGCTTCGATGGTCCGGGGCAGCCGGGCACCAGACACCACCAGGGGCTGGCCTTCCGTCCGGACTGGGAGAACGTCGTCGGCCCCGTGCTCGATTACGTTGCGGCGCGACCGGAAGTGGATGCCGACCGGATCGCGCTGCTCGGGGTCAGCATGGGTGGTGTCCTAGCGCCGCGCGCCGCCGCATTCGACCAGCGGGTCGCCGCCCTGATCGCCGTCGATGGCATCTACGACCTCGGCGACATCTCCACCGCGGGTCTGCCCGGTGAACGTGCGGAACTCGAGCGCAGGCTCCGCGCCGCGGACGATCCGGAGCTCGATGCCGCACTCGAGGCGGCGATGACAGCGAATCCCATTATGCGCTGGGCGATTTCGCATGGCATGTATGCCATGGGCGTCAGCACGCCGCGCGCTTTCGCCGCCAGCTATCTCGACTACCACCTCCGCGAGGGCATCGCGGAGAAGATCGCCTGCCCAACATTGGTCTGCGCAGGCGCCGACGATGGCTTCTTCGAAGGGCAGCCCGAACGCCTGTTCGCGCATCTGACCTGCCCGAAGACACTGTTCGAGTTCACCGTCGAGCAGGGCGCCGATGCCCATTGCCAGTCCGGCGCACAACGTTTCGCATTCGCTCGCATCTACGACTGGCTCGACGACACCTTCGACCGCGCCTAACCGTTGCCCAGCTGCTCGATACTTTCCAGGAGACCTGACATGAACACGATCGACCGCATCGACCGAGCCATCGATATGACCGGCGGCATCGTCAAAGGGATTGCCGCGGAACAGATGACCGCGCCGACGCCGTGCCGGGAATGGGACCTGCGCGAACTGCTCAATCACCTGGTGGGCGGCATGAATATCTTTGCCGCGCAACTGCAGGGCCTGACCCCGGTCCGCGACCACCACGACGACTGGCTCGGCGCCGATCCGCAGGGCGCCTACGCCGAGGCGGCCGAGCTCGACCGCGCGGCCTGGCATCGCCCCGACGCACTCGAGCAGAAGGTGCGTCTCGGCTTCGGTGAGGTGCCCGGCCCGATGGCGGCGGTGATCCACTTGACCGAACTCGTCGTGCACGGTGTCGATCTGGCGGTCGCCACTGGACAGGTGCACTCGCTCGATGAGCAGCTGTGCGCGGAGCTGCTGGCGATCATGTCTGAAATGGGCATCGAAAACTTCCGCGTACCAGGGATGTTCGGTCCGGAGGTAGCGGTATCCGGCGATGCTCCCGCGCACCGTCGGCTGCTCGCCTACGTCGGCCGAGCCTGAGCCCTGTGGCCCGTTGCATGGTCGCCGCGGGCCCTTGCCGTGCCGTCTGCCTTCGTCGCGTCACCGACCGCCGCTGGCCGCCGCGGTCAGCTCGGTCGCGTCCGACCGCGGCGGTCAGTTCTGCTCCAGCGGGCCCAACTCGCGAACAACGCTCGCCAGCGCGCGAATCTGCTCGGTTTCACCGCCGCCGCGCCAGACCAGCGCCCACCGGACCAGGTGTGAATCGCTGATCGGCACGTAGCGGATACCGGGGCGGTTGTAATAGCGGGCGACATGGCTCATGCCCATGGTGAAGGCGCCGCGGGTGCTGGCGACCGTCAGGATGTCTTCCACCGTCGAGACGGTGGAAACGCGTTCGATGGGGCGTCCGCGTGGTGTGTAGAAGGGGCTGATCGCGTCTTCCCAGTAGTCGGGCATCGGTTTGCTCGGCGCCAGCACGCCGCGATCGCCGAAAACCTCCAGGGATAAGTGCTTTTCGCCCGCGAGCTCGTGGTCGTCGCCCATCATGGCCACCATGGGTTCGGTCGAGATGATCGGCCCGACCGTCAAATCGGGTTCCTCGACCGGTAACCACGCGATGACGATGTCGGCCTCGCCGCGTCGCAATGGGTCGAACTGTTCGACGAATTCGATATTGCGGATCTGTAGTTCCCACTGTGGGTGCCGGGTTCGGAAGAGTTCCCAAAACGGCCGGTAGTCATACGAATTGAAACCGATCATCGCGATGCGAAGCACCCGAGCCGCGCCCTGCGCGGTCGCGCGCGCGTTCTCGATCGCCTGGGTTAGATCGTGATAGGCGGGGCGCAGGTCGTCGAGCAGCTGCTTGCCGAGCGCGGTGAGTTGGATATTGCGCGGGTTGCCCCGGTCGATGAGACGCCCCCCGATACGACGTTCCTGATTCTTGATCGACTGGCTGATCCGAGCCTGGGAAAGATACATCCGTTCCGCAGTCCGCCCGAAGTGCAATTCCTCGGCCAGCGCCAGAAAGATCTCGATATCTCTCAGTTCCATCGTGGTGCTCCTGATCGGTTACGCCAGCCAATCAGACCATTTTTCGACCGAACGCGCTCATCTTGCTCAGTCGCCCACGGCGGAAATCCGCGCGGCACCGGGACGCGCCGTGAAGCGTCCTCGCTCGAAGTCCCAAAAGCGGTAGATCGGCCACTGCACCGTGTGCGCGAGCCACGCGCCGACGATGAAGGCGCGATGGCGGGCCCTCGGTTGGGATCGGTGCACCGCGGCAATGAACATACAGATCTGTATGTAAGTGTAGAATCGCCGAGATGACCAGGTTCGAAGCGTCCAAGCAGCAGCGTCGCACGCAGGAGCAGCGCAGTAGTGAGATGCGCACCCGGCTGCTCGATGCCACCATCGACTGCCTGGTCGAATACGGATACGCGGGGACCACGACGCCGCGGGTCGCCGAGCGGGCCGGGGTCACCCGCGGTGCGCAGGTGCACCACTTCGGGTCCAAGACGGATCTGGTGGTGGCGGCGATCAGTCATCTGGCGCAGCTGCGCGCGGAGACCGCAATGCGGGAGATGTCCAGGGTTCAGGGTGGTGACGATCCGGTCGGGGCGGCCTTGGACTTCCTCTGGGAGCTACATCAGGGGCCGCTGTTCATCGCGACCGCCGAGTTGTGGGTGGCGGGCCGGACCGATCCGGTGCTCGCCTCGGCGATGGAGAAGGTCGAGCCGTTCGTCAACAATGCCGTGCTGATGGCGGTCGCTCGATTCGTCCCGGATGAGATGCGGCGCAAGGAAGCTCGCGATTTCGTCTACACCGCGATGGACGCACTGCGCGGAATCCTGGTGTCCGACTTCATCGATCCGGATTCCGAACGGGCGCATCGGCGTTGGCGGCGGGCCTCGGTGCATTTGCGGGAAATCGCCACTGTCGCATTGTCCGCGCGACCGCTGCTGCGTCCCGCTGAATAGCCAACGGCCACTGGGCTTTTCGACCCGGCGGTCTGCTGGATGCCGCAACCGGTGCCGAGGCGATCAGCAGGCGCGCGGACTCTGATCCTTGCTTGATCGCACCGAAGAGCGCGCTCACTCGGGACTGGCGAGCAGCATCTGGCGTCGATCATCTTCCTGCTGGTACCAGCGTCCGTATGCCCGGCGCGCGGCCGGTGGCGGACTCTGCCTGTCGCTTATCGCGTAGATCCCCGGCGCGTCGACTATCCGCGCTTCGTGCGCCTGCAGGCCAGAAGATTCACGATTACCCCTTGGTGGATGGCGCAATGTTCGCTCCCCACGGCATGTCGCTCCAGGGCGCACTGAGCTGGGAGTTCTCTCGTTTATGTGCCGGATTGCCTCGAACTATTGCAGGCTTACATACAGCTCTGTATGTTTGTTTCTGTTCGACTCGGTCCGTGCGGGCTGGTGAAGTCGGCGCATGGTCACACCGGGTCAGGTGCTACGTGAGGAGTTCGATGGCGAACAAGGTCTACGTCGTTGGCGTCGGCATGACGAAGTTCGAGAAGCCGGGCCGCCGTAAGAACGAGGACGGCAGCGCTTGGGACTACCCGGATATGGCGCGGGAATCGGGTACCAAAGCCCTGGCTGATGCCGGGATCGACTATCGCGAAGTCGAGCAGGCCTATGTCGGTTATGTCTACGGCGAATCCACCTCCGGGCAGCGCGCGGTCTACGAACTGGGGATGACCGGCATTCCGGTCGTCAATGTCAATAACAACTGCTCGACCGGGTCAACCGCGCTTTTCCTTGCGGCACAGGCGATTCGGGGTGGTCTGGCCGATTGCACGCTCGCCTTGGGCTTCGAGAAGATGCAGCCCGGCTCACTCGGTTCCACCTGGGACGATCGTGAACAGCCGATGGCCAAGCACGTCATGGCGCTCGCGGAGATCTCCGAGGTGCTTTTCCCGGTGGCGCCGTGGATGTTCGGCGCGGCCGGGCGCGAGCATATGAAGCAATACGGCACCACCGCGGAGCATTTCGCGAAGATCGGCTTCAAGAATCACAAACATTCGGTGAACAACCCGTATTCGCAGTTCCAGGACGCGTATTCGCTCGATGACATCCTGGCCTCGCGGATGATCTACGACCCGCTCACCAAGCTGCAGTGTTCGCCGACCTCGGACGGTTCGGGCGCGGTCGTGCTGGCCAGCGAGGAATTCGTGAATTCGCACGATCTCGCCGCTCAGGCGGTGGAGATCGTCGGCCAGGCGATGACCACCGACTTCGCCTCCACCTTCGACAACACCGCCAGGAACCTCATCGGCTATGACATGAATGTCCAAGCCGCACAGCAGGTTTACCAGCAGGCGGGCCTCGGTCCGGAGGACTTCCAGGTCATCGAGCTGCACGACTGCTTCTCCGCCAATGAACTGCTGCTCTACGAGGCCCTCGGGCTCTGCGGCGAGGGTGAGGCCGGAAAGCTGATCGACGACAACCAGACCACCTACGGCGGCAAGTGGGTGGTGAACCCCTCCGGCGGGTTGATCTCCAAGGGACATCCCCTGGGCGCAACGGGTTTGGCGCAGTGTTCCGAACTCACCTGGCAGCTGCGCGGTACCGCGGACAAGCGCCAGGTCGACAACGTCACCGCCGCGCTGCAGCACAATATCGGCCTCGGTGGCGCGGCTGTCGTCACGGCCTACCAGCGGGCCGACCGCTGAACGCTGCTCGGCGAAAGCCGTAATGCAGCAACAACATTCACTCGACGAGGAGTAATTCATGGGCCATATCGAAGCCACCAAGGACGTCAACGCCACTCCCGATGCGCTGTGGGCGGTCGTCTCCGACCCGCAGACCTGGGACAAGTGGTTCACCATTCACGAGCGCTTCATGGAGGAGCCGCCCGCCACCTTGGTCGAGGGGGCGAAGCTGGTCGCGAAGATCGTCATGCTCGGCATGGCGAACAAGCTGGAATGGACCGTCGTCGCGGTCGAGCAGCCGACCAAGCTCACCCTCGGCGGCACCGGCATGGCCGGGGTGAAGACCGAATTCACCTTCGATATCCGGCCCAAGGGCGATGGCGGCAGTACCATCCTGGTCTCGGGTGACTTCGAGGGCGCGCTGATCAAGGGCGCGCTCGGCAAGGCGGTCGAGAAGGACGGTCTGAAGCAGTTGGACCGGTCGCTCGAACAGCTCGACGCCCTGGCCTCGGCCTGAGAAGGAGCCGGTGATGACAGCGGAGACCGCTGCGGCCCGGCCGGTGGAATTCGACGACGCCGGACTCGAAACCTGGTGTGAGGATGAACATTTCGAGGTAACCCAGGAGCGGATCGCCGAATACGCCGCCGCGACCAACGATCCGATCGAGGCGCATCTGGCGGGCAAGGTGGCCTCGCCGATCTTCGGCATCGTCCCGGTATTCGAGGCCATGATGATGCCGGTGATCGATGTCGCGCCGATGGATATCTTCGGCCGAGTCGTGCACGGGGAGCAGGATTTCCACTTCCACCGCGCGATCCTGCCCGGAGACAAGCTGGTCTCGCGGGCCAAGGCGATCGGCTACGCCAGCCGTTCGAACGGAAGCACCATCACCATCCTCATCGAATGCCGTACCGAGGCAGGGGAATTGGTGAACGAGCAGTATCTGACCGCCTTCTTCCGCAATATCGACGCGGGCAAGACGGTCGGTGTCGCCGCTCCGGCGCACAAGTTCGACGATGACCTGCGGGTGCGGCAGCCGGTCGCCGTGGTGCCGCAGCATGTCGATCTCGACCAGACCTATCGCTATGCGCCCGCGTCCGGTGATCCGGTGCCGCTGCATCTGGACGAGCAGGTCGCCAAGGATGCGGGTCTGCCCGGGATCATCGCGCACGGCCTGTGCACCATGGCCTTCGCATCGTGGGCCGTGCTCACCGAGGTCGCGGGATCGGATGTCAACCGGCTGAAGCGATTCGCGGTGCGCTTCGCCAAGATGGTCTTCCCCGGTGACGACCTGGAGACCCGAATCTGGCGGGTCGGCTCGGAAAACGGGGTCACCACATACGCCTTCGAGACCGTCCGCGGCGAGGACGTCGTCCTGAGCGACGGTCTCGCCGAAGTCGCCGACGAACTACCACACTGAGGAGCCAGGTAAATGGGTGCATTGGAAGGACGGGTCGCCGTCATCACCGGCGCGGGTCGCGGCATCGGGCGTGAGCACGCGCTGCTGTTCGCCCGCGAAGGTGCGGCCGTCGTCGTGAACGACCTCGGCGGCAGCAATGCCGGTGAGGGTTCCGATGTCGGTCCGGCCCAGGAGGTCGTGAACGAGATCATCGCCGCGGGCGGTAAGGCGGTCGCCAACACCGATGACATCGCGAGCTGGCAGGGGGCGAGCAACGTTGTCGCCCAGGCCGTTTCGGAGCTGGGCGGCCTCGATATCGTGGTCAATAATGCGGGCATTCTGCGCGACGCCTTCATCGCGGGCATGGACGAGGCGCAGTGGGATGCGGTGATCGCCGTACATCTCAAGGGCCACGCCGCGGTACTGCATCACGCGGCCGCGTACTGGAAGGCGCAGAGCAAGGCGGGCAACCAGCCGAATGCCGCGGTGATCAATACCGCGTCGGCCTCCGGAACGACCATCCCGAATGCGGGTCAGGCCAACTATGGCGCGGCCAAGGCGGCAATCGCCGCGCTGACCCTCGTCGCGGCCGATGAGCTCGCGCGCTACGGCGTCCGGGTCAATGCCATCGCACCGATCGCGCGCACCCGGCTCACCCTGGCCACTCCCGGCATGGGCGAGATGATGGCCGCCGAGGCCGCGGCAATCGAGGACGGCGATTTCGACGCCTTCAGCCCGGCCAATATTTCTCCGCTGGTCGCCTACCTGGCCTCGGAAAAGTGCCCGATCACCGGCAAGGTCTTCGCGGTCCAGGGCGGCGCCATATCCGAGCTGGCAGGCTGGCATGACGTGAAGACGATCGAGACCGACGGGCCATGGCTCATCGACGATATCGCCGCTCGGCTGCCTTGATCTCGCGGGAACGTTAGGAGAACGAAGATGTTCGAATGGTCCGAGACCGACGAGATGATCCGCGAGGCGGTGCGCAACTTCATCGATAAGGAGGTCCGCCCGCACCTCGACGCACTGGAGAGCGGTGAACTCACCCCCTATCCGATTATTCGGAAGTTGTTCAGCGACTTCGGAATCGATGCGATGGGTGGGGAGGCGGTGCAGCGGCTGCTCGCCAAGGAGCGCAAGAAGGCGGCGGCGCTGGCCGCGGGCGAGCCGCTGCCGGAGAAGTCCGAAAAGTCTTCCGGCGGTAGCCCGTTCGCCGGTCAGGAGTCGCTGATGGCGGTGCTGATCGGAGAGTTGTCCGGCGTCTGCATGGGGCTGGTCACCGCGATGGGGGTCAGCATCGGTCTCGGTGCCACCACCATCCTCGCGCGCGGCACGCTCGCGCAGAAGGAGCGTTGGCTACCCGATATCGTCACGATGAAAAAGGTTGCGTCATGGGCGATTACCGAGCCCGACTCGGGGTCGGACGCATTCGGCGGTATGAAGACCTACGTCAAGCGCGACGGCGAGGACTACATCCTCAACGGTCAGAAGACATTCATCACGAATGGTCCGTTCGCCGATGTGATGATCGTCTACGCGAAGCTCGACGAGGGCGACGGCGGAGACAAGCGCGAGCGCAAGGTGCTCACCTTCGTCCTCGATAAGGGCATGGCAGGCCTCACCCAGGGCAAGCCGTTCAAGAAGATGGGCCTGCACGCCTCGCCGACCGGTGAATTGTTCTTCGACAATGTGCGTCTGGGCCGCGACCGGCTGCTCGGCGAGACCGAGGAGCACAAGGGCGGCGACGGCCGGGAAAGTGCCCGCTCCAGCTTCACCGCCGAACGCATCGGCGTCGCCTTCATGGCGCTCGGCATCATCAACGAATGTCACCGGCTCTGCCTGGACTACGCCAAGAGCCGCAAGCTGTGGGGTCAGGAGATCGGCCGCTTCCAACTGGTGCAGCTCAAGCTGGCCAAGATGGAGATCGCCCGGATCAATGTGCAGAACATGGTCTTCAATACCCTCGAGCGCGGCAAGGCGGGTAAGCCGCCCACCCTCGCCGAGGCCTCGGCCATGAAGCTCTACGCCTCAGAGGCAGCCACCGAGGTGGCCATGGACGCGGTCCAGCTCTTCGGCGGCAACGGTTACATGACCGAGTACCGCGTCGAGCAACTCGCCCGTGACGCCAAGTCCCTGATGATCTATGCGGGCAGCAATGAAATCCAGGTGACGCACATAGCCAAGGGACTGCTCGCCCAGTAACGCGAACTCTGCCGTTGGCACAGCACGTGCCTGACGGCGCACAGCATGTGCCGTGTTTTCAGACCGCGCGCAAGTGCTTGCGGCTGGCGTAGATATGTTCGGCTATCAGGGTCGCTATGCGGTCCGGAGCTTCGAGCATGGGGACGTGCCCGACACCATTGACCAGGATGCGGTCGGCGGAGTCGGGCAGTTCCTGCAGGAAGCGGCGGGCGTATACCCGGTTGGGGATGATCCGGTCGTATTCGGCCATCAGCAGGCGCACCGGGGTCGGAAGGTTCGACAGGTCTTCCAGGGCGGGAGCGCGTCCGGTGCCCAGGATGAACGGGAGCATGACATCGCAGTGCAGAGCGGCGGCGATCACGGCCGCGATATCGCGGCGCGAGACCGCGGCCGCGTTCTTGCTCAGCAACATCAGCGCGAAACGTTGCGCGATCGGATTGTTGATCGCGAATCCGCCGAGCCGCTTACCCACCTGGACGATCGGCACCAGCGCCAGGAATTTCGCGCCGACGCGGAACTGGAGGAGCGAGGGCGACCGCCAACCGCCCGCCGGTGCGATCGCGGTCAGGGTGCGGGCCCGGCCGCGACGGGCCAGTTCGAAGGCGACCCAGGCGCCGAGCGAATTACCAGCTATATGGCAGGTACGCCAACCGAGTTCGTCGAGTTGATCCTCGATCCGGTCGGCGAGTGCATGGACATCGGCGAACCAGCCCTCGATCGGTTCACCACCCCAGTGCCCGGCGAAGGCGGGGGCGAACACCTCGCAATGCGAGGAGAGCCGCAGCGCGACCTGTTCCCAACAGTGCGGCGAAAGCATGAACCCGTGCAGCAGCAGAACCGGATCACCAGATCCGATATGCAGCGCTTTGATCGGGGCGGGGGAGTTGGTGGTGCCTGACTTCATCGTCATTCACCCCTTCCTGGACTGCGATGTCCCGGGGGAGTTCGTCTGACCTGCATTGTACGGTCGTCGGGTGCCTTATATCATCTCGTCGATTAATGTGAATGGGGTCCGTGCGGCGACGGGCAAGACGGGCAAGGGGATGCTCAAGTGGCTGGCGGTCACCGAAGCCGACATCATCTGCCTGCAGGAGACCCGTGCAACCGATGAGCAGACCCGCGCCGCCCTCGCGCCCGCACTCGATGCGGGCTGGTACCTGACGCATGCGGAACCGGGAGCGAAGGGACGGGCCGGAGTCGGCATTCTGTCCCGGCGCGAACCGCGTGCCGTGCGTATCGGACTCGGCGGCTGGCAGAACGGAACCTGGCATCCCAGCGCCGAATTCGCCGGTACCGGACGCTATGTCGAGGCCGAATTCGATGAGTTGACCGTGGCCAGCGTGTACGTACATACCGGCGAGGCCGATACCCCGATGCAGGACGAGAAGTACCGCTTCCTCGACGAGATCGGCGCCCATATGCGCGCCCAGAACAGCGATTTCGTGATCTGCGGCGACTGGAATGTCGCGCACACCGAACTCGATATCAAGAACTGGAAGGGCAACCTGAAGAACTCCGGCTTCCTGCCGCAGGAGCGGGCCTGGATCGACGGCATGCTCGCCGCCGGATACGTGGACGTGGTGCGCAATCTGCATCCCGGTATCGCGGGCCCGTACAGCTGGTGGTCCTACCGCGGCCGCGCCTACGACAACGACGCGGGCTGGCGCATCGACTACCACTTGGCCCGCGGCGAGGTGGCCGGACGGGCGAAGCAGGCCGTGGTCGAACGCGCCGCCACCTACGCCGAGCGCTGGTCCGACCACGCCCCGGTGACGGTGCAATACCGATAGGGTTCGCGACATGGCAGTGCTGCAGATCGGGATCGCATGAATATTTCCTCGAAGCTGGTTCGCGCCTTCGCCGCGCTCGGTGTGGCCGTGCTGGCCCTGGTGATCGCACTGCTCGCATCGCGCGGCGGGGACAGCAAGCCGAGCGCCGCATCCGTCACCTCCACCACTCGCAGCGCCAGCGTGGCGGTTCCGGCGCGCGGCCCTGATGTGACCACAACCGCCACGGCGCGAGCCCCCGGCGTGCCGGACCGCGCCTACGCGACCCTGGTCGAAATCGATGCGGGCCGCTGGCCGGATTCGGCGAACGCGCCCGGCACCAAGGGCGGTGACCGCTGGATGAACCGCGCGGGCACCCTGCCCGCCAAGGATTCGGCGGGCAAAGCCATCACCTACCAGGAATGGGATGTGAACCCGAAGGAACGCAACCGTTCCCGCGACGCCGAACGCATCGTCACCGGCAGCGATGGTTCGGCCTGGTACACCGGCGATCACTACGAAACCTTCACGAGGATGCGCTGATGACAGTTCCGTTATCGCAGTTCCTTGCCCGCCCGGACGCCCCCGACGCGGCGGCTTCTGCCCCGTCCGCGGTGGTGGGTGCCCTCCCCGTCGACGCTCCGACACTCAGCGGCCTGCGCTACGACGCCCCCGTCGACTACGCGGTGCGTGAACTGCGCGGCCCCAAAATGCGTACCACCGCAGGAGTTTTCGACGAATTCGCGGCCGCGTTCCAATTCCCGTACTACTTCGGCGCGAATAAGGACGCCTTCGACGAATGTCTGCGCGATCTCGATGATTTCGTCGGCCCCGCCGCCGGATACGTTGCCGTGATCCGCGATTCGACCGATCTGCTGATCGATGAACTGGAAGAACGCGCCTGGTTCACCGATGCCATGCGCGAGGCCGCCGACTATTGGTCCCAAAAGGGTCTGGCCTTCCGAGTGGTACTCCAGGGCGAACCCTCCGATCCGGACATCATCCGCCTGAGTCCGTAGCGCCGAGGACAGTCGAATGGTGGGCTCTCGGGGAACAACCATTCGACTACCGTCGATGCGGTGCGAGGCGGCGGGCGAGGTCCTCGCCGAGCAGGACGAAGACGTCGGTGGTGTGGTTGATCAGTTCGTCGCGGGTGAGGGGGAGGCTGTTCTGTAGCCAGGCGGTGAGGGTTTGGATCAGGCCGCCGACCAGGTAGGTGGCGCGGAAGTCGATGGTGGGATCGGGATTCGGGTCGGTGATGCCGTAGAAGTCGATGCCTTCGGCGGCGACGATGCGGGCGAATACCCGCACCGTCTGGTCCGTGCGGGCGCGCAATTCCGGTGTCGCCATGCCCGCGACCAGCGCGACGTGCGCCTTGCGCGGATCATCGGTGAGCAGATGAATGCCAGCGGAGATCGCGGCATGCGCCTTGGCTCTGGTATCGGCGGGTGCGGTCTGCAGCGCACCGATGATCGCCCCGGCCAGTTCCTCCGCGATCCGATCGATGAGCGCGGCCAGCACCGCGTCGCGGCTGTCGAAGCTTTCGTAGTAGTAGCGCTCGTTCAGTCCGGCCTGCGCGCACAGCCCGGCGACGGTGAGCTTGGCGATGCCCTGGGTGCCGATGATCTCCAGTGCGGCATCGAGCAGTGCCGTGCGTCGCTGGGCGCGGCGCTCGTCGGCGGAGACGCCGCCGTAGGTTCGTTTCGCCGGGCCGCTCGTCGCCCGAGGGGATTCGCTGCGTGATGCAGGCTCGCTCGTCGCCCGAGGGGATTCGCTACGCGATCCAGACCCGCTCGTCGCCCGACCACGTCCCCTGACGGAATCGTTCCGCGATGCAGTTCCCTCGGTCGCCCGACCACCGCCCCTCACGGAATCGCTTCGCGATGCAGTCATGTGGCGATTCTGGCACGGCTGCGGTTCCGGTCGACCGGATCGCGGGCGCCGAGCACGGCCGCAATCTGGCATAGGGTATTGCCAGATCGTGAAGTCTGGTGGATTCTGTTGTCAGATGCTGTGCATTCCGATGACGGGGCACGCGCTCAACGAGGAGGCAGCGATGTCCGAGCCCGGCTACTTCGCAGATAATTCGATGGCCCGACGGGTCATGAGCAAGCGCGCGGTCGGTCTCACCTACGGCCAGCGTGCCCTGGTGATCGGCGCGGTCAATCCGCTGCTCTATGTCGGAACCGCCGAGAACACCGAGCATCGGATGACCCCGTACACGCGACTCGCGCTGACCGGCAAGCTCTTCGAGGCCGTCTTCCTCGGCAGCAAGGACGAGGCGGATCGCGCGCTCGCCTTCACCACCAAAAAGCACGCGAAGGTCGTCGGCGCACTGCCCGAGGACGCGGGCCCGCACCATCCGGCGGGCACCGGTTACTCCGCGCTCGACCCGCACCTGATGTACATGACCATGGCCTTCGCCTTCGACTCGGCGGAAGTGATGCACGATCTGCTGGTTCGCCCGCTGACCGATGGCGAACGCGAGGGTCTGTACCAGGACTATGTCCGCTGGGGCGAACTGTTCGGCATGCCACGCGAGGCCGCGCCCGGCAGCTACCCGCTGTTCCGCAAATCCTTCGACGACTACCTCGCCTCGGATGAGCTGTTCCTCACCGATGAGGCCCGGCTGGTCGGTTCGTATCTGGCCGGTCAGCGCGTGCCCTATCCGCAGCGCAAGCCGATGCGTCAGGTCGTCGACGCGTTCTACCTGCTGGTGCAGGGCAGTCTGCCGCCGCGCATCCGCGAGATGTACGGGATGCGCTGGGGGCTGCCCGAGCAACTCGCCTTCCGCGCGCTCGCCCAGGGCGTGCGCACCGCGCATATCGCACCGCCGCTGCTGCCGCCGGTATTGCGCGGGACGCTGGCCGGGCCGAGCGCGCCGGTCTACAAGCTGCTGTCCAAGCGGGAACGCGAACTGCACAGCACCGGCCGCCCGAGCATGCCCGGTGTCGACCCACGCAACTGGGCGGCGCGAAATTCCGCATGACCGCGGCGTGAGCGACGGGCCCGGAGGCGGTAGCGCGGCGCAACCACGGAGGGACCCGCGAAATTCCGCGTGACAGCCATGCGAAGATCGGGATATGTCCAGTCCTGCTCAGACGAACCCGGCCGCTGAACGCAAACAGCGGGTGCTGTCCGGGATCCAGCCCACCAGCGCGTCCTTCCATCTCGGCAACTACCTTGGGGCGCTGCAGTACTGGGTCACCATGCAGGACGACTACGACGCGCTCTACTTCATCCCGGATATGCACGCGATCACCGTGTCGCAGGATCCGAAGGAACTGCGCAGGCGCACCAAGGCGGCGGCCGCGCAGTTGCTCGCGCTTGGCATCGATCCGAAGCGCTCCACGCTCTTCGTGCAGAGCCAGGTGCCCGAGCATGCCGAGCTGACCTGGGTGCTCAGCTGCATCACCGGATTCGGCGAGGCCAGCCGGATGACCCAGTTCAAGGACAAGTCGGTCAAACAGGGTGCGGAGAACGCCAGCGTCGGACTGTTCACCTATCCGGTGCTGATGGCCGCGGACATCCTGCTCTACCGCGCGCATCAGGTGCCGGTCGGCGAGGATCAGCGTCAGCATCTGGAGCTGACCCGAAATCTCGCCCAGCGCTTCAACACTCGGTTCAAGAAGACCTTCGTGGTGCCGGAGGCGCATATCGTCAAGGGCACCGCCAAGATCTACGACCTGCAGGATCCGACCTCGAAGATGAGCAAGTCGGCCTCCACCGACGCCGGTCTGATCAACCTGCTCGACGATCCGAAGATCACCGCCAAGAAGATTCGCTCCGCGGTCACCGATACCGAGCGCGAAATCCGCTACGACCCGGAAACCAAGGCGGGTGTCAGCAACCTGCTGGTGATCTTGAGTTCGCTGAGCGGCACCCCGATCGTCACGCTGGAACGCGACTATGCCGGTAAGGGTTACGGCGATCTGAAGTCCGATGTCGCCGACGCGCTGGTCGAATTTGTCACCCCGCTGCGGGCGAAGGTGGAAGAGTATCTGGCAGATCAGGGCGAACTCGACCGCATCCTCGACTCAGGTGCCGAGCGGGCGCGCGAGATTGCGGGCAACACCCTGGCACAGGTTTACGACCGGGTGGGTTTTTTGGCTCGCTAGTCGGGGAATCCAGCTAGCGACCGCTTGCGGATCTACACCGCGGTCTCTGTTGAAGGGGCGTGACAGGTGCAGGTGATCGACAACATCAAGGCGTCGCTCGAACGTCGGATTCAGTCGCGGCCATGGCTGGATCACCTCATCCGCGCGGGCGGAAACTATCAGCGGCAACGCGGTGATTACTACGCCGCTGGGATCACGTATTTCACGGTGCTGTCGCTGTTTCCGCTGTTGATGGTCGCCTTCGCGGTCGCGGGCTTCGTGCTGTCGGGCCATCCGGATATGCTCACCGAGCTGCAGCACAAGATCATAGAGAACATTCCGGGGTCGCTCGGCGGCCAGCTCAATGATCTGATCGATCAGGCGGTCCGATCACGCGGCACGGTCGGCACGCTCGGTCTGCTCGTCGGTGTCTACACCGGACTCGGCTGGATGGCGAATCTGCGCGCGGCATTGACCGAACAGTGGGAACAGAAGACCCCGGAAGACAATTGGTTCCTCAACAAGCTTTCCGACCTCGGTGCCCTGATAGGTCTCGGTCTGGCCTTCATTGTCTCGATCGGTCTGTCCACGCTGGCGTCGAGCACCCTCGGCGCACGGCTGCTGCGCACATTCCGCCTGTCGGAGTTGCCGGGCGCTCGGCTGATCCTGGTGCTCATTTCGATACTGCTCGGCTTCCTCGCATCGTGGGCGGTATTCGTCTGGATCATCGCGCGCCTGCCGCGCGAGCCGGTCACCTTGCGCAGCGCCGCCCGAGCGGCGGCGATTGCCGCAGTGGTCTTCGAGCTCTTCAAATACGTCGCATCGTTCTACCTGCAGATGGTGCTGCACAGCCCCGCGGGCGCGGTATTCGGATCGATCATCGGCCTGATGGTGTTCAGCTACACCACCTATCGCATCATCCTGTTCGCAACCGCCTGGGCCGCAACAGCATCGGAAAACGAGATCGAAGCCGAAATCCCCCCACCTGCCCCCGCCGTAATCAAACCGCGCATGAGTGCGCCGGGGCTCTCCATGGGCACCAGCGCCGCCTCGTTCGGCGCGGGTGCCCTTGCGGCATTAGTCCTTTCGGGCCTGCGCCGCCGCTGAGCACGGAATAGTTTGTCGCTGTGAACCTGTGGGCGATAGAGTTCCGCTGTACATGGAAGAAGATCCGTGTGCGGATCGGGGTTGGGGAGTAATGGACGAGTACACCGAGCGTCGGGCAGCACACCTCAAACGATTGAACGCCGCGGTCTCCGAGGTGCGCGGGAGTTCGCGGTCGGCGGACGGTGGCGTGTATGTCGAAGCCGATGCTCGCGGAACGATCACGGCTCTCTACATCGAGCCCTATGCGCTGGAAGCGGGTGCTCGGCGGCTCGAGCTGCTGATCGCGGATCAGCACCGGATTGCGTACGCAAATGCCCAGGCTGAGGCCGAACGTATCTACACAGAGCTTAGCCAGAATGCGCCGACGCGGCGAAGTTAGCGGCAGCGGTCCGCAAATGCTGTAAATGAGTCTGTCGTACGCGACTTGCGAAGCGCGGCAAGTGAAATCGAAGGTGTGGTGATCCCGTGTTCGAGGTCGACCCGGTGAGGATGCGTAAGCTGGCGGCTGATGTGCGGGTCCACTCGGACACCATCGCCGGTAAGGCGCCGGTCGCGAAAGACAGCCGCGATGATGCGCGGAACAAACTGGAGGGTTCTTCAGCAGGGGTTCGCATCCAGGAGACGCTCGAGGCGCTGGACCGTGTCGTGGACTTTCATGTCGGCCGGATGCGAGATTTGGCTAGCGTAGTCGAGCAACAGGCCACGGCATTCGAGCAGCAGGATCAAGCCACCGCTACCCGCTTGCGCCAGGTGGGGGAGCGGTGAGCGGTCTTCACGAGGATCATCCCCTCACAGTTCCCCAGGTACTGGGTTGGAATTTCGGCCCCGCCCGTGATGTGGCATCGATCGTGAAGCGTGTGGCGGGTGAGATCGATTCGGAATTGGCTGACGCGGGTCGCAAGGTAGCGCAGTCATACGAATATTTCGAGGGCAAATCGGGCGATAGCGTGCGCGAGCGCGGCGAGCAGGACAAGAAGGATGGTTTCACGACCGTCGATGTCTACGAGGAGATGGCCAAGTCGATCAACTCGACTTGCGAGACCATCGAAGGGAAGATCGGAGAGATCCGAGGATGGCTCGGAGAGGTCGAGGATTCGGACTGGGATCTTTTCTGTGAACCAGACGGCGAAGTGCTTTCGCACCAATCGAATTGGGAGACAATGAAGGAGCATTGGTGGTCTCCCGCCACTGCTGTCGCCAACAAGGAGTTGGAGGAGTTCCGGCTGACCCAGGCGATTCGCCAAGCGCTGACCCGGATTCAGGAAGCTGATCTCACCGGGGCGGAGAACCTTGGACGGCTACTGGAGAAGTTGGCAGATTCAGTTAAGCAAGGTTTGGCTGGTACCCCGTCCGATCCAAGTCTCGCAAAGATACTCACTGACTACCAAACCGAGACGTCGAGTTCCAAACCGGTGATTTGGCCGTCGGATGGCGCACTGCTCGACGTTATTAGGATGGCAATACCGGACTTCAAGGCCACTCTGATGACCGAGGAGGAGTCCAGGGCTCTCGATAATCTCTACTCCAAGAAGGGGCTATCTGGCCTGCAGGATTTCTTCGCTATCACCTCGTTGGCGGAGGACGAAGCCAAGAAGCGGTATCCGACCTCATATCTAGACGGACAGGGTGACGCGTTCCGACACACGTACTGGAATGCGTTGATGACGCAGAAGTTCGGTGAGGATTGGACCCAGACCTACACCACGAGCCATGAAAAGATCGGCGGGAACCCGCCGCATCGCGAGGCTATGGATCTGTACAACAACGAACAAGGGCGAAAGATCGGCCTGGCGAATTCGAACGCGTCTGCCGAAGAGTTGGCGCAGAAGGTTAAGGAACACATCGACAATGGGCGAGCCGTCGTCCTCGGCAACCCTGCCGACCCGGCCACCGGCATCCGGAGTCGGCCGACAATCACTTGGAGCAACTCCGTGAGCGAGAGCGATACCGGTCAGCCTGCCGGAGTTGAGATTCCGTTGCCAGGGAAGAAATGATCATATGACTGGGCTGAAGTACGTACTGTTGGTCTCGGTTGCCGTGTCGGCCCTGAGCGCCTGCACCTCTTCCAGCGATCGCACCGACGATCAAACATGCACTGGCACATTTGATTTCAGTCCTCCACATGCGGAGCCGCTTGGATCGAACCAACGCTTCGATGCCGCGCTGCGCGAAGCTGCGAAGGGGGCGGACGGAGCCACGCTGATCGAGATAACCCGTACGGCCGGTTGGGCTGACGGCTGGGAACGGTTGGTGGAGGTGCGTGCGTCTACCGAAGTCGACGACCTCAACAAGAACGCGAATACGCCAGGTCAGTGTTGGAAGCATCTCCCCACAATGGATTACCGGGAGGGGCCGGAGCAGGGCTACTACTTGTTCGTCGACAAAGGCAAGCCGGTTCAGGTCGTCTCTTGGAGCGGAGATCGGAAGCCTCTCGAAGTACGCGACCGCGGCGCACTGACCGCCGAATCATTGCTCGTGCCTCGTCCAGGGCACGACAGACTGGAGCCGGCACCATAGGAGCCTATGTTGGTGAGGTCGCCACGTGGTCGAGTTCCGTAGCGGATTAGCTTCTGCGAAAGTGGCACAGCGGATTTATCGCGCGTAGATTCGCGTGGACCTTTCCTCCACTGATTAAGAGGACGATCAAACTGCCACTGGCACATTCGATTTCGGCTCTACCTTAGCTGAACCGCTTGGAGGCTTGGATCGACAAACGCTTCGATGCCGTACTGCGTGAGATGGCGAAAGGTGCGGATGGAGTCACGCTGATCGATATAACCCGTGCGGCCGGTTGGGGTGATGGCTGGAGCGGTTGGTGGGGGGTGCGTGTACCCACCGAAGTGGACGACCTCGACAAGAACGACTAGTTAGTCGTTGATATCGTCGGATTCGTAGTTGATGGCTAGGTCGGATGGGCGGGACGGCCATTCCGGTGTGGTGACTATCTGTCCGGTCCACGGATCTATTCTGAGAACCGGATATTCGGTTTGGCTGGACAGTCCATCGCGAGTCCACAGTAGAGAGGATTCGGAGTAAACCGCTGCCGGTGATCTTGCCGGTCGATCAGCGAGATGCAAGAGCCATCCGTTTCGGAGAGCAATTCTGGCGCCACCGGATTTGAAGAATACCGGTGAGAGTATTTCGGATGCTAGAATTTTTTCGGCATCCTCCCTCGGCCAATGAGGCACTTCGTGACGGTTGGGTGAGTTCTCCTTGCTGGTTCGCAAGGATAATTCGGCGTCATATCCGATGACTACTTTGAAGCCTGTATCGACAATGAGATCGACTTGGCTCGGGCGCCATTCGGTAGCTACGATACGGCCTCCCCTCAGTGGCAGGATAATCCATCTATCCTCGTGTTCTATGATTTCTCGCCGCATTGCTTCGCCTCCCGTCAGTGTTCCAGTGCATCATGGATATTTCCGATACTGTCTTCGGACGGGCTGCCGTCTGGTTTCTGTACGTGGACCTCACCGGTATCGAGATCGACGATTACGTCAGGGTTTCGATTGTTCCCGTCACCACGCCAAGCGCCTTGTGCTTTGATCTTATGGATGGCATCCTTCACTTCCTTCGGTGAAACCCCGTACTCGCTGGCGATTTTATTCACCTTCGACGTGTATGAGTTCGTAGTAAACGCGCCGCCAGCGGTATTGTGCCCGTTGATGTCGTCGGAGTCCGGATCATCGATTGTCGCTGTCATGCCGATGATGGCGGCGAGGGCGGCGATGGCTTTGTCGAGGTCGACGGTGGGGAGGGCGTGGAAGGCGTCGATGGTGCCGACGGCGCCCGCCGCGAGGCTGGTGAGGCCGATGACTCGGACCATTTGGCTGGCGCGGTAGGAGGTTTGGATCGCGTTGATGGTGAGGACAACGTCGGCGTCGATGGCGGCGGCTGCGGCGACGGCGGAGGAGCCGAGGCTGAACAGGAACGCGACACCAGCGGTGATGGCGATCAGGCTGACGGACAATTCCAGTGCGTTGATCGCGGTGGCGTTGTCTTTGCCGAGGGCGACAGTCGCGTCGTGATAGTCCTTGACCGGTGCGGCCATGTTCTGTGCGGCGGTAGCGACGGTTTCGGCGCCGGTTTTCAGCGTGGTGAAGTGGTCTTGGAGTAGTTGCCGGTTGGTGGCATCGTCCATGCCGTCGAACAGAGCCGAAATGGCGGAAATCCGGGCGGCGGCGCCGGTGATGGTTTCATGGTTGGCGAAGGTGTTCCAGGTGGTGTGGGCTTTGTCGAGTTTGGTGTGGTCTCCGTTGGGGAGTTTGCCGAATGCCGAGAGAACTTTGGCGACGAGTTTGTCCAGGAACTCCTTCAGGCCGCCGTGGTCGGTGAAACCGATTCCGTTGTCGGCCACCGACGATGGGACGCTGACCTTGTACTCGCCGACTTGGCTGACGTCGGGTCGCGGTGGGGCGGGGTTGCTTTTGTTGGCGGAGCCGTAGTGGTAGCCGTTGGCATACAGCACGGCGCCGAAGTTAGTGAGGGCGTTGGCCAGGCTGGAGGAGGCCTGCATGGTCTGCTGGGCGGATTTGTCGTACGCCTCGCCCCACTGTTTGCAGCCGGGGGCGTCTCCGGCCATCCCGGCGCATTCACCTTTTACTGCATCGTGGACCGGTTTGTCGGCCTTGCGGAGGTCGTCGGCGAGGTCGTGGCATTTCTTCGCGGCGTCGTAGTAGGTCTGCCAGTCGACGATCATGCCTGCCCCGACTGCAGCATCCGTCGGTTGACGTCGATGGCGCGGGTGTAGCGGCCATGCGCTTTCTGCGCGGCGTCACTCACGGCGGCGACGCCTTCGGCGAATTCTCTTGCGGCCGTGAGCCATTGGCTGTGGGCATCGGCATAAGCGCTGGCTGCCGCGGATTCCCAGCTGCCGCTGTGTAGTGCCGCGACCTTGTGGTCGAGCTCGTCGAGGTGATCGTGCAAGAACCCGGCCAGGCCATTGAGGCGCGACACGATCCGGTCGAGTTGGTCCAGGTCGACACTGAATTGGGAGCTCATGGCAGATCCAGGCTGGAGATACCGGACGCGTTGCCGGTGTCGGTACTCTTGTAGTTGGCTGCGGTGACGCCCAACTTTTCGGCAAGCGAAGTCAGCGCTTGCATGAGTTGTGCTCCACCGTCACGGGTTTCGGCCCAGCCGGTGGAGAATTCGTCGGCCGCGTCACCGGTCCAGTCCGAACCGAGTAGGGTCTCGACCTCGCGGGCAGCGGAATCGAGGGCCTGTTTCATGGTGTCGGCGATGTTGTAGACGTACTGGCCGATCGCCTGCACATCATCAGGCACAACAGAAAGATTCTGACCGGATCCATACTGCCCCCCGCTATCTCCCATTCGCAAAACGATAACGGCGCTCTGCCCCAGGCGTCCACACTGCTGTGGGCTATGTCGGTTGCCCGGCAGACGTCTGTCCATGTCGATTGGCCCTCGACCACATCGACGCCACTGTGAATAGCTGGTGTCCGGTCCGCTCGTGGCATCGCCACCTAGTAGTAAGTGAACACCAGTGCGGGGCCGGAGGGTTCTTCGAATCGCGAATGCCCACAAGGTTGTTCGGGAGGAAGGTGACCTCGAGGCAGTTCGAGCGGGCACCGCTAGGGCTGCTCTTGAACGACTTCACGTCCGAGAGCAGCCGCCATGAGGTGCCCCGCTGAGGTCAGCGGTCGAACTCTCCGCGAGTTGTCGCGGCGGTGAAGGCTGACCACTCGGCTGAGGTGAACACGAGGGCGGGGCCGGAGGGGTTCTTCGAATCGCGAACGCCCACAAGCTTGTTCGGGAGGAAGGTGACCTCGACGCAGTTCGACTGGGCACCGCTAGGGCTGCTCTTGAACGACTTCACGTCCGAGAGCAGCCGCCATGAGGTGCGCCTGAGATCAGCGGTCGAACTCTCCGCGAGTTGTCGCGGCGGTGAAGGCCGACCATTCGGCCGGGGTGAACACGAGGGCGGGGCCGGAGGGGTTCTTCGAATCGCGAACGCCGACAAGGGTGTTCGCGAGGAAGGCGACCTCAACGCAGTTCGAGCTGCCGCCGCTCCGGCTGCTCTTGAACCAGTCGGCACCGGCCAGATCGATGTTCACGTGTACTCCTTCGCCACCCGTCTGAGCAGAGCGCGGCTGGCGTCGGCGTCAATCGCACTGCGCCGCAGGCTCTCGTACGCATGATGATACCGCTGGATGGTGGCCGGTTTCGAAAGATACAAATCCCCCGCGAAGTTCTCCGTGAAGACCACCGGTGGCTCGAGCTCCCGGCCGTGTCTGTCCGTGCCGAACTCGAGGATGACGAACGGGCCGACCGCGTCCCCGAGCGGAAAACCAGCGCTGAACGGGAGAATACGAAGATTGATGTTGGGCCGAGTGCCGACATCGCAAAGGTACTTCAGTTGGGTCGCCATAACTTTCGGCCCGCCGACCATCCCACGCAGAACCGACTCCCGCAGGATCACCTCGAGCGTCGCGGGTTGATGCTTGCGGGTGATTCTCAGCTGCCGACGCATCCGCAACTGCACCCGACGTGCGTGCTCCTCGGCATTGTCGTCCGGATAGACGGATCGGATGAGCACACTGGCGTACGCCGGTGTCTGCAGCAATCCCGGCACCAGTTCGGACTCATAGGTGGTCAAACGCTGCGCCGATGCTTCCAATCCGACGAAGAAGTCGAAGTTCGCCGACATCAAGTCGCAGTACTCGCGCCACCAACTTTCCTTATTACCTTGTGCTGCAAGCACTTTCATCGCCTCGGTGTGGTCCGGGTCGAAGCCATAGATCGTGCACAGCGCCGCTAGATCCACCTCGCGCAGCTGTGCCACGGTGCCCTTCTCTATGCGCTGCAACGTGCTACCACTGCGCTCGATCAACGCCGCCGCTTGCGCGAGCGTGAATCCACATCCCTCCCGGCCGTCCCGCAGGTACTTCCCCAGCTGTCGCCGTGCCAGCGTCGATCCGTCCTCCGACATGCCCCGCCTCCCATCAGGTTTCACTGTTCGCATCAGGAGACCACGCGCGATCTCAGCTGGCGGCAACACTGCGGATTTCCATGCGATCAGGACATAACCCCAGGACAAATTGCATCCAGTGGCATCTTCGCAAGTCCGATCGGCACCTGCGCGTCCCCGGATCTGTGGGTCCCTACGACCCGCGATGAAGCCCTGTGGCGGGTACACGGCTGGATGAATGCTCGGGCAGGACGCGCCACGAGCGGCCTGAACCCGCAGGATCGGAACCAATCGAGAAGGTCGTTGTGTCCCAACGGAACCGATTGACCGTTTCACGCGTCCAGTACAGTAAGCGCACGAACAGCGAGGGAGGGATCGCCGATGGAAGTGGGACAATCGGCCGCAAATGCGCTGTATCAGCAGGCCACTGGGGGAACATTTCGGATGGAGGCGGACGCCGCACGGCGGTGCGCCGAGGTCTACACAAGGTTTGTTGAAACCACACTCGATCCGGAGATCAGGCGATCGACACGTTTGCACAAGCTCGAGGGATTCGGAGGCTTCGAGTCCGCCAAGCAGCTTCAAGACGGATTTTCCGGTAAGGCAGTGCAGATGACGGATGCTCTCAACGGGATGAAAGAGGCGGCATTGAAGATGGCGGCGGCTTATCTGCGAGCTGGTCAGTTGGTGGAGGAAGCCGACGCCATGTTCGCGAAGTCGATAATCACCGGCACTTCAGGAGCGCAGGCGTCATGATGAGAATTCGCCCCTTGCTGGCACTTCTGGCGTTAACCGCTATGCCACTCGCTGCGAGCTGTTCATCCAACAGCGACACCGCGCAGGACCAGGTCGGTTCAGGTCAAACTACGTCTTCCTCGGCTCCATCGGCTAGGCCGACACTGACCAATCCGAAGCTTCAGCCGCCGTCGCAGGACAACAAGTACACCGCCAGTACGGGACGCCCAAAGGTCGTGTTCGATCCCTGTACATGGATCAGCGACGACGCAGCTCGACGAGCTGGCTTCGATCCCGCATCCCGAGCGCGTGGCGACGATCTCGTGGCCGAGTACAGCTTTCTCACCTGCGACTTCCTCTCGACTTTGCGAACCTTGCAATTGAACTCAGGAAACGCGAGTTGGGAGGAAGACCTCGCGAAGGTTGGCTCGTACAGCGAGCCGATCACCGTGAACGGTCGCCAAGCCCTGCTGGTCCGTGATCCGCAAGTCAGTCGCAACTGTCAGATCGACTTGCGAACGAAGGTGGGATTCGTCCAGGTCGACGTCTATCTCACCGACCGCGCCCCCCAAAACCTCAACCCCTGCGACGGCATAACCGACATCGCCTCCACCATCGAACCGGAGATCGGCAAGGACAACTAACCATGACCGGCCCTCTCGACATCAACAATGTTCCTTCGGCGCTCGGTGCATTCGATTCGAGCCGCAAGCCGGACACCACCCAGCCGAGCACGCTTGCGCGGGGTCAGCAGCAGGGTGTGGAGCAGTATGAGACGAAACTGTCCGCAAGCGGCCAGGATTCGGCGTACATCACTCGGATGGAGCAGTTCGAAGGCATCACCCACGAGGAGATCTATACCCACGCGCAGCAGATGAGTCCGGGCATCATGCATCAGCAGGCCGATACCTGGATCAGTATTGCCACGGCGCTGAGCGGTGGGCTGCTGGGTGCGAATATCGCGATTCAGAAGGCATTGGCTTCGGGCATCGAGGGCGCCATGGCCGATGCGGCTCTTGCCGCGGCGCAGACGTTCTATCGGCAGGCAAGTGAGATCGAGCAGGTGATCAATGCCTGCGGGCACCGGATCAAGGGTGTGGCGTCGGCCGCCGAAGTGGTGAAGATGACGGTGCCGCCACCGTCCGCGGCGCAAGGCAGCAGAGGTTCGGCGACTTCGCTGGATCCCGCGCAGGTCATTATTTCCGCGATCGGCGCGGGACTTGCCGGGGCCGGTGACAGTCAGGAGGTCGCCTATCAGCGCGGCATCGAGGCGCTGCATCGCACCGCGATCGACACCATGAACAACAATTACAAACCGTCCTATGGCCCTGCCGGGTCCGGAGTCCCGACCTTTGTGCCGGTCACATCACCCGGTGGGGGCAATGAGGGCGGTCCGGGCGGAAGTACTGGGGGCAGCAGCGGCGGCACCACCGGAGCGGGCACCGGTAACACCGGCGGCGGCAACGGCGAGTCGAACGGTTCGGGGACACCCGGGACCGATCAGGGCACGGTGAACCCCACGAGTCTCGACTCGAATTCCACTACCGGACAACAACAGACGCAGTCCCCGACCACGGCCGCGAGCACCACCGCCACCTCGCCCGCCGCAACGACCACCACCCCGACGACTTCGGGACAGCCGGGCAGCCTCGGCACCTCCGGACCGGGCAGCGCATCCGGATTCGGCAACAGCACCACACCGGGCCCAGGCCGCAGCGTCACCGGCGTGCCGACAACCGGAAACGCCAGCAGTACAACGGCTTCCACTGCGTCGAGCGCGGCCAGCACCGGCCGCAACGGCATGTCGGGCATGTCGTCGCCCGGCGCGGGACGCAAATCGGGGGAGGACGAGTCGAGCCGCAAGGTCCCCGATTACCTGATCGGCCAGTACGAAGAACTGCTCGGTCCGGACGATCCCGCGGTTCCCCAGGCTATCGGTTCCGATGCGCCCGCGGCGAACGGTGAGCGCGGGTGAAGTTCGAGTTCACACCCGATGAGTTCATGCACATCTGGCGCGAGACCCGGTCTGATCGCTACCCCTTTCCGTTACGTCTGATCGCCTCGGTGCGCTGGGAGGACGAATTCGACCAGCTCACCCGCGAATTGGAACGCCGCATGCCGCTGCACGCCAACCCGGACCTCTCGGCGGCATTGCGGGTGGTGGCGGATCCGCGAATCGCATTGACACTCACCGGAACTCGACGACGCCCGCTGCGTGCGTTCGGCGCGATCGACGCCGACATCGGTGTCACCCTGGTGCAACGGCCGGGCCCCACCCCCGAGTTCGGCGGCAATGTCGTGCTCGAGGTCGGCACCGCCGCGATCGTGCCCGCGGTGTTCACCGCGGTGCTCGGCGACGTGCCGCCCGGAAAGCATCCGGCCGTCATCGAGGATATCCAATGCCTGGTCGATAATCTCGAGTCCTGGACCGGCCTGAAAGAGACGCCGTCCGACCAGATCTACCGCCTCCTGCGCGCTCGGCGCTCCGGTTCCGGAACCGTGGAAATCCTTCGCGGCCTACGCGATTCACAACCGGACCCACCCGAATACCTGAACTGGTTCGACATCGACGGCGACGGCCGCTACCACTACCGCCGCCAATACAACGAATTCCACATCACTCCCTGCGACCAGCACACGATCCGCCGGGAAATCACCCGGATGGCCCAACCGATCCTCTGATCCACCGCTCGAGCACCGGGGTCCCTCACGCTCGACCGCCAGAGAACCTCCGATTCGCCGCGCCCAGATATCACACTTCGCGCGGTGGATACTTGTTGGGCGCCGGAACTCCCGAAGAAACTATCGGTGGCGGTTGACGCGGCGAGCTCCGAAAAGCAGTGCGAGGACCAGAATTATGCCGCCCACCAGTAGTAGCATGCGGGTGCCCGCATGGTTCTCGGATTCATCGGCGGGCTCTGCCTCGTGGTCTTTCGGAGGCGGCGAGGCAAGTCCCACAGTGCCTTTCGTGGACTTAGCTTCGGGAAGCTTTCCTACGGTGGCGCTCTTCGGCAGCGCGAATCCGTAGTCGAGCAGACGCGCGGCCTGTTCCCACGGACGCAGCGGCAGCACATCGGCTTTCAGCAGCGTCACGACGAGGCGGCGGCCGTCGCGTTGGGCGGCGGCGACGAAGGTCTGTCTGGCGTCGTCGGTGTAACCGGTCTTGCCGCCGAGCGCACCGTCGTATTCGTAGAGCAGGTGGTTGTCGTTGGCGATGGGGAAGCCCGGATGGTCTTTGTCGTCAGGGTTTTTCGGGTCCTTGGGGTAGCCGGGAAAGTCGACTTGTTCGGTGTGGATGAGTTCGGCGAACAAGGGAATTGTCATCGCCTCGCGGAACAGCACCGACAGATCGTAGGCCGAGGTGCTCATGCCGGGACCGTCCAGACCGGACGGGCTCGCGGTGCGAGTATCCAAGGCGTACAACGACTTTGCCAGTTCGTTCATCTTCTGCACGGTAGCGGCGTCGCCGCCGAGCTGGGCGGCGATGGCGTGCGCGGCATCGTTGCCCGACGCCATGATCAGCGCCTGCATCAGCTGCCGGTTGGTGTAGCGGCCACCCGGACCGATGCCGACACGGGTGCCGTCGGCATTCGCGTCCTCCTGCGTCCCGGTGACGGTCTTGTTCAGGTCGAGATTGCGCAGCGCGATGGTCGCGAGCAGCACCTTGATCGTGCTGGCTGGCCGGTAGCGTCCGTGCGGGTCCTTGGCGGCGAGCACCTCACCGGTATCGAGATCCGATACCTGCCAGGCCGTTGCGGAAATGTCCTGCGGCACCGGCGGTGCGCCGCGCGGGATGACGACACCGCATTCACCCAGTCGTGAGCCGCCGACCGGCGGAATCGGCACGGCAAGCGGGGTCGGCGTCGGCTGTCCGGGTTCGGGGACCTCCGATTCGTCGATCGGATTGGGCGGCTTCGTCTTCTGCGGGCAACTGTCGGTATTCGGGGTGTTGAACGGCGTCGTCGTCGTGGTCGTCGGCGTCGCCTGCGAAACGGTCGCGGCAGGGCCCCAGGTCACGGCCGTAATGGCCAGCGCAGAACCGAGGCAGAGTGCGAGGAGGAGGTCCCGGGTGCTCATCGGCTGCGAGCCTACTGACCGGCCGCGTGGTGGGCCCGGAAGAGACACGGTTGGGTGAATATTGACAGAAACTACTAAATGAGAGCTACTATCAAAAAGTTGTAGCTCTCATTTTTGGAGGCGTTATGCAAACAGACTCGACTCGCCGCTGGTTGGCGCTGGGCGCGCTGGCCTTGGCGATGCTGACCATCGGCCTGGATATGACCGTGCTGACCGTCGCGCTGCCCACCCTCGCCGTCGACCTGAACGCGAATACCGGTGCGCTGCAGTGGTTCAGCAGCGCGTACACGCTGGCGCTCGCGGCCGTGATGCTGCCCGCGGGCGCGCTCGGCGACCGCTACGGCCGCAAAAAGCTGCTGCTCGGCGCGCTGGTGCTATTCGGAGCGGCCTCGCTGGCCTGCGCCTTCGCCAGCACCGCCGGTCAACTCATTGCGGCCCGCGTTGTCCTCGGCGTCGCGGCGGCGGTCATGACGCCGCTGTCGATGGCGGTGTTGCCGGTGCTGTTCCCGGATTCGGTCCAGCGGGCCAAGGCCATGAACATCTGGGTCACCTCGACCGCACTGGGCCTGCCGCTCGGTCCGATCCTCGGCGGCTGGCTGATCGATAACTTCTGGTGGGGTTCGGTATTCCTGATCAATGTCCCGATGGTGGTGCTCGGTGCGGCGGCCGTCGCGGCCCTGGTGCCGGAATCACGGAATCCGGATCAGCGGCCGATGGATCTGCCTGGCATCGCGCTGTCGATCCTCGGCATGGTCGGGGTCACCTACGGATTCATCCGGCTCGGTGATGAGGGCTGGGGCAATGGGCTCGGTTGGGGTGCGCTGCTCGGCGGCGTCGCGATCGTCGCGGTATTCATCGGGTGGCAGCGGCGCGCGAGCTTCCCGCTGGTGGATCTGGGCCTGTTCGGCAGCCGCGGGTTCCGCTGGGGCGCGGCCTTCACCGTGATCATCACCTTCGGCTTGTTCGGCCTGTTCTTCACCGTGCCGCAGTATTTTCAGGCGGTTCTCGGCGCGGATGCGCTCGGCAGCGGCGTGCGCCTGCTGCCGTTGATCGCCGGACTGCTGATCGGATCGCGGTTGGGTGATCGGTTGCAGCCGAAATTGGGACCGGCGCTGATGGTGGCGCTCGCCCTGACGGTGCTGGCACTCGGCCTGGGCTTGGGCGGGTTGACCGAACTGGGGACCTCGTACTGGTTCGTGGCCCTGTGGGTCGGGTTGACCGGTGCGGGCATGGGCCTCGGGCTGCCGGTGGGCATGGCAGTCGCGCTGGACGATCTCGAAGTCGCCCGTGCGGGCGTCGGCTCGGCGTTGGTGCAGGCGCTGCGTCAGGCGGCGGGCACCATCGCGGTGGCGCTGCTCGGCACCGTGCTGGCTACCGTTTACCGCGACGATCTCGGGGCGTTGGATGTCGATCCGATTCGCGACAGTGTGAATGCCGGTGTGGCCGTCGCGAAATCGACCGGCGACGCCGCCATGCTGGAACAGGTTCAGTCGGCGTTCGTCGGTGGGATGAGCGCGATGCTATGGGTGTGTGCGGCCATCTGCGCGGTGGCGGTGCCGCTCGCCCTGCGGGTGCTGCCGGGGCGGTCGACTGCCGCGCCACAACGCCAGGATGCGATACCGGACGCGCTGGTGCCCGTCGATGGGCCAGAATCGACACATGTCGGTTGAGCTGCCCGCGGACGGGACGGCCGCGCAGAGCCTGCGCGAGCGGAAGAAGGAACGGACCCGCCGGACGATTCGCGAAGAAGCGTTCCGGCTGTTCCGCGAGCAGGGCTATACCGAGACCACCATCGAGCAGATCGCCGCGGCGGCCGAGGTATCACCCAGCACCTTCTTCCGCTATTTCCCGACCAAGGAACAGTTGGTGCTTGCCGACGATCTCGATCCGCTGATGATCGACGCGATAAGGGCCCAGCCTCACGACATCGCGCCGTTGACCGCATTCCGCAATGCGACGGCGCAGGTGTTCGCGAACCTGCCCGCCGCCGAGCTGGCATTCGAGCAGGAGCGTCAGGCGCTGCTGTACCACGTGCCCGAGCTGCGCGCGGCCATCGGACTGGAACTGCAACGGGGCATCGACCTCATGGCGGGTCTGCTCGCCGACCATATGGGCCGGGATGCCGATGACTTCGAGATACGCGTGACCGCAGGCGCCATCGCGGGCGTCGCGCTCGGCATCGCGAGGTTCAATCCGCTGAATGCCGAGAACCTCAATCGCGCACTGGATTTCCTGGAGGCAGGGTTACCGCTCGGCAAGCAGTAGCGCTGCCGAGCGGCCGGAAATCCTACGCGGACTTGGTAACCGGGCACCCGTGTGCCAATGGGCCGAGCAGCTTGTTGTTGTCGTAGAAATGCTCGAGTTCGAGGATGCGCAGGTCGTCGCTGACCCTGGCGATCGTCACGCCGAACATTTCGATCAACGCGCCGGTGGGCTGGTGGCCCTTGTATTCGCCGTCGTAGCGACCCCAGTGCCGCCAGCGGAAGGTGACCGCGGGCGGTCCGGCCAGCACCTCGAGCAGCTCCCAGAAGAAGCCGTTCGGGAAGGCGGTGTGGAAGGTCTCGTGCGAGGACTCGAAGGTCTCGCGCTCGACCTCGTAGTACGGGTTATCGCCGATCAGGATGTTGTAGCTGCCGATCCGCGCGAATTCCTCGGCGTCCTGCCACGGTCCGCCGTTGACCCGGCCGCGGTAGTGCTCGGCCACCAGCGACACCCAGGTGGCCGGATCCTTCTTGTGCGAGACCTCCATTTCGAAGACCCGCACCAGATCCTCGACGATGGCCTCGAGCGAGCCCGCCGCGTGGTCGGTGGTGCGCTCGCGCGGCACGGTTTGGTTGGTCAGGTGGTAGTCGGGCGCGCCGTTGCGCCAATCCTCGGCCGGTGTCGCGGCGACCACCGCGTCTCGACCCTGTAGCCACAGCGGCGTCTCGGTTGTGGAATCCGGTGTATCAACTGTCATCTCGGCTCGCGCCCCTTCGAAGAGATCGGACGCGAGGCAGGCTAACAGTCGGTCGGTCGGTTGTCGCGGCGGGTTGAAATTGCCGAACCTTGATGTCTCCCAGCAACTTTCGAGTTTTAAACGATGATGTGTCACATTCTACTGCTGGCGTGCAGTACCCGGTGCGGCGAATCGTCGTCCATGGTGGCGAAGAAGCCGCCGATCACATCCTCGATCTCCGAAATCGACTGTGCGCAATACAGAATCGGTTGGTAGTGCGTGATGTCATAGACGGCGGTGCCCATCGTCGCCACGTCCAGTGGTCGCAGCTCGGCGCGCTGGAACTCCTCGATCTCGCCATACGAGGACAGCAAACCCGCTCCGTAGCAACGGATTTCGTCCTTCTCCCGAACCACGCCGAACTCCATGGAGAACCAGAACACATCGGCGAGGAACTTCAGTGCCTTCTCGGTGGTCAGTCGGGCGACGGCCGCGCCGACCGCCTCATAGATGGCGGCGAAGCGCGGGCTGGCGATCTGATTGGCGTGCCCGATGATCTCGTGGATGGCATCGGGTTCCGGGGTGTACAGCGGGGCCGAGTGGTGCCGGATGTACTGGGTGGAGTGGAAGGTCCGGTCGGCGAAGGAACCGAAGAACTCGCGCAGCGGCACCAGGCCCGCGGCGGGCACATAGCGGAATCCGGTCAGCGGGGTCAATGCCGCCGAGACCTCGTCGAGCTGGGGAATATGATCGCTCGGCAAATCGAGCCGGGCCGCGGCCGCGAGCACCTCGGTGGCGGCGTACTTCTGGTGTTTGCGAGCGAGTTCGGCCGACACGATGCGCCACACCTCTTGTTCGGCATCGGTGTAGTCAATGTGTGGCAACGGTTTACCCGGTGCGTAATCCAGTGCCAGTGCGGCGATCGCATTGCGGCGGGCGCGGTAATCCGGATCGTGGACGCCGGGGTGCTCGTCGCTCAGGTGCACCAAGACATCGCCATCGCCGGATCGGGTCACCGGCGAGTACAGCTGAGCTTCGGTGAACATACCTCGATGCAAGCACCGCAGGGCGGTCGCGACAACAAAAGCCCGCCCAGATGGACAAACTGTCTAGCTGGGCGGGCTTTTTCGCATTATTACCGGCAGTAGACCGGCTCCTGCGACGGCGAGCTGATCAGTGGTGGCCGTGCAGTTCGTGTACCACCGCATGGCCCTTGCCGCGGCCGATCATCCACTTGTTGACCGGCGTGGTCAGGATGAAGGCGACCACCAGGGAGAAGGCCAGTGTCGCCCAGAACATCACGGTATCCAGATGCGCGTCCATGGCGCCCGGCACGGCGAGGATGACGGCATTGTCGACGATTTCCATGACCGTGATCGAGACGGTGTCCGCGGCCAGCGCGGTGGTGATGGCGGCGGCCAGTGGCAGCCCCGCCTTCAGCACGCCGCGCATGGTCAGCGCGTAGCCGAAGACGAAGGCCAGCACGATCGCCAGCACCATCGTCGCGGTGTTGTTCCAGCCGAGCGCGGTGCCGATCGCCATGCCGAGGATTTCGCCGATCGCGCAGCCGGTGAGGCAGTGCAGGGTGGCCTGGGCGGCCATCCGCCAGGACGCTGGAGCATGACGCTCGGTGTTTGCGTGCTGAGTGTGCCCGGCGGCTGCCTGATGCGCGGAATGTGCTGTATGCCCGGCATGTTCGTGGTGATCGACCGGCGTTCCGTGCTCGTGCTCCATGCGTGGAACTATACCCCCGTAGGGTAATTAGTCAAATGTCGATTCCGTCGTTGTGCCCGATTTGCCAGACATCAGCGGGCCGGATAAAGCAATATGGCGAATGTACGAAGGAGGGCGCATGAAATCCGTGCGGATCGATCTCGACCAGAAACTGCTCGCCGCCGCGGCCGCCATCATGGGCACGTCGACGAGCAACGCCACCATCAACGAGGCGCTGCGCCGAATCGTTGTGCACGAGCGGCAACTTCACCATCTGGAGCGATTGGCTGCCGGTGTGCTGTGTCCATTGCCCGGACCCGAGATCGCGGTTGCCGACGGCTGATCGGGTCACCGCGTGGGGCAGCCCAGCCCTTCCCGCGGCGTCTCAGGGACGAACCCCCATCATCGGACCTGCCCACTCGATCTGCCCGAACCGGTCGCGGTGCGCAGACCATCGCGGCCGACCTGTCGGTGCGGGCTGGCATGATGCGGAGAACGCACCGCATTCGAGGGGGATTGATGTCGGTACCCATCGCCAAACTGCCATCCGGCCAACGTCCACGGGAACGGCTACTCACGCTCGGCCCGCACGCGCTCAGCGACAGCGAGTTGCTCGCATTGTTGCTGCGTCAGGGTCGTCGGGGTGAGAGCGCACTGGATATGGCCGCCGAACTGATCGCCGAGCACGGCGGCATCGCCGGTTTGGCTGCCGCGCGGCCGGAGGAATTATCGCGGCGTGCGGGAGTCGGGGAGGCCAAGGCCGCGGCCATCGTCGCCGCATTCCACCTCGGCACCAGAGCCCGCAACAATCCGGAAACCGCGCCGCGCCTGGACGGCGCCGCCGATATCGTCCGGGTGGCGCTGCCGCTGTTCGCCGGTGCCCGCGTCGAACGGCTGCTGGTGCTGGTCTGTGATGCGCAGAATCGCTTGCGGCACAAGGTATTCGTCGCCGAGGGGGCGATCGATCAGGTCGCCGTCCCGGTCCGCGAAATATTGAATACCGTACTGCGCCACGACGGTCGCGGCTTCGCGGTCGTGCACAATCACCCCTCCGGCGACCCGGTCCCCAGCTTCGACGACCGTCGTGCGACGAGCCTGCTCATCGAATCCGCGCGCACCGTCGGCCTGCGCTTTCTGGACCATGTGGTGATAGCGGGGGAGGGCTGGGCCAGCGCGACACCACTGCACCGGTCCGGTGCGTGATGCCATCAGCGTGGTAGTGCCGGAATGCGTTGCAGCAGTGCGGGTGTCGGCTCGTCGACACTCGCCGCGAAGTCGTCGTGCCTGGTGACCCACCGCACCACGAACGGGCACACCGGTACGATCCGGCGGCCGCTGGCCACCGTGTCAGCCAGCGCGTCATGGATCAGGATGCTGCCCAATCCCCGGCCGCCGAACGCCGGATCGACCTCGGTCGCATAGAACACACGGTGCGCACCGTCATCGAAATACCGTTCCTCGCCCACGGTGGTGCCATCGAGTCGGATTTCGTACACATTGCGCACGGGTACGCCGACTACCTCTACTTTCGGTTCACTCATGCCCCGTGGAACGCATCCGTACCGCCGTTTATTGCAGACGACGAAGGCCGCCCGCATCTTTCGACGCGGGCGGCCTTCGGGTGCCTCGGGGTCAGCGGGCGAACAGCAGTGCGCGCTTGACTTCCTGGATGGCCTTGGTGACCTCGATGCCGCGGGGGCAGGCGTCGGTGCAGTTGAAGGTGGTGCGGCAGCGCCAGACACCTTCGACATCGTTGAGGATGTCGAGGCGTTCGCGGGCGCCTTCGTCACGGCTGTCGAAGATGAAGCGGTGCGCGTTCACGATCGCGGCCGGGCCGAAGTAGCTGCCGTCGCTCCAGTACACCGGGCAGGAGGTGGTGCAGCAGGCGCACAGGATGCACTTGGTGGTGTCGTCGAACCGGGCGCGGTCGGCCTGGCTCTGGATGCGCTCACGGGTGGGCTCGTTACCCGAGGTGATCAGGTAGGGCTTCACGGCACGGAACGCGTCGAAGAACGGCTCCATGTTGACCACGAGATCCTTTTCCACGGGCAGGCCGCGGATCGGCTCGACGGTGATGGTGAGGGTCTTGCCGCCCTTGGGCAGCATGTCCTTCATCAGCACCTTGCAGGCCAGCCGGTTGACGCCGTTGATCCGCATGGCGTCCGAACCGCAGACGCCGTGCGCGCAGGAGCGCCGGAAGGTGAGCGTGCCGTCCAGGTAGGACTTGATGTAGATGAGCACGTTCAGGAAGCGGTCGGTCGGCAGCACCGGCACCTGGAAGGTCTCCCAGTGCGCGCCCTTGTCGTCCTCCGGGTTGAACCGGGCGACCTTGACGTCGACCATGACCGAGCCCTCGGGCACCGGTGCGGCCTTCTGCGGGGGTGTTTCGACTACGGCAGTCATCAGTACTTACGCTCCATCGGCTCGTAGCGGGTCTGCACCACCGGCTTGAAGTCGAGGCGGATATCGGAGATCAGCTCCGCGCCCTCCTTGTAGGCCATCGTGTGCCGCATGAAGTTGACGTCGTCGCGGTCCGGGTAGTCCTCGCGGGCGTGGCCGCCGCGCGATTCCTTACGGTTGAGCGCGCCCACCACGGTGACCTCGGCCAGCTCCAGCAGGAAGCCGAGCTCGACGGCCTCGAGCAGGTCGCTGTTGTAGCGCTTGCCCTTGTCCTGCACCGTGATTCGGGTGTAGCGCTCCTTGAGCGCGTGGATATCGGTGAGCGCCTGCTTGAGGGTGTCCTCGGTGCGGAACACCGCGGCGTTCATATCCATCGTGTACTGCAATTCGGTGCGGATATCCGCGACGCGCTCGTTGCCGTGCTCCGACAGCAGCATGGCCAGCCAGTCCTGCACCATCTGCGCCGGGTTCTCCGGCATCTCGACGAACTCGGTGCGCTGGGCGTATTCCGCGGCGGCGATGCCGGAGCGGCGGCCGAAGACATTGATGTCGAGCAGCGAGTTGGTGCCGAGCCGGTTCGAGCCGTGCACCGAGACGCACGCGCATTCACCCGCGGCGTACAGACCGGGCACCACATCGGTGTTGTTGCGCAACACCTCGCCACGGATCCGGGTCGGGATGCCACCCATCACGTAGTGACAGGTCGGCATGACCGGCACCAGTTCCTTCACCGGGTCCACACCCAGGTAGGTGCGCGCGAATTCGGTGATGTCGGGCAGCTTTTCCTCGAGCACGTCCTCGCCGAGATGGGTCACGTCGATGTAGACGTAGTCCTTGTTCGGTCCGGCGCCGCGGCCCTCGAGCACCTCGAGCACCATCGAGCGGGCGACGATGTCACGCGGCGCGAGGTCCTTGATGGTGGGGGCGTAGCGCTCCATGAAGCGCTCACCGCTGGCGTTGCGCAGGATGCCGCCCTCACCGCGAACGGCCTCGGAGATCAGAATGCCCAGACCGGCAAGACCTGTCGGGTGGAACTGGTGGAACTCCATGTCCTCCAGCGGCAGACCCTTGCGGAACACGATCGCCATACCGTCACCGGTCAGCGTGTGCGCGTTCGAGGTGGTCTTGTACATCCGGCCGGAACCGCCGGTGGCGAAGATGATCGACTTCGCATGGAAGACGTGCAGTTCGCCGGTGGCCAGCTCGTAGGCGACCACACCGGTCGCGACCGGACCGCGGTCGGTATCGGACATGACCAGGTCGAGCACATAGAACTCGTTGAAGAACTCCACGTCGTGCTTGACGCAGTTCTGGTACAGCGTCTGCAGGATCATGTGGCCGGTGCGGTCGGCGGCGTAGCACGCGCGGCGGACCGGGGCCTTACCGTGATCGCGGGTGTGACCACCGAAGCGCCGCTGGTCGATCTTGCCCTCGGGCGTGCGGTTGAACGGCAGACCCATCTTCTCCAGGTCCATAACCGCGTCGATGGCCTCCTTGGCCATGATCTCCGCGGCATCCTGGTCGACCAGGTAGTCGCCACCTTTGACGGTGTCGAAGGTGTGCCATTCCCAGTTGTCTTCTTCGACATTGGCCAGTGCGGCGCACATGCCGCCCTGGGCCGCGCCGGTGTGACTGCGGGTCGGGTAGAGCTTGGTCAGGACGGCGGTGCGGGCCCGGGGACCGGCCTCGATCGCGGCGCGCATACCGGCGCCACCGGCACCGACGATCACGACGTCGTAGCGGTGCTCCTGAATCCGGGATTCACTCATCGAGTGCCTGTTCCTAACTGATGTTGGGGTCGAAGGTGAAGATGACGTAGGTGCCGACGCCCACGATCAGGATCATCGAGATGGCCAGCAGGGTGTTCAGCCAGAACCGGGTCGAGTCCTTGCGCGAGTAGTCCGCGATCACGGTGCGCAGGCCGTTGCCGCCGTGCAGCTGGGCCAGCCAGAGCATGGTCAGATCCCAGAACTGCCAGAACGGGCTGGACCAGCGGCCCGCGACGAAGGCGAAGTTCAGGCGCTTCACGCCGCCGTCGAGCAGCAGCATGATCGTCATGTGGCCGAGGACCAGCACGATCAGCAGCAGGCCGGAGAAGCGCATGAACAGCCAGGCGTACTTCTCGAAGTTGTTGTTGGAGCGGGCACGCGGCGAGCGGGGGAGATCCAGGCTCGCCGGGCGGTCATATGACTTACCGAGAACAGGTGCGCTCATGCCTGCGCCTCGCTGACGCTCGGCTCCGGCATGACCGCAGTGGCGGCTGTGTTCATGATTCGTTCGCTTCGCTCACTCATGGGATCAGTGCTCCGTGAACAGGTAGAAGAACTGGCGACCGATGGCCGGAACCACCAGCAGGAACCAGACGGCGAGAATCACCCAGAGCATCGTCTTCTGGTACTTGGGGCCCTTGCCCCAGAAGTCGACCAGGATTACGCGGACGCCGTTGAGCGCGTGGAACAGCACGCAGACGACAAGGCCCATCTCCATCAGCGCGACGATGGGGTTCTTGTAGGTCTCGATGGCGTGGTCATAGGTATCGGGGCTGACCCGAACCAGTGCGGTGTCCAAGACGTGCACGAAGAGGAAGAAGAAGATGGTGACACCGGTGATCCGGTGCAGCGCCCACGACCACATTCCGGGGTCGCCTCGGTACAGCGTCTTCCGCTTCGGCTGTGCCGGAGCTTCTATCGTGGTCATAGAGTGCGGTGCCTCCAACGTCGTTGATGGACCCGGTTGCAAGTCCGAGGCAGGCGACGTGGATGTATATGCCCAGGTGGCTGCGCTTTGCTGCTCCAAATAGCTCGCGCGGGGCCCGCCGCCGGGAACCTGAACCGATCTGTTCTGGACTCTAATCCCCTCGCAATCGCGGAACTAATTCGGCGTACCGTGCGTTGCGCTACAGTCCAGCGAGTTAGGTTTACCTTTCTCGATGCGTAATGGGATGCGTCGTGGCCCCGTTGTTGGCAGGTGAGGCGCGGCTCGGCAGCGGTCGTCGATATCGGAATTCGAGCGAAAAATCCTGCGCGACAAGATGATTCAAGTTATGTGCAATGTCTATGTATTGAACTCGCGGTTTCCGGTCGGCGTCGGGGCTCTCAGTTCGATGGGCCGAATGGTGAGCGTCGGCAGTGTGGAAAATGTCTCATTCGACGGGCGATAACCTACTCATCGGTAATAGAAAACCCATCGCAGATTCCGCCCCGACTACGGCTGAAATTCGCTACCACACCGATGGGCATCGTTGCGGCAATCGCGTCATGAGTTCGCGGTCCGCGCGTCGGTGACGGCCACCAGGATCGTGCGTTCGACGGTCCCGGCGTTGGGTGAACCCGCACGTGATGGTGTCCCCGGATCGCTCGCAGCTCGTTCAGATGCGCAGCGAGCGTCGGCACCAACAGTGCGGCGAGGTCGGGATGACGGTCGACCTTGCGGCGGGCCGATGCGCGTACCAGGCATGCCAGTTTGCGCGCTCCTTCGGAGCCGCGGTCCCGTGCCACGGTGGGGCAGGCGTCCACACCGCCCGGCTCGGATGGAGTAGCAGTGATGATCGTGAAGGCGCTGGTGTTCAGAGTGAGGAAGAAGCTGTTGGTCAGCGGGCGCTGATCCGGTCGGCCATCTCGACATACATTTTGTACTGTTCGAGCACAGCGTCCTGGGTACCTGCCCGCGCAGTTGTCCGGCGTGACATGCGAGTTCCACAGGCCGTCGCTGATCGGACCGGACACCCGATTTCGCCTTCCGAAGGGCCGATGGGAATTCGATGATGTCCGAATCTATTGCCGCGCACTGGGATCTGGGAACCCGCCCCTCGACCACGGAAGGTAGCGAACACGTGGATATCGACTGGAACCTATTACGGACCAGCGCATATGAGGTGATGCAGCGCGCGTACGCGCCGTATTCACGATTCCCGGTCGGGGCGGCGGGGCTGGTCGACGGCCGAGTGGTCGTCGGGTGCAATGTGGAAAACGTCTCCTATGGATTAGGCCTGTGCGCCGAATGCGTACTGATCGGGAACCTGTGCGCGGGCGGCGGTGGGCGCTTGTCGGCGGTTTCCGTTACCGATTCCCGGGGCGAAATCCTGATGCCCTGTGGCCGTTGCCGACAGCTGCTCTACGAACACGGCGGACCCGACCTGCTGGTCGACCACAAGACCGGACCCCTTCCGCTGCGAAACCTACTGCCCGACGCCTTCGGACCCAACGATCTCGATGCCGGGCAGACCTAGGCTTTCCTCAGCAGTCATCTTCGAACGAAGCGTCGATATCGGCTTCCGTCGGCATCTCGACCTCGGTGAGCTGAATCGGCGGTAGCCCCATTCGCTCCATTATCAGCGCGATGCCTGCTCCGATGGTGTTCGTCTGCACCGCGAGCCGGTGCGTGCAGATCTTCAGTCCCCGAACATCTCTGGACAGACCGTAGAGCGTGTCGCCATGGCTGGTTTCGAACTCGTCGACTCGTGCCTCGAGCTCGGCGACTCGGCGATCGATGTGTGCGGATGTCATGTCGGCCCTCAGCAGTCTTCGTCGAGGACGGCGTCGATCTCGGACTCGGTCGACATGGTGATCGTCGGTGTGTCGACCGGGCTGATCCCGAGGTGCTCGGCGATGAGCTTCACGTTTTGGCCCACGCTGTTCGCATGGGCGGTGACACGTCCGGCCCAGATCTCGAGTCCGGTAACTCGGCGCGTCAGTCCGAGCTGGGATTCGCCGTAGCCTTCCTCGATGTCGGACACTCGTGCTTCGAGATTCGTCATGCGGCGCTCGATGTGTGCGGAAGTCATGGTGGCCGTCCTCAGCAGTCTTCGTCGAGGACGGCGTCGATCTCGGACTCGGTCGTGACCGTGATCTGCGAGATTTCTTCGGCGGGGACGCCGAGGTGCTCGAGAATGCGGCAGAAGCTTCGCTTCTGGACGATTTCGATTGCGGTGATTCGGCGCGTCAGCTGCAATTGGGATTCGCCGAAGCCCTCTTCGACCTCGCGGATCCTGGACTCGAGATTCGTCATGCGGCGGTCCATGTGTGCGTGCGTCATTGCTCCCCCAAACGTCGACTCGATGCTGCGGCGAGGCTATCGGAGGGCACCGACAAGTTCCAGGGTGCGAGCGTGTCCCGTGCCAGACTTGCCGGTGTGACGGCAGTGGACGCGGTTTCGATCATTACGACCAAGCGCGACGGCGGGGAGCTGTCGGATGCGCAGATCGATTGGGTGGTGGATGGATTCACCAAGGGGGCGGTGGCCGACGAGCAGATGGCGGCGTTGGCGATGGCGATCGTGTGGCGGGGGATGACGCGGCGCGAGACCGTGCGGTGGACGAATGCCATGATCGCGTCGGGGCGGCGGATGGACTTCACCGATCTGGCGCGGCCGACGGTGGACAAGCATTCGACCGGCGGGGTGGGGGACAAGATCACGTTGCCGTTGGCGCCGTTGGTCGCCGCCTGTGGGGCCGCCGTGCCGCAGCTTTCCGGGCGCGGGTTGGGGCATACCGGCGGGACGCTGGACAAGCTGGAGGCGATCCCGGGCTGGCAGGCCGATGTGCCGGTGGCGCGGATGCGCGAGATACTGTCCGATCCCGGCATCGGTGCGGTGGTGTGCGCGGCGGGAGCCGATCTCGCCCCCGCCGATAAGCGGCTGTACGCGCTGCGTGATGTCACCGGGACCGTCGAATCCATACCATTGATCGCCAGCTCGATCATGAGCAAGAAAATCGCCGAAGGGACCGCCGCGCTCGTCCTCGACGTGAAGGTCGGCGCGGGCGCCTTCCTGAAAACCGTGGACGGCGCGCGTGAATTGGCAACGGCCATGGTCGAACTCGGCACCGATGCCGGGGTACGGACGGTTGCGCTGCTGACCGCGATGGACACACCCCTCGGACGTACCGCGGGCAATGCACTCGAGGTCGCCGAATCGGTGGAGGTGCTCGCGGGCGGAGGCCCCGCCGACGTCGTCGAGCTGACGCTCATCCTCGCCCGCGAGATGGTCGCCCAGGCCGGACTCGATATCGACCCCGCCGACGTGCTCGCCGATGGCCGTGCGATGGACCATTGGCGTGCCATGATCCAGGCCCAAGGCGGCGATCCGGATGCGCCCCTGCCGCGCGCGAAGCACACCGAGATCGTGCGGGCCGAACAAGCCGGTGTGCTCACCCGCCTGGATGCCATGGCCGTCGGCATCGCCGCCTGGCGACTCGGCGCCGGTCGCGCCCGCCAGGGCGACCCCGTCCAATTCGGCGCGGGCATCGAAATGCACGCCAAGCCAGGCGATTCCGTAACCACCGGCCAACCCCTACTCACCCTGCACACCGACACCCCGCAAGCCTTCCCCGCCGCCCTCGCCGCCCTCGAAAACTCCTTCACCATCGGAACCACGCCCGCACCACCAACCCCTTTGGTGCTGGACCGCATCGCCCCCTGACGCCACAGCGAGCCGCCGCAGTCGATTTCAAGCGCGAGACTTCGACTGATCCCAGTGTGAGTCGATCGGACAGAGATGGTGCTGTGTGAGGATTGACGGCAAGTGGGCGGGAAACCGACCGCTACGTTAATTCTTGGCTGGTCAAAGGGGATTTCCGGTACTCGGGGTGTGCTATCGGCTACTCGAGCAGGGAAATTGCGGGTTATGTCTCTGGTAGGGGCGGCGGAGAGCGCAATCACAGCCGCATGACGGGGTCGGTGCGGCTAACGTGTGGTCATGACAGGACCGATGCCTTTGACCCTTGCCTCGATCCGCCAGGCTCCCAAGGCGCTGCTGCACGATCATCTCGACGGTGGTCTGCGGCCCGCGACGGTTTTGGAGCTCGCCGCCGATTGCGGTTACGACGACCTACCCGCCGACAATGAGACCGAGCTGGCGGCGTGGTTCCGCGATGCGGCCGACAGCGGCTCGCTCGAGCTCTATCTGGAAACCTTCGCGCACACCGTCGCGGTAATGCAGACTCCCGAGGGCCTGCGCCGCGTGGCTCGGGAATGCGCGGAAGACCTCGCCGCCGACAGCGTGGTCTATGCCGAAGTGCGCTTCGCTCCCGAACAGCATCTGGAGCGCGGCCTGACCTTGGACGAGGTGGTCGAGCACACCCTCGCCGGATTCCGCGAGGGTGCGGCGGCCGCGGCCGAGGCCGGTCACCCGATCGTGGTGATCTGCCTGCTCACCGCCATGCGGCATGCCGCGCGTTCGCGTGAGATCGCCGAACTCGCGGTGCGGTGGCGCGATCGTGGTGTCGGCGGTTTCGATATCGCGGGCGCGGAAGCGGGCTTCCCACCAAGCCGCCACCTGGACGCCTTCGAATACATGCGAGCCAATAGCGCGCACTTCACCATTCACGCCGGTGAGGCGTTCGGACTGCCGTCCATCCACGAGGCACTGGCATTCTGCGGCTGCGATCGGCTCGGCCACGGCGTGCGGATCACCGACGACATCACCGTTCCCGGCGCGGTCGAGGATGCGCAGCTCGGACTGGTCGCGAACTACGTGCGGGATGCCCGAATTCCGCTCGAGCTCTGTCCGTCGTCGAATGTGCAGACCGGCGCGGTCCCCGCACTCGACAAGCATCCGTTCGACCTGCTGGCGCGGCTGCGCTTCCGCGTCACCGTCAATACCGACAACCGCCTGATGAGCGATACCAGCATGAGCCAGGAGATGCTCAAGCTGGTAGAGACCTTCGGCTACGGCTGGAGCGACCTCGAACGCTTCACCATCAACGCGATGAAGTCCGCGTTCATCCCGTTCCCCGAACGCCTGCGCATCATCGACGACATCATCAAGCCGGGTTACGCCGTACTGCTCGGCTAGCTACTTCTCCTGCGTGAGCCTGGACTCGAAGTTGCGCTCCAGGTCCCGCCAGCTCTGGGCCTCCGCGGTGAACGGCGGGTTCGGGGCCAGGCGGGTCGGGTCCGGGTTCAACAGGTAGGAGACGTACCAGCCGAGTGGGGTGGACTGCGCCAGCGCCTGCTCCACCGTGTCGTCATCGGCGTAATCGGCTGCGTCGGTGAACAATTCGACCGCCAGATCCAGCTGTTCGATATCGACCGCCTCCGGACCCTCGGCCAGATCGTCGGCGAGACCGGGCAGCACGTAGACGTTCTCGTCGGTCACCTCGACCTCGAGCGAACCGTCGACGGCGGCGGTCTGCACATCGGTGTAGGTGCTCACCCGCGCCAGCTCGTGCTCATGGTCATCGGCCAGATAGCGGGCCAGCGCACGCTCGGAGCCGAAGACGGTGATGGATCCGTCCTTGCCGAGGAAGATCGGCTCGTCGTCGAGGTAGCAGCGCAGCGTGAAGTAGGTGCCGTCGGAGGTGACGATCTTGACCGGGTCGATGCCGACCTCGTGCCAGAACGACTCGTCTTCTTCTTCCTCGTCCTCTTCGTCCTCGTCGTCCGCATCGAGGTCGACGGATTCGAATTCCTCGTCCTCCTCGCTGTCGGCCGCGTCATCGGCGTCGACGACGTTCTCCTCCGCGGCGAGCAGTTCGGCCTCCGCGACCGCGACCGCCTCGGCGTCGACCTCGGGGGTCTGCACCACGGAGTCGATGGCGTCGAGGACATCGTCCCAGCCCTTGGCGATGGCCGCGCCGATCTGATCCCACAGCTCCTCGCCGTCGCGCCCGACGAAGGCGCTCACGCCGCTGGCCAACGCGCCGACCACCGGATGCGAGCCGAAGAACTTGGTCACCGTCTCCAGCTCGCACACCTCACCGATATTGCGCACCATGCTGAGCGTGTCGTCGAGCTCGGCGATGGTGTCCACATCGGGATCGCTGGCGACCAGCTCCGGCACCCCGACCAGATCGAAGGTGAAGTTCTCCTCCGGCTCCAGTTCGACCGCCGACAACCCGGCCACGACCTTCCACGCCGGATGGTCCACGAGATCGTTATCGGAGTTGGTCCGGATGAATGCGGCCAGCTCCGCGACGGTCTCGAAACCGTAGAGGGAGTCCTCATGTCCGAGGAACGCCTCCCACTCGTCATCACCGTCGCGCCAGCGCGGTGCCCACAGGGTGACGAGATCGCCGTCGGTCAGGCCGAGCTCGATCGGGACGATGTCTCCAGAAGCCATGTGCGGAAGCCTATCGACCTTCCGAGTCAGTGACTATCCGGCCCGCCTCCAATGCTTCCGGGGGCACCCTTCGGCGCGACCGCGAATGACTCGTTCAGTGTCGCAACGACCTTCGATCGCTGCGCACCGGCGTCCTCGGCGGCCTGGCGACAGGCCCATACGATCAGCTGGCCGACCTCGGCGGGCGGCAGCGAGGTGACCGATTCCGACAGGCTCAGCGCGACCAGCGCGCCGTCGCTGTTCACCTCGACGCTGACCGTCCCGTCCTCGGTCCGGAACCGGCCGTGCACCTGCTTCAGGCCGTACAGCGCGGCCTCGAGCGCCTCCAGTTTCGCCGTCGCGTTGGCGACCAACGCATCCATTTCCGCGCTCATGCCTGCGCCTCGCTAGCGCTCGGCTCTGTGACGGCTGTGCTCATCGTTCGCTCGCTCATACCGGCCTCATCCAGCTCGTCGGTCCCGTGTCCGCGTCGTCGATCCGGTCCAGTTCGTCCACCGCAGCCTGTCGCGTGGGCAGGCCGAGCTTGTCCAGGATGTCGGCGGGCATGCCCGCCTCGGCGAGCAGTTCGCGGCGGCGGGCGCGGGCGGCGACGGTGGAGCGCTTGGTCAACCGCAGGATCTCGTCGGCGAGAGTCTGCGCGCCGTAACGGTATTCGCTGCGCTCGAACTTGATCTCGATCGGCATGCCCTGGTCGGTGGCACGCACCGAGATGGTGCCCGATCGGTTGGTGCTGGACGCCACCGTGACATTGGGTATCGGTGGAGTCTGGGGCTGGGACATCAGTGGTTCGCTCCGCTCATTTATGAGGTCGGCCGGTAGAAGCCATGGAAGTTCATGCCCATGTTGTCGGTTCGAACCGAGCTGATCTGGACCGGATTACCGGCTTCGACGAACTGCCCGTTACCGATCACCATCGCGACGTGGCCATCCCACACCGCCAGATCGCCCGGCATCAGATCGCCCGGCGAGACCTGCATATGGCCGTTGCCTTGTTCCTGGGCCAGCCGGGGCAGATCGACACCGGCCTCGCCATAGGCGTATTTGGTCAGACCGCTGCAGTCCAGTCCGGAACCGGGCGTATTGCCACCCCACACGTAGGGCGTGCCGACCGCGCCGATCGCCGCCTTGACCGCTGTCGCCGCCTTCTCGTTCGGGGCCTCCACGACGCTGCCGTCCGGCAGGGTGATCTTCACGCCCTTGCCGGAGGTCGTCGACTGTCCGGTCCCGGTGGTGCTGCTCGTACTCGGTCTGGAACTCGGCGCCGTGCTCGCGGTCGTCGTGCCGGCCTTGCTCGCGGTGCTCATCAGGCTGCTGAGCATGCCGCCCGCGCCGCTCGCGACGCTGCTCACCGTCGATGACAATTGCGAGGCGCCCTGGGTGGCGGTGCCGACCGTGCTGGCGACATTGGACAGCGACGGCGTCGACGGCGGGGGTGTCAGCTCGTTCATCGATGCGGTCTGGGTATCGAGTTCGTTGCGTACCCGGCCGACCACATTCAACCCCTGACCGATGTGGTCTATCGCGGAGCCGACGAGCACCGTGAGCCCCTCCGGTGTGGCCAGCGCCGGACCGAGACTGGTGGCCTGGTTCACGAACGACTGGACTATCCCGTTCAGTTCCTTCTGGCCCGTTTCGACTTGGGCGGCAGCCTGATTCACGACGGTGGCCATATCGTTGCCGCGGTCGGAAATGGTGGCGGCCGAGGTCTGCACCCGCAGCGCCTTCGCGGTGACGGCGTCGGCCGCCGCGCCGTCCCACGCGTTGTTCACCTGGTTGATGCTGTTGCGGCCGACCGCGTGCACCTGGTCGACGGCGGTCGAGGTGGAGGTCAGTGCGTCGGCGGGACCGCCGGTGGGCAGGACGCCGGTGCCGAAGCTGGAGAGCAGGTCGAGCAGTGGCTGGACCAGGGCGCTGACATCGATCACGGTGTCACCCGTCCAGCCCGGTGGCGTTCAGTCCGGCGGCATTGTTCAGGTCGGTTTCCTCGAGGACGACGGCGGAAGAGGCTGCCGCGCCGCCCATGCTCGCGAGCACCGCCGACAACTCACCGATCGAGGCGACGTGCCCGGCGTGCGCCGCAGCGTAGGCGGCCATGAAATCGCCGCCGATCAAGCCCATTATGGGGCCGAGGAGAGTGGGATCGGCTGCCGCGGCGCTGACTCCTGCGGCGGCGAGATCACCTGACATCGCCGCGGCGGTCGCGCCGTAGGCGGTAATGCCCTCGGTGTCGGCCGACATCTTTCGCATAGTGCTTCCCCCATCTGTTCTTTCCCAGGCAGAGTACGTCATCCACCTAGTTCGACGCGCTGCCTTGCCGATCGGTTCCAGCCGTTCGAAAAAAAATTCGGGTGGAGGTTCGCCGCCGAACTCTCCTTCGACCTTATCGTTCCCTCATGCGCACGCACACCGTGGACCATCCACTCGCCGCCGCCCTGCTGACCACGATGCGCGATGCGGGAACGGCCAATCCGGCCTTCCGCGCGGCATTGCGCGATCTCACCGGAATCCTGATCTACGAGGCGCTGCGGGACGCGCCGGTGGTCCACTTCCCGATCACCACACCGGTATCCGACACCGAGGGAACGCGATTGGCGCGGCCGCCGCTATTGGTTCCGGTGCTGCGCGCCGGGCTCGGCATGGTCGACGCGGCCGCCGAACTCATTCCGGACGCCAGGGTCGGTTTCGTCGGTATCGCCCGCGACGAAACCACCCATCAGCCGGTGCCGTACATGGAATCACTGCCCGCCGACCTGTCCGAGATGCCGGTCTTCGTACTGGACCCGATGTTGGCCACCGGCGGTTCGATGCGCCACACACTGCAGCTGCTCGCCGCCCGCGGCGCAACCGACATCACCGCGGTCTGCGTCGTAGCCGCCCCCGAAGGTATTGCCGCCCTTGCCGATTCGGGCCTGCCCGTGCGCCTGGTCACCGCGGTCGTCGACTCGGGCCTCAACTCCGATGCCTACATCGTCCCCGGCCTCGGCGACGCGGGTGACCGCCAATTCGGCCCACGCTGATCTCACCCCATCGACAGGTCGTCGCAGAATGCATGGAGTTCGATGAGACGTTGCTCGGCGGCGGATCGTGCGGCATCGAGTGCGTCCCGGGTAGCGACCGGCTCGACCACCTCCAAGTAGCACTTGAGTTTCGGCTCCGTGCCGGACGGCCGGACCACGATCCGGGACTTCGCGCCCTCGAAAATCAGTGCGTCGGTGCGCATTCGGCCGCGCACCTGGAGCAGATCGGTGTATTCGACCGGCTCGCCCGCGATTTCGGCGGGTGGGGCGGCGCGCAGCCGGTTCACGACGTCCGCGGCGGCGGCTGGATCGGGTAGGCGCAGCGCGACCTGGTCGGTGGTGTGCAGGCCGAACTCGACCGCGTAGTCGTCGAGTTCGTCGGCGAGGGTGCGTCCTACGACCTTCAGCCGGGCCACGAGATCGGCGGCAAGCACCGCCGCGGAGATGCCGTCCTTGTCGCGGACCGCGGCCGGGTCCACGCAGTGACCGATGGCCTCCTCGTAGGCGTAGACCAGACCGTCGCCCGCGCGGGTCAGCCATTTGAAGCCGGTCAGCGTTTCCGCGTACCGCGCGCCACGAGCGGCGGCGATCTCGGAGAGCAATCGTGACGACACGATGGTGGTCGCCACCAGGGCACCCGGCGGCGCGGTCCGCAGCACGTAATCGCCGAGCAGCACGCCGGTTTCGTCGCCGCGCAGCATGCGCCAGCCGCCGTCGCCGTCCGGAATTCCGATGGCGCAGCGATCGGCATCCGGGTCGAGCGCGATCGCGAGATCGGCGCCGATCCGGGTGGCGGTGTCGAGCAAAAGGTCGGTGGCGCCGGGCTCTTCGGGGTTCGGGAAGGCGACGGTGGGAAATTCGGCATCGGGCGCGAATTGCGCACCGACGACGTGCACATGCTTGAATCCCGCCGCGGCAAGAGCTGCCACGGCCGTATCGCCGCCGACCCCGTGCAACGGCGTCAACGCGATTCGGATATCGCCGCGCGCACCGGGACCACCGATCAACTCGGGCAGCCGAGCCACCCGATCGATATAGCGGTGCACCAGGTCATCGGCGGCCGGAGTGACGGGCGTGCGGGCGATCGGCTCGGTGACGGCCTCGATGCAGCGCTCGATCTCGGTGTCTGCCGGTGCGATCAGTTGCGAACCGCCGTCCAGATAGACCTTGTAGCCGTTGTCCGTCGCCGGATTGTGCGATGCGGTGATCTGCACTCCGGCAACGGCTCCCAGCTCGCGCACCGCGTAAGCGACGATCGGGGTGGGTAGCGGTCGGCGCAGCAGCGTCACCGGAAAGCCCGCGGCGGCAAAGATTTCCGCGGTCGCGATGGCGAATTCGGCGGAGCCGTGCCTGGCATCGCGCCCGACGACGACCGCACCGCCGCCGAGACAGCGACCGCGCAACCAGTCCACGAGTCCGGCGCTCGCCCGGCTCACCGTGTCCAGGTTCATGCCGTCGGGCCCCTCCCGCAGCGGCCCGCGGAGCCCGGCGGTGCCGAAGCGCAGCATCTACAGCCGTTCCAGTACGCCGCGCAGCAGTTTGCCGAGACGCGGGGCGGCCGCATGTCCCTCGGCGAGCACCTCGGCATGCGACAGATGCGCACCCGTGACACCCGCGGCGAGGTTGGTGACCAGCGAAATGCCCAGCACCCGGGCCCCGAGCGCACGGGCCGCGATCACCTCGAGCACCGTCGACATGCCGACCAGATCCGCGCCGATGGTGCGCAGCATCCGGATCTCGGCCGGGGTCTCGTACTGCGGTCCGGTCAGACCCGCGTACACGCCCTCGGTCAGGCTCGGATCGATTTCCCTTGCCAGCGAACGCAATTCCGGATCCCAGGCGTCCACGAGATCGACGAAGGTCGCACCCACCAGCGGTGTGCGGCCGGTGAGATTGAGATGGTCGCTGATCAGCACCGGCTCACCGACGCGCAGTCCGTCCCGGATGCCGCCCGCCGCATTGGTGAGCACCACGGTTTCCACGCCCGCCGCGATCGCCGCGCTCACCGGATGCACGACATCGCTGGGCTGATAGCCCTCGTACAAATGCTGACGCCCCATCAGCAGCAGCACGGGCGTGTCGTCGACGGCGACCGAATGCACCATCCCGACATGCCCTTGCGCGCTTGGCGTCCCGAATCCGGGCAGCTCCGGCATCGGCACCGAAGCGGTCGGCACGCCGATCTCCGCGGCCGCCTCCTGCCAGCCCGATCCCAGCACCACCGCAACCCGGTGCCGTTCCACTCCCGTACGTTCGGCAATCGCCCTCGCGGCCTGTTCGGCAAGCATGCCGTCACGGTATCTGATTTGCCGCGCCTCGGCGCGGCGTGTTCGCGGCCCCCTGGTGTCTCGCGTCCGAGCCGTCGAGACTCGCGACTTCGTCGCATGCGCTTCGACGACTCGGACGCGAGACGGGCCGCGAACGGTCGCTCGTAAGACTCGCTCCGTGGTGGTTGGTGATGGCGGGGTGGTCGGCACCTGATGCACTCGGTCGGGTGGGGCGAGTCCCGTGCCTGCGGTGGATGCGCTTCGACGGCTCGGACGCGAGACGGGCCGCGAACGGTCGCTCGTAGGAGTCGCTCCGTTGGGGTTGGCGGAGTGTTCGGTACTTGATGCACGCGAGCCGGGTGGTCGAGTCCCGTGCCTGCGGCGGATGCGCTTCGACGGCTCGGACGCGAGACGGGCCGCGAACGGGTCGCTCGTAAGGCTCGCTCCGTTGGGGTCGCTGATGGCTGGACGTTCGGTTCTTGGTGCATATGCGCCCTGATGGTCGAGCCAGCGCGCGCTCCCACTCGATCGCGCGAAACGCGATCTCCTCGCGCGTAAGGCTTGCTCCGGTGGCGCCCGGGGGAGCGGCGTCGGGTGCGTCATCTGACCTGCCCAGGATTTGCTACCCGCGAGTAGGTATTCCATCGTTTACCCGTTACGCTGCACGCATGCCGTACCTGGAACGTGAAGGGGATGTGTTCGTCGTCTACCTCGGGGACGAGGGGCAGACCGACAGCGAGAACCGTTTTCATCCGGATTGGATCGATGCGCTGCACGGGCTGTTGGACCAGGTCGAGGCGTCCGAGGGACCGGCGGCCCTGGTCACAACGGCGAGTGGGAAGTTCTACAGCAACGGGCTCGACACCGATTGGCTGTTCGGCAATCTGGACAAGATGCACGGTTACCTCGATCGCGTGCACAGCGTCTACACCCGGCTGCTGACCTTCCCGCTACCGACGGTCGCCGCCGTCAACGGGCACGCGTTCGGTGCGGGTGCGATGCTCGCCACCTCGCACGATTTCCGGGTGATGCGCGCCGACCGCGGCTTCTGGTGCCTGCCCGAGGTGCACCTCGGCATGCCGTTCACCGTCGGGATGAACGCGCTGCTCACCGAGCGCCTCGCCAATCAGGTCTGCGTACAGGCTATGACCACCGGTCACCGCTTCGCCGCCGACGAGGCCATTGCCGCGGGAATTGTCGACGCCAAGGCCGATGCTGATGTGTTGCTGAAGTCCGCGATCGAGCGCGCGGGCGCCCTGGCGGCAAATCGCAAGCCCAATCTGCCGGTGATCAAGCGGTCGCTGCACGCCAAGGCGCTCGCCGGGCTCGCCACCCCAACCACCCCGGAGAATCTGGCGTTCGCCGCGGGATAACCGCAACTCGAGCACAACCGTTGCGTCGCGCGGCGACATCGCCCCTGGACGCAGGGTGCGCCCGATCATCCGCGCAGTGCCAGACTGTGTGCCATGCCACCAACGCGCAGCGGGCACCCCGAATCACGCACGGACCACCACGTCGCGCACCCGGGCGCGGCGGCGGATGCCGCGATCCTGGCCGCCGCACCCGAACTGGTCGCGCTCTCGCATTCGCTGCACGCCGAACCGGAGCTGGCGTTCGAGGAAACCCGCAGCGTCGCCAAGACCATCGCGCCGCTGGCCGAACGCGGTTTCACGATCGAGACTCCCATCGCCGAGCTGCCGACCGCATTTCGCGCGACCTACGGATCCGGCGAGCTCACGGTGGGTATCTGCGCCGAATACGACGCGCTGCCGGAGATCGGGCACGCCTGCGGACACAACATCATCGCCGCATCCGCGGTCGGTGCCGGACTCGGTCTCGCCGAGGTGGCCGACGCCCTCGGCATCACCGTCGTGGTCTTCGGCACACCCGCCGAGGAGAGTGGCGGCGGCAAGGTGCTGATGCTCGAGCGCGGCGTCTTCGACGATGCCGCGATGGTGATGATGGTGCATCCCGGCCCGATCGATATCGTCGACGCGCGCTCGCTGGCGCTGGCGGATCTGTCGGTGGTCTTCCACGGTCACGAGGCGCATGCCAGCGCCGCCCCGGAAATGGGCCGGAATGCGGGCGACGCGGTGACCATCGCGCAGGTTGCTCTGGGATTGCTGCGCCAACATCTCCGACCCGGACAGCAACTGCACGGTATAGTCAGCGACGGTGGCGTAGCCCCCAACATCGTTCCCGGACGTGCGGAACTGCTGTATTACCTACGCGCAGTCGACTCCGCATCCCTCGACGATCTGATGCGACGAGCGTCGGCTTGTTTCGAGGCGGGTGCGCTGGCGACCGGCTGCACTCACGAAATCCGGACGGTTGCGCCGACATATACCGAGCTGACGCCCGATCCGGGATTACTGTTTGCCTACCGCGAGCAGATCGTCGACTTGGGTCGGGTGCCGATCGCACCGGAACTCGAGGCGCAGCGACCGCTCGGGAGTACGGATATGGGCAACGTCACCAACGTCATACCGGGCATACATCCGGTCATCGGCATCGATGCCGGTGGGGCGGTGACGCATCAGCCCGGCTTCGCCGCGGCGAGTGTCAACGCTTCGGCCGATCGTGCGGTAACCGACGGTGCGATCGCGCTCGCGCGTACCGCTATCGCCGTAGCTCGCGATCAAGTACATAGGGACAGGTTGTTGCAACGGCTCGTTCAACGACAGGAGGACATTCGGTGAGCATTACCGGCCGTTCCGCGGCGCACGCGACACGCTCCGTGGCGGTGACGCGCGCGACCATGGGGGGCCAGGGCAGCGCCGCGCAATCGGATATCGCGGAAGTCGGACCGGATGCGGTCGATTCCTGGCTGGCCGAGCACACGGTCGATCTCATCCAGTGGCGTCGGCACATCCACGCGAACCCGGAGCTGTCCCGCACCGAATTCGCCACCACCGAGTTCGTCTCGGCCTGGCTGACCAAGGCGGGGTTGACGCCGCAGAAGATGCCCAACGGCACCGGGGTGCTCTGTGACATCGGTCCGGTGGACGCACCGCGCATCGGATTGCGCGCCGATATGGACGCGCTCCCGCTGCAGGAATTCACCGGACTCAGCTTCGCCTCGACCGTCCCCGGCGTCTCGCACGCCTGCGGTCACGACGCGCACACCACGATCCTGCTCGGCACCGCGCTCGCGCTGGCCGATCAGGAGCTACCGGTGGGCGTGCGATTCGTCTTCCAGCCCGCCGAAGAGGTGATGCCGGGTGGTGCGATCGATATGGTCGCCGCCGGGGCGATGGAGGGCGTCGATCGGATCTTCGCACTGCACTGCGATCCGCGCCTCGAGGTCGGCCGGGTCGGCATTCGGGTCGGTGCGATCACCTCGGCCGCCGACACCATCGAATTGGTCCTCGATTCGCCGGGCGGGCACACCTCGCGTCCGCACCTGACCAGTGACCTGGTCTACGCCATCGGCACCGTGATCACCGGCCTGCCCGGTCTGCTCAGCCGCCGCATCGACCCGCGCACCAGCACGGTGATGGTCTGGGGTGCGGTCAGCGCGGGCAAGGCGCCGAACGCGATACCGCAGACCGGCATGCTCACCGGCACCGTCCGCACCGGCGATCACGCGACCTGGTCGCTGTTGGAGCCGATGGTGCGCGAGATCGTGGACGGCCTGCTCGCCCCGACCGGAGTGCGCTACCAGCTGAACTACCGCCGCGGCGTGCCGCCGGTGGTCAATGACGAGCACTCGACCAGGATGTTCGAGGACGCGATCCGCATGCTCGGCCCGGACGCGCTCGCCGACACCTTGCAGTCCGGTGGCGGTGAGGATTTCTCCTGGTACCAGGAAGAGGTGCCGGGCGCGATGGCCCGCCTCGGCGTGTGGTCCGGGCACGGCGAACAGCTGGATCTGCACCAGCCGACCTTCGATCTCGACGAGCGCGCGCTTGCCGTCGGTGTCCGGGTGCTCAGCAATATCGTGTTGAACGCGAGCTGACGAAGACAAGAAAGCGGCCGACCCTCGATGGGTCGGCCGCTGCTGTTCAGCTGCCGAAGAAGCCGGGTCCGACATTCTTGCTGTTGCGAGTGCGTAGCGCATGCACGTATTCCGCTGGCGCGCCTGCCTTTTCGGCCGCATCGGCCATGACGCCGATATACCGTGCCGACGGTAGCCCGCCCTCGTAGGCATCGAGGACATACAGCCAGGCCAGGATGGGTTCGGAACCGCTGCCCGCACTCGGCGTCACGCGCAGCCGGATCTTGCGGTGGATGCCGAAATCGGAACCCTCCCAGCGGTCCAGGCGCTGCTCGTCCTCGGGCGATACGTCGTAGAGCACGACGAATACCCGCTCGCCCGGCTCCTCGACGACGGTGGCCAGCGGGCCCTCCCAGCCGATGTCGTCGCCGCTGAAGGTGAGGCGCCAGCCCTCTAACCAGCCCGTCCCGTACATGGGGGAGTGCGGACAGCGCTCGAGCATCTGGGACGAGTCCATGTTGGACCCGTAGGCGGCGTAGATCGGCACGACGCAAGGGTATCCAATAACCTGCGCGCATCGTCTCTATCCCGGCGAGATGACCGTGTGTTCGCCAGCTAACGTTGTTTACCGGCACCGGAGATCCCGGTCGAACAGCTCCAGCGGAGGTATCCATGACCCGCATAGCGATCATCGGTGGCGGACCGGCCGGTTACGAAGCGGCTTTGGTGGCGGCCCAACACGGGGCCACGGTCACCCTGATCGATAGCGACGGCATCGGCGGGGCGTGCGTCCTGTGGGACTGCGTGCCGTCGAAGACCTTCATCGCCTCGACCGGCGTGCGCACCGATCTGCGTCGCGCCCGTGACCTGGGCATTACCCTCGATCCCAGCCAGGCCCAGATCGAATTGGGCGAGGTGAACGCGCGGGTGAAGGCGCTGGCGCTGGCCCAGTCCTCCGATATCCGATCCAAGGTGCAGGCCGCGGGCGTGACGGTGCTGGCCGGACGTGGACAGCTCAGTGATCCGGCCACCGGGCTGGCCGCGCACCGGGTGCGCGCCCTGCTGGCCGATGGCACCGAAGAGGCCGTCGAGGCCGAAGTAGTGTTGATCGCCACTGGTGCGAGCCCGCGCGTGTTGCCCGGCGCCGAGCCCGACGGCGAGCGCATCCTGAACTGGCGTCAGCTCTACGACCTGGAAGAACTCCCGGAGACCCTGGTCGTGGTCGGTTCCGGCGTCACCGGCGCCGAATTCGTCTCCGCGTACACCGAAATGGGTGTACGGGTGAAGTTGGTGTCCAGCCGAGACCGGGTGCTGCCCGGCGAGGACGCCGATGCCGCGCTCGTACTCGAGGACGCGCTCGCCGAACGCGGCGTCGAACTGGTCAAGCACGCGCGCGCCGATGCGGTGGAGCGCACCGCCGAGGGCATCGTGGTCAAGCTCTCCGACGGCCGCACCGTCACGGGTACGCATGCGCTGATGACCGTCGGCTCGATTCCGAATACCGGTGACCTCGGCCTGGAGCGGGTCGGCATCGAGCTCGATCGCGGTGGCTATCTGCGGGTGGACCGGGTGTCGCGCACCTCGGTGCCGGGCATCTACGCCGCGGGGGACTGCACCGGCCTGCTGCCGCTGGCCTCGGTGGCCGCCATGCAGGGCCGCATCGCGATGTACCACGCGCTGGGTGAGGGCGTCAGCCCGATCCGGCTGAAGACGGTCGCCTCGGCGGTATTCACCCGTCCGGAGATCGCGACCGTCGGCGTGAGCCAGACCGCCATCGATAACGGCGAGGTGCCCGCGCGCACGGTGATGCTGCCGCTGAACACCAACCCGCGAGCCAAAATGTCAGGTCTGCGCAGGGGTTTCGTCAAGATCTTCTGTCGGCCCGCGACCGGTGTGGTCATCGGCGGAGTGGTCGTCGCCCCGATCGCGTCGGAGCTCATTCTGCCGATCGCGCTCGCGGTCCAGAACAATCTGACCGTCAACGATCTCGCCCAGACCTTCTCGGTGTATCCCTCGCTCACCGGCTCGGTCACCGAGGCGGCGCGCCTGCTGATGCGTCACGACGACCTGGATTAACGCCGCTGTGTTCGATTTGCAGCGCCTGCGGCGCCGCGAACGTCGCTCGTAAGACTCGCTCCGTCGTGGCCGGATATGCGGTCGATGTCGAGTGCCCCGAGTCTTACTGTCTTGTCTGGATTTTCATCGCGTTGCCAGTACGGCGCGCATGTGGTTCACTTCCCGCAGAGATGCGATCGGCGGGCGATCGCGAGGGTTCTGTGTGGGGGGATCGATCCTTTCCAGCGGGAACGGCGAACGGCCGCTTGGTCGTTCGGCGGTCCTCGTTCGTGGACCAAGCGTCTCACCAGGGATAACTGCGTGCGACCCACTCGGTTGCACACGGGAAAGGGATTGCGAAAAGTGAAACATCGTAAGCCGAGTCGGACGCAGCGAGCGATGGCGAGCACATCGTTGCCACTGGCCACCGCGGCGGCCGTGGCCACGCTCTTCGCGGCGCCGGCGGGGGCAGTTCCGGATCAGCCGAGTACACCGACCAACCCGGCGCCCGCGCCCGCCGATCCGGGCAGCACCACGCCGACGGATCAGGGCCAGCCGGAGACCACCAAGCCGGATCCGGGTAAGCCGGAGGCCAAGCCGTCGCCGACGCCGAGCCAGCCGGGTGTCACCACGCCGGATCCGAATCAGGTCATGCCGAATCAGCCGAGGGATCCGAAGCTGTCGACGCCGACCCAGCCGGGTGTCACCACCCCGCGCGTCGCGCCGCTGCCGGTTCCGGGTCAGGCCGGACCCGATATCCCGGCCGTGGTGCCGGAGACCGCGCCCGGCGCGGAGGCTCCGAAGCCCGCGCAGCCCGGTGCGAACACCCCGAGCGGTCCGAACGCCCGGACCCCGCAGCAGCCGCAGTCGGACACACTGGTGCAGCAGCCGCGCTGGTCGGCCCCGCGCTTCCAGCAGGCTCCGGCCGCGCCGGTAGTCGAGATGGACGGCCCGCACCAGGAGATCAGCGCCAATATCGACGGCGGCTCGCTTGCGCCCGGCTATGTGGCCAACACCCACCACTTCAACAATGCCTCCGGCTATGTCGGCACCATCGGATACCGCACGCCGACCGGGCAGGGCGAGGCCGGTGTGTCGGTCGAATACATCACCGCCAACAGCGTCAAGGTCACCTCCTACACCGGTGGTGAGGGTCTGGCCGACAACAAGACCGAGGTCGTGATCGACACCACCGAGGCCAACCTGGCCAAGGCCGCTGTCGAGCACTGGATTCGGGAACAGCCGGGCGGCGCGGCTGCCCTCGAGGCCGCCGCACAAGTTAAACTTCCGGTGCCGCCAGGCGAACTGGCTCCGCAAACGGTCGACGTCGCCGGGGTCACCACCCAGTGGGGTGGGTCACTCCAGTACTGACACGAGCTGATTCGACGGGTGGGGCGGTCGTTCTCGACCGCCCCACACGTGTGTCCTGGGGAAAGGATTGGTGTGGGCTCCGTGGGTGATGGCAGGGACAACGAATCCGACCGCTCCGGGTCGGACTTCGGACCCCCGTTGGACGATTTCGGCCCGCCGATCTCCGAATTCGGCCCGCCGGTAGGCGATTTCGGTCCGCCGACGGGTGGGCAGGCTCGACCGCAGTGGTCGGTGCCCGAGCCAGCCACGGATCATCCCGAGCTGATCTGGCGGCCCGCCGACGAACCGCCGACGGTGCCGCCGCCACCCCCGCAGTACCGCGCGCCGGATACGACGGTCTTCGGCCAAGCGCCGCCACCGCCACCCCGGCGACCGGAACCGCCGATCGAATCGGACCCCAATGAAGCCACCGTCCGGCATACGACCCCAGCAGCTGGTCAGCGCGACACCTGGTGGAGCAGTCCCACCGAATCCGGCGGGGTGCCGAAGCCGCCGTCCGAGCCGCCCGGCCTGTCCTGGGCCGACGATCCGATCGCCAAGCGCCTTGCGCCGAAGCTGATCTCCGACACCATTACCGCGACCCCGACTCGGCACCGTTCGCGCGGCCGGTGGATCGCGCTCGGCGTGCTCGCCGCGATCGTGGTGGTCCTCGCGCTGGTGGTGACCTTCGTCGCGGTCAAGCGCGACGACAACGGCAGTCCGAAGGCGGCGCCGCCCGCTCCGCCGAGCACCTCCGCCGCATTGAGCTGTCCGGCGAGTAAAGACGGCAAGGTGACCCGTGGCAACGGGCAGGGCGACACCGCGAGCGGCCCGGGTGCGATCCTCGGCTTCCAGTACGAGTTCTACGTCGACCGCAATGGCGAGGGGGCGCGCAGATTCGTCGCACCGGATGCCGAGAATGTGTCGACGGCCGAGGTCATCCAGCAGGCCATCAATGAACAGATCCCGGTCGGCACCACGCATTGCCTGCGGATTGCCGAGTCGGCCGCGGACACCTTCGAGGTGGATCTGACCGAACATCGCCCCGACGGCACGACCAATGTCTACCGGCAGACCATCATCACGGTGGTGCGGGACGGCAAGACCGTGATCTTCGCCATTCGGGAGCGCATCTGACCAGATCATGGGATGAATATTTCCCAATTTGGTAGCGGTGTGCGACAGTGGGATTTCGCGTGTCCCCTCGGAGGTTTTCCATGTCGCCGACCAATCCACCGCTCGCGGCCAAACTGGGCGGACTGAAGAGTTCGGCGATTCGTGATCTGCTGAAACTGACCGCGCGCGACGAGGTGATCAGCCTCGCCGGTGGTCTGCCCGATGCCGAGCTGATGCCACGGGAACGGCTCGCGGCAGCGGCCGACGCGGCGCTGCGTGGTTCGGCGGTGTTGCAGTACACCGAGTCGGCCGGATGGTTCCCGCTGCGCGATGTGCTGCGGCAGCGGGAGTCGGCGAAGCTCGGCCGTGCGGTGGGGCTCGACGAGATCTTCGTGACTCATGGCTCGCAGCAGGCGCTTTCCCTGCTCGCCGAGGTGCTGCTGGATCCGGGCGCGCTGGTTGTCGTCGAGGATCCGGCGTATGTCGGTGCGCTGCAAGTGTTCCGGGCGGCCGGGGCACGAATTGTTGCGGTGCCTCTGGATTCCGAGGGCATGCGGGTGGACGTGCTGAAGCAACTGCTGGCGAGCGGCGAGCGTCCGGCGATCGTGCACACGGTGAGCAATTTCCACAATCCGGGTGGCGTCACCATGAGTCCGCCGCGTCGTCGCGAATTGGCCGAACTCGCCGATACCCACGGCTTCTGGGTGATCGAGGACGATCCGTACGGTGAGCTCTGGTTCGACCGGCCCTCGCCCGATCCCGTGGCGACCTACTCACGCAACGTGATTCGGCTTTCCAGCGCCTCGAAGATCCTCGCCCCCGCGCTGCGGGTCGGCTGGATGGTGGCGCAGGAGCGGATCTGTCGCGCGGTCGAATTGCTGAAACAGGGTGCGGACCTGTGCGGGTCGGCGCTGACCCACCAGATCGCCGCCGATCTGCTCACCGACGAACCCTGGCTGACCGGCCACGTCGACACCGTCCGCACCGCATACGGTGACCGCGCCAAGGCGCTCGTGCACGCCGTGCGCACCCGCTTCGGCGACCGTGTCACCTGCACCGATGCCGCCGGTGGCATGTTCGTCTGGGCCGATTTCACCGACGGCACCGATACCGATCGGCTGCTGCCGCGAGCCCTGGAGCACGGCGTCGCCTTCGTCCCCGGCTCGGCCTTCGCCGTCGATACCGACTACAGCCACGCCATGCGCATGTGCTTCACCACTTCGGACGCGGCGACGTTGGCGGAGGCGATCGACCGGCTGGCTCGCGCGGCCGAATAGTGGTCAATCCACCCAGTTGTAGGTGCGCTCCACGGCCTTGTTCCAGGCGGCCAGGTGGGTCTCGCGGTCCGTCGCCGACATCGCGGGCTGCCAGGTCTTATCCGCGGCCCAGTTGGCGCGGATGTCATCGGTGCTCTCCCACAGTCCGACGGCGAGTCCGGCCGCATAGGCGGCACCGAGCGCGGTGGTTTCATTGACGACCGGGCGGACCACCGGCACGTCGAGAATGTCGGACTGGAACTGCATGAGCAGATCGTTGCCGACCATGCCGCCGTCGACCTTGAGGGTGGTCAGCTCCAGCCGCAGCTGCTGGGATTCGGCGTCGGCGCGCATCGCGTCCATGACCTCGCGGGTCTGAAATGCGGTGGACTCCAATACCGCTCGCGCCAGATGTGCCTTGTTGACGAAGCGAGTGAGGCCCGCGATGACCCCGCGCGCGTCCGGGCGCCAGCGCGGCGCGAAGAGGCCGGAGAACGCGGGAACGATATAGGCGCCGCCATTGTCCTCGACGCTGCGCGCCAGCGGTTCGATCTCGTCGGCGGCGGAAATGATGCCGAGATTGTCCCGGAACCATTGCACCAGTGAGCCGGTCACCGCGATGGAGCCCTCGAGTGCGTAGACCGCCGCCGCGCCGCCGAGCTGGTAGCAGACCGTGGTGAGCAGGCCGTGCTTGCTGAATACCGGTGTGGTTCCGGTATTGAGCAACATGAAATTGCCGGTGCCGTAGGTGTTCTTGGCCTCGCCCGGGGACAGACAGGCCTGGCCGAAGGTCGCCGCCTGCTGGTCGCCGAGAATGCCCGCGACGGGTATGCCTGCCAATGGGCCGGAGGCGATCTCCGCGTAGACCTCCGATGAGCTGCGGATTTCGGGCAGCATCGACCGCGGTACCCCGAATTCCGCGCAGATCTTCGAATCCCATTGCAGCGTACGCAGATCCATCAGCATGGTGCGCGACGCATTGGTCACATCGGTGATGTGCTGACCGGTGAGTTTCCACAGCACCCAGCTGTCGATGGTGCCGAAACACAGCTCACCGGCCTCGGCCCTGGCTCGCGCGCCCTCGACATTGTCCAGAATCCAGCGCAGTTTCGGACCGGCGAAGTAGGTGGACAGCGGCAGACCGGTGCGGTCCTGGTAGCGCGTCGCGCCGAATTCGCCGCCGAGTTCGGTGACCAGACGGTCGGTGCGGGTGTCCTGCCAGACGATCGCATTGTGAATCGGCTTGCCGCTGGCGCGGTCCCACACCACCGTCGTCTCGCGCTGATTGGTGACGCCGACCGCATTGATCTCCTCGGCGGAGATCCCGGTGCTGCGCAGCACCTCGCCGAGTACGAATTCGGTATCGCGCCAAATGGTTTCCGGATCGTGCTCGACCCAGCCCGGCCGCGGGAATATCTGCTCGTGCTCGCGCTGCGCGACACCGACGATGCGGCCCTGCCGGTCGAAGATGATGCACCGACTCGAGGTCGTGCCCTGATCAATGGCGGCCACATAGCGACGCATTCGTGCAGGCTACTAAAACCGACGTGGCTCGCGGTGAAAACAGCGGACCGCGCCGCACATCACCTCGCGACCAGCATGGTGTCGGACTAGTGTTGGGATCGGTTACCGACGAGTAGCGTGGGCTGTCGGCCGCGGGCGACACGGCTTCGGCCCCCGACCGGGATCGTCGCCGACTCCTTTAGCCTGTACAACAGAACACCGCCCCCGGACTGAGCAGCTCGATCGTGTGCCCCGAAAGACCACAAACGTCGTCTGAACCCCGACGCCGGGGTCGGCTGGAGGATACGAGCATGACCATGAAACCGGAATCGCAGTTCCTGGGTCCCGAACAGCGCGTGGCGGCATGGGAGCGCTTCGGTAAGGACCACTTCGACGTGGTCGTTGTCGGTGGTGGCGTGGTCGGCTCGGGTATCGCGCTCGACGCGGCCACGCGTGGTCTGAAAGTCGCGCTGGTCGAGGCGCGTGATCTTGCCTCCGGTACCTCCAGCCGCTCCTCGAAGATGTTTCACGGCGGGCTGCGCTATCTCGAACAACTGGAATTCGGGCTGGTGCGCGAGGCATTGCGGGAGCGCGAGCTCACACTCTCGACCCTGGCACCGCATCTGGTGAAACCGCTGCGCTTCCTCTACCCGCTGACCCGCCGCGGCTGGGAACGTCCGTACGTGGCCGCCGGACTGATGCTCTACGACACCATGGGCGGTGCGAAATCTGTTCCGGGCCAACATCATCTGACCCGGCACGGGGCGCTGCGGCTGGCGCCGGGCTTGCGCCCCGACTCGCTGATAGGCGGCGTCAGTTATTACGACACGGTCGTCGACGATGCCCGCCACACCATGACGCTGGCCCGCACCGCCGCGCACTACGGTGCGGTTATCCGCACCTCCACCCAGGTCGTCGGCTTTCTGCGCGAAGCGGACCGGGTCGTCGGGGTGAAGGTGCGCGACAGCGAGGACGGCCGCACCGGGGAGGTCCGCGGGCATGTGGTGATCAATGCGACCGGTGTGTGGACCGATGAGATCCAGGCGCTTTCGCACAATCGCGGCCGCTTCCACGTGCGTGCGTCCAAGGGGGTGCACATCGTGGTGCCGCGCGACCGCATCGTCAGCGATGCCGCGATCATCCTGCGCACCGCCACCTCGGTGCTGTTCGTCATCCCGTGGGGCGCGCACTGGATCATCGGCACCACCGATACCGATTGGAATCTGGATCTCGCCCATCCGGCGGCGACCAAGGCCGATATCGAATATCTGCTGGATCGGGTCAACCAGGTGCTTGTCACGCCGCTCACCCCCGACGATATCGACGGTGTCTACGCGGGCCTGCGCCCTTTGCTCGCGGGCGAAAGCGATTCGACTTCCAAGCTGTCGCGCGAACACGCCGTCGCCCGGGTCGCGCCGGGGCTCGTCGGCATCGCGGGCGGTAAGTACACCACCTACCGGGTGATGGCCTACGACGCGGTCGATGAAGCGGCACAGGACATTCCGGCGCGTGTCTCGCCGTCCATCACCGAGAAGGTTCCGCTGCTCGGTGCCGACGGCTACTTCGCGCTGATCAATCAGACAGTGCAACTCGCCGAGGCCTATGGCGTGCATCCGTACCGGATCAAGCATCTGCTCGATCGCTACGGTTCGCTCATCGACGAGGTCATGGCCATGGCCGACGGCAAACCCGAACTGCTGCAACCGATTATGGATGCGCCGTCGTATCTGCAGGTGGAAGCCGTCTACGCGGCCGCGGCGGAGGGCGCGCTGCATCTGGACGACATTCTGGCCCGTCGGACCAGGATCTCCATCGAATACTCGCACCGCGGCGCGAACTGCGCCGAGCAGGTGGCACATCTGGTCGCGCCGATACTCGGCTGGGACGATGACGAAATCGACCGGGAGGTAAGCACTTACCAAGCACGCGTGGAGGCGGAGATCCGCTCCCAGACTCAGCCGGACGACCCCTCCGCCGATGCCCTGCGCATCGCGGCCCCCGAACCGCGCGCGGAGATTCTGGAACCGGTTCCATTGGACAGCTGAGAACTAGACAGCTGGCGGCGGTAGCACAATCGATGCGATCGTGCCGCCACCGGCGGCCGGTTCCATTGTCGCTGTGCCGCCGTGCAATTCGGCGATCCACGCGACCAGCGCCAGCCCGATCCCGCTGCCGCGCCCACCGCTCACCCCGCGCGCGAACGGACTGCTCGACAGTTGCGGATTCAAACCAGCCCCGTGATCGCGCACACTGACCCGACCATCGGCCACATGCACCTCCACGGGAGCACCGCGATTGATCGCCCCGTGCGTGATCGCATTCTCGATGAGGTTGCGTACCGCGAGGCTCAGCAGATTCGGATCGCCGACCACCACACTGGGATTCGCCTGCAGCACGATGTTCGCCTCCGGGAATTCCTCTACCACCGACTCGGTGAGCTGATCGAGCAGCAGCTGCACCTTCTCCATGGTGGTCACGCCAGCCTGCATCCTGGCACGCGCCAATAGTCCCGCGACGATCCGCTCCATCCGCCCGCCCAGCGCCCTGGCATCGACCAGCGCCCGCTCGACCTCGTGCGGATTGCGGCGGCGCGGTGCCGTGACCAACCCGAGAGTCGTAAGCGGCGTACGCAACTCGTGTGCGGCATCGCCGAGGAAACGCTCCTGCTCCTCGAGCAGCACAATGGCCTGCCGCATGCTCCGGCCCGAGAGCAGATGCCCGGCCACCGCCGACAGCGCGACCAGCGTGAGCCCGCCGACGACGAGTCCCCAGATCAACAGCGCCCGATCACGGTCGAACGCACCGGGATTCGTGCCCGCGATGACCACCGCCTTGGTCTGCGAGTCCTCCCAGGTGATGGGTGTCGCCGCGATACGGACCGGGCGGCCCGCACCGTCGTATCCGTCGCGGAAGACGGTCTCCCCGGCCAGATCGGCGTCATCGGCGAGTCCTGCGACGCCGTCGTCCTTGGGCAGCCAGGAGCGCAGATGCGCGAAGTTCTCCTGCCACTTGCCGTCCCCCGGTGCGCTGAGCACCATCACCGCGACCTCGCCATTGGCCAATGCGTCGTTCTCGAGCTGGCTCACATCGATGGTTTCCTCGCCCTCGGGCAGGTTGACGGCGCGGAATAGTCCGCTCACCACCCGATCGAGGGAATCGTCGAGCGCGGCCTCCCGCGAGCGGGCATCGATGGTCGCCGCGACAATGCCGAGAATGATCAGGCAGGTCGCGGTGATGGCGGTGATCAGTGCGGTGAGCAGCCAGCGGGTGCGGCGCAGGCGGGCCACGGCGGGGCGGGCGTCCGCCGCGGAAATCAGGGTGCGAATGAGTCACTTCCGATCATGAAACCGGTGCCGCGCACGGTCTCGATCACCGGCGGTGCACCGAGTTTGCGCCGCAGCTGCGCGATGACGGCGTCGACGACATTCGATGCGGGCTCGGCCATTTCGTCCCAGCAGCATTCGATGAGCTCCGAACGCGAGACGACGCTGCCCGCGCGGGTGGCGAGCAGTTCGAGTACGGCGAATTCCTTCGGAGTCAGCGAGCGCAGAATGCCCGCGCGCTGCACCCGGCGGCGCGGCAGATCGATATCGATATCGCCGAGCACGATCCGGGCGGGCGCCGGATGTTCGCGCCGCCGCGACAGCGCGCGGACCCGCGCGGCGAGTTCCGGGAGTGCGAATGGTTTGACGAGGTAGTCGTCGGCGCCGTGCTCGAATCCGGCAATGCGATCGGCGAGTGCGTCGCGGGCGGTGAGCATCAGGACCGGCACCCGCTGACCTCGGGCGCGGTGTGCCGCGACCAGCTGCAGACCATCGCCATCGGGCAGGCCGCGATCCACCACGAGCACGTCGTAGCCATTGACGGAGATCTTGAAATCGGCATCCGCGAGGTTGGCGGCGAGGTCAACCGCGAAACCGGCCGAGCGCAGTCCCGCGGCGACTTCCATGCCGAGACCTTCGTCGTCCTCGATCACCAGCACTCGCACGAGGTCAGAGAATAAGGTATTTCACACCTGGTGCGCAGACTGGTGTCCGAGTGCTCAGTAGGTGTACAGATCCCAACCGTTGGCGACCTCGCGGCACTCCCACTGGGTGCCACCGGTCCTCGGGGAGTTGCCGTCGGCGGCGCAGGCCTCATAGGTCGCGTAGTTGCCGATGAAATCGGTGTGCATCGGGGTGGGCGCGGCCGAGGCGACACCGGCTGCGGCTACGGCACCGATGGCGAATACTCCGGCGGCGATCGCGGTGCGGATCTTCATGGCTTTCCTCTCTTTCGCGCGGGTTGTTCCGCGTGGGACAAGAAAACCAATGCATCCGTGAGAATTTCGTGATGGCGATGAAACCGCAGTTCAGTGTTGCTTTTTCGAAGTCTCGACATGGGTGGCCCAGTTGACGAGCGACCGAATGTAGTCCAGCACCAGTTCATCCGGGTACCGCTGCCGATCGGCCAGGTGCAGTCGGGCCAATTCCTCCAGTGCCGCGAGCATGATTCGCTCGGTCGCGCCATCCGGATCGACCGTGACCCCGGCATAGCGCGACAGATGTCGCGCGCCGATCGCCCGCGCATAGGCCCGGCCGAGTTCGAGACGGTCGCGCAGATCCGGCGGGCCGCCGTCGGGCGGGCTGAGGATGATCCGCCAGCTGGTCGGTGCGGCATGCAGATAGGCGAGAATGCCGCGAGCGAGCTGATCCACATCGTCTTCGGTGCCCGCCCAGTCGACACTGCCGATCCCGGCCAGTGCGATCGCCGATTCGCGCTCCACCAGCGCGGCCATCAGCCCGGACAGATCGGTGAACTGCTGATACACCAGTGCCCGTGCGACCTTACCCTCGCGCGCGACCCGATCGATGCTCACCGCGGCGAAGCCGTCGGCGGCGACAATGTCGCGCGCCACATCGAGTAGCTGTGCGCGCCGGTCGGCCGCGGACATGCGGCGCTTGGGCGTGGGGGAGGGCTTCGCGGTGGGGTGCTCAGAGGTCGAGCGCTCCGTGGTCACGGCAACGAAGGTAGCGCAAGAAGTAGATCTACCGCCTTGGCGGCGCTTTGCACCGCGCTCTCCATGGTGGCCGACCAGTCGGTCGCGGTCCAATCACCGGCCAGTACCAGTGTCGGCACCGAGGTGCGCTGGTCCGGGCGCAGGCCGTGCGTGCCGAGCACCTGCGAGAAGGTCGCCTTCGGCATTCGAACCACATGTCCCTGAACGACTTTCGCGTCCCGGGCGGCGGGGTAGTAGCGACGCAACAGCCGCATCTGTTCGTCGATGATTTGCTCGTTGGTCTTGTGGATCTGCTCGTACGCGCCGCTGGTAGTCAGGCAGTACAGCCAGGCCTGGTCGGTGCTGCGTCCGGTCATTCGCTGGCGGTCGAAGACCTCATCGATGACGCCGGTGCCGCCGATCAGCGCCTCGAATTCGGCCTCGGTGCCCAGCGGCCGGTCCAGGTACAGATTCGTGCTTACGATCGGCGTATATCCCAATTTATCTGCGGCGGCGTAGATTTCGGGGTGTTCAGGCAGGTCGTCGAGCAGTCCGCCGATATTCGAATTCGGTACCGCGCAGACAACGGCGTCGGCCGCAACGATCGAGCCGTCCGCCAGCGTTACCCCGGTTACCGCGCCTTCGTCGATATTGATGCGGCGAGCTACCGCGCGATGGCGGACCGCGACGCCATATTTCTCGAAAACCCTTTGGGCTCCGGTGATGTAGAGCGTATCGAGGTCGGTGGTCGGATAGCCGATGGTGACCGCTCGGCGGTGTTTGACCCCGAGCCGGATGCCGGTGGCCATCAAATCGGCGAGGATCTTGGCCGATTCCTGCTGCACCGGTTCGGCCGCGAGACCGAGAGCGAGCCAGTCCCACAACGCTTCTCGCGCCGGAGCGGGCATGCCGACCCTATCGAACCACTGTTCGGTGGTGAGATCGGCGAGATCGCCGGGTTGGTGTAGGCACTGCCAGCCCAGTCGCAGCGTGGCACGGGCCGCGCGCAGCCGATCGAGCAGGCTCGCATCGGGATGTGCGCCGAACAGGGTGCGCCATGCGCCGAAACCCTTGGTGGACATGGATGCGCTGCGCCCGTCCGGCCAGCGCAGCATGGCGCGATGCGGGAAGGCGATGTACTGGCGGGTGCCGATGCTGGTCAGATAGCGGAACAGATGGTCGTAACCGCTGGCGATCACATGCTGGCCGTTATCGGGGAGGTCATCGGCCGCTTCGACTTTCATCGCATGGGTGCGGCCGCCGAGTCGGCCGCGGCGTTCCAGCAGGGTGACCTGCTTACCCGCCTCGGCCAACCAGACCGCGGACGCGAGCCCGGCCAGTCCACCCCCGATGACCACGTACCGCCGCGGATCGTTCACGTCGCACTCCCAATGTTAACTTACATTCTGAAAGTTAATCGGAAGCGCTTGGGCCGTCAAGGGTTTGGCTGAACGCCGACCTGCTCCATGGCATGGAATTCGATCGAGCTGTGCGCGGAAAACACCCTGACCTCGTCGCCGTGGTCGCGCACCAGCTCGCGCAGCCGCTGCTGATTCTCGATGCGGGCGGCCGGAAGTGTCTGCATTTTCTTCTCGAACATGGCCGTTCCGAACGGTTGTCGCGGACGAACCGGGTCGAGCACACCGGGATGGAAGTAGGAGTCGCCCGCGGACAGCAGCCATCCGTTTCCGGTATCGACGGCGACGCCCGCATGTCCGCGGGTATGCCCGGCGAGCGGAATGATCAAGATCTCCGGTGGTAGGCCGGTCAATTCGCGCACCGCGTCGAAACCGAACCAACTTTCGCCGGCATCGGCATACGACTCCCAGCGCGGACCGTGCCGGAACTGAGGTTCCCTGTAGCGCAAGCGTTCTTCAGGTGTATGTCCGCCCTGCAGGGCGCGCAGTTCCTCGGCGTAAACGTGCACCCGCGCGTGCGGGAAGTCGGCGAGTCCGCCCGCATGGTCGAGATCGAGATGGGTGAGCACGATGTCGCGGACGTCCTCGCGTCGGTAACCCAGAGCTTCGATCTGGCGCACCGCGGTCTGTGCGAGATCGAGGACCGGATTGGTGAGCCGGACAAAGCGGCGGCCGAGCCATTCCTCGGGCCGGTGCACCGCCTGTTCGCCGATGCCGGTCTCCACCAGGACGAGTCCGGAGTCGAGTTCGAGCAGCAGGCAGTGGCAGACCATTTCGGCGCGGCGGAAGATGCTGCCGGTGCCGTCGAGGAGTCGGCCGCCGAGTGGGCGCATGGTGCCGCAATCGAGGTGGTGTACGCGCATCAGGAAAGCTCCCGTTCGAAGGTGGTACGCAGATGGGCGGCGACCGCGCGCAGCGGCGCGATATCGCGTTTGGTCTTGGCGAGCAGTAGGGCGCCCTCGATCGTCGCGAGCGCGACGGTGGACAGTTCGGTGGCGCGCTCTTGGTCGATTCCCTTGTCCCGCAGGTACTTTTCGATCGACTCGCGCCAGGATTCGAAACCGCTGACGCAGGCCTGCCTGATCGTTTCGCTCTCGCGCCCCGCGTCGAGTGCGATGGTCGCGATCGGGCAGCCGCGTTCGAAATCGGACTCGACGAGCAGTGCGGTGAGAACGTCGAAGACGGTGGCGATATCGCCACCGTCGGCGAGGATGGCGTCGAGCTGGTCGCGCAATTGCCTGCTCGATTGGGTGAGCGCTTCGGCGGCGAGCTGTTCCTTGCCGCCGGGGAAGTGGAAGTAGAGCGAGCCCTTGGGTGCGCCGCCCGCGCTGACCAGTTGATTCAGGCCAGTGGCGTGATAGCCCTGGGTGTGGAAGAGGTCGGCCGCGGCGTCGATGAAGCGTTGGCGGGAGTCGGTGCGAGGTGCCACGTGCTCAGCGTACGTGAACTATGATGACCGGTCTAGTTAATTGGCGAAGTTCGAGTACTAGGGTTCGCGGTGCTCGACGAAGCGTTGCGAAACCGGCAAGGTGATCGGACCGACCTTGTGCCCCTCTTCTCCGGCAGCGTGACGGTGTCGTCGAGAACTGCCCAGTCTCCGCTGATAGGGGAAAGCACGCGGATTAGATAACTGAAGACCGCAGTTTCGGTACAGCGGCGAGCAGTCGAGTGGCTATCGCGTGTCAGCCGGGTACGGGCTGGCAGCGCGGGCAGAAGTAGATGCCGCGTTCGCGCTGGGTAATGCGGTCGGACTGGGGGTTTCGCGCCGTTCGGCCGGTTTCGGTCTCGCCGAGTAGATGGACGACCATGCGGGTGCCGCAGCGCTGGCATGGTCGGCGGGCGCGGCCGTAGGCCAGTGGCCGCCAAGGCGGTTCGGTGGCGGCCTTGGTGAGTACCCGATGCGCCTCGTGCACGAGGGCGAGCAGGTCGGGCACGTCGCCGACCGGTGTGGCCGGGTGCACGCGGCGCAGGAAACAGATTTCGCTGCGGAAGATATTGCCGATACCGGCCAGATTGCGCTGGTCGAGTAGCGCGAGGCCGATCGGCTGCGCTGGATACCGTTCCAGCCGTCGCACCGCCTCGGTCACATCCCAGTTCGCGCCGAGCAGATCCGGCCCGAGGTGGTCGGTAGCGGTGTGCTCGTCCGCGCGGCGCAGCACCTCTACGGTGCCGAGTGAAAAGCCCACCGCCTCGGTGTCATCGGTGCCGAGCACCAGCCTGGCGGTCACCGGCGGCCGCGTCCACCGTTCACCGGCGCAGTAGGTCCGCCATTCGCCCTCCATCTTCAAATGCGTGTGGACGCTGACCTCGCCGGTCCGGACGAATAGGTGCTTGCCATAGCTCCCGACACCCTCGACCCGCTGCCCGACCAGATCGACCGTCGCATAGCGCGGCACCCGGAAATCGCTGCGTATCAGCGTCTTTCCCGCCAGCGCGAGCCGCAGCCTGGCCGCGGTCAGGAATACGGTGTCGCCTTCAGGCATCGCTGCCGCGCTTGCGGTGGGCGAGTCGTTGCCGCCGCGGTGTCGCCACGCGCGAGTTGGTTCGGCGAGTCACGGCTTGCTCCGGAGTCGGAGGCCGCGTGGGGTCGCGGAGAATCCGGCTTCGGTGAGGAAACCGGCGAAGGTGTTGCCGTGCACGGTTTCTCCGTCGACCCGGTCTATTACCAGTGAGTCGACGCGGCGGTCGCGGACCAGATCTGCCAGGGCGGTGGCCGCGGCCTGGCGGACGTTCGGATCCTCGGTGAAGGTGAGCAGGGTTTTGCCGCCACGCTCCAGATACAGCGCGAGTTCGCCGTCGACGAGCACGACGATCGCTCCGGCCTTGCGTCCTGGACGGTGGCCCGCGCCCTCGGACGGTCCCTTCGGCCACGGCAGTGCCGCGCCGTAGGGGTTTGCGGGATCGCTTGCCGCCAAGGCGAATGCGGTGCTCCGCTGCTGTCCGCCGCTCGGGCGGGTGCGCTCGGTGTCGAAGGAGCGCAGTCGGTCCACCACATCGGTGGTGGAGAACTGTGCGCCGCCCAGCGAATCGACGAAATAGCCGCGACGGCAACGGCCGCGATCCTCGAATTCGGTGAGTACCCGGTACATGAGCGCGAATCCGCCTGGCACGCCCTCGTTCTGCACCGAGCCGCGGGTCAGCACGCCGTACCGCTCCAGCAGGGTGTCGGCCGTCGCATGGGCGCGCAGGGTGTTGTCGGCCACCCGTTCCGGCAGCAGCGACCAGCGGCCCGCGACGGCGGGCGGCCCGGATCTGGTGGGCATATTCGGTCGGGGAAGGTAGGCCCGTCCGCGTGGCGCGCGCCGGGGTGTGCGATGTGCGGTTGTGCTCCGCGCCGTGCCCGAGAGCAGAGCGCGGACCGGGGCGAAGGTGTCACCGGAGACCACGCCTGCCCAGACGAGTTCCCACAGTGCGCTCGCGACTTTACTGTCGTCGAGGAGCCCGGTGGTATCGGAGAGTTGCCGGAAGAAGTACGCGCCGCCGCCGTGCAGGACCGGGGGAAGTCGCATCGGCGAACCATCTCGGGGCCCTGGGCGCGAGAGCCCTCGAGTTCTCGGTATCGCTGAAACATCCTGTACCGCATCATCGTCCAGCGAAACAACCTGATCTGTTCCCGCGGCCTCCGTATCAACATCGACGGGCATCCACGGGGCGACCGATGCGCCCAATGCGTTGAGCAGGCGCAGATGTACCTCGGAGAGTTCGATCTCGTCGGCGGGCGGCAGCGTGAACGGGGCCTGATCGGCCAGGTGCAGCGCGATCCAGCCGTCTTTGGCGGTAATGGCGCCGTGCCCGGACCAGATGACCTCACCAGTGGCCATCAACTCGTCCAACATGGCGGGAGAGTAGTCGCGCACCCGCGCAGGCAATACCAGCGATTCCCATGCCGAAGCGGGAATCGGCACTCCGGCAAGTTGTTCCACCACTGTGGCGACCCCGTCGACGCCGCGCAGTTCACGGGTGCCGATGTGCTGCCAGGACGGCAGGAATCGGCCGAAGGCGGCGGTCGCGACCGGCTCCACCTCGTGCCGGGCGGCCGCGAGCGACCGTCGGCGCAATCGGCGCAGCACCTGGCTGTCGCACCACTCCGAGCCGCTGGCCGCTGGCGTGAATTCGCCCTCTACTACGCGCTTTTCCGCGACCAGCCGGTGCAGTGCGGTCGCGGCGACCGCGGTGCCGAGTCCGAAACGGGCGGCCACGGCCTCGGTGGTGAACGGACCGTGCGTGCGGGCATAGCGTGCGACCAGATCCCCGAGCGGATCTGCGACCGGTTCGATGAATGCGGCGGGGGTGCCGATCGGCAGCGGTACGCCGAGTGCATCGCGCAGGCGCGCGGCGTCTTCCACCGCGACCCACCAGGTCCGTCCGGCGAAGTTGACCTCCAGTGCGCGCTTCGATTTGACCAAGCTGGCGAACCATTCCGCCGGATTACCGGCGGGCTCCGCATCGTCGAGTTGCACGCCGACGCACCGCTGCGCGGCTTCCTCGGCAGTCAGCGGTCCGAGCAGCCGCAATAGATCGGCCAACCCCTCCGCATCCCGCGCCAACCGTTCGGGTGTGAGCCGCTGCAACTCCTGTTCGGTCTGCTCGATGACGGTGGCGTCCAACAGCTCCCGCAGTTCCACCCGTCCGAGCAGTTCGGCGAGCAGACTCGAATCGAGCGACAATGCGGCGGCCCGACGTTCGGCCAGCGGGCTGTCTCCGTCGTACATGAACTGCCCGATGTAATCGAACAGCAGCGAATTGGCGAACGGCGACGGTGTCGCGGTCTCGACCTCTACCAGTCGCACCTGGCGACGCGCCACGCGTCCGAGCAGTTCCCGCAGCGACGGTAGATCGTAAACGTCACGCAGACATTCGCGCACCGTCTCCAACAGGATCGGAAAGTCCGGAAACTTCCGCGCCACATCGAGCAATTGCGCCGACCGCTGTCGCTGCTGCCACAGCGGCGCACGCTTGCCCGGATCGCGTCGGGGCAGCAGCAGCGCCCGTGCCGCGCACTCCCGGAAGCGCGATGCGAACAGTGCCGATCCGCCGACCTGCTCGGTGACGATGTCGTCGATCTCATCGGGCTCGAAGACGAAAAGCTCGGCACCGGGCGGATCGTCGGTGGTATCGGGCAGTCGCACCACGATCCCGTCATCGGAGGCATTCGGCGCGACATCCACACCGAACCGCTCCCGCAGCCGGGCACCGATCGCCAGTGCCCATGGCGCATGCACCGGCAGGCCGTACGGGGAATGCAATACCAGCCGCCAATCGCCGAGTTCGTCGCGGAAGCGCTCGACGACCAGGGTCTTATCGGTGGGTAGTTGCCCGGTGGCAGTGCGCTGTTCATCGAGCAGCGTCACCAGATTGGCGGTGGCATTGTCGTCAAGGCCCGCGCCGCGGACAAGTGCGTCTACCGTCGGATCCGTTGGGGGGCTTTGCTTTCCGTCGTCATTGCGCACGGACGGCGGCGCGTGCGCACCGGCCTTGCGAATGAATTCGCCCAGCGCCGCACCGAGTTCGGCGGGGCGACCGAGTCCGTCACCGTGCCAGAACGGTAATCGCCCCGGTTGCCCGAACGCGGGCGTGACCAGCACCCGGTCGAAGGTGATCTCCTCGATGCGCCAGCTGGTCGCGCCGAGGGCGAATACATCGCCGACCCGCGACTCGTAGACCATCTCCTCATCGAGTTCGCCCACTCGAGATGCCTTTTCGCCGACCATGTAGACGGCGAACAGGCCGCGGTCCGGGATCGCGCCACCCGAGGTCACCGCAAGTCGCTGTGCGCCGGGCCGACCGGTGAGCGTGCCGGCGTCGCGGTCCCACACGAGCCGGGGCCGCAATTCGGCGAACTCGTCCGACGGATAGCGACCGGCGAGCAGATCGAGCACCGATTCATACGCCGACCTGGGCAGCGAGGCGTAATTCCCGGTGCCGCGTACGGTTTCGAACCACGCGTCGACATCGATGGGTTCGAGCGCGCAGGCCGCGACGGTCTGCTGGGCCAGGATGTCCAAGGGGTGCGCGGGAACTTGCAGCGCCTCGATCTGACCAGCCGTCATCCGCTGTGAGGCGACCGCGCAGTGGATGACATCGGTGCGATGCTTCGGAAACAGTACCCCGCGCGAGATCTCACCGACCTGGTGCCCGGCCCGCCCGACCCGCTGCAACCCACTGGCCACCGAGGGCGGCGCCTCCACCTGCACCACCAAATCGACCGCGCCCATATCGATTCCGAGTTCCAGACTGCTGGTGGCCACCACGCAGCGCAGCCGTCCGCTCTTGAGATCGTCCTCGATCAGCGCCCGCTGCTCCTTGCTCACCGATCCGTGGTGTGCCCGGGCCAGCAGCGGATCGGCGCCGTGGACCACGGCGGTGGACGCCCCGAGTTGGGCGGGCGGTTTGTGCTCGGTTTCGACCGCCTCGCCGAGCCGGGCGGCATAGGCCTCGTTGAGCCGCGCGGTCAGCCGCTCGGCCAATCTGCGCGAGTTCGCGAAGACGATCGAAGATCGGTGATCCAGTACCAGATCCACGATCGCCTCGTCCACATGCGGCCAGATCGAGCCGGGCTGATCGGAATCGCCCGGCTCGGTCATGTCCGCGATCGGCACCCGCACCGACAGGTCGAAGGTCTTGGGAGCGGGCGGCGAGACGATCGTGATCGGCGCATTTCCGACCAGGAACCGCCCGACTTCCTCGGGCGGCCGCACCGTCGCGGAGAGCCCGATCCGCTGCGCGGGCCGCTCGGTCAGCAGATCCAACCGGGCCAGCGATAGTGCCAGATGCGCACCGCGCTTACCGCCAGCGATGGCGTGCACCTCGTCCACGATCACCGTGCCGACATCGCTCAGCGTTTCCCTGGCCGCCGAGGTGAGCATGAGGAACAGCGATTCGGGCGTGGTGATCAGAATGTCGGGCGGCGTCCGCTGCATCGATCGCCGGTCCGCCGCGCTGGTATCGCCGGAACGAACTCCGACGGTGATCGTCGGCGGGTCGAGGCCGAGCCGCTTGGCGGTCTGGGTGACCCCGACCAGCGGCGCGCGCAGATTCCGTTCGACATCCACCGCCAATGCCTTCAGCGGTGACACGTAGAGCACCGAGGTGCCGACCTTGCCCGCTGGTTTCGGTCGGGTCGCGAGTTGGTCGATGGCCCACAGGAAGGCCGACAGCGTCTTACCCGAACCGGTCGGCGCGACGACCAAGGTGTGCTCACCTGCGGCAATGGCCTTCCATGCGCCCAGCTGAGCGGACGTCGGCGCAGGAAATGCGCCGTCGAACCACTCTTGGGTCGCGGTGGAGAACTGAGCCATGGCATCAGTGTGCACCCCGGCACCGACAACCAGCAGCGGCGCCCGGATTACCCCGAGTCCGGCAAATGGCGCGAGGCCCGAGCGAAGGGGTGGCAATCGAAGTACGGCCGCCAGCGTCGCGCCGTACGCTTCCAACCGTGCAAAAGGTGCTCAGACTCGACCTGGTCAGCCATGGCATGACCGAGGCGATGCGAAAGGCACGTTTTCCAGTAGACGAATCGCTGACCGAGGCGGGTCGCCGAGCAATCGCGGCGTGCGGCCGCCTGACCGCGGCGCGGGTATTCACCGGACCCGAACGCCGCACCGTGGAAACTGCTGCGCTGATGGGACTTCCGGGCGAGGAGGACGACCGGTTGCGTGATCTGGATGCCGGAGCCTGGCGCGGCGGCGAACTGATGTCGGTGCCGCAGGATGAGCTATACGCCTGGTTGACCGACCCGCAGTTCCGTGGTCACGGTGGCGAATCCGTAACCGATGTGATCGAGCGGACCAGGTACTGGATGGCCGAGATCGCTTCCGAGGGCAAGTCCACCATCGCGGTCACCCATCCGGCGGTGATCCGCGCGGCGCTGCTGGTGACCCTGGACGCCCCGCCGAAATCGTTCTGGCGGATCGATATACCGCCGGGCAGCGTCACCCGGCTGCACTACCGCGGCGAATGGACGCTGCACTTCACGGCGTGAGATCCGGACTCATCCTCTGATCGTGTCGGCCAGGTGCGACTAGTGTGTGGAACCATGGGTAACAAAAACCGGTCGCAACGGCGCGGCCTGGCCATCGGGTGCGGCGGCACGCTCGGGTTCGCCTGGATCGTGGCCGCGCTGGCCGCCACCCGCGAGGTGCTGGAGTGGGATCCGCGCGCGGCGGATGTGCTGCTCGGCACGTCGGCGGGTGCCGAGACGGTCACGCTGCTCGGCAGCGGTATCGGCGTGGACGAACTCGTCGCCATGCAACGTGGTACCTCGACGAACCCGATTCTGTCGGCGCATATGCGTTCCGAGCCCGGACGGTTCCCGCCGCTGCCCCGGCCGCGGCTGGGTGAGTTGGCATTGAGTCTGCGTGCGCCCGCGACCGGACAGCGGTTGCTCACCGCGGGCAGCGGTCTGCTGCCGATCGGTGGTGGTGATGCGAGTTGGCTGCAGCACCTGGCCGATCGCCTGAACCCCGGCGAGTCCTGGGTATCTCACCCCAAGACCTGGTTGGTCGGCATGGATTATGCGACGGGAGAACGGGTTCCGTTCGGCTCGCCGGACGCGCCGTCGGCGAACTTGGGGGAGGCGCTGCGCGCGTCGTGGGCGGTGCCCGGCTGGTTTCCACCGGTAACGATCGCCGGACGCCGCTTCATCGATGGTGGTGCTGGCTCGACCGCATCGGTGGATCTGCTTGCCGCACAACAACTCGACGAGGTGCTGGTGCTCGCGCCGATGGCCTCCGTCGAAGAAGTCCCCGCGACCGGCCCCGGTCATTTCTTGGAGCGGCAGTTGCGCAATCGAATGAGCGCCCAACTCGCGGCCGAGGTCGCGGTGTTACGTGCGGTAGGCACCCGCGTCCTCGTGATCGGGGCGAGTGCGGCCGATCTCGCGGTAATGGGCCCGAACTTCATGGACGGCCGCCGTCGTCTCGAGACCTTCGAACACAGTGTGCGCAGCACCCGCCGAGCGCTGGAACAAGGAGCTTTCGCATGAATATTCTCGGTCACGGTTATCCGGACATCGACCTGAAGGGCGCGCGGGTGCTGATCACCGGTGCGGGCCGCGGCATCGGACAGTCGACCGCGGAACTTTTCGCGGCCGAGGGCGCTGATATCGCCATTGCCGATGTCGATAAAGTCGCAGCCGAATCCGCCGCTGCCGCGATCGGTGCGCGCGCCTGTGAGCTCGACGTCCGTGCCCGCGACCAGTGGGATAAGGTCGTCGCCGACTTCGGCCCGGTGGACGTGCTGGTCAACAATGCGGGTGTCATGCCAGCGGGCGCATTTCTCGACGAGCCCGACGCGGTCGGCCGCGCCACCATAGATATCAACGTCTGGGGTCTCATCCACGGCATGCGCGCCGTGGTGCCCGGCATGATCGAGCGCCGCCGCGGCCATGTCGTCAATGTCGCCTCGCTCGCGGGCAAGATTCCGGTCGCGGGCCTGGCCGTCTACAACGCCAGCAAATTCGCCGCGGTAGGCCTGTCCGCCGCAACGCGTCTGGAGTTCGCACCGCACGGTGTCAGCGTCAGCTGCGTCATGCCCTCGGCTGTACGCACCCGCCTCTCCTCCGGTCTGGCCCTCGGCAAGGGCATGCCCACCGTGGAACCCGAAGAGGTCGCCGCCGCCATCCTGCAAACCTGCGAAACCCGCAAGGCCGAGGTAGCCGTGCCGAACTACCTCGGCCCCATCGACATAGCCCTGGCCGCTGCCCCCGAACGTGTAGTCCGACTGGTTCGCAGACTTCTCGACGGCAATCGCGCCCTCCATCCTGCCGACTCCGTAACCCGCGCCGAATACGAACAGCAGGTCCGTTCGATTACCGAATAGTCGCCAAACTACTGCGATCAGAGCTGAGGGGGTTCGATGCCGAGGTCGCGGAGGGCATTTCGGTAGAGCTCGACGTTGGCCAGTTTGATGTCCTCGTAGCCGCGGACCATGTCGGGGAGTGCGGCGGCTTCGGCGGCGCGGTCGTAGGCTGCTGGGTCGAGTTCAGCGGCCAAGGTGGTCACCATTTCCGTGTAGTGGGCGAGCAGGGAACGTTCGACACGGCGGACGTGGGCGTAGCCGAAGGGGTCGAACTTGGTGCCGCGCAGGCGCTTTCCCTTGGCGAGGACCCGCAGCGCGAAGTGACCGCGTGGACCGAGGCCGATCTTCTTCTTGCGACCCATGGCGCGCAGGATCGGCGGGTGCAGGCGGTAGGTGAGGTTCGCGCCGTCGGGAAGTTGCTCGCTGACCTTGTCGAGGAAGGCCGGGTCGGTCAAGCGGCGGGCCACCTCGTATTCGTCCTTGTACGCGGTGAATTTGTGGAGACCACGGGCCACCTGCTCGCTGAACTCGGTGCGATCGGTGACGCGTCGCTCGGCATCCCAAATGCGTTGCACGGTCTGAACATAATCGCGTGCGATGCGCACACCCTGGAAGCCGATCAGCTCGACGGCACGCAACTCGAGCAGTCGCCTGGTCTCTCCCGCAACGGTGACACCATCGAAAAGCTCTGCAGGAATGGCGATCTCGGCACGCTTTGGTGTCTTTCGTGCAGTGGCGGCGGCGAATTCATCCGGTCGCGCGATCGCCATCCGACCCCATCGGAACGCCGCGATATTGGCATGCACCGCAACGCCGTTGATCTCGATCGCCTCCTCGATCGCCGAGGCGGGTATGCGCAGACCGCCGATCTGATAGGCGGCGCCGACGAGCAGGAAATTCGCGGCCGCGGTATTGCCGAACAGCACCTCGGCCGCGGCCAGCGCGTCGAACGATCGCACCGAACGCGACACCTGCTCGAGCCGAGAAAGCAGTTCGCGCTCTTCGGGATACGCGACGGATTTGTCGTAGACCATATCGCCGGTCGGTGTCTTGCTGGTCGACGCGACGGACAAGGTGGTCTGCTCGGACCCGTAGGCCAGATGCTTGTTATCGGTGGCGGCGAGCAGGTCGAATGCGACGATGCAGTCGGCCGAGCCCGGGGTAAGGCGGTTCGCCGGTTCCAATTCGCCGCTCGCGAAGCGCAGGTGCGATACGACCGGTCCGGCCTTCTGACTCAGGCCGATCTGGTCCAGACTCGCCACCTCGTATCCGGCGCGCAATGCCGCGGTCGCGAGCACCTGGTTGACCGTCACGATTCCGGTACCGCCGATACCGGCGAGGAATACGCTCTGGGTCGTCGCGGGAGCGCCGGTCGGCAGGTCAGGCAATACCGGCGGCTCGGGGTGGCGAGTTGCCTTGCGCTTCTCGGCTTTCGCCGGAAGCTCGACCGTGACGAACGAGGGGCAGTCGCCGTCCATGCAACTGTAGTCGGTATTGCAGGAGGTCTGATCGATGCGGGTCTTGCGGCCGAATTCGGTATCGACCGGCTGCACCGAAAGGCAGTTGCTCTTGACACCGCAATCGCCGCAGCCCTCGCAGACCGCCTCGTTGATGACCACCCGGGTCCGCCGGACCGGCAGCGTGCCCCGCTTGCGCTGGCGGCGCGCGTCGGCGGCGCAGTGCTGGTCGTAGATGAGCACGGTCACGCCGGGGATCTCGCGCAGGGTGCGCTGGGCTTCGTCGAGCCGATCCCGGTGCCAGAGCAGAGTTCCGGCGGCGAGGTCGCGTTTGCGGTATTTCTTGGGTTCATCGGCGCAGATGATGATCTGCCGCACACCCTCGGTGGTGAGTTTGTGGGTCAGCTTGGGCACCGCGAGTGCGCCCTCGGCGTCCTGCGCGCCGGTCATCGCGACGACATCGTTGTAGAGCAGCTTGTAGGTGATGTTCACGCCCGCGGCGATACAGGCCTGCACGGCCAGCTGTCCGGAGTGGAAATACGTTCCGTCCCCGATGTTCTGGAACAGATGCCGCACCGAGGTGAACGGGGCCTGCCCGATCCACTGTGCACCCTCGCCGCCCATCTGGGTCAGCCCGGTCACCTTGCTGTCCTCGCGACCGGACATGGTCACCATGGTGTGGCAGCCGATGCCGCCACCGGCGATCGACCCTTCCGGCACGGCGGTGGACCGGTTGTGCGGGCAGCCGCTGCAGAAATAGGCCGCCCGCTTCGCGGGCAGAACGGCAAGCGACAGTGGTTGCGGCAACGGACGTTTCATCTCCAGCCGACCCTGCAGCGCGCGGCGCAGCGGCGCCACGATCCGACCCGAGGTGAGCTCGCCGTCCTGGGCGAACAGCGGCCGGTTCTCGGCATCGCGCTTGCCGATGATCTGCGGCGCATCGGCGCTGCCGTAGAGAATTTCGCGGATCTGCGTTTCGATGAACGCGGTCTTGTCCTCGACGACCACGATCCGCTCCAACCCATCGGCGAACTGCCGGACCCGTTCGGGCGCAATGGGATACGGCATGCCGATGCGCAGCAGTCGCACCCCGGCGCGATGCAGGGCGTCATCGTCTACGCCGAGATCGATCAGTGCCTGGCGCACGGCATCGAATGTGGTTCCGGTGGCAGCGATTCCGACGCGGGCATGCGGCGGATTCACCTCGATGACGTCGAGTTCATTGACTGTGCTGTAGGCCTGCACCATCTTCCAGCGCGGCCCGTACAGATCGGCCTCGGCGAGCACGCTGTCCGTCGGCGCGGCCATCGGTCGCTGCCGGTAGACGAATGGCCTTCCTTCCCAGTTGATCTCGGGAACCGTGATGGCGATATCGCCGGCCGTGCCATCGACTGTCCATGCGCCATCGGCCACGTCGGCGACGATCTTCAGCGCGACCAGGCATCCCGATGCGCGCGACAACGCGACACCGTGCAGCCCCATGGTGATGATCTCGCGCGCATTGCGCGGAAACAGCACCGGAATACCCAGTGCGGCCAACGATCGCTCACTCACCGCCGGCACGGTCGAGGACTTTGACGCCGGATCATCGCCGACCAGCAACAGCACGCCGCCACGGGCATTCGCGCCGTACATATTGGCGTGCCGCAATGCGTCCGTGGCCCGATCGAGACCGGGGCCCTTGCCATACCAGACGCCGACAACGCCGTCATGCGTCGCCTCGCCCGCGGGCAGATCCGCCTGGCTGCCCCACACCGAGGTGGCCGCGAGTTCCTCGTTCAAACCGGGGATAAACGAAATATCGTGCTCTGCCAAGACATTCGGCATTCCGCTGAGCATCTTGTCGACGCCGCCCAGCGGGCTGCCCTGATATCCGGACACGAAGGTGCCGACCCGGCGTCCGGCGCGCAGATCACGAACATGCTGCTCGACCAGCTGTCGAGCGATCGCCTGGACGCCGGTGAGGACAACGGTGCCCGCGCCGACGCGGTAGCGGTCGGCCAGGTCATAGCGGGCTGGGATCAGTTCGCGGTCCGCGAGCTCGGTCATGTAGTCCACCCGTCCGCGATGCGCCGATCGGGCGCTTCGCTTCGTTGAGCATTTCTTGCCGCCATCCTGTACTTGAAGAGCTGAACGCACAACTGATACGCGACACGCTGAGCACACTGCTCAATTTAATGCTCAACGAGTGGGCACGCGCTATGCAGGATGTGAGGTGGACTGTGACCCCGCCCACGCGAGCGGTAATGAGCTGCCTCGCCGTCGGGAGCTACAACCAGGCGGCTACGCCACCGTGATGGGAGCAGGTGCCCGACCGATGCTGGCTATAGCTGTAGGTGCCGTCGGAGCAGCGGGCGGTGGCTCCAGGCGGGGCGGCGGGTGCGGACTGGGGACGGTGGACACATTGGTTGTCCGAGTTGAGGTATGAGTCGTCGCCGCAGCTCTGCTGGGATTGTGCGAGCGGGGCGGCTACTGCCGGTGGTTGGTACGTGGTGGGAGCCGCCGAGGCAATCGGTGCGGGTGCTGCTGGGGCCGCCGTAGGCGGCGATACCGACGTGGTCGTCGGAGCTGCGGTAGTCGTGATCGGCTGCGGCGACGTTGTCGGAGCCGGTGTCGAGGTGACCTTGGACGTGGTGACCGACGCCGTCGCCGCGGTGAGTCCGGGTCCGCTCGATTGCGGCGCGCAACCGCTGAGAAGCAGTGTGAGCGCACCCGCGAAGGCGATGCCCGTGCCGACGAAGGTGGTGAAGCGAGTACTCATGTTCCCCTACTGAGACGCTGCCAGGCCGGTCTGAAGGTTTCGGTGCCTGGACTACTCGCTCAATCGGCCTGGCATACATCCCGTTACCGACACTCCCGGCGACTCGCCGCATAACGCGCAGCGACAAAAACCGTCCAGGCCAGTCGGTTTGGAACCGACCGGCCTGAACCACAGTGGCAGGGGCAGGATTCGAACCTGCGACCTCTGGATTATGAGCCCAGCGAGCTACCTAGCTGCTCCGCCCTGCGTCGTACGAGCAACGTTACGTCGATGCTGCTGGTCCGCGCGAGCGATTATTCGCTCTGCCGCGCATGGGTGAGCGGCGCGCAAAGCCCGCGCCTCGCGCTATTCGGCGCGGTCGCTGTTCACTGGGACGACATCGCCGGAGGGCGGCGCGGGTTGCGGCTCAGCCGAATTGGATGCCCTGGGCCAGTGGCAGCTGATCGGAGTAGTTCACGGTGTTGGTTGCCCGTCGCATGTATGCCTTCCACGAGTCCGATCCGGATTCGCGGCCGCCGCCGGTGTGCTTCTCGCCGCCGAACGCGCCGCCGATTTCCGCGCCGGAGGTGCCGATATTGACGTTGGCTATGCCGCAGTCGGAGCCGTCGGCGGCGAGGAAGCGTTCGGCTTCGCGCTGGTCGGCGGTGAAGACGGCCGAGGAAAGGCCTTGCGGCACACCGTTGTGCAGGTTGATGGCGGCGTCGAAGTCGCGGTAGGTCAGCACGTAGAGGATCGGCGCGAAGGTTTCCTCGCGGACCACGGCGGTCTGGGCGGGCATCCGCACGATCGCGGGACGCACGTAGAAGGCGTCGTCGCCGAAGCCGTCGACTCGCTCACCGCCGCAGACCAATTCGCCGCCATCGCCGAGCGCGCGATCGATCGCGGCACGCATCCCTTCGTAGGCGCGGCCGTTGATCAGTGGTCCGACGAGCACACCGTCGTCGAGCGGATTGCCCACGCGCAGTTGCCGATATGCCCCGGCCACGCGATCCAGCAGCGGCCCGACGACATCGGCGTGCACGATCAGCCGACGCAATGTCGTACAGCGCTGTCCGGCCGTGCCCGCCGCCGCGAAGACAATGCCGCGCGCCGCCAGCTCCAAATCCGCTGTTGGCGTGACGATCGCGCCGTTATTACCGCCCAACTCCAGCAAGCAACGCCCGAACCGAGCGGCCACCCGCGGCGCCACCATGCGGCCCATCCGCACCGAACCGGTCGCGCTCACCAGCGCCACCCGTTCGTCGTCGACCAGCCGGGATCCCACCTCCGCGCCACCTTGAATCAGCTGGTGCACTTCGGGATCCGCGCCGACATCGGCCGCCGCGCGGCGCAGCAGCGTATGGCAGGCCAGCGCCGTCAGCGGTGTCGTCTCCGACGGCTTCCACACCACCGTGTCGCCGCAGACCAGCGCGACCGCGGTATTCCACGCCCACACCGCGACCGGGAAGTTGAACGCCGAGATCACCCCGACCACGCCGAGCGGATGCCAGGTCTCCATCAGCCGATGTCCGGGCCGCTCCGAGGGCATGGTCTTGCCGTACAGCTGGCGCGAAAGCCCGATCGCGAACTCGCAGATATCGATCATTTCCTGCACCTCGCCGACGGCTTCGGCACCGATCTTCCCCGCCTCCAGGGTGACCAGTTCGCCGAGTTCGGCCTTGTGCGCGGTGAGCAGTTCGGCCAGTCGCCGCACCACCCCGGCCCGCACCGGCGCGGGAACGGTGCGCCAGCCGCGGAAGGCCGCCGCCGCCCGCCCGATCGCCGCATCCGCGTCGTCGAGGGAATCGGCGGGCAGGGTCATGAGCGTGCCACCGGTGATCGGTGTCCGCGCGGTCAGTTCGCCAGCGACCGGTGTCTGCGCCCCGAGTGTGTGCAGCAGTTCGGCCGCGCGCGTGGTCAGGTCCTTGGTCAGTTGGTCGTCGAGGGTGTCTGTCATCGGTTGCTCCGCTGTAACTTTGGGTCTGCGAACAGTATCGGATGGATACGGTGGGTTAAGGAGGAAAAGTTTTCGCCACGAGTAGCCGCCGCTGGGTTAGCCTTCGCTGATGGCGGATACACCGGCAAGACCCGTACTCGATGACATCGATCGCCTGCTGATTCGTGAACTGATGGCCGATGGTCGCGCCACCCTGTCGAATCTGGCCGAAAAGGCGAGCTTATCGGTCTCGGCTGTGCAATCGCGGGTCCGCAGACTAGAGGCGCGCGGGGTAATCCGTGGCTACACCGCACATGTCGATCCAGAGGCGCTCGGGCAACTGTTGTCGGCATTCGTCGCCATCACTCCTCTCGACCCCTCGCAACCCGATGACGCGCCCGCCGTGCTGCAACATATCCCGGGAATCGAGGCATGCCACTCGGTGGCCGGTGACGAGAGTTACGTGTTGCTGGTACGGGTGGCCTCTCCTCGGCACCTCGAGCAGTTGCTGCAGGAGATCAGGGCGACCGCCAACGTGCGAACCCGAAGCACCATCATCTTGCAGACATTCTACGACAGGTAGCCTTCGGCCGTAATTAGTCCGTTACTTCGTAGAATTTTCGTAAAGATTTTCGTACCCTACTGATGTGACCATCGAACTGGAGCGCACCCGCGCGGGGAGTGGCACTGCACCGGTCGCCCCCGCCTCCCGGGTACACGAGATCCTGTCGGCGCACATCCTCGCCGACGGATTCGACCTGGTGCTGGATCTACGGAAATCCCGTGGCTGCCGGATCGTCGATGAACGCGACGGCAGCTCCTACCTCGATATGTTCGGCTTCTTCGCCTCGAATGCCCTTGGCATGAACCATCCCGCCTTGGCCGAGGACGAGGAGTTCCGGGCCGAACTGAGCGTCGCGGCGCTCAACAAGCCGAGCAACTCCGATATCTACACCGTCGAAATGGCCCGCTTCGTAGAGACTTTCGTGCGGGTGCTCGGCGATCCCCGGCTACCGCACCTGTTCTTCATCGACGGCGGCGGACTAGCGGTCGAGAACGCGCTCAAGGTCGCGTTCGACTGGAAGAGCAGGCACAACGAATCGCACGGGCGCGCACCGGAACTCGGCACCAAGGTGCTGCACTTGACCGGAGCGTTCCACGGCCGCACCGGCTACACCATGTCGCTGACCAATACCGATCCGGTGAAGACGGCCCGCTTCCCCAAATTCGATTGGCCCCGCATTGATGCGCCGTTCCTGGCAACCGGCGTCGACATCGCCGCCGCCGAAGCACACGCACTCGACCAGGCGCGCCGCGCATTCGCCGAAAACCCGCAGGATATAGCGTGTTTCATCGCCGAGCCGATCCAGGGCGAGGGCGGCGACCGGCATATGCGCCCGGAATTCCTGCAGGCCGTGCAGCGGCTCTGTCACGAGAACGACGCGCTGTTCATCCTGGACGAGGTGCAGACCGGCGTCGGCATGACCGGAACCACCTGGGCCTACCAACAACTCGGGCTCGAGCCCGATATCGTCGTGTTCGGCAAGAAGACCCAGGTCTGCGGCATCATGGCGGGCGGGCGCGTGGACGAGGTGCCCGATAACGTCTTCGTGGTCAGCTCTCGGCTCAATTCCACCTGGGGCGGCAATCTCACCGATATGGTGCGGACCCGGCGCATCCTCGAGGTGTTCGAGCGCGATGAGCTGATCGAGCGGTCCCGGCCGCTCGGCGCGCACCTGCTGCGGCGGCTGGAACAGCTCGCGGCCGACCATCCCCGGGTCACCGAACCACGCGGACGCGGGCTGATGTGCGCCATCACGCTGGCCTCGACCGAACTGCGGGACGAGGTGCTGACCGCACTGCGCGAACGCGAGCATGTGCTGATTCTCGGCACCGGCGAACGCGGCATCCGGTTCCGGCCGCCGCTCACCGTTACCGAGTCGGAACTGGACGCCGCGGTCGACGCGCTCGACCGGGTACTCTCCGACGCCGGATAGTTATCTGGCGGCAAATGGAAAATCGACTGTCCGAGTAGGCATTTTCGGATGATTCGGGCAATCCGTCGCGCCCTGGCGGGGATTGCTGTGGAATCCGGGCGGCACCGCCTAGGCTTCGCACCCATGTCATCTCGTCTTCACCACCTCCTGGCACGGTGCGACGCGTGAAACGACAGCGCAATCACCGAAGCTGCGCACCATTGCTCGCCTCGCTGACCGTCCTCGTGACGGTCGCGGGGTGCGCCCCGAGCAAGGCCGGATCGGTGGGTGTGACCACTGCGCCACCCACTACCGCCGCCGCCCCGACCAGCGCGGCGCCGCCGCATCTGGAGAATCTGCTACCCGGCATGCCGCCGCCGCTGTCACCGACCGACGTCTATGCCGCGAACCGGGAGTTGAGCCCGACGGTGTCCGACCATCGGCCCCTGGTCTACGTGCCGAACAGCGAATCGCATTCGGTTACCGTGATCGACCCGGCGACCTTCCGGGTGATCGACAATTTCCCGGCGGGTGGTCGGGAGCCCCAGCATGTGGTCCCGTCCTATGACATGCAGACGCTGTATGTCACCAATGATCTGCCGATCGGCGGGGGCACCCTGCTGCCGATCGATCCGCGCACCGGCAAACCCGGCGAGCCCTTCCCCGTGCGCGACCCCTACAACATGTACTACACGCCGGATGGGCAATACGCGCTCGTCGTCGCCGAGGCGGATAAGTCGCTGGACTTCTACGATCCGCACACCTGGCAGAAGGTGCACTCGCTCGCGGTGCCCGACTGCGCGGGCGTCGACCATATGGACTTCACAGCCGACGGTCGATTCGCCCTGGCCAGTTGTGAATTCATCGGCCGCATGCTGGTCTTCGATGTGGCCGAACGCAAGGTGGTCAAGATGATCGATCTGCCGGGCGGGCGTGCCGGCAAGCCGCAGGACGTCAAGCTCTCCCCGGACGGACGCACCTTCTTCATCGCCGATATGGTCGCGGACGGCATGTACACCATCGACGCATCGTCATGGGAGAACACCGGTTTCGTGCCGACCGGCAAAGGTGCGCACGGCCTCTACGTCACCCGCGACTCCAAACAGATGTTGATCACCAACCGGCACGAGGGCAGCATCTCGGTCTGGGATTTCGCCGCGAACAGGTTGGTGCACAAGTGGTTCATCCCGGGCGGTGGCAGTCCGGATATGGGCAATCTGTCGGCGGACGGGCGGGTTTTCTGGGTGTCGGGGCGACACCATGCTGAGGTGTACGCGATCGATATCGAGAACTGGAACCTGTTGGCGCGCATACCTGTTGGGCGTGGTGCGCATGGGCTCACCATCTGGCCGCAGCCGGGCCGTTACTGCACCGGGCATACCGGTGTAATGCGCTGACTCAGCGGATTTGGCGGCCGAGGCCGCCTTCCACGAAGCGACGGACCGCGGTGGTGCCGGTTTCGAGGGCAGCTTCGTAACCGGGGCGGGCCCAGCCGGTGAGTTCGGCAGTGTTGTCGGCGCCTGGCGTCACTACGATTTCGGCGACCAGTTCGGCGGTGGTGGGTTCGCAGACGGCCCAGGATAAGTGGGATTCGTCATTCCACTGCTGGGTGCGGAGGGTGACGTAGTTCGGATCGGTGATGCCGCCAGTGGCGAGGGCGGGGCGGTCATCGATGCGGTCGTCGGCGCGCAGGGCCCGCAGGTACCAGGTGCCCGCATTGATTTCGACGGGCTCCATCAGTCCTCCAGCTGCCTGCGACGTCGACGGTCGCGCGGGCGGCGGCGGTGGTGTTCGTGCCGACCGCCGAACAGCAGCGCGCCCGAGAGCGGGATCGCCAGGAACCAGAGCCAGCTGCCGGTGACGAAGAAGAGGATGACGGCGAGGATCGGGATCACCGCCATCACCCGCTCCGGCCACTCGTCGAGGAACCCGGAGTCGGGCTTGGCGGGCGCCGCGGCGACGGGGGTGGATTCGGGTTCGGGCAGGTCGATGAAGACTTTGTCCAGGTCGCCGCGGGTCAGCGCGGCCGCGACCACGGCACTGCGCTCGTCGAACTCCGCCACGCTGAGCCGCCCGGCGGCGAAATGATCGGACAGCCGTTGCATCGCTTGCTCACGCTCCGCGGTGCCGATGCGAATCTCGGGCAGGTCACTCATAACAGCAAGGCTAGCCGCTTTCACCGGACGTTCTCCTGCCGCCGCATCGACCCCGGGCCCATCGAATTTCGCGACGCCGAGCGGCCCGATTGCGTCATGATCGCCTCTGCCGCCGCATCCGATTCGTGGATTATGTAATGCCGGTGTGGATTTCGGGTAGCCAAAAGACGAAGGGAAGGTAGTAGGAGGTTGGATATGGGCAAGGCGTGGTTCGGCCACTACCGCCTCGATCGGTTGCTCGGCAGCGGTGGGACCGGCCAGGTCTGGCTCGCGCGGGACACCGTTGCCGACCGTGCCGTCGCCCTGAAGGTGCTGGCCTGCTCGCACGCCGCCGATCCGACCTGTCGACTGCGGTTCACCAGGGAGGCCCGCCTGGCGGCCCAGGCACCCGGACCGCACCGGGTTCCGATCCACACCTTCGGCGAACTCGACGGCCGCCTCTATATCGATATGGAGTTCATCGAGGGCACCGATGTCAGCGCATTGCTGCGCGACTCCGGACCGCTGGATCCGGCGCGTGCCGTCGCGATAGTCGCGCAGACCGCAATGGCGCTCGATGCCATGCACCGGGTAGGTCTGGTGCACCGTGACGTCAAACCGTCCAACATCATGGTGGGGCCGACCGGGTTCGTCCACCTGATCGACTTCGGCATCGCGCATCGCATCGACCAGCCCGCGATCACGGCAAACGGCAATGTGGTCGGCACCCTGGCTTATATGGCGCCGGAACGCTTCGACGGCGTCGCTGACGCGCGCGCGGACCAATACGCGCTGGCCTGCGTCCTGTACGAATGCCTGACGGGCCAAAGGCCTTTCGGCAATGTCGACTCCCCACAGCAACTGCGCGCCCACCTACTGACCGCCCCACCCAGCGCCGCCACTCTGAACCCCGCGGTACCCGCAGCCCTGGACGCCGTCATCGCCCGCGCGATGGCCAAGGACCCCAGCCAACGCTATTCCAGCGCAGGCGAATTCGCCGCCACGGCCTATACCGCGGTGACCGGCCGCGAGGCTCCGACAGTCGAGGTCGCCGCAGAAACCGAGCCGACAAACTATGGCGCACTCGAGCCATTGCGTCCGGCCGAGTCACTCGGTGTAGGTGCCGGAGGATTCGCCGCCGAGACTGCCGGTGGGCCGATCCGGATCAGCGCAGCGGAGCCGATGCAGATCGCCGACTCTGCGGCTGCGCCGATGTGGGCCTTGGAGTCCGCTGGTGAGCAGATGCGAGATGTGGGGTCTGCGCGTGCGACGTTGCGGGAATCCCCGTCCACGGGCCCGGGGGTGCAAGGCGCCGGGTCTGTGCCAGGGGAGAAGTGGGGCGCCGGGTCTGGGAACGGACCGGTGCGGCTCGGCGGGACTGTGGGCGCAGCGATGCAGGTCGGCGCGGTTGCGGGGGCGGGAATGTGGGTCGGCGAGGGTGCGGGAATGCGTGATGGCGGCGCTGTGGGAGATGCGATGTGGGGCGGCCGGACGGGGGCCCGGTCGGTGCAGGATGCTGCCACTGAGCGGACGCGGGATGTTGCGACTTCGGGTGAGGCGACGTGGGTTGGCGGGGGTGTGGGGGAGCCGGGGCACGGTGACGAGTTGTGGGGGGAGCGGGGATTTGGGGCGAGATATGCCGCTGTCGCTATTGCCGCGTTGGTTGGGGTGATCGGGTTGGGGTTGTGGTTGGGGCGGCCTGGGGGTGAAACGAATTCGGCGGCACCGTCGTCCACGCGGAGCACGCCGACTGCGCCCGGATCGCTGGTGCCGACCGAATCGGCGCAGGCGGCGTCGCCGAATGTGGTGATTCCGGGGATCGGTCAGCCGTGCGATCCAGATGTCGACGGTAATGCCGTTGCAGTGGATGGCACGTCACTTGCGTGTCGAACAGTGGGTGTCGGTATCGCGAATTGGGTTCCCGTGCAGCCCTTCGGCGACGGCCAGCAGGCGGACCCCACGGTAGTCGGCAATGGAAATCCGCATGTGGACAATTCGGCCAATGGCAACTCGGGCAACGACAACCCCAACAAGGGCAAGCCCGGACATGGTGGCCGTGCCAAGCCGGGCAAGTGAGCGTCGCCCCGGGAAGGCAATCCGATGTCGCTCGTTGAGTAGGACTACGTAGGGGAGCTCACACTGTTCGAAGGCGGGCGGCGGGGTTAGGGTCGGGAGAGGTTCGGGCGATGCGGTTTCGATCGGGTTGCCGCCCCACTCCGCAATGGCGCGGCACCTGCCTCGTCCCAGCGATGGAGGTCAGTGATGGGGGATCAGTTCGGGAAGTACCGGCTCGACCGTTTGCTCGGGCGGGGCGGTATGGGGGCGGTATGGCTGGCGCATGACAGTGAAACCGGGCGCACGATCGCGCTGAAGGTATTGGCGGAGCATGTGGCCGCCGACGCGGACTATCGAAAGCGATTCCAGCGGGAGGCGCGGCTCGGGTCGAGTCTGCGGCATCCGCATATCGTGCCGATTCACGGTTTCGGCGAACTCGAAGGCCGGTTGTACATCGATATGGAGTACATCGATGGCATCGACCTGGCCGAAATGTTGACCAGGGTCGGCACTTTGACACCCACTGCGGCCGTCGACTTCGTGACGCAGGCCGCATCCGGTCTGGATGCGGCGCATCGAGCCGGGCTGATCCACCGTGACGTCAAACCGTCGAACATCCTGGTCGGCACCGGCGGGCACGCGTATCTCATCGACTTCGGCATCGCGCAGAGCCTGGGCCAGACGGCCGTCACCGCCACCGGCATGGCTATCGGCAGCTGGGCCTATATGGCGCCGGAACGCTTCAACGGCACCGTCGACGCCCGTTCCGATGTCTACTCCCTGGCCTGCGTCCTCTACGAATGCCTGACCGGCCGCCGCCCCTACGGCGACACCGACCCGGCCCGCCAAATGCACGGCCACCTGATGACCGCCCCGCCACACGTATCAGCCGTGAACCCCGCGGTCCCACCGGCATTGGACGCGGTGATCGCCCGAGGCATGGCCAAGGACCAGACCCAGCGTTATCCGACTGCCCGCGAATTCGCCGCCGCCGCATACGCAGCCACCGCACTGACATCCGCGCCGACACGGGTAGAGACGAATCCGCCGACGCGAGTGCAACCACACCCCCCGATACCGTCAGAGATACCCGCACCGACGCCATCGGCAGAATCGGCCGCGCCACTGGCCAAGTCGCCGAAGCCACTCGATCCGACGAAAGTCCTGCCCGAGCCCGGCCCGACACCCACACTCGTGGCCACCAGACTGGCACCGCCCCAAGCGGGACCCGCCGCACCGCAACAGCATTCACCGTGGTCGCCGAATCATGCTGCGGTCCAACCGCAACCGCTCGTCCGCCCAACCAAACGCATTGCACCACAACCGAAGCGAGCGCCATGGCGGGCTCCGGTCGCGCCTCGCTGGTCGGTCTCACAGCGCCGCCCCTGGATCGCACCACCCCCGCGCAGAGCCCAGCGTCGACCCCGTAAGTCCTTCCTGTCCAGGATGGTCGGCGCACTCGTCGTGATATTCCTGACCCCGTTCATGTTGGCGGCGGGCTGTGCCGCGCTCATCGCCTTCGGCAATACCGGCAGTGGTGGCGGCACGCGCACGGCCGATCCGTCGGCCGCGGTGCGCGACGGCGATACCGCGCAATCGGCCGAGCCACCCGCGCCGGTATCTGCCGGTCTGAACAGCCCGGTGCGCGATGGCAAGTTCGAATTCGTTGTCGATTCGGTGGATTCCGGTGTCCCGCGGATCGGATTGCAGAATGCGAGCGGCTCTTACTCGGTGGTCACGGTCCAGGTCCGCAATATCTCCGACGAGCCGAAGTGGTTCCTGCCCGTCGGCCAACGGCTCGTGGACACCCAGGGCCGCCAGGTCGACCACAACGCCATCGCGACCATGTGGCAGACCACCCAGCGCCGCTACGGCTATTCGTTCGAACTCCAGCCCGGCCAATCGCAGACCACCCAGCTGGTCTTCGATATCCCGCAGGACGCCACCCCGAGTCGGCTCGAACTACACGACTTCATGCTCTCCAATGGCGCCACCGTCGAGCTGAACTAAGGCCGCCAAGGAGGCAAGGACGGCTTGCCGCCCGATCGTCAATGCCTCGGTGAGCAGCGTGGTATCGCGCGCGGCGCTGTCTACATCCGGCGAGCCGAGGGGCGGGTGGATCTGCAGCGCCGCCGCTCCGAGGCCCGCGAGGAAGCGGTCCTCGATGGCCTGCTGATGCGGCCGCTGCAGCCAGGCACGATAAGCGCCGGGTGCCCGGACGCGCAGATAGCTACCCCCGACAACCTGGTGCAACCGCGACGCGGGCGGCCGTTTTTCATCGGTGCGCCGGGTGCGCAGCACCAAGGCGTGCGTCGCCCCGTCGCGAACCGCGGTGCGGATCGGCACTGTTTCCGACAGCCCGCCGTCGAGATATTCGGCACCGCCCAGCGGCACCGGCGGACCCGCGAGAATCGGCAGCCCCGCCGAGGCACGCAGCGCGGTCATCAGCGTGGATTTGTCGACGATGTGACGGCGCAGATCTACCGCGTGCCCGGTTCGGATATCGGTGCCGATCGGATGAAAGGTGGTGGCATTGGCCAGAATTGCCGGAAAATCCATCGGCACGATGCCGTCGTACACCTGGTTCACCAGGTAGTCCAGATCGAAGGCGGGTCGCCCGCGCAGCAGCCGGGCCGGATCGACCGCGCGTCGCATGATCACCGGATCGGTCCAGGCCCGCATGCCCGACAGCGCCCGCCCGCACAGGAACCACGCCCCGTTGATCGCACCGGCCGACGTGCCGTACACGGCATCGAAGACCGAGGCGAGCCCGAGTTCCACCAGCGCCTGCACCATCCCACTGGAGTAGACGCCGCGGCTGCCACCACCCTCGATGACCAAGGCGAGGCGATATCCGTCGGCGCGGCTGGCTGATTCACGTCGGCCGCGGATGACCTCCGCGACGGTGGGCACGACGGCAGAGCTGGTCACCGGACCACGATACGACAGAGCGGGCGTGGACGTCGGTGTCCAGCGCCCGCTCCGAGACGGTCTTCGTCAGCTGTTTACTTACTTGATCTCTGCCAGCACGGTGCCCTGGGTGATGGCCGCGCCCGCCTGCACGGACAGCCCGGTGACCACACCGGCCTTGTGCGCGTTGACCGGGTTCTCCATCTTCATGGCCTCGAGCACCACGATCAGATCGCCCGCCTCGACCGACTGGCCCTCTTCGACCGCGACCTTGACGACGGTGCCCTGCATCGGCGCGGTGACCGCGTCACCGGAGGCCGCACCGCCACCGGCGCCGCCACGCTTGCGCGGCTTGGGCTTCTTGCGGATCACTCCGGCGCCATTGCTGCCCGCACCCGCGGCGCCCGCGCCGACGGTGAAGTTGCCCGGCAGCGACACCTCGACCCGACGCCCGCCGACCTCGACGACGACCTTCTGCCGCGGCAGATCCTCGTCCTCGTCAGCGGCAGCACCGGCCGGGGTGTACGGCTCGACGTTGTTGACCCACTCGTTCTCGATCCACTTGGTGTAGACGTCGAATTTCTCGCCGTCACCGATGAATGCCGGATCCTCGACGATCGCGCGGTGGAACGGGATGACCGTCGCCAGCCCCTCGACGTGGAATTCGGCCAGCGCGCGCCGGGCCCGCTGCAGCGCCTGCTCCCGGTTCTCGCCGGTGACGATCAGCTTGGCCAGCATCGAGTCGAACTGACCGCCGATCACACTGCCCTGCACCACACCGGAATCGACACGCACACCGGGGCCGCTCGGCTCCTGGTACACCGAAACCGGACCCGGCGCGGGCAGGAAGCCGCGACCGGCGTCCTCACCGTTGATCCGGAACTCGAAGGCGTGTCCGCGCGGTGTCGGATCCTCCTTGATCGCCAGCTCGTGGCCCTCGGCGATGCGGAACTGCTGGCGCACCAGGTCGATTCCGGCCGTCTCCTCGGTGACCGGGTGCTCGACCTGCAGGCGGGTGTTCACCTCGAGGAAGGAAACGGTGTCGCCCTGCACCAGGTACTCCACGGTGCCCGCACCGTAGTAACCGGCTTCCTTGCAGATGGCCTTGGCCGAAGCGTGGATGCGGGCGCGCTGATCATCGGTCAGGAACGGCGCGGGCGCCTCCTCGACCAGCTTCTGGAACCGGCGCTGCAGCGAGCAGTCGCGGGTACCTGCGACCACGACATTGCCGTGCTTGTCCGCGATGACCTGCGCCTCGACATGGCGGGCCTTGTCCAGGTACTGCTCGACGAAGCATTCACCGCGACCGAATGCCGCGGTGGCCTCGCGCACGGCGGAGTCGAACAGCTCCGGAATCTCCTCGATGGAGTGCGCGACCTTCATACCGCGACCACCGCCACCGAAGGCGGCCTTGATCGCGACGGGCACGCCGTACTGCTTGGCGAATTCGACCACCTCGGCCGCGTTCTTGACCGGATCCTTGGTGCCCGCCGCCATCGGCGCCTTCGCGCGCTCGGCGATGTGGCGCGCGGTGACCTTGTCGCCGAGGTCGCGGATGGACTGCGGGGAGGGGCCGATCCAGATCAGCCCGGCGTCGATGACGGCCTGGGCGAAATCGGCGTTCTCGGAGAGGAATCCGTAGCCGGGGTGGATGGCGTCGGCGCCGGACTTGGCCGCGGCGTCGAGAATCTTGTCGAAGACGAGGTACGACTCGGCCGAGGTCTGCCCGCCGAGGGCGAACGCCTCGTCGGCGAGCTTCACGAAGGGGGCATCGGCATCCGGCTCGGCGTACACCGCGACACTGCCGATACCGGCATCCTTGGCCGCCCGGATCACGCGAACGGCGATCTCGCCTCGGTTAGCTACGAGTACCTTCGATATCCGCGCGCTGGCATGGCTGGGCACTGAGCCTCCTGTTAGCAATCTTCTTGGTCGCCCCGTGGTCGACAAACTTCCGTCTCGGGGAGTGTAGGCAGTCTGCCAACAACTGCCGCACTCGGATAGGCCTACTCCACAGTAGGTCACACGTCACAATGTGCTCTCGACTGTGATGCGCCCAGATCACGGCTACCGGGCGCGCGCCTTGCGGGTACCGGCCGTCGGTGCCTCACCCGGTTCATACCCCTTGGCAATCGGCATGCGAACCGAATTGCCCCATTCGGTCCAGGACCCGTCGTAATTGCGCACGCTTTCGAAGCCGAGCAGATAGGTCAGCACGAACCAGGTGTGGCTGGACCGCTCGCCGACCCGGCTGTAGACGACCAGATCGTCCGCGACCGTGAGCGCGCCATAGATATCGTCCAATTCGGCGCGGGAACGGAAGCGGCCGTCGCTGTGGAACGCCTCGGTCCACGGAATGTTCACAGCGGTCGGAATGTGTCCGCCGCGCAGCGCCGTGTCCTCCGGATTGCTCGGTGGTTGGATCAGCTCACCGGAATATTCCTCGGGCGAGCGCACATCGATCAGTTGCTTGCCCAGATGGGCGAGTACATCCTCACGGAACGCTCGGACCGCACCGTCGTCGCGCCGCACCGTCGGATATTCACTGCGCACCAGGTAGGGCAGGTCGAAGGTGGTCTCGCGCACCTCGGAGATCCACGCGTCCCGTCCGCCGTCGAGCAGTCGCACATCCGGATGCCCGAACAGCGTGAAGACCCAGAACGTGTGCGCGGCCTGCGCGTTGCCGCGGTCGCCATAGATGACCACGGTATCGTCGCGCTCGATTCCCTTGGCGCGCATCAACTCGGCGAACCGGGCACCATCGATATAGTCACGGGTAACCGGATCGTTGAGATCGCCCAGCCAGTCGATTTTGATGGCGCCGGGAACGTGACCGATGTCATAGAGCAGTATGTCCTCGTTGGACTCGATGATCTTCAGTCCCGGCGTACCGATGTTTGCCGACAGCCACTCTGTGGTTACTAGTCGGTGAGGATCTGCGTACGAACCGAACGCGGGATGAGGATCCGGGGCAACGGGCACGATGTGGGTCCTTCATACGAGGTAGACGGGTGGTTATAGCGGTTCGGGTCTCACGCCGATGTTAGGTGTGAGGCGTTAGTGAAACTCGTTTCAGATCACAAATCGGCTGAATGGGCGAATAAATCGCACCCTCATCCGATAAAGTCTCTCGGGAGGAGGGGTGAGCTATGTCCGATTCTTGGCCGAGGCGTCGACTGCTCGCGATCCTACGTGGCGCCAGCGAACCTCTCGACGCCCAAGAACTGGCCAGAATCACCGGACAGCACGTCACCACTGTTCGGTTCCATCTGGATGTGCTTACCAGGGAATCGCTGGTGCGCCAGTTCCAACAGCCGCCGCGCGGGCGCGGGCGTCCACGCATCGGCTACAGCGCGGTCCAGCGATCGGTCGGTTATCAGGAACTGGCTCAGGTCCTGGCCGACCAGCTCGGCCCCGATCCGCGGCGTCGCTCCGAGGCGGCCATTGCCGCCGGACGTGCCTGGGGCGCCAAACTCGACGCGGGTGACCATGCGGTCGAATCGCTGGAGGACGCCAAGGACGTCACCATGACGCTGATGTCCGAACTCGGTTTCGCACCGGAGCGTGATGCGGCCGCCGAAACCGATGAGCAGGTCATGATCCGGCTCACCGCCTGCCCGCTGCGGGAACTCGCGCGCACGCATTCCGAGGTGGTGTGCGGCGTGCATCTGGGTTTGATCAAAGAGGTGCTCGATCGCAACGGGGTGCGCGGCGAGGTGAATGTCCGGCTGCAGCCGTTCGTCGAGCCGGAGCTCTGCGTGATCCGATTGGAGATGATGGCGCGGCGGGAGCCGGAGCGCGAGGCGACACCGGTGCCGATCGGCGCGGAGGCCGGACCGGAGCCGCGGATCGCGCCGCCGTCAGCTGGGCGAGTGGCGCCACAGCTGCGCAATGCCGATCCCAACGTCGCCAAGCAGTCGGCGCAGCAGTGGTAGTCCGATCCCGATAACGCTCGACGGATCCCCATCGATGCGATCGACGAACCAACCGCCCATGCCGTCCAGGGTGAACGCCCCGGCGACCTGCAAGGGCTCCCCGGTCGCGATATAGGCGTCCAGTTCCTCGGGTTCGGGTTTGGCGAAATGCACTGTGGTGCAACTGCAGTCGACGGATTCGGCGACGATGTCGCCGTCGCGCATGCGCAGGACGCAATGGCCGGTAATGAGATCCGCGCTGCGTCCGGCCATTGCGGACCAGCGGGCCCGGGCCACCTCGGGCGTATGCGGCTTGCCTTGTAGTTCGCCGTCCACCAGCAGCATCGAATCACAGCCGACCACAACGCAATCCGCGGCGAAATCCGGAATCACCGCGGCCACCGACCGGGCCTTGGCTCGGGCGAGCTCTACCACGACGACCTCGGGCGCCGTGCCGGGTGGCAGTGCCGCGGCGACGGCGTCCTCGTCGACGTCGGAGACCTGGACGACGGGTTCGATGCCCGCCGAGCGCAAGACCGCGCGGCGGGCGGGCGACGCGGAGGCGAGAACGAGTCTCGTCATCCGATCAGTCGCGCAGGTGTGACAGGTGCGGGAAAGAGTATGGCGAGAACGGCGAGGTGCCGCGGTGCATCAGGGTCGGGCGCCCCCAGGAATCGGCCGGACCGACCGGCCCGCTGGGCGCGGCGCTGTTCGCCGCCGCCGACAGCACACATACCAGCGCCGCGAGTTCCTCATCGGTCGGCGCACCCTTGATGACTCGGAAGAACGGCTGCTCGGCAGGCACGGATGCCGGGGCTGCCGCCGGTGCGCCCGCCTCGACCGCATCCGCGATCGGGTCGACTGTGAGATCCAGTTCGACGGCGGTCAACACATCTTCATCTGCCACGGTCGTCACGGTGCCAGATCCTCTCTCTATTGCGATCGAGCCTATGCCCGACTCGAAGACATATGGACCAAGCGATCCTCATCCTCGAATCGACTCATTGCATCTCTGCAACCAGTGTGCGCGGCCCATGGAGGTTATCGCTTGATCACAGTGGAATGTTGCCGTGTTTCTTGGGCGGCAGCGAGACCATCTTCCGCTCGAGCAGACGCAGCGCCGAGACGATCTGGCCGCGGGTGTGCGAGGGCGGGATGACCGCGTCCACGTACCCGCGCTCGGCGGCCACGTAGGGGTTCACGAGGGTGTCCTCGTATTCGTTCTGCAGCTCCATGCGCAGTGCGTCGACATCGTTTCCGCTCTTCGCGGCCTCTTGCAGCTGCTTGCGGTAGACGAAACCGACGGCGCCCGAAGCGCCCATCACCGCGATCTGAGCACTCGGCCAGGCGAGGTTCACATCGGCGCCCATGTGCTTGGAACCCATGACGTCATAGGCGCCGCCGTAGGCCTTGCGAGTGATGATCGTGATTTTGCCCACAGTGGCCTCACCGTAGGCGTAGAGCAGCTTCGCGCCGCGCCGGATGATGCCGTTGTATTCCTGGCCGGTACCGGGCAGGAAGCCGGGAACGTCGACCAGGGTGATGATCGGGATATTGAAGGCGTCGCAGGTGCGCACGAAGCGCGCGGCCTTCTCCGAGGCGTCGATATCGAGGCAGCCGGCGAACTGGGTCGGCTGGTTGGCGACGATGCCGACGCTGCGCCCGTCGATTCGACCGAAGCCGACGATGATGTTCATCGCGCGCTCGGCCTGCACCTCGAGGAATTCATCGTCGTCGAGCAGGCGACGGATGACCTCGTGCATGTCATAGGGCTGGTTCGGCGAATCCGGGATGATCGTGTCCAGCTCGAGGTCCTCGTCGGTGAGCGAATCCTCGATGGCGCCGTTGATCGGGTCGGTCGCCGGAAAGCGCGGGGCCTCGGCCCGGTTGTTGCTCGGCAGGTAGCTCAGCAGATCCTTGACGTAGTCCAGCGCGTCCTGCTCGCCGGAGGCCACGTAGTGCGCGACACCGGATTTCGTCATGTGGGTGTGCGCGCCGCCGAGGTCTTCCATGGTGACGTCCTCACCGGTGACCGTCTTGATGACATCGGGTCCGGTGACGAACATCTGGCTGGTGCCGTCGACCATGACGACGAAGTCGGTCAGTGCGGGCGAGTACACGTGCCCACCGGCGGCCGGGCCCATGATCAGCGAGATCTGCGGGATCACGCCGGAGGCCTGGATATTGCGGTGAAAGATCTCGCCGTAGAGGCCGAGCGAGACGACGCCCTCCTGGATGCGCGCGCCCGCACCCTCGTTGATGCCGATCAGCGGGCGACCGGTCTTGAGCGCCAGATCCATCACCTTGACGATCTTCTCGCCGTAGACCTCGCCGAGGCTGCCGCCGAAGACGGTGACGTCCTGGCTGAAGATGCAGACGTCGCGGCCGTCGATGGTGCCGTAGCCGGTCACCACGCCGTCGCCGAGCGGCCGGTTGTTCTCCAGGCCGAAGTTCACGCTGCGGTGGCGGGCCAGCGCGTCCAGTTCCACGAAGGAGCCCTCGTCCAGCAGTGCCAGGATGCGCTCGCGGGCGGTCATCTTGCCCTTGGCGTGCACCTTGTCGACCGCGGCTTCACCCATCGGGTGCTTGGCCTCTTCCAGCCGATTCCGCAGATCAGCCAGCTTCCCAGCGGTGGTGTGGATATCGGGGGCGCCCGCCGATTCCGATGCGGGCTGGTGCTGGACACTCGTCATGGCTCCGGAGTGTAACCAGTACCAGTGCCTCTAGGTAACCGAGTGTCGCTTACCGGTCAGTAGAAAACCGCAGCTAGATCATGTTCCAACAGGCGAATGGCGGCAAACTTCCTGGTCGATCGGCGAACCGAACGCGGTGCTCGCGGCCGGAAAATCGGTGGAGTGCCACCGCGGTGCCCGGATACCCTGAGGACGTTCGCATTTCAGCTCGAGACAAGGGGCAGTGAGGTGCATGGGAGGACAACGCACACCTAGCTGAGGAGCAGATCATGTGGGGATGGAGCAGCAGAGTCGCCGAGCATGCCGCGGCGACCTCGTGGACCAGTTGGCAGACGGTGGAAACCGAGTCGACCGTAGTGGATCCGCGGGATTGGGGAAGCCAGTCGGCGGAGCCGACGGGGTGGGTAAACACAGGGGCCGAGCCCGAAGCGGAATCCGGTGACGGCATGTCCGTCGCGGTACCGATTCGCGAATACGACCTCGTCGGATAGCCTGCCGGGTGTGCACAGGCCACCGTTGGATGCAGAGCAGTTGCGGCGCAGTCTCACCGAGTCGCCCGAACTGTCGTTCTTCTCCCACATCGCCGTGGTGGAGTCGACCGGATCCACCAATGCGGACCTGATCGCTCGGGCCGGGGAGCCCGGAGCCGATCGCGCGGTACTGCTCGCCGAAACCCAGGAGCAGGGCCGGGGTCGGCACGCTCGGAGCTGGGTCAGCCCGCCGCGCGCACAGATAGCGATGTCGGTGTTGGTGCGGCTGCCCGGCATCGAGCCTGCCGCCATGGGCTGGCTGCCGCTGCTCACCGGTGTCGCCGTGGTGGACGCACTGCGCGCGACCGCCGGTGTGGACGCGAATCTGAAGTGGCCCAACGATGTGCTGATCGATGGCCGCAAAGTCGCGGGCATCCTGGCCGAGGTCGCCTCCGGTGGTGGGGCGCCCGCCGTTGTCGTCGGGATCGGCCTGAACGTCGACCTCACCGAGGCGGAACTGCCGGTGCCGCATGCCACTTCGCTCGCGCTGGCGGGCGCGAAGGTCACCGACCGCACCGAGCTCGTGCGGTCGCTGCTGACCGAATTCGCCCGCCGCTTCACCGCGTGGCGCGACGCCGGTTGGAACACCACCGACCTGATCGGCGTCTACCGCGACCGCTGCGCCACCCTCGGCGCACCCGTGCGCGCCGAACTACCCGGCGGCCAGACCCTCGAGGGCATCGCCACCGATGTCGACACCGCGGGCCGCCTGCGCATCGGCGAACAGGTCGTCTCCGCCGCCGATGTAACCCACCTGCGCGCCGACTACTGAGGACTCAGCGGAACCTTTTGCGCGGCAGAGACATTCGTAACCTCAGACCGGTTGCATGATGCCGCGCGCCGCCTCGCGGGCGAGCAGGCGGTCGCGCTGTTCCTCGAACTTGAGCACGTCCTTGTCCAGCTTCTCCAGGAATTCGCCGAGTTGCTGGCGCGCCTGTTCGCCGCGCGGTCCGAAGTCGTTGCGGTCGAAGACATTCCACTTCTTCAGCACGGGCTGCACCACCTCTTCGAGGTGCTGGCGCAGATCGTAGATGCCGTGCTTGGCCATCAGTGCGCCGTTGCGCCGGAAATTGGGCATGCCGTAGCCCGGCATGACGAAGTTGGTGAGGATCTTGGTGATCGCCGCTATGGCTTGATCGGGCACCAGATCCAGGCCCGCGCCGCAGAGGTTGCGGTAGAAGATCATGTGCAGGTTCTCGTCGGCGGCCACACGCTGCAGCATGCGATCGGCGATCGGGTCGTTGCACACCTTGCCGGTATTGCGGTGGCTGACCCGGGTGGCCAGCTCCTGGAAGGTCACATACGCGACATTCGCCAGGAATCCGCCCCAGTCCTCGGGCGAGGGCACGCCACGGGTCATATGGATCATGCGGGCCTGTTCGAGCGCGACCGGATCGACGCCACGGGTCACCACGAGATAGTCACGCAGGACGATGCCGTGCCGGTTCTCCTCGGCCGTCCAGCGCCCGACCCAGGTACCCCACGCGCCGTCCTGGGAGAAGTTCTCGGCGATCAGTCGATGGTAGGAGGGCAGATTGTCCTCGGTGAGCAGGTTGGTGATCATCGCGGCCTTGGCGACCTCGTTCAGCCTGGACTGTTCCGGCTCCCAGTCCTGACCGCCGAGCGCGGCGAAGTTGCGACCCTCGTCCCATGGGACGTAGTCGTGCGGGTGCCAGTCCTTGGTCATCGACAGGTGGCGGTCGAGATTCTGTTCGGCCACCGGTTCGAGTTCGGTCAGGATTTCCAGCTGGGTCAGATTCTTGGTCACACACGCCTCCACGGTTCGTTTTCGACGTCTTGTCAAGCCGGACTTGTGTTTTCACAGGCAGAGCGTTGAGCAGAACAAACGAGAGCAGGGTCGACGACAGCGCCGGGTCGAGCCGCTGCCGTTGGATCGAGGCTATGGAGCAATCCTGTGCGGAATCTCGAGGGTGCTCGAGAGACGCTCGAGGTCCCGACGGCGCAAGGTGCCGATTGTGCAGCACGGCACGCGTCGCTGTCCACGCTTTCCGGCATGTTCTCGCGGTAGGGTTCCGACATGGGTTATCCGGAGGAGGTGCTCGCCCCGGACGAGCAGTTGATACTCCATCGTCATCCGCATTGGAAAATGCTGTTCTGGCCGATCGTGACGCTGATCATCGCGACCGCGCTGGCCGGATTCGCCGGGGGGCTGATCTGGCGCAGGACCGAGGGCACAACCCGTTCGGTATTGCTGATCGTGGTGCTGGTCGTCTGGCTCGGCATCATCGGATGGCGTTGTGTCGCACGGATTATCAGCTGGAAGTCGACGCATTTCATCGTGACCGACCGGCGGGTGCTCATCCGGCAGGGCGTGATCACCCACACCGGCATCGATATCCCGATGAGCCGGATTTCCAGTGTGCAGTTCCGGCACGGGCTGTTCGACCGGCTGCTCGGCACCGGCACCCTCATCATCGGATCCTCCTCGGAGGAACCGCTCGAATACGATGACATCCCACAGGTACAGCAGGTGCACGCGCTGCTGTACCGGCAGGTATTCGAGGAATCCAGAGACGACGATCCGCGCTGGGACCACCGCATATGACCGCTGTACTGCTGGCCGAAGACGATGAGGCCATCGCCGCACCGCTCTCCCGTGCGCTCGGGCGCGAGGGCTATTCGGTCACCGTGGAACGCTTCGGGCCCGCGGTGCTCCAACGCGCCCTGGAGGGTGATCACGATCTGCTCATCCTCGATCTCGGCCTGCCCGGTATGGACGGTCTCGAGGTGTGCCGCCAAGTGCGCGCCCGCGGCGCCGATCTGGCCGTGCTGATGCTCACCGCGCGCACCGATGAGGTGGACTTCGTCGTCGGGTTGGACGCGGGCGCGGATGACTATGTCGGCAAACCGTTCCGGTTGGCCGAATTGCTGGCCAGGGTGCGAGCGCTTTTGCGGCGCAGCGGAATCGGTGACGAGGCGGTGGAGGTCGGCGGTATCCGGCTCGAGCCCGCGGCGCGTCGGGTACTGGTGAACGGCCACGAAGTCGGTTTGGCCAATAAGGAATACGAGCTGCTCAAGGTGTTGATCGATCGGGCGGGCCAGGTGGTGCCGCGCGAGACGATCCTGCGCGAGGTGTGGGGCGATGCCGAGCTGCGCGGTTCCAAGACCTTGGATATGCATATGTCCTGGCTGCGCCGCAAGATCGGTGACGAGGGGCCGATGGCCGAGCGACGCATCGTCACCGTGCGCGGTGTCGGCTTCCGGCTGAACACCGATTGATGGTGCGGCGCAACTGATATGAGACGCAGAATTCTGCGATCGATCCTCACCGTGCTGACCATCACCACGGTGGTGCTCGGTGTTCCGCTGATCTACACCGCGTGGCTCTGGGTCGAGGACATCACTCGCAATGATCTGGAGAACCGGCTCGAGCGCATCGCCGCGGAGATCATCACCCAGGAACACGGCCACGGCATAGTGCTCGGTGAACTCGACACCCGCCTGGTGCGGCCGCTGATCCCCAAGGACGGCAAGCTGACCATCATCTACCCGGCCCCGCAGGACAATGCGTCGCGGCTCGATATCGGCGCGGATCGGGTGCGTGATCCGGTGGTGGAATCGCTGGCGATGGGCACCGAGGGCTCGTTGCGCTTGGAGGTGCCGTCGGCGCCGATGCATACGCGCCAGATCCAGGCCGTCGCGGTGGTTGCCTTCGCGGTGCTCGCGTCACTGGGCGCGGCGGTGTCGGTGGCGATGATCACCGCGCGCCGGGTCGCCGATCCGCTGCGTGATGTCGCGGCCCGTGCCGCCCGACTGGCCATGGGTGACTTCCGGCCGGACCCGCGGCGGCACGGGATTTCCGAACTGGATCGGGTTTCCGATGTGCTCGATTCGGCCACCGTCGAGATCGCCGGGCGGCTGCAGCGCGAGCACGCACTGGTCGCGGATGTCTCCCATCAGCTGCGCAGTCGCCTCACCGCGGTGCGATTGCGGCTGGACGAGTTGTCCGCACACGCCGATCCGGCCGTTGTGCACGAGGCCGAGGAGGCGATGGCGCAGGTCGACCGCCTGACCGACGCGATCGACGATCTGGTCCGGGCCTCCCGCGACGAGGATGCCGCCGATCGCGATCCGGTGCCGGTGATGGACGAGCTGCGCGGCGTCGTCGAGGAATGGTCGCATCCGTTCACGGAGGCAGGGCGGATCCTGCGGCTGATCGGCGATGAATCACTGCGCGCGCCGATCACCGGTTCCCGGCTGCGGGAAGCACTCGCCGTGCTGGTCGATAACGCGCTGATGCACGGCGGCGGCACCTGCACGGTATCGGTGCGGACGGTGCGTACGGTCAGCGAGCGCGAGCCCTTGGTGGTGGTCGAGGTCGCCGACGAGGGGGACGGCGTCCGTGACGAACTCGCACCACATATCTTCGACCGCGGCTTCTCCGCTGGCGGCTCGACCGGTGTCGGACTGGCGCTGGCTCGGGCGCTCATCGAGGCCGATGGTGGACGGTTGGAATTGCAGCGCCGCCGCCCCGCGCTGTTCGCGATGTTCCTCGGATCCAGCGCATCGCAACGCACGCCCAACGGCGCGCAGGCCCCCGAACCGCGCTAGCTGCGGCCGAGCTGCTCTTCCTCGAGCATTTCCTCGATCTCCTCGACGAGTTCGCTGATTTCGTCCGGGAACACCCAGCGGCGCATCGCCCAGAAGCGGAATGCCATCTGCAGCAGGTTGCCGATGATGAAGGCGCTGATGAAGTCCGCGATGTTCTCGACGGTGAAACTCACATCGGGTTGGCGTAGGTCGAAGACATAGCTGGAGATCCACAGCGGGATGAAGCTCAGCACCACACCGACGCCGCTGACGCCGAAGAACAGCAGCGCCTCGTGATGCTTCTCGCGTCCGCCGCGGTTCTTGAACGACCACTCGCGGTTGAGGATGTAGGAGCAGATGACCGCGATCACGCCGGAGATGATCTTCGCGGTGACCGGCTTGGTCTCCAGCACGGTCCACTTGAGTACGTAGAAGATGCCCGAGTCGATGATGAAGGTGGTCGCGCCGACGATGGCGAATTTGATCAGTTCGTGGTGGCGGTACGCGATCTCCCGCAGGGGCTTGGGGAGGACGTTGACCACGTCGTCGACGAAAGACACAAGGCCCGAGTGTACCGGTAGGCATCACGGCGCCCGGACATGACAAGATTGCACGACGTGAGGTCCCGCCGTTCATTCGATCCAGCCGCCATGCCCACTGTCACCATGATCGGTGGTGGCCAGCTCGCGCGCATGACGCACCAGGCCGCCATCGCGCTCGGTCAGCGGCTACGGGTGCTGGCCGAGAATCCGGATGACCCGGCCGCGCAGGTGAGCCCGGAGGTCGTACTCGGCAGCCACACCGATCTGGCCGCACTGCGTAAGGCCGCCGTCGGCTCGCACGCGCTTACCTTCGACCACGAGCATGTGCCGACCGAACATCTGGAAGCGCTGGTCGCCGAGGGCGTGAACGTGCAGCCGCCGCCGCATGCGCTGGTCTTCGCGCAGGACAAATTGGCCATGCGCACCAAGCTGTCCGAACTCGGGTTGCCGGTGCCCGCCTTCGTTCCCGTCAGCTCGGTGGCCGATGCGGTGCGATTCGGTGACGAACACGACTGGCGGGTCGTGCTGAAGGCGGTGCGCGGCGGTTACGACGGACGCGGTGTCTGGATGCCGGACTCTGCGGCCGAGGCCGAGAAGATCGTGGCCGACCAACTCGCGCACGGTGTGCGACTGCTCGCCGAGGCCAAGGTGGATCTGAAGCGCGAACTGTCGGCGATGGTGGCGCGTTCGCCGTTCGGCCAGGCCGCGACCTGGCCGGTGGTGGAGACGGTGCAACGCAACGGCCAGTGCGCCGTGGTGATCGCGCCCGCGCCGGAGCTGAGCGACGAATTGGCCGCGCAGGCCGAGACACTCGCGCTGAACCTGGCCAACGAACTCGGTGTGGTCGGTGCGATGGCCGTCGAACTCTTCGAAACCAACGACGGCGCCATCCTGATCAACGAACTGGCCATGCGCCCGCACAACTCCGGTCACTGGGGCATGGACGGCGCACGCACCGGCCAGTTCGAACAGCATTTGCGCGCGGTGCTCGACTATCCGCTCGGCGACACCAGTCCGCTGGCGCCGGTCACGGTGATGGCGAATATTCTCGGCGCGGCCGAGGCGCCGACGATGTCGATGGACGAGCGGCTGCACCACCTCTTCGCCCGATTGCCGCAGGCGAAGGTGCACCTGTACGGCAAGGGCGAACGGCCGGATCGCAAGATCGGGCATATCAACGTGCTCGGCGACGACGTCGCCGTCGTGCGCGAGCAGGCCGAGCGCGCGGCGCACTGGATGTCGCACGCGATTTGGACCGACGGATGGGATCCCCACGGTGAGTAATGCGCAAGTCGGCCTGATCATGGGCAGCGACTCCGACTGGCCGACCATGGAGGCCGCGGCAATCGCCTTGGCGGAGTTCGAAATTCGCTTCGAGGTCGGCGTCGTCTCGGCGCACCGCACGCCCCAGCGCATGCTCGACTACGCCCGCGAGGCGGCGGGCCGCGGCCTGAAGGTCATCATCGCGGGCGCAGGCGGCGCCGCGCACCTGCCCGGCATGGTCGCCTCCGCCACTGCGCTCCCGGTCATCGGCGTCCCGGTGCCGCTCAAATATCTCGACGGCATGGACTCGCTGCTGTCCATCGTTCAGATGCCCGCGGGCGTCCCGGTGGCCACCGTCTCCATCGGCGGAGCCCGCAATGCCGGTCTGCTCGCCGCCCGCATCCTCGCCACCGCGGACCCCGACCTGCGCGCCCGGATGGAGCGGTTCCAGGCCAGCCTCGAAGCCATGGTCCTGGAGAAAGACGATGCGCTCCGCAGCAAACTCCTCGGCTGACCAACCGACTCGGCCCGCTCGGACAGCGGCGGCTCGGCTCGGCCGCACTGCGACGCTTCGCGCATCGGTCGGGCGGGGTCAGTACGGTGATGCGGTGGCGATTGAGGAGACCGTTCGGGGGCGTGGTTGGGATGATGCGGCCAGGTTTCGGCTGACCGTTGTGGATCAGGCGCTGCGGTTGTTCGCCGAGCAGGGGTATGAGGCCACGACCGTGGACGAGATCGCCGAGGCGGCCCGAATTTCGCGGCGGACGTTCTTCCGGCAGTTCCGGTCGAAGGAGGATGTGATCTTCGCCGATCACGAGTCGCAGTTGGCGCAGGCGGCGCAGTTCTTGGCGGCGGCGCAGGGCGATCCGTGGGAGGCGGTATGTGCCGCGGTGGTGCAGGTGTTCGAGCGGTTCACCCAGTGGCGCGAGATCGCCGAGCGGCGGTATCGGGTGGTGCGCAAGGTGCCCGCGTTGCGGGAGCGCGAGATCGTGACCGTCTTCCGGTACGAGCGGTTGTTCACCGATTATCTGCGTGAGCGGCTGCCGGAGGTGCCGGATCTGGCGCGGGTGCAGTTCACGGCCGCGGTGACGGCCACGCACAACTACCTGCTGCGCCGCATGGTGCGCGGCGAATCCGATGCGGGCGCGGCGGATCTGCGCGAGGAGTTGGCGGCGATCCCGCGCGGGGGCGGATCCGGTTCGGCGGAGATGGTGGTCGCGGTGTTCCCGAGGGATATGCCGCCGCGGCAGGTCGCCGATCTGGTGACGCGGCAGCTCGGTAGCTTGTGACGGGAGTCATAGTATGCGGTATCTGACACTCAGTGCCACGCTGTAACCGCACTTGATTTAGATTCTCGCGCGTATACTCGATCGAAGTATGGCACTGAGTGCCGACCGTTGGCGCTCCGATCCAGCACAATCACGACCGACAAACCCAGGAGTGTGTCCCATGGCAGGGAACCCCGATTTCAATCTGTTCCAGCTCGAGGATTTCCACGACGAACTTCGTGCGGCCATCCGCGGACTGGCGGAGAAGGAAATCGCTCCGCACGCCAAGGACGTCGACGGCAACTCCCGCTTCCCGGAGGAGGCGCTCACCGCGCTGAATGCCGCGGGCTTCAACGCGGTGCACGTACCCGAGGCCTATGGCGGCCAGGGCGCGGATTCGGTCGCCACCTGCATCGTGATCGAAGAGGTCGCCCGCGTGTGTGGTTCGTCCTCGCTGATTCCCGCGGTCAACAAGCTCGGCACCATGGGCCTGATCCTCAACGGTTCCGAGGAGCTCAAGCAGAAGGTGCTGCCGGATATCGTCAACGGCGAGATGGCCTCCTACGCGCTGTCCGAGCGTGAGGCGGGCTCCGACGCGGCGAGCATGCGCACCCGCGCCAAGCGGGACGGGGACGACTGGGTCATCAACGGCTCCAAATGCTGGATCACCAACGGCGGCAAGTCTTCCTGGTACACCGTCATGGCGGTGACCGATGCGGAGAAGGGCGCCAACGGCATCTCCGCCTTCCTGGTGCACAAGGATGACGAGGGCTTCGTGGTCGGCCCGCTCGAGCACAAGCTCGGCATCAAGGGATCGCCCACCGCGGAACTGTATTTCGAGAACTGCCGGGTGCCGGGTGACCGCATCGTCGGCGAGCCGGGCACCGGCTTCAAGACCGCGCTGCAGACCCTGGACCACACTCGCCCGACCATCGGCGCGCAGGCCGTCGGGATCGCACAGGGCGCGCTGGACGCCGCGATCGCCTACACCAAGGACCGCAAGCAGTTCCGCACCGCGATCGCCGACTTCCAGAACACCCAGTTCATGCTCGCCGATATGGCGATGAAGATCGAGGCCGCGCGCCTCATGGTCTACACCTCCGCGGCCCGCGCCGAGCGCGGCGAGAAGAACCTCGGCTTCATCTCCGCCGCCGCCAAGTGCTTCGCCTCGGATGTGGCCATGGAGGTCACTACCAACGCCGTCCAGCTGTTCGGCGGCGCGGGCTACACCACCGACTTCCCGGTGGAGCGAATGATGCGTGACGCCAAGATCACGCAGATCTACGAGGGCACCAACCAGATCCAGCGCGTCGTCATGTCGCGCGCGCTGCTGCGGGGCTGATAGAGCAATACCGACCGGGTGTTCACACCGCTGCGCCGAGCGGTGTGAACTCCCGGTCTTTTTTGTGCCCCCTGATACCCCGCATAATTTGGAGCAATTATGTCCGTCGAAATAATTTCGACACCGGTCAGTTGCTTATTCGTGTCCGTGGCAAACACAATTCGAGACGTTACGCGGAACATGAATATTGTGAAAGAAATACAGATACTGATTCGCCTCGTATCCGGCACGAATGAGAGCCGCGACCTCCGCTGACGAGGTCGCGCCTGGTGTGGCCCTCGCATACATGTCGCCATCTCGGGCTGCGCGTTACGTATTTTCAGCTCCATTTCGCACAGAAGTTGAACCAATGAATTAGGTGGCTCGTTACCTATTAAAGACACCACTAAGGGTGGATACTCGACTTCGTAAGGGTGACGAGGTTTGGATATGACCAAGATCGTAATTGGATCGCGGTCGGGGATGAATTGGGTCCCGCTGTCCATGACCGAGATGCCGTGTCCATTCACGAGATCCGTGATGGACGTGGTCCGAACGTGGGCCGAACAGCATTTGTCGGTCGAGGATCCGGAGTTGGGCCGCGGCGGTCCGGTCTGTCCGTATGTCGCCCCGTCCCTGCGGCGCGACCTGATGTGGGTCGGCCGCATACCCGGTGCGCGCCCATGGCCGTCGTTCGTTCGGCTGGTCCTGCGGGACGCGATGGAGCTCTATCAGACCCTGCCGCCCACCGAGGGCGGCGAAGCGGTCCTGCGCGCATTGATCACGGCGCTGCCTGACCTGAAGGACTACGGGCTGATCGATGAACTGCACGCCGAGTTGAAGACGCCGTGCGTCGCGCGCGGGTTCATGCTCGGTCAGTTCTATCCGGGCTGCGATGAGCCCGGGCTGTGGAACAAGGACTACCGCCCGCTCGACGCGCCGATTCCGATGTTCGTCCTACGCAGCATGATGGCCACCGACTTCCCGTTCCTGCTGGAGCAGCCGGAGTGGATGGCGGCCTACGTCAAGAAGTTCGCACCCGCCCTGCCCGCGCACGTACGCAACGTCGTGGTGAGCAGGCTGATGGCGGGTTCGCTCAGGGATGTCGAGGTGTATCACATCGAGCCGGAGGGGGTTACGGTCGACGCGACGCATGCTCGGACCAACGGTAAACCGGTGCCCCGTCGGGCGGCATCGAGGTAACTGATCCGGGTGGTTGCTCATGTCGCACGGCCTGTCATCGGTACGGCCATCGGCTGCCGCTGACACTCTGGTTTTCCCGCTCTCACCAGCGCAGCTGGGCATGTGGTACGCCCAGCAGCTGGATCCCGATGTGCCGCTGTACGAGGCGCAGTACATCGAGATGACCGGACCGCTGGATATCGACGTGCTGATCCGGGTGGGTCGCCAGGCGGCGCACGAATTCGAGTCGGGCGTACTGCGGTTGATCGAAAAGGGCGGTCGGCCATATCAAGTGGTCGACCATCGGATCGATACGGAAGCGCCGTATCTGGACTTCCGTGACACCGCGGATCCGTATGCCGAGGCGCTGGCTTGGATGCGCGCCGATGTGGCGGCGCCGATCGATCTGCTCCGTGATCGGCTTGCGATTTCGGCGCTGCTGCGGGTCGGCGCCGACCGCGTGCTGCTGTACTCGCGGGCGCATCACATCGTGCTCGACGGCTTCGGGGCGGTGAGTCTGCTATATCGGGTCGCCGAGCTGTACAACGCGGCGCTGGCGGGTGACGAGCCGCCGCCCGCGGCGGCGGCGAGCCTGCGGGAGGTGCACGAATCCGAGATGAGCTATCGCTCGTCGACGCGATTCACCGCCGATGCGGCGTACTGGTCCGAACGGATGGCGGGCATGCCGCAGCGGTGCAGTCTGGTGGATGCGGCGGCGCCCGCACACGCACTGGGGCGTCAGCATCGGATCGAGCTCTCACAGCGGACGATCGAGCGGATCGATGCCGCGGCGGAACGCTTCGGTGTCGGCTCGGCCGCATTGGCGATGGCGGCGCTTGCGCTGTACTACGCGCGGATGACCGGTGAGCGGGAGGTGGTGCTGAGTCTGCCGGTCTCCGGACGGACCAATGCGATGCTGCGGCGGTCGGGCGGCATGCTGGCCAATGTGGTGCCGTTGCGGATCGCGGTCACCGAGGACAGCACGGTCGCCGATATCGTCGCGGCGGTGCGGCTCGAGGTGTCGGGTGCGCTGCGGCACCAGCGGTACCGGCACGAGGAAATCCGGCACGATTCCGAGGAGATGGTGCCCGGACGTGGGTTCGTCGGGCCGGTATTCAATATCATGTTGTTCCCGACGGAAGTCGTTTTCACCGGTGTCCGAACGGCGCTGCATGTACTGACTTCGGGGCCGATCGAGGATCTGTTCGTCAACCTCTACCAGCACGGCGCGAACAGCCCGATCCACGTCGACTTCACCGCGAATCCGGAGTTGTACGACGCGGATTCCCTTGCCCGGCACCATTATCGGTTCATCGCGCTGTTCGAGTCGATGCTCGCCGCGGAGCCCGATACACCGGTCAGGGAGCTCGAATACTTCCTCGACGATGAGCGGCATCTGCTTCGCGGGGTACATGGGCCGAAGGTTTCGGCGGTGCGGTTATTGCCCGAGGTGCTGGAGGCGGGATTGCGCGCCGCGGAGGCAGACGCCCCCGCTGTCATATGCGGCGAGCGGTCGTTGTCCTATGCCGAACTGGATCGGCTCTCGAATTCGTTGGCGTGCAAGCTGATCGGGCTCGGTGCGGGACCCGATATTCCGGTGTTGAGCGCGCTGCCGCGATCGATCGAGTCGGTGCTGGCGTTCTGGGGTGTGGCTCGATCGGGTGCGGCGTTCGTGCCGATCGGGGCGGCGAATCCGAGCGAGCGGGTGGCTCGGATGGCGGCGGAATGCGGTGCGCGGCTCGGGATTACCGTGTCAGCGCTGCTTGCGGATCTGCCCGACGATGTGACGTGGATTGTGCTCGATGCCGATGCCGATGCCGATGCCGATGCCGATGCCGATGCCGATGCCGATGCGGCGGCGCACCTGCGTGGGGTCGTGCGGGCGGAGCATGCGGCCTATGTCGTATTCACTTCGGGGTCGACCGGCGTGCCGAAAGGGGTTGTGGTTTCGCATATCGGATTGGCGGGACTTATTGCGGCGGCGCGCTATTCGTTCTATTCGGGGCCGTGGGCGCGGGTGTTGCACTGTTTGAATCCGAGTTTCGATGCCTCGTTACTGGAGTTGCTGCTGGCTTTTTCGGCGGGCGCGACATTGGTGGTCGCGGAGGGGGATCAGGCGGCCGGGAACGAGTTGGCGCGGGTGATCCAGGACCACGGCGTGACGCAGTTGTGTTCGACGCCCGCGGTTTTGGCGACCCTGCCCACCGATGCGCTGGACGGGGTGCACGCGGTGTTCACCGGTGGCGAGAGTTGTCCACCGGAGCTGGTCGCGCGGTTCGGGTGCGGGCGGACCTTGCTGAATTCCTATGGGCCGACCGAGACCACGGTCGCGGCAACCTTCACCGACCGGTTGACGCCTGCGTGGCCGTCGGGGCTTGGGCATCCGGTGCCAGGGCTCGGGCTGCTGGTGCTCGATCGCTGGTTGCGTCCGGTGCCGATCGGGTTCGCCGGTGAGCTGTACATCGTCGGGTCCGGGCTCGCCAGGGGTTATGCGGGGCGAATGGGCATAACCGCCGAACATTTCGTGGCTAATCCCTTCGGGCCGAGTGGGTCTCGGATGTACCGGACCGGTGACCTGGTTCGCTGGCAGCTGGAGCACCCGATCGACGTGGAGCATGATGGGGCGCCGGAGCCAGTGCTGGAATATCTGGGCCGCACGGACTTCCAGGTCAAATTGCGCGGCATGCGGGTCGAGCCGGGTGAAGTGGACGCCGTGCTGGATATGCATCCCGATATCGAGATCGCGGTGACGGTATTGCGCCGCACTGCCGCGGGCGGATCGATGCTGGCGTCGTACGTGGTTCCGGTTGATCATAGGGAATCGCCTGTGCGCCTGGATGTTTCGGACGTACTCGACTTCTGTGCGCACCGTCTGCCCGGACATCTGGTGCCCGGATCGATCACCGTGCTCGATGCGCTGCCGTTGACCGGCAACGGCAAGATCGATCGCCGTGCCCTGCCGGAACCCGAGCTCGTCGTGGCCGCACCGGTGCACGCGACGGGTACCGGAACCGAACGTGCGCTGTGTGCGATTTTCGCGGAAATCCTCGGCTGCCGGACCGTTGACGCTGAGTCGTCCTTCTTCGCACTCGGCGGCGATTCGATCATGGCCATCCAGCTGGTATCCCGGGCCCGTGCCGAAGGGCTGATCTTCGCGGCCCGCGATGTTTTCGAACATCCGACTCCCGCTGAGCTGGCTCGATTCGCCGCGGCACCTGCCGGGCGCCCGATATTGCATGAACTGCCGGGTGCGGGGATCGGCCGGATACCCCGTACGCCCATCGTTTCCTGGCTGCTCGAACAGCCGACCGATACGCGCCGCTTCGCACAGTCGATGGTGCTCACCCTGCCCGTCGGCATCGAGCGAATCCCGTTGGTGCGCACGGTACAAGCCGTTCTCGATCGACACGACGTTTTGCGCGCGATTGTGCTGGATGGGGAACTCGAGGCGCGTCCGGTCGGCGCGGTCGACGCGGACGCACTGCTGGTCGTGGATTCCGATTCTTCGCACGCGTCGGCTCGGGCCATCACAGAAGCCATGGATCGGCTCGATCCGGAGCGCGGCCAGATGCTGGCCATGGTGTGGCTGGATGCCGGGCCGACGCGGCCGGGACGCCTCGTCATGGTGGCGCATCATCTGGTCATCGATGCGGTGTCCTGGCGGATCGTGCTCGCCGATCTGATCACCGCATGGGGCAGGATCGTGGCGGGTGAGGAGCCGGTACTGCCGCCGGTCGGCACGTCGATGCGAACGTGGGCGCACGCTTCGGCCGTGGCCGCCGCCGATGAATCCGTAGTCGACGAGCTGGATTACTGGTCCGCGGTCCTGGCCACGCCGGATCCGCCGTTGCGGAGTGGTCGCGAGCCGGAGATTCTGACGGACGAATCGCGACGGACTCGTGAGCGGATCGAGGTGCGACTGCCGGTAGAGGTGACGAGGACGCTGCTCGAGCGGTTGCCCGAGGTGCTGCGATGCGGGGTTGAGGACGCGCTGTTGAGCGCCTTGGCGTGCGCGGTGACGCGGTGGCGTGGGGACCGGACGCCGGTGCTGGTCAATATCGAGCGGCATGGCCGGGATGAGGCATTGGTGCCGGGGGCAGACCTTTCCCGGACGGTGGGGTGGTTCACCAGTCAGTTCCCGGTGCGGTTGGACGTCGGTGCGGCTGACCCGCTGACGGCATTGAAGGCCGTCAAGGAGCAAATGCGCGCGGTGCCCCGCGGCGGCTACGGGTTCGGGCTATTGCGGTATCTGAATCCAGTTGGGCGCGAACGTTTGTCGGCGGTACAGCCGCGGATCGGGTTCAACTACCTCGGGCAGATGCCTGCTGTCGATGCGGGACCGTGGCTGCCGGATTCGATAGTGACGTCACTGGGAACCGGACCGGACTTGCCCGCGGCCGGGGATATCACGATCGATGCGTTGACCTTGGAGACTGCTGAAGGCCCTGTCCTGCAGGCGGTCTGGCAGTTCAGATCCTTGGCTGCCGATCTGGAAGATATTGCACAGCAATGGATATCGGAACTCACTTCGCTCGCAGACCTGCTGCGCGCCCCGGATGCGGGTGGGTTCACTCCCTCGGATCTGCCGCTGGTATCCGCCACACAACAGCAGATCGACGAATGGGAGTCGCGGTACCCGGCATTCGAGGACGTCTGGCCACTCGCGCCGCTGCAGCAAGGCCTGTTGTTCCACACGCAGTTGGCCGCCGGACGCACCGACGGGTACTCGGTGCAGGCGGTGATCCACTTCGAGGGCGAGGTGGATGTCGCACGGCTGGCGCGGGCCGCCGACGCGCTCGTCCAGCGACACCAGGCGCTGCGGACGGCCTTCCTACCCGGCGACGATGCGACGGTTCAGGTGGTACTCGAGCAAGTCACGGTGCCGTGGGCCTACATCGAAGCGGATGCGACGGAATGCGACCGCCTCGCCGACACCGAACTAGCGAAACCCTTTGCCCCGGACCGGCCACCGCTGCTGCGCTTCCTCTGCGTGCGCTGCGGCGAGCGCGATATCCGGTTGGTGATCACGAACCATCACCTGATCCTCGACGGCTGGTCCATGCCACTGCTCTTCGGTGAATTGCTTGCGCTATACGAAAAAGACTGTGACAGCACCGAATTCGGTCCAGCTGTCTCGTATCGTCGCTACTTGGAGTGGCTGGCGGGCCGAGACCACACCGCCGCGCGAGCCGCATGGGCTGCCGCATTGGCCGACCTACCAGGCCCGACCTTGGTGACCGCCGGGCGGGCTCCCGCTGTGGCCGACGGCGGCCCGAGTCGGTCGAAACCCACCCGGACCACCGACATCCCATTGGCTGAACCGGAGGTATCCGCACTTCAGCGGATTACCGCCGAGCAGGGCGTCACGCTCAATACGGCGGTACAGGTCGGGTGGGCGCTGCTGCTGGCCGAGCTGACGGGGGAGCACGACATCGTATTCGGCTCCACCGTATCCGGCCGTCCGCCCGAATTGGCGGGGGCCGAACGCATTGTCGGCATGCTGGTGAACACGATTCCGGTACGGATCACGCTGAAACCGGCCGAGTCGGTGGCGGATCTGCTCGGGCGAGTACATCGTGAGCAGGCGGTCTTGCTCGAGCACCATACGTTGGGGCTCAATGATATTCAAGGCCCCGTCGGTATGGGGCCGCTGTTCGACACCGCACTCGTATTCGAGTCGTATCCGGTGGATGTCGCGGCCCTGATGGCCGCCGCCGAGCGGGCGGCATTGCGGGTCAGCGGGTTCCGTGCCTACGACGGCACGCACTATCCGCTCGCACTGGCCGTGCACGGCCGGGGTGGCCTGCGTCTGGTGATGAACTACTCGGCGCAGTACTTCGATGAAACCGAGGCGGATGCGCTGGCGGCTCGCCTGGCCCGCATTCTCGCTCGGCTCGGCTCGGATCCGAACCAGCTGGTCATGGCAGTCACCGGAGCCGATCCCGGCGAGGTACTGCGCGCGCGTCCCCAGCCGCTGCGGTTGCTTCCCGAGATTCTGACGGGCGGCATCCAACCGGACCGGATCGCAATCCGTTACGGGCCAACCGAATTGACCTATCGAGAACTCGACGAGCAGTCGAATCGGCTGGCCAGAGCGCTGCTGGCGGCCGGTGCGGAACCGGAAACGGCTGTGCTGCTGGCGGTGCCGCGATCGCCGGAGTGGATGGTCGCGGTGTGGGCGATCGCGAAGACCGGGGCTGCCTTCGTGCCGGTCGATCCGGCCCAGCCCGCGCAGCGGATCATCGATATCGCCGCCGACTGCGGTGCGCTATTCGGGGTGACCGTCGCGACGCTGCGGGATCGACTCCCGGACGAGGTGCCGTGGCAGGTGCTGGACGATCCGAAGGCAACCGCGGCACCGCTGACAGCCGCCGATCGGCGCAGGCCATTGCTTGCCGCACACCCCGCCTACATCGTGTACACCTCCGGCTCGACCGGAGCACCGAAGGGCGTAGTAGTCACCCATGCCGGTCTGAGCGGGCTCGTGGCCGGTACCGCCGCCATCGGAGCCCGGCCGGGCGATCGCGTATTGCATTGTCTGAATCCGAGTTTCGATGGCGCCATCCTGGTGTGGTTGTCCACCTTCGAAACCGGCGCGACCCTGGTGATCGCCCCGCCGGAGGCGAATGCCGGTGCCGAGCTGTGCGCGGTCATCGCCGAATCCGATGCGACCCATGTGATCTCGACGCCCGCGGTGCTCGCCACAGTGCCCGCGGTGGCGGTCGCGGGCGTGCGGGTGCTGGTCTCCGGCGGTGAGGCATGCCCGCCGGAGCTGACCGCCCGCCTCGCTGAGGGTCGGACGCTGCTGAATTCCTATGGCCCCGCCGAAGCAACCGTGGCGGCGACGTTCACCGCTGCGCTGCGTCCGGGAGAACTCGCGGATCTCGGCGCACCGTTGCCGGGAACCGGTCTGGCCGTGCTGGATTCCTGGTTGCGGCCGGTACCGCTCGGCGCGACGGGTGAGCTGTATGTCATGGGGCCCGGACTTGCCCGCGGCTATGTCGGTCAGCCGGGACTGTCGGCGGCGCGGTTCGTGGCGAACCCGTTCGGAACGCCGGGTGAGCGGATGTATCGCACCGGCGACCTGGTCAGGCGGATGTCCCGGCGGCGACTGGAGTACGTGGGTCGCAATGACTTCCAGGTGAAGTTGCACGGCATCAGGGTCGAGCCGGGTGAGGTCGATGCGGTGCTGCGCAAGTGCCACGGTGTCGAGACGACGATCACCGTGCCGCGTCAGGGACCGGCCGGAGCTCATGTGCTGGCCAGCTATGTGGGGCCGACCGAGGATGCGGTACTTACCGCGAACGAGTTGCGGGACTATCTTTCCCAGCGCCTACCGAGACATCTGGTGCCCGCGACCATCACGGTACTGACCGACCTGCCGCTGACCGGAAACGGCAAGGTCGATGTGCGCGCACTGCCCGAACCCGAACTGGCGGTCGCCGAATACGTCGAACCGGTCGGGCGGGAGCGCCTGGTCGCCGATGTCTTCGGCATGGTGCTCGACCGGGAAAAGGTCGGTGCGGCCGACGACTTCTTCGCGCTCGGTGGTGATTCGCTCTCGGCGATCAGAGTCGCGGCTCGGCTCGGTTCGGCACTGGCGGTGTCGGTGCCGGTCCGGCTGGTCTTCGAAGCGCCGACCGTGCGCGCGCTCGCCGCGCGACTCGGTGCGACAGCCGCCATGGATATGTCCGGTCCTCGGCAAGGGCCACGGCCACAATGGATTCCGCTTTCGCCCGCGCAGCAGCGGATGTGGTTCGTCAACCAATACGATCCCGATTCCGGTGCTTATAACGTGCCGATCGTGCTGCGGCTCACCGGAAGGCTGGATCCGGCGGCACTCGAAGCGGCGGTGCGCGATGTGTTCGAGCGGCACGAATCGCTGCGCACGGTATATCCCGCCCGTGACGGCGTCGGATACCAGGTGATTCTGCCAACGGATTCCGTTGTGCCGGACCTCGATCCGACTACCGTCACCGATGCGGAGCTGCCCGGCGCGATCGCGGACTGTGTCGGTGCGGGATTCGACGTGACCGCCGCGGTGCCATTGCGGCTACGCTTGTACCGGCTCGCGGAGAACGCACACGTACTCGTGCTGGTAATCCATCACATCAGCACCGATGGCTTCTCGATGGGCCCACTCGCCCGCGATGTGATGACGGCCTACGCCGCCCGGCTGGACGGTGCGGCACCCGCATGGACCCCGCTTCCCGTTCAGTACGCCGACTACACCCTGTGGCAGCACGAGCGTCTCGGCTCCGAACACGATTCGGAATCGCCACTGGCCCAGCAGATCCGGTACTGGACCGACGCACTCGCCGCCCTGCCCGACCAACTCGCACTGCCCGCCGACCGCCCCCGGCCATCGACCGCATCATTGCGGGCGGGCACGGTCTACCGCGAATTCGACGCGGCACTTACCGCGCGTATCGATGAACTCGCCACCGCGAACCAATGCACGCGATTCCAGGTGCTGCACGCCGCACTCGCGGTGCTGTTCGCCCGGCTGAGCGGCACCACCGATATCGCCATCGGGACTCCCGTGGCGGGCCGTGGCGTCGCCGAACTCGACGATGTGGTCGGCATGTTCGTCAACACCCTGGTGCTGCGCACCGAAATTCGTGCCGCGGAGCCGTTCACCGAGTTGCTCGGCCGGGTGCGACGCACCGATCTCGACGCACTCGCCCACGCCGACGTGCCCTTCGAGCGGCTGGTCGATCTGCTCGACCCCACCCGCTCGGCCTCCCGGCACCCCTTGATTCAGACAATGCTGGTGATGCAGAATCTCGCGCCGGTCGAACTCACCCTGCCGAATCTGCGTGCCGAAGCACTGGATCTCGACCAGCAGCACATCCGTTTCGATCTGAGTGTCACGGTGGCGCAGACAGATTCGTCCGGCCTGTCGGTACGGATCGCATACGCCACCGACCTCTTCGACCGTGCGACCGTCGCGCATATGGCCGAACGCTGGCTGCGCGTGCTGCGCGCGGTAGCGGCGAATCCGGAGGTACCGGTCGGTGATATCGAATTGCTCGCGCCCGCCGATCGCCGAGATCTGCTGTCGCGACGGGCACGGATCGAGCGGCCACCGCGGGTGCTGGCAGATCTGCTCGCCGACGCGGTCACCGCGAACCCGGGCGGCATCGCCCTGGTCGACGGCACTGCAACGTTGACCTATGCCGAACTCGACGAACACTCGAACCGACTGGCCCGCCAACTCATCGACGTCGGTGCGCGCCCAGAAGCGCTGGTAGCGGTGGCCCTGCGCCGCTCGCTCGAGTCGGTGCTCGCGATCTGGGCGGTGGCCAAGACCGGCGCGGCCTTCGTCCCCGTCGACCCCGGCTACCCCGCCGAGCGGATCGAACAGATAATCGCGGACTCGGGTGCCGAACTCGGCATCACCCGGACTTCGATCGCGCCGAGTCTGCCGACTTCGACGCGGTGGCTCGCCCTCGATAACCCGGACTTCATCGAATCATTGGATGCCACATCGAGTTCGCCGATCGGATCGCGGAACGTGCGGCCCGAGAACCCGGCCTACGTCCTGTTCACCTCTGGATCAACCGGTAGGCCGAAGGGCGTCGTCGTCACGCACACCGGTCTCGCCAATCTTGCTGCGGCACAGCAGAAACGCAATGCGACCACCAGCGTCTCTCGCGTCCTGCACGTCGCCTCACCGAGTTTCGACGCAGCGGTTCTCGAACTTCTGATAGCAGTCGGTCCGGCGGCAACGCTGGTCATCGCGGGCGGCACCGCATTCGGTGGCCCCGAACTCGCGGAACTGCTGATACGCGAACAGGTTTCGCACATCGCTCTGACGCCATCGGCGCTGGCTTCGGTCGACCCGGCCGGATGCGACACCGTGCGCGTCATCATTACCGGCGGTGAGCCGTGTCCGCCCGATCTGGTCGCCCGCTGGGCCGCGCCGGATCGCCTGCATTTCAACGATTACGGCCCAACCGAAACGACGATCTGGGCAACAGGAAGCAACCCGCTGCGGGTAGGCGAGGAGGTCACCATCGGCGGTCCCATCGCGGGCATGGCCGCACTGGTGCTCGACGATCGGCTGCACCCGGTGCCCGAAGGCGTTGCCGGTGAGCTGTATCTGGCGGGTATCGCAGTCGCTCGCGGCTATCACGCCCGCGGCGGCCAGACCGCATCGCGGTTCGTCGCCGACCCGTACGGCGTGCCGGGTGAACGCATGTACCGCACCGGTGACCTGGTGCGCTGGCGCGGCCGCGACCTCGAATACCTGGGCCGCTCGGACCTGCAGATCAAGCTACGCGGCCTGCGCATCGAACTCGGGGAAATCGAATCGGCGCTGCTCGCCGACCCGGCCGTGGAGCAAGCGGCGGTGAGCGTGCACACCGATGCGGCAGTCGGTGAAGTCCTCGTCGCCTACGTGGTACCCAGCGCCGATTTCGCGCCGGATCTGCTCAAAAACGCGGTGGCACAGCGACTTCCGTCCTACATGGTGCCCTCGGTCATTATCGCGCTGACCGAACTGCCGCGAACCGCGAGCGGAAAGTTGGACCGCAAGGCGCTGCCCGCACCCGATCTGCGCGGCGGCCGGTATCGCGCCCCCGAGACGCCCACGGAGCGAGCAATCGCCGAAACCTTCGGTGAACTGCTCGGTGTCGCCCGCGTCGGCCTCGACGACGACTTTTTCGCCCTCGGCGGCAATTCGCTGATCGCCACCCGCGTCGTCGCCCGGCTCGGCGCCGCACTGAATACCCGAATCCCGGTCCGCACTGTCTTCGACGCGCCCACCGTCGCCGACTTTGCCGAGGCGATCCGGACCGCGTCCGCCCCGCCCGGACCGCGGCTCGGACCGCGCGAGCGCCCACGCCACATCCCGCTCTCGGCGGCCCAGCGGCGCATGTGGTTCCTCAACCGCTACGACCCGAGTTCACCCGCGCACAATGTGCCGATCGCCGTCGAGGTTCGCGGTGACCTCGATCCGGAACTGCTCCGCGCGGCCGTCCCGGATCTGGTCGCACGGCACGAATCACTACGCACCGTGTACCCGGTGGATGCCGCGGGCGACCCATACCAGAAAGTCCTGCCCGCAGCGGAAGCCTTTGTCCCGGTGGTGGTCTCCGATATCGGCGAGGAGACCGTGGCCGAGTTCGCCATGCGCGCCAGTGGACACGGCTTCGATCTGACCCGAGAACTTCCGCTTCGCGTGTGGCTGCTACGCCTGGAACCCGAGCGCTGGGTGCTCATCGTCGTCATGCACCACATCGCCTCGGACGGCTGGTCATTGGCGCCGCTTACCCGCGACGTGCTGCTGGCCTACGCCGCGCGCCGGGGCGGTACCGCACCGCAATTCGCACCGTTGCCGTTGCAATACGCCGATTACGCGCTGTGGCAGCACGAATTGCTCGGCGCTGACGACGATCCGGACAGTGCGGCGCATCGCCAGCTGGAGTACTGGCGCGGTGCACTCGACGGACTGCCGGAGGTATCGGCGCTGCCCACCGACCATCCACGGCCGAAGGTGGCGACGCATCGTGCTGGCATGGTCGAGTTCGATATCGGAATCACGGTGCAGCAGCGGATTCGCGAGATCGCGCGCTGGCACGGCGTAAGCGTCTTCATGGTGGCCCATGCCGCGCTCGCAGTGCTGCTCGCCAGGCTCTCCGGTGCCACGGATGTGGCGATCGGTTCGGTCACCGCGGGTCGCGGCGACGGGGAACTCGATGATCTCGTCGGGATGTTCGTCAATACCCTGGTCCTGCGCACCCGGATCGAGCACGACGCCACCTTCGAAAACATCCTCGCCACAGTGAAAGACGCCGATCTGGATGCCTTCGGCAATGCCGATCTGCCGTTCGAACGACTGGTCGAGGTGCTCGCACCCGCCAGGTCGACGGCGCATTCGCCACTGTTCCAAGTGATTCTGGTGTTCCAGAACTTCGATCGCGAGCCGCTTCGGTTGCCGGGCTTGGAGATCACACCGGTTTCGCTGGCCGCGGTCGGAGCCAAATACGATCTGGAATGGATGCTGGCCGAGGAATTCGATGCCGACGGCGCACCCGCCGGTATCACCGGAACCCTGACCTTCGCCCGCGATCTCTTCGAACAGTCGACCGCGGAAACCCTGACGCGCAGATTCGTTCAGGTGCTCGAAGAAGTCACCGCTGACCCCGCCGTCGTCATCGGTGAACTCGATGTCACCGCCCCGCCGGGCACGGTCGTGCACCAGCCCCCACCAATGACCGTGCGGCGCAAGGATTTACCGTATCGTCCACCGGTCACCAGCACCGAACGTCTGGTTGTGGACGCATTCGAAGCCGTACTCGGTGCGGACCGAATCGGCCTGGACGACAACTTCTTCGAACTCGGCGGCACCTCCATGGTCGCCATCCGACTCGTCACCGAAATCCGCGAACGCAGCGGCTTCAATATGCCGGTGCAGTGGATGTTCGGCGAACCGACGCCCGCCGTCCTAGCGCAACGCATCATCGAGGGTGATCAGCCAGGCGTCGATCCGGCTTTGCGCACCGTCCTGGCCCTGCGCCCGAGTGGCACGGGTCCCGGACTGTTCTGCATCCATCCCGCCATCGGATTGGCCTGGTGCTATGCCGGTTTGGTGCAGTACCTCGACGGCGATCACCCGATCTACGGCCTGCAGTCACCGGCCGTGGCCGACGGCGTCCGACCGGACGGCACCCTCACCGAACGCGCTGCCCGCTACGCCGACCACATCCTGCTCACCCAGCCCGCTGGCTCCTACCGCCTGCTCGGCTACTCCGCGGGCGGCCCGCTCGCCCATGCGGTCGCCGTCGAACTCCAGCGCCGCGGCGCGGAGGTGTCGGCCCTGGTCCTCATGGACGGCCGCGCCGATGTCGAACCGGAAAGCGCCGTCGAGATGCCGCCCCCGGAGGCATTGCTCGCCGAATTCGGCGGTATCGATCCAGCCCTTCTCGACAATCTCGACGGGGATGCGGCGCTCCCCGACCGCGCCGCCGAACTCCTGCGCGCCGCCGGCGGCACCTTCGCGGCCCTGACCCCCGCCGACCTCGAGCGCCTCTATCTCGACTACCAGCAGCTGATCCGGGAAAGCGCCGAATACCACCCGGCGGTCTTCGACGGCGACGTGCTTTTCTTCAGCAGCACCAACAGTCGACCCGGGTACCTGCCCAACTCCGAAACCTGGCGACCCTATGTCACCGGAACCATTGCCGACTACCAGGTCGGCCACGAACACAACAAACTCACCAGCCCGGAAGCTCTGGCGGTGATCGGACCGATCCTCGCGGACTACCTGCGCTAGGCGACCAGATCGGCGTATTCGCGGTGCTCCGCGATGTACTTCTCGACGTACCAGCAGGTCGGGATGATGGCGAAGCCATGGGCCCGCGAATCCCGCAGCGCGTACTCCACCACCTGAGCGGCCACGCCGCGGCCGCGGAACTCCGGGAAGGTCATGGTGTGGTGGAAGTCCCGCACCTTAAGGGGATGGTTGTCGGCGGAGCCGACGGGGCGGGTGAGATCAGCATCGTCTTGTTCGGCGTAGTCGGCGTACCCGGCGAGGGTGTCGTCGAGATAGATCTCGAATCGGGTATCGGCGACATTGTGCTCGAGCCTGGTGGTCATGATCGGGTGAAACTCCTCAGCGGCTGGGAATGTTCCGTTTACAGAATCGCGCCTGGGTTGAGAATGCCATGCGGGTCGAGCGCATCCTTGATCCGGCGAGTGAGTGCCATCACATCGGGGCCGAGTTGATCTGGCAGCCACGCCTTCTTCAACCGGCCAACCCCGTGTTCGCCGGTAATGGTGCCGCCGAGCTGGATGGCCAGGTCCATGATCTCGCCGAAGGCGCGGTGCGCGCGTTCGGTCATCGCCGCATCGGTCGGATCGTGCACGATAAGTGGGTGGGTATTGCCGTCCCCGGCGTGCGCGATCACCGAAACCAGCACGTCATTGCGTGCCCCGATGGCCGCGATGCCATTGACCAGATCGGCGAGCCGCGGCAGCGGAACACCGACATCCTCGAGCAGCAGCGGCCCGATCTTCTCCACCGCAGGAATGGCGAAACGCCGTGCGGCGGTGAAGGCTTCGCCTTCTTCGGGATCCTCGGTGTGGAAAACCTCGGTGGCACCGGCCTTTTCGCAGATGCCGACCATGATCTCGGCCTCGTGCCTGGCGAATTCGCCCGGTGCGTCCGAACGGGCGACCAGCAGCGCGGCAGCCTCGCGATCCAGACCCATCCGCATCTCGTCCTCGACCGCATTGATCGCGACGGCATCCATGAACTCGAGCATGGCGGGCCGCAGGGTGCCGGTGATGCCGAGGATCGCCTCGGTGGCGGCGGTCAGCGTCGGGAAGGTCGCGACCACGGTGGACTGCGGCGGTTGGGCGGGCAGCAGACGCAGAGTGAGTTCGGTGATCACCCCGAGCGTGCCCTCGCTGCCGACGAACATCTTGGTCAGCGACAGGCCCGCCGAATCCTTCAGCCGTGGCCCGCCGAGCCGCACCACCGTGCCGTCGGCGAGCACCACCTCCATGCCGAGCACATAATCGGTGGTCACGCCGTATTTCACACAGCACAGGCCGCCCGCATTGGTGGCCGCGTTACCGCCGATGGAGCAGATTTCGAACGAGGACGGGTCCGGTGGATACCACAGGCCGTGCTCGGCGACCGTGCGTTTGACCTCGGCATTGAGCAGGCCGGGCTGGACCACCGCGGTGCGGGTGACCGGGTCGACGGTGATCGCGCGCATGCGTTCGGTACTGAGCACGATGCCACCGTCGACGGCCGTGGCACCGCCGGACAGTCCGGATCCGGCCCCGCGCGGCACCACCGCGACCTGGTGTTCGTGCGCCCACCGCAACGTCGCCGCGACATCATCGGTGCCGGTCGCGCGGACCACGGCCAGCGGTGTGCCAGCGCTCGGATCGCGCGCCCAGTCCTGCCGATAGCCCGCCAGCAGGTCGGGATCGGTGAGTACCGCGCCATCGGGCAGGCGGGAGATAAGGTCATGCAGGTCCACACAGATCACGCTATACGGCGGGCGCGGCCCAGGGTGAGCGCCCGACTGTAACAGCCGCGCGTCCGGTTCTCCCTGGAGGTTTGCTACAACACCGAGCCCAGCGGGATGTGGGCCGGTCCAGTGGTGCCGGGTCCGTCCGCCGATAAGAATTCCGGACAAGGCGCCCGTTCGGGGCGCCGTCCGATTCCAGTAGGCGCGCAGGCGTGCCGAGGAGGTCTCATGCAGGTCGAGTCGCCGGATTACCGTGATTTGGTCGCTGCCGTGTTCTCCTATGAAGTCGTCGACGGGGGCATCGATCCGGATTCGTTGCGCCGCATTCACGCTGGCGATATCGCCGAATGGATTACGGCACTGGATCGCTCGGGCATGTTCGGCAAGACCACCGTCGCCACTCTGTCCGACCAGTGGCACCGCAACCCTCGCCTCCTGCTCGAGGCGCTCCTCGACGATGTCGACGACGTCACCCGCCGCCGCTGCCTCGTCGCCTGGTCCGCCCTGGACCGCCGTTCAGCGCTCACCCGGATCGGCTGATCGGGATCGGGTTCCATCTGATCTTGTTTCCTGGACGATCACCTGGTGGACACCTGCCGCTGACAAGCTGGCGGCGTGACGAGTACCGAGACCCTCGTGGCGGGCTTCTCCCGCTGGTGCGAGGTCGTCGTCGCGCGGCTGCCGTTGGGGCTGAATCGCCTTGTCGCCCCGACGTTTCTAGGTTTCGCGCTGATCAACGGCTGCACCTTCGGTATCGATCTGGCGCTGCTCACGGTGCTGCACGGCTGGTTGGGACTGCCGGTATGGCTGTCGGTCACCGTGGCCTATATCTGCGCGTTCGGGCTCAGCTTCGTGCTCAATCGCACCTTCAACTTCCACTCGCATGCGCCGGTCGGCAGACAGGCCGTGGTCTACGTGCTTGTCGTGGTGATCAACTACCTGGCCTTCATACTCGGCGTCGGCAGCGGACTGGCCGCACTGGGTTTGGAATATCACCTGTCCCGGTTGCTGGCGGGGGCCTGCGAGGCGGTCTATATGTATAGCGCGATGCGCTGGGTGGTGTTCCGCGGCCTATCGCAGGATCGCGAGATCGTCGCCGTCGACCACGACGACATCGTCGTCGGTGAGCGCCCAGTGCGCGATGCCCTCGGCCCGATAGCGAGCGGCGAGTAGCGCGGACGCACCATCCGGATCGGTTGCGGAATCCAGATGCGGCACGATGCGATGATCCACCAAACCCAGTCCGTCCCATTGCGGTTCGATACCGCACGCCGGTCCGACCTCGGCAGGGTCATCGATGGATTCCAGGCCGTGCAGATCCGGGGTCAGCAGACACGCCCCGGCGCTGTACCCGGCGTACACGAGTGCGTCGGCGGCAAGCAGCTTCGGCAGTACGAAATCGGCCCCGCTGCGGGCGAATTGGGCGCGCAGGACAAAGGTATTGCCGCCGCGCACCCACACCAGTGGGTATTCGGTCAGGGTGGCTTCCAGTTCGGTTGCGCGTCCGATGAATTCGCGTAGATCGAGCACGTCGGGGGAGTATCCGAGCTTGCGCAGCGGGGTCACGTCACTGGTGACCGCACCCGCCCAGGCCGCTGGCCAGGCGTCGCAGGCATTGGGAATCACCGCGACTCGGCCCGGCTCGCCGACAAGCGCGGCGAGCCGGTCGTAGTGTGCGCCGAATCGGTAGCTGGACAGGAAGAGTCGCACGGGGCTCAGATGGTGAAGGCCAGGCTGCGCACCAGTCGGTTACCGAGTTCGGCGTCGCCGGAGATGGTGAATTCGCCTTCGTGTGCATCCGCGGTGGTGCGTCCGCCGCGCAGTCGGGCGAACAGACCGGAACCCATCCGAACCACCACGGTCGCGGGTGCGTCCAGTTCCTCGACGATATTGGCGCGGCCGTCCACCGCGACATGCAGCGTCTGCGGCAACGGACCGGTCAGCTCGAAGGTGATGCGCGATCCGTCCGGCGCCTGCGCACCCTTCGCCACCGCCCGCCCGATGGTGGCGGTGAGTTCGCCGAAGGCCCGCTCGGCGCGCGGGCCGCCCTCGTCGACGGAAATGCCGAGCGCGTCGGCGATATCGAGTTCGTGCATCCAGCAGTCGAACAGTCGCACCCGCATGAACCGGCCATAGCTGACCTTGCCGATCGGCGAAACGGTCTCGGCCTGCCATTCCGCATCTCCGAAGGATGCCAGCGCCGCACGCCTGCGGTCGATGACATCGCGGTACAGCTCGAGCAGTCGCTTACCCGACAGCGGCCGCAACCGGTCGACCCAGATCTCGTTGAGCACACCGGTTTCATTGCGCACATGCGGCAGCGTGGTCACATCGGTTTTGGGCCGGATCGGATCATGCGCGGGCGGGCGCTCGCCGAGCAGCCAGGACTCCGTCCCGACGACGTGTGCGACCACATCGAACAGCGTCCAGCCCGGCAGCGGAGACGGTGTGCGCCAACGCTCTTCGTCCAGATCGGCGACCAGGGTCGCGATCGTCTCCCATTGCTCGGACAGCAGGCCGGTCAGCTCCGTCCGTTCCCGGGTCGAGTCGGTCATTCCTGCTCCTCGGCGCTGGTCTTGTCGTCGTGTGCCAATGCCGATATTCCGGCGCGGATGGCGGCCGCGGTGGACTCGGGATCGTGCGGGCGCCGCAGCAGCAGTCCGGCGGCGAAGCTCAGTTTGTCGCCGTGCCGACGCGGGATCACGTGCAGGTGCACGTGCGGGACGGTCTGGAAGGCCGCGGTGCCGTCATTGAGGACGAGATTGGCGCCGTCCGCGGCCAGATCGCTGCGTCTGATCGCCAGCGCGAGCCGGTGTCCGGCGCGGAAGATATGCGCACCCGATTCGGCGTCCAGATCCTTCAATTCGGCTGCGTGTCGCTTCGGGATGACCAGGGTGTGGCCGCGGGCGATCGGGCGAATATCCAGGAATGCGCACAGCGTGTCGTCCTCGTAGACTTTGGTCGCCGGGGCCTGTCCCGCCGCGATGCGGCAGAAGACGCAGTCGTTCACACCGCCGACCATACGGCTTACCGCTCACCGGGAAATACTCGGCCATGACGCATGTCACTATCGGAAGGTATTGCGTCGCGCCTACCAGGATTTGGAACCTAGTGATGGTCGCGAATCCGACATAACGGCGGAATCCGGCCGCAACTTGTGACCGCCATCTCAGCTACGCTCACCGCGAGCCGGGTACAGTTGCGAGGATTTGGACGAACTTACTCCGAAGTAACATCGTCCCGGCCGTGACCGGTTGCTTGAAGCTGAGCCAGAGAAGGAAGTCTGACAAGTGGAGACAACGCAGAGCGTAGGCGACCAGTCGCCGCGCGGAGCGCGTGTCGGAGTCGTTCGCGAGTCGAACGCGGGCGAGCGGCGCGTCGCATTGGTGCCCAAGATCATTCCGAGCCTGCTGAAGCAGGGCGTCGACGTAGTGGTCGAAGCGGGCGCCGGACTCGGTGCGCTCATTCCGGACGCGGCCTATGTGGATGCGGGCGCGACCATCGGTGATCCGTGGTCGGCCGATGTGATCGTGAAGGTCGCGCCGCCGAGTGACGCCGAGGTGGCGAAGCTGACCAGCGGACAGACCCTGATCGGCTTCCTGGCCCCGCGCAATGCCGAGAACCAGATTCCGGCGCTGAAGGCGGCGGGGGTGCAGGCCTTCGCCGTCGAGGGGATTCCGCGTATCTCGCGTGCCCAGGTGATGGACGCCCTGTCCTCGCAGGCCAATGTCTCCGGTTACAAGGCTGTGCTGCTGGCCGCGTCGGAGTCGACGCGTTTCTTCCCGATGCTGACCACGGCGGCGGGCACGGTGAAGCCCGCGACGGTGCTGGTGCTCGGTGTGGGTGTCGCGGGTCTGCAGGCGTTGGCGACGGCGAAGCGTCTGGGTGGACGGACCACCGGTTACGACGTGCGCCCCGAAGTGGCCGACCAGGTGCGTTCGGTGGGGGCGCAGTGGCTCGATCTCGGTATCGATGCCGCGGGTGAGGGCGGATACGCCCGTGAACTCACCGACGAGGAAAAGGCCAAGCAGCAGCAGGCTTTGGAGGATGCGATCAAGGGCTTCGACGTGGTGATCACCACCGCGCTCGTGCCCGGGCGTCCCGCCCCGCGCCTGGTGACCGCGGCTGCGGTGGAGGGTATGAAGCCCGGCAGTGTGATCGTGGATCTGGCCGGTGAGACCGGCGGCAACTGTGAGCTGACCGAGCCCGGTGAGACGGTGGTCAAGCATGAGGTGACCATCTGCTCGCCGTTGAACCTGCCCGCGACGATGCCCGAGCATGCCTCGGAGTTGTACTCGAAAAATATTGCGGCGCTGTTGGAGTTGATGTTGGTCGATGGGAAGCTGTCGCCCGATTTCAGTGACCAGGTGCTCGCCGATTCCTGTGTTACTCGTGAGGTGGATGCCTGATGTACACCGAACTGCTAGCCAATATCGCGATCCTGGTGTTGTCCGGGTTCGTCGGGTTCGCCGTCATCTCCAAGGTCCCGAATACGCTGCATACGCCGTTGATGTCGGGTACCAACGCGATTCACGGCATTGTCGTGTTGGGTGCGCTGGTCACTCTCGGGAATGTGCAGGATCCCTCGATCCTGACTCAGATCATTCTGTTCGTCGCGGTCGTGTTCGGAACCCTGAACGTTATCGGTGGTTTCGTGGTGACCGACCGGATGCTCGGAATGTTCAAGGGTAAGAAGGCCGCACCCGTGAAGGCTGCCTCCGCGGAGCGGTCAGAGGGAGCTGCGTGATGCATACCTTCGACAATGTGACCTACCTGGTCAACGGGCTCTACATCATCGCCTTCGGCATGTTCATCTACGGTCTGATGGGTTTGACCGGACCGAAGACCGCGGTGCGCGGCAACCTGATCGCCGCGGCGGGCATGGTGATCGCGGTTGTGGCGACAATGATTTCGATCCGCCACACCTCCAACTGGATCCTGATCGTCGCCGGTTTGGTCGTCGGTGTGGTGTTGGGTGTGCCGCCCGCCAAGTTCACGAAGATGACCGCGATGCCGCAGTTGGTGGCCGCGTTCAACGGTGTCGGCGGTGGCACGGTCGCGTTGATCGCGTGGTCGGAATTCCTCAATTCCCAAGGTTTTTCGCATTTCGATGAGGAACCCACCGTGCACATCGTGATCGGCTCGCTGTTCGCGGCGATCATCGGTTCGGTGTCCTTCTGGGGATCTTTGATCGCCTTCGGCAAACTGCAGGAAATCCTGCCCGGACGTCCGATCGGAATCGGCAAACTCCAGCAGCCGCTGAACCTGCTGCTGCTCGCCGGTGCGATCGCGGCCGCGGTGGTCATCGGTATCGGCGCCACCAAAGACGGTGTGCCCCAGATCTGGATGATCGCGGTACTCGTGCTCGCCGGTGTACTCGGGCTGATGGTCGTGCTGCCCATCGGCGGCGCGGACATGCCGGTGGTCATCTCACTGTTGAACGCGTTGACCGGTTTGTCGGCGGCCGCGGCGGGTTTGGCGTTGAACAACACCGCCATGATCGTGGCGGGCATGATCGTCGGCGCGTCCGGCACGATCCTCACCAACCTGATGGCCAAGGCCATGAACCGCTCCATCCCCGCCATCGTCGCCGGTGGATTCGGTGGCGGCGGCACCGCTCCCGGCGCTTCCGGTGGTGAGCAGAAGCAGGCCAAGGCCACCTCCGCTGCGGATGCCGCGATCCAGATGGCCTACGCCAACCAGGTCATCGTTGTCCCCGGCTACGGCATGGCCGTGGCCCAGGCCCAGCACGCCGTCAAGGAAATGGCATCGTTGTTGGAGGCCAAGGGCGTGGAAGTCAAATACGCCATCCACCCCGTCGCCGGACGCATGCCCGGCCACATGAACGTGCTGTTGGCCGAGGCCGAAGTCTCCTATGATGCGCTCAAGGAAATGGACGACATCAACGGCGAATTCTCCCGCACCGACGTGGCTTTGGTGATCGGCGCCAACGACGTCACAAACCCCGCCGCCCGCGAGGACTCCTCGTCCCCGATCTACGGGATGCCCGTTTTGAACGTCGACCAGGCCAAGAGCGTGATCGTGCTCAAGCGTTCGATGAACAGTGGTTTCGCCGGTATCGACAACCCACTGTTCTACGCCGACCACACCTCCATGCTCTTCGGCGACGCCAAGAAGTCCGTCGGAGCGGTCACCGAAGAACTCAAGGCACTGTAAGTACGTAAACACGAAAAGCCCTCGGCACCTGCCGAGGGCTTTTCGTTTCCTGGCCTACTGGTCCTGGTGTCGGCTTCTCGTGCACGTTTCGAGCATTTGCATGGCTGGTGTTTCGAGCGTTCTGAGGACCGGACCTGACAGGTTGCTACCGGGTGGTCGCGACCAAATCGAGCAGGAGCGGGGCAATGGCCGGACTGGCCGCAATGGTATGTGCGGCAGTCAGGCTGTGTTCGCTGCCGTCGGAATCGGTTACGACAGCGCCGCTTTCGCGTGCGATGAGCACTCCGGCCGCTGTGTCCCACGGCTTATTGGACAGCATGACGCACCCGTCGAGGCGCCCATCGGCGACCCAGGCGAGATCCAAGGCGGCCGATCCGATCATGCGCACTCGCTCGACGCGTTCCGCGAGCGCAGTCGTCAGGGCGAATCGCCGCCTATTCTCCTCGGAGGCATCGACTCCGACGGCGTAGTCACCGATCGAAACGATCGCATCCTCGAGAGAACTAGTGCGACTTGCTCCTATACGGACATCATTGCTGAAGGCGCCCTGCCCCGCACTCGCGTGGTACTCCAGATTCAGGAATGGCGCCTTGATGATTCCGATCACCGGAATGTCTTTGTGCACCAAGGCTAATGACACCGCACACATGGGGATGCCGTGGATGAAATTCGATGTGCCGTCGATGGGGTCGAGTATCCAGCGATAGGGCTGTCCGTGGTCGGACTTTTCATGCTCGCCAGCTTCTTCTCCGATAAATCCGACGTCCGGGGTTCGGATGCTGAGAAATTGGCAGACTTTCTTTTGGATGCGTAAGTCGAGATCAGTAACGAAGTCACGGTCACCTTTGGCCGCTATTTTTCCTGGTTCAGCAGTCCGCAGAAGTCGGCAGCCTTCCTCGGCTGCTGCCCGCCCAACCGTCAGCAGTTCGTCCAAGGTCATCTCCAGGATTCCTCTCTTTGGTTACCTACCAGCCACCGTCAACCGCGCCCTACACGAGGTAGTCGCCGTGTTCAGGTGAGGCGCCTACAGCAAGATTGAGGAATTCAGTAATGTCTTCGGCGCCGACATCGCCCGGCACGCTCAATCTGTGACCAGGGCTGTTGCAGCGGTGCGGATTACTTCCGGGATTTCCACCGGTTTCCGGGTTTCATTGTCCACGTACACGTGCACGAAGGTGCCGGTGGCGGCAAGTTCCAGGGCGTCGTCGGCTTCGCGGAAGATGGCCAGGTCGTAGGTGATGCTGGAGCGGCCGAGGCGGGAGATGCGCAGGCCTACCTGGAGTTGGTCGGGAAAGCTCAGGGAGCCGTGGTATTGGCAGGAGGTTTGGGCGACCACGCCGAGGGCGGGGAGTTCGCGGATATCCGTGCCGGTGGCGTGCATCAGCCAGGCATTGACCGCGGTGTCGAAGTACGAGTAGTACGTCACGTTGTTCACGTGGCCGTAGTGGTCGTTATCGGCCCAGCGGGTCGGCATCGGCCAGAGGACCGGATACTGCTGTGTCACCCGGCCGACGATAGCTCAGCCGGAGTGCTGCCCTGCCGGTGGTCGCGGGGACTCACGCCGAAGTGGCGTTTGAATGCCGTGCTCAGTGCGAACGCGCTGCCGTAGCCGACTTGGCGGGCAATGGATTCGATGGTGGCATCGGATTCCTGCAGCAGGTCGGCGGCCAGAGCCAGCCGCCATTCGGTGAGGAAGGCCATCGGCGGCTCACCGACCAGATCGGTGAACCGGCGGGCCAGTGCGGCCCGCGACACTCCGACCGCGTCCGCCAGGCTGGCGACCGTCCAGCCGTGCGCCGGATTGTGCTGCAGCAGCCGCAGCGCCTTGCCGACCAGCGGATCGCTGTAGGCGTGATACCAGGCGGGCGCGTCATTGCGGGCGAACCAGGCGCGCAGGGCCGTGATCAGCACCATATCGAGCAGCCGGTCCAGGACCACACCCTGTGCGGGCTCGTCCTTGGTGGCCTCGTCGATCAGGATGTCGAGCAGTCGGGTGTCGAAATCGCCGCGCCGCAACACGATCACGGGCGGCAGGGCGCGCAACAGCCGCTGACTCGCCGCGCCCGCGGACTCGTAGGTGCCGGTAACCATCAGAGTTGCGCCGTCCGCGTCGGTCCCCCATTGACGTACACCGAGACTCAGTGTCTCGCAGAGGATTTCACCGTCGGCGGTCTTGGTGACATTGCCCGGATCGATGAAGATCTGCGGTGCGGTGGCCGGATCGTCGGCGACCGTATACGGGTCGGGTCCGCGGAAGATCGCGATATCGCCCGCGTCCAGTTGCCGTGGCTTACTGTCCGCCGCATCGGTCATGATCCAGGCCGTGCCGCGGATCATCGACACCACCGTCAGCGGCGCCCGGTCCTGGATGCGCAGCGACCACGGCGGATCGAGCAGTGAACACATGACGAACGCACTTCGGGCGCGTGGTCCTTCGAGCAGACTGGCTAGCGCATCCACTCCACAAACAGTAGACGCTGACGCATGATCACGAGTCGCTGAACTATGTTTCGTCGCGCACCGCGCCGATGTACTGAGAACATGACAAACAGCAGCTCCGACCAGCGCCTCATCTTCGTCACCGGCGGTACGGGCAAAACCGGCAGTCGCGTCGCGACCCGGCTCCGGCAGGCCGGGCATCCGGTCCGGATCGGTTCCCGCGCCACCGAGATCCCTTTCGACTGGTCCGATCGAAGCACGTGGACACCGGCGCTGTTCGGCGTGGACGCGGTGTACATCGCCTTCCAACCGGATCTGGCGGTGCCGGGTGCGCCCGAGACCATCCGCGCGTTCACCAATGCGGCAAAGGTCAATGGTGTGCGCAAGCTCGTCCTGCTGTCCGGCCGCGGCGAACCGGAGGCGGTGGCGTGTGAGCAGATCGTGCAGGGCTCGGGTCTCGATTGGACCATCGTGCGCTGCAGCTTCTTCGCCCAGAACTTCAGCGAAGGCGCATTCCTGGAATATGTGCTCGCGGGTGAGGTGGCGCTGCCCAATGGTGATGTACCGGAACCGTTCGTGCATGCCGACGATATCGCCGATGTCGCTGTCGCCGCGTTGACCGAGGACGGGCACAGCGGCGAGCTCTACGAACTGACCGGGCCGAGGTCGTTGACCTTCGCCGAGGCCGTCGCGGAGATCGCCGCGGCAACCGGAAGCGAGGTCGCGTTCATTCCGATCTCACGCACGGATTTCGTTGCGGCACTGACCGAGTACCAGGTCCCCGCCGACGTCGTCAGCCTGCTCGACTACCTGTTCGGCACGGTGCTGGACGGCAGGAACTCCAAGACCGCGGATGGTGTCCGGCGTGCGTTGGGCCGGGAACCCAAAGATTTCCGCGACTACGCCGAGGAGACGGCAGCCGCCGGAATGTGGAACATCTCGAGCGAGTAGGTTGTTGAAAGTAGCAGGACCACCGCGCGGACGTCGATCTCAATGGCGAGATCCGCGGAGCCGGATCCTACGGCCGATGATGTCCCGGACCGGCTCCCCGCGCGGCCACGCGATCGCTTTCGACGCGGTACCGTCGAATCGGTGTCGACCACGACGATTGATCCGCACACCCGGATAGCACGCGCCGCGGTATTCGTGGTGTTCGCATTGAACGGTTTCCTGCTGGCCATGTGGGTGGTGCACATCCCGGCCATCACCGACCGAACCGGCATCGCGCATTCCACCCTCGGCATGTTCATTCTCATGCTCGCCGGTGCGGGCATCGTCGGCATGCGCATCGCTGGCCCGGTCGCCGACCGACTCGGCAGCCGGACCGTGGTCGCGGCCGCCGCGGCGATCACCTCGATCTCCGTGCTCGGACCCGGACTCGCGACCGGACCGGTCAGCCTGGCAATCGCCTTGGCCTGCTTCGGTTTCGGCAATGGCGCACTCGATGTTTCGATGAATACCCAAGCGGTGCATGTCGAGCGGGCTTATGAGCGACCGATCATGTCGGCGTTCCACGCATTGTTCTCCGGTGGTGGATTCCTCGGCTCGCTGCTGGGTGCGGCCGCTCAGGGCGCGGGATGGGATGTGCGCCTGAGCTTGTCGCTCGCAGCGGTGGCGGGGTTGGCGATTACCGCCGCGTTGGTGCCGCGTCTGCTGTCGGACACCGGATCTGCGGCGCGAGAATCGAAGGACACCGTTGCCGAGAGCGTGCCGGAAAGCGCGGACGCCGTTCCACAGAGCCCAGTGGACGCAGATGCTGTGGCAGCCCGGTCGACATCCACACCGAACCGTTCCCGAAAGGTCCTGGCGCTGGCCGCAATCGCCTTCGCCCTACTGCTCACCGAGGGCGTTGCCGCCGATTGGAGCGCCCTGCAGGTCCGCGACCACCTCGATGTCGACGATGCCACCGCCGCACTGGCTTTCGGCGCATTCTCCTGCACCATGACCGCGGGTCGATTCGCCGCCGACCGCGTCGCGGGTGCGTTCGGCCGTGTCGCCGTCGTCCGCTACGGCGCCTTGATCGCCGCATTCGGATTGGTCCTGATCATGGCGTCGGGTTGGGTGCCGCTGACGCTGCTCGGCTGGGCGATGTGCGGTCTCGGTCTCTCCGGCGGCATACCGCAAATCTTCACTGCCGCAGGAAATCTCGGCTCGAACACGGCGGCCACCGATATGTCGCGAGTGTTCAGCCTCGGCTACTTCGGTCTGCTCGCCGGACCCTCCATCATCGGCTGGCTGACGGCCCTCGTCCCGCTCACCACGGCAATGGCCGTTCCCCTTGTCGCCGTCCTGATCTGCTGTCGCTACGCGGGAGCTGTTGCCCCACAGCAACTCACCGACTAGCAGCGGAATCCCGGGCCAGCGCGGCAAGCTCACGCCATTGCGGTAGCGGCAGCGTCGTCGGAGGGAATCGTGTAGCCACCGGCCTCGATCGATCGACCACCGACCCGCTGACCGCCGAGTCCGAGCAGATAGCGACCGGGGAAGGCCTCGCCGAGCGCCCGCTCGGCGGTGGCCATGGCCATGGGATCCCGCAGTGCCACATTGGCAATGCCCGCGGCGACCACCAGCCGCTCGGTCGCCCCGAGCAATAGCCATGCCTGCCCGACCGAATCGCGTTCGAACGCTTCGCCGAACCACAATGCGCCGTAACCCAATTCCTCGATCTCGGCGGCGGCCCCGGCACCCTCTACCGACACTTTCCCAACCGGCAAACACTGCAGGCCGCCGTGTGAGCGAGCGGATCGAAAAGCTCTGCGGCCGAGCCGAAGAACTGCGGTCGAGCGAGTCGAGCGCCCGCACTCGCCGAATGGCTGCGCGCCCTACTCGTGCACGCACGGACCGACCACGGCCTAGGCGGTGCTGTCCTTGCCGGACCGGTCGACCTGGGTTTCGACTGCCAGTTGGTCATCCACCAAGCGGGTGCCGGTCTGCTCACCAGAGCGCAGCAGAGTGGCGGCATCCGTGCGGATGTCGGCATCGACGATGTGATCCAACTGATCGCGGGCATTGCCCTGGCAGCACGTCACGGCACCGATCCGGACCAACCCGACGGCCTGCTCCGGCTCGTCACGGATGCCCTACGAAGCCCGAGTGAATAGCGTCGAATCGGTATGTTCGAGAGATGTTCGACAACAACAGGCTCGACCGCCGAATCGATCGCCTCGAGCGCAAGCTCGACATGATCATCAAACACCTCGGTCTCCCGAGTCCGGACCCGGCGACACCCTATGACGAAATCGACGAACTTATTCGGCAGGGCAAGAAGATCCACGCGATCAAGCTCTATCGCAACATCACGGGCAGCAGTCTCAGCGCTGCCAAGGATGCGGTCGAAGAGCGCGAACGGCACTTGCGATGACACTCGAGCTCAACGGTATTCGCCGTATCAGGCCCGCAGTGAGCGATCGGCGGATCCGGCCAGTCGGTCCAGCAGCGGTGCCGTGCGCGGTCCGACGAATTGCTGCATCACCAGTGCCATATTTGTGCGTTCCACCCCGGGAATCTTCAATATCTGTCCGGCGATTCGGTAGAGATCGTCCGCGTCCTGCGCCACCACTCGTACGGTGAGATCGGTCAGTCCGGTCATGCCACACACTTCGGTCACCTCGGGCACCCGGGCCAGTTCGCCGACCACCGAATCCAATCGATGCTGATCGACGACGACGGCGACAAAAGCCGCCAGTGGGTAGCCCAGCGCCTGCGGTTGCACTCGACGTTCGAAGCTGGCGAGCACGCCGCTCGCCTCCCAGCGCGACAGCCGCGCCTGCACGGTATTGCGGGACAACCCGAGCCGGGTCGCCAGCTCGACGCCGGTCGCGCGTGGGTTGGCGACCAGCTCGAGCAATAGTCGCGCGTCGGTGGCGTCCAGGGTCACGTCGGCGGGTTCTCTGCTGGTCATACAACGCAGTATGACATTAACTCTGCGCACATATTTGGGCATTCTGCTTACTCGTGTACCGATCACTTGCGCACTTCGCCTACTCGTGGATGCTATGTGATATAGGGCACACCAGCCCTGTGCTCATGGTCAGGAGGCGATCCCGAATGACGAACAAATCCGACTATCCGGTTCAGTTGGTACAACCCGACGGCCACCGCGTATTCGACCGAGAACACGCGGCCCTGATTGCCGACATCGGGCCCGCACAGTTGCGCGCGATGTACACGGACCTGGTGGTGACCCGCCGGATCGACACCGAGGCAACAGCTCTGCAACGGCAGGGCCAGCTCGGACTGTGGGCGCCGATGATCGGCCAGGAGGCCGCCCAGGTGGGCTCGGCCTACGCACTGCGCCCCGACGACTACGTCTTCTGCAGCTACCGCGAGCACGCCGTCGCCTACTGCCGCGGCGTCCATCCCACCGAGCTCACCCGGATGTGGCGCGGGGTCGCGCACTCCTGCTGGGATCCCGAAGCGGTCAATATGACCAATCCGAATATCATCGTCGGCTCGCAGGGCCTGCACGCGACCGGTTACGCCTACGCCGCCCACCTCGACGGCGCGGAGATCGCGACCATCGCCTATTTCGGTGATGGCGCCTCGAGTCAGGGCGATCTCGCCGAGGCCCTTGGCTTCGCCGCGACCTGGAGCGCGCCGGTCGTATTCTTCTGCCAGAACAATCATTGGGCGATCAGTTCACCCGTCCGGATCCAGAGCGCGACCCCGATCGCGCGGCGCGCCTACGGATACGGAATTCCCGGCCTCCAGGTCGACGGCAACGATGTGCTCGCCGTCCTCGCGGTCACCAGGCAGGCCGCCGCGCGCGCTCGCGCCGGTGGCGGACCGTCTTTTATCGAGGCGCTCACCTACCGGATGGGCCCGCACACCACCGCCGACGACCCGACCCGCTACCGCTCCGCCGCCGAAACCGAGGAGTGGGCGCGCCGCGATCCGATCGCAAGGCTGCGCAAGCTGCTGGAGCGAGAGGCGCTGTGGGACAGGGCATTCGAGCGTCACGTCGATGCGCGAGCGGACGAAGTCGCGCAACAGGTGCGCACCGCGACCATCGATATGCCGGACCCGGCGCCGACACAGCTGTTCGATCACGTCTATGCCACCCCGCATCCGCTGATCACCCAGGAGCGGAGCGAATACGCGGCGTATCTGGCCGGTGATCCCGGCGAGACCACCGCGCTACCGGAAGGAGCCCCCAGATGATCACGACCTTCGCCGCAGCGCTCAATGCCGGGCTGCGGCGGGCCATGGACGACGATCCGAAAGTCCTACTGATGGGCGAGGACATCGGCCGCCTCGGCGGGGTCTTCCGGGTAACCGATACGCTGCAAAAGGATTTCGGGAACAACCGGGTCATCGATACGCCGCTGGCCGAATCCGGCATTGTCGGAACGGCTTTCGGTATGGCGCTGCGCGGCTATCGGCCGGTGTGCGAGATTCAATTCGACGGCTTCGTCTATCCGGCCTTCGACCAGATCGTCTCGCACGTCGCCAAAATCCATTACCGGACGCAGGGAAAGGTGATCGCGCCCATCACGATTCGCATTCCGTTCGGTGGTGGAATCGGTTCGGTGGAGCATCACTCGGAGTCGCCGGAGGCGTACTTCGCGCATACCGCGGGACTGCGCGTCGTGACGCCGAGCAATCCCGCCGACGCGTATTTCATGATCCGCCAGGCGATCGCGCTCGATGATCCGGCGATCTTCTTCGAACCCAAGCGACGTTACTGGGATAAGGCCGATGTCGATTTCGACGCCGAGGCGATGCCGCTGGACCGGGCCCGCGTCTGCGTCAGCGGTACCGATGCCACCGTCGTCGCCTATGGCGGCACCGTGGCCTCGGCCATTACCGCCGCGAAAATCGCTGCCGAGGAAGGACATTCGCTCGAGGTGGTCGATCTGCGCAGTTTGTCGCCGATCGATTTCGACACCATCGAGACCTCGGTGGCCAAGACCGGCAGGTTGATCGTGACGCACGAAGCGCCGGTCTTCGGCGGGCTCGGCGCCGAAATCGCCGCGCGAATCACCGAGCGCTGCTTTTACTACCTGGAGGCGCCTGTCCTGCGCGTCGGTGGCTTCGACATCCCCTACCCCCCGGCTAAGCTCGAAAAGCACCACCTGCCCGATGCGGACCGCATCCTCGCGGCGGTCGATCGCTCACTCGCCGCCTGACTCACTGAGAGGTGCCCAAGTGCAAGATCGTGCCCCCGAGGAAGATCAGGGCAATATCCTGGAATTCCGGCTACCCGATCTCGGCGAGGGCCTGGCCGATGCGGAGTTGGTGTCGTGGTCGGTGGGTGTCGGCGACACCGTGCAGCTGAATCAGACGATCGCCGATGTGGAGACGGCCAAGGCGGTGGTTTCGCTGCCGTCGCCGTTCTCGGGCACGGTGATCGAATTGCTCGCTCAGCCCGGCGAGACGGTCGCGGTGGGGGCGCCGCTGATCAGGGTGCGCAATGATCTGCCGGTCGCGCCGGAGGGTGCGAACGGGCGGACCGCGGTGCTGGTCGGATACGGTCCCGAAGGGGAGACGGTTTCCCGGCGGCGCGGAAGGCCCACGGAGCCGACTGCGCCGAGTCCGGCGGCCGAGCCGGAAATGCGGCGGGCCGCGGCGACGCCGGGGGCACGCAAACTGGCCAAGGAACTCGGCATCGACCTCTGGTACGTCGCGGGTTCGGGCCCCGATGGCGCGGTCACGGTCGAGGATGTGCGCGGCGCGGTCCCGGTATCGCAGCCGCGCGCTCTGGTGAACCACACCGAGGGCCCGGCCACGCTACCGACGCCATCGGTCACCGATCCGAACGCGGGCGTCGTCCGCCCCGCTTCCCGCGAGGAACGCACGTCGATCAGCGGAATCCGCAAACGCACCGCGGCCGCCATGGTCGCGAGCGCGCGCACCATCCCGCAGGCCAGCACCTTCGTCACCATCGACTTCACCGCATCGATGGAACTGCTCGACCATCTGCGCACCACCAAATCCTTCGAGGGGCTGACGCTGACACCGCTGGCATTGGTCGCGAAGTCCGTACTTGCCGCCCTCGCGGAATATCCCGGTATCAACGCATTCTGGGATGAAGCGAACCAGGAGATCGTCACTAAGCACTATGTGAATCTCGGCATCGCGGTCGCCACCGAACGCGGCCTGCTGGTGCCCAATCTCAAGGAAGCCCAGGCATTGAGCCTGCGCGACCTGTGTCGAGAAATCGGCTGGCTCGCCGAGACAGCGCGTTCGGGCGGCGCCACCCCGACCGACCTGCGCGGCGGCACCTTCACCATCACCAATGTCGGCGTCTTCGGCGTCGATGCCGGTGTTCCGCTGGTCAATCCGGGCGAGGCCGCGATCCTGTGTCTCGGCTCGATTCGCAAGCGCCCGTGGGTATTCCGTGACGAACTCGCCATCCGGTGGGTCACCACCATCGGCATCAGCTTCGATCACCGGATGATCGACGGTGAGCTGGCATCGCGCTTCCTCGCGACGGTCGCCGGTCTGCTCGAGGATCCGCTCACGCTGTTGAGCCGGATGTAGTCATGCCCGGGGGTCGCCGTAGTGCGCGGCGATGTCTTCCGAGCCGCTCCATCGACTGTAGGTCGGCGACTGCGGCCACCCCTGCGGCGAGTCCTGCCACTCCTCCTGCCGCCCGTACGGCAACACATCGATCAGCGCGAAACTGTGACTGAGCTGCTCGGTGCCGCGGCCGTTGGTGTGCCAGGTGCGATAGACCTTGTCGCCGTCGCGCAGGAATACATTGACCGCGAATCCGCCGCCGGGCGGTGCGCCGACATCGCTGCCGAAGGAACTGTTCGCCGTGGAATACCAGGCCATTTTGTTCCCGACCCGCCGCTTGTATTCGAGTGCCTCGTCGATCGGTCCCTGGGTGACGATGACGAACCGGGCATCGTAATTGTCCAGGAACTCCAACCGGGTGAACTGCGAGGTGAACCCGGTGCACCCACCGCACTGCCACTTCTCGCCCGGGAACCACATGTGGTTGTAGACGATCAGCTGTGACTTACCGTCGAAGATCTCCGCCAGCCGGACCGGTCCCTGCTCACCCTCGAGGGTGTATGCGGGCATTTCGACCATCGGCAGGCGGCGCCGCTGGGCGGCGATGGCATCGAGTTCTCGGGTCGCTGCCTTCTCCCGGACACGCAGCTCATCGAGTTGGCGCTGCCAGGTATCGGCATCGACAACGGGCGGCAGAGCGCTCATAAGGGTCCTCCCTGATCGTGTTGCGTTTACGGATATAGACGCGGCCAGGTCACCGAACTCATCGCCGCGCCGGAAAAATCCCTGAACTCGCCGAGATGGACCCGTTACTACCCCTCGGCGCCATTTTCGGAACATACTGGTATATCCGCTGGTCATCGCATGAGAACCGTAGTCGGGCGTCAACGGAAAGCGGAGGGCAAAGCATGACGATTCTGCTCCAGGTACTAGAGCAGAGCTTCACGCCGACCACGCCGTGGGAACGGCGCAAATTCACCTTCGTCAATGCCGACAAGATCGTCGGCATGCGACTGGACGGACAGTCCGGCGTCTGGCTGGATCTGTCGCGCCCCGGTGAATCACAGCGCCTGGCCCGAACCCTGGACCCGCGTGACGCCGTCACGTTCCTGCTCACCACGTTCGCGAAGATCGCCGAGTGCGAGGAGCGCGGCGGTTCGTGGCTGATCGGGCACGACGGCGCGCACACCGAGTCCATCGTGGCCACCAGATTCCCGCCCCGGGCCAGTGAAGTCGCCAATGACGATCTGCTGGCTCGCGCCTGGCTGTGACCGTCTCCATTCTCGAGGCGGTCCAGCTGGGTTCTACGAATGTCGGTGCGGCCGGGTACATCTGGCACCGTGCGCGCCGACATTCGACGATCGCTGCCTGCCCTGATCGCGGCGGCGCTGTGCGCGCTGCCCGGATGCGCCGAGGTTGGCGGTGAACCGGTCGCGCCCGGCCGGGGGACGACAGCCGACGGGGTGAGTGGACTCAGCCCTACCCGGATCCAGCTCGAACAGTTGTCGGCCTCGGTTCGGGTCGTTGCGGCGCGGGCACATCCCGGCGGTTATGAGCGCGGTTGTCAGCAAGGACAGCGGTGCGTATTCGGACCGTCATGGACCGATGACTACGACGGTCCCGGCGGACACGACGGCTGCGACACCCGCAACAACGTACTGAGCGCGCAGCTGACCAGGGTGAGCCTGCGGCCCGGTACCCGCGATTGCGTGGTCACCGCGGGCACGCTCGACGATCCGTATACCGGCGAGCGGATCACCTTCAGCAAGGCCGATGCGGGCGGCGTCCAGATCGACCACGTCTATCCGCTCGCCGCGGCCTGGGATATGGGTGCGGCGTACTGGCCGCTCGAGCGGCGGGTGCGTTTCGCCAACGATATCGAGGTGAATCTGCTGGCCACCGCGGCATGGGCCAACCGGGCCAAGGGCGACAGCACACCGTCCGAATGGACGCCGCGCACGAACCGCTGTTTCTATGCGGGCAAATACCTGACGGTCGCCGTCCGGTACGACCTACCGGTGACCGCCGCCGACAATGCCGTGCTGAACGACATTGCCCGATCCTGTCCGTAGCGTTGTCTATGCCCCGGTGGCCACCGGGCGTTTCGGGTCGTTCGACCATTGCGACCACGAGCCCGGATACAGCGCCGCTTCGATGCCCGCGGCGGCGAGTGCGGCGACCTGATGGGCCGCTGTCACACCGGATCCGCAAAAGACCGCGACGGGCTCGGACCCGAATGCGGCGAAACGATCGCGCAAAGCGTCCACGCTGCGGAACCGTCCGTCGGCGTCCAGGTTCTCCGCGGTCGGCGCGCTGATCGCGCCCGGAATGTGTCCCGCCTGCGGATCGACCGGCTCCACCTCGCCGCGGTATCGTTCGCCCGCACGTGCGTCGAGCAGGACACCGGACCATTTGGCGACCGCATCGGCATCGACTACCGGCAGCTGACCCGGATTCAACTCGACGTCACCGAGTTCGGGATCGGCCTCCGCACCGGAGACGATCGCACCGCCCGAACTGATCCACGCGGGCAGACCGCCGTCGAGAATCCGCACGTCCGCGATTCCGGCCCAGCGCAGCAGCCACCAGGCCCTTGCCGCCGCCATGCCGCCCGTCGCGTCGTAGACGACCACCGGATCGCCGGTCCGCAATCCCCAGCTGCGTGCGCATTTCTCGAGCTGTGCGGGATCGGGCAGCGGATGCCGCCCGCGCCCGGGGGACGGCGGTGCGGCCAGTTCGGTCTCCAGATCGACGAAGACCGCGCCCGGAATGTGTCCGTCCAGATAGTGCTGCGGGCCGTCCGGATCACCGAGCGCCCACCGCACATCGAGTAGCCGAACCCGCTTGTCCGCCAATACTTCCCGAAGTTCATCCGCCGAGATGAGTACCGCGCTCAACAAAGCTCTCTTCCGCCTCTCCGGAGATCTGGGCCATAGTTGTAAGAGCCACTATGCCCGGGTGCAGGTCCTACGTCATGTGCCGCTTCAGTTTTGGGCGTACCCGTTGAGTTACCCGTGTACGCACCAAATCAGGTAGCACGTCCACATTCGATTCGGCGCTTCACCCTAGCTGGATGCCGCGCGATTTCAGTCCAGTTTCCAGCGACTGGCTGTGACAACTGGACTGATGACCGGGGAGGATTCCAGAAATGTCCAGGCTTTCCCCGGCGCTCGCCGACACTCCGACACCGGTACACCCCGAGCGGCGGCTCGCGCAGCCGGTCGGGGCCGGTGTTGTCACCGCGCTGGTCGGATTCACCAGCTCATTCGCGGTGGTACTGAGCGGTTTGACGGCGGTCGGTGCGACATCGGCGCAGGCGGCGTCGGGACTGCTCGCGCTCTGCCTCACCCAGGCCATCGGGATGATGCTGCTCAGTTATCGGTATCGGTTGCCGATCACACTGGCCTGGTCGACGCCGGGTGCGGCACTGCTCGCCAGCACCGGCGCGGTCGCCGGTGGTTGGGCCGCGGCGGTCGGCGCGTTCGCGATCACCGGTGTGCTGATCGTGATCACCGGACTGTGGCAGTGGCTCGGCAATCTGGTCGCCGCGATTCCGGTGGAGATCGCGCAGGCCATGCTCGCCGGTGTGCTGCTGCCGCTGTGTCTCGCGCCGGTGAAGGCCGCACAGGTCAGTCCGGCGGTGGTGGTTCCGGTGATCGTGGTCTGGCTGGCGCTGCAGCGATTCGCCAAGCGCTGGGCCGTGATCGCGGCCTTCGCGACTGCGGCGATCGGCGCGGGCATCAGTATCGCGTTGCAGCACAAGCATCTCGACCTCGCGGCGATGCGTCCCTCGCTCGAACTGACAGTGCCGCACTGGAGTTGGCAGGCGGTGATCGGCATCGCCATTCCGCTCTACATCGTCACCATGGCCTCGCAGAACATTCCGGGCACCGCCGTGATGAAGTCCTTCGATTACCAAATCCCTTGGCGCGCTGCGATGTCCGTCACCGGTGTCGGCACCGTTGTTGGCGCAGCCGCGGGCGGGCATGCCATCAACCTGGCCGCGATCAGCGCCGCGCTCTCGGCCGCCCCCGCCGCGCATCCGGATCCGAAGCGGCGCTGGATCGCGGCCTTCACCACGGGGGCCGCCTATCTGATTCTCGCCCTGGGTTCGGCGGCGCTGGTCACCCTGGTGGCCACCGCGCCCAAGGGCACGCTGGAGACCGTTGCGGGCCTTGCCCTGCTGGCCACTCTCGCGGCCGCCATCGCCGGAGCCCTGAAATCCGAGCAGCACCGCGAGGCGGGCATTATCACCTTCCTGATCGCCGCGTCCGGTGTCGGGTTCCTCGGCATCGGCGCGGCCTTCTGGGCGCTGGTCGTGGGACTTGTCGTGCGCAAGGTCCTCGCCCACCGCCACGACGCGTGAGACGACTGATCGTCCCGTACCAGGATGGCCGCAGCGGCTGTCGTACCCGCCTGATTGGATGGGGTGATGCTGCACGGTCTGTGGTCGCCGGGATCGGGCTTGCTGCTCTGGCAGGAGGCTCCGGTCGCGCTGCCCGAACCGTTGGGTGCGGTGCTGGCGGCGTCGAAGTTCCGGCATCGGGCACAGGTGCTGGTCAATGCGTCGCAGGGGGCAACCGAGCAGGTCAGGGCGCATGCGATGGTGCCAGCGGCGGCCGCGGTCGCGCTGCGACAGCGGCTGCCGGTCGATGCGGTTTCGGGGGATCTGCGGTTTCTCGCACATGTGGCACACGGTGTCGAGCGGTGGGTGCGAGCCGGGCGGGTGGCGCCCGAGCTGCGCCGCGACGACGGTCAGTGGTGGGTGCGCTGGCGGTTGGTCGGCGGTGAGCGCCAGCGGGCCTGGCTTGCCGAGTTGGCGGTGGCGATGCCGCCCGCGCTGCGCGTCGCGGGCAAGCCGGGGATGGTGCTCGAGGATATGGTCGCCGAACTCGCCGATCCGATCGTCCGGGAGCTGCTGGACCCGCCGCCGTCCGCGCATCCGCTGGTTGCCGCGCTCATCGATGACGTCGCCTTGGACGGCGGCAGCCATCAGCTGGCCGAGGTGCTGGAACGCTGGCGGGCGAGTCTGACCGGGGACGAGCCGGAGTTGGTGCTGCGGTTGCTGGAGCCCGAGGGCGATATCGCGCTCGGCGCGGCCGACAACGATGCCGACGACGTAGTGGCGCTGTGGCGACTGCAGGTCTGTCTGCGCGCCGATGGTGAAGCGCCGAATCCGGTTCCGCTGCTTGGTGATCCGGTGCTGGTCCGCACCGCGATCGAGAAGCTGGGGGAGGCGACGCGGGCCTATCCGCGCCTGCGCGATCTGCCGAACGATCCGCAGTCGATGGACCTGCTCTTGCCCACCGAGGTGGTCGCGGACCTGGTCGAACACGGCGCACATGCCTTGCGGGCCGCGGGCGTGCGGCTGTTGCTGCCGCGCGCCTGGAATATCAGCGCCCCGACCATGCGGCTACGCGTGGAGAGCGCGGTACCGGCTGCCGAGAGCACCGTCGGCATGCGCGGACTTGTCTCCTACCGTTGGGAACTCGCGCTCGGCGATACCGTGCTGACCAAGGCCGAGATGGAACGGCTGGTCCGCTCGAAATCGGATCTGGTGCAGCTGCGCGGCGAATGGGTACAGGCCGACCACAAGATGCTGGCTGCCGCCGCCCGCTATGTCGCCGCCCATCTGGACGACACCGAGATCACCTTCGCCGATCTGGTCGGCGAACTCGTCACCGGCCATGTCGAGAAGGTTCCGATCACAGAGGTCAGCGCAACGGGTTGGGCCGCGGACCTTTTGGACCAGACCCGCGAACCGGTACCGGTGAGTGCCCCGGTCGGTCTGAAGGCGCAGTTGCGCCCTTATCAGGAACGTGGTTTGGCCTGGCTCGCCACCATGAGCCGCTACGGCATCGGCGCAATCCTGGCCGATGACATGGGTCTGGGTAAGACCGTGCAGGTCCTGGCCCTGCTCGTGCACGAGCGCGAGCGGACCGACGGCTGCGGACCGACGCTGCTGGTGAGCCCGATGTCGGTGGTCGGCAATTGGCAGCGCGAGGCCCAGCGATTCGCCCCTGATCTGCGGATTTTGGTCCATCACGGTGTCGGCCGCAAATCGGGCGGGGAAATGGACGAAGCCGTTGCCGAGGCGGATCTGGTGATCACGACCTATTCGCTCTTGGCACGGGACGCAGCCGAATTGGCGCGGCAGCAATGGGATCGGGTGGTGCTCGACGAGGCGCAGCACATCAAGAACGCGGGAACCAGACAGGCGAAGGCGGCTCGGGCACTGCCTGCCCGACACCGGTTGGCGCTCACCGGGACTCCGGTGGAGAACCGCCTCGAAGAATTGCGCTCGATACTCGACTTCACGATGCCGAAGGTGCTCGGCAGCGCACAGACTTTCCGTGCCCGGTTCGCCGTACCGATCGAACGCGATCGAGACGAGAACGCCATCAGCCGACTGCGCACCGTCACCCAGCCGTTCGTGCTGCGCCGGGTGAAAACCGATCCCGCCGTCATCAGCGATCTGCCGGAGAAGCTGGAGATGACGGTGCGCGCCAATCTGACCGTCGAGCAGGCGGCGCTGTACCAGGCGGTGGTCGACGACATGATGGCCAAACTGAAGGATGCGAAGGGTATGGCCCGCAAGGGTGCGGTACTCGGCGCGCTGACCCGGCTAAAACAGGTCTGCAACCATCCCGCGCATTTCCTCGGCGACGCCTCCGGCGTACTGCACCGCGGCAGTCACCGCTCCGGCAAGCTCGCCCTGGTGGAGGATGTGCTCGACGCGGTGCTGGCAGATGGCGAGAAGGCACTGCTGTTCACCCAGTTCCGCGAATTCGGCGAGCTCATCGCGCCCTATCTGACCGAGCGCTTCGGTACACCGATTCCGTTCCTGCACGGTGGCGTGCCGAAGAAGCAGCGCGACACCATGGTCGAGCGCTTCCAGGAACCGGCTGGCCCACCGCTGATGTTGTTGTCGCTCAAGGCGGGTGGCACCGGCTTGAATCTCACTGCGGCCAACCATGTTGTGCACCTGGATCGGTGGTGGAATCCGGCGGTCGAGAACCAGGCCACCGACCGTGCCTTCCGTATCGGTCAACGCCGCAATGTACAAGTGCGCAAGCTGATCTGCGTCGACACCATCGAGGAGAAGATCGACGAAATGATCAGCGGCAAACGCCAACTCGCCGATCTGGCCATCGGTGCGGGTGAGACCTGGATTACCGAATTGAGCACGGACGAACTGCATCGGCTCTTCGCCCTCGGTGCGGAGGCGGTGGGCGATTGAGTCCGTTCGAAGACTACAGCAAGTACGGCAAGCGCCGTCCGGTGCGCGGCGGGGTCGAAGCACGCAGCCGCCGTGGCGGATTCGGACGCACCTGGTGGGGCAAGGCCCTGATCGAGGCGGTCGAGCAGATGGCCGAACCAGGTCGACTCGCGCGCGGCCGCACCTATGCCAGAGCCGGGCAGGTCGTGAGCTATCGGATCGAACCCGGCGCGGTCACCGCGGAAGTGCAAGGAAGTCAGCCGCGCCCGTTCAGCTCGGTATTCGCCATCCGGCCGCTGCGCGACGAGGAATTGGAACTGCTCATCGAAACCATCCGGACCACGCCGGGTGTGCTGGCCGAAATCGCCTCCGGCGCGCTGCCGACCAGCCTCGGTGAGCAGCTGCTCCCGACAACGGCCGCGGATCTCGACTTCTCCTGCACCTGTCCGGATCCCGGCTGGCCGTGCAAACATGTGGCCGCGGTCTGCTATCTGCTCGCCGAACGCCTCGATGAGCGTCCGCGCGAAATCCTCACTCTGCGCGGCATCGACCTGGACACCCTCATCGTCGGCATCGAACGAGACACGACCCCAACGGTTTCCGACGACCCCTACGGCGACCGCGCGCGACTGCCCGACCTCCCGAAGCTCGAATTCCGTCCCGCCATCGATGACCTCGACCCGACCCTGCTACGCCGTGTCCTGCGCATGATCGCCGAGGACGAACCGACGGCGGCGGCCGGACTGCGCGATATTCGCGCACTCTACGAAGCCTTGGATCGCTGACCATATGCTGCCGTCGGTGCCACCCGAACAATTGCGTGTCCTGTGCCATCGGGTGCTGTCATGACCGACGATCTGGGTGCGGCCGTGCACATCGATCGCCCGGTTCGCCGGGTGGTGTCGCTGGTTCCGTCACTGACCGAGGCCGTCGCGGTGAGTCGCCCGGAAGTCCTTGTCGCGGCGACGGATTGGTGCACGCACCCCGCCGATCTGGACGTCGAGCGGGTTCGCGGCACCAAGAATCCGAATGTGCGCCGAATCATCGAGCTCGCGCCGGATCTGGTGCTGTGCAATCAAGAGGAGAACCGTCGCATCGATGTGGAGCGGCTGCGCGATGCCGGAATCCCGGTGTGGGTCACCAGAATCGAAACATTGGCCGAAGGTTTCGCGTCGCTGCGCCGACTTTTTGCCGAAGCCCTCGACAGCCCGGTGCCCGACTGGTTGGTCGAGGCCGAAATATCTTGGGCTGCACCACCTCCCGTGCCGCGCAACACGGTCATCCCGATCTGGCGCAACCCCTGGATGGTGGTCGGCCGCAATACCTTCACCGGTGACCTGGCAGCGCGCCTCGGCCTCCGGCTCGTGCACGCCGACCGCACCGAGCGCTATCCGCACGTACCGGAGGCTGAGCTGACTCGCGATGTCGAACTCGTCCTGCTCCCCGACGAACCCTACGTATTCACCAGATCCGATGGCCCCGAGGTCTTCCCCGGCCTGCCGGTCGCCTTGGTCGAAGGACGCAGCCTCACCTGGTACGGCCCATCCCTGACCACCGCACGCGACACCCTGACCCGCCAAATCGCGGAGTCGTTCATCGCCTGATCGCGCTACGGAGCAGGTGTCAGGATTCGATTCGGTAGACCCGTTGGGCGTTGGTTCGGAAGATCTGCGCCAACTCGTTGCGGCCGCCACCATGCTCGGTGATCGCGGTGGCGATGACGTCGGCGCTGTCGGAGATACTCGTAATCGGTTTGTCCACCGGGAAATTGGAGCCCCACAGCAGTCGGTCCGAGCCGAAGACATCGAAGGCGTGCTCGACGAGCGGGCGAATCCGATCCAGCAGCACCGGAATCGGTGTCGACGTGCCACGTGCTGGTACCGGGTGGCCGAGGATCGGCATCATCAAACCGCTGACCTTCGCCACCACATTGGGTTTTTCGGCGAGCGCGCTGAGATCGTCGCGCCACCGGACGAATAGTTCCCGCCGCAGACTCGGATTCGTTCCGGTGCGTTTGCCGACCGGGCCGAAAATCCCCGCGGGTGTGGCGAGATGGTCGAGCACTATCGGGACTTCCGGATAGCGTTCGGCAAGAGCCGTCACATCGGGTAGCGCGTGCGAGTACACCCAGGCCTCGAAGGACAAGCCGCGCTCGGCCAATGCCGCGAAGCCATTGCGGAACTGTTTGGTGGTGAGCGCGCTTTCATGCTGGGTATAGGGCCGGACGTCCGGATCGGGGTGGTGTGCCACATGTGCGCGGATGCCGCGCAGCAGTGGTGATGCGGCCATATGGGCATCGAGCAATACCGCGAAATCCGGTGCCGCCGGATCGGCATTGCCGATGATCGCGCCGAGCACCGGATTGTCGCCGCCGAAGGGCAGCCCGGCCACCCACTTCGTCTCATCGGCCCCCGCCAGCGCTCCCTTTCCGGTCCATCCGACCTCGATATGCACGATCGACTCGACCGGAACGCCATCGGCATCCGCACGATAATTCGCGGGCAGGTAGGGATTCGCATAAGCGGTCGGATCCCCGACGAATTCCCGATCCCGGCGCGGTGCCACCCGCTTTGCCCAATCGATCGGGATGGGCAGCATCCGGAGCAACTTCGCCGTCCGGCTGAATTCGCGTGGTGTGCGGAACGGATCCCACTGATGAATATGGCTGTCGACAATCTTGATATCCGAGAGATCCATGTCCGCCGTCCCAACCACGCCGAAGGCCCTGACGTCGCGATTGTCACACGCGTGTCGGCGGGCGCGTTCGGGAATCAGCGGGAACCGTATGCGGACAGGAATGTCCGCACTGCCGCATCGGCGATACCTCGCCGCTCGGCCTCGTTCACCTCGCGGGTGCCGAGCCGGGACCGCGCTTCCAAGGGCGCGGTGAGCAGGGCGAGCAGCTGTTCGGCGGCCTGCGCCGGATCATTGGTCTGCAGCCGACCCGACAGAGCGAGTCGCGCGAGTCGATCGGCCAGCGCTTCGGCAATGCGCCGCGAGGTGCGTTCCAGCACCGTGTCGGCCAGGTCAGGAAAGGCCGCGAGTTGCGCGTAGGTCAGCGCGCGTAGCGAACGGGCGCGCTCACCGGAGCATTCGGTGAGCAGTGCGCGCGCCGTCTCGGTGAGGGCGGCGGACAGATCGTCGCCCGGCTCGCGCAGGCCATCGATGATCGCCAGGGTGTCGGTGGCCACGGCGTCGGCGGCGGCGAGCACGGCATGCCGGAACAGGCTCTGCTTGTCATTGAGGTGGTTGTAGACCGTCGGCTTGGCGACACCCGCCTCATCCGCGATCTCCTGCACACACGCCTTGTCGTAGCCGCGCCGCGCGAAGACGGTGAATGCGACGTCCAGGATCGCCTGCCGCTTGTCGATGCGGCCGCGCGCCGCCGTCGTACCCGTCACCTCTGCATATTAGCGCCCGAGCGCCTGTGAATGAACTCGTTGGTTCACTCTTGTGGTTCGACCAGTCAGTTATCTAAATTGAACTTGCTGGTTCAAAACAAGGAGGTATCCATGATCGTTCACCTGTTGCGCTTCGGCTTTCGTGAAGAGACGACCGAGGCCGAGAAGGCCGAGGTGCTCGCGCTGATGAAGCGCACCGCATCGGTGGAATCGGTGTCCTTCGCGACCGTCGGCCAGAATCTCGGCGACGCGAGCGAAGGGCTGACGCACGCCTACTGCGTGGGCATCGCAGATCTGGACGCGATGGAGCGCTATATGCACGATCCGGTCCACCTGGCCGGTGATCCGCAGATCATCCCGCACTTCCAGACGATCGCCATCGGGCCCGACGTATCGGATGAACCGGATCCCGACCTGCGCGAGAAGATTATGGCGCTGCACAACGCCAAGCTGGCGAAGTACCCGGAGTGGGCGCGTCAGATGGATGCGATACCGGAGGTGCGAATCCTCTGACGGCTCAACCTATTCAGACGTTGCGGCGGTACTGTCCGCCGACTGTGAAGAAGGTGTCGGTGATCTGTTGCAGGGTGCAGACCCGGGCGGCGTCCATCAGGACCTCGAAGATGTTGTCGTCGGTGCGGGCCACCGCGTCCAGGCGGGCCAGGGCGTCATGGGCGGCATCGCGATGGTCGTCTTGGAATTGACGCACGCGCCGCAGCTGTGACTGCTTCTCCGCTTCGGTGCCGCGAGCCAATTCGATGACCCGATGCGGTTCGCCGTGCGGATTGCGGAAGGTATTGACGCCGATGATCGGCAGTGAGCCATCGTGTTTGCGGTGCTCGTAGCGCATGGATTCGTCTTGGATCTTGCCGCGCTGATAGCCGGTCTCCATTGCCCCGAGGACCCCGCCGCGCTCGCTGATCCGATCGAATTCGGCGAGCACGGCCTCCTCGACGAGATCGGTGAGCTCATCGATGAGGAAGCTGCCCTGGAGCGGGTTTTCGTTCATCGCGACACCCCACTCACGGTTGATGATGAGCTGGATGGCCAGCGCGCGGCGCACCGATTCCTCGGTGGGGGTGGTCACCGCCTCGTCGTAGGCATTGGTGTGCAGGCTGTTGCAGTTGTCGTAGATGGCGATGAGCGCCTGCAGGGTGGTGCGAATGTCGTTGAAGCTCATCTCCTGTGCGTGCAGCGACCGGCCCGAGGTCTGCACGTGATACTTCAACTTCTGCGAACGCTCATTGGCGCCGTAGCGATCTCGCATGGCGATGGCCCAGATGCGCCGCGCCACCCGGCCGATCACCGAATATTCCGGATCCATGCCGTTGGAGAAGAAGAACGACAGATTCGGGGCGAAGTCGTCGATCCGCATGCCACGCGCGAGATACGCCTCGACATAGGTGAATCCATTGGCGAGGGTGAAGGCCAGCTGACTGATCGGATTCGCCCCGGCCTCGGCGATGTGATAGCCGGAGATCGAGACCGAGTAGAAGTTGCGAACACCATTGCGCACGAACCATTCCTGGATATCGGCCATCATGCGCAGGCTGAACTCGGTGGAGAAGATGCAGGTGTTCTGGCCCTGATCCTCCTTGAGGATGTCGGCTTGCACGGTGCCGCGCACTGTCGCCAGGGTGCGTGCCTTGATATCCGCGGCTTCCTCGGCGGTGGGCTCCCGGCCCTCGGCTGTGGAGAAGCGTTCCAACGCTTGGTCGATGGCGGTATTGAGGAAGTAGGCCAGGATGGTGGGGGCGGGGCCGTTGATGGTCATCGATACCGAGGTGGTCGGCGCCGTCAGGTCGAAGCCGTCGTAGAGGACCTTCATATCGTCGAGTGAGGCGATCGAGACGCCGGAGGTGCCGACCTTGCCGTAGATATCCGGGCGCTCGGCGGGATCGTGACCGTAGAGCGTCACCGAATCGAAGGCGGTGGAAAGCCTTGTCGCCTCGGCATGTTCGCTGAGCACCTTGAAGCGCCGGTTGGTGCGGAACGGATCGCCCTCACCGGCGAACATGCGCGCTGGATCCTCGTTATCGCGCTTGAACGCAAACACGCCCGCGGTGAAAGGGAACCGCCCGGGCAGATTCTCCGAGCGCAGGAAGCGCAGCAGCTCACCGTGATCGGTGAAGCGCGGCAGCGCGACGCGCGGAATGGAATTGCCGGACAGCGTCTCCCGGCGCAGCGGGGTATGGATCTCGCGATCGCGAACCCGAACCACCTGCTCATCCCCCCGATAGGATTCGGCCAGCTCGGGCCAACCCGCGAGCAGTTCGGCATTGTCGTCATGCAGTGCGTCGCGGGCTTTTTCGGCGAGCTCGGCCACGGCAGTGTCATCGGGCAGTTCGGCCGCCACCTGTTCGAGCCGCTGCAAGCGCTGTGCCGCGACGATTTGGGTGGCGGTATCGGCGTGATAGTCGCGGACGGTATCGGCGATCTCGGCGAGATAGCGCACCCGGGCGGGCGGGATGATCTGCGCGAACCTGGTCGAGGCGCGGGTATCCACCTTGGGAAGTACGCCGGGCTCCATATGCAGCCCGTGCTCGGCGAGTAGCCCGGTGAGGTGCTGGTAGAGCGCGGTCACGCCGTCATCGTTGAAAGTGGCTGCGCTGGTGCCGAATACCGGCATCTCATCGGGAGATTTGGTGAACTCCTCACGATTGCGGATCAACTGGCGCGAGACATCACGCAGCGCGTCCTCGGCGCCGCGGCGCTCGAACTTATTGATCGCCACCACATCAGCGAAGTCCAGCATGTCGATCTTCTCCAGCTGGGAGGCGGCGCCGAATTCCGGTGTCATCACATACATCGACACGTCGACGTGGTCGGTGATCGCGGCATCGCCTTGGCCGATGCCCGGGGTTTCCAGAATGACCAGGTCGTATCCCGCTGCCTTGCATGCGGTCACGATGACGTCGATATTCTGCGGCAATTCGTGGCCGCCGCGGGTGGCGAGTGAGCGGAAGAAGGTGTGATCGCTGTCCAAGGCGTTCATCCGGATGCGGTCACCGAGCAGCGCACCGCCGCCGCGTCGCCGGGTCGGATCCACCGCGAGAATCGCGACGCGCAACTTGTCCTGCTGATCCGAACGCAGACGCCGCACCAATTCATCGGTGAGCGAGGACTTTCCGGAACCACCGGTGCCGGTGATGCCGAGCACCGGCACCGTGCGCGCGGCGGCGGCCGATGCCAGGGTGCGCCGATCGGACTCCGACAGCGTGTCCTGTTGCAGGCAGGTGATCGCGCGGGCGAGCGCGGCGCGCTCACCGGCGAGTACCGCGTCCAGCACCGGCGGCTCGGCGGCGAGATCGAAATCGCAGGCGCGGATCAGCTGGTTGATCATGCCGGGCAGGCCGAGTCGCTGGCCGTCCTCGGGGGAGAAGATGGTCACCCCGGACTCGGCGAGGCGCGCGATCTCCTCGGCGACGATCACGCCGCCGCCACCGCCGAATATCCGGACATGGTCGGCGCCCGCCTTTTTCAGTGCGTCGGCGAGGTATTCGAAGTACTCGACATGTCCGCCCTGATACGAACTGACCGCGACGCCCTGGGCATCCTCGGTGAGCACCGCGTCCACGACCTCGCTGACCGCGCGATTGTGCCCGAGGTGAATGACCTCGGCACCCTGCGCCTGCAGAATCCGCCGCATGATGTTGATCGCCGCATCGTGCCCGTCGAATAGCGCGGCCGAGGTCACGAATCGGACGGGATGGGTGGGCGTGTAGAGCGCGGTGCTGTCGGCCACTGGGTCCTCCGGGGGAGATCCTGTTTGGCGCCCGATACTAGGACGTCAAACTAATTCTACGGTGGTGGCGGTCACAGCGCCAGGTGAAGGTATCCGGGCTCGGGGATTCCGCTCATCGTGACCGCAAACCGCGACATCCACCCCGACTCGAGTTCCGATAGAGGCTGCTGCCGGGTAGGGATTCCGCAAAACCGCACGAATGCGATTGGTGGTGGGTCGAAATGAATTCGGAGGCTCTCCGAGTGTGGTGCACCGCAGGTGTCGATCGGATCTCGCGATGGTGCGACATCAGTGCCGGGGCTTGGACCGCGGTGGAAGCTCCGACAGTCGCGACCGGGATGCGCGATGCGGTCATGGTCGCGGCTGTCACCGAATTCGGTTCGCCGAGTAGGCCCAATGTGGCAGGTGGTGGCTTGCTGTGACGGCGCGCGACGATCAGCTGGACCACATGGGTGATCGACCGATGCTCTTAACGATTGCCGATGCAGTGGCCATACTCGATACATGGGGATCCAAGATCGGTCGGGGGCGGCCTTACGGCGGCTGGTCGACGAAGGTGTCTTGACCGAAGCGCAGCGCGATGCGGTCGCGAAGGCGCTGGTGGCGGAGCGGACGAAGCCCGAGTCACCGGGCAGGCTATTAGCCGAGATCGCCGCCTATATCGGCGCTGGTTCGATGTTGGGCGCGCTCGCTCTGTTGCTTACGTCTTCCTGGGAGGACTTGCAGCGGACCGGCCGCATCGTCCTGTTCGGGCTCGTGTCCATCGGTCTCGCCCTCGGCGGGATCGCGCTGGCCGGTGGCGCCGCCGGATTGTTCACCCGTACCAGGGGTGCGCATACATCTCGCTCGCGGCTCGCTGCAGTGCTCTTCGCGCTCGCGTCCGTATCGGTCGCCGTGGCGGTCGGATCGGTCTTCGAGGGCGCCGACTCCGACACCGCATTAGTCTGCGCATGCGGCGCGGGTCTGCTGGTAGCGGTACTCGGTTACCTCGCGTTGCCATCGGTCATCGGCATCTTCGCCGCGGCCTGGTACAGCGTTGTCCTGGTCCTGGTGGTGCTCGACGAGGTCTTCGATGTCGAGGAGGTCTGGGTCGGCCTCGGGCTACTCGGCCTCGGTGGGCTCTGGTTCGCGGTCACCAGATTCGGCTTGTTCGTCGAAAACTGGTCGGGGTATGTCGTCGCGATCCTTATCGCGGACTCCGGCGCGGTGACCGTCGACAGTAGCCCGAACCAATGGGGCTTCGTGCTCACCGCACTGGTAGCCGTCGTTTGTTTTGTCCTGTATGCGACGCAACGTTCGGCGGTGCTGGTGATCGGCGGCAGCGTGACGGTCGCGCTCGCCGTCGGCATGGCGGTCGCCAGTCGCTTCGATGGCGAAGTCGGGGTAATGGTCGCGATCGTGATTATCGGCGCGGTGGTGCTCGCGGTCGGGGCGCTGCTGCTCACCCGCTCCTCGAAGCCCGCCGCCTGACGGGCGGACCCGCACTCCGCTGCTGGGCGGCAAGGCTGGACGCGAGCCATTGATGGCTGTTGCTCGGTGGTTGCCGTGGGATGAATCACAGTCTGCTCGCACGGCTGTATTTACTTGGACATCCAACTATAGGATGACCGTAAATCGCGCAGTGCGCGGCGTCCACTACGAGAACAGGACTGGCATGGTTCGCGAACTCACTCATTACATCGGCGGCCAGCATGTCGCCGGGGCCTCGGGCAACTTCGCCGATGTCTTCGATCCGAATACCGGCCAGGTGCAGGCGCGGGTGCCGCTGGCGAGTAAGGCCGAGGTCGATGCCGTCATCGCGAATGCGGCCGAGGCGCAGCAGGTGTGGGCCGCGTTCAACCCACAGAAGCGGGCCAGGGTGCTGATGAAGTTCCTGACGCTCGTGCAGGACGAGATGGATTCCCTTGCGGCGCTGCTGTCCGCCGAACACGGCAAGACCATCCCCGACGCCAAGGGCGACATCCAACGCGGTATCGAGGTCATCGAATTCGCGGCGGGCATTCCGCATCTGCTCAAAGGTGAGTACACCGAGAGCGCGGGCACCGGTATCGACGTCTACTCGATGCGTCAGCCGCTCGGTGTGGTCGCGGGCATTACCCCGTTCAACTTCCCGGCCATGATCCCGCTGTGGAAGGCCGGTCCGGCGCTGGCGTGCGGAAATGCCTTCGTGCTCAAGCCATCCGAGCGCGATCCCTCGGTACCGCTGCGCCTGGCCGAGCTGTTGCTGGCGGCCGGTTTGCCAGCGGGCGTGTTCAATGTGGTCAACGGCGATAAGGAAGCCGTCGATGCGATCCTGCATTCGCCGACCGTCAAGGCCGTCGGCTTCGTCGGCTCCACGCCGATCGCGCAGTACATCTACGAGACCGCGAGCGCGAACGGCAAACGCGCACAATGCTTCGGCGGCGCCAAGAACCACGCGATCGTCATGCCGGACGCCGACCTCGACGATGTCGCAGACCAGCTCATCGGCGCCGGCTATGGCTCGGCAGGCGAGCGCTGTATGGCCATCTCGGTCGCCGTTCCGGTCGGCCGAGAGACCGCGGATCGCCTGCGCGAGAAGCTGATCGAGCGGATCGCCAAACTGAATGTCGGCCGCTCCGACGACGCCGGTGCCGACTTCGGTCCGCTGGTGACCAAGGACGCGCTCGGCCGGGTCGAGAACTACGTCCAGATCGGCGTCGATGAGGGGGCCGAGCTGGTGATCGACGGCCGCGGCCTGACGGTCGACGGCGGCGAAGGCGGGTACTTCACGGGTGCAACGCTTTTCGACAATGTCACCCCGGAAATGCGGATCTACAAGGAAGAGATCTTCGGTCCGGTGCTGTCGATCGTGCGGGCCGAGGATTACGACGAAGCGCTCGCCCTGCCCAACGAGCACGAATACGGCAACGGGGTCGCGATCTTCACCCGCGACGGCGATACCGCGCGGGATTTCGCCGCCCGCGTGCAGGTCGGCATGGTCGGCATCAATGTGCCGATTCCGGTGCCGATCGCGTACCACACCTTCGGCGGTTGGAAGCGTTCCGGATTCGGCGATCTGAACCAGCACGGTCCGGATTCGATTCGCTTCTACACCAAGACCAAGACCGTCACCCAGCGCTGGCCTTCCGGCCTGAAGGACAGCAATCACTTCGTCATTCCGACGATGGACTGAACAGCCGCCGGACGGGAGGTCGACGATTGTGTTCGCACTGAATGACGACGAGCGCGCCATTGCCGAAATGGCACGCGACTTCGCCGACGAATACCTCGCCCCGAACGCCCTGGAATGGGATGAGCAGAAGCACTTTCCAGTGGATGTGCTGCGCAAGGCGGGTTCGCTCGGCATGGGCGGGATATATATCGGCGAGGATGTCGGCGGCTCCGGACTGCGCAGGCTCGATGCCGTGCGCATCTTCGAACAACTGGCCACCGGCTGCCCGGCCATCGCGGCGTATATCTCCATCCACAACATGGTTTCGTGGATGATCGATAGCTACGGCAATGCCGAGCAGCGCAACCGCTGGCTGCCCCGGCTGACCTCGATGGAATGGCTCGGCAGCTACGCGCTCACCGAGCCCGGCGTCGGATCGGATGCGGCGGCCTTGAGCACCAAGGCCGTTCGCGACGGTGACGATTACCTGCTCACCGGGGTAAAGCAATTCATCTCCGGTGCGGGTAGCACGGATGTGTACGTCATCATGGCGCGCACCGGCGATGCGGGTGCGCGCGGGATTTCGGCGTTCATCGTTCCGGCTGACACCCCGGGAATTTCCTTCGGCGCCAACGAGAAGAAGATGGGTTGGAATGCCCAACCCACTCGTCAGGTGATTCTGGACGAGGTCAGGGTGCCAGCCGCCGATATGCTCGGCATCGAGGGCAATGGTTTCCGTATCGCCATGAACGGGCTCAATGGCGGTCGGCTCAATATCGCCGCCTGCTCGTTGGGCGGCGGCCAAGCGGCGCTCGAGAAATCCGTCGCGTATCTGGCCCAGCGCAACGCATTCAACAGCCGGTTGCTGGACAACCCGGCATTGCAATTCCAGCTCGCGGATATGCGCACCTCGCTGGAGGCGGCGCGGACCCTGCTGTGGCGGGCCGCGGCCGCGCTGGATGCGGATGCCGACGACAAGGTCGAATTGTGCGCCATGGCAAAGCGATTCACGACCGACGCCGGATTCGAGGTCGCGAATAAGGCGCTGCAGATGCACGGCGGTTACGGATACCTGGCCGAATACGGCGTGGAGAAGATCGTCCGCGATCTGCGGGTGCACCAGATTCTGGAGGGCACCAACGAAATCATGCGGGTGGTCGTCGCCCGCTCGGTGGTAGGAGCAGCATGACCGAATCCGAAGTTCTCATCGATAAGCGCGACGGACTCGGTCTGATCACGCTGAACCGGCCCAAGGCCATCAATGCGCTGAATCATCCGATGGCCCTTGCCATTTCCGCCGCACTGCAGGTGTGGGCGCAGGACGACGAGGTGCGCACCGTCGTCGTCACCGGCGCGGGGGAGCGTGGGCTCTGCGCGGGCGGCGATATCGTCGCCATCCACCGTGACGCTTCCGCATTGAACGATCACTCTGCTGGCGCAAACGCGGATTCGGCCACGGGGGTCTTCTGGCGCGACGAGTACATCCTCAACGCCCTGATCGGCCGCTACCCGAAGCCGTATGTGGTGGTCATGGACGGCATCGTGATGGGCGGTGGCGTCGGGCTTTCCGGCCACGGCAGCCATCGGATCGTCACCGAGCGCTCCAAGATCGGCATGCCCGAGGTCGGCATCGGCTTCGTTCCGGATGTCGGTGGCACCTACTTGCTCGCCCGTACGCCGGGCGAAATCGGCACACACGTCGCACTGACCACCGCGCGAATGAGTGCCGGTGACGCCATTGCCGCGGGTTTCGCCGATTACTACATGGCCTCGGAACATATTCCGGCGCTGCTGGAAACGCTGCGGACCGAGACGGCAGAGATCGCCATCGCCAAATTCGCCACGGACGCACCGGAATCCGAGCTGGTCGCGCAGCAGGACTGGATCGATGCCTGCTACAGCGCCGACACTGTCGAGGAGATCGTCGATCGGCTGCGGACGCACGGCTCGCCGGAGGCGGCCAAGGCGGCGACCGAATTGCTCACCAAATCGCCTGTGGCACTGAAGGTGACGTTGCGTTCGCTGCGCGCGGCCCGTGCCGCGAAGAGCCTCGAGGCGGTGCTGAACGAGGAGTACCGGGTGTCCATCGCCGCGCTGGCCTCGCACGATCTGGTCGAAGGCATCCGGGCGCAGGTGATCGATAAGGACCGCAATCCGCAGTGGTCGCCCGCGACGCTCGCCGATGTCACCGCCGAGCAGGTCGACGCGTATTTCGTCGAATTGGGCGATAAGGAACTGGGTTTGGAGGCAGGCAAGTGACGAAGAAGATCGGTTTTCTCGGCCTCGGCCATATGGGCGGGCCGATGGCCGCGAACTTGGTCGAGGCGGGCTATGACGTGCTCGCCTTCGATCCGGTCCCCGCCGCACAGGAGCAGGCACGCAAAGACGGTGCCACCGTGGTGGATTCGGCGGTTGCGGCCGTCGCGGGCCGCGATGTCGTGATCACCATGCTGCCCAATGGCAAGCTGGTCCTCGACGTCTACGCCGATCTGCTCCCCGCCGCGAATCCGGGCACCCTGTTCATCGACTGCTCCACCATCGACGTCGCCGACGCCAAGGCGGCCGCTGCCCGCGCCATCGATGCGGGCCAGCGCGCACTGGACGCCCCGGTCTCCGGTGGTGTCGCGGGTGCCGCCGCGGGCACGCTGACCTTCATGGTCGGCGGCGCCGAGGCCGACTTCGCCGATGCGCTCGACGTGCTGCAGGTCATGGGCGGCAAGGTCGTGCACTGCGGTGGCTCCGGTGTGGGTCAGGCCGCGAAGATCTGCAACAACATGCTGCTCGGCATTTCGATGATCGGCCTGTCCGAGGCCCTGGTGCTCGGCGAGAAGCTGGGTCTGAGCCACCAGTCGTTCTTCGATGTGGTCTCCACCGCATCCGGCCAGAGTTGGGCGCTGACCAGCTACTGTCCGGTGCCCGGACCGGTACCCACCAGCCCGGCGAACAACGACTACCAGCCCGGTTTCGCCACCGCGTTGATGACCAAGGATCTGGGCCTGGCCGCGAATGCCCTGCGCGATAACGACGTCGACGGCCAACTCGGCATGCTCGCCGCGGAGATCTACACCCGGTTCAACCAGTCGCAGGCAGGTAAGGACTTCTCAGCTATCGTCACCGATATCCGTGACCGTTCCGATCAAGAGGATGCCAAGTGAGCGATTTCGAGACGATTCTGCTGGAGCGCAAGGGCCGGGTCGGCTGGATCACGCTGAACCGCCCGAAGGCGCTGAACGCGCTGAACGCGCAGGTCCTCGACGATGTCATCGCCGCGCTCGACGAACTCGAGCACGATGACGCGATCGGCGCCATCGTCATCACCGGTTCGGAGCGGGCCTTCGCGGCCGGTGCCGATATCAAGGAGATGCAACCCAAGTCGTACATGGACATGTTCATGAACGACTACTTCGCCCGCTGGGACCGGCTGGCGCAGTTCCGCAAGCCGACCATCGCCGCGGTCGCCGGTTATGCCCTCGGCGGCGGCTGTGAGCTGGCGATGATCTGCGACATTTTGCTCGCCGCGGATAATGCGAAATTCGGTCAGCCGGAAATCAAGCTCGGCGTCATTCCCGGCATCGGCGGCTCGCAGCGCCTCACCCGCGCCATCGGTAAGGCCAAGGCCATGGATCTGGTGCTCACCGGCCGCAATATGGACGCCGATGAGGCCGAGCGCGCCGGTCTGGTCTCCCGCATCGTGCCCGCCGCCGAACTGCTCGACACCGCACTCGAGGTCGCCGAAACCATCGCCTCGATGTCGCTGCCGGTCACCATGATCGCCAAGGAAGCCGTGAACCGCTCGTTCGAAACCACCCTCGCCGAGGGCCTGCGCTTCGAACGCCGAGTCTTCCACTCGCTCTTCGCGATCGACGACCAGAAGGAAGGCATGAGCGCCTTCGTCGAGAAGCGTCCGGCGAAGTTCACCAACCACTGACAGGTGAGATGCCCGGCCGAATCTGGGCCGGGCACAGCGTATTCGGCTGGCCGACGGAACCACTGCGACAGATCCGCCGTCGCGAAGGCACCGTCGGTGCCGCATACCGATTGACGACCTCGCACAGGCTGCACGTTATGCGCGATGCCCACTGGATATGCGTGACTGCCCTGGGCCTCAGGGAAACCGGGGTCAGTTGAGGGGGGTTGCGGGGATTCCGGCTACTTCGACGGGTGTTGGAGCGTTGACGCCGTCCGGTGGCTGGGCGGCGGTGTGGTCCATGGCTAGTAGTCCGGCGATGGTCGCACCCAGGGCGATCGTAACCGCAACGGCGGCAATGAGTTTGCGGCGTCCGGGGGTGGTCGGCACCAACGAAGCGGTCAGCGCTCCGCTGCGTAAGCGCGCCATGCGCACATCGCCACTGGGGCGTTCCGCGGCGAGTAACACCGCCCCGCGGGCCGAAACGTATTCGGGCTCCGAATCGTAGATGACCGGGAGTTCGATCATTTCGGCCAGTTCTTCGCGGATATCGGGATTGCGCGTGCAGCCGCCGAGCAGGACCAGCGCCTCCGGTTGGACGCCGGTTTCTTCGATCACTTGGCGAACGAACGAGGCGGAGTGGTGGATGCCCGCGGCGCACAGTTCGGCGAGATCGCTGCGGGTGACCACGGCACGTCCGCCCGAGCTGGTGTCCATCGCGGTGATCACCCGGGCGGTGCTGAGTTCTTCGCGGTACCTGCGGCTGGTCGGTTTGTCGGTGAGGACGCCGCCGCGGGCCAATTGCCAGCGCAGCAGGGCGTCGTAGCCGTCGCCGCCGAGTACGGTGCTGCGTTTGCTGGACAGGATGGTGTCGGTGCGGCAGTCGGCGTGGGTGATGGTCAGTCCGGAGCTGCCGAGGTCGTAGAGGATGACCGAGCCGGTGGTGGGGAGACGCCCGGTGAAACGCAGATAGCGCAGCTGGGCCAGCGGTTCGTCGGCGATGGTGAGCCGGGTGCGGCCCGCGGTGCTGCGGATGGCGTCGGCGTGCAGCGGGCAGCGGCAGGTCACGGCGGTTCCGGTGATCAGCTCGTCGCGCCGGTCGGCGGCCGCGCGCATCTGGCGGATCGCCTCGAAGACCGGTTCCTCGACGCCACCGCCCGCCCGACGCGGCACCTGGCATCGATCGATCGGGGGCAGATGTGGCTGATCGGAATGCGTCAGCATCGCGCGGGCGCCACCAGCGCCCGCCGATACCCCCAAGACCAGCACCATGGAATCCATGGTGGACCCTTTCCCTTCCGCTGCCAAGACAACGGGGCGGGGAATTCGCTAGTTGGATGCCAGACCGTTACCGTGCGGTGGTGTATGCCATGAAAAGACCGACCGGTCCGGGTGTTTTGCTACTGCTCGTGCGCCGACCATCGGGCCGGTTCATCGCCGGTGGCGAAGTCGCCTGCGGCATGGCGGAATTCCGCGAGCAGCTGCAGCAGAGTGTGCAGCCGATCCGGCGGAAGCCCCGGCACCGCGAAGACTTTCGCGTTGAGTTCCTCGGTTGCTGCGGCGACCAATTCTCTTCCAGCGGAAGTGATTTCGATCAGAGTGGCACGCCGATCGCTGGGATGCGGAACCCGCTCCACCAGCTTGGCGGCCTCGAGTCGATCGACGGTATTCGTCACGCTGGTCGGGTGCACCTGGAGTCGCGCACTGGCCTTCGCCATCGGCAGTGCACCCGTCTTACTGAAAGCAAGCAGCATGAGAAGTTCATATCGAGAGAACGTCAGGCCGGTCGGCTTCAGCGCCTCGTCCACCCGAGCCATCACGATTTGCTGGGCGCGAACCAGTGAGGTCACCGCCGCCATTCCGTCGGCGAAATCGCCCCAGCCGTGGCCGACCCATTGACGATGGGCCTCCTCGATCGGATCACTCGGAAGTGGACGTGGCCGCGACATGGTCTTGATCATTCCATGCTTGCCCGCCGCACTGGATCTTCTACCGATCAGTGAGCGTCGCGAAGTCGCATCGCGGGCCGACGATCCAGTGCTCGCCTGCCGGTTCGGATCACAGTGAGTGCAACCGTGGGCAATTCGACACGGCGTCGGCACTATTTATCGCGAGGCGGGCGTGGCTGAGTGGTTGAGGCAACGGTCTGCAAAGCCGTTTACGCGGGTTCAATTCCCGCCGCTCGCTCCAAAGGTGAGGGTGCGCCACCATGGGTGCCCGGCCCGGTGATACGCCACCGCCGGGCCGGGTGTCCGTGGTTCAGGCCGCCGCGAAGGCCACGGCGTTGCCGAGCACCTCCAGCCGGACGCGCTCGCCCTCGGTCGGTGCCGCGACGCTGGCACGTCGCACTCGCACCGGATCGACATCGCCGTCCAGCGCGATGGTCAGCATCACATCGGCGCCGCGGAATTCCACATCGCGCACGATTCCACTACCCGGCTCCCCATCCGAAACCACCTGTGCCACAAGCTGTTCCGGTCGGAACATAATGGTCGCCGACCCGCTCGGCGCGGACTTCTGCACCGGAACCCGGCCGAGCGCGCATTTGGCCACATCGCCGTCGACCACCGCATCGAGCAGCACACAATCACCGAGGAATTTGGCGGTGAACAGATCGGTGGGTGCGGCGTAGACCTCTTCCGGCGCGCCGACCTGAGTGAACACCCCCTCGCGCATGACCGCGACCTGTTCGGCGAAGCAGAGCGCCTCTTCTTGGTCGTGGGTGACCAAGATACTGGTCATGCCCGCCGCACGCAGTGTCTCGGCAACGGCCTGCCTGGTGGTGGCCCGCAACCCGGCATCGAGTGCGCTGAACGGCTCGTCGAGCAGCATCACATCGGGTTTGCGGGCAAGAGCACGCGCGAGTGCGACGCGCTGTTGCTGGCCGCCGGAGAGCTGATGGGGTCGCCGGTCGGCGTAGGACGGATCGAGCGAGACCATTTCCAGCAGTTCGTTCACTCGATTCCGGCCGCGTCGCAGCCCACAGAACCCGCTGCGCAAGCCGTACGCGATGTTCTGTCCGACGGTCAGATGCGGAAACAGCGCGCCGTCCTGCGCGACGTAACCGACATTGCGCCGCTGCGGCGGCACCGAAAACCGGTCGCGGGTCACGGTTTCCGTGCCGATGGCGACCGAACCCGTATCCGGAGCCTCGAATCCGGCGATCACCCGCAAGAGCGTGGTCTTTCCGCACCCCGACGAGCCGACCACCGCAGTCGAACTGCCGTTCGGCACTTCGAGATCGATACCGCCGAGTACCCGGTGCTGACCGAACGTCTTCGAAACATCCGCCACGACAAGCCGACTCATAGCCCGGCCGCCTTCCTGGATTGGGTGAACAGCAGATACGTCACCGGCACCGCCGCGACGATCATGATGAGTGCATAGGGTGCGGCCGCGGCATAGTCCAATTCGCCCGACAGCGACCAGAACCGCATTGCCAACGTGCGAGTACCGCTGGGCGCCAACAGCAATGTCGCAGTCAATTCGGTCGCGACCGCAACGAATACCAGCGCGCCGGCGGAGGCCGCGGCGGGCGCGGTCAACCGCAGTGTCACACGCAGAAAGGTGACCGGTCCCGACTGACCGAGCGACCGCGATACTTCCTCCAGCCCGACCGGCACCTGCGCCAGCCCGGCGCGCACACTGACCAGCGCCCGCGGCAGGAACATCAACACATAGGCGGCCACGACCATGGTCACCGTCTGATAGAGCGGCGGCGCCCACCGAATCGTGACGGTCACCATGGCCAGCGCGATGACAATGCCGGGCAGCGAACTCGTAATGTAGTTGGCGCCCTCCACGATTCGGGCGAATGCCGAGGTGGAGCGCACCGCGATCCAGGCCACCGGAAATGCGCACAGCGTGGTGAGCAGTGCGGCCATCGCCGCGAGCGCGATGGTCTGCCCGAGTGCCGTGCCGATCTCGGTGAAATCCCAGACCTGCGCACCGCCGATGCGCAGCCAGCGCACGATGGTCCACAGCGGCACGCCGATCGAGCCGACGACCACCGCCGCCAAGGCGAGTAGAACCGGAATCGTGCCGGGCCCCAGCGCGACCCGGACAGCGGCCCGAGGCGCCCCGCTGCCGATCCGGGCGTAACGCGCCGTACCGCGCGCCCCCGCCTCGACCGCGAGCAACACCAGACAGCACAGCACCAGCACACCGGCCAGCATGCTGCCCGCCGGTCCGGCGAAGCTGGATTGGTACTGCTCGAAGATCGCGGTCGTGAAGGTGTCGAACCGGATCATGACGAATGCGCCGTATTCGGCGAGCAGATGCAGCGAAATGAGCAGTCCGCCGCCGAGAATCGCCAAACGCAACTGCGGCAACACGATCCGGGTGAAGACCGCGGCCGGGCCGGAACCCAGCGCACGCGCCGATTCCTCCACCGCCGGATCCAGACGGCGCAGTGTGGCCGCCGCGGGCAGATACACCAGTGGGAAGTACGACATGGTGGAGATCACCACACCCGCCCACAGGCCATGCATGGTCGGGAAAACGCTGACCCAGCCATAGCTGTTCACGAACGCGGGCACGGCGAGTGGCGCCGCGAATACCGGCCCCCACCACGCCGCACCCGGCACATTCGTGCGCTCCACCACCCAGGCCAGCCCGACCCCGAGCACCACGCAGATCGGCACGGTGACGATGACCAGCCCGGCCGTATTGCGCAGTAGATCACCGACTCTCGGGCGGAACACCAGCTCCGCCGCCTCGTGCAGACCGGTGGAGAAGACGGTGGACACGATGTAGCCCAGCGGCACGAACGTCGCCGCCACCAAAAGCAGCGCGACGGTCGTGACGAGTGGTCCGGGTCTTGTGACCCGGGGTGCGGCGACAGCGGTCCGGACGGCCATGACTAGAGCAGACCCGCCTCGGTCATCAGCGCCGTCACCTTCTTGGCATCGAGCTTGCTCGGGTCGATGGCAGGCGCCTGCAGCGAGGCCAGCGACGGCAGTGCCGGATTGGCCGCGACATCACTGCCGACCGGGTACTCCAGCGAGGTGCCGTCGCGCAGGATCTCCTGCCCGGCCTTGGAGGTGATGAATGCCAGGAACTTCTGCGCCGATTCCTGCTTCTCGCTCGACTTCAGCACGCCGCCACCGGAAACCGAGACGAACGCGCCGGGATCCTGGTTCTTGAAGTAGTGCAATCCGGTGTGGCTGCTGCTCTCCTTGGTGTTGGCCTGATCGCGGTACCAGTAGTAGTGGTAGATCACACCGCCGTCGGGCTGACCGGAGTCGACCGCCTTCATGGTGGCGACATTGTTCGGGAATGCGGTGGCGTTGTCCTTCATGCCTTTGAGCCACGCCTTGGTGGCGTCCTCGCCCTTCAGCGCGAGCAGGCCCGCCACGATGGCCTGGAAGTCGGCGCCGGAAACGCCCGCGCCCCAGCGGCCCTTCCACTGCGGCTGCGCCAGATCGAGCAGCGATGCGGGTAGCTGGTCGGCCGCGATCTTATCCTTGTTGTAGACGAAAACCGTTGAGCGGGCGGCGATTCCGGTCCACTTGCCGGTGGACGGGCGGAACTGAGCTGGCACCTGGTCGAGGGTCTTCTTATCGACATCGGCAAACAGCCCAGCGTTCTCCACCAGCGCCATGGCGGGGGAGTTCTCGGTGAGGAAGACATCGGCGGGGGAGGCCGCGCCCTCGGCGACCAGCTGGTTGCCCAGCGCGGTGTCACCGCCCTGGCGCAGGGTGACCTTGATGCCGGTCTCCTTGGTGAACGCGTCCACCCATTCCTTGGTCAGCGATTCGTGCTGGGCGTTGTAGACGGTGATCTCGTTCTTGTCGTCCGAGGAATTCGAACAGGCCGTCACGCCGAGCGCCGCGACAGCGACGGCCAGCGCTGCGGAAATCGCTTTCCATCTGATCGACATGTTCGAGTCCTTCCGACGTGCAAGGTTCCACTTCATATGATGAGGCTTACCTAAGCAAGATACCGCGTACGAGCTGCGGCGATGGTATCGGTACGGCTGCGGTGGACTGGAGTGCTTCGGCCGGTCAGCTCAGGCCCGAGAAGTCCCGCAGCACAACGTGATTGCGGTCGGCGAAGGTACCGAGCGTGTAATCCGGCAGCAGGCCGAAGTATTCACCCCGGGTGGTCGCACTCCAGCGGCGCGCGGCCGCGGTGCGGGTCTTGTAGAAGTTGATCATGTACCCGCCCTCGTACAGGCGCAGCAGGCTGTAGCCGCCCGGATACTCCTTGACCGCGGCCACTTCCAGGAATTCCACCGCGGCACCGGTGTCGGGACGGGTGCGACGGTTGCGGTGGGTATGGCCGCTGTGCTGCAGGAATACGCCGGGTGCGCGTTCGTAGAGCGTCTGGAGTTCGATGCTGTCGGGGCGATTCAGCACGAACCCGGGTCCGGCGGTATTGGTCAGACCGGATTCGACGGTCACCGGGTGATGTCCGAAGACCAGTGTCGGGCGGTCCGGGTCGTCGCGTAGTAGTTCGCCGAGCCGGTCGAATTGGGGGCGTTCGATGCTGCCGCCCGAACCGTCGAGTTCGCTGGTATCCAGGCCGAGCAGTCGCAGGCCGCCCAACTCGTGCTCGATCAGCTGCTGACGCGGACCGAATTCCTCGGCCCAGCAATCGAAATGATCCGCGGATGCCGGGATGCAGCCATGGTATTCCGAGCCGATATGCGGGCGGTCGTGATTGCCGCGCACCGCGAGATAGTCGCGGCCCCGTGCGCCCCAGGAGTCCAGATGTCGGCGCACCGAGCGCGATTCCTCCGGCCTCGCCTCGGCGGTGAGATCGCCCGCGATGAGCAGGATGTCGGCGCCACGGTCGGGACGGCGCAGATCATCGAGCAGGGCCGCGAGCATCACCTCCGGATAGGGCGACAGGCCAGGCTCCTGGCGAAAACCGGGCGGCAGGTTATCGACGACGAGGCCGCTGACCTGCTCGCCGTAGTGCACGTCGTTGGCGAGGGCGAGGGTGCGCAGCGGGCGGCCGGGCGGCGGTGTCAGGGTGGTGAATTCGCCGGTGGATTCCGGACTTCCGGGGGTTCGGGTGGTCAGCGAGAGGGCGGGCACGGCCCGCACGCCGTTCGACCATGCCTCGAACCGGTAGGGACGGCCCGATTCGAGACCGTCGATCTCCGCATAGTGGAACGGGGTGCGCTCGTCGTCGGCATAGACGGCGGCGAGCGACGAATCCGCAGGACCGAGGCGCACTTCGGCGTTCGTGTCGACCGGCAGCAGTCGACCGCTCGGATCCGGCGCCACCGTCGTCCAGGTGAGGATCACCGATCGATCGGTGACCGTGACGACCTCCAGATCGGTTGCGAAGAGCGGATTCGGTTGAGCCCGAACCGAACCCGGGTCCGTCAGGCTCGCGAGCGCGGCCAGTCCGATGGCGCTGAGGATGGTCCGGCGCGACGGTCCGCAGCAGCTCATCCGACGAGATTACGTCAGTTCTTACCCGACTCCGCCGAGCAGACCTTCCACTTCCCGTCTTCCTTGCGCAGGTGTTCGGTGGTGCCCGTATCGGTATCCGGGGTCTCACCAGGGACGGTCAGCGTGAGTTTGCCGGTGATCCGTGCCGTCGCGCGGTCACCCGTGACGACGATGTCATCGATCTTGTCGATATCGACCTGGATCTTGGCAGTATCGAATTCCTTCTTCTGCTCCTCGGTCAGCGTGTCGAACTCGGCACGGTCGGCCGCGCACGCCTTGTTCGCAGCTGCGGCGAAACCGTGCGATTCGAGCGTGTCGTAGAAGTCGTGGATGGCCACCTGGATCTTCTTCTCGTCCGAGGCCAGCGGCGTCTTGCCCTGCACGGTCAGCACCACGCCCGCGGCGACCGCCCCCGCGATGACGAGCACCAGCACCAACAGACCGATGATCAGGCCGGTCCTACGCTTCTTCGGCGGCGGATACCCCGGCTGTTGATAACCCCCAGGCGGCGGATACCCCTGCTGCGGTCCATACCCCTGACCACCCGGCGGCGGATAACTCCCTTGCTGCGGATACCCCGGCCCGCCCTGCTGCGGATAGCCATACGGCTGCTGCGGCTGCCCCTGTGGATCCCCGAACGGCGGTTGCCCACCCGGCGGATTTGTCATCGTCCCGTCCTCCCGCTAACCCCATCTGCGTGTGAGATTACGGCAACCCGCACCCCCGCGAAGGGAACACCGAGCGCGACAGCTCGACACCCTCGACGGAGGGCGCCTCCGAAGCCTGGGAGATATCCTCTTCCCCGGTCACAACCGTGAAGCCCATCGGGCAGGCTGAGGGGTCGCACCTCCGCAGATTGGTGACCATCCTCTCCCAACTCGACCACGACGGTCGGGGGTCTGAGGCGAAGCCCGCCGGGCGGGGTGCGGGGTCGCACCTCCGCAGATTGGTGACCATCCAATCCCAACTCGACCACGACGGTTGGGGGTCCGGGGGCGAAGCCCGCCGGGCGGGGTCTGGGGGTTGCACCCCCAGAAAACACTACGAAACGAGCAACGGCTCATGCTCTCCATGAGCATGAGCCGCCTGCGAGTGGAGTGCCCTCGGCAGGATTCGAACCTGCGGCCTTCTGCTCCGGAGGCAGACGCTCTATCCCCTGAGCTACGAGGGCGGGATAGTTCGAACGGTGCCGGTCGAGGCGGCCGTTCGGGCGGGGCCAAGCGTATCGCATTGCGGGGCCTCCGCCAAAAAGTGTGTCGGGCCGGGGAGTTTCGGTTCCCCGGCCCGACGCGGTGGATCAGTTCTGTGGCAGTGCGGTGGCGTTGCGCGCGGTCAGCATGGTGGTGATGAGCTGGGCTTCGCCCTGCTGGGTGGTCGCCATGGTGGACGCCAGGGTGCGCACCGCGGTGGTTTCGGCGTGCTGGGCGGCGTACTGGATCATCGCGAGTCCGCCCTGGTGGTGGCGCAGCATCAGTTGCAGGAACATCGTGTCCAGCGCGGGGCCGGTGGCCTGGCGCAGCGCGGTCAGTTCCGCGGTCGTCGCCATGCCCGGCATGGACGCCGTCGGTCCGGACATCGCATGCTCGGCGCCCGAATGCGCATGGCCCGCAGGTCCGCTCATCCAGCCCATATAACCGTCGACGTTCTGATTCGGCTTACCCCACATCTGCAGCCAGCCCTGCATCCGGCCGATCTGCCCCTGCTGGGTGGTCAGAATGTCGTAGGCCAGCCTGCGCACATCGTTATCGGTGGAACCGATGAGCGCGACACCGGCCATTTCGACGGCCTGCGCATGGTGTGCCGACATGTCCTGGCTGAATCCGATATCGACCGCGCCGGGATCGGGTTCGCTCTTGCTGTCCAGCGGCAGCCGGGCCAGTACGCCGACCGCGAAGCCGATCAGCAGGATGCCGATCGCGCCGAGCACCAGCAGCGGGGTGCGCTGCTGCCGCGCCTGCGCACCCAAACCCGTGGAATCGCTCGCCACATCCGGCTCGATTTCGGTATCCACGGGCATTTACTGACCTTCCGTCGGCTGGGTCGGAATTCCGTTGGGCACGCCCGGGATATTCGGCACACCCGGAATGCTCGGCATACCGGGCAGACCACCGGAGGCGCCGCCGAGTTCGGTCTGGTCCTGCGACAGACCCTTACCGTCCATCGGCACCGCATCCGGTCCGGGCGGCGTCGGGTCGTACGGCGTCGGGTTGTTCGCGTCGAACGCGGGGTTCGAGCAGCTCGCGCCCACTTCGGGATAGGCGTAGGGGTTCTCGCGCAGAGCGGTGATGAACTGGTTGACCCGCTTATCGTCGGCGCTGTCCAGCTTCAGCTGATGTCCCCAGGACTGCAGCGATATCGCCGAAGGCATACCGGGGAACGGCGACATCAAGGTGAACGGCTTGCCTTCGACCTTCTGCTTCAGTGCGTCGATGCCCGCCGCGTCGACCTTGTCGGGGTTGTAGGCGATCCACACCGCGCCGTGTTCGAGCGAATGCACCGCGTTCTCCACCCGGATCGGCTTGCTGTAAACCACGCCCATGCAGTTCGCCCAGACCTGATCGTGTGGACCGCCGAACGGCGGGGTCTGGTCATAGGCAACGCGCTGCGTGCCCGCGACGTGCAGTCCGGCCGGATATTCCTTCTTGGTCACCCCGGCGATCTGATCCGACGGATCCTTCTTCTGCGCGCTCGGCGTGTATTTCTCGAGTTCGGCCTTGTCCCGATACTTCGGTACCAGGCTGAACGCGAGCGCACCGATCAATGCGATGATCACCACGGCGGCTCCGATGACCAACCAGGGGATCTGGCGCTTCTTCAACGGGCCCTTGCCCATCGGAACCTTGCCGCCGCCTTTTTTCCGCGACGGTGCGACCTTTCCCGCGGCCCGGACGGCCTTGGCCGATTTGGCGCTCGTGCTGCTCGGCATAGCTCGCTGTGCTCTTTCCACGTATTGATCCACGGTGCTGGGTGGTTGCGGAGGGCTCCGCCGAGGTGCCCACTCGAGGCGTACACCTGCCCAGACCATAGGATAGAGACTCGTGACTCCAGCTGACCTTGCAGATCTCCTTCGCGCGACCGCGGCGAAGGTGCTTGTCGAACGTGGACTGGACCCTGCGGTCCTGCCCGACGAGGTCAACGTGGAGCGCCCCCGTAATCCGGAACATGGCGACTATGCCACGAATGTGGCCATGCAGGTAGGCAAGAAGGCCGGAACGAATCCGCGTGAGTTGGCGACCTGGCTGGCCGAGGCGCTGGCCACCACGGATGCCATCGACACCGCCGAGGTCGCCGGTCCCGGCTTCCTCAATATCCGGCTCGCCGCCTCAGCACAGGGCGCGATCCTGCGGCAGGTTCTGACCGCGGGCGCCGCCTACGGCACCTCGGACACCCTGAAGGGCACCCGGATCAATCTGGAATTCGTATCGGCCAATCCGACCGGTCCGGTACATCTCGGCGGCACCCGCTGGGCCTCGGTCGGTGATGCGCTCGGTCGCATTCTGGCCGCGCAGGGCGCCGACGTGACCCGCGAGTACTACTTCAACGACCACGGCGCGCAGATCGACCGATTCGCCAACTCCCTGGTCGCCGCGGCCACCGGTGCGCCGACCCCGGAGAACGGCTACGCGGGCGAATACATCGGCGAGATCGCCGCCAAGATCGTGGCCGCGCATCCCGAGGCGCTGACCCTGCCGGAAAACGACCAGCTCGAACTTTTCCGTGCCGAGGGCGTCGAGTTGATGTTCACCCATATCAAGGAATCGCTGCACGAATTCGGCACCGATTTCGATGTGTATTTCAACGAGAGTTCGCTCTTCGAATCCGGTGCGGTCGAAGCGGCCGTGACCAAACTCAAGGATTCCGGCGACCTCTATGAAAAGGACGGGGCCTGGTGGATCGCCAGCTCCGAATACGGTGACGATCAGGACCGCGTCGTCCTCAAGAGCGACGGCAATGCCGCCTATATCGCCGGCGATATCGCCTATTTCCAGAACAAGCGCTCGCGCGGCTTCGACCTGTGCATCTACATGCTCGGTGCGGACCATCACGGCTACATCGGCCGGTTGAAGGCCGCCGCGGCCGCCTTCGGCGACGATCCGGCCACCGTCGAGGTGCTCATCGGGCAGATGGTGAATCTCGTCAAAGACGGTGTGGCCGTGCGGATGTCCAAGCGCGCGGGCACCGTGGTGACCCTCGACGATCTGGTCGAGGCGATCGGCGTCGATGCTTCCCGGTACTCGCTGGTGCGCAGCTCGGTGAACTCGAGCATCGATATCGATCTGAACCTGTGGACCAGCCAGAGCAACGAAAACCCGGTCTACTACGTGCAATACGCGCACGCCAGGACCGCGTCCATCGCGCGCAACGCCGCTGAATTCGAATACGACACGGTGACACCGGATTTCGGCCTGCTCACCGCCGATGAAGAGGGTGAACTCATCCGCACCATCGGCGAATACCCCCGTGCCGTCGCCAGTGCCGCGAGCCTGCGCGAACCGCACCGCGTCGCGCGGTATCTGGAGGAACTGGCCGGTACCTATCACCGGTTCCAGACCAATAAGAACTTGCGCGTACTGCCACTCGGCGACGAACCGGTCACGCCGACCAATGCCGCCAGGCTGGCCCTGGCCAATGCCACCCGTCAGGTGCTGAGCAACGGCCTCGGGCTGCTCGGCGTTAGTGCACCGGAGCGTATGTAGTGAGTGCTCACCCTGCCGGTCCTCGGCACGCAGAAATCCCACATGCGCCCAGCCTCGCGGAGCGGCCGAGCGATCCACGGCAGATGATCGATCTGCCCGCGAATGTCTGGCCGCGCAATGCTTCTCGTGATGCCGATGGCGTCGTACACCTGGCCGGTGTGCCGGTGCACGAACTCGCCGAGCAGTTCGGCACCCCGCTGTTCGTGGTCGACGAGGACGACTTCCGTTCCCGCTGCCGCGATATGGTTGCCGCCTTCGGTCCGGACGCGCGAGTTCACTACGCCTCCAAGGCATTCCTGTGCGGTGAGATCGCGCGCTGGATCCGTGACGAAGGTCTTTCGCTGGACGTCTGCTCCGGCGGCGAACTGGCCGTCGCACTGCATGCGGGCTTCCCCGCGAACCGAATCGCGTTGCACGGCAACAACAAATCGGCTGCCGAACTGGCTGCCGCGGTCGAGGCAGGCGTCGGTCATGTGGTGGTCGATTCGCTGATCGAGATCGAGCGCCTGGAGGCCATCGCGGGCCGCGCCGGAGTCGTTCAGGATGTGCTCGTCCGCGTCACCGTGGGCGTGGAAGCCCATACCCACGAATACATTTCGACCGCACATGAGGATCAGAAGTTCGGCTTCTCGATCTCGGGCGGCGATGCCATGGAGGCGCTGGCGCGGGTCTTCGAGACCGATAATCTCCGACTCGTCGGACTGCACAGTCACATCGGTTCGCAGATCTTCGAAATCGATGGTTTCGAGATCGCCGCGCGCCGCATGCTCGGCCTGCTGCGCGAAGCCATCGACAAGTTCGGCATCGAGCGCACCGCCCAGATCGCCACGCTGGATCTCGGTGGCGGACTTGGTATTTCGTATCTACCCCATGATGATCCGCCGCCGCTGGACGACTTCGCGGCGAGCCTGCGCAAGCTGGTCGCGACCGAGGCGAGTCGCGCCGGGCTGCCCGAACCGAAGATCGCCGTCGAACCCGGCCGCGCCATCGCGGGACCGGGCACCGTCACCCTCTACGAGGTCGGCACCATCAAGGACGTCTCGCTCGACGGCGGACTGCGCAGGCGCTACGTCAGCGTCGACGGCGGTATGAGCGACAACATCCGGCCCGCGCTGTATCAGGCAGACTACGACTGCCGCTTGGTTTCGCGCTCCTCCGACGCCGCGCCCGTCGTCGCCCGGGTCGTCGGAAAGCATTGTGAGAGTGGGGATATCGTTATCCGGGATACTTGGATGCCCGCCGATGTCGGCCCCGGCGATCTGGTCGCCGTCGCCGCGACCGGTGCGTACTGCTACTCGATGTCGAGCCGGTACAACCAGCTGACTCGTCCGGCGGTCGTCGCGGTGCGCGGTGGTGTGCCGCGACTCATTCTGCGCCGGGAAACGGTGGCGGATCTGCTCAGCCTGGAGGTGCAATGAACTCAGTATCGCGTAGCGATTCCATCGGGGGTGGTGGTCAGGTGACGGGTGGGCCGGACGCGGCGAAGTTCGGTGTCTGGGGAACCGATCGTCCGATCGGAGTCGCGGTCCTCGGGATGGGCAATGTCGGCACCGAGGTGGTGCGCATTCTGCGCGACCACGTCGATGACCTGCGGGCACGCGTCGGCGCGCCGGTGGTGCTGCGCGGTGTCGCCGTGCGCAACCTGGACGCCGACCGCGGTATCCCGGCCGAATTGCTGACCACAGATGCCGATGCGCTGGTCGCCCGTGACGATGTCGATCTGGTGGTCGAAGTCATCGGCGGCATCGATCCGGCCCGTCGCCTCATCCTGGCCGCGCTCAATGCGGGCAAATCCGTGGTGACCGCCAATAAGGCCCTGCTGGCCGATTACACCGGCGAACTCGCTGCCGCCGCCGAGCGCAACCGCGCCGACCTGTATTTCGAGGCCGCGGTCGCGGGCGCGATCCCGGTGGTGCGTCCGCTGATCCAGTCGCTGTCCGGTGACCGGGTGAACAAGGTCGTCGGCATCGTCAACGGCACCACCAACTTCATCCTCTCCGCGATGGACGAGACCGGCGCGGACTACGCGATCACGCTAAAGGAGGCCACCCGCCTGGGTTATGCGGAGGCCGATCCGACCGCCGACGTCGAGGGCTACGACGCCGCCGCCAAGGCCGCGATCCTGGCCTCGCTGGCCTTCCACACCCGCGTGACCGCGGCCGATGTGTACCGCGAGGGCATTTCCAAGATCACCGCCGAGGATCTGGAGACCGCTTCCGCACTGGACTGCACGGTCAAACTGCTCGCCATCTGCGAGCGGGTCTCGGCGGGTCCGGGCGAACCGGGTCCGGCAGAGGGCGGAAAGGAGCGCGTCTCGGTGCGCGTCTACCCGGCCCTCATTCCGCGCAAGCATCCCTTGGCCGCGGTCACCGGCGCGTTCAACGCGGTGGTCGTCGAGGCGGAGAACGCCGGTCGGCTGATGTTCTACGGTCAGGGCGCGGGCGGTGCTCCGACGGCGTCGGCGGTACTGGGCGACCTGGTCATGGCGGCGCGCAATAAGTTCTTCGGTGGCCGCGCTCCGGGCGAGTCGGTTTATGCTGAGCTGCCGATCGCGCCGATGGGCGATACGCCCACGCGTTACCACGTGAACCTGCAGGTCGCGGACCGACCCGGGGTGCTGGCCAAGGTGGCGGGCGAATTCGCCAACCATGAGGTGAGCATCTCCACGGTCCGTCAGGAAGGACACGGCGAGGGCGCGCGCCTGGTCGTGGTCACCCACCACGCTGCGGAGTCGGCGCTCGCGGACACCGTCGCCGCCCTGGCGGAAATGGAATCCGTCACATCCGTGACCAGCGTTCTGAGATTGGAAGGCACCAACGAATGAGTACGCGCGTTGCGCCGCAGGCAGGAGTGCACTCGCGGTGGCCCGGCCTGATCGCCGCCTATCGCGATCGGCTGGTCGGCGCCGCCGACTGGGACCCGGTCACCCTGTACGAGGGCGGCACCCCGCTGGTGCCCGCACCGCATCTGTCCGAGCTGACCGGCTGTGATGTCTATCTCAAGGTAGAGGGTCTGAACCCCACAGGATCCTTCAAGGACCGCGGGATGACCATGGCCATCACCGACGCGAAGTACCGCGGTCAGAAGGCAGTGCTGTGCGCGTCCACCGGCAACACCTCGGCATCGGCCGCCGCCTACGCGACCCGGGCCGGGATGAGCTGTGCGGTGCTGATTCCGCAGGGCAAGATCGCCATGGGCAAGCTGGCCCAAGCGGTCATGCTCGGTGCGAAGATCATCCAGGTCGACGGCAATTTCGACGACTGTCTCGAACTGGCGCGCAAGGTCACCGCGGAATTCCCGACCGTCGGTCTGGTGAATTCGGTGAATCCGGCCCGCATCGAGGGCCAGAAGACCGCCTCGTTCGAAATCTGCGATGTGCTCGGCAAGGCGCCCGACGTGCACGCCCTTCCGGTGGGCAATGCGGGCAATATAACCGCCTACTGGCGCGGTTACCGCGAGTACTACGCCGACGGCATCACCACCGGCCTGCCGCGCATGCTCGGCGTGCAGGCCGCGGGCGCCGCGCCGCTGGTCAACGGTGCCCCGGTCAAAGAGCCCGAGACCATCGCCACCGCCATCCGGATCGGCGCGCCCGCGTCCTGGAACGGCGCGGTGGAGGCCAAGGAACAGTCCGGTGGCGCGTTCCGTGCCGCCACCGACGAGGAGATCCTGGAGGCGTACCGACTGGTCGCCGCGACCGAGGGTGTTTTCGTCGAGCCCGCGTCGGCGGCCAGCATCGCCGGGCTGCTCGCCGCACGCAAGGAGGGTTGGCTGGATTCCGGGCTGACCGTGGTGTGCACGGTGACCGGCAACGGCCTCAAGGATCCGGATAACGCGCTCGCGGGAATGCCGCAGGTGCAGGCGATTCCGGTCGACCCGATCGCGGTCGCCCACGAACTCGAGCTGGCCTGAGTTGAATTCGCGCGAAAGCCAACTGATGACAAGGACGCTGCCCGCCGGTCTGTCGGTGACCGCACGGGTGCCCGCGTCCAGTGCCAATCTCGGTCCCGGATTCGATTCGCTCGGCATGGCTTTGGGCATCTACGACGAGATCGAGGTGCGCACTACCGATTCCGGGCTCACCATCCGTGTGGAGGGTGAAGGGGCCGACGACGTGCCATGGGGCCCTTCACATCTCGTGGTGCGCGCGATCGAGCGCGGCCTGGAGGCATCGGGCGTCTGGGCCGATGGTCTCGATGTGGTGTGCCGCAACGTAATTCCGCACTCGCGCGGTCTCGGTTCGTCGGCCTCGGCGGTGGTCGGCGGGCTCGCCGCCGGCTGCGGTCTGGCCGCGAAATTGGATTCGGCACTGGCCACCGGAAGTGACCAATTGGTCCAGCTCGCATCGGAATTCGAAGGTCATCCGGACAATGCGGCGGCCAGCGTGCTCGGTGGCATCGTGGTGTCCTGGACCGAAACCGCCACCGACGGTGCCGCGGCGCCCGATCACGGCCGCGTCTACCGCGCGGTGCGCCTGGATCCGCATCCGACGCTGCGTCCGGTGGTGCTGATTCCGGAAGAGCGCTCTTCGACCGCGCATACCCGTGGCCTGTTGCCCGAGGTCGTGGCGCATGGCGATGCCGCGTTCAATGTCAGTCGCGCCGCGCTCGCGGTCGTCGCCCTGACGCAACGTACCGACCTGCTGCTGCCCGCGACGGCCGATCGGCTGCATCAGACCCAGCGCGCTCCCGCACTGCCGCTGACCACCGCATGGATCGCCCGGCTGCGGGCGGCCGGGATCGCGGCCACGGTATCCGGCGCGGGACCGACCGTACTGGCCTTGGGTACCAGCGAATTCCCCGCAGAACTCCGTGCGCTCGCGGCCATCGACGGCCTCCGCGTGGTCGAGCCGGGACTCGCGGAAGGCGTCCAGGTCGACTGTGTCTGATCGGCGGTACTCCCGGTGCCCTGCGTGGTTACGCTCCGCTACCGCCTCCGGGCCCGTCGCTCGCACCGCGGCGGCGCGTCTGCCTTGCCGATGTTCCAGGTTGCCAGCTATCCTGAGCACGTCCGTACATCGTGCGCATCAGACGCCGGTGCTTCATCAGGGCAATCGCTCCAGCAGGCTCCAGGCTCGAGCCTCCAGGCCATGGGGGTGCTGCGTAGCTGCGCAACTGGAATGATCTCTCCCACCTTTCGGGAACTGGTGGCGAAGCCGCCGGTCCGGCGGGGCAGGTGATACGGCAAAAGCGCCGGTCCGAGCTGTGTGTTCGGCCCTCGCATCCGAGTCCGGCAGAATGCCCGGACTGCGGGACGGAACCCTCGAAACAGCACACGGCAGTCGAGGGAAGGAAAGGATTTCCGTGACAGATACGGACCTGCTCGCGACACCCGGGGTGGATTCCAACCCGGCAGGGGACCGCGAAAGTGACTCCGGACAGATTTCGAAGATGAGCGAACAAACCGACGTCGCACGATCGGGGCTGACTGGAATGTTGTTGCCGCAGTTGCGCGCGCTCGCGGGGGAGCTCGGTATCCGAGGCACCTCCGGAATGCGCAAAGGCGATTTGATCGCCGCCATCAAGGAAAATCAGGCCGGAAAGTCGGCGAAGGCGGAAAAGTCCGCGCGTGGCGAGGTGAAGTCCGATGCGGACGCCGCCAAGGCGGCGCCGACGAAGGCCGAGCAGGGCACCCTCGACGTGACGCCCGCCGCTTCCGCTGCGTCGAAGGACGCCCAGACCAAGGACGCCCAGACAAAGGACGCTCCGGCGAAACAGGCTGTCGCGAAGGAGGCCGTCGCCGACTCCGCAGCTCCGAAGGCAGCCGAGAAGTCGGCCGATTCGAAGTCCGATCAGGCGCAGGCCGAGACTGCCGCGCCGACGGAGAGCACCGAGGAGTCCGGTCGCGAGGGCGGTCAGCGCGGTCGCGGCAGGCAGCGTCGCGGTCGCGACCAGGCCCGCGGCGGTGCCGAGGCCGCAGGTGGCGAGGCCCGTGGTGACGAGCCGAAGCAGGATCAGGAGCAGGGCGACCGCCGCCGCGAACGCAACCAGGGCGAGCGCAACGGCAGTGCCAACGGCGGCCGCGATAGTGGCGGCCGCGATGGCGGTGGCCGCGGCGAGGCCAACCGCGGCGGTGACGAGGACGAGGGCGGTCGCGGACGGCGCGGACGCCGGTTCCGGGAACGTCGTCGTGGTCGCGACCGCGAGGGTGGCGCCGGTGGCGGTGAGGCCCGCGAGCTCGAGATCCGTGAGGACGATGTCCTGCAGCCGGTCGCGGGCATCCTCGACGTGCTGGACAACTACGCCTTCGTGCGCACCTCCGGCTACCTGGCCGGACCGAACGACGTCTATGTCTCGATGAACCTGGTCCGCAAGAACGGCCTGCGCCGCGGTGACGCGATCACCGGTGCGGTGCGCGCCCCGCGTGATGGTGAGCAGAGCAATCAGCGCCAGAAGTTCGATCCGCTGGTGCGTCTGGATACGGTCAACGGCGGTGAGGTCGATGCGGCCAAGCGGCGTCCCGAATTCGCCAAGCTCACCCCGCTGTACCCGAACCAGCGTCTGCGCCTGGAGACCCAGCCGAACAAGCTGACCACGCGCGTCATCGACCTGATCATGCCGATCGGCAAGGGCCAGCGTGCCCTGATCGTCTCCCCGCCCAAGGCCGGTAAGACGACGATCATGCAGGACATCGCGAACGCCATCGCCATCAACAATCCCGAGGTCTACCTCATGGTTGTGCTGGTCGACGAGCGTCCGGAAGAGGTCACCGATATGCAGCGTTCGGTGAAGGGCGAGGTTATCGCCTCGACCTTCGACCGTCCGCCGTCAGATCACACCTCGGTCGCCGAACTGGCCATCGAGCGCGCCAAGCGCCTGGTGGAAATGGGCAAGGACGTTGTGGTGCTGCTCGACTCGATCACCCGATTGGGCCGCGCGTACAACAACTCCTCACCTGCCTCGGGCCGCATCCTCTCCGGTGGTGTCGATTCGACCGCGCTGTACCCGCCCAAGCGGTTCCTCGGCGCGGCGCGCAATATCGAGAACGGCGGTTCGCTCACCATCATCGCGACCGCCATGGTCGAGACCGGTTCCACCGGTGACACGGTGATCTTCGAGGAGTTCAAGGGCACCGGTAATGCCGAGCTCAAGCTGGACCGCAAGATCGCGGAACGACGGGTGTTCCCGGCCGTCGACGTCAACCCGTCCGGCACTCGTAAGGACGAGCTACTGCTCAGCCCCGACGAGGCGGCGGTGCTGCACAAGCTGCGCCGCGTACTGTCCGGCCTGGACTCGCACCAGGCGATCGACCTGCTGATCGACCGCCTGAAGAAGTCCAAGAACAACCTCGAGTTCCTGATGCAGGTCAGCAAGACCGCTCCGGGTGCGCTCGACGAGTAGGTCGAAGACCGGTTGCACTGCCGAAAGGGCTCCGTACGCGCGGGGCCCTTTCGGCGTATGTGGGCTGAAGAAGGCCAGACCGATGCCTGCCGCGCCGACGATCATGAATGCGAGAATGGTCGCCGTGGTCGCCGGGCTGACGACGCTCACCGCGTTGTTGGCCGAATCATACTGTGCGGCAGTGGGTTTCGCGTACGCGTAGGTGTCCGAGCGATCCGGAGTGGCAAACCAGCCGATCGCGACAGTGAGAATCAACGAAACGAAGACCGCCAGTGCAACGCGGCTGTTCACGGTGTTCTCCCTTCTGTCTCGGCACGCCGATGTGCATCAGGCCTCAAACTCTATGAACATTCGTGTTCGCATCCACGAGTAGTTGACTACCTGTATTAAGGGTCCCGTAAGACCACGATCGACGCGTGCCAGTAGTTCAATTGGCAACAAAGACTGGGGGACTACCTAGGGGCGGGAACAAACCGGGGGCCAGGGGCGTTTTGGGAGCGTAACCGCCGTTCTGGCATACTGAGCGGTCGTTGCGTCTGCTCCGCTGAGCAGGCCTCCCGCCTAAGTCGGCTCCGGTTCACGTCTTCGCGATCTGCGCGGGCGACCCGGCGGCCAATATCGAGAGGACACCCATGAAGGCAGGAATTCACCCGGCATATGTCGAGACCACAGTCGTCTGTGGTTGCGGCAATACCTTCCAGACTCGCAGCACCAAGGAGTCGGGACACATCACCGTCGAGGTCTGCTCGCAGTGCCACCCGTTCTACACCGGCAAGCAGAAGATCCTCGACACCGGTGGTCGCGTGGCCCGCTTCGAGGCTCGCTACGGCAAGCGTGCCGGCAAGAAGGCCGACGCAAAGTAGCTTCCTCGCCGACGCCCGGTCCTGCACTGCAGGCCGGGCGTCGGCGCTTTTGTGTGGCCAGTACGGAAAAGAGAGGAAGCACCGTGACGCAACCGTCCGCGATCGATGACATTCTGGCCGAGCACGCGGGCCTGGAGACGCAGCTCGCCGATCCGGCGCTGCACAACGATCCGGGTGCCGCGCGCCGGGTCGGCAAGCGGTTCGCCGAGCTCGCACCGATCATGGCCACCTACAACAAGCTGAAGTCCGCCCGCGATGACCTCGCCGCCGCACAGGAACTCGCGGCCGATGACGCATCCTTCGCCGCCGAGGTGCCGGGTCTGGAACAACAGGTCGTCGAACTGGAGCAGACCCTCGCGGATCTGCTCGCTCCGCGCGACCCGCACGACGGCGACGATGTGGTGCTCGAGGTGAAATCCGGTGAGGGCGGCGAGGAATCGGCGCTGTTCGCCTCGGACTTGGCCCGCATGTACGTCCGCTATGCCGAGCGGCATGGTTGGAAGGTCGAGATTCTCGATGTGAACATCTCCGACCTGGGCGGCTACAAGGACGCGACCATCTCCATCAAGAGCCGCGACGCCGCGCGCGACGGTGTCTGGTCCCGCTTCAAATTCGAGGGCGGCGTGCACCGCGTCCAGCGGGTTCCGGTGACCGAATCGCAGGGCCGCATCCACACCTCGGCGGCCGGTGTGCTGATCTACCCGGAGCCGGACGAGGTCGAAGAGGTGCAGATCGACGAATCGGACCTGCGCATCGATGTCTACCGCTCCTCCGGCAAGGGCGGCCAGGGCGTCAACACCACCGACTCCGCGGTCCGCATCACCCACCTGCCCTCGGGCATCGTGGTGACCTGCCAGAACGAGCGCTCCCAGCTGCAGAACAAGGCCCGCGCCATGCAGGTGCTCGCGGCTCGACTGCAGGCACTCGCCGAGGAGCAGGCCGATCAGGAAGCCGCCGCGGGCCGCGCCTCCCAGATCCGCACCGTGGACCGCTCCGAGCGCATACGGACCTACAACTTCCCGGAGAACCGCATCACCGACCACCGCATCGGCTTCAAGGCGCACAACCTCGACGCCGTGCTCGACGGTGATATGGACGCACTCCTGGATGCCCTTGGCAAGGCGGATCGCGAAGCCCGAATGGCCGCAGAGTAATGACCCGGGTGGCATTGCGCCCGGCCATCAACCAGGCGGTGGAAACCCTGCGGGTGGCGGGTGTGCACAGTCCGCAGGCCGACGCCGAGTACTTGGCCGCCCATCTGCTCGGTGTCGATCGCACCCGGTTGGCGCTGACCCCGCTGGTCGCGCCGGAGCTGATCGAGGAGTACCGAGCCCTGGTTGAGCGGCGCGCGCAGCGAATTCCGCTGCAGCACTTGACCGGTACCGCGGCGATCGGCCAGATCGAACTCGCGGTCGGCCCCGGCGTCTTCGTGCCGCGTCCCGAGACCGAGCTGCTGTTCGCCTGGGCATTGGCGCAGTTGGAGGCGCTGCCGCACGATCACCCGCCGGTCGTCGTCGATCTGTGCACCGGCTCCGGCGCACTGGCACTGGCCATCGCCCAGGCCCGACCGGATGCGGACGTGCACGCGATCGAAATCGATCCAACGGCCCTGCAATGGGCGCGCCGCAACGCCGACCTGCGCATTGCCGAGGGTGATACCCCGATCACCCTGTACGCCGACGATGTCACCGACTCGAATCTGCTCACCGAACTGAATGGCGAGGTCGATCTCGTGGTCGCCAATCCGCCCTACATTCCCGAAGGCGCCGAACTCGATCCCGAGGTCGCCGAGCACGATCCGCATCTGGCCCTCTTCGGCGGTCCGGACGGGCTGGACGTCATCCGTCGGATGATTCCCACCATCACGCGACTGCTGCGTCGCGGCGGCTCCTGCGCCATCGAACACGACGACACCAACGGCTCCGATCTCGCCGCTCTGCTGGCCGAACACGGTGACTTCACCGACATCGTGGAGCATCCGGACCTCGCGGGTAAGCCCCGTTTCGTCGCCGCGACCCGTAACTGATCCGGCCCGGCACCCGGTGTGCGGACCATTCCCGACGGGAGTCGAGTGGTGGGTCTCGGGTCCTGCGACAGCGACCATTCGGCTCGGCTCGGCGAGTATCGGATCGAACCAACCCCGCCGATGGTGGCATCGGGTGGCACGCGTGACAGGATGGTGGCCGTGAGTACCGTCTACGACTGCGCGGATCCCGACTCGCGCGCCGCCGGACTGACCGCGGCCACCAGTGCCCTGAAATCCGGCCGACTGGTCGTACTGCCGACCGATACCCTGTACGGCCTGGCCGCCGACGCGTTCGATTCCACTGCGGTGAGCGATCTGCTCGCCGCCAAGCGGCGTGGTCGCGATATGCCGGTGCCGGTGCTGGTCGGCTCCTGGCACACCATCGACGGTCTGGTGTTCTCGGTGCGTCCGCAGGCCCGCGAGCTGATCCGGGCATTCTGGCCGGGCGGGCTGAGTCTTGTTGTGCAGCAGGCACCTTCGCTCGCCTGGGATCTCGGTGACACCCGTGGCACGGTCATGCTGCGGATGCCGCTGCATCCGGTCGCGCTGGAACTGTTGCGCGAGGTCGGCCCGCTCGCGGTCTCGAGTGCCAATGTCTCCGGACAGCCGCCCGCCAAGACCGCCGCCGAGGCGCGCGATCAGCTCGGCGATCTGGTCAACGTCTATCTCGACGGCGGTCCGGCCGAACACGCGGTCGCGTCTACCATCGTCGACCTCACCGCCGATCAGCCGCGGATCCTGCGCGCGGGCGCGGTACCGGTCGGCGATATCGCCGATGTGCTCGGGATGTCCGCGGAGGCGCTGACCAGTGTCGCGACGCGGTGACCTCGGGAAGCAGTGATCGTATGGCGGATCAGATAAACGGATGATCGGTTCGGGTGCGGTAGTTCCTTTGCGCGAGCTGCTGCTCGTGCTTCTCATCTCGGGCACGGTGACCTTCCTGGCCACCGGTGGAATTCGGGTGCTCGCCATTGCCTTCGGCGCGGTGGCGGTGCCGCGCGAGCGCGATGTGCACATCAAGCCGATTCCGCGGATGGGCGGCGTCGGCATGTACGTCGGGGTGGTCGCGGCCGTGCTGTTCGCACACCAATTGCCCGCACTGCGAAGGGGTTTCGATTACGCGCCGGATATTCCTGCGGTGCTGGTCGCGGCCACGCTGATCGTGCTCGTCGGCATCGTCGACGACCGCTGGGGCCTGGACGCACTGACCAAATTCGCCGGTCAGGTCACCGCCGCCGGTGTGATGGCGGTCATGGGCCTGAGCTGGTACGTCATCTACAACCCGTTCAACGACACGACGGTGGTGCTGGACGCGCTGCAGGGCGGCCTGGTCACCGTCGGCATCACGGTGACCTTGGTCAACGCGATGAATTTCGTCGACGGACTCGACGGCCTCGCGGCCGGATTGGGCCTGATCTGCGCGGGTGCGGTCTTCGTATTCACTGTAGGCCTGCTCTACAGCCAGGGCGGTTCGGTCGACACCTATCCGCCCGCCCTGCTCGCCGCCGCGCTCGCGGGTGCCTGCTTGGGATTTCTGCCACACAACTTTTCGCCTGCGCGAATATTCATGGGCGATTCCGGTTCCATGTTGATCGGGCTCATGTTGGCCGCGGTGTCGACGGGCGCCTCTGGTCGAATCAATTTGGCGGGCTATGGACCTCGCGACATCGTCGGTCTGCTTTCGCCGCTGCTGCTCGTCGGTGCGGTGATGTTCATTCCGGTATTGGATCTGCTGTTGGCGATCGTGCGCCGGGTTCGGGCCGGTGTGAGTTTCTCGACACCGGACAAAATGCACTTGCATCACCGGCTGCTGCAGATCGGACATTCGCATCGTCGCGTTGTGCTGGTGATCTATTTATGGGTCGGCGTGCTCGCCTTCGGCGCCGTCGGCACTTCGCTGATCCATGATCGCCGGATCGTGGTGTTGATGATGGCGGGCGGCCTGGTTTTCGCGCTGGTGGTGACCGCCATACCGGGTCTGCGGCGCAAGGAGCCCGCGGATTCGTAAAGCAAGGCCCAGGTAAAGTGCGGGTCGTGAGGGAGCGAAGCGAGCGAACCATAAACACAGCGTCCGGAGGAACGACGGAGCCGAGCGCCAGCGAGGCGCAGTCGTGAGTCTCACTAACCCCGTTCCCGGTCCCGATGCCCCGCTGAAGGCAGCGCTGCGCTACGGCGTGATCGGTTTGGCCGTGTTGGTGGTGGTTTCGGTGGCCATCGCCTCGGCCGTCGCGGGGCTGTCCGGTCTCTGGGGCGCGCTGCTCGGCGCGGCCATCGGCGGCGGTTTCATTCTCACCACCGCGGCCGTCGTGCTGTTCGGCGCGAAGCTGCCGCCGAGTACCGCGGGCCTGATCATGCTGGTGAGTTGGGTGGGCAAGCTGCTGGTCGCGATGATCGTGATCGCGGTGCTACAGCGGTTCGACTTCTACGACCGGATGGCACTGTTCCTGACCGTGGTCGGGTCCTTGCTGATCGTGCTCGGAGCGGAGACGTATGGCGTTCTGCGACAGAAGGTTCCGTATGTAAACGTACCGACCGGTGAGTCCGATTTGCCCTCTGCGCAGCAATAATCGCCCCCACCTACACGCTGTCGTAGATAACTTGGTAAAGTGTTGGTAAGCAAGCGACCAAGCAAGGGGGGATCACCGAGGTCTCGCCAGCTGTCGCTATGCTTACTGCCGTGCCGGGCTCCGAGGGATTCCGGTTCTGCATGTCGACGAATGTCGCCGACACTACGTACAGACGCCCATGCGGATTACCGCACAGCTGCTGACGAATTTTCGAGCCGACCTGAGTCGACCCAATTGATCGTCAATGTCCGATCGAACCGCGGGAATGACCGTACCCGCGGCCCGAACACGGGAGAGAACGCTGAGCGTCACCACTTTGGCGGGCGAGTTCCACGCGCCATCGCTGTCCGACTTCTTCCCTCCAGCTGTGCTGTTCGAGGGTACGCCGTTCGAACTCGACCGTTTGATGCTGATCCGGCTGTTGATGACCGCCGTGTTGGTACTCGTCATGGTGCTGGCATTCCGCAATCCTCGCATCGTCCCGCGCGGTCTGCAGAACATCACGGAAACCGGATTGGTCTTCGTCAAGGATCAGATCTGTGACGAGGTGCTCGGCAAGGAATCAGGTCGCAAGTACTTCCCATTGATCGCGACGATCTTCTTCGCGGTTCTCTTTCTCAACTTCTCCGGCATCATTCCGGGGCTGAACATCTCGTCGAACGCCCGAATCGGCATGCCGCTGGTGCTGGCCCTCATCGCGTACCTCGCGTTCAACTTCGTGGGTATCAAGAAGTACGGGTTCGTCACCTACATGCGCAGCAGCATCGTCGTTCCGAATGTTCCGCCCGCATTGCACGTGTTGCTGATCCCGATCGAGTTCGTCTCGACATTCATCCTGCGTCCGTTCACGCTGACCGTCCGACTCATGGCAAATATGCTCGCGGGCCACATCATGCTGGTGCTGTTCTTCAGCGCCACCTGGTTCTTCCTCTTCGACGCGGTGGCCTGGATGAAGGTGTTCTCGCCGTTCTCGCTGCTGGCCGGACTCGGGTTCACGCTGTTCGAAATGCTGGTCATCTTCCTGCAGGCCTACGTTTTCGCCCTGCTGACCGCCGTTTACATCGGACTCGCACAACACGCCGATTCGCACTGACCGAACAACTACCGGATATCTGCTACACCACGCCGTCCGGCGGGTGAGCAAAAGAAAGGGAATGGAAGACTCATGAGCCTCGCGTACCTGGCCCAGGAAGCCGCGACCACGTCGGAGAAGTTCAAGGGCTTCGGCGCCATCGGCTACGGCCTGGCCGCCATCGGCCCGGGCATCGGCGTAGGCATCGTCGTCGGTAAGGCCATCGAGGGTATTGCCCGTCAGCCCGAGCTGCAGGGCACCATCCGCACCAACATGTTCCTCGGTATCGCGTTCACCGAGGCCCTCGCCCTGATCGGCCTTGTGGCCGGCTTCATCTTCTGAGATTGCTATGAGCACGCTTTCTTTGCTCGCGGCGGAGACAGGGGAGGACATCAATCCCCTCATCCCCGAGACCTACGACATCGTCTGGTCGGTGGTCTGCATTGCGATTGTCGGCGTCGTTTTCTACAAGTACGTCATCCCGCGCCTCATCAAGGTGTTGGATGAACGTGCGGACAAGATCGAGGGTGGAATCCAGCGGGCCGAGGCCGCGCAGGAAGAAGCCCAGCTGACGCTGCAGCAATACCAGCAGCAGTTGGCCGACGCCCGGCTCGAGGCCGCGCGCATCCGTGAGGACGCACGCACCCAGGGCCAGCAGATCCTCGCGCAGATGCGCGCGGAAGCACAGGCCGAAAGCGACCGCATCGTCGCCGCCGGTCACAGCCAGCTGGAAGCTCAGCGCCAGCAGATCCTGACCGAGCTGCGCGCCGAAGTCGGCAAAACTGCCGTCGATTTGGCCGAAAAGATTATCGGCCAGTCGGTTTCGGACGAAGCTAAGCAGGCGGCATCCATCGACCGGTTCCTGTCCGAACTCGATCAGTCGGATGCGGCCATCGGGGTCGGAAGGTAGCGACGCGAAAGTGAGAAGCATGTACGCAGCGAGCCGCGAGGCAAGCTCCCGGGCACGGGAGGCACTTCGGGCCGCTCTGACCGGAAGCGACAGTGTTGCGGCCACGACGGGGTCGGAACTGTTCGCCGTTGTCGCCGTGCTGGACGACCAGCGTTCGCTGCGTGTTGCGCTCGCGGACGTGTCGGTGCCCGGCTCGGTGCGCGCCGAACTCAGCGAGCGGGTCTTCAGCGGCAAGGTCAGCCCCGCCACCCTGGCGGTGCTGACCACCGCGGTGGCCCAGAACTGGTCGCGCACCGCCGACTTGGTCGACACCCTGGTGTTGCTCGGTCAAGAGGCGTTGCTGGAGTCCGCCGCCGACAGCGGACGACTCGGGGCGGTCGAGGACGAATTGTTCCGGCTCGGCCGGATCATCGGCGACAATCCCGAACTGGAGCAGGCACTTTCGGATCGTGCGAAGCCCGCCGCGGCCAAGCGCGAGCTGATCGACCGGCTGCTCACGGGCAAGACCGAGACCATTACCCAGACCCTGGCGGATCAGGTGGTCACCCGGTCGACGAATATCGGCGGCGCGTTCGGCGAGCTGTCCGATCTCGCGGCCGCGCGGCGCGATCAGATCGTCGCGCATGTACGTGCCGCGGTCGCGCTGACCGACCAGCAGCGTGACCATCTCGGGGCGTCGTTGCAGCGCATCTACGGCAAGCCGGTCACGGTGCACGTGCAGGTCGATCCGAGTCTGCTGACCGGCGTCGTGGTGCGGGTCGGCGACGACCTGATCGACGGCAGCGCCACCGGCCGCTTGGAACGGCTGCGTCGGGCTCTGGCCTGACGACCCACCACCCCCCGACATTCAGACCAGACAGCGAGAGCAGGAAGACTATGGCGGAGCTGACGATCTCCACCGATGAGATCCGTAGCGCGATCGAGAGCTACACCCAGAGCTACACCCCGGAAACCTCCATCGAAGAAGTCGGTGTCGTCACCGACACCAGCGACGGCATCGCGCACGTCAGCGGCCTGCCCTCGGCGATGGCCAATGAATTGCTCGAGTTCCCTGGTGGTGTGCTCGGCGTCGCGCTGAACCTCGAGGACCGCGAGATCGGTGCGGTCATCCTCGGCGAGTTCGCGGAAATCGAAGAGGGCCAGCAGGTTCGCCGCACCGGCGACGTGCTCTCGGTCCCCGTCGGTGACAAGTTCCTCGGCCGCGTGGTCAACCCGCTCGGCCAGCCGATCGACGGCCTCGGCGAGATCGAGTCCGAAGAGCAGCGCGTGCTGGAACTACAGGCGGCGACCGTGCTGCAGCGCCAGCCCGTCGAGGAGCCGCTGGCCACCGGCATCACCGCCATCGACGCCCTGACCGCCATCGGTCGTGGTCAGCGTCAGCTGATCATCGGCGACCGCAAGACCGGCAAGACCGCGGTCTGCATCGACGCGATCCTGGCGCAGAAGGCGAACTGGGAGACCGGCGACCCGAAGAAGCAGGTCCGCTGCATCTACGTCGCGATCGGCCAGAAGGGTTCCACCATCGCGGGCGTGAAGACCGCGCTGGAATCGCATGGTGCGATGGAGTACACCACCATCGTCGCGGCCCCGGCCTCCGACTCCGCTGGCTTCAAATGGCTTGCGCCCTACACCGGTTCGGCGATCGGCCAGCACTGGATGTACCAGGGCAAGCACGTCCTGATCGTGTTCGACGACCTGACCAAGCAGGCCGAGGCGTACCGCGCCATCTCGCTGCTGCTGCGTCGTCCGCCGGGCCGCGAGGCGTACCCGGGTGACGTCTTCTACCTGCACTCGCGCCTGCTGGAGCGTTGCGCGAAGCTGTCCGACGAGATGGGCGCGGGCTCGATGACGGGTCTGCCGATCATCGAGACCAAGGCCAACGACATCTCGGCGTTCATCCCGACCAACGTCATCTCCATCACCGACGGCCAGGTCTTCCTCGAGTCCGACCTGTTCAACAAGGGTGTCCGTCCGGCGATCAACGTCGGTACCTCGGTCTCCCGTGTCGGTGGCGCCGCCCAGACCAAGGGCATGAAGAAGGTCGCCGGTTCGCTGCGTCTGGAAATGGCGCAGTACCGCGAGCTGGAGGCGTTCTCCGCCTTCGCCTCCGACCTCGACGCCGCCTCGCTCGCACAGCTGGAGCGTGGTGCCCGCTGGGTCGAGCTGCTCAAGCAGGACCAGTACTCGCCGGTTCCGGTCGAGGACCAGATCGTCTCGATCTTCCTGGTCGACGCCGGCTACTTCGACTCGGTTCCGGTTGCCGACATCCGTCGCTTCAACGCGGAACTGCTCGAGGATCTGCACCGCAGTGCGGCCGACGCCTTCAAATCGATCGAGGGCGGCAAGGTCCTCGACAACGAGAACGGCGATGCCATCAAGGCGGCGACCGACAAGTTCAAGCAGGGCTTCCTCGCTTCGGACGGTTCGCGCGTCGTGAACGAGGCCGCCGCCGGTGAGCTCGACCACGAAGAGGTCGAATCGCTGTCGGTGACCCGCAAGCACGTCGAGAAGTAATCGAGTCCGCTGATGCGCTATTCGATCCGCAGCATGAGGGACGGGCACGGAGGCGGTAGCTTGCGTGACCACGCAGTGCCCCGCGAATGCTGCAATCCGAAACCGATGGATGAAGGGAGTGTGAACCGCTGATGGCAAGCTTGCGTGAATTGCGCTCCCGCATTCGTGGTGTGAGTTCGATCAAGAAGATCACCAAGGCCCAGGAGCTGATCGCGACCTCGCGAATCTCCAAGGCCCAGGCCAGGGTTGCGGCCGCCAAGCCGTTCGCCGAGGAGATCACCAAGGTCCTCGGTGAGCTGGCGAGTGCGTCGACGAGTCTGTCGCACCCGCTGCTGACCGAGCGCGCGAATCCGCGCCGCGCCGCCGTCCTGGTGATCACCAGTGACAGCGGCATGTGCGGTGGCTACAACTCCAACGTGCTCAAGCGCGCCGAGGAGCTCATGGTCACCCTGCGTGGCGAGGGCAAGGAGCCGGTGCTGTACGTGATGGGCAATAAGGGCCTCACGTACTACACCTTCCGCAATCGGCCGGTGGTCAGCGCCTGGACCGGGTTCTCCCAGCAGCCGAAGTACAACGATGCCACGGCCGCCTGCCACCACCTGGTGGACGCGTTCATGGCGGGATCCGAGGCTGAGATTCCGGCCCCGAACGGGGTGGGCAATATCGAGGGCGTCGACGAGTTACACATCGTGTACACCCGTTTCGTCTCGATGCTGACCCAGACCCCCGAGGTTCGTCGCCTGGCGCCGATCCAGGTCAGCTATGTCGACGAAGACTACGACATGGGTGAGGACAGCTTCACCGACTCGCCGACCGCGGAACTCACCGCGCAGTACGAGTTCGAGCCCGATGCCGATGTGCTGTTGGCGGCGCTGCTGCCCAAGTACATCAACACCCGCATCTACTCATCGTTGCTCGAGGCAGCGGCATCCGAGTCCGCGGCTCGGCGCACCGCAATGAAGGCAGCCACCGACAACGCCAACGAACTGGCCAATGTGCTTACCCGGCAGGCGAATTCGGTGCGGCAGGCCCAGATCACGCAGGAAATCAGCGAAATCGTCGGCGGCGTGAACGCGCTGGCTTCGAGCTCGGACCGCGACTAAAGGCGCAGGAAGAGAAAAATGACCGCAGCAGTCACACAAGAGAGCCGGACCGGCGCGAAAACAGGTCGCGTCGTCCGCGTCATCGGCCCCGTCGTGGACGTCGAGTTCCCGCGGGGTTCCATCCCTGAGCTGTTCAACGCTCTGCACGCCGAGATCACCCTGACCTCGGTGGCCAAGACCCTGACCCTCGAGGTCGCCCAGCACCTCGGTGACAACATCGTGCGCACCATCTCGATGCAGCCCACTGACGGTCTGGTCCGTGGCGCCACCGTCACCGACAGCGGCAAGCCGATTTCGGTGCCGGTCGGTGACGTCGTCAAGGGCCACGTCTTCAATGCCCTCGGCGACTGCCTCGACGCGCCGGGTACCGGTCGCGACGGCGAGCAGTGGGGCATCCACCGCAAGCCCCCGTCATTCGACCAGCTCGAGGGTAAGACCGAGATCCTGGAGACGGGCATCAAGGTCATCGACCTGCTGACCCCGTACGTGAAGGGCGGCAAGATCGGTCTGTTCGGTGGTGCCGGTGTCGGCAAGACCGTGCTGATCCAGGAGATGATCACCCGTATCGCGCGTGAGTTCTCCGGCACCTCGGTGTTCGCGGGCGTCGGTGAGCGCACCCGTGAGGGCACAGACCTGCACCTGGAAATGGAAGAGATGGGCGTCCTCCAGGACACCGCCCTCGTCTTCGGTCAGATGGACGAGCCGCCGGGCACCCGTATGCGCGTCGCCCTCTCGGCCCTCACCATGGCCGAGTACTTCCGCGACGTGCAGCACCAGGACGTGCTGCTGTTCATCGACAACATCTTCCGGTTCACCCAGGCCGGTTCCGAGGTGTCGACCCTGCTCGGCCGCATGCCCTCGGCCGTCGGTTACCAGCCGACGCTGGCCGACGAGATGGGTGAGCTGCAGGAGCGCATCACCTCGACCCGTGGTCGGTCCATCACCTCGCTGCAGGCCATCTACGTGCCCGCCGACGACTACACCGACCCGGCACCGGCGACCACCTTCGCCCACCTCGATGCGACGACCGAGCTTTCCCGCCCGATCTCGCAGAAGGGCATCTACCCGGCCGTCGACCCGCTGACCTCGACCTCCCGCATCCTGGAGGCCTCGATCGTCGGCGCGGAACACTTCCGGGTCGCCAACGAGGTGAAGCGGATCCTGCAGAAGTACAAGGAACTGCAGGACATCATCGCCATCCTCGGCATGGACGAGCTCTCCGAAGAGGACAAGGTCCTCGTCGGCCGGGCCCGCCGTCTGGAGAAGTTCCTCGGCCAGAACTTCATCGTGGCCGAGAAGTTCACCGGCCAGCCGGGTTCGGTGGTGCCGCTGACCGACACCATCGAGGCGTTCGACCGCGTCTGCAAGGGCGAGTTCGACCACTTCCCGGAGCAGGCGTTCAACTCCTGCGGTGGTCTCGACGATGTCGAGGCGGCCGCGAAGAAGATCGCCGGAAAGTAGTCACCCATGGCGGAGATGTCAGTTGATCTGGTCGCCGTCGAACGTTTGCTCTGGTCCGGCCAGGCCACGTTCGTCAGCGCGCAGACCACCGAAGGTCAGATCGGCATCATGGCGGGTCACGAGCCGCTGCTCGGCCAGCTGGTCGAGGGCGGAATCGTGAGCATCGTGCCCACCGAGGGTGAGCGGATCACCGCGGCGGTGCACGGTGGGTTCTTCTCGGTGACCGCGACCTCGGTCCGGGTGCTGGCCGAATCCGCGGAGTTCGCCGATGAAATCGACATCGAGGCGGCCCGCCGGGTGTTGGCCGACGCCGATGCCTCCGAGGAAGCCAAGATCGCGGCACAGGGCCAGGTGCGCGCGGTCGAAGAGGCGAAGGCGTAGTACCGCACCAGGATTGGGCACGACCGATAGCACGGCGCTGTCGGCGGCGAAGATATTCGCCGCCGACAGCGCCGTTTCCGGCTTCGAACGTTCAAAGACAAGGCCCCGCCATTTGTAAACTCGGGGCCGTGGTTGAATGGCCGAACGCGGTGTGAGCATCAGGCCCGGAGGCGGTGGCCTGCGTGACCACGGAGGGCCTGCGAATACCGCCGATCGAATGTCGTGTCGTCGACACGACGGCTGAACGAAGGGACGAACGGCATTGCAGACCGGGATGGTTCTCCTGATCATTCTGGTGCTCACGCTCGTTCTCTTGGCGTTGGCCTCCACCTACCGGCTGATCATGTTGCGCCGCGGCGGCACCGCCGCGATTCTGCGAGTGCTGCCCGCGCGCGGCGGACAGGGTTGGCGGCACGGCCTGATTCGGTATGACGAGGATCGCCTCGTCTTCTACAAACTCTCCAGTCTGAAACTTGGCCCCGATTCCACCATTCGACGCCAGGGCATCGAGATCGGTGATCGGCGCGGCCCGCGTGGCGACGAATACGACATCATGACCGACGAGATCGCGGTGACCGCGGTTTCCGATAGCGACGGCAATTACGAACTGGCCCTGGACCGTGGCTCACTGGCAGCCTTCCTGTCCTGGGTCGAGTCCAGGCCCTCCGATCGCACCCGTCGGCTGCCCGGACTCTAGGCTCCTCCGTCGAGTTACCCATCTGCATACCAAATCAGTTGTGGCGTGTGCAGCGATAGGGTGGGGCATGTGAGTGTGCATCTAACGCGGATCTACACGCGGACCGGCGACGACGGGACGACCGGTCTCAGTGATTTCTCGCGGGTGGCCAAAACCGATCCGCGGCTGGTCGCTTATGCCGACTGTGACGAAACGAATGCCGCCATCGGTGTGGCCGTTGCGCTCGGTGACCCGGCCCCGGAGTTGCTGACGGTATTGCGCCAAGTGCAGAACGATCTGTTCGATGCGGGCGCGGATCTTTCCACCCCGGTGGTCGAGGAGCCGAAGTATCCGCCGCTGCGAATCACCCAGCCGTATATCGATCGCCTCGAAGCGTGGTGCGATGAGTTCAATGCCGAACTGCCCGCGCTGAATTCGTTCATTCTGCCCGGTGGTACGCCGCTGGCCGCGCTGTTGCACACCGCCCGCACGGTGGCGCGGCGCGCTGAGCGCTCGGCATGGGCGGCGGTGCAGGTGCATCCGGACGATACGAATATCCTTCCGGCGAAGTACTTGAACCGCCTCTCCGACCTGCTGTTCATCCTCAGCTGTGTCGCCAACCCGGGCGGAGACGTGTTGTGGAAGCCTGGTGGCGAACAAGGTGGTTCGTGAACCGTTCGATCCGCACCGACACACGCAAAAGTTGCTGGACACCCTGAAATGTGTCCCAGCAACCTGGATATAACCCCGGCACTGCTACCACCGGCCCGCAACGCAACTATCCTTTGCACCAACAGTGCGCCGAATACGCGGAGAGGCGGCATGGAACGGTTTTTGGTTACTGGCGGGAATCGACTCGTCGGTGAGGTCGCGGTCGGGGGTGCGAAGAACAGCGTCCTCAAGTTGATGGCGGCTGCCTTGCTGGCCGAAGGCACGACCACCATTACGAACTGCCCGGACATCCTCGATGTGCCGTTGATGGGTGATGTGCTGCGCGGCCTCGGCTGCGACGTGACCATCGACGGGTCGGTCGTCAGGATCAACACGCCCGCGGAGCCCAAGTACCACGCGGATTTTCCGGCGGTGACCCAGTTCCGCGCTTCGGTCTGTGTGCTCGGCCCGCTGATGGCGCGGTGTAAGCGAGCCGTTGTCGCACTGCCCGGCGGTGACGCGATCGGTTCGCGGCCGCTGGATATGCATCAGGCGGGTCTGCGTCTGCTCGGCGCGACGAGCGAAATCGAGCACGGTTGTGTGGTCGCCCGTGCGGACGAACTGCAGGGTGCGCGGATCAGGCTGGACTTTCCCTCGGTCGGCGCGACCGAGAACATCCTCATGGCGGCCGTGCTGGCCGAGGGCGAGACGGTCATCGATAACGCGGCCCGTGAACCCGACATCGTCGATCTGTGCAACATGCTCGTTCGGATGGGTGCGCGGATCAGTGGCGCGGGCACGTCGGTGCTCACCATTCAGGGGGTCGAGCGCCTCGCGCCGACGACGCACCAGGTGATCGGTGACCGCATCGTTGCCGCGACCTGGGGAATCGCCGCGGTGATGACCATGGGTGATGTCCGGGTCACCGGCGTGAACCCCAAGCACCTGTCGCTTGTGCTGGACAAGCTGCGTTCGGCCGGTGCGCGCATTTCGTTCGAACCGGATGGTTTCCGGGTGATCCAGGCCGATCGGCCGCGCGCGGTGAATTTCTCGACGCTGCCGTTCCCGGGATTCCCGACCGATCTGCAGCCGATGGCCATCGGGCTGGCGGCGATCGCGGACGGCACCTCGATGATCACCGAGAACATCTTCGAGGCGCGCTTCCGATTCGTGGAGGAGATGATCCGGCTGGGCGCCGACGCGCGGACCGATGGACATCATGCGGTGGTGCGCGGAATTCCGCGGTTGTCGAGCGCGCCGGTGTGGTCGTCCGATATTCGAGCGGGCGCCGGATTGGTACTTGCCGGTCTGGTTGCCGATGGCACCACCGAGGTGCACGACGTCTTCCATATCGACCGCGGCTACCCGAATTTCGTCGAGCAGCTGCAGGCGTTGGGTGGTCAGGTGGAACGAGTCGGCGCGGCGGATTGATCATGTGAACGGCAGGCGTCGATACCCTCGTGCCGAAAAGCGTTCCTGACCAGGCGATTTGACATCGTGCACACCGACACGTAACTTTATTCGAGTCAGAGCGACACGGACACCGACCCGGGGCCCACGCGCTGAGCCGAAAGGCTGGGCGAAGGACCAGGGACACGAGGTAGGACGTTGAGCGCCTGACGATCACACTAGCTCGAACGAGACCCCGATTTTGAATCGGGTTCACGACTGAGCTAAGCTGGATAAGTTGCCTCACCGATCGACCGGGTCAAATCCGTGAGATGGTGTGTGCGTGTGTTCTTTGAGAACTCAATAGTGTGTCGATGAATGTCAGTGCCAATAATTTATTGGTTCCGGCTCCTCAAACCCCCGTTTGGGTGGGTCGGACATTTAAGTCAGCAAATACTTTT
>NZ_BDAZ01000007.1 GCF_001612725.1 Nocardia anaemiae NBRC 100462 | reverse complement strand
GAGGGATCGTTGGTCCGCCCGAGCTGACGCGCCAGTATCTCGTGCCCCTTGTCTTCGATCCAACTGCTCAGAACCGGAAGATAGTCTATGTTCTTTTGTGAGGTATTCTGTGTGTTCTGATTACCGGGCGCATGTCCTGGTGATCCCGCCAAATAAAACTCGATCGCGGGTGTGGTTTCCGTAACAGCGACAAGAATTTTGGTATTTGTACCCAGCCTCGCGTTGTGTCGCTCGACGTGTTCGGCCGCGGACTCTGCGATGTCTGCATCGACGAGGAGATAGTCGATATAGGCGAGGCGCTCAAGTACGCTCGGAACCACGGTGTTTTGGAAGAGCTCACCGGCCTCCAAGCCGGACGGCACACGGTTGCGATTCTTCACCACATACAGCTCTCCCACGTTGAGAAGGCGGTCGAGAATCGCCGAGCGGTGCATCGGATATTCCGAAAGTGTGGCTGTGGCCTGTGCTGCGATTTCCATCAGGCTAGCGAAGGGGCGTCTAACCGGCTCGCCCGTCATCCAAGTTTGCACAAGTTGTTGAAATTGATTTGCATCAGCCTTGGCTTTTGTGCGCCAGGGCTTTCCCTTTTCTTCCAGCGAAGCGGCCTGCTGAGCATAGCGACGGAGGGCGTAGCGGCCGGGTTCGGTGTTGAGCACAGAACGCACGACGTGCATAGCGTCTTCGTCGCTGTCGTTTTCTGAAGGCGTCGGCAGGAGCGAGGCGCCGCGTAGCTGTACGTGGGGATAGAGGGATGTGAGATGTTTGAGATCCTCGAAGGGCGCCATTCCGATCGTCGTGATCTGGAGGCCCTCATCCGTGATCGGTATTCCCGCATCATGCAGCACATTGGTAAGTTGTTGTCGGGCGATGCCATCGGGATCTGTTTCTTGCTGTGCCGCCGTTATGAGTTGGGTTAGGCGGTCTTGGTCGATGAATACCGAGTTGTGCATGAAAGCGGCATCTTTTAATACCTTGTCGACGAGTAGCACTCGATGCGTGGAAGACTGTGCCCCGACGATGTCGGCGAGCCGAGTGACGAGATATGGTCCGACATACTCGAGGCTGGCGTCGAAGAGGCGGCGCAATTCCTTTTTGCTTGCGCGGTCGATGGATCCGAACCTATTGCTCTCGGATCGGACAGCCTGCTCCCGCTGCCAAGCTTTGTCCCGCCCGGCAGCGATGCCGTACCACACAGTACCCAGTGCTGCTAGTGCAAGGGGGGTGGCGGTAGTAAGGGTGGCGTTATGTGAACCCTCCAGAAAACCGCTGATGCCTGTCCCCAGTACAAGGGCACCGCTCAAAGCGGCGTCTTTGGCGGCCGATGCGAAGGTGAAAGCCGGCTTCTCGAATGTTTGTTGTAAGTGGGTATAAATCCGGGCGCCAATGTTGGTGGACAACACCCCGGCACCGGCTACCGTCGGCACCATCAACATAAGTCTATCTGATGTCGAGGCCAAAACAGTCAACCCGGCGGTGCCAAACAAGGTAGCCGAGGCGAGGTGGCGGAAATCGACCTTATCGATATTACGTTTGATCCACTGCGGTGCGAGCATTGCTGCCACTCCGCCTGCAGCAAACGCTGTCGCAGCCATGCCTTGGGTGGCCGGGGCGTGGTGGCTATTGCGCACCAGGTTCGAGAAGTGGAATGTAAGATCGGCAATGGCGAAGTTGGCGAGGGAGCCGGGGATGATGTACGGACCGAGCGTCCTATCCCCGCGGAGTTCATGTATGCCTTCCCGAATGCCATCGCTGATATTGTGGAAGAACCCTTTCGTCCGTTTTTCTGGCTCTTCCAACTCTTCAGGTGTATGCGCAGAATGTGCTCTCGGCAGGAAATGTATCGCCCCCAAGCTTGACACCCATATGATCGCGTTGACGCCCATAGGGAGCCACCGCTTCTCCTTCGCGAGGAAAGGTCCCAGGAATTGACCGAGCATAGCCCCTCCGGGCAATGCCAATAGCCTACCCACAGTGGACTCTTGCCCAAGTTTCGTTGCATCTCGGATAGCTGTTTGGGCGGCATTGACGAAATATGTTGTGGCGAAAGCTTCAGCGCCCGTCGCGAACGGGAGCATGACACCGACGTAGGGTCCGTTGTCGGCAACAAGAACGGCGGCGACGGTGGCAGCGACCGAACCGCCAGCCAGCGCCCACCTCATCGCCTCTGTCGGCCCGACACTGCTGGTTACAGTCGAAGCATGCGTCGAAGCAGCCTGCGAGAGACCGCCGATGCCTAACGCTAAGCCTGCCTCCGCCGTGTTCGCTGTAACGTATAACAGTGAAGATGCTTCGGTGTTGCTACCCAGAGCGTTCGCCACGTCGGACGCATACGGTATCGCGAAGTCCCCACGTCGCAACACTTCCCATGCAGAGACATGCCCTTCGATAGCACCGTGCTGGGCCACCGGCGCCCCGTCTGGTGACTTGACGATTGGTCCGTCGCTGTCGTTGCTCGGGACGTAAAGGTGCCCGCGCCTGATAAACCTGCGGCGACTGGGCCGAGCCTCGGCCGATCCCCCTCCCCGCGTGAGATCTGGTCCGGTGTTCGGCTGAGGAGACTGCGGATCTTCATGGCGGCCAAGACCCACCTCGGAAGATTCCCCCGGAACCCATGCAGACTCGTCACCGCTGGGGTTTTTCGAAAACGAGAGCCAATTCTTGGGTAGCTCACCCCATTGGGGAACCTGGGGGTCAGGATGAAAAAGGAAATGGTGCCCGAGTTCCTCCCCCGGGGCCGGTGCCCAATGAGGAGGTGCGAAGGAACGAACGCTGGGCGTCGGATCTGGCAGGGCAGCTGATGCTGCCACGTGTGCCGGATCTATCGTGGCTTCCGTGGTCGCGCCTGCTTCGCGTTCCAGCGGCGAGTGTGACGGCTCTGGTTGGGCGGCCACGGGTACGGGTGATGTGGACTCGTGGGCTCCGTGCGGACGCGCCGTATTGGAATAGGGCGTCGTGGGCGTATTGCCCGGCTGAGAATGGCGCGTGGCCGTCCATGGCGTTGGTTTCGAGTGGACGCTCTGAGCCACCGCTGGGGGCGTGGGTGAAGCGTGATCAGGGGGCGTCACTTCGACGCTGTCACCAGCGTCGTAGCGTTCAGTGACGATTCGTGGGCCTTCGCTCTTGACCGAAAATGTCCGCCGCGGTTTGCTCACCGAATCTGGCGATTCCGAAGGATGTGGATGCTGATGGTTTGTCGGCGAACTGGGTTGCGCGACAGTCAGTTCCACGCGTGAGTGGCTAGGCAGCCATTCGGTGGCGGAGTGGTCCGACTCGACCGGTGCGAGGGGTGCGCCCAGAACCCTTGCGGCCAATGCGGTAACCGAGCCAACCACACTGTCGCCCGGCCTGTCTGTGTCTGAGGATGAATCGGCGTGGTCGACCATCGCGGCAGCCAGGCCCGATGCGCGTCCTTCGGGATTGGCGAACACCGCGGAGATTGTGCGTACACCGTCGTCGGAGGAGGTGATCCGAAGGTCGTCGGCGTACGCGTCGACCAGGGCGAGGTCAATCGTGCTCTCATCGGATACTCGGCCGCTGACCTGATACAGCGTGGCATCACCGACGGAATCGAGGTGGACCGTCGTGACGGTGAGCTGTGCTTCCGGCGCGCCACGGACTGCGTCCACCATCTGTTCGACTGCCGGGCCAACGGTGGGCTGGTCCGTGTCGACTTGTTCGGGCTGGGTGAGCTCGACCAGCTGCTGAACGCGGTCGACCCATGACGCCCACGGCTCAGCCGGGTTGAAGGACTCCTCGACTCGAGTGAGCGAACCGACACCGGTCCCTGGACGAAGAATTCGGTCAGGATTCTCATCGATGAATGTGTCGACGATCGGTTCCGTCTGGCCCTCAATGTGAACCGTCGCACTGAACATCCGGTACCCGTGCGGCCCATTGGAGTTCAGCTCGACCGTCGCTGGTCGAGTCAGACGGTCGGTACCATCCGTGGCACCCCGCAATGCGTCGCGCATCAAGGAATCGACGTCGTGATCGAGCAGCTCCGGGCCGGCCCAGTCGTGCACAGCGGTGTCAGCGATCAGACTGGCACTGCGTGCGACGTTTTCGACCGTATCGCCCGCTCGGGCATACGACACATAGTGAAGAGGCATGTGCTTCCGGACACCGCCGGTGTCGGGACGTGCCGATATCCGAACGTGGGCCCGCAGTCCCGAATCATCCTCGACATGAGCCTCGATACTCCAGTTCGTCGAGGTCGTGCGCCGCACAGTGAGATTCAGCCAGATGTCGCCGGAGGCTGCTGAGCGCGCAGCTGCCACAACCTCGTTCACCACGCTGTTGGGCAATGCGTCCTCGATGGCGTGCGGACCCGCAGCAAGCATCGCGTCGGTCAGGGCAGCGATCTGCGCGGATATATCGCCCGCGTCCTGGCCGATCTGTAATCGTGCGGTTGCTGACCAATGCTTTCCGGGAGTTTCATCCGGTACGGTAAACACCTTCATTGACGCCCGCTCGGCGGGGTCTCCGTCGAATTGCACTGAAATTTCCAGCGGATGACGGCCCGGCGCGATGTCGACTCTTCCGGCCGCCGACCCTGTGTCGAGCACACCTCGACGGATCAGTTCCGTCATGGCCGACACCAGGCCGATGCCACCAACCCCTCCCACCGCGTCACCAACCTGCGTCGCCACTCTGATGGCATTCGCGTTGCGGGGGAACGAGATCTGCTCGGCGCGCAGAACCTTCTCGGATTTCGGGAACCGCTCCATCAACCAGTCATACGCGGCGGTGACCTCCTCAGGTTCTGGCTGCTCGACGGTGAAGTCGTGGCCGGGGCCATTGCGGAGTTGACTGATCTCGTGGAGCAGTTTGTGTACTCCGGCGGTCACATCTGCCGGTGTCGCAGGTTCGCTTCCCAGTCCATAGGCGAAATAGTTCTCCAGCGTCACGTTGGCGGAGGTGACCGTGATGATCTCGAGTTCGGGCCAGTGCTTGGCGATGGTCGCGGCGAGTCGACGCATGTGAAATGGATGGCTGAAGAACTCACCGTCATCCGTGACCCTGACGTCATCGCCTAATGACTTTTTGACCAGCTCGATGTTCTGCTGGGTGTTGCGTGCGTAGGGCTCCAGCACGATCCGGTCCTCGCTCAATCCGGACTGGCTGGCCTCGACGGCGTTCTGGCTGGCTTCGTTCCGATATCCGGTGGACTGCAGCGTGCTGTCCATTCCACGCAGCGCGTTCGCGGCAACCGTGGCGGGCCCCTTGTCCCGGCTACCCACGACAACCTTGACGGACTTCCCTGAGGGTTGCGGATCGCGCGCTGGGCGCGGGTCGTCCCAACCCTGTACGTGCTTATAGAGTATGGCCAGATTAGCCATGGTCAGTTCCGGCTCGGTGAGCTGGGCTTTCCATTCGACGACGACCGCAGGTGTCTCGGCTTCGTGGCCGAGTGCTCGAATGGCTTGGCCCGCCTCAAAGGTGGCACGAGAGGCATCGCCTGGCTGAAACGGTGCGTTCCGGTGCGGCGGCGGCTCGGGAATCGTGCCATTGTTGATGGCCTTCGCGATACGTCGGCGACTTGATTGCAAGGCCTTGTGGACCTCGCCCGGCGCGAGCCCGAGTTGTGCAGCGACCTCACTGGGACGGTACCCAAGGCCAAACCGTCGGTGCAGCACTTCCTGCTGTAGCCGGGTGAGGTGTGGAATGGACCGCCAGTGGTCACCGGCATTCACCGCATCGATCACCGGATCGGTCCAGGGCAGATCCCGCGCCTCCATCCACGCGACGATGACGGGCAGAACTCGACCGAGTCGTTTTGTGATGACGTTGGCAGAAACCGCCGTTGGTGTGGTGCGCGCTCCGACCTCGGTTGTCGACAGTCCTTCCACATACCGCAGCTGTACTAACTGCTGAACTTCGGACTGCTGCAACACGCCGTAATCGCGCCAACTGGAATCAGCGCTGACCGCGTGTCTCACCCGTTCTGATGAATAGCCCAAATCGAGGGGCGAACCTACCCCGAATATTGAGTTATCCCACTCGTCCGAGTCCGTAATCGCGTCCTCGGTCGACGCCAGCGTCTGCATCCATGCGAAGATGAGTGTTCGGGCGGCGGAGAGTTGCGTGCGTGCTGAACCCCGTGGGATGCCGAGTGTTTCTGCCGCGTTTTGCGGGGTGGTTGTCCCCTCCAGGCACATTTCGACGAGTTGTTTCTGTCGCTTCGTGAGCCCGGCGATCGCCGTTTTCCATGTCGGGTGGGCAATCAGAGTTTTACGGATTTGCTGGTCGGAATATGTCCGCGGCTCGGGCGCGGTCGACGGCAGAGACTGCATCCATGCGAAGATGAGTGTTCGGGCGGCGGAGAGTTGCGTGCGTGCTGAACCCCGTGGGATGCCGAGTGTTTCTGCCGCGTTTTGCGGGGTGGTTGTCCCCTCCAGGCACATTTCGACGAGTTGTTTCTGTCGCTTCGTGAGCCCGGCGATCGCCGTTTTCCATGTCGGGTCCGCGAGCAGAGCTTCACGGATTTGCTGGTCGGAATATCGTTGCCGTTCGGGCACTCGAGCACTGACTGTCCGCCTCGCACCGGATCGTCTTGCGGCCAATACGCCAGACTGACCATCGCCGCTCCGGCCGGGACCGGGGCGGCGAGGCCGCGTGTTGCCCACCCCTGACGCCCGACCGTCGTCGGCCTCCCCGGTGTTGGAAGGGCCTGCCCAGTTCGCTTTGACGATTCGGCGGCCGGTAGGGCCTTCGGCAGAAAGGGTTCGGTGGCCGGGGTTGTGGCCGCGGGCGACATCAGGGTCCGAAGTGGGAGGAGGGGGCGAGGTGGGTGTGGCGTTCTTGGTCAAGTGCATGTCCAACACGGCCGACAGTTGCCCGAGTGTGTCGTAGTCAGAATCGAACAGATAGACATGTAGGTTCTGGGGGTGCATGCCATACGCGCGCAGCAGCTCCCAGAGTTTGTCCTGCTGCCGGGCCATGACTGTGCCCATCGGCACCACCATCACGCTGTCCGGACCGACTGCCTCGAGCACCGTGATCGCCTTGGCGAAGTCGAGTGCTTCGCATTCCCATTTGCCGTCGCGGGTGCGCAAGTCGAACTGATAATGTGACGCGTTTTCGGGATTATAGTTGACGAACGTAATACGGCTATCGTTCGGATCACGGCGAATCAAGCCGAGATCATCGAGGTTGCCCACCAAGTCGAGTGCCTTCTCCGTCATTGCACTTTCTTGGACGAGGAAAAAGTCACGCCCGTCGACGGCATTCTCGTCGAGGATGCCGAACTGCTGGAGCAAAGAAATCTGGCCAGCTTTGAAGGAGGCCCTTTCGTGCTCGGCGAACGGGCGTTTGGGATCCCGGGTTGCTCCTGTGGCGGGATTGCGGAGATTGTAATCATCCCAGAGGCAGGCGACTCGGATATCGGCACGGGGGTACCGCCTGCGCAGAATCTCGATAGTCGCGGCGCTCGCATTCAAAATATTGCGATCGGTCGGAATTAGGTTTTCCCCCGTAATAATGCCATCGGGATAGTCAACCAGATAGGGGCCGACGGTTTCGACGATGATGGGTCGCCCTTCGGCGACCGCCCTCGCGATTTCCTCCGGCTGGGCACGACCATAGATGACTCCACCCTTCTCGAGTTCGGCATCCTGGTAGGCCTCATCGAGCTCGGCCTGGTTCCTCAATGCACTGATGCTCTGATTTGCCGCCCTCATCTCGAGTGCTTCTCGCACGCTAGCGGTAATCGGGGCAATGAGTTCTCCGCGTACCGGGGAGGGGCCAAGGAAGTCCTCATGGGCATGCCGTGTTGGTGTGCCGACAAGGTCTTCGCGCTGCAAGGTCAACGTGATGCGGGTACTTCCTTCCAGCGCACCTCGCGTAATCCGAAAACCCGCCGACCGATAAAGCTCCACCGTGTCAGTGTCGTTCTCGTCGAGCCACACCAGGACTTCTTCCACGCCAGGATGCTCCCGGAACAGACGACCCAGAGCCTCGTAGAGCAACTGGCTGGGAAGGTCCTCGTCGCCATGCGATGCGCTCATCGCCAGATCGTCGACATAGGCTGTGGTGAGCATCCAGGTGACGCGACAGTATGCGGCCACCGCGCCTTCCCGCCGTGCCGCGATCTCGAAGGACTCTGATCTCACACCTGCACGTTCGGCGAGACGGGCAAGCGGTGACTGCAGCGCCGAGCGCCGCGCGGCCAGGTCTGCGGGCCACTCGTCCGTTGAACTGCTTTCGCCGATACGGTGCCCGAACTGCTCGCCGCCGATGACGATCCAGGCTCTGTGCCGCAATCCGTCCTTCTCGAGCCCCCACTTGTCCGTAACCGAGTCCAGCTCCGCGACGACCGCCGCCGGATACCGACCGGTGTCGGGCAGGCTGATGTCGCGTACCTCGAGCCCGACAGGCCCTGTTTCGGGGACCTCGATACTTACCCGACTTACCCGGGTATCGATGGCGGGACCCTGATATCTAACTTTGCCCGCCAAAGCTGAGATAGCCCGCTCCACGCTGTGTGTCGAGTCAGACCTGCCCGCCCGTTGCAGCATCGGGGCCACAAGGTCACCGCATTCGGACAAATCGACTCCGCGGTGCCAGCGCTCGGGGCCCACAACGCCCACGCCAATCGTCAACCTGTAGGGGCGAACGGTAAACAGGCCGTACGGTTGGGTGCCTGCCGGCGCCGGCTCCGCTATCGCCGAAATTTCGGCGGACGCGAAGGCTCCATTGGGCATGTGCACGGATATCGAAATCCGTCGGCCATTGTCCACTTTTGTGAAATCTTCGACCTCAATGCGTGGATTCGCCGAGCCGGGTGCTAGCAGTTCGATCAACCCACTCGCGGCAGCCTCCACACGCTGCAAGAGGTCTGTGGGCCATCCCCAATCGACCTGCTGGCGCCGTAGATCGCCTCGCCAGGGTTCGAGTGCCTCCCGTTCGGCAAGGGCGGCCGCCCTTTGTTGGGCGGCGCCTTCCTCCCGCTGTGTCAGCAGCTCCATGGCGTGCCGGTGCCACTCCGGCCTGCCCAACGCCTGCAAGGAGATTTCTAACGTCTCGAGGCGCTCCCGCAGTGCCTGCAGTTCGTCGGTCGAGTAGTCGTGGGTCCGAAGGAAATCAAAGGCCTCCGCTGGGTCAGCGGAGGTGGGCTTGCCGCCGTTCGGGTCGTCTTTTTTCGGATTTCCGCCTACCCAATTCGAATGTACCGCCCCGTCGGCATCGAGAAATACATCCGGCGGCCTCTTCATGCCCACTGTCTGAAGAAGGAGCGCCACCGCCTTCCGATCGTGGCCGTGCTGTGGCTCCCACATGTGCTCGACCAACGTCCATCGACCAATGGTCCGACCGTCGACCTCATAGGAATACGATTGTTTCTCAGTGCGGCGCGGAGCCTGGGACGGGGCAGCCGATTCCCGGACCAACACGGGTTCGGTGCGGACGCTGGGCTGGTCGCCGCGGACCAGCCGAGCCAACATGCTGTCGCTGTCGTCTTGGTACAACTGTCCCGATGCGTCGTCGGAGGGGGTGTCGTTGGTGGTGTTGTCGGGTGTTGCGGGGCTCTGCCGTCGGGAATCTTCGGGCTGTGAGTTCTGACGGGCACCTGTGGGCTGCCCCGAAGGTGGCTCGTCCGACGAGGGCGCGCCATACACCGGCTTGGTCTCGTCCGGCCTCCGGTTGTCGGCGTTGGCAGGCTCCGGGCGGGGGCTCAGTCGCTGCTCGTTGCCGGGCCCGGACTGGTAGTCGAATTCCGCTACCGACAGTCGCCCATGTTTCACCAGCTGCGCAGTGTCGCGGTCCTCGTTCAGTGCAGCCAACCACGTCTCCACTGTGTGGTAGCCACCGATCAGCGAATCCGACACTATGATCTCCCGCTGGCCTGTCACCCCGGACTCGACGGCCAGGAAGAACACCGCGTGCTGGGTGTCGGCGCCCTCGAACAACGCTGCCACGACATCTGGGCCGTCGGCATCCATCATGGTGTTCCATACGCTGTTTACGCTGCCGTCAACCGCGCACAAGCGTCGGCCGATCTGGTCCTCGAGCCACTTGACGCTGTCTCTCTCGGCATTGGACAACCCTGGCACCAGACCCAGCCGTGCCATCCGTTCCACCAGCCGCCGGATGCAGTCTCGCGAGCCGGGCCGCAACTGTCCGACCACACCACTGTCGTTGGGAGGGCGCGGCCCTTCCATCTTGCGCGCCAATTCTGCATGGTTGGCGGCAACCGTTTCAGCCCCGCAAGTCCGCAATAGTCGCGTCCAGGTAGGGGAGGTTGTTGCCTCGGCTGGATCATCGTAGATCGGTGGAGTCGTGTCTCGGACACCCATGCGCCGCAAGGCCTCGGCCTGGCGGATATGGTGATTGGAGTGCCGCATGACGACCATGTCCGGGGCTTGCTCACCATCCACCTGCTTGGCGTAATGATCTCGACTGGCTTTGATGCCGTCCACCAGTGCGAGAAGCTCGCTGGCGAAATAGCCAGTCAATCGTGTTAGGTGTTTACGACGTGGGTTCCTGTCGATATCGCCGGCGAGCAGCCGCGGTCTGATGTCCCAGACTCCGACCCAGGAGTAGGTCTTGCCTGACCGGTGCGCTAGCTCGCTACGCAGCGCGCTCTCGGCAGCGGCGCCCTCTTCTCCCCAGGTGGTCAAATCCGCTTCGATCAGGACAGAATCGGTGAGGTCGACCGACCCCACCGAGATCGCAACCGGTGACAGCGACAGCAGTCCCACGGTCAGCCCTGGGAAAAGGATCGCGAGTTGTGTTATCGCCGTTTCGATCTCTGTCAGCTGTTTGAGCAGTCTCTCCTCGGCAGGGTGGATCCGTGCGGCAGCCTTTACGCTTTTCAACCGGGCACGCTCGGACACGAGCCACCCCAGGTTGGCGCGGGACCGCCACACAGCGGGCACACCGGGGAGTTCGCCGATCCTCTCGTCCTTGATGTACTCCCAGGCGCGGCCCTGTTCGACAATCTTCTGCCACTCCTTGGCCACAGCCGCAGGCTTCCTCTTCACCAGCCGATCGACCGCTTGCACGACTGAAACGCTGGGGCGCCACCTCGACAGGTCGGGTATCGGGTCGAGAACGCCGAAGGCACCGAAGATCTCAATGCGCGGTGCTGGACCATCGGCGTCATCGGCTTCGTTGATGGAGCCGAGCGTGGCCTGCACACGCGCCGCCGTCGACAGGCCCTCAACGATGAACTCCACAAACCCGTTGGGGCTGAGCCTGTCGGGAAACGCCATAGTCGCGCCGAGGGTGCCCGCACTCAAAGTAGGGGACTTGGGGCCAGACCCCGAGGTGGTTGCGTATCTGTCCAGGATCTGACGGAGTCCGGTATCTATTTGCTCCCGCACCTCGGCGACACCCCTCGGAGAGTCGCATTCGTATCGGACGGTGAAGTCGGTGGAGTCGCTGAGTTCCCACTGCGCAGACCACTCGCCTTGTGGGTCGGTCACCCGTATCACCAAGACGTACTCATCGGCTCGGGCCTCAATGCGCGCCGTCAACACGAACTCGCCGTAAACCGAGGCGAGGATTTCCGGCACCACAGTCATGACCGCAAATGAATTTTCGCCTGCAGGCCAGTATCGACTCGTGAGTTCACCGATCACAGCGGTCATGGTTGTCTTCGTGGATTTTGCGATCGACTTGGAGTCAAGGTGCGTCCAGTCGATCCGACCTCGGAATGTGACGCTGGTCCGGTCGACGGGAAACGTCCAGTGCCCGAACCACTTGCCGTCCGGATGCGCCTCGGACCCCGCCGCGCGGATCGCCGACACCGCTAATGCCGACTGGCCGAACTGTTCCTGCATGCGGACAGTGACCGAATGGTCAGCCGAGTAGGAGCCGGGTATGTGCGGTGCAATCTCTTGGCTCGCCCACTCCACCTTTTCATTCGGCCAATGACCGGCCGCGACTGCGCCGACCATAGCCGACAGCGCCTGCACCGATGCGCCCGTCACTGTCATCCCGCGACGAGCCTCATCGGTCAGATCGGCGACGGGATGCAGTTCAGGAACGATGTCGACCATCCGCATCAGCCGGGTCCAGATCGTGGTCCCGTCGCCACTCACGAGCGGGACGCTGCCGAGCAGGGGATCCCGTATCTCGATGTCCAGCTGGGACAAAACGTCGACGATAGCGGCAACGAGGCTGTCGCCGGCCGTGCGGCGTAGCATCGCGACGGTCGCTTCTCGGCCTTCGATCATTTCCTTCGCATTGCGCCGCCGCACCGACACCATCCTTTTCAACAACGGTGCCAGTGCCCGGCCTACGGCAGCGAGGCGATTCGGCCCTACATGCAGCGGTATGGCGGCCAAGTCATGATCCCGGTAGCCGAGCGTGCTGGCCGTCGGTACACACACTCCGAGCCAGGAAACGCGCTCGCGGGGCTTGTTCGCCAGTTCATTGCTGAGTGCCAGTTCGGCCTCTCGCGCCACTGTCGCCGACGCGCTGCCCACTGTGGTGCCGATCAGGATCCGGCTGGTGAGGTCGACGAATCCCACCGAGACCACGATGGGATCCAAGGACAGCAAGCCGACCGGCAGACCGGGGAAGTAGCCTGCGAGCAGCCGCAGCGTGGATTCGATGTAGTCCGAGAGGCGCAGCGCGATCTGCTCGTCCAGACTGGTGCGGAGGCCGGCAGCTTGGCGGGCCCGCAGCTGCGCTTGCACAGCGACCAACTGCTGCATGTTGGCGTTGGACAGGTGATGCATCGTCATGTCAGGCGACGCGCCGACGGTTGGGTCCTCGGCCACTCCCGAGGCCACGTTGGGTCCGTCCGTAGGCAGGGCCGGTAGCGGGTCGACCACATCGAACGCGCCGAACCGCTCTGTGTACGTGACCGGCCCGCCGTCCGGTTCGCGATCGTCTGGTTTTTTCACTGCGGCATGTACCCGTGTGGCCGTCTGCGACGTCTCGACAGTCAACTCGGCGGAACTACCTGGGGTCATTTGTGTTTCGAGGAAGGTCGCGAGTGCGTGGAAGTTACCTGCGCTCAACGCACCGTGCCGGTCGACGACCATGCGCAACCGCGAGGTAAGAAAGTCGACCGCCTCGGCCACGGCCACGGGCGAATCACTCTCACACCGGACTACGAATCGTCCCTGGTCGGCGAACACGACCCACTGCACCCGCCAGGTCTCGTCCGGATCGGCCACCTCCAGCACCACGCCGCGGTCGCCGTGCTGGTCCTCGGTCCGCACCTCGACGGTGTAGTCACCGTCCATCGAGAACAGGATCGATCTGATGGGATGCTCGCCTGCCCAAGGCTCGCCACCGATGGGCCAGATACGAGTCCGAAGAGCGGTGGTCAACGCGTCGACGGCGTCAACCGTCGACGAAGTGGACAACTGTTTGGCCGCCAGCGGCCCACCCCGGCGCCGGACGGCGAATCGGTCCGGATCCGCGGACAGGATCCACTCCACGGTCCGCGTGAGTTCCTGGTCGGCGCCCACGAAGTCGACGGGCATCGGCGGTGACACCCTCAGCACAACGCAGCGCTCGCCCTTACGGTCCTCGGTCCGTACCGCGACATGGTGCGTGCCCTGGAATGTGCGGACAATCGTCGGAAGGGTCTGCTCGGACAGCCGCGGTGCCGATTCCTCCGGCCATTCCGAGGGCCACGTTTCCATCAGCATGAATCGCACTATGGAGAGGGCCTCGGCGGCGGACAGATCGACAGACCTGCCCTGGGCGAACAGGTCCTGGTGGTCGTTTTGTGGATTATCGTCGCCCGGGTATCTGTCCTCCCCCGGGTACCGGTGCGGCTCGATTTGCGTCCGGCTCAACATCGGGTTCTCTGCTGTGTCGTCGAACGAGTTCGCGTCGGGCGGCGATATTGGGCGCTGCTGCAGGACGGCCCCGGTGGACGAGGAAGGGTTATCTGCCGCAGTGACCACCTTGATGCCGGTGGACTTCGGGCCGACATCGCTGAGGCTATCGGGGGGAACTTCGTTGATCAGGTCGTCTGGCACTGCCGCATCGTCGTTGTGCTGTTGTGCTGCAACAGGGTTCGGCTCCACTATTTCGCTGGCCGATTGGATCCGCGGGGCGGTCTTGTTCTTCGGTGTTTCGGCCGGAATCGCGGTGGGGCCGTGGGCGGTTCGTCGGGCTGATCCTCTTGCCGGACCGGTCCGGACGTCGGCCGCCGAGGAAGCCGCCGTGCGATCCGCGTATGCGGACAAGAAGCCGGTGAGGCGATCATTGGCACGGGCGCGGAGGTTGGCGGCCTGGGTCGAACTAAGGGGGTCAGCTGGTTCTTCGAGCTGTGGCCCGTCGTCGAGGCTCTGGTCGGGGTTGGCCGCCTCCAGGGGTATTCCGTCCTGTGGGGTGGCCTCGCCGTTGGTGCGGTCAGAGGGAACCGCGCCCGCGCCGTAACTGTCATGGGAACCGGGCAGATTAGCGGCAACTGATATCGGGTCGGGAGTTGCGCCCCACTGTAGGGCTTCTGGGTCGGTCTTGAAGAGGCGGCCGACGTCGGGCTCGGTTTGTGCATTGGGGGCCCAGTGAGGAGCCGTGGCGTGGCGACCCGCAGGCTGGGCAGCACGTGCTTTGAGTCGGCGCGAGTCCGCCGGTGACGGCGAAACGGTTTGTTCGGCTGGCCGTTCTGGTCCGCTCTCCGAGGATGTGCGGGGGCTGGCCGGAATGGATTTCGGTGCAGCGACCGGAGATTGAGAGCTGGTGGGAACAGGGTTGGTGTCGGCTTTGGCGGTGGCTCGAGTAGGTGCCGCAGTGGGTCGTCGTGAGGGCTTGGCGCTGTGCGTTTTCGGCCGTACGGCGGAGGCCAGCGCAGCGCGTGACCATTCCGCCAAGCAGAACGCCGCCAGTTGCATCTCCGTTTCGGCCAGACCATCGGCCGGTATCGCTTGGCCTGGGGTCAGCATCGCCGCCAACTGGAACTGCCCCTTCTTGCTCAGCATCGGCTGCGCCCGCCGCAGCAGAGCAGGGTCGTGTTCTATTGCAGCGCTGACGATTCTGGACGCTGCTTTCTTCAGAACCGCATGCTCGATTTCTTCTTCCCGACTTGACGAAACTCCCGCGATGAAGGCCGCGTCCGATACTCGCCGCCCCAGCAGGCGCTGCCGCAAGTACCGGGCCTCGTGGGGTTCAAGCCCCACGCCGTCATCCCGTGGCTTCGACTGCACCCATGCAGCGGGTCCCACATCGACTGCGGTTAGCTTCGGCGTGGGGACACGTTGCTGTTCATCGACATTCGCCGATTGGGTTTGCGTGGGGGAGCGATGGGAGTTCGGTGTCGTATTGCCGTGCCCAGCGGGTGTCACCGCCTTTGTGCCACTACTTGCCGACGTGTCGGCGGATGCCGGAGTGCGCGAGTCCGACTGTGGTCGCTGTGTGTCGACCGCAGGCCCTGTGTGTCCCAAGAGCACAGTGGGCGTCGTTCGTGTCGGCTGCTGGCTGGGCTGCGTGGCCGGCTGTGTCGAGCCGAAGGACGAAGTGGCGGTGATCTGTACCTGTGTGGGCGAGTGGCCGCGGGTCGGGGTAGCTGTGACCGGCGAGTGTGGGCCCGGGGGAGTAATGCGGAATTTCGGCGGTGCCGCGTTCGCGTCGGTTTGGTGCGGTCCCTGCCCCGAGCCGCTGGCGGTGTCGTGCGGTGCCTGCCGGTGTGAGGCTTGGCTACCGGTGGCGTTGGCAGCGGTTTCGTGGGAGCTATGGTCAGGGGCGGAGGGCGCTGGTTCCGAGTCGATCCCGACTGAGGCGTAACCAGTCGTCTCGTGCGATGTGGGGCCGATGAAGCGTTCGCGGGCCTCGATGAATTCGGCTTCCCGGCTGCGGAATTCGGTGACTGCCCGGTCGTATTCGGATTTGGCCCGGTCGAGTTCGGCCGTGGACCGCTCGATGCGAGTGTGCAGGCGATTCAGTTCCGCTCGAGCGCGTTCGAGGTCTGCCCGCTCGTCCGTGAAGTCTGCTCGCTGCCTGATCGTCGACTGTCCCAGCGCCTGCGGCTCTGTCGCCGACAGCGCCTGGCCCCGGTGGGACTGGGCCTGCGCGGCGTTGTTGTAGGCAGATCGGGCTCGCTCGTATTCCTCGACGAGACCGTTGTGGTCAGGGACACGGGCGTTGTAGGCGGCCCGCAACCTTTCCACCTCGATGTAGGCGTCTTGGACCTGCTTGTTCGGTTCTTGCAGGGCCGTGGCCTGTTCGGCGCGTTCGCGATACTCCTCGCCGGAGCGCGGTACGTGGTGGACGGAGACACGTGCGTGGGCCGCGGGCGCGAGTTCGGTGGTGCCGCCGAAACGAGCGGATCCTGGGACACCGCCGCGGCCCGCGCGGCGGCGGAACTGCTCGAGTGCGACGTCGTCAGGGCGACCGGTGACATGGACGGCCATGCCGCCGCGTTCCCAGGAGTCTTTCGGCACGTATCCGTCGAAGCCTCGTCCGACCTCGAAGTTGCCGATGATCATTTTGTTGTGTTCGCCGGCGAGTTCGGTCATGAAAGCATGGAAACCTGCTGGACCGAGTCGAAAATGCTCTTGCGCGTCGATATACATGTACGGGATCCCGGCCTGCTCGGCCATCGCGACGAGTTGCTCGACTTCGCCGTTGCGGATAGCGCCCAGGATGACTGGGCGGCCGGCTCGGTAGTCGGCGACCGCCGCGTCGAACACCTGGTGCAGATTCGCCGTGGGAGTCTCGGCCGACTGATGATCGTTGACGTCGACCAGTACGTCCTCGTAGTAGTCCGGGGCATCGAGCGGCTTACCCCAGCCCAACTGTTCGAGCCGTTCCTTGGGGATCTGGTTCAACGTTCCAGACGCGCCTGATCCCACATCGAAACGACCGTAGTCCCGACTGAAGTACTCCTTCGAGTTGATTTGTTGTGCCTTGTCGTGTTCGGCGCGGATACGCATCTTGGGGTCGGACTTCTGCGCGATCGCCTCCAGAGCCTGGTGTATGCCGTTCTCGACCCGGCTCAATGTCGCACCGCGCTCGCCGTTTTGGGGTGCGTGTCCTTCGTCCGGCTTCCCCCCAGGCTTATTCACGTGGACCGCTTCCGCACCGGATGTACCGGCATTGCCTTCCGGCGCGTGGGTGGTGTGACTGATCAGCACTACCTGCGGATCCTTGCCGCCGGAGTTGAACCACGTGTCCTTCTCCGGGTAGTCGAAGCGCGCGGTCGCCGCGTTGTTCAACCGGTGCAATTCCTCTTCGGTAGGCATCCGGCCCAACGTGGCATGCACTTTCGCCAGACCTACTGGATTCAGCTGCGCCCCACTATGGTCAGCTTCTTCGGCAGGCACCGCACTCAACGGCCGAAAGTCTGACTCCTCCAGGACGCCGTTCGCCAGCGCTCCATCCAGGAAGTTCCGTGCTCTGATCACCTTGTCGGCCTCAGGCCCCGGGAGATTCTGGTCGTCGCCGTCGACGATCGCGTACATCTTCCCGTTTTTGTGTGTGAGCCCGAGTACCTCGCATGCCTCATCGGCCAGATACGCTCGCGCTGGCACGATGTTGCCACGCTGATCACCATGGACCAGTTCAGCATCGGTGCCGAAAAACACTGTCGGACCGTCCAACTCCGCATATGGGGCGTCCGGGTTCAACCGTGTTGCCTTGATTCCGTACTTTCCGAACGCCTTGACGAACCCCTCCATATCCCGGTCGGCGAGATATTCATGGCTGGACAATTGCACGACTGAGCCATGTTTCAACGCCATGAACGCCGCTGCCTCGCGGAACGGCAGCGTCTTACCTCCGCCAGCCCGCAGATTGACGAACCCGCCCTCACTCATATGCAACGCCATCATCAGCTGGTTCGGGCGAATGACTTGACCACTTTCGCGGCGCAGCACCTCCAAGAACGCGCCGATCTGCTCGTCTTGTCCGAACTTACCCATCAAGCGGGCCTCGAGGTTCCGGCGCGACATCGAATCCCACTGCGGCAGATCAGCATTTGGTTCGGGAGGCCATGGTCGCTGCTGCCACCATGTCGGTGGTGGTGCCTCGCTCGGCAAATGCTTGGCACTTACCCGCGACAGAAACTCTTCCCACAACACCCGCGCCCGGACCTCCACATCCGAGGCCACATCAACCGACAACAGTTCCACATGCGCGGCGACCGCATCCGCCAATCGCTCCGCCCGTTCCGCCTCTCGCTCCCACGCGCGCTCCGCGGCTTCGACCCGGGCGTCCGCTTCCGCGATCGCTTCCGGCCGTCCCGTCTCGTACAGTCGTTCTGCGCGATCCAGCGCCTGGGCTAGTTCCCCCGCTGCCGCCGCAGACCGACCCAAAGCGCGCTCTGCTGCGCGCATTTCGACCTTGGCCCGCAGCTCGCTCATCTCTGCCGATATCCGCTCGCCACGCGACTCTGCTCGTTCCACCCGTGCGTGCGCAGCCTCCACTCGCGCCTGCAATCGGGCCAGCCGCCCCGGATCACCCTCTACCGCCTGCGTACGCGCCATCGCTGCACCCTCGGTGCGCCGAGGCTCGCCCCCAGGACGGTTGGGCCTTCCGACTTCCTCGTGCGACGGTCCGGACGCCTGTCGATGCGGGCCTGTCTGACCGTGTGTCGATCGAGTGCCGTCTGCGGACGCAGAACTGCGTGGCATTCTCGACTCGTGTGCGACACCCCCGGAGTTGGTCTTCCCTGCCGTTGGGTCGGGGTGGCTCGCCGGACCCTTCATCCCTGCGCCGGAAGGACTCTCGCTGCCACTGCGCGGGTGCGGGCCTTTCTCGGCCATCGTGCCTGTCTGGCTCGAGCGGGTCCCGTTTTCTTTGACAGGCTCCAAAAACCCAGCGCCCGAACGATCCTCGGCTCCTGATTGCTCGCCACCAAAGCCTGAGCTTCGGCGCCCGCCTGCATGGACCGCAGGGAGGGGCTCCCTGGTCGCTACCTGCGCGGTGGTTCCCTGATCGATGCGGTCGGGCGTCGATATCCGCTTCGTGGGCAGCCGTTTATCGGCCAATGCGGCCACGTCGGCGACCGCGCTTCCGGTAGTGCCTGCTGTTGTGATCTCGCGGGCCGGCTTGTTCGCCTGGGCAAGCATGCTTGCCACCGAACTCGCTCGTTGGGCGCCGGAAAGCAGGTCACCGGCATTCCGGTTGGCGGTGGTGCCTGGTGCCTCGGCCTCCGGTGCCTTGTGCCCTCCGGCGAAGCCCAGCAGTGCTCCGTTGAGCGCACCGCCGAGAAGTCCCGACCAGTCCCAGTGCCCAGTGAACGCCGCCCCGGCCCCGATCATGATGGCACCCGACCCGAATCCCACCCCGAGCCGACCCAGCGCCGAGTTTTGCAGTGCTGGAACGAAATGCACCGCCGCTCTGGTGGCCAGGTGGCTGACTAATGCCGACCCGGAACCTTGTAGGAACGCCGTACCCAGCGTCTTGGGATCGAGAGGCTGACCGGACAAGAGATCGGCGGCCAGCGTGAAAGCGGTTTGCTCGGCGCCGATCCGAAACGCCCCAACCGCGGCATGACCCACGAGCGAGGCCAAAGGTCGTACCAAATCGGACATTTCGCGGATCGTCGCCTCGGCAGCAGCGTCGAACGCGACCTTTTCCTCGACGATCTGCGGCAGGGTTTCCTCGATTACCGCAGCGTCGGCGACTGGGTTCCCCAACCCCGCCATCACAGTCCATGCGGCTCGCAGGGTCATCATGATCATGGCCAGCTGGGAGGCGAACGACTCGTTGGCGAACTTGTGTGTCGCCTCGCCGATCTTGGGAGCTGCCTCCGCGATCGAATGGGAGGCCGCCGTCACCTGGTCGACGAACTGTTTGGCCTGCTCTTGCGCCACACCTTGCAACGCTTGCTGTGTCAACGCCCACTGCTGCTGGGTGTCGGCGGAAAGTTGTGCGACGTGCGCGCCGAGATTGCTCACGATTGTGCCGACATCGCTCAATGCCCCGGGTTTCTGCTCCGGGAACCGACCCGCGAGCAACGCCAACTGGAGTGGGGTCGGAATCGAGTCCATCAGCTCGACGATGTGGTCATCGTTGATCACTAGGCAGAGTCTTTCTCCGATCAGCCGACCACGCGTGCGGCCGAAACAACGGCCTGATGCAGAGCTTTCGCCGTGTTGCCCACACTGCCGCTATCACGCACAACAGCGAGGAATGCCTCCTCCAGCGCGGCCATCGCATCGAGCCGACCTTCGCTTACCGGGATGCCTTCGTCAGTCAGCCAGGCCCGATACCCCTGCACAACTCGCGCGATCGTGTCGAAGCGATCGCGGATGCTCAAAGAACCCAAATACAATCCGATCAGCACGCAGTGTGTCGATGCCGCCGCGCGGCCGCCGCCCGCGGCGATCAGTGCTCGGCCCAATGCACGCACGGCCGCGTCGAACGTGGCGCCGGAGGGCGGCGGCGCTGCTGGCATCACGAGCATGCGGTTCAAGGTCAGCGCCCGCCCAGAGATATCGTCCGGCTCTGCGGACTCGACCAACTGAGTTGCCGTGGGCTCGATCCGCACCGAGCGGAGGTCGATCTCCGGGTAGTGCGGCAGGACGGCATCGATGGCCGCGACGAATTCGGTGACGGAGGCGGGGTCGAGATGCGGTGTGTCGAAGCCGGTTACGGTCAGGCCGTGTCTGTCGGCCAGCTCGCGTCCCAGCCGCAAAAGGTCCGAACTCGGGCCGGTTTTTGCCTGTTTCTTGGTCTGTTTCTTCTCCGCCTGATGAGGTCGAGTAGGGGTTGGTTGCCGTGGCTGCTCGCTCGCTGGCTGCGATGGCGTCGATTGTGGCGCATTGACTTTGGACTGGGACGACCATGGCGTGCTGGACAGCGATGCCGGACCTGATCCCTGATCGACCGGTCGCCGGGGAGATGTCACGCTCGACTTTCCATCCACAGCACGGGCGACTTTCTGGTCCGGTGTGGTCGACGGCGTCTTGCCGGGTCCGCCGGGGCGACCACCATCCGGCGCACTCACGGGCGACCGAGGTAGGTTCTTGTCGTTGGATGCACCAGTGTTCGCCGATGGCCCGGGGCCGTCTCCAGTATTTCGGGAGGGCGTGTGTGCTGGCCCCGCCTTGTCACCGGTCTGCGTTGACGGGGTGCCGGGGCCCCCTGGTCCCGAGGGACCGACGGGCGATTCAGGTCCGGTTTGCGGTGCCACTCGCACGGGCGATTCGACGCGGGCAGACAATTGGACTCGGGCGGGCGATGCGCCAGCAGAAGCCGACCCCGGCGGCACCGACAGCGATGACTGTGGTGCTGCCGGAGTCAGCTCACCGCCGGACGTGCCTCCCACATCGCTTGCGTTCGCAATCTTTCCGGCACCAGCGAGATCCGCTGTCTCGTACTGATCCGCCATCTGGCTCAGTTGGTCGGCAAGCTGCAGCACTGCGCGCGCTGTTTGGTCACAGACAGAGAAGCTCTGGCTGATCTGTGGCACCACGTCCTTCTCGAATTGCTTGCCCGCCGCGTCGCCACCCCACGGCTGCCCCTTCGCCGCGAACTCGCTCTGGAGCTCATCCAGTCGCTGTAACGCTGCGGTGCCGATCTGGCGGAACGCCGCCGCCCTCGCCCGCAAAGCCCGCGGATCGACGTACAGCGTCTGACTCGCCACCATCACCTCCCACGCATGAACCACGGTGAGCCCGCTCTCCACCGCAACTTCGTATGGTCGGCCCCGCGGCACGAAAAGACATCCGCACAATGGCGGAGGTTCGGCTGCGCGTTTTGCGTGGTCGATCGAGCGCGCAGCGGCGTGACGCCAGTGCCCCACGCGGGGCGGATTCAACTCGATCCTGGGTTGTCGCCTATGAGGTTCTATGCGCGGCACTGCCTGAAGGATTCGCCCGTACGTGAGACGAACAAGTTGTGCGTCAGTACTTCCCGCCAGCATTCAGATATGGCTGAACGTTTATATGAAACGGCTGCAATGATCGAGTGTGCACAAAGATCAATGATTGCAACCGCAGACATGGTGCGCCTCAGTATTGCTGATGATCCTGACGAAGTGGAAGAAGAATGCGCCCGCCGCGCGGGCAGGCAAGGCACCGCAAGGGGGTGTCGTCGAAGCGGTATCTGGCGGAAGCATTCGGCAAGCCGCCAGCGGTCGCGAAACCGGTTGTCGAACAATGATACTCGGCACGCCCGGACGTGGCACTGCGGCGATTTGGAGTTTCTGGAGCGGTGCCGCGCACGCACGGGTGAGCGGATTCCGCCGCCGTTGAGCTTCCGGACCTCTGCTGGCGACGAGGTCGATACCCGGGAGGTGTGGGCCGACGGCGACCGTCCCATGCTGGCGCGGACGTTGGGCGCGGCATTGGGCAGGCTTGCTGCCGCGGACATTCGGCCGTCCGTGCACCGGCCGCCGCGATCAGCGAAGACTGAACGCCGCAGCGGATTCGGCTGACTTCACGGACGTGGCTTACCACTTCGGTGCTGCAGGTCGGGAGTCCGTCGACTTCGGCATATCGATGTCGACGGGCTACACACATACCGAAATCGTCTGCTACAGCGAGGATGCCACGACAGCAGTCGGTACGATCGCGGTATACGACGGGTAGCTGCAGAGCATCCGTTGATGCGCAGGATATTCCGAATCAAGTAGGCCTACGGGGGTTCAGCAACCGACGTTCTCGGCGAGTATGTGCACCTGCCCGAGGACGTCATCCACGACTTCTCATCGTCGTCCCTCGACATGGTCCAGATCACGGACCTACAGCAGTATGTCGGGCGCCGCGCAGTCTCCGACGACCGCGCCAGCATGCGACCCACCGCGCTGCCGTCGGCACCACGTCAGCACCCACACTGTGTGCACGCTGCCGAGAATGACCAAGACGACGATGCTGTCGAGGTTGCTTCTCAGCGATTGGCCCAAGCCGATGCCGGTGAGCGCCCGCGAGATCAACGTCAGGTCGGCGGGAACGGTGAACATAACCGTCACGCCGACGCAGAGTGCCGTTCCTACGACCAGGACGATGCTATAGATCCGCACCGCTCGGCGTTCGTGCTGCGGCAACCCTAGGCTGGGGTCGACCGTCCTGGCAGTCGATCCGAAGATGGTGCACCACACCCGCTTTCCGGGTGTCGGGCATAGGCAGTGCCGTCACCGAACACTTGCGGCAGGCCAGAATGTCCTGCAGCACGTAGTAGATATCGATGCGCATGAAGACCATGAACTCGAACGGCAGCGACATCAACGCGATCACCATTGTCGCGGCCAGGATCTCGGGCGCAAGTCAACGGATATCGTTTTCTGATCAGGAGGCTCGAACACGCGTTGATCCGGCGGGACGTGCGGATAGCGGCGCCCGACGTGCCCCAAACGCGAAGCATCGACCTTAAACGGCCCGGCTCAGTCCATTCGGCTCTGTCCCGTAATCTGTTGACGTACCCAGCCAAGCCGGGGGCGAGTCACGGACACCGGACACTCCGCGCCAGATTCCGAGGTTTTCGCAGTTATGTTGTCACGGCGGTGGCGGATATCTCGATCAGCCATTCGGGACGGCCGAGGCTGGCGACACCGATCAGGGCACTGGGTTTGATCGGGTTGATGCCCAGCGTGGCAGCGGCGGCTCGGATGCCTTCGGCCAGCGCAGGGAACTTGGACTCATCCCAGTTGGGAACGTAGAACGTCAGGTTCACAATGTCGTCGAAGGTGGCTTGGGCCGCAGCGAGGGCGATCGCCACGTTGTCGAGCGCGCGTTCGGTTTGAGCGGTGAGGTCTCCCGGGCCGACGATATTACCGTCGGGGTCGTGGGCCGCCTGTCCGGCTACATGGATGAGTTTGGAACCTGTCGCCACGGAGACGTGGGCATAGCCGTTCGGGGTGAGCAGCCCCGGTGGGTTGATCGTGGTCACTGGCATCGAAGCCTCCCTTGGGTGTCAGGCCGTGGTCTGCAGGTCGGAGATCCAGGTGGCTCCGCGGTGGGCGAAGGCGGTGGCCACAGCAGCTATCAGGTCTGCGCTGGCGTTCTCCTTGCTGCCGGAGTTGAACGGCGGGTCGGGTGCGTATTCGATGCCGAGTTGTACGGCCTGTGCCGTCTGGATTCCGTTGAGTTCCGCGACCAGATGCAGGGCCATGTCGATACCCGCCGATACTCCACCCGCCGTGATGATCTTTCCGCTCTTCACCACACGTTCTGGAGTGGGGATCGCACCGAATCTCGGAAGAAGATCGCGGGCCGCCCAGTGTGTCGTCGCAGGCATTCCCTCCAACAACCCGGCGGCGGCAAGCAACAACGAGCCCGTGCAGACCGAGGTCACGAACCGTGCATGCTCGTGGGTGCTTCGGATCCAGGCCAGGGTCGGTTCGTGCCCGAACAACGTGTAGAAGGAGGCCAGGCTGCCAGGGACAACCACGATGTCAGGCGAAGGAACCTCCTCCAGCGTCCGTTGGGCGACGATCGCACACGGCGCCGAGTCGCTGTCCACGGTCCCGGGGCGTTCGGCGACAAAAACCGGCTCGATATCGGGCACCGCTGCGAGCACCTGGAACGGGCCGATTACATCGAGGGGGGTAAAGCCCTCATACAGCAGGAACGCAGCTTGCATCATGACTCCTTCGTGTTGGGGGCGCCGTTCACGCGGTCGCGTCGTGTGTGAGACGGAATCTGGCTCGGTAGTTGGCGGGGCCGACACCCAGGCGTCGGTGGAAGGCCCGCCGCATCGTCTCGGGCGTTCCGAAGCCACAGCGTGCAGCGACTGCATCGATGGAAGCGTCGGTGTCGAGCAAAGCCTGGCGGGCGATCTCGACACGAGCCATCTCGACATAGGCAGCTGGTGTCACACCAACCTCTTGGCGAAAGGCACGCGCGAAGTGCCGGGGACTCATGCAGGCGCGCTCGGCCAGAACCTCGACGCGCAGATCCGCGGCCACGTTGTCGGTGATCCACGCCTGCAGTTCGCGCAGTGGTCTGCGTTCGGCCCGTTGAGCAACCAGTTGGGCGCTGAACTGCGATTGACCACCAGGGCGCTGTAGGAACAACACCAACCAGCGGGCGATTTCCAACGCCACCGCACGGCCCAGATCATCCTCGACCAGTGCCAGCGTCAGATCCATCCCTGCCGTCACGCCCGCAGAGGTCCACACCCTCCCGTCACGGACGAAGATCGGATCACCTTCCACTGCGACCTGTGGGTAGCGGCATGCAAGTTCTTCACACGCTGCCCAGTGGGTGGTGGCCCGGCGCCCGTCGAGCACGCCCGCCCGCGCCAACAGCAAGGCACCATTGCAGACCGACCCCACACGACGTGACCGCCGCGCCGCCGACTGCAGCCAGGATATGAGCTCCTCATCCTGCTCTGCCGCTCTCACGCCAGGCAGTCCCCCGGCGACCAGCAACGTGTCGATCGGGCCGCTGCAGTGCGCGAGGTCGACGGTCGGCTGGATCAACAGACCGCTGGATGATGTCACCGGCTGCGAACCGCCCCCGACGATCTCTACCGTGTACGCCCCGTCCACCATCTGGCTCGCCCCATGAAAGACCTCCATCGGGCCCACCAGATCAAGCGCCTGTACGCCCGGAAAGACCAGGAAGACGACGCGACGACCCGCCCGCTGCTCGACCATGCGGCTGATTCTTCAGCAGGCATCGCGATGGCGGCAATGACATATTCCAGGCGAATCCTGCCATACACACCCTGCCCAGTAAGCCGCGGAAACGTGACTCAGCGACGGAGCCCAGCCCCGTCGTTGGTGGCCTCGGCGATCAGCGCCCGCACCCCCGCCGCCTCCAAGAGCCGTTGTGAGGTACAGCCTTTCGCGGATCCCTGTCCAAATTCGCGAAAAGTCGCGCTGATGATTTACCGCGGCGACGTGGTCGGCCATCGTCGCGCCGACCAGTTCGCGTCCGCGGTCGGTGAGGCTGATCAAGACCGATCGCCGATTGTCCGGATCCAATTCGCGGCTGACAATTCGCGTTTGACGAGACGGTCGACTCGGTTGGTCATCGCGCCCGAGGTGATCATCGCCGAGTCGGTGAGTGCACCTGCGTCATCCGATAGGGCGGACCGGACCGCCTGAGTGTGGCCAGTAGGTCGAACTCCCATAGTTGCTGGTCGTGCTCCGCCAGCGTCGTTGAGATGTATGTCATTGGGAGCGTTTCTTTTCAGCGGCTTTGATCATGCTGTGAGCTGGTGGGCTGTTGTGCTGGCCGGTCGGCTAGTCTCGTCGAGGGTGCGGGACTGACCGGCGGGACCGGCTCGTGGGCTGGTGAGGCGGCCATGAGTTCGAATGCGCCGCGCAGCGCAGACTGGGCCGCCACGATGGTCGCAAGGGTCACAAGTGATGCCTGCGGGTCGGATATCAGCAGGCTGGTGGCCAGCAACCTGTCATCGGCGGTGCGGGCCAGGTAGTGCAGGGTGATGACGCCTGGTTCGCTGCCGCCCTTGTACCAAACAGTGTGGAATCGGGAGGGGTCCAGGGAGAGCCCGGCATCGGTGCGGGACAGTGCATGCCCGATTTCGGACTGGTCGAGCCGTAGCAGGCCGGCGAAGGCGTGGCAGATATCGATCGGCGATGCGAACCATTCGATCCGGTCGATCTCGCGCGGTTCGGGCCAGATGTCCGGTAGATCCGGAAGCGGTTGCCGCTCCAGGGATTCCAGCAGCGCCCGGCGCTCGGATACTGGCAGATCTGGATACCGTTGCGCGAGAGTGGAATCGGGCGATGACTTGAATCGGAAAAACGCGCGCGTGGTGAGGAAGGGAATATTCGCCTCGGGCGCGCTGTGACCGAAGAGCCGGAGCTGGCATTCGACTGCGTCGCGGCCGAGCCGGTGGATCAGATGGTCGGTGGCGGTGTTGTCGCTGAGGCTGACCATCAGCTCGGCGTATTCGGACAGCGGCGCGGTGTATCCCTGTGGGCGGTCCTGCATGATGCCCGATGGCAGGCTCTTCAGGTCGTCGCGGATCGGCAGCGGCTCGTCCCAGCTGGCGCTGCCCTCGTCAACGGCCTGGCCGAGCGCGCCCAAAACGTAGAGTTTGAACGCCGATCCGGTGGGACGCAGTGTCTCGGGCGACAGACCGTGGACGAGCTGGCACTCGCCCCCTGGCCCGATCTCCATGGCCGCGAAACACACTCGCGGGCCGAGGGACGACAGCCGTGCGTCGCACACGTCCCAGGAATCGGGTGGCGGCGACGGAACCGTCAGGTCCAGGTCATCGACGAGCCCGGCTGGGTTCACGTGCACTGTCAGCAGCAGTTCGGTGGCGGCGCCGCGCACCAGGGCCTGGATACGCTCGGGCTGGTCGATGCGGATTTCGCTGACGGTGAGCGGGCCCAGTGCTGCCAGACCGGCGGCGAAACGCTCGGCACCACCCGAGTCCAGCAGCCGGGGAACGAGATGATCCCGGATTTCGGTGTCCGGCAGCGTTTTTCCGGACGAGGACGCGGCGATTATCCAGTACAGTTGTGCTGCTGCGTTGCTGCAAGTTGGACTGGTCATGACGTTCACCTACCGAGGCGAGACAGCAGCCGGGACATCGGAGAGCGGCCTCCGCCCGGCGCTATCCATTGGGCAATGGCGGCCACTACCGCTGGGTCGACATGGTGCGGCGCTTGATAATCCGAAGGAACTGAGGGTCCGCTGCCGGGGAAGAACATGTGGTCGTCGGCCGCGAAGACTTGGATGGTCACGCCGGGTTTTCCGTCCAGTCCCGCACGCCACCCGGCCAAGTCGTCGGCCTCGGTGACCTGATAGTCGCGACCGCCTTGCAGCGCCAGGATCGGTCGGTCCAGGGTTGCGGCGGTGCCCACCTGGTCGAACTCGCGCAGGTCCAGCCAGTAGGAGGCGGGCCAGCCGAACAGCAGTTCCGTGCTGGGGGTTTCGGGTGACAGAGTCGGATCTTCGGTCCGCGCGATCGTCTCGGCGCTGCCTGCAAGAGTCGCGGCCATATTCGTGACCGGTTCCAGATCAGCGATATAGCTGAATATGCGCGTGGCGGCGCGTGGCAGTGGGACCGTGTCCGCGGCCAGCATCACCACACCCGCGATCGAGGAATCGACCGCGGCGACGCGGACCGCGGCCTTACCGCCACCGCTGTGGCCCGCGACGAAAACCTGGGCGGGATCGACCCCGGGCTGCTGCTGCAGCAGCCGCACGGCGGCGAGCACATTCGGTAGATACTCCTTGACCATGGTGAATCCGGGCTCGTGCTCCATGTGGGTGTGCACATGGGTGACCTTGTCGAACCGCACCACAGCGACTCCGCGGCTGGCCAGGCCCCATGCGAGGTCCTTGAACGGCTTGTTCGGTCCCACAGTCACGTCCCGGTCGCTGGCGCCGGAGGAGATCAGCACCACTCCCGGCCGGTTACGGCCGCCGCGGGGCATGGCCAGCGTGCCCGGGACCGTGAGCGGTCCGCATTCCAGGGTGATCTCTTGCTCGGTGAAGCGGCGCGGCGTGGCGTAACGCGGTGGGGTCCAACCCGATTCGGCTGGCGGCGCGAGC